>NZ_AUGZ01000005.1 GCF_000422925.1 Paludibacterium yongneupense DSM 18731
TTGGAGTGGTAGTTCAGTTGGTTAGAATACCGGCCTGTCACGCCGGGGGTCGCGGGTTCGAGTCCCGTCCGCTCCGCCAAATTCGATTGTTCAAACAAACCCGTTTCGTGACGGGTTTTTTTGCGTCCGCCGTCCCTCCCCTCAGTCGGAGACACACCGCATGGATATCACCCAGGCTCGCATCGACCGCTTGATCGTGCACCGCGTCGGCAACAAGGCGCGCGACGAGGCCCTGTTTCTGACCGAGGCCGACAGCGCGCTCGACACCGATGCTGCCGTCATGATTTTGCACGGCTATCTGAAAGGCATCGTGGCCGAACGCCGCAAGTACCGCTTCCGTCACGACTCGGACATCAATCTGAATGAAGTCTTTCATTATTCGCGCCAGTTTTTCGGCGGCCAATGCGATTTCATCGAATTATCGCAGCGCGTCGCCCGCCACCTGTATTCGAAAACCCAGCACCCCAATATCGGGGCCGGCGATTTATTCGTCATTCTGTTTGCCGATCTCGACGGTCCGGGGTCGCGTGCCATCGGCATTTTCAAGTCCGAAGTGCGCGAAGAGTTTCTGACTCTGGATGAGAGCGGCGGCAGCTTCAAGCTCGGGCATGCCTCGGGCATCAACCCGAAAATGATAGACAAGGGCGCCTTGCTGCTGGAAAGCGACAATCTCGTCTACGCGCTGGACCGTGCCGGACGCGAAACCAAGTATTGGCAAGAGGATTTCCTGCAGGCCGAGCGCCTGCCCGATCCCGCCAGCAGCGGGCGCATGATGGCGCAGATACTGGAGTCGCTCGCGCAGGACATCGAAGATCCGCTGTCCCAGCTCAAGTTCAAGGAAAACCTGCGCACCTTATGCGACAGCACGCCCGAATTGTCGACTTCGCAAGTCACGGCGCTGGCCGACGACTATCTGGCGCCGCAGCATATCGCCGCGACGGTCAGCGAGGCCGCCGACCGCTCGGGCTTCGCCCTGGACCGGGAGGCGCGCCTGCCAAGCGAAGGACTGTATAAACGCATAGAGCGCAGTTTGAACAAGAGCACTCTCGGCCATGGCATCAGTTTGCTGTTGCCCTCGCAGTTCAGCCTGCAGCATATTCATTCGCTCGACCAGGGCGAAGACGGCATGGTCCTGACGCTGACGCTGAAGCGGCGCGAGTAAGCCGTTCGCAGACATCCATTTGATTTGACGGCAAATTGGCGCCGTCATTTTTTTTCTGTGCAATATAATAATCAATAAGGATACGCCTGATAAATTAGGTATTACACGCCACCGGCGCGCCCATCGTCAGGCACACGAAAGGCACGGACTTCATGGATCGCACCACCGCTGGCATGCCTTTTCTTGCGACCTACCCCGCCGATCACAAGGGTCGGCGGCTGGCGGCCATTGTGGTTACGATCTCGCTGGCCCTGTTTCTGGCCGCGGTCCCCTTTGCACGCGTGCAACTGCCGGCCGCCCCGGCCTTCATCCTGATCTATCAGTCCGCGCTGATCACCACCGATCTGATCACCGCCATCCTGCTCTTCAGTCAGGCCGGCATACTCAAATCGGGTCCGCTGCGCGTGCTCGCCTGCGGCTACCTCTACACATCCAGCCTCGCCGCCCTGCATGTATTGAGCTTTCCCGGCGTCTTTGCGCAGACGGGACTGATCGGAGGCGGAAAGCAAACCACAGCCTGGCTGTATATGTTCTGGCACGCCGGCTTCCCGCTGTATGTCATGACCTACGCACGCTTGAGAGCGGGCGCGGGGCGCGCACGGATGTGGACGCACTCCTCGCCGCCGCTGGCCGCGGCGACCCTGCTCTTCGCCGCCTCGTTCGCGCTGCTTGCAACGCACAGCGATGCGCTGCTGCCTCCCTTGATGCTTGGCAACCATTATTTCCTCGCCGAGACGATCGCCTCGGCCTGCGTCGTGATCGCCTCGCTGTTCGCCTTGCTCATGCTCGCGCTGCGGCGCGACAAGTCGGTGCTCGACATCTGGCTGATGGTGGTCTGTTCGGCCTGGGCCTTCGACTCGTCCTTGTCTGCGCTGCTCAATGCCGGGCGTTTCGACCTTGGCTTCTACCTGGGGCGCGGCTATGGCATGGTGGCGGCGACCTTCGTTCTACTGATGATCCTGCTGGAAAACAACACACTGTACACGCGCCTGGTGCAGCTACACATAAGCGAACAGCGCAAGACAGAAGAACTCACGCGCGCCCGCGACCAGCAGGCGCTTGCGCGCGATGCCGCCGAAGCATCCAACCGCACCAAGAGCGAGTTCCTGGCCAATATGAGTCACGAGATCCGCACTCCCATGAATGCGGTGCTCGGGCTCGCCTATCTGATCGAGCAGCGCCCCCTCGATGCCGAAAGTCTGAGTCTGGTGCGCAAGATCAGAAACGCCGGCAATCTGCTGCAAGCCATCATCAATGACATTCTGGACTTTTCCAAAATCGAGGCCGGGCGCCTGGAAATCGAGAACGCCCCATTCTGCCTGGCCGATGTCCTGAGTAATCTGGCCACCATCATGGCCAATAATGTCGGCGAAAAGGCGGTCGAACTCGCAATCTCGCCCCCGCCCGAGAACGCGCAGTATTTGATCGGCGACGCACTGCGGCTGGGCCAGGTCTTGATCAACCTGACCAGCAATGCGATCAAGTTCACGGAACGCGGCGCCGTCACCGTGGACGTACAAGAACAGGAGCAAGACGGCCATAGCCTGCTGCGCTTCACGATCAAGGACACGGGAATAGGAATAAGCAAAGAGCAGCAGGCGCATATTTTTTCGGCCTTCACCCAAGCCGACAGTTCGACTACGCGCCGCTTCGGCGGCAGCGGGCTCGGATTGGCCATCAGTCGGCAGCTGGTTGCAGGCATGGGCGGCGAAATCGGGGTCGAAAGCAGCCCGGGGCAAGGCAGCGAGTTCTGGTTCACCGTGAAATTGCAGCGCGCCCCTCCGCCGCGTTACGCTGCGCCACACCTGGTCGGTCTGCGCATACTGATTGCCTCTTCCAGCGCCATGCTGCGCGACAATCTGGCACAGACGGCACGCGCGCTGGGCTGGCACCCCACGACGGTGGATTCCGACCATCTGGCGGTCGATTACGTGCACGACAGTCTCGAACGGCATCATGGCTACGATGTCGTGGTACTCGACTGGCAGATGCCGTGGATGGACGGGCTGGCCGCGGCCCTGGAAATACGCCGCGCCGATCTCCACCATGGCGCCCTGCCGACCACCATCATCTTGTGCAGCGCCTTTGCCCGCGAAGAATTGCTGAGGCGGCCGGGAAGCGAAGCGCTGCACACGATACTGAACAAGCCGGTCACCGGGTCCACCCTGTACGATGCCGTCGCCGCCGCACGGATGGGGACAAACAGCGACCGGTCCAGCGTCAGGCTCCCGCGTCTGCCCGGCATCCGCATCCTGGTCGTGGACGACAGCGAGATCAACCGCGAAGTCGCACAACGCATACTGGAGGGCGAAGGTGCGCAGGTCTCGCTCGCCAGCAACGGCAAAGCCGCCATCGACGGCCTTCTGGCCGCGCCCGGCACGATCGATTTGGTGCTGATGGATGCCCAGATGCCGGTCATGGACGGCTACGAAGCAACGCGCGCCATTCGCCGACATCCGATTCTGGCGGATTTGCCGGTGGTCGCACTGACGGCAGGCGCCTTTCGCGAACAACAGGAGCAGGCGCGCGCGGCAGGCATGGACGATTTTGTCGCCAAACCCTTCTCGGTCGAGCAACTATTGCAAACCATATTGCGCCTGACCGGCCGGGTGCAGCCGGCGGCCAGTGGCGCCCGGCAGTCCCCCGCCCCCGAACAGGTTCCGCCGGCTCCTGGCCTGGCCCTGCCCGGCATCGATCAGGAGCAAGGCCTGCGTGCATGGCGCGACATCGAGGTCTACCACCGCTTCCTGCAAAAATTTGCTGCCGATTACGCGGACAGTGCGCAGACCCTGGATACGCTACAGCAGCAGGGCGATGTCGCCGCCGCCCGCGCACTGGCGCACAAACTCAAGGGGGCCGCCGGCAACCTGGCACTGAACGCGGTGGCGCAAGCCGCGGGAGAACTGGAGCTCGCGTTCGGGCGCGGCGAAGCGACCGAGACACCGTCATGGACACTGGCGGCGGCGCTGGCCGAAGTTTGCGACAGCATCGCCCGACTGTCGGGGCAAGCCGAAGCCCCGCCGCCCCCCGCCGTCACGACGCCACCGCTGGCGAACTTGCTGCGCGACTTGCAAACGGCCCTCGACAGCGACAGCCCGGAGCGGATCGATCCGGCGCTGGCGCCGTTGCATGCCGTTCTTGCCCCCGCTTCGCTGGCAAGCCTCCGCAGCCGCATCGACAATTTCGACTACCGCGGCGCCGAAGCCGTCGTGGCCGCTCTGATCGAAGGTCTCGATCCGGAACACGGAAAGGTAGGGGGAACATGATCCACGGCCCGATACTTCTCGTCGATGATGAACCCAATAATCTGGCGCTATTGCGCCAGATACTCGGCGACCACTATCCGCTCGTCTTTGCCCGCAACGGCATGGATGCGCTGGCGGCAGCGGCCAAGCATCGCCCCGCACTGATATTGCTCGACATCCAGATGCCCGACATGAACGGTTTCGATGTATGTCGCCGCTTGAAGAGCGATCCGCAAACCGAAGCCACACCCGTCATTTTCATCAGCTCGATGGCGGAAGTCGGCGACGAAACAGCTGGATTCGCTGCGGGTTGCGTCGACTATATCGTCAAGCCGGTGTCGCCCGCGCTCGTCCTCGCCCGCGTACGTACCCATTTGTCGCTGGTCAGGGCGACCGAGCTCGAACAGAGCCATCGTGACGCGATTCATATGCTTGGTGTCGCCGGCCACTATAACGACAACGACACAGGCATGCATATCTGGCGCATGGCCGCTTACTCGCGCGCGCTGGCCGAAGCCACGGGCTGGCGCACGGAGGACGCCATTCTACTGGAGCTGGCGGCGCCCATGCACGACACGGGCAAGCTGGGCACACCGGACGCCATATTGCGCAAACCTGGCCCCTTGACGGAGTGCGAGTGGGACGTCATGCGCATGCACTCCCGCATCGGCTACGATATTCTGGCGCAAAGCTCGGCCCCTGTGTTCCGGCTGGCCGCCACCGTCGCGCTCCACCACCACGAAAAATGGAACGGCAGCGGCTACCCGGCAGGGCTCGCCGGGGGGGCGATCCCCGAGTCGGCGCGCATTGTCGCCATCGCCGACGTCTTCGACGCATTGACGATGAAACGGCCTTACAAGGACGCCTGGCCGCTGGAAAAAGTCTGGGACACCATCGCCGCCGGTGCCGGCCTCCACTTCGAACCGCGACTGGTCGAGCACTTCATGGCCATACAGCCGCTCATCCTGGAAATCAAACAGCGCTGGGACCGCCTCGAGTAGCGGCCTCTCAGCGCAGACGGCGCATTTGCAACAGCACAAAGGCGATGACGGCAATGAAGAACATCAACACCCAGAACGGCAGCGCCATGCCGAGAAACGTCCAGTCGACTACCGCGCACTCGCCGCTGCCCTTGAAAACATTGACGACCACATCGTGCAAGGGAAAGGCGCCAAGCATGTATTCGAGCCCCGGGCCGCAGGATGGAACCTGATCGGCCGGCAAACTCTGCAGCCACAGCTGGCGTAAAGACACGCTGCCGCCGGCCAGCGCGGCCAGGACGATCAAGCCGTCCGCCACTTTCGCAGCGCCGCGCGCCGGGTTGAGCAGAGCGGCCAGCAAGGCCAGCAGGCCGACCATGATCACGCCTACGCGTTGAAAGATGCACAGCGGGCACGGCTCCAGACCTTGCACATGCTGCAGATACAAGGCCGCCCCCATCGCACCGGCACACGCGGCCGCAATCAGAAAATAGCCTTGTCGTCGGCTCGGAAATCGCATGTCGCTCCTTTCGTTCAAATCGGGTAAATCTAGTAGAAACCGGTATGCGCTCAAAGTTCCAGGAACGCGCGGATGCGCTCTCCCTGGTCCATCGCATCGCGGAAGCCCAGCGCAATGAGCTCGCGGCAGTAGCCGGGTTCGAACAGCAGATAGCTGGCCAGCGCCGAGCCGCGGCGATTGGTGCCGCCGGCCCCGTGCAGGATAAAGCGCAACACGGGCGGAAACAAGCGGAGATGGCGAAAGGCGATCGACTCCAGCGAGCGGCTGGGGTTCAAGGTCAGAACATCCACTCGCCGCAGATGGCTCTCCCCGACCTCGGCGCGCGCGCGACCGCTCCCGGCGAGGGTTTCGTTGATCCGCTCCAGACGCTCGAGGTCGAGCGCCAGGCTGTCCAGAAAGACACTATTGAGCAAATGGCCGAGCATTTGCGCCGGCGTCGGGTAGCGGTCGGAGAATCGCCTCTCTTCCTTGCTCGTGCGCTGGTTGCCAAGGCCGATGATGAATAGCTTGTCGGCCCCGAGATGCAGCGGCGGCGACAGCGGCGACAATTGGCGCACCGCCCCGTCGCAATAAAAACGCTGCGCCACGTCGACGGCGGGAAACAACAGCGGAATCGCACAGCTGGCCATCAGGTGATCGATGCCGAGCCGGTCGCGCACCCCTTGCCGCAGTTGCCGCGACCAGCCGTCCAGTTCCGGCCGCCCCTGGAAGAACGACACCGACAATCCGGTGCTATAGCAGGACGCGGTCAGGGCGAGAGCGTCGAGGGCTCCGGCTTGCAGCGCGAGGTCAATATCCGCCAGCGCCACCGTGCGTTCGAGAAAATCGCGCAACGGCGCGTTATCGAGCACACTGGGCGGGTTTTTCCACAGTCTGCCGCCGCTGAGCAGCGCCACGCCGAAATGGAGAAACGTCTTGAGAAAATAGGCGGGGCTCGATCGATAAACGTCCGAAATGTGCAACTGGCGCCAGGAGCGGGCCAGATCGACCGTGGCGGCGCGAAAATCACGGGCCCCGGCAGCCAGTCCGGCGGCATTGATGGCGCCGCCCGACGTGCCGCTGATAATGGCAAAGGGATTGCGGTGCGGATCGGGCAGCAGGCGCGCCACGGCAAGCAGTACGCCGACCTGATAGGCGGCGCGCGCCCCGCCTCCGGCCAGCACCAGTCCGATCTTAGTCTCGGCCGCCATGTTTCCTTTCGCGCATTCCGCTCGCTCCCTGCGGCAGCGGGTCCTTGCCGGGCGGGTGCCGGACAGGACCCGTAGCGCAGAGACCCGACGTGGCGGCGGCCCCTCGGCCGCCAGCCTCCAGATGAACAGAACAGCCGGTGCCGGCGAGCGGACTCAGGCCTCGCCCGCAACCATCAGTGCATCCACCCAGACCGAACCGATATGGGTCGCGCCACGGACCTGGGTATCGTTACCGATGGCGACGATACCCTTGAATAGCGCGTTCAGATGGCCGGCGATGGTGATTTCTTCGACCGGGAAGGCTATCTCGCCATTCTCCACCCAGAAACCGGCCGCACCACGCGAATAGTCGCCGGTAACGGTATTGACGCCCTGCCCCATCACCTCGGTCACCAGCAGGCCGCTGCCCATCCCGGCCAGCATCTGGGCGAGCGTATGGCCGGTGGAATGCACCATGAGGTTATGCGCGCCACCGGCGTTGCCGGTGGTCTTCATGCCGAGTTTGCGCGCCGAGTAGCTGCCCAGCATATAGCCGTTGAGCACGCCGGCGTCGACCAGGCGCCGCCCGCGGGTCGCGACGCCCTCGTTGTCGAAGGCGCTGCTGGCCAGCCCGCGCGGCAGGAACGGATCTTCGTCTATCGTTACGATGGGCGAGAAAATCGTCTTGCCGAGCGAATCGAGCAAGAAGCTGCTCTGGCGGTACAGGCTGCCGCCGCTGATGGCCGATACCAGATGGCCGATCAGGGACGAAGCGACATTGGCCTCGAAAATCACGGGATAGCTGCCGGTCTTGATGCGGCGGCCACCGAGGCGGCGCACCGCGCGCTCGCCTGCGATACGCCCCACCGTTTCCGCATCGAGCAGATCATCAGGATGCCGCGCGGCGCTATACCAATAATCGCGCTGCATCGCCGTGCCGTCGTCAGCCACCACCGCCGCCGAAACGCTATGTCGCGAGCTGGCGAATCCGCCGAGGAAACCGTTGCTGTTGCCGTAGATGAATTGACTGGCCTGAGCCGAAACGGTCGCGCCTTCGGAGTTCGAAATGCGCGCATCGACGCCGCGCGCGGCGCGCTCGCAGCGGCAGGCGATCGCGATGGCGTCTTCTACCGACAGGTTCCAGGCGTGATAGAGATCGAGATCCGGGCAATCGCGGGCCAACAATTCGGGTTCGGCCAGGCCCGAACAATCGTCGGGAGCGGTGTAACGCGCGATGTTGACGGCGGCGGCCACGGTGTCCACCAGTGCGGAGTCCGAAAAATCGGACGTGCTTGCATGCCCTTTTTTCTGTCCGAAATAGACAGTGACGCCAATGCCCTTGTCCTGGTTGTATTCGATGGTTTCCACTTGCTCCAGGCGCACGGAAACCGACTGACCCAAGCCTTCCGACACATCGACCTCGCTGGCCGTGGCACCGCTGCTCTTCGCCAGATCCAGCACCCGGGCCGCCAGAGTCTCCAGCGTTGAAACGCTATAACTGAAAGTATTCGCTGACATCGTGCCTCACGCTTTGGTGTTAAACACCCGGACTAATATTCGGGCTTTTCCGGTATCATACCAGCGTTGGAAACGAGATGAGACCGAGAGCAATGACGGATTACACACAAGATAGCCCAGACGACGAAATTATCAGCAAATCGCAACGCAAAAGAGATATGGATTCGCTGCAGGATCTGGGCAAGGAACTGGTCGAACTCCCCAATGACAAACTCAAGCGCATGGAGCTGCCCGAGGATCTGCTGACCGCCCTCCTCGACCATAAGCGTTTCACCTCGCACGGAGCGAAAAAGCGGCAGGAGCAATATATCGGCAAGCTGATGCGCGATGTCGACCCCGAACCTATCAGGCGGCAGGTCGCCGTCATCAAAGGGGATTCGGCCGAACATAATGCCTGGCTGCATCTGGTCGAACGCCTGCGCGAGCGGCTGCTCGCCGACGACGCGGCGCTTGCACCCTTCCTCGTCGACTACCCGGCGACCGACGTGCAGACCCTGCGTACGCAGATTCGCAACGCGCGCAAGGAACAACTGGAGAGCAAGCCCCCGAAGAATTTCCGCCTGCTGTTCCAGACATTGAAAGGCATCATTCCGGAACCCGGCCATTCCGCACCGGAAGAGGAACAGGAGTAAACACCATGTTCAGGATAGGATTGGTTTCGGTTTCGGATCGCGCCACGAGCGGTGTCTATCAGGACCGGGGCATCCCCTCGCTGCTCGCATGGCTGGAAACCGCGCTGGCGTCGCCGTACGAGGTGGAAACCCGCCTGGTACCCGACGAGCAGCCCTTGATCGAAGACGCCTTATGTACGCTGGTCGACACTCTGGCTTGCCATCTGGTACTGACCACGGGGGGCACCGGGCCCGCACTGCGCGACGTGACGCCGGAAGCGACGCTGGCCGTGGCCGACCGCGTCATGCCCGGTTTCGGCGAGCAGATGCGGCAGATCAGCCTGCATTTCGTGCCGACCGCCATTCTGTCGCGCCAGGTCGCGGTCATTCGCAAACAAACCCTCATCGTCAACTTGCCGGGGCAGCCCAAGGCGATCGAAGAGATCCTGCAAGGCATCAAGGATGAGTTCGGTGCCGCGGTGGTACCCGGCATCTTTGCGGCCATCCCCTACTGCATCGACCTGCTGGAAGGCCCGTATGTCGAGACAGTGGAATCGGTGATCAAGTCCTTCCGCCCCAAGTCGGCGCAGCGCCCCCCGCGACCGGCATGAGCTACCGCGCGCCGCCATGGCTGATCGGGGGGCACGCGCAGACCCTCTGGCCGGCTCTGCTGGTTCCGGTGCGCCGCCCCGGCTACCGGCGCGAAGAGTGGGACACGCCGGACGGCGCCCGCATCGCGGTCGATCGTATCGACGGCCGTGCCGACGCACCGCTGGTCGTCCTGTTCCACGGGCTGGAAGGCAGCAGCGACAGCCATTATGCGCGCGCCTTGATGAGCGCGGTCCAGGACCGTGGCTGGAACGGCGCGGTTCCGCATTTTCGCGGCTGCGGCGGCATGGATAATCCCTTGTCGCGCGCCTATCATGCGGGCGATGCCGCCGAAATCGAGTGGATCGTACGACGGCTGGCCGGCGAGCGCGAAGTGCCGCTGCTGGCCGCCGCCGTATCGCTCGGCGGCAGCATGCTGCTCAACTATCTTGCGCAGGCCGGCACGCGCGCCCTCCCGCATGCGGCCGTCGCCGTGTCGACGCCGCTGGACATGATCGCCGCCTCGACCCGACTCAATCGCGGACTCACGCGCATGATCTACACGCGCATGTTCCTCGCCACACTCAAACCCAAGGCACTGCGCCAGCTTGAGCGCCATCCGGGCCTGTTCGACGGCGAACGCATACGCCATGCAAGTACCTTCCGTGAGTTCGACGATCTGTTCACCGCGCCGCTGCACGGTTTTGCCGATGCAATGCAGTACTGGACGCAGACCAGCAGCAAGCAGAGGCTCGGCCATATCGCCCGCCCGACGCTGATCATCAATGCCCGCAACGACCCCTTTCTGCCCGAGCATGCCTTGCCGCGCCAGGATGAGGTCTCGCCGATGGTCGAGCTCGACTTTCCGCCTCACGGCGGCCATGTCGGCTTTGCCACCGGCCCATTCCCCGGCCGCATAGACTGGCTGCCGCGCCGTATCCTCGATTTTTTCGAGCGCCACCTGGCGCCCGACGGCGACGAGACGACGCCCAGAGCGCCCCACAGCGGCGAAGGTTGTCAAAGAGGATAGAGTTCTGCATGATTGTTCATTTGAAGCGCGAGCGCGAGCATGTCCGACATCCTTAACGCCATCCTGGCCACCAAGCGCGACGAAGTCGCTGCGCAACTGAGCAAGCGCTCGCTGTCATCCATACGCGGCGATGCGGAAGACCGCCATGGAGACCGCCGCGACTTTGCCGCCTCCATCCGGGCGCGCCATGCGCAAGGTCTGGCAGGCGTCATCGCCGAAGTGAAAAAAGCGAGTCCGAGCAAGGGCGTCATCCGCCCCGACTTCGATCCCGCCGCCATTGCGGAAAGTTACGCCGAACACGGCGCCGCCTGCCTGTCGGTACTGACCGACCGCAACTATTTCCAGGGCGATGCCAGCTTCCTGCAGGCCGCGCGCGCCGCCTGCCCGCTGCCCGTCCTGCGCAAGGACTTCATGGTCGACGCCTATCAGATCTATGAAGCGCGCGCACTCGGCGCCGACTGCATTCTGCTGATCGTGGCAGCGCTCGACGATGCGCGTCTTCGCGACTTCGCCGACTTGTCGCGCGAACTGGGCATGGCCACCCTGGTCGAAGTGCACGACGCGGCCGAACTCGATCGCGCGCTGCCGCTGGACTGCGAACTCATAGGCATCAACAACCGCAATTTGCGCACCTTCGAGGTCAATCTTTCCACGACGCTCACGCTGGCGCAGCGCCTTTCGGACGACCGCCTCATCGTCACCGAGAGCGGCATCGCCAGTCGCGACGATGTGCGCCTGATGCAAAGCCAGGGCATCAACACTTTCCTGATAGGCGAGACCTTCATGCGCGACCCGGTGCCCGGCGCCGCACTCGAACGCTTATTCGCTCCCGTCTGAGCGTTCCGCGCCCAGACGCAGGCGCTCGCGCGCAGAGAAGTGCTGCTGCGCCCAGGCCTCTGCCTGCCCGGGAGCCACGGACAACAGGCGATGATAGCGCTCGACCCGTTGCCGCCAGTTCGCGCGTTGGACATCCAGTTCGAACAGGCGCTGAGCGGCAGCGGACCCAAGCTGTGCCACGCGCAGCCGCCGGATTCCTTCGGCATCGGCTCCGCGTCGGCGCGCGAACGCCTCGGCCTCCGGCAACTCCACCGCCAGCAAAGGTTCGTGGCGCGCACGGCGCAGATCGTCGGGCAATGACGCTTCCAGCGCCTGCAGCCGACTCCTGTACTGTCCGTCGGGCAAGCCGCGGTCGCGCAGCGCGAGGCGCGCCGCCGTAAACGCGTCGTAGCGGTCGTCGCGGCTGAACAGCTCCGCACATTCCTCGACCGAAAAAAACACGCGTCTCAATGCATACCGTCGCTGCACGGCCCCCGCCACCGTCGCGCCTTCGAGCCGTGTCGCTGCCAGCGTCTGGCGATAAGCGCGATAGCGCTGGAGCAGTTCGCGCGAAACCGGCTCGGGCGGGGCGCCGCCGGCCAGCGCAATATCGAGCGACGCGTGTCCTGCGCCAGCGGCCGCTAGTGCGGGACACGCATGTGCGACTCCGGCAATGAAGCAGGCGACCAGAAGCCCGACCCTCATAGCCCGGCCTGCTGCAAACGGTTGGCATGCATGAGGTACAGCGCCACCGGGTCGATTTCGGATGGCGAGACCAGACCGAACATCTGGTTGACCTCGTTGGCGTGGTTCATGCGGTAGTCATCCCGGATGACTTCGCCCAGATGGGATGCGCAGCGCCCAACCAGCCCATCCGAGTCGTCGCTGCCAAAGGCCGCGGACGCCAGCCACAACAAGGGCAGATCGATGGGATCCAGCGGATTGGTCGCGATCTGGCTGCCGCTCCAGGAGTAGTAGCGGACGCCGTCGACCAGATAGTCGCCTTCGCCGCACGGCGTCGCAGGCAGGGCCTGAGGGAAAAGACGATTGAAGCGCGCGGCGCCGGCGCTCGTCATATCGGCCAGCGCCGCACGCCCCCGGGCCGTCTGCAGGGGTGAACCGAAAAACAGGTTTCCGAGTCCGAACAGCGTTCGACCGGAAAACGCCGCCAGCCGCGTCAACCAGGACGAGGCAGACGGGCCCGTAAGCAAGTCGGCGACTGCCGAGCCTTTATTGACGCCGCCGACCGAGGTTACCGAGGCGACGAGATCCGGACGCACCGCCGCCACATAGCGCGCGGTAGGCGCGCCCTGGCTGTGGCCGATCAGATTGACCTTGTCCGCCCCGCTGATCGCGATGATTTCCTCGACCTGGGCGAGCAGCTGCTCGCCCCTGATCTCGCTGGTATTGACCGGGTCGACACGCGCGACGTAGACCGTCGCGCCCTCGCGTCGCAAGGCGGCGGGAACCCCATAGAAATAATCGACGCCCAGTTCGCGATCGAATCCGAACAGCCCGTGCACCAGCACGATGGGGTAACGGGTCTCGGTATAGCCGCGCGCGTAAAGCGGCGGCGACGACAAAACTAGCACACACAGCAGCCAACGCATGCGCAACTCCGCCGGATTGATCTGCCGTCAACTTACCCCAACCACCATGCGCTGCAACTGTCCGCATGGGCAGCCGGGCGGCGGCCCGCAGCGCGGGCCCGCTATCTTCAGGCGAGCGCCACCATCTCGAAATCGCTTTTCGATATTCCGCAGTCCGGACAGCACCAGTCGTCGGGAATATCTTCCCACAGGGTTCCCGGCGGTATGCCCTCATCCGGCAAGCCCGATGCTTCGTCGTAGGTAAAACCGCACATGATGCAACGCCATTTCTGGAAATAAACCATGGTCCCGCCCTTTACTTGTCCGTCGTCGAGTTGGTGGCCGCCAGGGCGGCGCGGTAATGCTCGCAATGGCGCCGTTCGACGCCGGTCAGCGCAGCGAAGCGTTTGGCGGCAAGAGCGAGCAGCTTGCGGAAGTCTTCGGAGCGAGTGTCGGATTCATCCTGCCGGCTGTCCGTCCCGGCGGCGGCAAGGGCTTCGCCCTCGGCCAGCGCGGCGTCGCGAAACGAGGGGTACATCGTGCTGTACTCATGCGCCTCGCCCTCGATCGCCATTTCCAGTACATGCTGCGGCGTCAGCTGCGAACGCGGATAGAGCAGCTCGACATGCGCAAGCGCATGCTTGAGTTCCTGTTTGGCCGTTTCCTCAAACAGGCGGGCGGTTTCTTCGTCGCCCTGCTCGCGACAGAGGGTGGCGAAATGCAGGTATTTGACGTGGCTGGCCGCTTCGTCGGCAAACGCAGCGCCAAGGTTGGCCAGCGTGGGCGAGTCGCTGTGATGGGGATGCAGCGTCATGGCAATCTCCGGGTAGATTTGGAATGATTGGAACCGGGTCAGGCGTGCGCCGATCCGGTTTAATTTTTCTATATACTTCCCGTACATGATATCGCCAGACTATATTCGCATCAAGCCCAGGCCAGCGGCTCAAGCCGCTCAGGGTTCGCCTTCCCAATAGTCCAGATCGTCGGCCTGACGCTGCACGCGTCGAAACCCCACCCCCGTATCGTCGGTCGCCTTGGCCAGAAACTTGCCCGAATCCGGGTACACGACGATGTCGGGAAGCTCGGTGGTAGCGACCGACAGGTACTTGAGCGGCGAATCGGAGGTATTGATGATCTGGTGCGGATAGGCGGCGCCCGGGGGGATGAAAACCACATCGCCGCTCTTGAGCGGCAGCATCTCACCGGCAACGCGCAAGCTGCCGCTGCCGGCAAGGACGACGAATAGTTCTTCCTGGGCGTAATGATAATGATACGGGCAGGAGCGCATGCCGGGAGCGACGATATCAATCGACGCGCCAAGCTTGCCTGCCGCCGTTCCCGGCGCGAGACGCGCGCTCAACGCATCATAGAGCGGAGGCCGCTGCTCGCGCTCCAGCACCACGTCGTCGATATTCCGTATGAGCTTGCCGGCAAGCTCGCTTGCAGTCTGTTGCATGATGACTCCCGTCGCGATCGGCGCATTCCCGCGAAAAAACCGCGCAGGCCGCCTCTCGCCTCAATAATCCACACCGAGGAACATATAGCCGGTCAGCGTACCGCCGCGCGCGTTGCCCAGCCCGACGAACAACGGCCCGATCAAGGTATCGGCGCCGACGAAAACCGAGCCGCCGAGCAGCCATGGGCTGTTGCCGCGAGTGAGCCCGCGATCCCATACCTTGCCGCTTTCCAGCGAACCGCCGACATAGAGGCCGCTGCCGAGCGCGGAAGGTAGCGAGGCCGCCCGCCAGTAAGTCATCAAGCGTCCGAGCGCTACGCGCGAACCATACAACTCATTTTGCTGGTAACCGGACAAATTGAGAAAACCGCCAAGGAACTGCGGGTAGAAATCATGCCCGCTCCCCAAACCGTTCAGATTGCCATTCATCTTGACGGTCATGCGCACGCTCACGTCCTGGAAGGTCGTCACCTTGTCGGCGGTCAAGGCATAGTAGCGGGTATCTATCCCGCTACCCAGCGACGGCTCTGCA
This sequence comes from Paludibacterium yongneupense DSM 18731, assembly GCF_000422925.1. Taxonomy (GTDB): domain Bacteria; phylum Pseudomonadota; class Gammaproteobacteria; order Burkholderiales; family Chromobacteriaceae; genus Paludibacterium; species Paludibacterium yongneupense. The sequence goes on from NZ_AUGZ01000005.1 coordinate 15,217, forward strand.
ACATTGACCGCACTATTGAACAGATAGCCGCTGCGCGGCCAGCGCGGGTTGTCGAACTGGTCGACCACCAGCCGCCAGCGCATGCCGCGCTCGTTGATGTCCTCGCGCGGGACGGGATCGGTGGGCAGCGGCGTGCCGAGCGTATTCTGCGGGACATAATGCGACCAGTACGGTCCGGCGCGCATCTCGCCATATTTGCCGAGCGCGAGCCCGGCGTCGACGCCGGCCGACGTCCCATCCATCGTGACTTGCGCGTATTTCTTGTGGGCGGCGTCGAACAGCGGCCAGTTCTGCTCCTGATAACCGCCATAGGCCGCGACAAAGAAGGGGCTGGTGGCCGACATGGGCTGATAGAACTCGCTATGCAGCAAACGGGTGCCGCCGACCTCGATGTCATTGCGCCAGGATGCGCCGGCCGAGTTGATCCATGTCCGCAGGTGCGAAGCCATGAAGGTATAGTTCGACTCGCCCGGCGTACTGCTGTTCAGGCTGAGGCCGAAGCGCAGATAGTTGGGGCCGACCGACCGCTCGACCGGGTAGACTTCGAGCACATTGCGCCCGTCCTTGGGAGCGATGGAATACGTGAGGCTGTCGAAATCGCCCTGATCGAACACTTCATCCAGTTGTCGACGCGCGTCGTCCAGACTGATGCCGCGGGCGTCGCCCAGCAACTGTTCGAGAGCCGTCTTGTCGACGTACTTCGTCGGCGCCGCCACCCGGACCACATCGATATGCGGCTCGGCCGGCGCGACCAGCGCCGCCTTCCAGGCCGCATAGGCCTCCGGGGACAGCGACAGCGTGGCCAGCTGCGCCTTGAGCGGGGCCACGGCCGCTGCCCCGCGCTCGATGATGGCCTGATTGTCGGCGAAGGACGATGTCGAAAAGCCGTTCAGATCGGGGCGGATCAGGATATCGTCGCTGCCGAGCAGCGCCAGTTGCTCGCGCACATTGCGCGCGATGATCAGATTGCTGCTTTGCTCCAGCACGTCGAGCCAGGAGCGGATTTCATCCTTTTTCAGCAGTGGAGTGCCCACATCGACCACGATGACGCGATCGGCACAGCGTCCCTTGATGTCTTCGATCGGCAGATTGCGCGCAAGGCCGCCGTCGACGAGCAAGCGCTTATCGTCCTGCACCAGGTCGAACAGCCCGGGAACCGCCATGCTCGCGCGCAGCGCGGTGGCCAGCGATCCGTGATCGAAGACGACGGCATCCCCGTTGGACAGGTCGGTCGCAATCGCGCGAAACGGAATCGGCAAGTGATCGAATGAGTCGATACTGCGCTCATGCGTGAGTTTGCGGATGTATAGATCGATCAGTTGGGCGTTGATCGCGCTGAGCGGCAAACGCAACTCGCCATCGCGCGCTCCGACCGTGAAATCGAACAGGTTGCGATAATCTTCGCGCTTGCGGTTATACGGCACGCTGCTGCGAGGCGGGCGCCCCGACAACATGAGATCCCAGTCCGCCTCGCGAAACTCGCGCTGCATCGTATCCAGAGACTCGCCGTTGGCGTAAATCCCCCCGATCAGCGCACCCGCGCTGGTTCCGGCGATGCAGGATATCGGAATGCGGAGTTTCTCCAGTTCGCGCAGCACGCCCAGGTGGGCGAAGCCGCGTGCACCGCCCCCGCCAAGAACCAGACCGATGCGCGGCACGGGAGCACGCGGGCTGTCGCCGGCGAGAGCCGGCGTCGCGACCGCAAAGGCGCACAGCGCCAGGATAAGTATCTTTCTCGTCAGCCCCATGCTTCCGGCCCGCCACCAGAAAAGTGACGATTCTGACATCATCCATCGACAAAGGACAGCCCACCCTCGCCCCGGGTGGCCACCGCTCGCGGCCGCCCGGGGGCGCAGGCTAGAGTATTTCCAGAATACCGGCAGCGCCCATGCCGGTGCCGATGCACATGGTCACCATGCCGTAGCCCTTCTGCCCGCGGTTGCGCATGCCATGCACGAGGGTCGCGGTGCGGATCGCACCGGTCGCGCCCAGCGGATGGCCGAGCGCAATCGCACCGCCATTCGGATTCACCCGCGCCGGATCCAGTTCGAGATCGCGCATCACGGCCAGCGCCTGCGCGGCGAACGCTTCGTTCAACTCTATCCAGCCGAGATCGCCGAGGGCGATGCCTGCTTGCGCGCACGCCAGCGGCATCGCCACTTTGGGGCCTATGCCCATGATTTCGGGCGCAACGCCCTTGACGGCGAACGTCACATAGCGCGCGAGCGGCGTCAGCGCGAACTGCCTGAGGATGCGTTCCGACACCAGAACAACGGCCCCCGCTCCATCCGACATCTGCGAGCTGTTGCCGGCGGTGACAGAGCCTTTGGCATCGAATACCGTCTTCAGACGCGACAGGCCATCGAGCGTGGTGTCGCGGCGCGGGCCTTCGTCGGTGGTCAGCGTCCTGCGCTGCACCTGCACTTCGCCACGCTCGAGGTCGGGTCGACGGTATTCCACCTCCAGCGGCGCAATTTCACCGGTGAAGGCGCCTGACTCGATCGCCGCCAGCGCGCGCCGGTGCGATTCGAGAGCGAACGCATCCTGATCCTCGCGCGACACGCTCCATTGCTGCGCGACTTTTTCCGCAGTCAGACCCATGCCGTAAGCGATGCCGTAGTTCTCGTCTCCGGCGAAAATGGCCGGGTTGAGCGAGACTTTATTGCCCATCATCGGCACCATGGACATCGATTCCGAGCCGCCTGCGATCACGATGTCGGCCTCGCCCAGACGGATGCGGTCGGCCGCGATCTGCACCGCATTGATGCCGGAAGAGCAGTAGCGGTTGATGGTGATGCCCCCGACCGTGTCAGGCAGGCCGGCCAGCATTGCGCCGATGCGCGCCATGTTCAGGCCCTGCTGCGCTTCGGGAAAGGCGCAGCCGACCACGACATCGGAAATCTCCGCCGGGTCGAGCCCCGGCACCTGGGCGAGCGCGCGGCGGATCACATGCGCGAGCATGTCATCGGGACGAACGTGCCGCATCATCCCGCGCGGGGCCTTGCCGACCGGGGTGCGGGTCGCGGCTACGATATAAGCGTCTTGTACTTGCTTGACCATTTTCAGTCTCCTGCTCCGCGCGTTACGGCGCGAAAGAATGTGGCGCCGTTCAGTTGCGCAGCGGTTTGCCGGTCGTCAGCATATTGGCGATACGGTCCTGGGTCTTGCCGGTCTGCAACAGCTGCATGAACGCTTTGCGTTCCAGGTCGAGTATCCACTGCTCGTCGACCTCGGTTCCCTCGTCCACATCGCCGCCGGTCATCACCTCCGCGATCAGCGAGGCGATGGTGAAGTCGTGCTGGCTGATGAACTTGCCCTCCAGCATATTGACCAGTTGCCCCTTGATGGTGGCGGCGCCGCTGCGGCCCGCAACCGGGAACCGCTGCACGCGCAATGGCGCGCGGTAGCCGGACTCGGCCAGCGCGAGCGCTTGTGCCCTTGCCACGTGCAGCAGTTCGAAGGCATTGAATATCACGGTGTCGCTCGCGCGCAGGAAACCGATTTCCCGTGCCTCGAGTGCGCTCGTGCCGACCTTGGCGGCCGCGATGGCCATGAAGCTGTCCTTCAGCGCCGCCAGCACGTCGCCCTGGGCCGCCCGCGCCGCACGCAGGGCGAATTCCTTGCAGCCGCCACCGGCCGGCAGCAGGCCGACGCCGACTTCGACCAGGCCGACATAGGATTCGAGCGCCGCAACCACATGATCGCAATGCATCGCGAACTCGCAGCCGCCGCCGAAGGCATACCCCTGGATCGCCGCCACGGTGGGTACCTGACTGTAGCGCAAGCGCATGGCGGTATCCTGGAAGCGGCGAACGGCGCTGGAAATCGACTCCCAGTCGCCACCGAGGAAGGCCGGCAGCATCGACTGCAGGTCCGCTCCCACCGAGAACGGTTCTTCGGTCTGCCAGATCACGAGCGCCTTGAAACGGGCTTCGGCCAGATCGAGCGCCCTGTTCAGGCCTTCGATCACATCGGGGCCGATCGCATGCGCCTTGCTCTTGAAGGAAACGACCAGCACCTCGTCGCCACTGGTGAACGCGCGCACCCCTTCGTTCTCGAACACGGTCTCGCCGAGCGCCTCGACGCGCTCGCCGATGACGCGCGCCGGCGCCGGCTGGCGCCGGTAGACGTCGAGCGAAGAGCGCTGCGCGAGCGTCCCGTTGGCCGCATCGTAGGAGCCGCTGGCGAAATGCACGCCGGCGCGATCGCTCTCCAGCGCCCAGGCAGGGAGTCCGACCGCCGCCAGCGACTCTCCGGCAGCGATATCGGCGGCAACCCATTGCGCCACGTCTTGCCAGCCTGCCGCCTGCCAGCTTTCGAACGGTCCGACCGACCAGCCGAAGCCCCAGCGGATGGCGAGATCGACATCGCGCGCGCAGTGGGCAATATCGGCCAGATGGAAGGCGGTGTAATGGAATACATCGCGCGACAGCGCCCACAGGAAGCGAGCCTGCGGATGGGCGGACTCGCGCAAGGCCTTGAAACGCGCGGCGGGATCGGCCATTTTGAGGATGTCCTTGACCGCATCGTCCGCCTTCTCGCCGGCGCCGACATAGTCGCCGCTGACCGGATCGAGCACCCGCATCTGGCGCCCCTCCTTCTTGTAGATGCCGGCGCCGCTCTTGGCTCCGAGCGCGCCCGCCGCGAGCAGGCGCTCTAGCCATTCAGGAGTCTGGAACAGGCCATGCCAGGGATCGTCGGGCAAGGTGTCCCGCATGGTCTTCACCACATGGGCGAAAGTGTCGAGGCCGACCACGTCGGCGGTGCGGAAGGTGGCCGACTTGGGGCGGCCGATGCGGGGCCCCGTCAAATCGTCGACCACGTCGAAGCGCAGACCGTACTTGGCCGCGTTGGCCACCGTCGCCAGCATGGAGAACACGCCGATGCGGTTGGCGACAAAGTTGGGGGTGTCGCGTGCGCGGATCACGCCCTTGCCCAGGGTGGTGACCAGGAAGGTCTCGAGCAGGTCCAGCATGGCCGGGTCGCTGCCCGTGGCGGGGATCAGCTCGACCAGATGCATGTAGCGCGGCGGGTTGAAGAAATGCACGCCGCAGAAACGCGGCAGCAGCGCGGCGGGCAGAGCGGCGGCCAGCGCATTGATGGACAGACCCGAGGTATTGCTGGCAAACAGGCAATGTTCGCCCAGATGGGGGGCCACATTCCGGTACAGATCCGTTTTCCAGTCCATGCGCTCGGCGATGGCTTCGATCACCAGATCGCAGTCCTTGAGCAGATGCAGGTGTTCTTCATAGTTGGCCGGCCGGATATGCTCGACGACACCGGCGCAGGCCAGCGGCGAGGGCTTGAGCTTTCTCAGCCCGTCGATCGCTTTCTGTGCGATCGCGCTCTTGTCGCTCCCGTCCGACGCCAGGTCGAACAGCACGGTCGGCACACGGGCATTCGCCAGATGCGCGGCGATCTGCGCTCCCATCACGCCGGCGCCGAGCACGGCCGCCTTGCGTACGATGAATTTGGTTTGTGACATGGTTTCCTCGTTCTCTTGTGTATGCACACTCATCGGGGTGGCGGCGCCGTCCGCGGGGGTCTCCCGCTCCGGCGCCGCCCACGGCTCTTGCGGCCGCTACGCGTTCATGCTTCAGAAACGATAGTTGTAAGCCAGGCCCACCAATTGCAGGTGGGTCTTGTACGAGCCTCTGGTGGTTTCGCCGTTGCCGGTACAGTTGCTCGAAACAGGGGTGCAGTTGTCGCTGTAGTTCACCGTCGCGTTCTTGAAGAAGACATAGCTGTAGGCCACGTCGATCGAAGACTGCCTGGTGAACTTGTAGTTAGCGCCGAAAGACAGCCAGTAGCGGTCGCTGTCCGGCAAGGCCGGATGGCGCAGGCTGTCGCTAGGCACCGGCGACTGCTCATAGGCCACGCCGCTGCGCAACAGCAGCTTGTCGTTGTATTTGTAGTTGGCGCCCAAGGCGAACATGAAGGTGTTCTTCCATTTCTGGTCCACCGTCATATCGCCTTCGCTGGTACCCGGAAAGCGGACGTCGATCGTATTCATGTCCGAGTGGCCGGTCCAGGTCACGTCGGCCATCACCGCCCACTTGCTGTTCAGATCGTGATAGAAACTGGCCGACGCCGACTCTGGCGTCTCGACCGTCAGCGAGGCGTTCGATGTCTTGTGGGTGGCCGCCGCCTTCACCCCGGCGACCACCGCTGCGCTGGAGCTCACGTTGGAGTAGTCCCAGGTCGCGTTGCCGTCCAGCCGCTGGATCACCTTGGAGCGATAGGACAGGCCGAAGCGCGTGTGCTCGTCCAGCGAATACATATAGCCGAGGTTGTAACCGAAGCCCCAGCCGCTGGCAGACATATCGACCTGCCCGTCGCCGGTAATGAAACTGGCCAGGCCGCTGCCGGCCAGAATCAGACCCGATTTCACATCGACCGCCTTGGTCAGGTCGGCCTTCATGTATTGCGCCGACACGCCGAAGCCGAAGCTGTGGTGTTCGTCGAGCTTGTACGAGATGGACGGGTTGAAGTTGATCGTCTGCAGGTTCACGCTCTCCAGCGCGTAGCGGCCGGCCCAGGTGGTGCCGTAGTTGAGCTTGGCGCCGTAGGGCACGAAGATGCCGAGCCCTACGTGAATCTTGTCGTCGATCTGATGCGAATAATAGAGATTCGGGGCCACCACGGCCGACGGCGCGAAGGAGCCGCCGTTGCCGCCGCTGGTCGTCGTCCCGACCACGGTGGTGGAGCCGTTGTTGGTGAAACTGGAGCTCGGAATGACCAGCGTGCTGCCGACGGTGATCTGATCGCCGTCGAGGAAGGTCATCCCGGCCGGGTTGTAATAGAGGGTAGAGGCGTCGGCGGCTTCGGCGGCGTTGGCGTGGGCCGTGCCCTGTGCCGACACGCTCTGCGAGCCGAAATTGTAGCCGGATGCGAGGGCCGCAGGCGCGCCGCAGACGCCAAGCGCGCCGCCGATGGTCATGACAGACAGGCTGATGTGCTTCAGTTTCATGGTACCCCTCCAACATATCGTTTTATGTGTTAACCACGGTAAACCGGCGTTAAACGCCCGTTTCACCGGATACTACCAGAGAACGCAAGCCCGTCCATCAGAAAATCGAGCATTCGTTCCAAACGATCGTTTGACGCATGCCGCGATACAACAGCGCTCATGTCAAACGCTCGTTTTTTTCGAAAACCATCATGAAAACATCGAATTACAACAAATCGCCATACCGTGCGGATTGGAATGACGCCACCGCGGCGGCGTCCGCGCTCAGAAGATGAAGCGGTCGAGCAGTTTTTCGTCGTGGCTGGCCAGTGCCATGTCGAAATCGTCGACCATGATGACGTCTCGTTTGAGCTTGCGCGCGCGGGTGACGGCGTCGAACTCGTGCTGATCCACGTGCCCGTCCGCCAGCGCACCGGCCAGACGATCAAACTGGGTCAGCCCACGCAAGCGCCCTTCGCGCTGCAATTTGCGCAAGCGCAGCTCCATCGGCTCGGTCTGCAGGGTGGCGGCCAGCGCATGCGGCAGCACGCCCAGCGCATCGTTTGCATCGTCTGGCACATACATGCCGTGGGTCAGGCGATCGCGCGCGCCGCCGGGCTCCATCATGGCCCGCGCCACTTGCGTGCCGAGCCGGTCGGAAGGCGGGCTCAGGGTCAGGCCCCACGGAAAGATAATGCGGCGCAGCACCCAGGCCAGCGGGCGGTTCGGCAAATTCGACAGAAAGCCGTGCATGGCCTGCTGCACATCGTACAGCGCCTGCTCGGTCGCCCACGCCACCAGCGGCACATCGGCGGCGTGCCCCCCTTCCCGATGGAATCGCTTGAGCGCGGCGCTGGCCAGGAAAAGTCCCGACAGCATATCGCCGAGACGGGCCGACAATTTTTCGCGGAATTTGAGCGAACCGCCCAGGCTGAACATCGCCATGTCGGACAAGAGCGCGAACGCGCTGGCCTGCCGTGTCATGCGCCTGAAATAGCGGGCGGTCGGCCCGCCGACAGGCGCTTTGGCGAAACGCGAACCACTCAGGCCCAGCCACAGCGAACGCACCAGATTGCTGATCACGAAGTTGATGTGACCGGTCATCGCCGCATCAAAGGCCTTGCCGTCGTTTTCGCCGGCCGCGCGCATTTCCGCGAGGACGAAGGGATGGCAGCGGATCGCACCCTGTCCATAGATGATCATCGATCGCGTCAGGATGTTGGCCCCTTCGACGGTGATTGCGATCGGAATGGCCTGGTAGGCGCTTGCCAGATAGTTGCGCGGCCCGAGCACGACGGTCTTGCCGCCGTGCACGTCCATCGCATCGTTGATGACGCGACGCATGCGCTCGGTATTGTGATACTTGAGAATGGCCGACAGCACCGATGGCTTCTCGCCGTTATCGAGCGCCGACAGCGCCAGGTCCTGTGCCGCCTCCATTTGATACGTATTGCCGCCGATGCGCGCCATCGCTTCATCGACTCCTTCGAAACGGCCGATGGGCAGGCCGAACTGGTCGCGGATACGCGCATAGGCCCCCGTCGCGAAGCTGGCCATCTTGCCCGATGCCACCGACATCGCCGGCAGCGAAATGCAGCGTCCGACCGACAGGCACTCGACCAGCATGCGCCAGCCCTGACCGCAGTATTCGCGCCCGCCTATCACCCATTCGAGCGGAATGAAGACATCGCGCCCCCAGGTCGGTCCATTCATGAAGGCCGAACCGCCCGGATAATGGCGGCGCCCGATGTTGACCCCGACGTGCGAGGTCGGCACCAGCGCGCACGTTATGCCGATGTCTTCGCGCTCTCCCAGCAGATGATCGGGATCGAACAACTTGAATGCCAGGCCGAGGAGGGTTGCCACCGGCGCCAGCGTGATCCAGCGCTTCTCCCAGCTCACACGAATGCCGAGCACGTCGCGATGGGTCTCGCCGCTCAACGGATCGACATAGTCGCCGCGACAGATGCGACCGTAATCGGGGATGCTGCCGGCGTCGGAGCCGGCATGGGGACTCGTCAGCGCGAAGCACGGGATTTCTTCGCCGCGTGCCAGACGCGGCAGGTAGTAGTCTTTCTGCGCCTCGGTACCGTAGTGCTGCAGCAGTTCCCCCGGACCGAGCGAATTGGGAACCATGACAGACACCGCCGCCGAGCCGCCGCGCGTCGCGATCTTGGTCACGACTTTGGCGTGGGCATAGTTGGAAAACTCAAGACCGCCGTAGCGTTTCTTGACGATCATGCCGAGAAAGCCCTGCTCCTTGATATAGCGCCAGACGTCGGGCGGCAGGTCCTTGAGTTCGTGGGTGATCTGCCAGTCGTCTATCATCGAGCACAGCACTTCGGTCGGCCCGTCGATGAAAGCCTGTTCCTCGGCGCTCAGCTTCGGATCGGCGAAGCCCAGCAGGCGCTTCCAGTCGGGACGCCCCGAGAACAGATCGCGATCCCACCAGACGGTACCGGCGTTGATCGCCTCCTGCTCGGTCGACGACATCGTCGGCGTGATTTTCTTGAATACGGTGAACACCGGCCCGGTAAGGAAGGTGCGGCGCAGAAACGGAAAATTGAGAAGTGCGGCGACGGCGACGAACGCGCCCCATGCCGCCGGCGAAACGGCCTGGCCGCTCAGCCTGGGTAAAACGGCGAGCCAGACCGCGGCAGATGCGGTCCAGGCCCCGATCGGCGCACGAACGTACGCCAGCGCGCCCAACAGCAGCACAAGTACGAAGACTGCGAACATGTGTTGACCCCTCGTGTTGACCTCTTGTCAGCCATGGTCGGGCGCCACCAGTCCTGCCACCACAAAAGGAACGAGATGCTTGACGATCAGATCCGGATCGCGCGCCGTCACCACATGGCTGCGTCCGAAGATCTTGAGAACGTCGTTGCCGGCGAAAGCATTGAACATGACGCTGAACGCGAAATGCATCCGCCAGGCCAGTTCTTCCTCTTCGAGCTGCGGCAGCGCCTGATGAAAGGCGTGCGCGTAGCGCTGGACGAAGACACTGTACTGTTGCGAAATCGTTTCGCGCAGCAGGCGGTGGTTTTCCACCAGCGTGCGCGACAGAAGACGGACGAACAATGCGCCCCCGCGCGACGGGTCCTTGGACAAAGCCAGGCACGGACGAATGAACGTCATGACCAGCAATGCCACATCGCTAACCCGCCCGTCCGCTTCCACGGCATCCAGCTCGGACAGACAGGCCGCGATCAGCGGCGCCAGCCGGCGCATGAATACCGATTCGAACAGTGCATCCTTGGAACCGAAGTGATAGTTCACAGCGGCGAGATTGACCTCGGCCTGCTGGGTGATCATGCGAAGCGAGGTGGCTTCGAAGCCGTGCTCGACAAACAAGCGCTCGGAAACATCGAGAATCCGGGTCGAGGTATCGGGGCGGCTCGCTTCCATGGTCTCTTCCACTTTATGCGATTTGAGTAATGGTTTTGCCTTGTCCATTTTAGCTTTCGAACATGCGTTTCAAACTTACGTTTTAACTTGATTCATGTCAAGCGTTGCACACTGACAGATCGATGAATGCGTCATTTTCAACAGCACAAACGAGCAATATACCCCATTGAATTTAGCCGGGAGCGCAAGTGTGCACTGCGGCAAGCAATGCACGCACCCCCGGCAGGGGCACAGCCGGGCTCAGAGGCCCAGGCCGCGTTCCAGATCAAGCTGCAGATCGTCCGGATGCTCGAGGCCGACGGCCAGTCGCAACAGGCCCTCGCCGATGCCGGCCCGTTCGCGCGCCTCTGCACTCACGCGCGCATGGGTCGTCGATGCCGGATGGGTAATGGTCGACTTGACATCGCCGAGGTTCGCCGTGCGCGAGATGACCTCGACCCGGTCGACCACACGCCAGGCCGCCTCGCGCCCGCCCCGGACCACGAAAGACAGGACGGCGCCGCCCGCGCTCTGCTGGCGTTGCGCCAGCGCATGCTGGGGATGGCTCTCCAGCCCGGGGTAGAACACGCGCTCGACTTCGGGGCGCGACTCCAGCCAGCGGGCGACCTGCAAAGCGTTCGCGCATTGTTTTTCCATGCGCAGATACAGGGTTTCCAGACCGGACAGCAGCACCCAGGCATTGAACGGGGACAGCGATGGACCGGCCGTACGCACGTGCAGATAGACCGGTTCGACCAGCGCGTCGCTGCCGACGACGGCGCCACCCAGCACGCGTCCATGCCCGTCAAGATATTTGGTGGCCGAGTGCACCACCAGATCGGCGCCCAGCTCGAGCGGCCGTTGCAAGGCCGGCGAGCAAAAGCAGTTATCGACCACGAGAATCGCACCATGCTCGTGCGCGATGGCAGCCACCGCGGCAATGTCCGCCACTTCGGTCAGGGGGTTTGACGGCGTTTCCAGAAACAGCAGCTTTGTTTCGGGCCGCAGCGCAGCGCGCCAGGCGCCGGAATCCTTGGGGTCGACAAAGGTGGTTTCGATACCGAACTTCGAGAGCGTTCCGGCGAAGAGATTCAGTGTGGAACCGAACAGACTCTGCGACGAGACGATATGGTCGCCCGACTTCAGCTGACTCATCATCACCGCCTGTATTGCCGCCATGCCGCTGGCGGTGGCAATCGCGCGCTCGCCGCCCTCGAGTGCGGCCAGGCGCTGCTGGAATGCCGATACCGTCGGATTGGTGAAGCGCGAGTAGGTATACCCTTCGCGCTCGCCGAGAAACAGCGCCGCCGCGTCGGCGGCCGTGTCGAAGGTAAAACTGGACGTCAGAAACAGACTCTGACTGTGCTCGCCGAAACCGCTATGCTCGCGTCCGGCGCGAATCGCCAGGGTTTCCGGATGTAATGTTTTCGTGTCGCTCATGGCCTTGTCCCTGTACCGGTTGACCTCCCGGGTCCCGGCACTGTCGTTGTCAACCCGCCGCCGAACGGCATGCCCGGCGGCGGGACAAGGCCATTGTGCTCACATCAGGTTCTGTTCGGCAACGTTCAGGTTATGATCGATCAGTTGCGAAGTCGACTCCTCGTCGCGCGTCTTGGCACCAAGACGCGCGCTTTCGATCGCGTCGAGATAGGCGGCATCGATGTCGCCGGTGATGTATTGGCCGTCGAAGCACGAGGTTTCGAATTCGCGCAATTCGGGGTTCACACTGCTGACAGCCGCCATCAGCGCCTCGAGGTCCTGGTAGATCACGGCGTCGGCGCCGATTTCCTGCGCGATCTGCTCCTCGCTGCGGCCGGTGGCCAGCAATTCGGCGCGGGTCGGCATATCGATGCCGTAGACATTGGGAAACCGCACGGCGGGCGCTGCCGATGCGAAGTAAACCTTGCGCGCACCCGCATCGCGGGCCATCTGCACGATCTCGCGCGAGGTCGTGCCGCGCACGATCGAGTCGTCGACCAGCAGCACATTGCGGCCACGAAATTCGCTTGCGACCGGATTCAGTTTCTGCCGCACCGATTTCTTGCGCACGGCCTGCCCCGGCATGATGAAGGTACGGCCGATATAGCGGTTCTTGATGAAACCCTCGCGATAAGGCAGTCCGAGGTGATTCGCCAGTTGCAAGGCGCTCGGGCGGCTGGTATCCGGGATCGGCATCACCACGTCGATATCGATCTCGGGCAGCGTGCGCAGCACCTTCTCCGCGAGCTGGTCTCCCATGCGGATGCGCGCTTGATACACCGATGCGCCATCGATCACGGAATCGGGACGGGCAAAATAGACGTATTCGAACAGACAGGGCGCGTGCCGGATGTGTTCGGCGCACTGGCGCGCATGCAAATCGCCGCCGAAGGTGATGAACACGCCCTCGCCGGGTTCGATATCCCGCAGCAGGGTAAAGCCGGAGCAATCGAGCGCCACCGACTCGGAGGCCAGCATGAACTCGGTCTGGCCGGCGGGCGATTGCAGGCTGCCGAGTACCAGCGGGCGAATGCCGTTCGGATCGCGGAAGGCGACCAGGCCGTAGCCGGCAATCATCGCCACCACCGCATAGGCGCCGCGCACGCGGCGATGCACGGCGGCGATCGCGCTGAAAACGGCATCGACCGACAGCTCGAAGCCTTCGACCCGCTGCGCCAGCTCATGCGCGAAGACATTGAGCAGCACTTCCGAATCGGAGTTGGTATTGATATGGCGCAGATCGTGCCGGAACATGTCCGCCTGCAACTCATCGGTGTTTGTCAGATTGCCGTTATGGGCGAGTACGATGCCAAACGGCGAATTGACATAAAAAGGCTGAGCCTCGGCCAGACTCGACGCCGAGCCGGCAGTCGGGTAACGCACATGGGCGATGCCGGCGCAACCGAGCAGCGAGCGCATATTGCGGGTGCGAAACACGTCGCGCACCATGCCGCTGCCCTTGTGCATATGGAAGGTCTCGCCTTCGGCGGTCACGATGCCGGCCGCATCCTGCCCCCGGTGCTGCAGCACCTGCAACCCGTCGTACAACAACTGGTTGACCGGAGACTGCCCAACCACACCTAAAATTCCACACATCTCTGGCTCTCTTTCCAACTTCGCGTTACAGACAAAATAAAAGGCGGAAATCTTGAAGTGAAGCTATCAAGATATTCCGCCTGTGCACTACCCCGGATAACTGATGTGCTCGGCTAGAAGCGGGGGTAGCCATGGCCTCAATGACAAGGCCGCCGTCTCCAAGGGGTGCGCTAACAGCGCATTCCTCCATACGTCTTTTTCCGGCATGTGGGTAAGACCTCCGAGCAGGACCAACACCGTCGCCAGCACCAGGCCGCGCGCCAGACCGAAAGCGGCACCGAGCATGCGATTGATGCCGCCCAGGCCGGTCGAATCGAGAACCCCGGTCAGCGTGACGCGCGCAAGCGCCGTCGCCAGCCAGACCAGGAAGAAAACCAGGATGAACGATGCGACAACGCGCACGCCCTCGCTCGACAACGAGGCGGGCAGCCAGTCGGACACCGCAGGGGCAAACTGCTTCGCACACCAGAAAGCGATCAGCCACGAGCCCAGCGACAGCACCTCGGCGACGAGGCCGCGCATCACGGCCACGATGATGGAGCCCAATACGATAGCGATGACAATATAGTCGAAAACCGTCATGGCCGGCTCACAATAATGCCGGTCACGCCAGCGCGGGCCAGCTTGCGCAACACCGCGTCGGCTTCGGCACGCGAGGCGAACGGACCGACGCGGACGCGCGTCACCGGCCCCTTGCTGGTATCGACCTTGCTGAAGCGCGCATTCACGCCAAGCGCGGACAACTTGGCGCGCAGCGCATCGGCCTTGTCCTGGTCCGACAGGGCAGCCAGCTGAATCATCATGTGCTCGCCAGCCGGGGCGGCGGCCGCGCCTGGCGCGGCATCGGTCGCACCGCTGTCTCGACCTTCGAGAATCGCGGCCGGATCGGCATGGCGCACGGCTGCCGGGGCCGGCGCTTCAGCGCGCGGCGGATGCGCGGCGCGCCCGCTCGAGGCTTCGCGGGCCGGCTTCTTCGTATGGACGACAACGGGTTCGGTCTCGACCGCCGGCGCGGGCTTGACCGGTATCGGCGCCGCGCGCGTCGTCGGGGGCGCCGAAGCCTCGCCTTCGTCGGCCGCCATCGTCGACAAGGATTCAGGCAAGGCGGTCGCCGCGGCCGGGCGGGCAGCGGCGAGCGCGGTACCGGCGGAAGCCGGCAGCGGCGCCGACGCCGCTGCCGCCGGAGCGGAAGAAGCGGCGGCACCGAGGATTTCAACGGATTCGGGTTTCATCTGCTGCGCCGGCACCCTGCCGACCACGCGCCACAACACGGCCGTCGCAACCAGCACGAGCACGACCGCACCCACCAGGCGGCGGCGCGCGCGCTTCTTGAGCACGATCAGTTCTTCTTGGGCGGACAAACCTGCCATGCCTTCCTCAGCGGTGGGGTTCCCGGGCCAGCATGACCTCGGCAACCGTATGGAACGATCCGAAAACGACGATTCTATCATTCTCGGACGCTTGCGATAAGGCATCCTTCCAGGCGGACGCGACCGAAGCACAGACATGGACGCCGGGCACGCCATGCGCGGCCAGCCGCGCGGCCAGCGCCTGCGCACTCTGCCCGCGCGGCAAGTCGAGACCCGCGACATACCAGATGTCAAAGGCTTCGCGTGCCAGCTCGATCACGGCATCGACATCCTTGTCGGCGAGCATGGAAAATACGGCGATACGCCGTTCGGCATAGGGCAATACCCGCATATTGGTGACCAGGGCGCGCACCGCATGCGGATTATGTCCGACATCGAGCACGACGAGCGGTCGACCGGGCAAGACCTGGAACCGCCCGGGCCAATCGACCTCGGACAGGCCGCGCTTGATCGCCCCCAGCCCGACCGGCAGGCGTTCGTGCAGCACCGCGAGTACTGCCAGCGCCGCCGAAGCGTTGTCCAGCTGGTAGTCGCCACGCAGGGCCGGCAGGGGCAAGGCATGGCGATCGAATCCGGGCATGCGGAAAGACCATTGCTTGTCGAAACGGGCCGGCCCGAAATCGCGGCCGATCAGCCTCAGGTCGGCGCCGATGGCAGCCGCATGGTCGAGCAGGCTCTGCGGCGGGTTGGCATCGGCACAGATGGCCGGCCTGCCGGCGCGGAAAATGCCGGCTTTTTCAAAGCCGATCGCTTCGCGCGTATCCCCGAGATAAGCCTGGTGATCGAGGTCGACGCTGACCACGACCGACACATCGGGGTCGAAGATATTGACCGCATCGAGGCGGCCGCCGAGGCCGACTTCGAGCACGGCGACATCCACCCCCTGCTCGATGAAGACATGCATCGCCGCCAGCGTCCCGAATTCGAAATAGCTGAGCGAGACATCGGCGCGTGCGGTTTCGATCGCCGCGAATGCCGCCGTGACGGCGGAATCGGCCACCGGCTGCATGTCGATGGCTATGCGCTCGTTGTAGCGCAGGATATGCGGCGAAGTATAGGTTCCGACCTTGAAGCCCGCGCATCGCAGCATGGTCGACAACATGGCGCTGACCGAGCCCTTGCCGTTGGTGCCGCCGACCATGACCACGGGAAAGGCCGGCGCAAGCCCCATCCCGGCACGCACGCGCTCCACGCGCGCGAGCCCGAGATCGATTTCGGTCAGGTGCAGATTTTCAAGATAGGCGAGCCATTCGTCGAGGCTCGCGGATTGCATCATTGTCATTGCTGGATCAACCGCAAAAATATCGCTACGCCGGCTCAAGGAAACAGCGCAGATAAACAGCCAGTTGCCGTTGCGCCTCGCGTCCGGCCGAATCCGGCCACAAAACCAGGGTCATGCGCCGCCCGGCGCCGCGGACAGCCAGCACGATCAGCCAGGGCAGCACCAGACTGTCGTCCGCGACCTGCACTGCGAACCTCGTCCCGCCCCGCCAGAATACGACGTGGCCTCCGCCGTCCACCGTCACGCGCTCGGCCGCACGGCGCCCGCCCAGCCACCCGTCGCACCGCAACAGATAGCCGACGTAGAACGGCAGCGGCAACAGACAGATGGCGGCAGCGGACGCAAACGTCAAGAGCAGGCCGCACGCCAGCGCAGACACCGCCAGCACCAGCGCCAGGCAATAACGCGAAGGCACGGGCAGAAGATCGAAAGCCGCCATCCGCTGCCGCCGCATCCCCTTACTCCCCGACGGCAGGCATATTGGTGATGTCGCCTTCGACGCTGTCTATCACGGTCGAATGGATCTCGACATCGAACCACTCCCAGAAGGCCTTGAGCGAACGGTCGGCAGGCCACAGGCTTTCGTCCTCGTACCAGCTCGCAAGTTCCATCTTGAACAGGGTTTCATGCATGTCGTCGATACGGGACACGCCTTCTTCCGGATCGACGAACTCGGGCAGCAGAACGATGGTGCAATCGCTGCGCAGGCTGTCGAGCGTCAGATCCGCATCGTTTTCGGGCACCGCATTGAGCCAGTCGAGAAAAGGCTGCTTCGGCTTGATCACCGCCGCCGAACGATCGACAAAATACATGGTTATCCTTTCACTTCTCAATACTGTTGGCGTCGCATTGTAACAGCACGCCTGCCGCGACGCGAAGCCGCCCCGGCCTCTCATGCTACAATCGCCCTCATCGGATTTACTTGGCAATTCCAGCAATGGCACTCATCACAGTCGAAAAAGGCAGTCTCGCCTTCGGTCACCACACCCTGCTCGATCGCGTCGATTTCGCTCTCGAAAGCGGCGAAGTCGTCGGTCTGATCGGCCGCAACGGCGCCGGAAAATCATCCCTGCTCAAGGCCATCGCCGGCGTCATCGCTCTCGACGACGGCCGGATCAACCGCCAGGGCGAGATCCGTGTCGCCTATGTGGCGCAAGAGCCCGAGTTCGACAGCGGGCACACGGTTTTCGAAGCGGTGGCGGAAGGACTGGGCGACCTGAAAACGCTGCTGGCGCGCTACCACGAGCTGAGCCTGCGCCTCGAACACGACACGGACGGGGCCCTGCTCGACGAATTCGAGCATATCCAGCATGAGCTGGAAGCCCGCGACGGCTGGCAATTCGACGCCCTGATCCAGACCACGCTCAGCCACCTCGATCTGCCCGCCGACCAGCGCATCGATGCGCTCTCGGGCGGGTGGAAAAAGCGGGTGGCGCTCGCGCGGGCGCTGGCGTCCAAGCCGGATGTCCTGCTGCTGGACGAACCGACCAACCACCTCGACGTGGCCGCCATCGAATGGCTGGAAGGCCTGTTCAAAAACTACGCCGGCAGCGTGCTGCTGATCACTCACGACCGGCGCTTTCTCGACCACACCGCATCGCGCATCGTCGAACTCGATCGCGGCCTGATGCGCAGCTACCCAGGCAGTTTCGCCGCCTACCAGACACGCAAGGCGGAAGAGCTGGCCAGCGAAGAAGAGCAGAACCGTGTTTTCGACAAATTCCATGCCCAGGAAGAAGTCTGGATCCGCCGCGGGATCGAGGCGCGGCGCACGCGCAACATGGGCCGCGTGCGTCGGCTGGAACAACTGCGGCAACAGCGTAGCGCGCGGCGCGAACGCGTGGGCCAGGTCAACTTCCAGCTGGCGCCGGGCGAACGCTCCGGCAAACTGGTGGCCGAACTCGAGCATGTAAAGAAAGCGTACGACGGCCGCGTGCTGGTGCGCGATTTCACCACGCGCATTCTGCGCGGTGACAAAATCGGGTTGATCGGCCCCAACGGCATAGGCAAAACCACGCTGCTGAAACTGATCCTCGGTGAAATCCAGCCCGACAGCGGTACGGTTCATCTCGGCAGCAAGTTGCAGATCGCCTATTTCGACCAGTTTCGCGAACAATTGGACGAAAACGCGAGCGTGGTCGACGTCATCAGCCAGGGTAACGAATTCCTAGACATCGGCGGCAACCGCAAGCATGTCATGAGTTATCTGGAAGACTTCCTGTTTTCCCCCGAGCGCGCGCGCAGTCCGGTGCGATCCCTGTCAGGCGGGGAACGCAACCGCCTGTTGCTCGCTCGCCTGTTCACACGACCGGCGAATGTTCTGGTGCTGGACGAGCCGACCAACGACCTCGACATCGACACCCTGGAGCTGCTCGAAGAACTGATCGACGCCTATGACGGCACCGTGTTCCTGGTCAGCCATGACCGGACCTTCCTCGACAACGTGGTGACGCAGGTCATCGCCTTCGAAGGCGACGGCCGGCTCGAAGAGTCGCCGGGCGGCTATCAGGACTGGATCGACACCAAAGCCCGCATGGCACGGCAACAGGTGGCCGCGGCGCCGGTCGCCGCGCGCGACGAGGCCGCGAAAAAAGACAAACCGCGGCAAAACGTCGCCAAACTTTCCTACAATGAAACGCGTGAGCTGGCTGCGCTTCCCGACCACATCGCCGCACTGGAGACCGAGCAACAGGCCTTGAACGCCAGGCTGCTCGATCCGGCCTGCTATCGCGACACGCCGCTGGAAGCGCACGCCTGGCAGCAGCGCATCGAGGCGATCGAACTGGAACTGATCGAGAAGCTGTCGCGCTGGGAAGAACTGGAATCCAGACAAAAATGAAAGCCTCCATCGGTCTGTATCTCGCCGCCGCCGCCCTGCTCGCCTCGTGCGCGAGCCCGCCACCGCTCAAGACCGGCCATGCCGTACGGCCGCGTCCGAGTGCGAACGGCAATCTGTCCACCCTGAAGGCCGACGGCGCCGGTCGCGAGATCCTGATCTACACCCTGAGCCTGCTCGATCTCGACTACCGCTTCGGCGGCAGCAACCCCGAGGCAGGGCTCGACTGCAGCGGCATGGTCGACTACATCTATCGCAACGCGGTCGGCGTGAAACTGCCGCACAACGCGGCGCAGATCGCCGGCATCGCGCGACCGATCCCGACCGGGGACATGCAGGTCGGCGACCTGGTGTTTTTCAACACGCTGAACCGTTCTTTTTCGCATATGGGCATCTATATCGGCGACGGCAAATTCGTGCATGCCCCACACACGAACAGCCCGATTCGGGTCGACCGCCTCGATAACCGCTACTTCGCCGCCCGCTTCGAGGGCGCACGCACGCTGTTCAACTGAAAACGGCGGCGCCCGCCGTTTTCAGTCCTGCGAGAAAAAACAAGAAAACACTTGACCGCCCGTCGCGGAGTGCGTATAACTTACCTCAGCAAGATTTCAAGCAGCAGCTCCGAAGTTCATCGTCAGTCCCTCTTTTCAGCGGTACTTCCATTGCACAGTCCGGTTGTTCTTGATTATTTCGCCACCGAGCAAATGCTCAGCCCAGTCAATATTTACAAGGAATGAAAAATGGAACAAGGTACCGTTAAGTGGTTCAATGATGCTAAAGGCTTCGGCTTCATCACCCCGGATGCAGGCGGCGACGATCTGTTCGCTCACTTCTCCGAAATTCGCGCCGATGGCTTCAAGAGCCTGGCCGAAGGTCAAAAAGTGACCTACACCTCCGGCATGGGCCAAAAAGGCCCGCAGGCTACGAACATCCAGCCCGCTTAATCCGGTTGTCCGGCAAAGCTCCGGTTTGCGGAGCTTTGCCCGTGCGCAACGCGCACATTGATGGTTATCTTCGGCAGTACTCTGACTATCCCTGGTTGTCCATCAAGCCCCCACGCAGCACCGAGTGTCCCACCAAGCGATGCCCGCCCCGAACGGAGCAGCGCCCGAGCACGCCATTCGCAATGCAAAAATGAATATATATCAGATTTTGGAAAACATAATGATAATGAAAATTAGCCAGCTTAAACCCGGTTTTTTGATCAACGAACACAAGAATAACGGCGACGTCGAATGCTTCGAGGTCGTCAAGGTCAAACCCTTCGGCCGCAAGGTCGAAGTGACGTTCCGCTCGCTGTTCGGACTGGAAAGCGCGCTCTATCCGGCCGACGCTTACCTCAACGCCGCCGTCTGACCGCAACCCGCGCCGTCCGGCGCGGGGCTCGCCTTTCCCTCTCTGCCCTCCGCCGCGCAACACGCGCTGCCTTCCCGTACGGCACCCCCGCTCCATTGCCACCGGCAACCTGACACGAGCCGCACACGCCCGCGCAATGGGCCATAATCATGACAGGCAGCCTTTCGCCACGCCCGCGCCATGTCGCTCACGCGAGTGGTCGCGCGGTCCCGTGCTACAGCCAGGACAAGGAACGCCGCATGAACCCCATTACCTTTGCCATCGTCATCGCGCTCGCCGCGACAGGGGCCGTGTTCCAGCACGGCGCCAACCTTCCGCTCGCCATCGGCTTCTGGTTCGCCGCGGCCATCGTTTCCCAATCGCTGAAGATGGCGAATACCTGGCAGAAATTCGTCGTCCTGCGCGCAGGCCGTCTGCATGGCGTCAAGGGCCCGGGCTTGTTCCTGATCATTCCGGTCATCGACAATGTCGTCGCCGTCATCGACGAGCGCATCCAGACGACGGCGTTCAACGCCGAACAGGCGCTCACCCGCGACACGGTGCCGGTCAATGTCGACGCGATCATTTTCTGGCATGTGCACGACGCGCAAAAGGCGGCACTGGCAATCACCGACTACCGTCAGGCCATAGACCGTGTGGCGCAGACTTCGCTGCGCGAGATGATAGGGGCATCGATGCTGACGGCGCTGCTATCGGAGCGGCAAAAGGCCGACCTCGCCTTGCGCGAAAAAATAGGACAGCAAACCGTCGAATGGGGCATTACCGTACGCTCGGTCGAAATCCGCGACGTGGCCATTCCCGAGGCGCTGCAAGATGCCATGTCGCGCCAGGCCCAGGCCGAGCGCGAAAAGCAGGCACGCATCATACTGGGGTCGGCCGAAGCCGAAATCGCCAACAAATTCGTCGAAGCGGCGCGGGTCTATGCCGACCAGCCGATGGCACTGCAACTGCGCGCAATGAACATCATCTATGAAACGACGAAGGAACGCGGCACCACGATACTGATACCGAGCTCCATGGTCGACAGCATGAATCCCGGAGCCGCGCTGGCGCTGGCGCTCGACGGGCGCGCCACGCCTCCCGCGGCAACGGCCCCCAGTGCGCCGGTCGCATCCGGCAGCGAAAAGGGCTAGCCGGCGCCCCGGCGCCGCAGATGCGAACGCAAGGAATCGATCTCGTCGATCAAATCGAGCGCGAGCGCCACGCCGGGCGGGTTGATTTCCAGATCCTCCGACAGACGCCGCGCCAGATGCGCGCGCCGCAACGATGCGCCGCCGAAGCGCCAGTCGGCGGGAGCGCCCCCTGACGGGTCGAGCACCCCCTCCAGCACCCATTCGACAAGCTGGGACTCATCGGCCCCGCTCGCGCGGGCCAACTCGGACAAGCTCAGGCCGACATCCTCCTCGACCACCACTCCCACCAGGAGAGTCATTCGCGAAGACGTCATGGTCATCATCCTTTCAAACGGGCCCGGGGGTCGAAATCGAAGGCGCGCGCAAACGCCTGGTAAGCCTGGCGCTCGCTTTCGCGCGCGGCGGGAGGGAGCACGATGGTCAATACGGCGTACAGGTCGCCGACCGTTGCAGCGGGAATCCCGCGCCCCTTCAGCCGCAGACGCTTTCCCGCCTCCGAGCCAGGCGGTATCGTCAGCCGCACGGTACCCGTCGGAGTAGGAACATCCACTGCCGCACCCAGTGCGGCCTCCCATGGAGCGAGCGGCAGATCGAGAAAGACATCGGCGCCGTCCGCACGAAACAGCGGGTGCTCGGCAAAGTCGATTTCCAGATACAGGTCACCGGCCGCGCCTCCGCCTGCACCGGGCTCGCCCTGCCCCGCCAGCCGCAGATGCTGTCCGGCACGAACACCCCGCGGGATGGCTACATCGAGCGTGCGCTCATGCAACTGCACCCGGCCTTGCGCGTTGCGTTGCGGCACTTGCATGACGATACTGCGCTGCGCGCCGCGATAGGCATCGGCCAGGTCGATCACGACTTTGGCGTGCCGGTCGCGCCCTTTTGCATGCGTGCCGCGGCCAGCCCCGGCGCGGCCGAACAGCGCTTCGAAAAAATCGCTGTATTCGCCGCTGCCCGCCGTTTCGAAACCGCTCCCGCTGAACTCGAAGCCGGCATCCCAACCGGGCGGCGGTCTGAAATCCTGCCCCGTTTTCCACTCGCTCCCCATCTGGTCGTAAGCGGCCCGCTTCTCGGGGTCCTTCAATACCGCATACGCCTCGCCCAGCGCCTTGAAGCGGACTTCTGCGTCGGCCTCTTTGCTGACATCGGGGTGAAACTTGCGCGCCAGCTTGCGGTATGCGCGTTTGATATCGTCCTGCGTCGCATCGCGCGCGACGCCTAGCGTCTGATAGTAGTCCTGGAATTGCATGATGCGGGCCTCGTCATATTGACTGCCGGACGTCAGATGATATGTCCGGGAAACTCCCACACAGAATAGTCATACGAAGCAATCGCCCCTGCGACAGCGATACACCACGTGGACAGCGTCCTCCTATAGTGCACCCCTTGCGCCTTTTTCTCTAGAAACAGGGAGGCCATTTTCGCGACAAACACCCTGGTCGAGCCAGGTGCGGCATTTTGTCGCAGCCTGCCGTATGGGCCGGCACCGACCCGCGCCGCTGCCCGGCTCGCCGGCACTCGCTCCTGCGCCGCCGATTCGCCGTCCGCGTTTGCGCTGAGTCAAGTCAAGGGGCCATTGGGCAGCGTCAGAGGCTGGTTCTTCCTCACGCGACATGTTAGATTGCGAACGATTCCCATTCCCCCGGAGCTTACATGTACCTGTCTGACTTGCCAAAAGGAGCCGCGGCGACGGTCGAACACGTCGAAGACGCCACGGCATCCGATGCCATCGCCCAGCGTCTGCGCGACCTGGGTTTTGTCCACGGCGAGCCCGTCCGCATCGTGACGCACGCTCCCTGGGGAGGCGATCCGCTGCTCGTGCAAATCGGCTCGACACGCTTCGCGTTGCGGCGACGCGAAGCGCGTCGCATCGTCGTCAGCAAGGAGGCCGCATGAGCACCGCCAGTTTGCGCGTCGCGCTGGTTGGCAACCCCAACTGCGGCAAGACGGCACTGTTCAACCAGCTGACCGGCGGTCGGCAGAAGGTCGCCAACTACGCAGGCGTGACCGTGGAACGCAAGGAAGGCCGCTTCACCTCGCACTCGGGGCGGCAGGTGCAACTCCTCGACCTTCCCGGCGCCTACAGCCTGGAGGCAACGAGCCCGGACGAAAGAATCACGCGCGATGTGCTGCTCGGCCGCTACCCTGGCGAAGCGGTTCCCGACCTGATCGTCTGCGTCGCCGACGCCACCAATCTGCGGCTGCATCTGCGTTTTGTACTGGAAGTCTGCCGTCAGGGGCGGCCGGTCGTACTGGCCTTGAACATGATGGACGCCGCGCGCAAGCGCGGCATCGCGATCGACATCCCCGCGCTGCAGCAGCGGCTGGGACTGCCGGTGGTACAAACCGTCGCGGTCAAGCGCGGCGGCGCACAGGCTCTGATCGAGCTGGTGGACGGGTATGTCATACCCGCAGCGATACCGCATGAAAGCCCCGCCCCCGCCTCCGATCTGCATGCCGAAGTCCGAAGCCTGCTGGCCGCGACGGTGACGATGCCGCGCGCCACCGACTCGACCGACGATGCGATCGATCGCTGGGCGCTGCACCCGGTGTTCGGACTGGCGATCCTGGCACTGGTCATGTTTCTGGTATTTCAGGCCGTGTACTCGATAGGCAAGCCGATGACAGATGCGATAGGCGACGGGGTAGGCTGGATAGGCGGCCTGGCAGGCGGCGTGCTGCCGGACGGCCCCTTGCGCGGCCTCGTCAGCGACGGACTGTTCGGCGGCCTGGGCACGGTACTCGGCTTTCTACCGGAAATCCTCGTGCTGTTCCTGTTCATCATTGTTCTGGAAGAGTCCGGCTACCTGCCTCGCGCCGCCTTCCTGCTCGACCGCCTGATGGTGTCCGTCGGCCTCACCGGCCGTTCGTTCATTCCGCTGCTATCAAGCTTCGCCTGCGCGATTCCCGGCGTCATGGGCACCCGCAGCATCACCGACCCGCGCGACAGGCTGGTGACCATGATGGTGGCCCCGCTGATGACCTGCTCTGCCCGGTTGCCGGTCTATGCCTTGCTGATCGGCGCCTTCATCCCGGCACACCGCCAGATCATGGGACTGTTCAATCTTCAGGGCCTGGTACTGTTTCTGCTGTACGCGCTGGGCATCGTCGGAGCGATGGCCGTCGGCTGGGTGCTGAAGCGCAGCCACCGCGACAAGACCGAACACGCGCTGATGATGGAATTACCCTCCTACCGCTTGCCGAAAGCACGCGACATCGCGATCGGACTATGGGAACGCGGCACGATCTTCCTCAAACGCCTGACCGGCGTGATTCTGGCCCTGACCGTGCTGATGTGGGTGCTGTCGACCTTTCCGGCTCCGCCGGCAGGCGCGGTCGGCCCCGCCATCGACTACAGTTTTGCCGGCTATATCGGTCGTGCACTGCAGCACCTGTTCGCCCCGCTCGGTTTCAACTGGCAGATCAGCCTGTCGTTGATCCCCGCCTTTGCCGCCAGGGAAACCGCCGTCGCCGCACTCGCCACGGTATACGCCGTCAGCGGAGGCGATGCCAACACGGCCGGGCTCGGCCAGGCGCTGACCGCCCATATCACGCTGGCGAGTTCGATCTCCCTGATGGTCTGGTTCGCCTTTGCTCCGCAATGCATGTCGACCCTGGCCGTCATTCGCCGCGAAACGCAGTCCTGGCGCACGGTCGCGCTGTCCTTCTCTTACATGTTCGTCCTGGCCTATGCGGCGTCTTTGCTGACCTACCATCTCGTGGAGTGGTTCTCATGAAATCCGGCCTGCTACTGCAATATGTCCTGCTGGCGCTGCTCGTCATCGCGTGCACGCTCCAACTGGTGCGCAAGCTGGCGCCAGGCGCAACGCAACGCTGGCTGCGCACGGCCGCCAGCGCCTGCGCACGCCGGGGCCATGTCCGCGCGGCGCGCATGCTCGAGCATCTGCGGCGCGGCGGAGAATCGGGTGGACACTGCGGCGACGGCTGCAGCAGCTGCGGCAGCTGCGGCTCCGGCAAAGCCGAACAGACGCAAAGGATAGCGGCACCTGCTGCGCGCCCGCGCCCTTGATGGCCGCCGCCTGGCCAAGCCGGGGCGCACTCGTTCTGGGGTGCGCCTGGTACCAAAGTGCAGTATTCATTTTCGATAAGATATGTAAAATGTTGTTCGAAGACCTGTAAAAGAACATCATCAACTAACAAATCGAAAAGGAAAACCATGCGCCTTTTTCCGGCACTGGCGGCTGCGCTATCGGCCCTGACCGTACTCCCCGCATCGGCAACCGTTTTTGGCGGCAACTCCGTGAACCTCGTCGGTTCGGCCGCCCTGCTCGGCAACGGCAATCTGCAACTGGTCAACGATGCGAATTACGAAGCCGGCGCCGCGTGGATCACGGCACCGCTATCGACGGCAAGCTCGTTTACCAGCACGTATTCTTTCAGCCTCAGCAGCCCTTTCGCCGGCAGCCGAAGCATGGCTGACGGCTTTGCCTTCGCCTTGCAGGGCATCGGCAACACGGTCGTAGGCGGCAACGGGGGCAATATCGGCTACACCGGGCTGCACGCGGTGGGCTCGGTCATTCAGAGCTGGGGCAACAATACCGCCGGCATCAATACCGACGGCAATGCCTATGACACCAAAGCCGCGCCGGCCAATCTCGGGCATGCGAGCCTGGTTACCGGCACCGAAACGGTCAGCTACAATGCCGTGAGCCACCTGCTGAGCATGAATGGCGTTCTGACCGTCGACGGCGTCAGCTACACCATCAGCGACAACGCCTCGATCAATCTGGCGACCCGCTTCGGCTCGTTCATGTACGCGGGCTTCACCGCCGCCACCGGCGGCAGCTTCGCCGACGAACGGATCACCAGCTTTTCCATCTCGCCGGTTCCCGAACCCGAGACCTATGCACTGATGATGAGCAGCATGGGCATGATAGGCGCACTGGCCCGTCTACGTTCGCGCAAGAAAAAACAGCAGGCCTGACCGCCACCGGGCCGGCCGGGTCTCAGGGCGCGCCCTGAGGCCCGTTCGCGACGAAGCCCGGCCGCGCATGCAGGCGCTGGTAATAATCCCGCACCGCGCCGAACTCCGGTTTGTCGAATGGCGTCTGGTACCAGCGGTGGACCGAAAGGCCGAGCACGATATCGGCCAGGGTAAAAGCCGCACCGACGGCATGGGCGCCCGTCGCCGCCAACTGTGCATCCAGAATCGCCATCGCCTCTTGCCAGCGCGCGAGGCTCGATGCGATCTGTGCCTCATCCCTATGATCGGGACTTTGCCGCACCAGGGCATGAAAAGCATAACTGGCGGCAGCCCCCAGTGTTCCGGCCTGCCAGTCCATCCACTGTTCGACCAGGGCTCCCTGCCGCCAATCGACGGGCAACAGATCATCGCGGCCGCGCGAACGGGCGAGATACCGGCAGATCGCATTGGATTCCCATAGCACGAAATCCCCGTCGACAAGAACGGGGATCAGCCCGTTCGGATTCAAGCGCAAGAATTCCGCCTCCCGCGTCGAACGATAGCCGCGCCCCCAGTCTTCCCTCACATGCTCGATGCCGATTTCGGCGCAGGTCCACAGAACCTTGCGCACATTGATCGATGTCGCCCTGCCCAATATCCTGAGCATTCCTTCCCCTTTCGCCTTTAATGGCGCGCATGCACGCCCTCGATTCTGCTTCAGGATGCCTTCGCCTCGGCGCGCAGCCGGTATACGGACTCGCTGGCCGAATCATGGAATACGCGGCAATCATCCGAGGCCGACGTTCAAACCCGGATCGTCCCGTCAATCACCGTCACGCTATGGCCGCCGATCCAGGGTTGCCCGTCGACGTATTCGACCGATAGCCGCCCATCGCGCTGCAAGCACGTGCCCTGGCGCACCCGGTAGCCGCCAGCCAACGGGCCGTCCCGGGCCAGCAACACCCTGGCAATGCAGGCATTGGCACTGCCGGTCACCGGGTCTTCGACCCCCTGTCCGTCTTCGACATACAGCGCCCGGACTTCATAGTCTGCCGGACCGCCGCCGGCATGCCTGCCGTAGAGGGCGAGGCCATCGACGCCCGCCCCCGCGCACAGCGCGTCGAGCGCGTTGACGTCGACCCGGGCCCCGAGGCAGGCGGTGGCCGATTCCAGCGCGACAGCCAGCCAGCGAATGCCCATGTCGACCACAGCGGCCTCGCCCGCCCCGGGCAGCGCGGCATCGAGCAACGCCCGCCCGCCTGCCGACAGCCCGGACTGATGGCCGGGCGGCGCCAGAAAGGCCAGCGAACCGTCACCGGGCCGGTCGACCGCGACCAGGCCGACTCCGCACTGCTGCACGAGCCGGCCCGGGTTCCTCGGCTGCAAGCCGGACTCGAGCAAGGCATGAGCGGTGCCCAGTGTCGGATGCCCGGCAAAAGGGAATTCCCGGGACGGGGTAAAGATCCGCACCCGGTAGTCTGCCGCAGGATCGGTCGGGGGCAGGACGAACGTC
Organism: Paludibacterium yongneupense DSM 18731; assembly: GCF_000422925.1. Taxonomy (GTDB): domain Bacteria; phylum Pseudomonadota; class Gammaproteobacteria; order Burkholderiales; family Chromobacteriaceae; genus Paludibacterium; species Paludibacterium yongneupense. The sequence continues at coordinate 43,045 of NZ_AUGZ01000005.1, forward strand.
GTCTCGGACAAATGCGTCCACCGTGCAATCGCTTGCATCTGTGCATCGTCCAGCCCCTCGGCATCGAGGACGACGGCCAGCGGATTGCCGAGCAGCGGCACACGCGTAAAAACATCGACCTGCTTAAAATGCCGGGATGGCGGCATGACATGCTCCTGAATTTAGCCGTCGCGTGCAAGGCGACCAGCAACAATGGCAAACCCATGCAAGAATGACGGGATAGCGCCGTCCCCGGGCCGACAGTGGCCCGGCCATGCCCCATCGTAGCGCAACCCTGTCCGGGCGGGAACCGCCACGGCGCATGCGGGGAGGCCAGGCACAATGCCCCCCCATCCGGGCCGTCACGCTTGGTGCTGCGCGTACCGCAGGCCGACGATGTGAATAGCCTGTTCGCCATTTTCGGCGACCCGCGAACTCTTCTGTTCAACCCGGCGGGGCCATGCCGCACGCGCGCCGATGCCGAAGCGCGACTCATGGCCTGGCTCGCGCACTGGTCGGCCCACGGCTTCGGTCCCTGGGCGCTCGCGCTCGAGGAGGCCTCTCCTTCAAGACTCTCGACAGGCAGCAGAGGATCAATCCCGGCTATCGGCCCGCGCCTGACGCATGGGGCCGGGAGCTGGCGGCGGAACAAGCGGCGGCAAGCCTCCGTTTCGGCTTCTTCACGTTGCAGCGGCCGGAAATATGGGCCACGGTACGCGAAAACCGTCTGGCTTCGCGCCGCCTGCTGGAAAAAGCCGGCTTCATACGAGTGGATAGAGGCGGCGACAGTCGCGAGGGGCCGGCCAGCCTTCTCTACCGGATACGGCCCCCTCTGCCGCCGCCCCACAGGAGCCCTGCCTTCGCTTGCCGTTTGCGACGCCGCCGTCAGGCACGAACGCACCGCCGTGACCGTAGGAATGCCGGAGAGCTGAATCCGGCTTGGGCATGACTCCCCATCCGCGTTATGATTGATACTCCGATTCGCGTAACCGTGACTCAAGGGGCACAAAAGTGGAATTATCCAAGCGTGTATTGTCCATCAATGAATCTCCGACCCTCGCCATCAACGCCAAGGCGCAGAAGCTGAAAGCCGATGGCCGAGACGTTATCATCCTGGCGGCAGGGGAACCCGATTTCGATACCCCGCAGCACATCAAGGATGCCGCCATCGGCGCCATCAACCGCGGCTTCACCAAATACACCCCCGTTTCCGGCACCCCCTCGCTCAAGCAGGCCGTGATCGCGAAATTCAAACGCGACAACGGCGTCGAGTTCACCGCCCGTCAGATACTGGTGTCGGTCGGCGGCAAGCAGAGTTTCTTCAATCTGTGCATGGCCTTCATCAACGAAGGCGACGAAGTCATCATCCCCGCCCCCTACTGGGTTTCCTACCCGGACATCGTCCTGCTCGCCGAAGGCCGTCCCGTCATCGTCGAGTGCGGTATCGAGCAGGGTTTCAAACTCGACGCCGCCCAGCTCGAAGCCGCGATCACGCCACAGACGCGCCTGCTGGTACTCAACAGCCCGTCCAATCCGACCGGAGCGGTGTATACGCTGGCCGAGCTGCAAGCGCTTGCCACCGTCCTCAAGCGCCACCCGCAGGTGTTTGTGGCCTCCGACGACATGTACGAGCACGTACTGCTCGGCGACACCCGCTTCTACAACATTCTCAATGCTGCGCCCGAGCTTGCCGAACGCGTGATTTTGCTCAATGGCGTCTCCAAGGCCTACTCGATGACGGGCTGGCGCATCGGTTACGCCGGCGGTCCGGAATGGCTGATCAAGGCGATGGAGAATATCCAGTCGCAATCGACCTCGAACCCGACGTCGATTTCGCAAGTCGCAGCTGAAGCCGCCCTCAATGGCGACCAGGGGTGTATCGCCCCCATGCTCGAGGCCTTCAACCAGCGCCACGATTTCGTCGTCTCCCGTTTCAATGCGATTCGCGGTCTGAAATGTCTGAGCGCAGGGGGGGCTTTTTACGCTTTTGTCGATGCGCGCGGCGCCATTGCAAACCTGTTGGCGGAAGGAAAAATAAGTGCCGGCACCGATATGGCACTGGCCGCCTATCTGCTGGAAACGCGCGATGTGGCGGTAGTCCCGGGCTCGGCCTTCGGCGCCGAAGGCTATTTCCGCATCAGCTTCGCCACCAGCATGGCCAATCTGGAAAAAGCACTGGACCGCATCGAACAGGCTCTGGCCTGACCAGGCAGGTCGCGTGCGCGGCAAGCCGCGCGGCCTTTCTTCCCCACTTTCCGGCAGGGGGATACAATCATGCGCAAATCGATCTTGCTGTTATGGCCGTCTTTTCTGATCGCGCTTCTGGCCAGCGTGGCATTTTTCTCCGTGTTCGACCCCCATGAATTAAGCCGTCACGGCGTCGTCCTTTTCAACGACGCCGTGACGGCCTATTCCTGCTTCATGCTGATTGCCTGGGGCTTCGGCGCCCTGAACAGCGCGATCGTCCTGTTCCTGATCAAGTCACGCCAGGACATCAACGGTTTCCCGCCGCTGGACCCGCCCCAGATTGCAGACGACGACGCAGGTCCGTGACAGGGGGGACGCTCCCCCTTGCATCAGAAAACCTTCAACCCCTTGAGCATCACCACCAGAATCAACAGCGGCGATACATAGCGCAGCAGAAAAACCAGCAAGCGGCACAAGCCCTGGTTGTTGAGCGCACCCTGATTGCTCAAGGCCAGCCGGGTGCGGTCGAGTCCCCAAACCCAGCCGGTGAAGATGCACAGCAGAATCCCGCCCAGAGGCAGCAAGACATTGGAGGTACAGAAGTCGAACAGGTCGAACAGGGTCATGCCGAACACCTTGAATCCGGCCATGCTGCTATTGGACAAGGCGCAGCCCGACCCTACAACCAGGAGTAGCAGCAAGGTCAGGATCGTGGCTTTCACCCGGCTCATGTGAAAACGCCCGCTAATCACCGAAACCGGCACTTCCAGCAAGGACAGCATCGCGCCGACGGCCGAGATCGCGGTCAGGAAAAAGAATACGACCATGAACAGATGCCCGAGCGGCATGCTGGCGAATACCGCCGGAATCGTGATGAACAGCAGCGACGGACCGGCAGCCGGCTCGAAGCCGAAAGCGAACACGGCGGGGAAAATAGCGAGACCGGCCAGCATGGACACAAACAGATCGGCGCACATCACGCGCAAGGTGGTGGCGGGAATGTTCTGATCGTCGCGGAAGTAGCTGCCATACGTCATCATGGTGCCCATGCCGATCGACAGCTTGAAGAAGGCGAGCCCGACAGCCGTCAGGACCACCCCAGCGCTGATCTTGCTGAAGTCGGGGTGGAACAGGAAACCGACCCCGGCCGAGGCTCCCGGCAGCATCAGGCTGCGGGCACCGACGACAAGCAGGAGCAGAAACAGCAAGGGCATCAGTTTTTTGGCGACCGCTTCTATCCCCTTTGCCACCCCCATCAGCAGAATGCCGGCGATCAGGGCCAGTACCAGCCATTGCCATAGCAAAGACTGCAGCGGGTCCGAAATCAGCTGCCCGAAGGCGGCCGAGGTCACTTTCGGGTCGTGCGTGACGATGCTGCTACCCATGGCCTTGAACACATAAGCGAAGACCCAGGCGGCAACTTCGGAGTAAAACGCCATGATCAGAAAGGCGGCTGCCACACCCATGACACTGATGACCCACCACGGCTGGCCGGCAGGCGCCAGCGTCTTGAGCGTGGTGAAGGCATCGGCCTTGGCCTTGCGGCCAAGCATGATCTCCGCGATCATGACCGGCAGGCCGACGACCAGCGTGGCCAGCACATACACGATCAGAAAACCGGCGCCGCCGTTGGTTCCGGTCAGATATGGAAACTTCCAGATATTGCCGAGCCCGACGGCCGAGCCCAATGTCGCGGCAAGGACGCCGAAACTGGAAGTAAAGCCATCGCGCGACTTGCCGGCGACAGCGGCTTTGTTTTTGTTCATGTCCCTCTATCCCGATAAAAACAGCCTGCCAGCGTCAGCGCGGGCAGGCCTTTTCCAAATTCAGGACAGATTCTGAAGGTTTTTTCGCTGGAGCGCAAAGCGGGGGTGGTCATTTCCGGCCCCCCCCTCCGTCACTCCCCCCGTCCCGACAGCAGGCGCGTCAGCGTCTGCAGCCAGCGGCAGCAGGTTTCGATCTGCTCGCCCTCGATATATTCGTCGGCGCGGTGCGCCTGTTCGATCGCGCCGGGCCCGCAGACCACGCAGGGGATTCCGGCCTCGTGAAAGCGGCCGGCTTCTGTCGTATAGGCCACGCCCTGCCCCTCAACCCCGCCACACAACGTATCGACCAGGGCCATCACCCGGCTCGCTGCATCGGCTTCGAACGGGGGGCAGTCGACCAGGGCTTCGAGTTCGATATCCGCTTCCGGGGCAACCTCGCGCATCTCGCCGAGCACGGTGGCAGCGTAGTCGCGCAAGGAGTCGACATAGCGCTGGTGCCGGTCGCCGGGCAGCCAGCGGCACTCGAACACGAATTCGCATTCCCCCGGAACAATATTGGCTGCCGTGCCGCCACGGACCATCCCGGTCTGCAAGGTCGCGAACGGCACGTCGTACAGGGCGTGCCGACGGCCGAATTGCGCCTCGGCATCGGCTAGGCGGCGGATATGGGCGATCAGCCGGGCCGCGTACTCGATGGCGTTGACGCCGCGCGGCGTCAGCGAGGAGTGAGCGGCACGTCCGGTGACGCGGCAGCGGTAGTGCGCGATGCCCTTGTGAGCGACGACGGGTACCATCGATGTCGGCTCGCCGATGATGCAACCGGCGACCTCGATGCCGCCAGCCTTCAAATCATCGATCAGGCCAGCCACACCCAGGCAACCGACTTCTTCGTCATAGGACAGCGCTATACCCAGCGGCTGTTCCAGCAAGCCGTTGCGCGCGAGTTCGACCCAGTCCGGCACCGATGCCAGCACGCAGGCGATGAAGCCCTTCATGTCCGCCGCGCCACGCCCATAGTAGCGCCCTTCGCGTTCCGACAGCACGAAGGGGTCGCTTTGCCAGACCTGCCCGTCGACCGGCACGACATCGCTATGCCCCGACAGCAGCAACACCGGCCTTCCTTCCGGACCGATACGCGCGAACAGGTTGGCCTTGCTGCGGTCGTCGTTGTAGGAGAAGCGGCTGGCTACGCCATGGCGCTGCAGATAGGCGGCGACCCATTCGATCAATGCCAGATTCGAATGCCGGCTGGTCGTATCGAACGCCACCAGGCGTTCCAGCAGTTCAAACGTAATGCGACTCATGCGCGATTCCCGAAAAAACAACAGACTCGAAGCATAAAACGAAGCGGTGCCTTGTGACAAAAAACCCTGCGTCAAAAATACGCGAGCGAGGCGTCGAACGCCTCCCTGATGTCGCGCCCGGCATCGTCGCGGCGAAAGCAGACATGCAGCGTTTTGTTCTCAAGTATCTTTTCGCCGAAGTCGACACGGCTGCGCTCGGCTCGCAGCGGCGGCGTGTTATTGAGCAGATACGCCATCACGTTGCGGTCGATGATCGCCGCATCGACCTGCCCGGCGAGCAAGGCATTCAGGTTGGCGTAATCGCTGACGGCGGAACGCACCGTCTGCCGGTGCGTGACAATGCGCTTGTCGAGAGCCTCGGTATTCGCATAGCCGGCAACGACGCCGAGCGTCAGGCGCGACAGGGACTCGGCGCTGCTCCAGTGCACGGGATGGTCCTTGCGGATGGCAAGACCGACCTGGCTGCTGCCCAGCTCGCCGCTGAACAGGCACGTCCCGGCACGCGATCGGGCGCGGTAGGCGGGAAAATAGCCGACGAAGCCCGCCTCTTTCATCCCGGCCCATTGCGCTTTCTGCCAAGGCAGAAATTCGACTCTCAGATCGTAGCCGGCACGCGCGAGCACATGCCGCACCAGGGCGACCGTTTCGCCCTGCCCCGGCAGCGAAGCCCCGCTATAAGGCGGCCAGTCCGTCGATGCCAGTCGCACGACGGGCTGGGCGGCGAGGGCGGCGCGCCCGGCCAGGACGAGAAAGGCAAGCATGTACCCTGCACGCGGCAGGGACGAACAGGAACGGCTAGCGGATCGAAACATGGTCGCTCCCCCCATGCATGGAGCTGGTCTGAAATATGACTTGGCAAATCGCAATGACGCCATTATAATTCGTCTTCTATGGCGGGTCTCCCCGCATTGTGCAACAGCCAACCTGGTCAGGTCCGGAAGGAAGCAGCCAAAGCTGTACCGTACAAGTGCCGGGGGTCGGGCTCGCCACCCCTTCTTTTTCGTCGTGGTTTGCGCCGCGTCAAATCATCCCATTGTCCTTACGAATTAGAAGCTGCTAACATCTTGCAACGTTAGTGCCACCTATAATAGCCCCGATGGGGCTAAATTTTTTTAAAATAAATATACCATTGAATTATTTTGCTATTTTTAAATTGTCGGACACACGCCGATAACCAATTAGAAGAGCAATTGCTTTAAGAGAGGAACACTCATGAAACTTTTCGAAAAAATTGCAAACCCGCGCGAGATCCGCCGCAAGCTCGGCCTCAACCAACAGGAGTTCTGGAGCCGAATCGGCGTCACCCAGTCCGGTGGCTCCCGCTACGAGAGCGGTCGCAACATGCCCAAGCCGGTGCGCGAACTGCTGCGCCTGGTCCATGTCGAACAGATCGACCTGTCCAAGGTACGCCGCGAAGACTTCGAAATCGTGGAATACCTAAAGGAAACCCATCCCGACCTGTACAAGAGCCTGCGCAAAGCCGTTCGCGCAAAACTCGAAGCCCAGGAAGGCGGCGCCGAAGCCATCGCCGGCTGATGGCCGTCTGTCGGCGCGGACCCCCGTCCGCGCCGGCGGGTTTTACTCTTCTCCCGAACTCCGCACCAGCAATACCGGAATATCGGCCTGTTTCATCACCCCTTCGGCCACGCTGCCCATCAGTATGTGCATGAGCCCGCTCCAGCCGTGGGTGCCCATCACCAGCAGGTCCGCCCCCCATTCGTTGGCATCTTCCATCAGCACCGTCGCGATCTTGTCGCCCCAGCTTTCCAGAATCTTGATCTGCGGCGTCAAACCCTCTTCGCGCGCATGCGCCTCGGCCTGGGCCAGCACCAGTTCTCCTGCCGCTTTGATCGACTTCTGCAGTTCGCTGGCATCGAGAAACTCGGTCCCCCCCCAGCCAAACTGCGCAAGATCGACCACATGAACCAGGCGCAAGGAGGCACCGCTTTCCCGCGCCAGCTTGCAGGCTTCCTGCAACGCCAGATTCGAAGTCTGACTGTCGTCCACCGGCACAAATATACGTTGATACATACGCGACTCCTTGTGTGTACTCCGCTCGCGCGCCACCCGGACGCATGCGGTTATTTGTCTTGTCGCTTCCAGTTTAGCAAAACCCCACTAGATGTGGGGCTTTCAAGTGCATGATGCCCCTCCCCCGGAACACCACCACATACTCCTACACTGCGCACCAAACTGCTAGACTGCGAGCCATTACACGGAGAGCCCACGTCATGGCACGAGTCCAGATCGATCTGCCCGAGAACCTGCCATTCGAAACCGTCCTCGATATCCGCATCGGCGACATAAATTATGGCAATCACATGGCAAATGATGCAATCTTAAGACTTGCACATGAAGCCAGATTACGACTTCTGAAGACGCTTGGCTACAGCGAGCTCGATATCGAGGGTGTCGGCATCATCATGAGCGACGCGGCCATCAGCTACCGTGCCGAGGCTTTTCACGGTGACCGCTTGCGCTTCAGGCTCGGAGCTGGCGACAGCGGACGTCATGGTTTCGATCTCGTCTATCACGTCGTCGATGACAGCAGTGGACGTGAAGTGGCAAGATTGAAAACAGGGATCGTGTTCTACAACTATTCGACCAAAAAAATCGCAGCGATGCCCGAGCGTTTTCTAGAACGACTCGCCGACGCAAAACAGGAGAAGGAGTCGATCAATGCGCAACTACCCCACTAACAGCCCCGACGCGATGGCACGCCTTATCGCCATGTTCATGATTACCGACGGCGACATCGATCCGCGCCGCATCGATGTGCTGGAAAAAGTCCGCGCTTACGATCTGCTGGGCATAGACCGCAAGCGATTTACCCAAGTGTTGCGCAATTATTGCGACGACATCAGCGATGAAGCTGAGCAAGACGGCGTCATACATCTGATCGATCGCGCACGCATCGACACGATGCTCGAAGAAGTGGCCGACCATGGCAAGCAGCTGGTCACCTGTGCCCTTGCCATGCATGTCGCCAAATCGGATGGAGAGATCAGCGAAGCGGAAATCACTCTGCTGCGACACATGATGCGCAGCTGGCAGATCACTCTGGACGACATCGGTTCCAGGCTCCTCAAGAAAGCCTGACCGTGTCGCAGCGATTCAGCGGCACAGCCGGGTACATCGCCACGGAAGAGCTGGCGCTCGCGGTCAATGCCGCCGTTACCCTGCAGCGCCCCCTGCTGATCAAGGGCGAGCCCGGCACAGGAAAAACGCTGCTGGCGGAAGAAGTGGCAAAGAGCCTGGGGCGCGAGCTTATCGTATGGCCGATCAAATCGACGACCAAGGCGCAACACGGCCTGTACGAATACGATGCCGTATCGCGCCTGCGCGATTCGCAACTGGGCGACGCCCGGGTGGCCGACATCGGCAACTACATCGTCAAAGGGACGCTGTGGCACGCTTTCGAAGCGGAACGCGCGCCGGTGCTGCTGATCGACGAGATCGACAAGGCCGATATCGAATTCCCCAACGACCTGCTGCGCGAACTCGACCAGATGGAGTTTTTCGTCCACGAGACGCAGCAGTTCGTCCGTGCGCGCCAGCGGCCTGTCATCATCATTACATCGAACAACGAGAAGGAATTGCCGGACGCATTTTTGCGACGCTGCTTTTTCCATTACATCCGCTTTCCCGACCGCGACACCATGCAGGCCATTGTCGACGTCCACTTTCCCGGCATCGACGCCGCCTTGATCAAACAGGCGCTCGAGGTTTTTTTCGGCTTGCGCGACGCACCGGGACTGAAAAAAAAGCCCAGCACCTCCGAGTTGCTCGACTGGATCCACCTGCTGCACAGCGAGCACATCCCCCCGGAGGAGCTGGCACGCCGCCACGGCAAGACCGAACCGCCCCCCCTGGCTGGCGCCCTGCTGAAAAACGAACACGATCTGCACATGCTGGAAAGGCTGGCGCAGGCGGCACGCACGCATTGGGACTGAGTATGCAATGGGATCTGACCGCGTTCGCACGCCATCTCGAAGAGCGGGGCAAAAGCCGCCTGACCATCAAGGCCTATCTGCGCGACGTCGCAGAACTAGAGCGCCAGTCGCGCGGGCGCGCCGCGCACGACATCACGCGCCAGGATGTCGCGCACGGACTCGCGGCTCGGCACGCGCAGGGGCTGTCCGCGCGCAGCCTGGCTCGCATGCTGTCGGCCTGGCGCATGTTCTGCGACTGGCTGGTCGAACGAGGCGAGCGCACGAGCAATCCCTGCCTCGGCCTGCACGCTCCCAAACAGGGAAGGCGCTTGCCCGGCGCGCTACCGGTCGATGCCACCAGCGCGATTCTGGATGCGCTCCCGACCGGCACGGCGCTCGAATTGCGCGACAAGGCCATGTTCGAATTACTCTATGCCTCGGGCCTGCGCCTGACGGAACTCACGGCGCTCGACCTCGCGGATGTCGATCTGGAGCAGGAATTGGTCACCGTACGCCACGGCAAGGGCGACAAGATGCGCATCGTTCCGCTCGGGCGCGCCGCGGCCACGGCGATCGCCGCCTGGCTTGCCGTGCGCCGCAGCCGCGACGCGGCCATGTTCACCACCCTGTCGGGCGGGCGCCTCGGCGCGCGCCAGGTCGAAAAACGGCTCGCACGCTGCGGCGAACGCCTGGGCGCAGACCGGCATCTGCATCCCCATATGCTGCGCCACTCCTTCGCCTCGCATCTGCTGCAGTCGTCCGGCGACTTGCGCGCGGTACAGGAACTGCTCGGCCACTCGAATCTATCCACCACACAGATCTACACCAGCCTCGACTTCCAGCATCTGGCGCTCGTCTACGATGCGGCGCACCCGCGCGCGAAAAAAAACGGCGACTAGACACGCCCTGCTACGCCGTCGTTTTCACGTCGTTGCGCACGCCGCCGGGCAGCCCGGCTTTCTGGGCGTCGGATCGGCACGCGACGATGTCGGCATCACGGTTTCCTGCTGGAGCGATCCGGAATCGATACGCAACTGGAAAAACATCGCAGAGCCCCTGATGGCATTCCGCTTGCACGGCACGGCTCGCGCATGTCGAGCGCGACCACGCGATGGCAGTGCGCACCTGAGCCGTGCGGGGCCGGGCATCAGGCCATCGCCACGTCTTCGTCCAGCCATTCGATCAGCGCGGCGAGAGCGCACTGGACGGTCTGCTCGCGCACGGCCGCACGATCGCCCTCGAAACGGCGCAGGAAGGCCCGACTCTCGCCCCCGGCTCGGGCGAGACCGAACCAGACGGTGCCGACCGGTTTCTCGGCACTACCGCCGCCGGGGCCGGCGATACCCGATACGGCCAGCGACCAGTCGGCGCCCGAAACAGCCAGCGCGCCGGCACTCATTTCACGCACCGTGCGCTCGCTGACCGCTCCGGCGGCCGCCAGCGTGGACGCGCTGACACCGAGCAACTTTTGCTTGGCCTCGTTGCTGTAGGTAACGAAACCGAAGCCGAACCAGTCGGAACTGCCGGCAATATCGGTCAGCGCCGCGGCGATCAACCCGCCGCTGCAGGATTCGGCCGTGGCGACGCTCTCGCCGCGCGCGATCAGGCGCCGCCCGAGGCTGGCGGCGATATCGGAATGAGTCATGCGATGTTCCTGTGTTGCACTGGGCAAAACCCGATTCTACCCATCCCTGTCAGCCGGCGACAGCCGGAACAGGGACCGCGGCCTCATGCCCCCTCTACCCGACAGCCGTCCGCGCCGACATCAGGCCCGGGCGCGCGCTTCGCAGGCGACGGATGCCCTTCGTCCGTCGGCGAGAGCCGCCAGAACAAACAGCAGCGCCAGCCCCCACAGCACCGTCACCATGAACGGGGGGCCGAAGCGATGCATGACCAGGCCGGTGGCGGCGCCGCCCGCACAACTGCCCACGTTCCAGGCCAGGGCGATCAGCCCCGAGGCGCGCAGCAGCGCCTTGCCGCTGAAATAATCGCCGCAAGCGACCAAGGCAAGAGTGTAAACGCCCCCGGCCACGCCTCCCAAGACAAACAGATAGATCTCCCAGGCCGGCGACCAGCCGATCAGAGCGGGTAGCAGAGGCAGCAGCAGGCACAAGGCAAGGCCGCAGCAAAGATGGGTACGGCGGCGCCCATAGCGATCAGCCAGGCAACCGACCGCGAACTGCAAGGTGGCATCCCCCAGAAACACCAACGAGGCCGCCGCCAGCGCTTGCCCCTGCCCCAGACCGGCGGCAAGGGCCGCCAGGGGCAGAAAGCTGAACGTCACCGTATCGAAAGCGGCAAAAAAAAGCGTTGCGACGATGATGACCGGGGCCATCCATACAATGCCCGACCAGGAAACGGCATGTTCTTTCGCGCCCGGTGCGACCGCGGCATCCGCCAGGCCGGTTCCGCGAGGCTCGTCCCGCGCGACCAGAATACCGGGTGCACCCAGCAGGAAGACAAGGCCGCACAATACGAAAGCGCGCTGGGGGTAAGCGGCAAGCCAGTCGGTCAGAATGGGGCCGAGAACCTGGCAGGAGGTGAAACAGGTGGTATAGATGGCGACGATCCGTCCGCGCACGGCGTCGCCCGGCAACAGGTTGATCCACGCCTCTCCGAGTACGAACAAGGGGGCCATCGCCATCCCGAACGCGAAGCGCAGGCCGAACCAGGCCACAAGCGACGACGTGTACTGCAAAGGCACGACCGAGGCCGCCGCCAGCAGCAGACACGCCAGCATGACGCGACGCCGCCCCAGAGCCTGCGTCAACGACGGGGCAGCGAAGGTGGCGAGCGCGCCGCCAAGTGCCGTCGCTGCCGCCATCCAGCCGATGATATCCGGCCCGTAGCCGCGTGCGCTCAGCACGAGCGCAGTCAATGGCATCGTGCTGCCCAGCCCCAGTCCCAACAAGGCAACGCTAAATGTCACGGCCAGAAAATCCAGCCAAACCCTGCGCTCCAGCATTCCTATCTCCTGTCCTTGCCAAGCTGGCGCAACCGCCCGCGCGTGAGGGGACGAACACCGATCTTACGGTCTGGCGGCCACCGTGGACAGCCTTGCCTTCGCGCATTGCACGCCTCGCTCGACATGCGTGTCATAATACAGACAGGTACCCCAATATAAGTCATCCATGGCGAAATGGTTGCCACGCCCATGTCGCCACGCGAGGGAGCCCCATGCCAGAAGTGCGTCCGTCTACCCTTCTCATTCTGCTTGCCACCGCGCTCTGTGCCTGTGCGACGCCGCCGCGCCCGCTCCCGGCAGCCGATACGTTCGCCTTCGCCAATCGTCTCAGCTGGGGGGCGAACAGCGCGAGCCTGCGTCAGCTAGAAACCGAAGGCGCCGACGCTTACCTTGGGCACCAACTGCGCCCCTCGCCGGATGCCGAATTGCCCCCCGCCGTACAAAGCCAGGTCGCGGCACTGGAGATCAGCCGCAAACCGATGACCGTGCTGGCGAGCGAACTGGAAGAGCAACGCAAAACGGCCGACGCGATGGGCGACGAAGGACAGAAAAAGGCGGCACAGCAAGCTTACCAGCAACATATGAACCAACTCGCGCGCGAGACCGCCACTCGTTCGCTGTTGCGCGACCTCTACTCGCCGCAGCAGTTGCAAGAACAGATGACATGGTTCTGGTTGAATCATTTTTCCGTCCATCAATATAAAGGCCCTTTGCGCTTCATGCTGGCGGACTACGAAGACAGGATCCGCTCGCATGCGCTCGGTCGGTTCCGCGATCTGCTGGAACTGAGTTCGCACCACCCGGCCATGCTGGTCTATCTGGACAACAACCAGAATGCGCTCGGCCATCTCAACGAGAATTACGCACGCGAGTTGATGGAACTGCATACGCTGGGAGTCAACGGCGGCTATAGCCAGCACGATGTCCAGGAACTGGCGCGCATCCTTACCGGACTCGGCGTCAATCTTGCCGGGCAGCCACCGCACCTCAAACGCGACTGGCAGAGTCAGTACTGGTCCCGCAACCTGGTCGAATTCAATCCCGCCCGTCACGACTATGGCGACAAGATATTTCTCGGCCATCCGATACGCGGCCGCGGCAGCGACGAGCTGGAAGAGGTTCTGGACCGACTCGCACGCCATCCGGCCACGGCCCGCTTCCTCAGCCGCAAGCTCGCGCTGTATTTCACCGGCAACGCCCCGTCCCCTGTTCTGCTCGACCGGCTCGCACAACGCTACCTGAGCAGCGACGGTCAGATCGGCGCCGTTTTGCAAACGCTGTTCGAGTCGGCCGAGTTTCGCGCTTCGCTAGGCAAGGATTTCAAGGATCCGGTCCACTATGTGGTGTCGGCGGTGCGCCTTGCCTATGACGGCAAGACCATTCTCAACGCCGACCCCATGCTCGGCTGGTTGAACCGGATGGGGGAAGCGTTCTACGGCCACACCACCCCTGAAGGATATCCTCTGACCGCATCGGGCTGGGCCAGCCCGGGGCAGATGAACACCCGCATCGAAATTGCCAAAACCATAGGCAGCGGCAACGCCGGACTGTTCCGCAGCGCCGGGCCGGCACCCGTCGAGCGCGCGGCGTTTCCACAGTTGTCCAACGCCCTCTACTACCGCTACTGGCAAGCCTCGCTCGGACCGGCAACGCGCGCCGCGCTGGAGCAGGCGCAAACGCCACAGGAGTGGAACACCTTTTTGCTGGCCTCCCCGGAATTCATGTACCGCTGAAGGAGCCCCGCCATGAACCGACGTCAACTCTTACAGACGCTGAGCGCCGTACCGCTCGCACTCTGCTGCGGCCGTCTAATGGCAGCAAGCGCACAAGCCCCGCGCTTCTTGCTTGTTTTTCTGCGCGGCGGCTACGATTCGAGCAATCTGCTGGTGCCGGTGACGAGCGATTTCTATTACGAATCGCGCCCCACCATCGCCATTCCGAGACCGGGGAGCGAACCGCTCGGCGCACTGCCGCTGGATTCGGACTGGGGACTGCACCCGGTTCTGGGCGAAACCATGCTCCCCCTGTTCAGGGCAGGGCAACTCGCCTTCCTGCCCTTCGCCGGCAACGACGACCTCTCGCGCAGCCATTTCGAGACCCAGGACAGCATGGAATCGGGGCAAGCGCTCTCCGGAGCGCGCCACTATCAATCCGGATTTCTCAATCGCCTGGCCATGCTATTGCGAGGCCGCGAGGCCATGTCGTTCACGGACCAGTTGCCGCTGATTTTTCAGGGTGCCCGGCAAATCCCGAATATGGCTTTGCGCGAGATAGGGAAACCGGGGCTGGATCCGCGCCAAAGCCGTATCATCGCCGACATGTATCGGTCTACCCCCCTGGCCGGGCCGGTGCTCGCCGGTTTCGCCGTCAGGGACGAAGTCGCGCGCGACATGAGCGCGGAAATGGCAGCGGCCAGCCGCAACGCCGTCTCTGCCAGGGGCTTCGAACTGGAGGCACGCCGCATCGCGGCCTTGATGCGCGAGCGATACAGCCTGGGTTTCGTCGATATCGGCGGCTGGGACACGCATGTCGGCGAAGGGGGGGCCAGCGGCTACCTGGCGGGACGGCTGGACGAACTGGGACGGGGGCTGGCGGCATACGCCGAGGCGATGGGTCCGGTCTGGCGCGACACCGTCGTCGTCGTGGTCAGCGAATTCGGCCGGACGTTCCGTGAAAACGGGGATCGCGGCACCGATCATGGACATGGCAGCTGCTATTGGATACTCGGCGGCCGGCTCAAAGGCGCGCGCATCGCAGGCGAGCAAACCCGCGTCGCGGCAGCGAATCTGCTGCAAAACCGCGACTATCCGGTTCTCAACGACTACCGGGCGCTGCTCGGCGGGATCTTCTCCCGCCTCTACGAACTTTCCCCGTCGCAGCTGGACAGCGTGTTCCCCGGCGCTAAAGCGCAAGACCTCGCCTTGTTGTAGATCGCTGGTGACGGCAGGCTTGCCATCGCCTCGCGATGGATATATCGTATAGACACATCGATTCGATATATCCATCCGTGAAAATGCTGGAAACACTGATTCTGGGCTTTCTGAACGAAGCCGACATGCACGGCTACGAGCTCAAGCTGCGCCTGTCCGCGCTCGCCTCTCATTACCGCAAGATCAGCGACGGAAGCCTGTATCCGGCCTTGCAGCGCTTGCTTGCCGCCGGCCGTATCGAGCCGGCGCCGTCAGCCGGCGCCGACGCGCGCAAGCGCACGACATATCGCCTCACGGCGGCAGGACGGGAACAGCTGCTCGCCACCCTGGCCCGGCCCGGCGAACACGACATCAGCGACCGCAACCGCTTCTTCGGCCTGCTCAATTTCCTGCACTACCTGCCACTCGGCGCTCAGCGCGCGATTCTCCGCCGGCGCAGGCACTTTCTCGACCATCCGCAGCCTTTCAATCCGCCCGCGCATTCAGTACCCACGCTTTTCCGTGCGGGAATGCTGACAATGGCACACGCTACCCGACGCGCAGAAATCGAGTGGCTGGAGCATGCGCTCTCCACACTGGGCGAAGAACAGGAGACACTGCAATCATGAACCTTGCGACCACCCTCTCCTTCAGCGGAGTCATGCTCGCCGCCACCGCCGCCCCCGGGCCGGCCATGTTCTACGCCCTGGACTGCGGGACGCGGCGCGGCCTGCGCCCGGCGCTGCTCGCCGCCTTCGGCGTGAGCCTGATGGCCGTCGTCTATGCGGCACTCGCTCTGGCCGGCCTGGCCGCCGTGCTCAGGCACTATGGCGAACTGTATGGCTTGCTGCGCTGCGGCGGCGCACTGTATCTACTGTATTGCGGCTACCGCGCGCTCAAGGCGTCCGGTCGGACCGGCCAAGAGCCGCCCGACACCGTACGCCCCGCCCCGGGCACGCAGCGCAGGCTCTTTCTCGATGCCGTGCTGCTTGGCGCATCCAACCCCAAGGGCATCCTGTTTTTCGCCGCGCTCTTCCCCCAGTTCCTGCCGCGCAACCTCGTGCCCACGGACTCGGTTCTGATCCTTGCCATCACCTTTGCGAGCAGCATGGCCGGCATGATGTCGTACGCGGCAGGAGGCGCAAGCTTCGCCCGCGTCTTGCGCCGACCGCAGGTACGCAAGCGGGTCGCGCGCACGACCGCCTTGATCTATGGCGCGTTCGGACTTCGCCTGTTGCTGGACAGAAGCTGAGCCCGGCTGCCGGTGCTGCGCCCGGGTCCATCTAGCGCAACCAGTGTTCGGCGAGCTTGCGGAACTCTCCGCTCGCGCGCGACAGATGCAACCACTGGTCGACATACTCCTTGCTCGCAGCATCGTTGCGCGGCAGCAGGAAAGCATCCTCGCTGTACTGCAGGGGCTTGTCCGGATTGACGGCGCACAGTCCGGGCCGTTGCCGCTGCTGCACGATGGCCTCGGCGGCCTCAGTGACAAAGACATCGGCCTTGCCGGCCAGAATCTGGTCGAAAATCGTCAGGTTTTCGGCATGAACGGTCAAGCGTGCCGTCTTGAAATTAGCGCGGGCGAAGCGCTCGTTGCTCCCTCCCGGATTCGTGATGACCCTGACCCCGGGTTTATCGATATCGGCCACGCTCTGATAGCGTTTGGCATCTGCGCAACGCACCAGCGGGGTTTTGCCGTTGACCATGTACGGCTTGCTGAATGCGGCTTTTTTCTGGCGCTCCAGCGTCACTGAAATGCCGCCGACAGCCATATCGCACTTGCCGGCCGTAAAATCGTCCATCAAGCTGTTCCAGCTCGTCTTGACGAAAACGACCCGAGCCGGCAGCGTCGCCGCCAGGGACTGGACCAGATCGATATCCAGCCCTTCGTAACGGTCGCCGCCGAGGGCGAAGCTGAATGGCTTGTAGTCGCCCGGCGTACAGACCCGAAGCACTCCACTCTTGATGACGTCATCGATCATGCCGGCCTGTGCGTACGTACTGCAGACAAGCGCCGACAGCAAGGAAAGTGTCAAACCCCATTTCATGGTACGGTCCCGTAAAATTGATGAAAACGGGCTAGCAAAATCCGCTCCAGCGAACCTGGCACCCTATCGATCGAACGGCCGCGACAGCCAGCCGTCGCCGCAGCCACGACTATAGCAGCCGTGCACCGCAGTGTGACGCCGACAATACAGAAAAGGCGCCTTCACTATGTGCGCATACCCGAATCGAAGAAGGAGGCTGCAGCGGGGTCATGATATTATTGCCGCGTTTCGCGGGTTCAGGCCGCTTCGCCCCCCCGCCGACCGACCGGGAGAAATCGATGGAAGACGAATTGCACTGGACCGACCTGCAGCCCGGCACGGGCAAGGCGGTCGTCAAAGGCGCGCTGATCACCACCCACTATCGGGGCTTCCTGCAGGATGGCACCGAGTTCGATTCATCGCACGCACATGGCAAACCGTTTCAGTGCGTCATCGGCAGCGGGCGCGTGATCAAGGGCTGGGATCTCGGACTGATGGGCATGCGGGTCGGCGGCAAGCGTAAATTATGGGTACCGGCCCGGCTGGCCTATGCCGACAGGCAGGTCGGAGCCCTGATCAAGCCGGGATCGGACCTCCTGTTCGAGATCGAACTGCTGGAAGTCCTGACCCGCGACGATTGAGCCTTCCACCGCGCCCGACGCCCGGGTGCAATCAGATACAGAGCGGAGCCGCTGTGCCGCTGCCCGCGCCCCCATAGCCAGACCGGGCTCCGGCGTCGACAGCCCCTCGCCACGGCAAGGCGTCGCCCCCGCCGCGCAGAGGGTTTCAGGAATTGACGCCGTGCGCCCCGCAGGACGGCCCCTTTGATTCTTGTCCTGGCATTAGTAGACGGCAGGGGCTTCAGGGCACATCGAACGACACCGATCGTCATCGTGGGCTGTCACGATGACACCGACAGGAGCAGACCATGAATGATGTACACATGCCCACGCGTTGCGCCTGGGCGGGCCAGGATGCGCAAATGCAGGCCTATCACGACAAGGAGTGGGGACTCCCGCTGCGCGACTCGCGCGCGCTGTGGGAGATGCTGATGCTGGAAGGTTTCCAGGCCGGTCTGGCCTGGATCACCGTGCTGCGCAAGCGAGCGGCCTTGCAACAAGCGTTTGCCGGTTTCGATCCGGACAGGGTGGCGGCTTTCGACGAAGACGATGTACTGCGTCTACTGCAAGACGCGGGCATCATCCGCTCGCGTGCCAAGATAGAGGCCACCATTGCCGGGGCCCGCATCTACTGTGCGATGCGCGATCGCGGCGAAGATTTCAGCGATTTCTGCTGGGCTTTCAGCGGGGGGAAAGCCCTTACCGGCGATGGCCAGACGGTGCTGGCGCAAAGCGCGCTTTCCACGCAGATATCGAAAGAACTCAAGCGGCGGGGCTTCAAATTCGTCGGCCCGACCATCGTCCATGCCTGGCTGCAGGCGGTAGGCATCATCAACGACCATGCCGTCGCTTGTTTCCGCCGCGATGAGATTCGCCATTCGAATATCGACCCGCCGTGCGCCGATGGAAACTGAAACGATAACGGCGCCGCCAGTAAATGCCATACTGACGGCGCCGCTGCGGCGATACCATCGCACAGGCTTGCAACACCCTTAAGCCAATAATCAAAATCCGGAATCGACGGGTATCGCATTGCCCGGTTGCCGGTCGCTCCAATAGTCACGATAAAAACTGACAAGAAGGCTGCTAAGAGGAGAAACCATGCGTCCGGGCGGATAAAGTGCAAACACTCCACCATGGGGCAAACTCCACTCTGGCAGCACCTTGCACAAACGCCCGGCAGCAAGATCTGCCACGACACTCAATTCGTCGAGAACCGAAATTCCCATGCCCTGACGCAACAAGGCACACAAGCCCTGAGTGGAGTCGGTTCGCATTTTCTGACTCATCTGCACCACCCTGCGCCCTTCCAGCGGATGAGAAAACGTCCAGGTCAGCGAATGAGGAAGAATCGACAGATTAATCCACTCATACCTCGTCAGCGCCTCAGGCGAGTCGGGCACCCCCACTTCATCCAGATAAGCGGGCGCAGCCACCAGATACTGGGCAAAATCTTCGAGCTTGACCGCTCGTGACGAGGAATCCTGCAAGCGGCCCAGACGAAAGGACAGGTCGATCGCCCCTTTGACCATGTCGCGGGCCTGATCGGAGACTTGGACGTCGAGCGCCACCCGCGGATAGCGTCGCGTGAATGCCGCCAGCACTGGAGCCAGCCGGTGCTCGAGAAATTCGATGGTTGCACTGATGCGTAGGCGTCCGTTGGTCTCGTCGAAGCGAGTGCACACGGCACGCAGCGTGTCCTGCAGGGCCTGCAGCAGAGGCAGTGCCTCTGCGTACAAGCGGTGACTCTCGGGCGTCGGAGCAACAAGACGGGTCGTGCGCCGGAACAAGGTCACTTGCAACTGCTGCTCCAGTCGCGAAATGGCAATACTGACACTCGCCTTGCTCGCATTCAGTCGTTCCGAAGCGCCGGTAAAGCTTCCCGCTTCATAAACTGCGGCAAACACATGCAACAGATTGATATCAGGAAGGCTCATGCTGCCCCCCGCATAGACTGACGCGGACGGATTGTTTGCAATTGCATAAAAGTGATTTTCGTTTTATGTGGTTTATCTATTCTTAAATCATATTTATGATGACAGATAAATCTCAAATTTTTAAATATAAATCTGTAAAAAAATAAGCACAGAAAACGAACGCCATCGAGGCATTGTCATTTTATGGTCTAACCACAGTTAAATCCTTATACCCTCGGTGTAATTGACAGGCAAGGGATACAAACGTCGCCAGCGCAGATATTACCGGGGCACCCGCACGCGCCTGCAAATATGGCATTGCCATTCATAATTTCGGATGTGATTATCATTTTCCATATCCAAAACAATCATTAACGGCTTGCACGGCACTTTGGCGAAGACCATAAAAGCAGGGCTTAATCAAAGCCATTCCACTTTCGACAAATCCTGACAATGATTAAGTGCATCAACGTTTCCGACCTCAGACCGGGCATGTACATTCACGATCTGAATTGCGGCTGGATGGCGCATCCCTTTTTGTGGACGCGTTTTTTGTTGCGGGCTGAAAAAACAATTGGGCTAATCGTCGCGGCGGGAATACAAGAAGTCTATATCGATACCAGGAAAGGTCTGGATGAACCTCATGCGCCGACGATGCATGAGATCAGTAGAAAGCAGGACAGCGAAATCATCGACTTCGCGCGCGCGCATCCCCCTCTGGAACGCAAGGTGGAAATCAGCGGCGAGATGGTGCATGCACGGCGCATTCACAGCGAGGCCAGGCTGGTCGTGCACGGCATTTTGCAGGACGTCCGCATGGGGCGGCAGGTGAAGCTGGAAAAAATCCACCCTTCGATCGAGCATCTCACCGACTCCATCTTGCGCAACAGCGGTGCCCTGCTCTCGCTATGCCGCATCAAGAACAAGGACAATTACACCTTCTTGCACTCGGTCAGCGTCGGCGCGCTGATGGTCAGCTTTTGTCACGCACAGGGCATGGAGCGGGAAGCGATGCATCAGGCGGGCATCGGCGGCATGCTGCACGATATCGGCAAGATGATGATTCCGGACGATATCCTCAACAAGCCGGGCAAACTCAGCACGATGGAGTTCTCGCTGATGAAATGCCATGTCGTGGAAAGCCGGCGCATTCTGGAGGCGACCGAAGGCATTTCCGCAACGGCGGTGGATGTGGCGGCCCAGCATCACGAGCGCCATGACGGCAGCGGCTACCCGTTGGGCCTGAAAGGCGGCGAAATCTCGCCACTGGGGCAGATGGCGGCTATTGTCGACGTCTACGACGCCCTGACCTCCGATCGCTGTTATCACCAGGCGATTGCACCCACCGATGCCTTGCGCAAGATTCTCGAATGGTCCCGCTTCTACTTCGACCCGGCGCTGGTGCACGTCTTCATGCGCTACATCGGCATCTATCCGGTCGGTACGTTGGTGAGGCTGGAAAGCGGCAGGCTGGGCGTGGTGGTCGAACAGAACGACAGCGACCTGATCTCACCCAAGGTCAGGGTGTTTTTCAGCAGCAAGAGCAATACCCATATCCGTCCGGAAGTCATCGACCTCGCCCACGGGATGGGCTCGGGGGGAGGCGACAGAATCGTTCGCCACGAATCGCCGAAGAAATGGAATCTGAACCCCGGCTCTTTCCTGTAGGCCATGCCCGAAGCAACGTCGTCAAGACCCGGAAACCGCATCGATCGCGGTCGCCATGTCCACGGCCGCCGTCACCTGTCGCGGTCAAGCAGCCATTCGACCCCGATGAATGCCAGAATGACGTATTTGAGTTTCCACACGAGCCAGAGTACGGCGGCCACGATGAGGGCGAGGACGACGGGCAGATGCAGGAACAGGTGCAGGACGCCGGCAAGGACGGCCAGTATGATAATCGAGAACATAAGGTCTGTCGGTTTGTGCCGCATGGCAGCGTAAAGCGCCGGTGTGTGATCCTGGCGCAAGAAGGGCGTCGCGGCATGCCGCGACGCCACAACCGGCACCGGGCGGGCGGCGTACCGCACCCGGCCCGGTGACCGCTTCCCGCCGTTATGTCCGACAGGACGCGGATAGTCAGAACGGGGCGTCGATGTCGACCACGGCGATAAGCTTGTGGTTGACGAACTCCTTGATCCCGAGCCCGATCAGTTCGCGCCCGTAACCGGAACGGCGAACTCCGCCGAACGGCAGGTCAGCCTTGACCATCGTCGGGTGGTTCACATACACCATCCCGGTGGAGATCCTGGCCGCCACTTGCGCACCATGCCGTTCGTCGGCAGTAAACACCGAGCCGCCGAGTCCGAATGGCGAATCATTGGCGATGCGTACGGCCTCGTTTTCGTCTGCGGCACGGAACAGCATGGATACCGGTCCGAAGAACTCCCAATGGTAGGCCGGATTTTCCGGCGTAACATCGGTGAGAATGGTGGGCTGCACGAAGGCGCCACGAACCGGCACCCGCGGGCCGACTTCAAGCGCCGTCGCCCCATGCTCGACCGCCAGCCGGATTTTCACCTTGACTTCATCCGCCGCTTCCTGCGACGACAAGGGCGCCAGGGTCGTGGCCGGATCGAGGGGATCCCCCGCGCGCAGGGCGGCCACACCGTCGACGTAGCGCTTGAGAAATTCGTCATAGACGGCATCGACAATGATCATGCGCTTGGAAGACACGCACACCTGGCCGCCATTCCAATGACGACCAAACACCGCCCATTTGACCGTTTTTTCAAGCTCGGCGTCGGCCAGCACCACGAAAGCATCGGCACCGCCGAGCTCCAGCGTGGATTTCTTCAAGGCCTTGGCCGCCTGCTGCGCGACCAGCGCGCCCGCGCCCTCGGAACCCGTCAGCGCCACGCCGTGTACGCGCGGGTCGCCGAGAATCTGCTCGATCTGTGCACGCGTGGCATACAGATTTTTGAAGCCGCCGGCAGGCAAGCCGGCGTCGCGCATCAGACCGTCGAAGGTCGCGGCGCTCTGCGGGACATTCGACGCGTGCTTGAGCAATATCGTATTCCCGGCCGAAAGCTGCGGCGCGATGATGCGCGCGATCTGATAATACGGGAAGTTCCAGGGCTCGATGGCAAGCAGCACGCCCAGCGGTTCGTGCACGACGCGAGCATTGCCGATGCCGGCATCCGCGACCGGCAGCGTCTCGGGCTCGAGCAGACGCTCCGCATTGCGCGCGTAGTATTCGAAGATTTGCGCCGACAGCTCCACCTCGGCCTCGGCTTCGCCGATCAGCTTCCCCATTTCCAGCGTCAGCTTCTTGGCATACTCAAGCTTGTTCTGGCGCAGGATATCGGCAGCGTTTTGCATGACGCGGGCGCGTTCGGCAAACGAAGTTTCTCTCCACTGCTGAAAAGCGGCATCGGCACTGGCGATTGCGGCCGCCACTTCCTGGTCCGTTGCATCAGGAAACGACTTGACGTGCTCGCCGGTATAAGGATTGGTTGTTGCATAACTCATGGATATACCCCTTCCTGCGACGAACGCGCGACTGGGCTCGCCACAGGTGAAATTGCACGGAATCATCGATCGCAGCTACCTGCCGACCGACACTATTCGTAGACAGCTATCCCAAAATACTAACGTCATATTTTTTATTGTATCAATCCCCTGCTCCCGCACGGCACACACTTCAGCGCCGCCCGGGCTGCGGTGCCTTTGACATCGCGCACTCGCCGCCCGCCAGACGATTCCTTCCGCATGACAAAACGATCATATCATTGCATAAGCAAAGAAACTAGAACGAACGACTTAGGGCGTGATGCGCTTCAGAACATTTTCCCTGTGCTGCGCCCAATGCGCGAGGCCGCCGACAAGGTGCATGCCCAGCAATACCACGAAAAGCGTGGCAGCGAGCGAATGCGCGCCCCCGAGCAGGTGCGACAGCCCGCGGTTGTGGCTCAGCAGGACGGGAAGGTCGAACAAGCCAAAGAAACTGGCGCTCTGGCCGGCCGCATTCGTTTTCAGCCAACCCAGCAGCGGAACACCCAGCATGCACAGATACAGCAGGCCATGGACAGCCTGTTCCGCCCGCTGCTTGAGCGACCCGGCCGGATTGACCGACGGCGGCAGCACCTTGCGTGT
Source organism: Paludibacterium yongneupense DSM 18731 (assembly GCF_000422925.1). GTDB lineage: Bacteria > Pseudomonadota > Gammaproteobacteria > Burkholderiales > Chromobacteriaceae > Paludibacterium > Paludibacterium yongneupense. The sequence continues at coordinate 66,745 of NZ_AUGZ01000005.1, forward strand.
GCGAAGCCGGTTGACGATGCGCAGCAGCACCGCCAGCAGAACGGCAATGCCGAGCGAGCGATGCAGTGCCATCAGACCTTCGTTGTCATCCAGCAACCAGCCCACGATCAGCGTCGAGATCATCAAGCCGGCCACCAGCCAGTGGAGAAGAGACACCGACAGCGGGTACTTTTGCCTGGCCGCATTTTCCATTGTTGTCACCCCTGAGCAGAAAAATCGTTGCATGAAGACTAGTTGAGAAGGTCGTGGTAATGTTTCTTGGTCGAATTCATCTGGCGCAATGCGTTTTTGGCCGCAGCCAGATCATTCGCCTTTAGCGCGAGATCAACACGGGCAAGCCCCTGCTCGAGCTCCTGCATCCCCTGCTGGTAAGTGGCGGGGTCGCTGCTGAAATTGATATGGCTCGCGCTGCCCACGCTCGCATGCAAGCTCGCCATGTTTTTCCCGAACTCGGCGATCGTGGTGCTGGCCATGGCCGCATTGTACTCACGCCTCATGTCTTTCATCACCTGCTTGACCTCGTTCCCCAGCACAGTGGGGCTTAGCGCGGCCATGCCCAGACCGAACACGCAGGATGCGATGATAAAGCGGCGTTTCAGAACAACGGCTCCTGTACTCATTTGCCTACTCCTTCGTTTCATTCAATACGGCCTCAAGTCTGCCGCCGCCTGGCGACGCAGGGCAGAGACAGCTCGGCACTCCTGTGTCGGCAGAGTCGGCACCGCCTCTCAGTCACCGCCACGTGGCACAGGATGCGGCAGACAACTTAGCCCAGACTTAGCCCGCCGATAAAAAGCAGTCCGCAAGCCGGGGGATGAGCCCGCAATAGAGAAACAGGCACAGCAGGATGAAGGGACAGGCACAGCAGAATGAGGGGGCGCATCATCTGACGAGCGCCCCGATCCGGGCAGGGGAATGCGCGGGGGGGATACGACGGGCGCCGGGCGCCCCCCGAGGCAAACGCGACTCAGTTTTCGATATAAGCGGACATTTCCGGTGCGACGGCACGCGCCTGAAATTCGACGATGGAATAACTGGCGAGTCCGTGCAATGCAAACGGATCCTGCGCCAGCAGGGTCTGAAGATCCTCGCGCGACAGGCCTCGCGCCAGGATGACGCCGCCGGCACGCGGAATCTGCGGACCGGATGCAATGAAGACACCGGCCTGATACTGACGTTCGAGAAAAGCGCGATGCGCGCTCAATTGTTCATCCACCTGGTCAAGACTCCGGGTATACGTCAGCAAAACGACAAACATCGAATCCTCCTATCGTGATGGCAAAGGCCGCCGCCTGGTGTGGCGACGGCGTGCACCGTGCGTGCGGCACGGCGGAACGCACGGATAGCTTAGGTGCAACGCCTGAGGCTCGCATTGTAAAAATGCGACGCCATGCGCTGCGAGGCAAAAAAGCGGGAGGGGCTCTCGCCGACGAAGGACTCGAACTCGCGGATGAAGTGCGCCTGGTCGTAGAACCCGTGAGCGAGCGCCACGTCCAGATAGCGGCAGCCTCCGCTCAGCGTCAGCTCGCGCAGGGTGTGCTGAAAGCGGGCGGTTCGCTGAAACGCTTTGGGGCTGCAACCGATTGCACTCTTGAAAAGGCGTTCTAACTGCCGACGCCCGAGTCCCAGCGCGGCGCTCACCTCTTCGATGCGAATCGCGGCATGATCGTAATACAAGCGTTCGACCGCATGATCGATCACGGGGTCGTGACGAGCGAAACGCTCCAGACAGGCGAGCAGCCAGGTATCGAGCAAGGCGGCCTGCTCATTCAGCGTCGGCGCGGCCATCAAGCGGTAGCCGATATCGGCGGCGTTGCGCCCCCAGACGTCTTCGACGGACAGGGGATAGTCGATTCCGCAAGCGGGCAGCACAGGGCACAGATGCCGCAGGCCGCCGGAACGAACCCGTACCGACAGAAAAGAAAAATCCGAGTCGGCCCGCACTGTCAGCGGACGGGAGCGCAGGTAGCCCAGATGGGCAGACGGGGCATCCTGTGCACCGCCGTTTACGGGCGACACCACGAAGGGACGGCCGAGGTGAAAAAACACTTCGACCCCCGTTCCCGGAAACAGGGACGGCAAGGCCATCCCCGCCGGGCCGGATGAAATCCAGTAGCGATCGATATGTTTGCGCAACAGCGGGTGAGGCAAAACCCATGCCTGCACAAGGCTCATGGCCATATCGGAGCTCCGTCGCGAGCTGGCCTTCCCACACCGTTCATCGTGCCTCCCGGTTGGCGATCGGTTTGCGCGAGACCGCTAAGGCAGACTCAAACCGGACAAGACATCGAGCACCCACTGCGTCGGGCGCCCGATATTCTCCGCGCGGCAAGCGATGCCGAGTTCGCGCCAGAGCGCGGGTTGCAAGGGGCGAACCGCGATTCGCTCGTCGTTCAGCGGGGCGGACGCCTCGTGCGGCAGCAAGGTCGCACCGTAACCGGCGGCCACCAGACTCTTGATCGCATCATTGTAGTTCAGCTGGATGCGCGGCAACGGATGCTGATCGGCGGCGGCAAACCAGCGCGAGGTCAGTTGCGTGAGCCGGGTGCTGCCATCGTTGAGAATCAGCGCTTGCGCGGCAAGCCATTGCGGCGTGACCTGTGCCGGACACTGCCAGTGCGCGGGAAGGAAGGCAAGTACCGGGTCGCGCCGCCACGGCACGATGGTTAGACCGGCCAGCGCAGGCTGCGGCAGCGCGACCAACCCGACATCCAGCGTTCCCGCCGCGAGGCGCGCGAGCGTTTCCTGTGACGTGAGTACCGCGACCTGGACATCGATGGCCGGATGGCGCTGCCCGAGGACTTCCAGGGCTTGCGGCAACAGATGCGCGATCGCCCCGGTCGAGGCGCCGATACGTACCCGCCCGGCCAGGCCCTGCACCTGTCGTCGAACATCCTCCAGCGCCTGTCCGGCCTCATCCAGCAGGTGGCGCGCGCGCTCGATCAGGGTTTCGCCTATGGCCGTAGCGTGCACCTGTCCGCGTTTGCGCGACAGCAGCGCAGCCCCGATGCGGTTTTCCAGCTCTGCGATGTGCAGACTGACGGTCGGCGGCGCCAGGTGCAAATCGCGTGCCGCAGCGGCAAAGGAACCGTGGTCGGCGATGGCGACCAGCGTACGCAATCGATCCAGGCTGATTTCGCGCATAAGGCTTCCTGATTCAGAAATTCTGAACGTAATGGTCACGAAACTAAACTTTTCATATTCTACCCATACCGGCAAGCTGGAGGCCAGTTCTCTCACCGCAGCAAGCTCGGAAGGAGCCGTAAGCATGACCTCCCCCCTCGTTTTCATCGATGGCGATCAAGGCACTACCGGATTGCAAATCCACGCCCGGCTGCAAGCTCGCCGCGATTTGCGCCTGCTCACCTTGCCGGCTGCCGAGCGCAAGGACCCGCGCCGCCGGGCACAAGCCATCAACACGTGCGACATCGCCATTTTGTGCCTGCCCGATGAGGCGGCACGCGAAGCCGTGGCTGCCATCGCCAACCCGGCGGTCAGAGTGATAGACGCGAGCTCTGCCCACCGCACGCAGCCGGACTGGGTCTATGGCTTTGCCGAGCTGAATCCGCGACAGGCCGAACGCATCGCCGGCGCACGCCGGGTCAGCAATCCCGGCTGCTATCCCACCGGAGCGATAGCGTTGCTCCACCCGCTTCTCCAGGCCGGGCTGCTGCCGCACGACATCCGGCTTTGCATTCATGCGGTATCCGGTTACTCCGGACGCGGGCGCAGCGGCGTAGAGGAGCACGAAGGCAAGGATGCCGGCCAGGCCTGTGCCTTCCAGGTCTATGGCCTGGGCCTCGCGCACAAGCACACGCCGGAAATCCGCTTGCATGCAGGACTCTCGCGGCGCCCGCTATTCGTCCCGGCCTATGGTTCTTTCCGTCAGGGCATCGTATTGACGATCCCTCTGGATCGGGAACAGCCGGGAGCCACCCTGGACGGCGCACAGTTGCATGCCGCCCTCACGCACTACTATGCCGCAGCGGACAGCGTCCATGTCATCGCGCAGAACGAGGCACGGGCCATGACCCGTCTCGACCCGCAGGCACTCAACGGCAGCAACGACTTGCAACTGGGCGTATTCATCAATGAGGAACATGGACAATTTCTTCTGTCGGCGGTATTCGACAATCTCGGCAAGGGAGCCTCCGGCGCGGCGGTACAAAACCTCGATTTGATGCTGACGCAATGGAAAAATTGACGGGCTCCTTGCCAGGATGACGGACAAGCAGCCATTCTGACGTTATATTCACACCGTCGGCCTGCTCCCGAGGGGCCGGTGGATTGCCGCCAGAACGCAAAGAGTCCCCCATGACAGGAATAATGCGCAGGGCCGCACTGGCGGCCTGCTTGGTGCTGGCCGCCAGTGCGGCCCTGCCGCTACCGTCGCTCGCCATGACGACCGGCACTCGCCCGCGCCCCCTGCCCATCACCCCGATGCCGGCAAGCCGCGGCGATGGCGATGTGACCGGCATCACCCGCCTGGATGCCGTTGCCGGTGTGGACCGCTACCGACTGCGCTATCGCAGCGACGGGCTGGCCATACAGGGCTATCTGGTCATCCCCAGGGAAATCGCGGGCCGGGCCGCCGTCATCCTGTTCGCGCATGGCGGAAGCGACGATCCCGGCAGGCCCGGCCTGCCCTTGCTCGACTACCTGACCCGACTCGCCGCGAGCGGACCCTTCGTGGTATTGGCCACCGACTACCGCGGCAGCGCGGGCAGCGAGGGGCACGACGAATTCGGCGGCGCAGACGTCAACGATGTCGTGAATCTGCTCCCGATCGCGAGACGCCTGGCAATGGCCGATGCCGACAGGGTCGGCATGCTCGGCTTTTCGCGCGGCGCGATAGACACCTATGTCGCCATCCGCCGCGGTGCCCCCTTGCAAGCGGCCGCGGTGGTCAGCGGCCCGACCGACCTCGCTCGGACATACGAACAAACCGGGCTGCGGGTACGCACACAAATCAGCGGCATGCTGGGCGGAACGCCGGAGCAAAGACCGGAAGCCTACCGTCTGCGCTCCGCGCTCGACTGGCCGGAGAAAATCGGCATTCCCCTGCTTATCCTGCATGGCGACAAGGACGACAGGGTCGCGCTGACCGGGGTCCAGAGGCTGGATGCCGAACTTACCGCATTGAACAAGCCGCACCGCCTGCTCGTCTTCCCTGGCGGCAAACACATGCTGCACAATTTCGGCGCGCAGCGCGATCAGGCCATCGCAGCGTGGTTCAAACAACAGTTGAGGATAGACCCGTCCCCTCGTTCCGATCGACTCGCCTCAGGAAAGGCTGGCGATCAGGGGAAGGGTCACGACCGAGATCAGAGTCGTGATGGCGACGCCGCGCGAGCAGAGAGCGTCGTTACCGCCGTACTCGATGGCCAGTAGCGAAGGCATGTTTCCGATCGGCATTGCGAGCAGCAGCACCACCAGTTTCGGCAAGGGCGATTCCCAGCCCAGAGAATCAAAGACCCACAGTGCCAATAGCGGGAAAGCAATCATCTTGAAAAAGCAAAAAATCCATAGTTTCACATCGCTCAGCAGCGAGGCGATCCTCAACGTTCCGAGCGACATACCGATCAGCATCATGGCCAGGGCCACCGCGCAGGAGCCGAAATACTCGGTCGAACTCAGCACGACCGGAGATATCCGGATATTGGACAGCAGCAGCACAATGGCAAGCAGGCAGGAAAATGTGCCGGGGTTGAACATCTTGCGGACCACAGCCCAGCGCAGGAGCCCCCTCAGCCCCTCCTTTCCGCCCTGGATCACATTGACGCCATAGGTGTAAATCAGCAGGTTATATATCACGATGAAAATGGCGACATAAGAAACCATCAGCGGTCCGAACACGGACTCGACCACTGGGATGCCGATGAAACCGATATTGGAGAAGACGAACATCAGGGAATAGACCGGAGCATCCCGCTTCGCCCCCGCCAGGGCGGTATAGAGCCGGGATACCGCAATCAGGGCGGCATAGGTCAGAACCGCGACCAATAGCACATGAAAAAAAGCGAGCAGCGAGGTCCCGCCCCCGCTTTTCAGGGGGCCGAGAATGATCAAGGCCGGATTGAACAGATAGATGATCAGGCGTGAAATCTGACTGATGCCGTCTTTGTTGACCAGATTCTTCCTGGCGCAGACATAGCCGGAAAAAACCAGAATCATCAGAACGAACATTTTATTCAATATGACGTGCAAATCCATTTTAAACCCTGATCATCCTCGTTCGTGTCGGCATCGGAAATGATAGCCGAAAACTCCCTGTTTTCAGCCGGTCCGGCCACCAGACAGGTCTAACGGTATACTGTACACGATCTTTTCCGCCCGGATTCACTTTGTTGCAAGCACGGTCGATCCGCGCCCGATACGGAACAAGCGCACATCGCCCGGGCCGCGATCATAGCGGGTGCGCGAGGGTCTGCCCAAGCTGCTGCCACAGGTAGGATGCGGCCGGCGACAAGCGTCGTCCGACGCGACAGAGCAGCTGATTCGGCAAACCGGTCGCCATCGGATGATCGATTGGCACCGCGCACAACAGATGGGTGGACGATAACGGACGCGAAGCATCCGACGACATGAATGCGACCCCGAGCCCCGAAGCCGCAATGGAGCGTGCCGCCGAAAACAGATTACAGCGATACGAGGCCGCCAGATGCACCCGCTCGGCATGAGCAAGGGTATTCAAGTAACGCTGTGCGCCAAAATGATCCGGCATGAAAATCAGACGCTGCTGAGCGAGTTCGGCGATGGTCACGCTGTGGCGGCCCGCCAGTGGATGATCCTGGCTGACGACCGCGCAAAACGGCGAGCCGCGGAATGACTTGACCTTGAGTACCGGATCGAATTCGTTGACCCCGGTACACAGCCCCATATCCACGATGTCGTCGCGCACCATGGCGGTGATGTCGGCGGTCGAACCGCATTTCAACTCCAGCACGATATCGGGATAGCGCGCGCCGAAAGCCGTCAGCGCCTTGCCCATCAACCGGTCGAGAAAGCCCTCCCCGACGCCGATGGCCAGGTGTCCGCGCTTGAGCTGGCGAAACGCCTGCAACTGGACGGCCAGTTCCTGTTGCCGTTTCTGACGGTCGCGATAGAAGCCGACCAGATGCTCGCCGATTTCGGTCAGGGCAACCCCGCGCCCGCGCCGCTCTATCAGCGGCATGGCCAGCTCACGCTCCATCTGCGCGATCTGGCGACTGATGACGGAGGCATTGATTCCCAGCTTGTCTGCGGCAGCGCGAATACCGCCATGGCAGGCCACTTCGTACAGGTAGCGGATCTGCCTTTCGTCCACCTCGTCCGGTGCGTTTTTCAAGCGCATGCCAGCTCCCCACTGTTGACTTATAAGCAATTAAAACCGTGCGTATACGTCATGTAAAGGTCTATTTGCCGAATGATAGACTCGAAATCGTTACCACTATCCAAGGGCTAGCCCCATGAATAATCAAAGAAATTTCTGTTCACTTGAAGATGTTTCCGATCTCGCCGACGGGTTGGCCCTGATTCGTCACAGCTTGCACCGCTACCCCGAGCTGTCGAACCAGGAGCAGGAAACGGCCGAGCTGGTGGCCGACAAGTTGCGCGAATGGGGTTACCAGGTCAGCCGCGGCATCGGCGGCTATGGCGTGGTCGGCACCTTGAAACATGGCAATGGCGCGCGTCGGGTCGGGATCCGTGCCGACATGGATGCCCTGCCGATTCAAGAACTCACCGGTCTGCCCTACAGCAGCCAGCGCGACGGCTGCATGCACGCGTGCGGCCACGATGGCCACACGGCGGTATTGCTCGGGGCAGCCTGGCAGCTGGCCCGCACCCGGCGCTTCTCCGGAACGGTCAACCTGATATTCCAGCCGGCCGAAGAAACAGGCTTCAATAGCGGCGCCGAACGCATGATCGCCGACGGCTTGTTCGAACGCTTTCCTTGCGATGCCATTTTCGGTCTGCACAACCACCCCGGCTATCCATCGGGAACCTTCATGTTCCGCCCCGGCCCGTTCATGGCCGCCTGCGATACGGTCACGCTGACGATATACGGCAAGGGCGGGCATGCCGCGCGCCCGCATCTGGCCGTCGACCCCATCGTGGTGGCCAGCAGCCTGGTCATGGCCTTGCAGACCCTGATTTCACGCAATACCGACCCGACCGAAGCGGTGGTGCTCACCGTCGGCGCCTTTCATGCCGGCCATGCCGCCAATGTCATCCCCGAATCCGCCCGCCTCGAACTGAGCGTACGCTCATTCGCCCCCGACGTGCGGCGCATGCTGGAAACCCGGATCCGTGCACTGGCCACGCGTCATGCCGAGAGCTTCGATGCCCGCGTCGAGATCGACTATGTACCCGGCTACCCGGTATTGGTGAACGACGCGGACGAAACCGAGTTTGCGCGCCAGGTGGCCGAAGAACTGGTCGGCGCCGAGCATGTGGTGGCCCCGTTCCCGGCCATTGCCGGCAGCGAAGATTTCGCCTATTTCCTTCAACAGCGGCCCGGGTGCTTCGTGCGCATGGGCAACGGCGACAGTGCGATGCTGCACAACGCGGCTTATGACTTCAACGATGCCAACCTGGCGATCGGAGCCGCTTACTGGACCCGCCTGGTCGAGCGTTATCTGGCTCGCTGACGCCTTCATATTCATCAGGAGTATTACATGCAAGCAAAAGGGGTCTCTCAGCGCAAAATCATTGTCGCCGCCGTTTTCGGCAATCTGCTGGAATTTTACGATTTCACGGTATATAGCTATTTTGCGCTGGCAATCAGCAAGTTGTTTTTCCCGTCCAAAGACGCCGTCGTATCGATGTTGCTGGCTTTTTCCGCCTTTGCCATCGGCTTTGTCGCGCGCCCCCTCGGCGGCTTCGTGCTCGGGCATTACGCCGACCGACACGGTCGCCGCGCCGCGCTGACGCTGACCATCATGCTGATGGCCGCGGGTGCCGCCATGATAGGTCTTGCGCCGACCTACCACAGCATTGGGCTGGCCGCTCCGATCACCATCATTCTGGCGCGGCTGGTACAGGGCTTTGCCCAGGGCGGCGAATTTGGCGCCGCCACCGCCACCCTGTTGGAAACCGGTGCCGATAGCAGCCGCGGCTTCCGTGCAAGCTGGCAATTGGCGAGTCAGGGAGCGGCCGCACTGCTCGGCTCGAGCGTTGCCGCGATCCTGTCGTTCTGTCTGTCGGCCGACGACCTGGCGGCCTGGGGCTGGCGCGTCCCCTTCCTGCTTGGCACCTTGATCGTTCCGGTGGGTATTTATCTGCGCCGCCACATTGTCGATGAACCGGTTCAACCCAGCGTCGCGAACAAGCCGGCTTTGCAACTCAGGCATCTGCGCAACTGGCTGCTAACCGTGTTCTCCATCATGGGCATGACGGTTTCCAGCTATATCATGATGTACTACATGCCAATCTATAGCATCCAGCAGCTAGGGCTGTCGCCCAAGCTGTCCATTCTGGTCGCCATCGCCGCCAGTATCATTTCGCTGGTGATGTGCCCGGTTTATGGGGCCTGGTCTGACCGGCTGAAAAAGCGCAAACCGCTGGCCATCATCGGACGCAGCATGCTGTTGCTATTGCTGTACCCGGCATTCTGGGTCATGAATCAGTTTCCGTCCCTGCCGGCGGTCATGGCGGTCATGGTCGTGCTGATGCTGTTCTACACCATGGGTTCGGCGCCGGCCTACGCCTTGATGCCGGAGAGCTTTCCCAAGTCGATCCGCGCCGGCTATATGGCCAGCGCCTACGCCATTGCGGTATCCGTATTCGGCGGGACGTCGCAATTGGTCGCAGGATGGCTGTTGCATATCACCGGAAACAAGATGGCGCCGGCCTGGTATATGATCGGTTCGGTATTGATTTCACTGCTGGCGGTCAGTCTGTTCGACGAGACCGGTGACCGTCCGCTGGACTAGCCCGAAGGATGCGTAGCCACGCCTCCCGCCGCACCAAGGTGCGGCGGGAGGACGCACCGGGGGCTTTCAGTGGCGTTGAACGTCCTCGATTTTCAGCATTTCACACAGCTTCATCGAGAGTTTCTGCGGATCGAACTTCGGAACGTAGGCATCCACGCCCATCGCCTCGCCATGCCGCTGATTGGAGTCGCCGGACAAGGACGAGTGCATGAGTACCGGGATACCGGCAAAGCGCGCATCCGACTTGATGTGCTTGGTCAGCATATAGCCATCCATTTCCGGCATTTCGACGTCGGTCAAAACCAGTTGCAGCGTGTCGACGAGTTTGCGGCCATTCATCTCGGCCTGGGCGGCCATTTGCTGCAGATCTTCCCAGGCGTTCATGCCGTTGATGGCTTGGGCATATTTGATATTCATCGCGTCCAGCGTGCGCTCGATCTGCTTGCGTGCGACGATGGAGTCGTCGGCAAAATACACCATCCGGTGTTCTTTGGTCGGCGCCAGATTGGCGAACAAATACGCATCGTCCATCGGCGATGTTTCGGCCAGGATTTTTTCGACGTCTATCATCATCGCCAGCGTATTGGGCTTCACCTCGGTCACCGCCGTCACCAGACCTCCCATGCGGTTGGTTATCATATCGGGCGGCATTCGCATCGCGGACCAGTCCAGCCGCAATATGGTGTCGACCGACTGCACCAGGAAGCCCTGAGTATGACGGTTGTACTCGGTCACGATCATGATGTCGGGGCGGCCGTCGGTCACGATGCCGGTATACTTGGCCAGATCGATTACCGGCACGAGAGTGCCGCGCAGACTGACCATGCCTTCGACTGAAGACGGCATCTCCGGAGCGGCCGTAATTTCGGGAGTACGCATCACTTCGCGCACCTTGAATACATTGATGCCGAAAATTTCCTCGCGCCCCGTTCTTTGATCCTTGCCCAGCGAAAACAACAGCACTTCAAGTTTATTGGTACCGGCAAGCTTGGTACGGGCATCTATTCTTTTAAGCAGCTCCGACACAGCACCCTCCGCGACGTCTTTTTAAAATACCGGCGATTCCCAGGCAAGCAGCGGGAACATGATTGCAATCATAACAAGCAAAAACGTCAACCAGAATACATGCAGGGTTAAATAACGGCCCGACTTGATTTACCTCTCCGTTTCAATGCGATTCTGTACGAACTCCATCCCTGAAAGCAGGGCACAGTCCCTGGAATACCCGCCCGGAACAGGCGACATCCGCGCAGGGGTTTCTGCGCGGTAAGGATAGGGTAAGTCGCTGCCCCCTAACATTACCCCGGAGTCCCGCCATCGCGAGCGAGAGCAGTGGGACGCCACCCCGCATGGCAGATACCAGAGGCAGAAGGGAGCGTACCGTGGACTATGCCGTCACCCCCCGGGTCCCGGGGCAGATCAGGCAGGATCGACAGTATGGGCGCAGGGCGAACTCAGCCTGAACGTCCTTATCGTTGCCCTGCATGCAGGTAACGAGGAAGCGGCACGACAGGCCTATGCCGACATAAAATTCGAAGCCATGGGGATCAACAGCCCGGCTCTCGATGACCTGGGCAGGGCTCTGCAAACCGGCAATATCGAACAGGCAAAAACCCTGCTGCAGAACATCATGCAAACACGGACCGCCTCCCCGCCCTATCGGCAGGTGCAGCAAGACGCGGCAGGAACGGCATCAAGCGTTCCCACCCTGATCGGCACCCGAATCGACACATCGGCATGAAAATCGGGGCGCTGCGGTGCTCATCCGGCTGCTGCCTGCTGCTCCAGCCAGCGATCGAAATGCGCGAGCTGCTCTTCGAACACGGGTAACAAGCCTTTCGATTTGTCCGGATGGCCGGATTTGGCCGCCATCTCGATCGCCTCGGCCGAAGCGCCGAGCGCAACCGCCCCCACCATGCGGCTAGCACCCTTGATCCTGTGCGCGGCCCACGTGATTTTTGCGGAGTCGAGGCTCTCCAGCGCATGGCGCAAGACATCCACGTCGTCCCGGTTCGCCTGCTGAAAGTCGCACAATATCGCGTATTCGATGGACAGGTCCCCGTTGCTGTACACCTCGAGCATGGAGCGGTCGACCGGCGATTCGGGGGCGGCGTTCACGTGTCCGGAAATGGCTTCGGCTTCGGCTTCGGCAGCCGGATCACCGGCGCAACCGGCTACGTGCGGTTCGCTCAACCACTTGTCCAGCATGGCGGCCAGAGTCGTGATCGCCAGCGGCTTGGTCAGGAAATCATCCATTCCGGCCAGGAGGGTCTTTTCCCTTTCCTCGGCACCGGCATTCGCCGTACAGGCAACAATGGGAATCCGACCGCGCTCGGGATGTGTGGCCTCGTGCCCGCGCACCATCCGCGCAAGCTGGTAGCCGTCAACGTCGGGCATATGACAATCCGTCAGCAACAGACAATACTTCCCGCTCAGCCATTTCTCGAAAGCCTGTTTCCCGTCCACGGCCAGATCGACCGGATAGCCGAGTTTTGCCAGTTGCAAAGCGGCCAATTTGCGGTTGGTCGCATTGTCTTCGGCAAACAGCACCGGCTGCTGTTTGCGCTGCGCCATCCGTGCGCTATCCGTCTCGGCAAGAACCGGCGGCAGCGCATCCACCGTATCGCCGTCGAGCGCGATATCCGCGACAAGAGTCAAAGAAGCCCGTGTTCCAACCCCGGGATCGCTTTCCAGTTCCACCCGCCCCCCCATCAATCCGGCAAGGCGACGACTGATGGCAAGACCCAGCCCCGTGCCGCCGAAACGGCGCGTCGTATCGGACTCGGCCTGGGTAAACGGCTCGAAGAGACGGGCGAGATTGTCCTTGGAAATACCGATGCCCTCGTCGATGACATCGAAACGAAGCGTTTGTGCCGTACTGCCCTGCTGTTGCACGCTCACTCCCAGGATAATTTCGCCTTCATTGCTGAATTTGACCGCATTACTGATGAAGTTGCGCAAAATCTGGCTCAGCCGCAACGGGTCGATCCGGTGCGCCGCCGCCAACTGCGGCGCGACGCGCAAGCCGAGTTGCAAGCCCTTCTGCTCAGCGGCCTGAACGAACAGTTCGCGCACCTGCTTGAGCAGCGGCAAGATGGCCGTGGGCCGTTGCACGATTTCCAGCTTGCCGGCTTCGATCTTGGTAAAATCCAGAATATCGTCGATCAGGCGCAGCAGTGACTGCGCCGACTCCTGGATGGTGGCGACAACGTCGCTCTGTCTGGCGTCGAGAGCACTCAGCGACAGCAACTCCAGCATTCCCATCACCCCGTTCATCGGGGTGCGGATTTCATGGCTCATCGTCGCCAGAAACAGGCTCTTTGCACGATTGGCCGCCTCGGCCAGGTCGCGCGCCTGCAGCAGGTCGAATTCGGCCAGCTTGCGCTCGGTACTGTCCAGGCAAGCCAGAATGGAACCTTCCTGCGGCCGGCCGGGAAATAGCAACACGCCCTCGACCTGTATCCACAAAGGATGGCCGCAACGGCTCGAGCAATCGAGCTCGCAACGCAAGCGGCATCCCGAGTGAGCCATGGCTTCCAGCTGCCCGGCCATCTCGGCCCATGCGCCAGTGGATGCCATCAATTCCTCCAGCCGCATGCCAGGCAAGCCCTCCCGCTCCGCGGACCAGATATGCTCCGCCATCGCGTTGGCGCGGATGATGCGCCATTCGGCGTCAAGTCGAAGCAAGCCGACCGGCGAGGCGGCATAAATGGCTTCTTCCTGTTGCAAAACCAGACGCAGTTGCGACTCCGACTGCCTGCGGCGGAGTTCTTCCTCGAAAAATCCGTGAATGCTTTCGTAACTGCGCAAGGATGCAATCACGGTGGTAAACAAGCGCTGCGCGGTCAACTCGGTCTTGGTTTTGTAGTCGTTGATATCGTAATCAAGGATGACGCTACGCTCAGGGGCCTGGCCGGGCTGCCCGGTACGCAGAACGATGCGCGTGCTGTGATTATCCAGCTCCTCGCGAATACGGCGCACGAGCAACAGGCCGGCATCTTCGGACTCCATCACGACATCCAGCAGAATCAGCGCGGTGTCGGCATGCTCGGCCATGCAGGCAAAGCCTTCGTCAGCCGAATACGCGCTCCGGAAGCTCAGCGGACGGTTCTTGTAGCAAACATCCCTGAGCGCGAGGCGGGTCGCATGATGGATATCGGGTTCGTCATCGACGATCAGGATCTTCCAGGCGGGCATATCCCCCGCGAGGGCCTGTGTGGGCTCGTCCTCGCTGATCAGCCATTCCGGCTCGTCCTCATCCCGGCTTTGCCCGCCCCTACCCGCCTCATCCGTCATCAATGCTCCCCCAGCCATTGCTGCCAGGGCCGTGTTCAGCCCCAACCCGCTCGACAGCCGTCGCCCCAAATCGGCGCGGCGATCCGGTTATGATGTTCAATTTCCCATTACATTGTAAGCAAGACCGAGCAGGATTGTGGTATCACAATAGCAAGGCACCCGTCCGGACGCTCGATGCTGGCGGCGCGGCAATACCCGAACAGCCCCGTTGCCTTATAATTCGGGGGCACAACCGCAACCGCCAAAAACAGAACGTGAACGTCGCCCCCCCAACTGGAGGCAGGAAAGGCCTCAAACGGATCATGCGAATAAAAGCAACGCTTATCGGCGGCATACTGGCATCCGGGCTTCTCGCACAGCACCCGGCAAACGCTGCCGGCCCCGCCTGCCCACGAACCTTCACCCTCGCATTGCACGAGCATGGCCTGCTTTATGACGACACCACGCATACCGGCATCGACACGGATGTCGCGGAGGAGTTGATACGGCGCAGCGGTTGTCATTTCGCGGTCAGCGTGATGCCGCGCGCCCGCATCTGGAAATTGCTGGAAACCGGAGCCCTCGACTTTAGCCTCTCCGGCATCGCCGATGCCGAGCGCGATCAGTACGCGAGCTTCGCCTGGTATTTCGCCGACAAATTCACCCTGATCGTCCGCAAGGATGCCAATGTGCACAGCGTGGCCGATTTCGAGAACAACCCTGCGCTCAAACTGGGCGTGATTCCGAGCTTCCGATACAGCGCGGCCATCAACCGCGTGGTCGACAGGCTGAATGCCCGAAGCCGCGTACTCGACACAAAAACCTATGACGCCTTGTACAAAAACCTGGCCTTGGGGCGGATTCAGGGCCTGATCATAGAACCGTTCGATTTTTCCGATCTCGACCAGTATCGGGTCCGCCATCTGGTGCATATCGTCGAGACGGACGATACGCCGACGCCACATGGAGTCATCATGTCGAAGAAAACGATTGCCCCGGATCAAGTGGCTCAATGGCGGATGCTGGTGGACGCTATGCGCGCCGACGGCACCTTGCTGCGGATATTCCGCAAATATTTCACCCGCGAACAGGCTGAGGCCATGGTAAATAACTGACATTTTCCGCCCCTTGCCCGGCGCGGTTCGGTTCTCCCCCATCCCGGACAGGGGGCACGCTTTCAGGAGCGCCAACGCACGCACACACCATGCGACAATGCCCGGCGCACTTTCAACGACCGGGCGCCGCCTCATCGCGCAGCGGCCCGTCATGACCCCATGATCGAACATCGACCCAATGCTTGAAATACCCAAAAACATGTGCCGCCATATGTTCGATGGCATGTCGCGCAATGTTCAATATTTCGAATCGCGATTCTTTCCGTTCGGACTGGTTGCCGTCATCGGCTTCCCCCTGTACTACTTCATCTGGCATGACGCGTTTCCGCAGCCTTACGAGAACCTTCCGCTGCGTCTGCTGGGCAGTGCGTTGTTTGTTCCGGTGATGCTGACCAAATACTGGCCCGAGCGGCTGCGGCGCTATCTGCCGTTGTATTGGTCCCTGGCGACGTTCTATGCTCTCCCCTTCTTTTTTACATTCATGCTGCTGAAAAACAATGGCAGTGTGCCCTGGCTGCTATCGGCACTGACCGCCGTTTTCTTGATGGTCTTGCTGATGGACTGGATCAGTCTATTTATCCAGTTTATCGGCGGCGTCGGCTGCGCCTGGCTGGCCTTCAGGCTGAGCGGGCCATCGGTGGATTCGGTTTTTTTGAATCTGGATTACCTGCCAGTCTATCTATTCGTTCTTGTTCTTGGCGCGGTTGCCAACTACAGCTCCGAAGTGGTCAAGCAAGAACGTCTGCGCGCGATGCAGAGCACGGCGAGCATGATCGCTCACGAACTCCGTACGCCGCTGCTGGGCATCAAGGCCGGCGCCAGCGGCGTCAGACAGCATCTGCCGGCCCTCTTGGCCGGTTACCGCCAGGCCAGGGACGCGGGACAAGCGGTGGAACCGATTCGCGAGATACATCTCGAAGCGATGCGCAGCGTGATGGAACGCATTGAAGGAGAAGTCAATTACTCCAACATTGTCATCGATATGTTGCTGGCGAATTCAAAACCCTTTTCTTTCAAAAACATCCCCCATGGCACCTACTCGGTGAGCGAATGCATAGAGCTGGCGCTGAGTCGCTATCCGTTTTCCTCCGAAAAAGAAAGGAGGCTGGTGACGTGGGAAAGGGTCCAGGACTTTTCGTTCAAGGGCAATGAGCTTTTGCTGGTGCATGTGTTTTTCAATCTGATAAAAAACTCTTTGCGCCATATCGCCATGGCAGGAAAAGGCTCGATTATTATCCGCACGGAAGTCGAAAACGGCACGGGAAAAATTCTGTTCATGGATAGCGGGCCAGGTATTCCGGCCCATGTGCTGCCGCATATATTCACCCGGTTTTATTCTTGGTCCTATGGCCACGACGATGGCTCTGGCGCAGGAATTGGGCTAGCATACTGCCGAAGCGTCATGCAGTCTCTTGGAGGCAACATTACGTGCAGATCGATGCAGGGCAAATACAGTGAGTTCACCTTAACCTTTCCTGCGATAACAGATTGATGCTAAGAAACGAGATTCTCCCTTTTTATTTTCCGTCGACGGTGGCCTTCGTCGACGACAGTCACGATTTTCTCGTCAACCTGAGCCTGCAGCTTGACGGCAGACTTGCGTTCCGGCTCTTCGACTCCCCCGTCGATGCTTTGCTGGCACTGAACGGTAAACCGGATCGTAAATCCCTGGTCGAACGTTTTTTCTCCCCTTCGCATCAGAGCGACGATAGCTCGATGTCGCATCAGGTCCTCGACATGAATCTGGACAATATCGTGCGCGAGGTACATAACCAGCGACGATTCGAACAGATTTCGGTCGTCGTGGTCGATTACGACATGCCTGAAATCGATGGACTGGAATTCTGTCGCAACATCAAGGATCCCGGGGTAAAGAAAATACTTCTGACCGGCAAAGCCGATGAAAAAATCGCCGTACAAGCGTTCAATCAGGGCATGATCGACCGTTTTTTCTTGAAACAGGATTCCGATGTCATCCCCATGCTCAACCGCTCCATCGTCGAGTTGCAGCAGGCCTATTTCGCGAGCATGGCCCGCACGGTGGCAGAAACCCTGTACCTGGGGCCGCATCCGTTTTTACGCGACGAGTGCTTCGCGGACGAATTCCACCGCCTCTGCAAGCGCCTCGGTATCATTGAGTTTTATCTGACCGCGACGCCGGACGGCTTTCTGCTGCTGGATGCGGAGGGTGCGGCAACGCTACTCATCGTCAAGACGGAGGAAGGGCTGCGCAGCCATTTTGAAATTGCCTGCGATCAGTCTGCGCCGATCGAGCTGCTCGATCGCCTGAGCAGCAACAGCGTCGTACCCTATTTTCCGAATCCGGAGGGCGAGTACCTGCCCGACTGCGGCGACTGGGAATCCTGCCTTTATCCCGCCACGCGACTGCAAGGCAAAGAATGCTATTACTACGCCGTCGTACCGGCTCCGGCCGGAGCCCGGCTGACAGATATTCTTTCCTATAACGCCTTTCTGCGATGGGCGGACGGACAAGGGGGGGGACAACAGCCCCCCTCTCGACACGCCTGACGACTAGGCTACAGCTACCTGCGGCATGGTTTCGGCATCCTGCGCATTTTTACGCCGCGTCGAAGCCCATGAAGACAGGGCGACGTCTTCACGGATATCCGCGCACACATCGATGATGCGCTCCAGTTCTTCCGGGGACAGGGTGCAGTTGATCGACAACCTGATCATCGCCCGGTTTTTCGGGGTGGCCGGAGCGCAGAACACTGAGCCGAATATCCCCCGCGCCTCCAACGCATCCCGCAGCACGATGGTCTGGCGCTCGGTTCCCGATTCCAGCGCGATGATCTGCGACTGGCTGCCATTGAGGTTATACCCGAGCGCGTCCAACTCCCGGCGCAAGTGTGCCGACTTGGCATGCAGCTCTCTGCGACGCCAGTGCTCGCGCCGGATCACGGCCAGGGTTGCCTCCAGCCCGGCGACTTCGTGCGGCAGCAGGGTCGAACTGAAAATAGCGGGGTTGGACTCGAACTTGAAATATTCGCTGAAGGACTCGGAACACGCAATGAAGCCGGCACGACCGGCAAACGCCTTGGCCAGACTCGCCGTGCGAAAGTGCACCTTGTCGCACAATCCCAGTTCCGCCACCATGCCCTCGCCTTGCCGGCCATGCGTACCGAGCGAATGCGATTCGTCGACCACCAGCACGCAGCCGTGGCGAGAGCCTGTCGCGACCAGATCCGGCAATGGGCACACACTGCCGTTCGTACTGTAGACGGAATCGACCATAACGACGCCGCAGCCATTTTTCAGTATCTGACGCTCCAGGTGTCCGATATCGTTGTGGTGAAACGGCACGGCGCGAGCGCCGGCACTGCGTATTCCTTCCCACAAGGACATATGCGCCATCATGTCGATATAGACGGGCGTATTTTCGTCGGCGATGGACTGCACCAGCCCGGTATTGGCAGCAAAGCCCGATTGGCAGAGCACGCCGGCCGGCGCTTGCATGAAGTTTGCCAGGCGAGCCTCCAGATCGAGAAGCGGGTTGCTCCCGTGCAGGAAGATGCCCGACATCAACAGTCCATTGCCGTTGTTCATCAAGCACTCCGCCGTCGCCCGCAAAATCTCGGGATGCCGGGCCAGCGACAAGTAATCATTACTACTGAGGTGCAAGGCATCGTCCCCCGGGCATCGACCACGCATGATGTGGCCGCCATCCCAGGTGTTCTGGACACGGTCGCGGTAATAGCCCTGCATGCGGCGGGCGAGAAATTCGGGCTCCGGAGCACTGCGCACAGGCTGGGGACGAAGAAAAGGGGTGACGTGATTATTCATGACTGGCGTCCTTGAGAAAGAAGCGGTTGCCGTTACCCCGTGTGCGGATGCGGCACGGGGGAAGCGAAGACGGCGTGCGTTGGCGCCGTCGTGCTCCCTGAATAATCTATCCCAAGTTTCCTGCCATTCGTCGTACGGTCGGACAAACCTGGGGCCGTCGACACCACAACCCGATGCTCACGCTCTCCCGGCCAAGGGCCTGGCGCGGCCGCCGCACACGGCACCGGCCAGGCCCGCATGAAGAATGGCGGCGACCCGCCTTGCGGCATCTCGAGCTCCGCCCCGCCCCCAGCGACGGCCATACCCGATTTACCCTGCCGTTCGCCATGCAGCCTGTTTTGTCGCGCTTATTACACATCTTTAATATTATTAAAATATTTTAATTGAGTATTTTTTGTATACACGTTTAAACTGAACCGTAAATTTATGAATTCTGCCTTTTATATAATCCGATGCCCCGTACAGGGCGGCGAATAAAACGGCACGCATATGGGGACAGGCAGCGCATGACTGAATCCGGATACGGGATTGAAGATTTTTACCATGTCGCAGCCGGTGCGGCCGTACTCGCGAGCGGAGGGGGCGGCAGCTATCACGATGCACGGCAGATCCTCGACGCCTTCGCCGCCACCGGCTGGCAAGGCACGGTTCCGGTAGGCGATTACGACGGCGCCAGCGCTTGCGCCGTCCTGGCCGTCATGGGATCTCCCGATGCGGCGCAGAGCATGACGCTGGCCGATATCACGTACTCGATCACCAATACCGTCAATCGTTTCGAACAGGCAACCGCCACCGCCCTCGACTGCGTGATTCCGGTTGAAATCGGCCCGATCAACTCCATCGTGCCGCTGATCGCCGCCGCCCGCAGCGACAACACCATAGCCTGGGTGGTTGACGGCGATGGTGCGGGCCGCGCCGTCCCGCAACTGCCGCAGACAACCTATGCCGGGCGGCAGGACTGGGACCCCAGTCCCTGCGCGCTCGCCAACGATGCCGACACGGCAGGGGACGTCGAATCGGCGGTACTGAACGCCGACAGCGCCGCCCGCGTCGAGACGCTGGCCGGCGGTGTCGTCAGCGCCTTTGGCAGTTTCGCCGGTATTGCGCTATGGCCATCGAATGCCGGTAACAATTATGCCTTGACCGGAAATTACCTGGCCGGAACGCTCGGGCAGGCGCGCGAGCTAGGCCGCTTCATGAGCCGCTTGCCGCAGACACAGGCACTGGCGGACAAAATCGTCGAGCTGACCGGACGCCATGCCGTGCCCCTGCTGACCAATTTCTATATCACGTCCATCACGCAATCGACGACGGGAGCGTCGCTGGACACGGGCACCATCCGTCTGGACAACACCGCCGACCCGCAAGCCAGCAGCGAAACCCACTACCTGTACAACCTCAACGAAAGCCTGATCCTGTATTCGAGCCAGAGTACGACTCCGGACGCGCTGGCGCCAGACTCGATCTGCTATTATTGCGAGAGCACTGGACAGGGCTTTTCCAACGCCAGCGACGATCTGGCGCCCTATTTCGACTCGAAAACCGGCAACAGCACAGGTGTACCCATCAGCGTGATAAAAGTGGCAGCCGCCCCCCGGTTTTATACTGCTCCCGGCGTACTGGCTTCGTTCGCCGGCCTGCTTCGCGATATGGGATATGCCGGAGCACTCCCCTATTCGGTGTGACACGGTGTAAAGGGCAGGAGATGGGCAATTCGGATGTCAACGAGAAGCGGCTGTTGCTTGCGCTAGAAGCCGCCGGGCTGGACCTGTGGGAAAACGATCTGATCAGCGGGCATGTCAGTTGCCGGGCGACCAAGACGTTCGCCGAGCTCGGATACGATGCCGCCGAGTCCTGCGCCTATGTGGACCAGATGTTCACCATCATTCACCCCGACGACATAGAAGTCGTCAAATCGGCAGTGCACGCGCACCGTTCAGGCTCGACCCCGAGTTACCGCTGCGAGTTTCGCTTGCGGGCCAAGGATGGCAGCTGGGTATGGTACGCCAATTACGGCCGGATCATGGATGAGGCGGATGATGAACTCGGCATGCGCTTCATCGGAGTCACCTTCAACATCCACGACAGAAAGCGCCGCGAAGACGAACTCAGGCAGATCAACGAGCAGTTGCAACGGCAAAACCGCGAGCTCGACCAACTGAACAGCCGTCTCAAGACCCTGTCGAGCACGGACTTGCTCACCCAATTGCCGAATCGCCACCCGCTGCTGGAGCGCATGCAGGAGATGCTTGACGCGCGCCAGCATGGCAGCGGCACCGGGGCGTTGCTATTCATCGACATCGACAACTTCAAGACCATCAACGACATGCTGGGGCACGATATCGGCGATATCCTGTTGCGGCAGGTCGCGACGCGCCTGCAACGGTGCGTGCCGGCCAACGCGACGATCGCCCGCTTCGGTGGCGACGAATTTCTTGTGCTGCTGGAGTATCCCTGCGTTCGCCGGACCGATGCGCAGCAGCATGGCAAAGTCGTGAGCGACAACATCATGCGGATCTTGTGCGAGCCCTTTCACCTCGGCGCGCACCAGTTCCAGACATCGGTCAGCATCGGGATTTCGGTCATCTTCGAGGAAGCCCAAACGCAGGAAGACATTCTCAAACAAGCCGACATCGCGCTGTACCAGGCCAAGAAAGCCGGACGCGGAACGGTGCGTTTTTTCGATCCGGAGATGTTGCAGGCAATCGCCTCTCGCGCGACGCTCGAGAATGATCTGCGCATTGCGATCGAACAGGGTCAGTTCCAGCTCTACTACCAGGTCAAGGTCGACACCAGCGGGCGCCCCCTGGGCGCCGAAGGCCTGATCCGCTGGCAACATCCGACACGCGGACTGGTGCTGCCTGCGCATTTCATTCCGCAGGCGGAAGAAACCGGATTGATCCTGCCTATCGGAGACTGGGTGCTGGAGACCGCCTGCGCGCGCCTCGCCGCCTGGCGCGGCGAGGCGCTGACGCGCGACCTGATATTGTCGGTCAACGTCAGCGCCCGGCAATTTCGCCACACGGATTTTGTCGACAATGTCCTGAAATGCATCGAACGCCACGGCATCGACCCCCGGCTGCTCAGACTGGAGCTGACGGAAAGCGTACTGCTCGAGAATGCCGAGCAGGCGATCGCCTCCATGCGTCGCTTGAACGCCCTCGGCGTCCTTTTCTCGCTCGATGACTTCGGCACCGGCTATTCGTCGCTGCAGTACTTGAAACAACTGCCTCTCGACCAGATAAAAATAGACAAATCCTTCGTGCACGATCTGCGCGACAACAGCAGCGACAAGACCATCGTACGCGCCATCGTCGACATGGCACGTACTCTCGAAATCGATGTCATTGCCGAGGGCGTCGAGACATGGGCGCAGTTCGATTTACTGCTGCGCCATGGCTGCAATAAATTTCAGGGGTGCCTTTTCGGAGAACCGGCTCCGCTGCAGCACTTCGAAACGTCGCTGCGTGGCGCGGTGCACAGCAACGCAGAGTAAGGAAGAGCAGAAGTCTTATCGGATGTCGCAAAAAGGCCACCTGGACAGGTGGCCTTTTTGCCGTTCGAAAACGTTCCTCAAACTGGATCTTTTTTTTCTGCACGCGCAGAACCGGTCTGCGACGGTGCTTGCAGGGCACATATCAATGATTGAAGTATGAGCCTGCCTATCAAAACTATATGACATCTTGACATTAATTACAAATGAATATCACTATCTGCACACACCCGCAAGCCGGACACCGGCCCATGCCCTACTCCATCCTGATCGACCCCAGCAAGGTCGGGGTCAACACCCTGCGCGTTCCCGGCCCGTTGATCAGGCTCCACACGGCAGCCTGTTCTTCGTACAGACTCGCACCCGGCATGCAATCAACAGGCAAGACGATCCGATAACCGTTCAGGGCTGCCGCCGTTGCCGTGTGCAGCACCGCGCCGATGGAGGTGGTTCCGCACACGATGACGGTCGTGACGGCCCGTGCCTGCAAGGCCTGGTTCAGTCCACTGCCGAAGAATTTGTCGACGCCGGCCTTGACCAGCACCTCATCTTCGCGCGGCGCCACGGCAGCCAGGATCGTTGCTCGCGATCCCCCCACGGTAGTGCTGTAGAACACAGGGAGGTGTGCGGTGCGGGCCATTGCGAGAAATGCCGCCATGGCGGGCACGGCATCGATACAGCGCGGGCGTAGTTCCCGGTTGCAGGTTGCCTGTTCGATATCCAGTAGCAGCAAGGCACTGGCGCCGGTTGTTACGGTCACGGCGGCCAGAGCGGGCGCCGGCGGGGGTACGACAGCATTCCAGGCATCGATGATGCTGGCGGCCTGGACGCCATGAACGGCAAGGGTCAGCGCCATGATGGCGGGCAAGCGGCGAAGCAGAGGCATGATTTGACTCCGGCATGGGCAAGGCCGGGGGCGCCGCCCCCGGGACGCCTGCGAGACGCAGGAGGCAGGTCGGGCACGACGCAGGAAATACCGCCCCGACCTGCCGGGCATGCAGCATGCCCCCTCCTTTTACAGACGAGCCCCGTTGTCCTTGATGACCTGCTGGTACCAGTAGAAACTATCCTTGCGGACTCGGCGCAAGTCCTTCACATCATTTTCGTCGCGGTTCACATACACAAAGCCGTAGCGCTTCTGATAACCGTTCAACCAGCTCAGAATATCGGTAAACGACCACGCGCAATAGCCGATCAACTCGACGCCATCCGTGATCGCCTGCTTGCAGGCGCTAACATGGCTTTCGAGATAAGCCACCCGCCCCGCGTCATGAACGCGGTCGCCCTCCTCAAGCCGGTCGAACTCGCCCAGTCCGTTTTCAGTAATCATCAGCGGCAAGGCATAGCGCGAGGCCAGACGCCGCAGACCGATGCGCAGCCCGGTCGGATCGATTGCCCAGTCCCAGTTCGATGTTTCCAGATTCGGATTGGGGTGGGTCTTGTACAAACCGGGAACACCACTGGCCGGGGTGCTGCCTTTCTTCCCGGTGGTATTGATACGCTGCAAGGTCTGCCCGTCGAGCCCATTATCGGTATAGGTCAGCGTCTGGTAATAGTTGACCCCGATAAAGTCCGGCACGCCCCGCTGCAGGATCTCGAGATCGCCGGCGGCAATGTCCGGCGCTTGCCCTGTCGCCTGCAGGCAAGCGAGCGCCGCCGACGGATAGCGCCCGAAGCAGTAGCTGTCCAGCCACCAATGGTTGGTGAATTCCTCGGCATTTTCGAAGGCCAGCATATCGGCCGGGGCGCACGATGCCGGATAGGCAGGGGAATACGCAAAGCTCGGCCCGATCAAGCCGGCGGGCACATGGCGGCGAAAAGCGGCGATCACCGTCGCATTGGCAAGAAAAGCAATATGATTCGCGGCGAAAAAGCGCTTGCGGTCCTGCACGGCAGGCGGATGGGTTCCGAGCAGGTAGGCATTTGTCAGATTGTAGTTCTGCTCATTCAGCGATACCCAGTACTTCACCTTGCCGGCAAAGCGTTTGAACAGGGTGACGCAGTAGTTTTCAAAATCGGCGATGATGCGCCTATCTTCCCAGCCGCCATATTCATCCTGCAAAGCCTGCGGCAAGTCCCAGTGGTACAAGGTCAGCACGGGCTCGATAT
The DNA here is from genome assembly GCF_000422925.1 of Paludibacterium yongneupense DSM 18731. GTDB lineage: Bacteria > Pseudomonadota > Gammaproteobacteria > Burkholderiales > Chromobacteriaceae > Paludibacterium > Paludibacterium yongneupense. Next base: position 91,455 of record NZ_AUGZ01000005.1, read on the forward strand.
CATGTTCAAGCAGACAATCGATCAGCGCCTCGTAAAAGGCAAGGCCGGCCTCGTTGACCTCGCCGCGCCCGGCGGGGAAGATCCGCGGCCAGCTGACCGAGAAACGATAGGCTTTCAAGCCCATTTCTGCCATCAGGGCGATATCGTCCTTGAAGCGGTGGTAGTGGTCGACGGCCACGTCACCATTGCTGTTCTGGAAGGTATTCCCCGGCTGCTGGCTGAAACGGTCCCATACCGACGGTCCCTTGCCATCCTCGTTCCATGCGCCTTCGACCTGATAGGCGGCGGACGCGGCCCCCCACAGAAAGCCTGCGGGAAATGCTTTCAGCTGCTGATGGTGCATTGTTTCTGACTCCTTCCATGGCCTGTCGGTTCGCGCGGCGTCCCAACGGCCGGATACGAAATTATAGAATTCGCAGCATGCATCAGCGTTAGAATTCCCGCCAATGATTCATATTCCAATATACAAGTCCCAGGAGGAATAATGGAATTACGTGATCTGAGGGCCTTTGTCACCTTGGGCGAAGTACTGCACTTCAGCCAGGCCGCGTTGCGCCAGCATGTGACCCAGTCGGCCTTGAGCAAGCAGATTCGCAGACTGGAGCTGGAGCTGGGCGGACATCTGTTCGAACGATCCGCCAACTCGACCCGCCTGACCGAACTCGGTCGCGCGCTATATCAGGACGCGCGCAGCGTGATCGAAAAGAGCGATCAGTTATTGCGCAGCGCGCGCGACATCCAGGCAGGGATCAGCGGCACCTTGCGTATCGGATTCGGTGTCGCGACCAAGACACTGGTCCCGGCGGCCATCGCCCGTTTCCGGGAGAAACGGCCACTGGTCAAGATCGAACTGTGCGACCTGTCGACCCACCATCAGATGGTCGCATTGAACGATGGCGTGCTCGATCTCGGCTTTTGCCGCCTGCCGCCGCCGCAGGGCTGGTCGGCGCTGCCGGTACTCACGGCCCGGTTTGTCGCGGTACTGCCGGCCTCTTATCGCGACATAAGCAGTCTGAGCGATCTCGCCGCCAGACCCCTGGCGCTTATCCAGCGCGCAAAGGCACCCTCCTTCTACGACCACTTCATGAATCACGCCGCCTGCGAGGGGCTGCGTTTCAGCGACATCCAGCCGGTCAGCGACTTTGCCGCCGCCGTCGCGCTGGCCGCAGCCGAAGTCGCGTGGGCCATCGTTCCCTCTTCGACAGCGATAGAACACGACAGGGTCAGAACGCTGACGCTGGACGCGCCGGGAGCATCCTGGACGATAGGCCTGATACGCCCCCCCGGTCGCGACAGCCCGCTGCTCGATGCGTTCTGGGCGATTGTGGCCGGGATGCGCACGAGCTGAGGGCCGCCGTGAGCACGCCGCTCGCCGCTGCGGACTCTCATCGGGCATCCATTCGTTGCCGGCATCGCTCGCATAAGGCCGCGCCCCTCTCCACACGGACAAGCTAAGCGCAAACCAGTTGCACGAAATGGTCGCGGACCCGGTCGTCCAGGGCCGGGTTCCAGGCGAGCCCCAACTGCCAGCTCGTGTCCGCCGCATCGAGAGGACGCAGCCGGACCTGCTGCGGCGCAATGCTCTGCGCACTCATCGGCACAATGGCCTTGCCGACGCCGGCCGCCACCAACGCGAGCACCGTCTGGATATCGCCCGCATAGTGATCAACCTTCTGCGGCTCCGCACAACACTGCTCATGATAGTGGGCGATCTGCCTGGCCAGCCCCGGCCCCCTCTGCGGCAACAGGGCAATCAAGGCCCCGTCCGTCCACTCCGCCTTGTCGTCGGGGGTAGACGCCGGCAGCGCGAGGGCCAGCCGGTCGGTCTGCAAGGCGACGCAACGCAGCGCCGCCGGCACAGGCAACCGTACAAAGCCCAGTTGCAGCTCGCCGGACAGCAGAGCGGCCACCTGTTCCGCCGACGACATATCGTCCAGTCCGATCACGATGTCGGGATAACGGGAGCGAAAAGCCGCGACCCACTTGGGGGCCAGCTCGATCGACGATAGCCCGAATCCGATCGCCAAACGCCCGATGCGTCCTTGCGCGGCCTGCCGTGCCCGCAGCCAGAACGCATCGGATTGCCGCAGCAGCCCTCCGGCCTCGGCGTGCAGATAACGGCCGAAAGCGGTGAGGGTCGTGCCGTGCCGCCCGCGTTCGAACAAGGGGGCGCCGAGGGAATCCTCCAGCAAGCGGATCTGCTTGCTCAGCGCCGGCTGGCTCAGGCATAGCCGTTGCGCCGCGGTGCCGAAATGCAGGCATTCCGCCAGCGTGTCGAACGTCTTGAGCAGTTTGAGGTTCATTCCATAAGGTTATCACAAATGGAAAACAGATCATTTTACGCAATGATGCCGACGCGATGTAATGACGGTTCCCTCTTCCATGAAAGACAGACCATGACCAGCCCAAGCCTCTGCGCCGCGACGGTGCAGTTCGAAGCCAGGCCAGGCGACAAAGCCTACAACCTGCAACGCATCCATCATTTCATCCGCGAGGCCGCAGACAGGAGGGTGCAGATGCTGGTTTTTCCCGAGATGTGCATCACGGGCTACTGGTTCATTCGCAAGCTTGCGCGTCACCAGCTCGACGACTTGGCCGAACCCGTGCCGTCCGGCCCCTCGCTGGGCGAGATCAGACGCCTGGCCAGACACCATCAGATGCTGATCGGAGTCGGCCTGCTGGAAGCGGGCAGCGATGGCAGACTATATAATGCCTACGCCGTATGCATGCCGGACGGCGACGTCCATTGCCATCGCAAGCTGCACGCGTTCGAGCACGAGGACATTGCGAGCGGCGATCGCTTCACGGTGTTCGACACGCCGTGGGGCATCCGGGCCGGCGTGCTGATCTGCTGGGACAACAATCTGATCGAAAACGTACGCGCCACGGCGCTGCTGGGCGCCTCGGTCCTGCTGGCCCCGCACCAGACCGGCGGCACAAACTCGCGCAGTCCGCACGCGATGAAACCGATTGCGCTGGAGAAATGGGAAAACCGCCAGCAGGATCCGGCGGCGATGGAAAGGGAGATACTCGGCCCATCCGGCCGACAATGGCTACTGCGCTGGCTGCCCGCACGTGCGCACGATAACGGAATGTTCGTGATTTTCAGCAATGGCATCGGGCGCGACGACGATGAAGTCCGCACCGGCAATGCAATGCTGCTCGACCCCTATGGCCGGATTCTGGCCGAGACCCGGGCGGCCGCCGATCGCATGGTCACGGCCCGGCTCGATACCGGGCTGCTGCCCCTGTGCACCGGCCGTCGCTGGCTGAGGGGGCGGCGGCCCGAGCTCTATGGATTGCTGGCCGAACGGCGCGGCGACGAGCGCGACGCCCGCGCGGCGCGCTTTTCCGTCGACCCCGCCGCCATCGATCCCGGATCGGCGACGACCGGGTCCCGATAGGCAGCGGGTGCCGGATCACGCAGGCAGGACATAGGCGCGGACGAAGACGTCGAGCGCCCGCCCCACGATCGGCGCCACCTCGACATCCGTATCGACGTCCAGCACCCCGAGCAGTATGGGCAGGCGGACCTCCGCTTCCAGCAAGGCGATCAATTGCTTGGCGACGACGACTGGATCCGCCTCGCGCAGTTTGCCCTCCCGCATCCAGCTTTCAAGGATGGCAGCCAGCCGTTTCAACACTTTGAGCGGGCCGCGCTCGTAGAACACGCGCCCGATATCGCTGGTCCCGGCTTCCGCCAGCACATTGCGGTTGATGGTGACAAACTCGGAGCTGAACATCACGCACAGTATTTTTTCGCCCAGGGTGCGCAAGGTGTCGGCCACATCCGCGCCATCCATCGACTGCGACAGGATGTCGTTCATATAGGCATCGGCGCGCTGGGTGACCACTTCTCCGAAAAGATCTTCCTTGGAGCGGAAATAGCTGTAGAGCGTCCCCTTCGATCCGCCAAGCCGGGTGGCGATCTCCGACATGGAGGTCCGTTCAAACCCGTTTTCCCGAAAAATCTGCGCGGCGGTCTCGATTATTTTTTGGCGGCGTGTCTCTTTTTTCGTTCTCATCACTGACCTTTATTCGACCCTGTTCTTCATTTTACTTGACAAGGGCAAGCTGTCAATCAAATATATAACCGTACAGTATGGTACGATTTATAAGAATGGCAGCCACCCCACTGCCGCAAACAACAGGAGAAACGCGATGCTGACGACCATTCACGCTCCCCCGCCGCAGAGGGCGCGGTCTGCCACCCTTGCTCCAGCGTGGGCCCATGGCAGCCTGCCGGACGGAAAAACCCATGCCCCCCATGCAGTACCTGCGCATGAGCCGCAAAACAGGGAGGGATGGCGATGATAAACGACAGCGTCAACCCCAGCGCTGGACAGGACTACTGCGCCGCGCCGGCATCGGACGAGCTGAGCCTGAATGTCCTGATCTTTGCCATGCAGTCGGACACCCCGTTACCCGCACGGCAGACCCTGGCCGACATCAATGCACGGACCGACAGATTGCGCCGCTCCGCTTTTGATGGACTGAGCAAGGCTCTGCAGGAAGGAAATATCGAGCGCGCGCGACAGTCGCTGGACGCACTGGCCGGCCCGGGACAGCGGCGGCGCGCGGCCTCCGGACAGGACGCCCCCCAGGCTCCCAGGCCATTCGGCCCGCTCGGTACGCAGATCGACACCACAGCCTGAGGCAGGCGAGGCGAACGCATTCGCCGCAGTGGCGCGCAAGACCGGAACGAAACCCCACCAGCCGTCATTGACAGCGGATGTTTCGTTTCAAAAAACGACCATACTGTACGGTCTAAAAGTACCGATAGCAACCGGGCTGACCATGCATTGGTCGGCAGTTAGCGGCTATCATGAAAGGAAACACAAATGGCATTACTTATACTATTCGGGTTCGCCATCGCCTACGATGAGGCCTATCAGTGCTGGCTCCGCTTCCGTGCACACAAGGACACGGCGGTCAGCCTGCAATCGACGCGATGACGATCTTTGCGGCGAGGACAGGCCGGCAGAAGGCGGGCCGTCCGCTGCGCCGGTTTCCCGTTGTCGGTCTTGCACATAAAGACGATACGCAAGTGTTCAGTAAGTATTACTGGCCTAAAGTGATGAATGACGTCACAGGCATGCGGAACGCCAGCCTCTCGCATTAAGGCGGCCAAGCCCAACCTCCGCATGTGGATGACAATCGAGTCGCGCGTGAACCGGCCCTCTACGGGCAAGCCTGCGGATCGGCGCTCACGTGGACGACGGGACACACTCAAGCACGGGACGAACCATGAAGACAGCACACAACAACAGACAAGACATATGGGGCGTAACGGCTATGGCTGCGCTACTGACCCTCGCCGGCGCCGCCCGCGCCGATGCGGGCGACACGGGGGACACGGGCGACGCCTCCGCGCTGAGTGTCAGCATCGGTCTCGGTGTCGGCTACGCCCCCAAATTCCCCGGCAGCGATCGCAGCAAGGGCAAGGTTCTGCCGATGCTCAAGCTCGACTATGGTCGTTTCTTCGTAGGCGGCGAAGAGTCGGGCAGCCCCGGCTTCGGCGTAAAACTACTCGACAATCCGCACTGGAAGGCCGGCATCGCCTACTCTTTCGATTTCAGCAAGCCACGCCAGGAATCCGATGACGAGCGCCTGAGCGGACTGGGCGATATCGCCAGAACCAGCCATATCAGCGCTTTCGGGGTATATAAACGCGACTGGTATGCTCTGGGCACAAACGTCTCGACCGCCGGACACGGCGAGGGCACGCGCATAGAGGCTTTCGCCAAGGCCAGCTATGACCCCGCCCCCAGGCTGACATTGAGTGCGGGGCCCAAGCTGGTCTGGGCGGACCAGAAGTATAACCAGACATTTTTCGGAGTCGATGCGGGTCAAGCATCGCGATCCGGGCTGGCCGAGTACCATCCCAAATCCGGCATCAATTCGATGGGGCTGGAGTTCGGCGCAGACTACAAGCTAGATAAAAACTGGCTGCTCCTGTCGCACCTGACGCTAACCCGCTTGCAAGGTGATGCCGCGACAAGTCCGATTACCGAGAGAAAAAACCAGCAGTCCATCAATTTCATGGGACTTTACCATTTCTGACCGCAGCAGCGGCAGGGCGGGACCGCGCTGAGCGCGGCGCCCTGAAATAGCGCGACACAGGGCCACTATTTCGCGCCGGCTATGCTAGGCTTGCTATTCTCCCGTCCTTCTCATGCGCCAGCGCTGCCGCAAACAGCCCGACTTCGATGCAAGACCACACCCGATATCAACCTGTCACAGAAATCCCGGGCCTGGTGCTGGGCGAAGCGGTATTCGCGGACTTCGATTTTGGCCGGCATTTTCACCTTGACCTGCATATCGGCCTGGTAAGCACGGGCTGCCAGCGGCAGCGTTTCAATGGCAAGACCTTCTATCTCACCCCCGCCCGCATTTCGGTCATGCCCGCGGGCGAGATCCACGACGGCAGCCGCGCCGGTGACGCCGCCTATGCTCTCAGAACCTTTCGCCTGTCTCCCGATCTGCTGCGCGGCTTGGCGGAGGAGCTCATCGAAACCGGGCGCGAGCCCTGGCCCGCCGGAGCGATGCTGGACAACCCGCGTCTGGCCTGGAATCTGCTGCGCCTGCATCACGCCCTGGGCCAGAAGCGGATGTCTACATCGCTCGAAGTCCAATCCGCATGGCCAACTCTGCTCGGCCACCTGTTCGCCCTGTCGCACGGACTGGCACCGCGCGCGGGCACGGGCCGTCTTCCCTTGCCGCAATGGAGGCAGCTGCATGACTATTGCATTGCAAACATCGGCGAGAAAATTACGCTAGACCACCTAGCCGCCGTATGCGGTCTCGGCCGCTTCCCGTTTCTGCGGCAGTTCAAACACACGGTAGGCATGACGCCGCATGCCTGGCTGCTGCGGCTGCGACTGGAACAGGCATGCATCCTGCTCACTCAGCACCGCCGCACCGTCGCGCAGATTGCGCACTCGGTCGGATTCTACGATCAAAGCCATTTCAATCGCGCGTTCCGGCTGGCTTTCGGCGTGCCCCCTTCACGGTACGCCGCGACCTGAACCACGTCAGCGCACGCACCCGGGCTGCGGCGCGTCAATTTTTTACAAGGCACAGGCCGGTGGCGTCGCTATCATGGCGGCAATCCGAAAACGGAAAGGATGCCGGTCCGCTGTCATGGCGGCCGGCACAGACGTCCCCGCTCGCCAAACAAGGAAGCCCCATGCCGCAGAATGCCATCCCCGTGATTCTGACCATCCACGCTTTTGCCCTGATCTCGCCGGGCCCGGATTTTGCCGTCGTCACCCGCCTGGCTATCGTTTCGGGTCGAAAAACCGGACTGTGGTGTGCGGCCGGGGTCGCCGCGGCCATCGGCGTCTATGTCCTGCTCTGTGCGCTGGGCATGTCGCTGGTCGTTTCGGCTCTGCCGGGCCTATCGAAAGCCCTGTCCGTTGTCGGTGCGCTGTATCTGGCCTGGCTCGGCATGCAATGCCTGCGCTCGGAAGGAAAACTGCCCGACACCCGGACAGGCTCGCAAGGCGGCAAAGCTTTCGTCACCGGTTTTCTGACCAATCTGCTCAACCCGAAAGCCATGCTGTACTTCAGTTCCATCCTGTCGCAGATCCTGTCACCCAAGCTGGGGGCGACGGATATCGCCCTCATCTGCGGCCTGCTACTCGGCGAGTCATTGCTATGGTTCGGCCTGGTGGCATGCCTGTTTTCCGCACCGGCCGTTCTCGAGTACTTGCGCACCCGACTGGTCTGGCTCGAGCGCAGCATCGGCGTGGCATTGCTGATCCTGGCGGCGAAAGTTGCGACGCTCGCAAGCCGGTAAACCCGCGCGCCTAGCCGGTCGGCAGGCAATGCAAGCCGCGCAGCGTCTGTTCGACGGCAAGGTCCAGCGGGGTGAAGGGTTCGGTGCCGAGCGTCGCCACCAAACGTGCGTTGTCCAACCGCACCGGTTCCTGCCACAAGTAACGCATCTCCATCATCTCGCGTACGGTTTCGTTGAAGGGGGCCACGAAACGCAGCAACCACCACGGGAACGGCGCGACCCGCGGCACTCCTCCGCCCAGTTTGCCGACCACGCGGCGGATGGCCTCGACCATCTGCGTACCGCTGGCATCCCAATGTCCTTGCATATGGAAGGTGGCGAACGCATCGAGGGAGTCGGCTCTTTTCAGCAGCTCGACGACCGTGCGCGCCACATCGGGAAGGTAAGACCATTGATGGCCGACGCCGGCACGGCCCGGGTTATAAATCGTGCGCACCGCCCGGTCGGGTTTGATCAAGCCCTGCGCAAACCAGTTGTTGGCGGCCTGCGGCCCGAAGAAATCTCCGGCGCGCACGATGACCACCCGCCCATCCTGACGGGAAAACGCCTGCAAGCGCCGCTCCATTTCGACCCGTATTCCCCCCTTCCGTGTCAACGGGCGCTGCGCCGCTCCCTCGGCAACAAAGGGGAAAGCGTCCGGCCCATAGTTATAGACCGTGCCCGGCAGCACGATGCTCGCGTGAACCTGCCGCGCGGCGGCAATCGTACTGTCCAGCATCGGCAACACCCGCTCGGACCACCGGCGATAGCCGGGTGGATTGACCGCGTGCACGATCACGGCGCAGCCCTCGGCGGCGGCCAGAACCTCCGCGGGATTCATGGCATCGCCGCGCACGCGGACGATACCGTCGTTCGCCTGCGCGGGAGCGATTTCTCGCTGCATGGCCCGAACCTGCCACCCGGCAGCATGCAGCTGCCGTGCCGTTTCGCCCCCCACCCCGCCGCCAAGTCCAAGCACCAGCACTGTCTGTTTCATCGCCATGACCCTCTCCATTCATTCGTTGAGCACGATGATAAGGCGGGGGCCAAACAAAATGAATTGACGAAAACAAGCCACAGGCTATACATTTTTGTATGACTTCGCCGATAGACTGGACTTACTACCGCACCTTCCTCGCCGTCGCGGACGAGGGCTCGCTCTCGGGTGCCGCGCGCGCGCTCGGTATCACCCAGCCGACGGTCGGCCGCCATGTCGCAGCGCTTGAGCACGCGCTCGGACTTGCCCTGTTCACCCGTTCCCACGCCGGCCTGATGCCGACTGAAGCGGCGATAGGCCTGCAGGTGCAAGCCCGCGAAATGGCAAGCTCCGCCGCGGCCATGGAGCGGCTGGCATCCGGCCAGGGCCTTGGCGTGCGCGGTGTGGTGCGTGTCACCGCGAGCGAAGTCATAGGCGTGGAAGTATTGCCTCCCATCATCGCCGCCCTGCGCGAGCACTACCCCGATCTCAAGGTGGAGCTGGCCGTGTCAAATCGCATCCAGAACGTACTGCACCGCGAAGCCGACATCGCGGTGCGCATGGTGCGACCGCAACAAGAACAGTTGCTGGCCCGCCATGTCGGCGGGATCGAGATCGGCTTGCATGCGACGGCCGGCTACATCGCACGGCACGGCAAGCCCGAGCGATACGAGGACCTGCCCGGTTACGCGTTGATCGGCTTTGATCAAAGCAATGACTTCATCCGCAGCGCAAGTCAATCGCAGCCGCTGTTCCGTCGCGAGCATTTCGCGCTGCGTGCGGACAGCGACCTGGCCCAGCTCGCGCTGCTACGCGCGGGCGCGGGTTTTGGCGCATGCCAGGTACGGCTGGCGCAACGCGATGCGGCACTGGTCAGGGTTCTCCCCTCCGAATTTTCGCTCATGCTCGACACCTGGGTCGCCATGCATGAAGATTTGCGCAACAGCCCGCGCTGCCGGGTTACCTTCGATGCCCTGGCGGAAGGCCTGAAGCGCTATATCGCCGCTTGATGCGGCATGGCTCAGGCATCGGCCCCCAATGATGATTCGTGCTTGCTTTTACGCTTGCAGGCTGAGAAGCTGAACGTGTTGTCCCGCCCCACCAAGGAGCCGCACATGCAAGGCAAACACGCGATTCTCGCCCTTCTCAACGAACTGCTGGCCGGCGAGTTGACCGCCATCGACCAATACCTGCTGCACGGAGAGACTTATGCCGACCTGGGACTCAAGCGGCTGGCAGAAAAAGCGCTGCACGAGTCCGCTCATGAGCGCGAGCATGCGCAGGCCATCATCCAGCGCATCCTGTTCCTGGAAGGCAAACCCGATCTGACCCGGCGTGAAGCACTCATCAGCGGTGCCGATGTTCCCGCCATGCTCCAGGCCGATCTGGATGTCGAATACCGGGTCGCATCCGGACTCAGGAAAGGCATCCTCCTGTGCGAGCAGCACCAGGACTTCGTCACGCGCGAGATGCTGGTGCGACAGTTGGACGACACCGAGATGGACCATGCCTACTTTCTGGAGAAGCAGCTGCGGCTGATAGGGCTGACGGGGCTTCCCAACTATTTGCAAAGCCAGCTATGAGGCGCTTGTACCCGCATATGGCAAGGAAACCGTCTTGACCGGAGAAACCCCGCGCGCGCTGATCATCGGCGCCTCTCGCGGACTCGGACTCGGGCTGGCAGAAGAACTGGGGCGGGCGGGCTGGCATGTTACCGCCACGCGAAGAAGCGGCACGGCCCCCGACGGCCCGATTTGCTGGCTCATGCTCGATATCGACAGCCAGGATCAGGTGCTCGAATTCGAACGGCAACTGGCCGGGGCACGCTTCGATCTGATCTTCATCAATGCCGGCGTATCCGCCCCCGCCGGCCAGACTATTTCGACGGCGGCCCCCGAAGAGCTCGCGCAGTTGATACTGACGAATGCCGTTTCTCCTGTCCGGCTGGCAGCCCGGCTATTCCCCTGCTTCGGCGGCAAACCGGGCACCCTGGCGTTCATGAGTTCGCGGCTCGGCAGCCTGAATGAAAATCCGCACGCAGAGCTGCCGCTCTACGCCGCAAGCAAGGCTGCGCTCAATATGCTGGTACGCTCCTTGCTCGAGCCGGCAAGCGCCGCCGGTATCACGCTGCTGTCGTTCCATCCCGGCTGGGTACAGACGGATATGGGCGGGGAAGGCGCGCCGCTCACCATCGCAGACAGCGTCACCGGCATCGTCAGGCAATTGGAGCGCTTTGCGAAACAGGGCGGCCACCACTTCATCGACTACGCCGGCAAACGTCTCGAATGGTAGTTGCCATGCATCCAAGGCATGCCCGTTTCGCACACCCGAATGCGCCCGGCTTGGGTCAGGGCTTTCGGGATTGAATCAACACGGCCCCGGATAGGCAGGAAGCGCAACGTCCATGGCAACCTCAGCCCGCTGCACCCTCCCCGGTTTGACAGCCCTGCTTGCGGCGGCACATGCCTGCGCCGCAACGTGCACCCCGCAATGGAGCCATTCGATCGCGGCCAATACCCGGCACTTGCAAACCGCCATCGATCAGTGTTCTGCCGCCGGAGGCGGACTGGTAGACCTCACCGTCAACAACGGGATATCGTCGGCGACGATAACGACAGTCCATCTCGGCAGCAATATCGTCCTGAAACTGGAACAAGGATTCACCTTGCAAGGCGCCAGCGACGTGCCCGCCGGGAGCGCGCTCCTGATCGGCAACTCTGTCCACAATGTCACCATCACGGGAACGGGTATCATCGATGGCAACGGAGCGGCCTACTGGGCGTCCTCGGTCGGCAAGAACAACACGCCGCACCCCAAGTTGATCAAGATAAAAGGCAGCGCTATCCGGATTGGCTCGAATTTCGCCGATGACGGCACCCCGCGGCCCCTGGTCCGTTTTCCAAGTCCCGACAACGATGCCGCCCTTACCCTTAAAATTCGGAACGCCCCCAAAGAACAGGTGGTCTTCGAGTCCGGCTCGCAGGATGTGACCGTCGACGGAGTATGGATTTACGCCAATCCGGACAAGAATGGCGAGGGCAAAAACCTGGCCCCCAACACCGATGCGATCGACATCATCGGAACCACGACGGCAACCATCCGGAACTGCGTACTGGACACCGGCGACGACGATATCGCGATCAAGTCCAATGCGGGAGGCCCAGCGACGACAGGGGTCGTTATCGATAGCTGCGTGATCGGCGGAGGCCACGGCATATCCATCGGCGGCCAGGAGGCGGCCGGGCACACGTTATCGCGGCCCGGAGTATCCGGCGTCAGCATACGCTCGATACTGTTCAAGGGCACCGACTACGGCTTCCGCATCAAGACCGACCAAACCGCCGCCGACAGCGGGGCCACCAACGGCGTCAGCTATTCGGACACCTGCATGCAAGATGTCGGCGAACCCTTCTTGTTCACCTACACCTACGCCGCCGGCAGCGGCGGCAGCCTGCCCGTCATTGCCAATGTCTCGATCGACAATGTGCTAGCCACGGCGACCAAGACCCAGGGGGCCATCATCGGTCTGGCCACGACTCCGCTTGGCATCCCGTCCTCGGGCGACGCCGGCATTCGCATGCGCAATACGCAAATTTCCGGCGGGTCAGCTTTCAGTATCCGCAATGGCGCATTGCTGCTTGGCGCGAACAGCCGCGTCGACACGGCAAACCGGGGCAATGCTCAAGTGATCAGAATCCCGGATTCGGGCGCCACGATCACCTGCCCTGCCCGCATCGTGATTCCGAAGCCGCTCTGATCCCGGGCAGAAGCGGACCCGAGGCTGTCGTATCCTGGCGCAGAGTCGGCAAGTACACGACAGCCCCCCTGCCGACGAGCGGATGCGCGAGGATCAGTCGCGCGCGGGCCCCGCGTGTTCTCTTACCCTGCGTGCGACATCCCCGGCTGCCAACGGCAGCACCAGCTCGCCGGAGTCGGCCTCGAACGGCGGCAGCGCGTCCTCGTCCACGGAGTCACGGCGAATGGCGCTGTCTGCGAGATTGATTTCGCAACGACGGCCAAGCCAGGTCCGGCACCGTTCGGCCTGTGCCGGCGCAAACGGAGCAAAAGCCGGCCCGGGTTGCCGTGGATCGGACAACACGGGATAGGTGACATGCTCGAACACATTGCCTTCGATCAGCAAATCAGACAGCGCTGTCCGCGACATCGCCGCACCTTCGCCACTGATATCGTGAAAGTAGTTGTTGACGATCTGGACCCTGACGCGGGCCTCGTGCATCCCGCCGCTGTGGGGCCCGCGCCCCGACGTGTCGTGGATGTCGTTACCAACGAGCGTGATGCTGTCGTCGGAGCCGAGAAACAGCCACAACCAATAATGGTGCCCGTCGCACGTCGATGAATACGCGGTCCGGCCGTCGAATTCGCTATTGGAGACCGTGACATGCCGGGCGGCCGAGAAGCCCGTAACCAGCATTTGTCGTCCTATCTGCGCGACGCGCAGGTGGTCGAGCCAGACATGATCGACACCGTCGAGGGTGATGGCATCTCCGCCCCAGACCGCCTGCGGGTTGATATCGCTGATTGTCAGCCGCTGCACGATGACATTGCTGGCCGAGCGCAGCATCAAGCCGGTACCGACGATGCCGGCATCGGCACCGATGCCGCGCAGAGTCTTGTTCGAGCCTATCGTCAGCAAGGCACGGACCCCGGCTCTGTCCACCTCGACCGGTGTGGACTCGCGGCCATGACAGAAATCGACGCGATCCAAGGCCAACTGCCCCGCCCCGTCGGGACACGCCCGTACCCGGCAACCGGTTTCATGCAGCAACGCCGTTCCGTCTTGCACAAGGCTGCCCCGAAAGTCGAACACCCGATCAATCAGCACCACGCGCGGAGACGAATCCGTGCACACACCGTGCGCGTCATGGCTCATGCACAGCGCATCCTCCAGCTCGCGCAGCGTGCGCGGATGGACGATGGGGCCCGCACTGCCGCCAGTCGTGCCATGTGCAAAACCGGGAACCGGATCTGGCGCCATGGCGACAGCCGGGACAGAAAGGCCGGCCAGGAGGGCCGCCAACAGTAAAGTGCGCCACAAGCGGGCCGCACGCGCCACAGCAATCATAGAACGCACCCAAGTCATGGTTATCGCCCACCCCGCCTCGCCCCACCTGCTGCCAGCAGCCGGATCGCTCGGCGCGGGCCTGTCCGGCACGGGGTGAAAATCGGCAGTTTTGATTTATCTTCGCACTGACTCGCAACATTCACATTACAAGGGTAGCCTTATTTTAAATAACGCTTAAACAGACCGGATCAGACAATGACAAATGCATGCATCGAGCGACCCCGTCCCGCAGCCCCGAACATCGACGCTACCCTTCACTCCATACGCATCCCCCCACGGCCCAGCCTGCTTGCCGATCTGCAGCAGGAGATAGACCGGCCCGACCCCAATCTCAAAACACTTGCCCGCGTCGTGGAAAAGGACGTCGCCTTGTCGGGCGCCTTTCTCAAGATGATCAATTCCCCCTTCTATAATCGTGCACGCAAGGCTGAAACGGTAGAGGCGGCCCTGACCGGGCTCGGCTTGAACCAGGTGGCACTGCTGGCCGGAGGCTTTCTCGTGCGCGAATCGTTTCACTGCGAGAGCTACGACCTCACCCGATTCTGGGAAACGTCGAGTCAACGCTCAAGCGCCATGGCCTTCCTCGCGCGCGAACTGCGCGCAGGCTCATCCGCCCTCGCGCGCAGCTTCGGCTTGTTCGCCGATCTCGGCATTCCCCTGCTGATGGAGCGTTTCAGCCACTACCCCGAAACCCTGCGCCAGGCACAGGATTCGCAATGCGCCGCCTTCACCGAGCTTGAAGACAGGCAGCACCACACCAATCATGCGGTCATCGGGTCCATGCTGGCGCGCAACTGGAAACTGCCGGACGATGTGGTGCTCGCCATCGACCGCCACCATGACCGCGATGTGTTCGAGGCGGGTCAAACATCGCTGCCGGTGCGCCGCCTGATCGCACTCGGAGCGATCAGCGATGTCATCATTCACCACTACACGGCCAGGCCACTCAGCGCCGAACTGCAGCGCACCGCCCCACTGGCAATGATCGAGCTGGGGATGGGCAACGACGAGTTCGACGACCTCAGCAATACCATCCACGCTCTTTTCGATCAAGAGACATGATGAGCGGCTCGCTGGCGTCGAGCCCGCCGGCTTACAACAGCGTCATGAACGGTCTGGTTTCCGGATCGAGGCAGAGACGGGGGGCTCATTCGACCCGAGACGAAAATGTCGTTGCGCGACAGCCGTTCCAGGCGAGGCCGAGTGCTTCACGGCACGCCTGTCCTCAGGCCGTGCTCGCGGAAGATAGGCTTTCCGGAAACGCCGCCAGAACCGGCGAAGGATTCGCGCCGGAATAGACGACTCCTACGCCCGCCATCAGCGGCTTGCCCGGGTAGCGCGAAGAATAGGGTGATCCGCAGGCTCGGGAACGATTCGTGGGGCAAAATCGCCACTCCTGAAAATACGACTGGCAATGATCCTAGAAACCCGGATTCAGCGAACGCTTGAACCAGAACATCGTCTGCGCGGACAAGCCGTCGCAGGAGAGCGTTCTTTTCCGTGCCAAAGCATGCGTGGATGCCAGTGCCACATACATGACCTCTTCATGCAGGGCATGCACGGTCAAACCTTTTACGCGGGAGCAGACTGCGGCGCTACGCGTTTGGCACAGCCGGCAACGACAACAGTTGCCGCGGCAGTGTATTCATGTCTTCCACCCCGGTTTCGGTCAGCAGCAGCTGACTCTCGATATTGAAGCCACCGAGTCCGGTGACATAGATCGGCACCTCCAGCGCCATCACCATTCCCGCTTCGAACAGCAGCTCGCTATCCGCCGAAATAAATGGCCATTGCTCCGAGAACAACGACTGCCCGAGGCCGTGCCCGAAATGTCCGCGACTGAACCCGGACAACCCCCCGTTTTCCAGGACCCGGGTGATGGCCCGGTGAACGGCCGCCAGGGGTTGACCCGGGGCCACATGGCTCAGCCCCGCATCGAAAGCCTGCTCGAGCAGGCGGTGAAACCGGGCCTGCGCGCTACTCGGGGAACCAAAGACAAAATTACGTGACGAGTCTGACGAGTAGCCGTCGATCACGCACCCAACATCGACTTTGACAAGGGTGCCAGGCGTGAGCTTCCCCCCCGCCCGCCACGGATCGGGGCCGATCGAAATATAGTCCCAGCTCGGCGGTGGCGCCACGCCCCGGGCAGCGGCTTCATGAGCGACGCCGCTGCGAAATGCCCGCCCCAGGTCCCGTGCAGTCTGATTTTCAGCCGCGGACCGTTGCAGTTCACGAATTCCGGCTTCGGCCAGTTCGACCCCCAGACGCAGGCGCCCGATCTCGGCAGGCGTCTTGACCATGCGCAGGCGATTGAACGCTGGCGAGCCATCCAGCAGCATCGCGCCGGAAAGTGCCGTGCGGATGAGCAACCAATCCGCAGCCGGAACAAAATCCAGATCGAACCCCAGCCTTGCCTTAGCCAAACCACTTTGTGCGAGCAAGACCTTCAGTTCCCCGATCGCGCACCGGAGATCGAACGTGGCCGGACGCTTGAAGCCGGATGGGCGACTAGCCGACCAGTCGTCGGCTATCGCGCGCTCAATCGCCCTTTCCCCCTCTTCGATCCGTGCCGTCTCGACCCAGAGCGGGTGGGAACGAACCCGGAACCCAGAGGCCGCATGCTTGAAAGCCTCCTCATTCAGATCCCCCACGACGACAGCGATGGGTTCGGCAGGATCGGCGGGGATCAGGGCAAATCCCGCGCCGGCGCGGCGAAAACTTCCCGCCACCCCTTGGCTCATTCCCGTGACATAGCGAAAACCTTCCGGCTCGCTGATCACCAGGGCATCCAGCCCAGCCTCTTGCAATAGCGCTTGTGCGCGTAATCGGTCTACACATCCTTGGCTCATTACGGGCTCCAATGCACAAAACGGACACTGTCCGATAGCCGGCCTCTGGCCCAGAGGTCGCTCTCAAATGACATCTGGATCAATGAAAATCGCCTCCTCGTCGAAACGACCGAGCCGGAAGGCATGGGGATCGACTAGCGGCGGCGCATGCGTGATCAAATCAGCCGCCAACCGGCCGGCACCGGGTCCGATACCGAAGCCATGCCCGCTGAAGCCGGTCGCGACGACCAGTCCTTCAACCGTTGATACCGCCGAAATAACGGGCAGCAGGTCCGGCGTCATATCGATGCGGCCGGCCCATATCTCCGCGGCAACGACTCCGCCCAGTTCTGGGCGCCCCTGGTTCAAACGCTTCAGCGCGAGCTGGGCGGCGCCGGCATCGGGTGCAGGATCGTTGATACGGATACGCTCGAACAGCGAGACACGGTCGGGGGAACGCGTGCCCCCGTGGACAAGCGAAGACAGAAAGGGGGCTCCCAGGCACAGTTTCAGATCGCGGAAATGCCGTCGCCACAGCGGCAGAAAAGCGAAGAAATAGCGGAAACTGTCCAAGACAAGATCGCTGGTCTCATGTCCGCGCAGGGTCAAGGTCAAGCCACCATCAAGCCGGTTGCGCAGGCAAAAATCGCTGGAGCAGAAGGTCGATGCGATCAGAGGCGGGGTCGGCGGCGTACGCACGACGGTCGAACGGACATCCAGCTGCGGAAGGCGGATGCCGTACGGCCTCAGCAAGCGCGAGCTCCACGCTCCGGCAGCGACCAGCACCGAGGACGCACGGACGGGGCCATGCTCAGTGAATACACCACGGACACGACCGCTTGATATATCGAGTCCACGGACCGCCGTTCGCTGGTGCAGGGTGACGCCCGCATTGCGCGCCGCCTCTGCTAGCAGAACGACGGCGACCGACGGTTCGGCCTGAGCATCATCGGGCGTCGCAATACCGCCCACCCAGGGGCGGCCCCGGCTCGGCAAGGCCCGCTCCGCGGCCACGGCATCCAGTAACTCGACTCGGATCCCCGCCGCACGGCCACGCTCGGCCCACCGCTGCCAGCGCGCGAGCTCCTTGCGGCTGCGCGTCAGGCTGGTCAAGCCCGTGCGCCGAAATCCGATATCGCCGCTCAATCCGGCTTGCAGACTTTCCCAGATCGCCACACTCTTCACGATCAGGGGCAATTCGCGCCGATCGCGCCCTTGCTGGCGAATCCAGCCCCAGTTACGGCTCGATTGTTCAGCCGCGATCTCTCCCTTTTCGACAACGGCAACCCTTAAGCCGCGGCGGGCCAGATCGAGAGCGGCGCAAATCCCGATGATGCCCCCGCCGACGACAAGCACGTCGACCGCTGCGGGGAGAGCCTCATCGCTGGCAATGGCCGCCAGTGGATGTGACATGGTGACTCTTTCTTCAAAACGGAAACGACGGCCTTTGATGACCGCTGCGAGCAGGGCTCACCAGGCAGGAACAGCCGTGCCATGGTATTGCTGAGCGAGCGACTGCTTAGTGGCATCAGTCTGATAGGCGGCCGCAAGCGTCTTCACCCAAGAAGCATTGGCATCGCCGGTCCTGACCGCGATGAAGTTGGCATAGGGATTGCCTCGGATCGGTTCCTGAGCAATCTTTTCCTTATTGACATCGATTCTGGACTTGAGTGCCCAGTCAGTATTGACCACCGCCGCATCCAGTTCGTCGATTTCGCGACCGACGATGCCGGCATCGAACTCTTTGATGACGACGCCTCTCGGATTGCTCACGATATCGGATACCGTGGCGAGGATGGTCGCCCCCGGCTTGAGCTTGATCAGCCCCTGCGCCTGCAGCAGGAATAGGGCACGCCCTTCGTTCGAGGGATCATTCGGCACCCCGATTTTTGCGCCCTTGGGCAAGGCCGCGACCGACGGGTGTCGACGCGAGTACAACCCTATCGGCCAGATCGCGGTATAAGCAACGGGAACAATATGATAACCGCGGGTTTTCACCTGGTTGTCGAGATACGGTTTGTGCTGAAAAGCATTGGCGTCGAGTTCATGGCGCTCGAGCGCCTCATTGGGCAGCACATAGTCCGAAAACGGAACCGCCTCGATTTTCAGGCCATGTCTGCGCGCCTCGGCAGCCACGCCCTTCCATATCTCTACATCCTCATCGCCCACAATCCCGACCCGTATCGTTTTCGTGACGGGCGGTTCCGCGCCCAGTACGGGCACCGTGACCAGGGTCAGCGCCGTGATCAGGGCCAGCAGACGACCGGAGTGCGGTCCGCTCCGGAGAAAAAAACGAATCGGTGACATTGCCATTGTGAAGACCTTCTTGTCGGAATCTGATCGAATCAGCCACTACGATAAATCCGATAGAACATTCACAAAAGTAATTAAAATTGATTGGATTATATATTTTAAATATATTAGCCACATGGATGCCCCCTGGAGCCCGAAAGGCAGAACATCGGCTCACACACTGAGCCGCGACGGCGCCCGACTCGTGATAAATCGCGCAGGGAAGACACCGTCACTGCTGGATCACACGAAATGGCCGGCATTCCTGTCTGACCGCGGCTAAATCGAAGCGATATGGCCGGGCGAAGGACACGCTGCGGCGGGCAAAAGGCCGCGCTGGCACAGCAGAACGGCATCGGTAAACGCCCAAGTAGCATCAAACAACGTGTGCTTTGCCATGCAATGGCAGACCATACGCTTTTCGGCCACGCACTGAAAAAACAGAACATGATGCGCCTCTACCGCCGGGCCAGCCGCCCACTTGCCGCGCGTCCCCGAAATGGGGCGCAAAAAGGGCATCGGTGTGGGGGACGCACCTCGGCCAATCCGAACAGCCGCCGGCACACCTGCTACTCGGAAAAGATGCCATCTCGCGCGTGAAGGAAAAGCTCGCACTGCTCGACGAAGAAATCGCAGCCAGGGAAGCGGTATCGCTCAGCACCGATTTCGAGTGAGCCCCCTTGCCCCACGGCCGGTCGCGAACGCCTCGGCCTCACTCGCCGAGAAGGCTCGCCGGGTCGACGATAAAAACCGCCCCGTCGTCGTGCAGGGCCAGCGCGCGGACGCCGCGCAGGCTGAGCCGGGCCGCAAGAAGCGGCGGCAAGGCGAAAATGCGCGAGGCCGGCAAGGCCGAGAGTTCGACCGGGCCGCCGACGGCGACACGACGTCCCTCGACACCGATATGCAGAATACGGCGTTCGCCCGCCACCTCCGGCAGCCCGATCAGCCGCCCGGCGTCGGCGTCGCCCTCTTCTGTCGTGCGACTCATGCCGCGCACATGTCTGGCTTCCATGGCGAAGCGGAATCCTCCCGCGGTAAAACTCACCATCTCCAGCGCCGTCGCCTCCATGACTAATGCAGACCGTTCCGGTAGTCGGCGAACACCGTTTCCAGATCGATCAGATGAACTGCGTGCCCACGGAAAGTGACAATGCCCAGCGCCATATCGCGCAATGGAACGGGCAAGGTCGACAACGGCGGCTGGATCGCGCTCGCCGGCATATCGAGCACGTCCTCGACCCTATCGACACGCAGCCCGCTTTGCATGCCCGCCGCACGCGCGAGCAGAATCCGCGAATCGGCGACGGTATCCGATTCCGGCAGGCCGAGAACAGGACGCAGCTGTATGACCGATTCGATATCCCCGCGGACATTGATCACGCCTTCGAGCGACTCCGGGCAGCCCGGCAGAAAGTAAACCGGGCAATCGGCCAGTATCTCGACGATTTTGTCGCCATGGAAGGCAAACCAGTGCTCGCCCAGCGACACGATCACCAGTTTGAGCATGGCTTCGTCGACATCGACGACCGGGCCGGAGTGCGCCTGGCGTCGGGCCAGGATCTGATCGAGCGATACCGGATTTGCGCTCATTGCTTCTCCCCGGCGATCGCGTCGGCGGCGGCATCGGCGATCACACGATTGCGCCCGCCGCGTTTGGCCGCGTACAGCGCCTGATCGGCGGCATAGACCAGCCCTTCCGCGGTTTCATAGTCGGGAAAACCGGCAATGCCGCAGCTGAACGAACAGGAAAAGCGCTTGTCGCCAGCCTTGAAGGTCAGCGCAGCGAAATCCTCGCGAATCGCATCGACGAAACGGACGGCCTCGCTCACCCCCACTCCCTGGAGCACGGCGGCGAACTCTTCGCCGCCATACCGTCCTATCATGTCGGAGTTGCGCAAGCGCTGCTTCAGCACCCGCGCGAGCGCCATCAGCACCTGATCGCCGGCCTGGTGCCCGTAGGTGTCGTTGACGACCTTGAACCTGTCTACGTCCAGCATCATGAAACAGAGCGGCACGCCCTGCCGTTGCGCCGCGGCCAGCGAGGTTTCCAGAAACTGGGACAGCGTCGTGTGGTTGAGCAGCCCGGTCAGACTGTCGCGCATCATCAGCGAACGCAGCACACGCGTGCGCTCGGCACGCACGGCGACGGCGGTAATCAGATCCTGGGGCGGTATCGGCTTGGTCAGAAAACCGTCGGCGCCCACCTGCAAGGCCGATACCTGTTCCATCTTGTCGGTCTCGCTCGACAGAAAGAGGATGGGCAAACCCACAAACTGGGGGATCTGCCGAACGACGCGGGAAAGCTCCCGCCCCGAAGCGATCGGCATATAGACATCCATCAGCAACAAATCGGGCTGAAATTCGTCCAGTTCCTCCAGGATGCGGGCAGGCTCGTTGAGGCGGCGAGCGCTCATGCCGACCGACTCCAGTATCGAAGCGTGGTAATCCGCCATCTCCGGCTCGTCATCGACGATCAGCACCCGATACGGAGCGGGTTCGAGCTGTGTCGTCGCCATGTCCAGCGCCTCGACGAGTTCGTGACCCGCGATCGGTTTCTGGAAATAGGCAACCGCTCCCGCCTTGACCGCCGCAAGCCGCGTCGCAAAATCGCCGTCATCGCCGACGATCAGCAAAGGCGTGTCGCTGCGGTTCTCGTACCCGGCCAAACCCGTCGCCATCGAAGCCTGGACGACGATGGCATCGGGGCACTCGGCAGCGGCGGCTCGCAACAGGCTTGCGGTATCGCAAAAACTCGTGAGCGTGTAACCGAAACAAAGCAGCGGCGATTCGAGTTGTCTGCCGTCCAGCTCGGCATCGCAGAGATAAACCCGCTTCAGACGCAGATCCGGCTTCTTGTCACGCGCCGAACGCGGCAAATCCGGCGCTGCCGCACCCTGAGGCGGCGGCAGCGCCGCGGACGCCTGGCACTCGAGCACGGCAAGTCGGGCAATGCTGTTCGCGAGCTTCCGCTGCCAGGATGGCAGGACTTCGCTGCGCATGGCGACGGGCATCAGTCGCCAGCCGGCCACGAGTTCGGTGGCGCTCGAGCTCTCGGCACTCAGCTCGGGCAGCCCGAGAGTCGCCGCCGTGCCTTTGAGGTTGTGAAACAGACGCTGCAAATCGTCGATCGCAGTCTCGGCCGCCTTGCCCCCGCTCAAGCACAGACAAGCCAGTCTCGCTTCTTCCAGCATTCCCGGCAATCTGGCGAGAAAGAGGCTACGCAAGTGCCCGACCTTGTCGCGCAAAGAAGCGGTATGGGTGGGAATCATGTACAGGTCTCCAACGGTGATTCGATGTCAATCGGCCGGCGGCAGCAGCACGTCGGCGAGCGTCACCATCAACGACGTTTCGAGGTCGGCATCCTTTGCGATGCACGCATCGAGCCGGGGCTCCCTCTGCGCGAGGACATCCGGGTCGTCTGCGCTAAGCAGGATGAAGGGCACGCTGCTGCCTTGCGCACGCAAGGCACGGAACAACTCCATGCCACTCTGCCCCGGCATATTCATGTCGGAGACAATCGCATCGAAGTCCTTGTCGGCATTCAGCACGGTTTGCGCGGGCCCGGCGCCGTCCACGACAATGGCATCGCAGCCGCCGTCTTCCAGCACGGCCGCAACCATTTCGGCAGCAAAAGGATCGTCATCCACGACCAGTATCCGCATCGCTTTCTCTTTTCATAACAACGATTATCCCAGGATGCTTTGCAATATCTCGATCAGGTGCCCCTGATCGAAATCGCCCTTCACGATATAGGCGTCGGCACCGACCTGGATGCCGCGGCGACGGTCTTCTTCCTTCTGCCGCGACGTGATGATGATGATGGGCACCGTCCGGTAGCGTTCTTCCTCCCGCAACAGCGTCGTCAGTGTAAATCCATCCATATTGGGCATCTCGACATCGGTGAGAATGGCGTCAAAATCGCCGTTCCTGGCCTTGTAGAGACCGTCCCGCCCATCTTCCGCCAGGGTGACGTGATAGCCGTGAGCTTCAAGCACATCCTTCTCGATTTCGCGGGTATTGAGCGAGTCGTCGACGACAAGGATGCGTGGCCGCGACGGCGACGCCATATCGTCGTGCAAGCGCACGTCAGCCCGGGCATGGCGCGCCCGTTCCAGCAGTGCCGGAGCATGCAACACGCTCACGAGCTCGTTGCGGCCGGTCACCACGATACCCGCGACCATGTCCAGATGCGCGAGGTGAGCCGGCAAGGGCTTGAGTACCCGGTCGTGTTCATCGACGAGTGCGTCCACCCTGAGCGCGAGTTTTTCGTTGCGAACCCGCACGACCACCAACAGAACATCGACGGCAGACGACGTGCCGCGCGTAGGCAGGCACATCAGATCGGCGAGCCCGACCACGGGAATGAATTCGTTGTCGACGGCCACCACCCGGCGCCCGGCGACGGTGAGCAGACGCTCTTCGGGCAGTTGCCACAGCTGCGCAAGCTGCTGGGCGGAAAAGCCGAACAGCTTTCCGCCGGCCGATACCAGCAGCACCCGCATGACAGCCAGCGAAGGCGGCAGCCGCAGAGAGAAGGTCGTACCCGCTCCCGTACGGGTATCGATAGCAACCGCGCCCTGCAACTCATCAATCACGCAGCGCTTGACGACATCCATGCCGACGCCGCGGCCGGATACGTCGGTGATGATGGCGCTGGTACTGAATCCCGGCACAAAAATCAGGTCGACGACTTCGGGGTCCGAAAGAGCCTGCGCGGCTTCCTGACTCATCAACTCCTTGCGGACAGCCTTGTCGCGCAGAGCGCCGATGTCGATGCCGGCGCCATCGTCGCGGATATCGATGACGACGCAGCCTCCGTCCTGCCTGGCGGAAAGATGGACACGGCCATGGCGCGGCTTGCCTGCGCGTTCGCGCTGCTCCACGCTCTCGATACCGTGATCGACGGCATTGCGCAGCAGATGAAGCAGCGGGTCGCTCAAACGATCAATCAACTGCCGGTCGAGTTCGATGTCCAGGCCCTCGACCGTACACTCGACCTCCTTGCCCATGGAACGCCCGAGCTCGCGCACCCTGCGCGGCAGCGCCTCGAATATCCCGGAAAGCGGCAACATGCGCATGACGAGCGCCTTGCCGTGCAGTTCGTCCATCAGCCTTTCCTGTGCGAGGACATCGTCCTTCAACTGCTGAGTAAATGTATGCAGGCGAGCGCGCCCCGAAGCCGAAAGACCCTCGGACAAGGCGCTGCGTTCGAGGGCGCGGCTGTCATCGAGGCGCTGGCGCAGCCGGCCGTGGCTCGACACCACCTCGCCCATCAACTTGATCAACTCGTCGAGCTTGCTCATCGGAACGCGCACCGTATCAGGCGACTTCAGAGGCGAGGCGCCGATATCGAGCGTCGGCCGTTCAGGCTCGGCCTCGCATGGCGCCGCCGCTTGCCGTGCCGCGGACCCGCCGACCGCCTGCTCCAACTCGGCGCACCATTCCGTATCGATGCCGGTCGGTTCGCGCCCTTCGGCCACCTGCTCGACGAGCCCGGCAATGGCATCGACGCCGCGCTGCAAATGACGGACCAGTTCCGGGGTATGGATAATGCTGCCGCTGCGCAAGGCATCGAGCGCATCTTCGAGCTTGTGCGAGGTCTCGCTGATCGCGCCATACTTCAGCATGCGCGATGCCCCCTTGATGGTATGAGCCGAGCGAAAGACCGTATTGATCAGTTCGGGGTCCGCAGGCGCGGCAGAAAGCGCCGCCAGCCCCCTTTCGAGACGTCCGATGTGCTCCCGCGCTTCCGCAACGAAACGGGCCGCGAATTTTTTCGGATCAAGCGCCATGGCTGGCCACCCGAGTCATCGACGACGCCGCAGCGGAGCGCCTCTCGCACAGAAACCGGATGTCGGCGACGGGAAGGTCGAGCGGCAGCTCGAGCCCGCCATCGGGATCGGGGTGCGCGTCGATCTGCCTGAGCGCGGTCGCGAATCCGCGCCGGGCGCTGGCCTCGTCATCCCGGCACAGGGCGGCCAGGTAATAGTGGGCAGGCCAACAGTCCGGCTTGGAGTAGACAAGGATCCGGAATGCGCGCACTGCATTTTCGACATCCCCCTGCCATTTGCAGGCCAGTCCGATAAGCATGTGGGCTTCCGCCGACCAGTTATTAAACAGCAACACTTGGCGCGCGAGTCCGGCCGCCTCGGAAAACTGCCTCATCTGCAACCGGACATGACTCTCCAGCAAGCGCGGGCGAATATCATCCTCCGGCGCAAGCGAGCCGATCAGCGCCAGGGCCTGTTCATGCTGTTTGTCGCGCAACAAGCGGCGAACCGCTTCCATGGTCGCGCTCCAGCCCGGCGCCGTCACGGCGGGGGCCTCGGCCACAGGCTGCGGGCGGGCGGGCGATCGGCGCGGCGACGGCACCGTTCTCGTCGGCGCCGGCGGTTTCGCTTCCGGCGACGGGCGGGCTAGCGGCATGTGTCCGTTCGCGGCCGCGCTTTTGGCGAAGTAGAACCCCCCGCTCGCTTCACGAAGCTCGAAGACGCCCAGGTCATTGGCCAGGGTCTCCGACGCCCCCAGCACCAGGCTGGCGCCGTCGTTCATGACGGCATGCAGGCGCTGCAGGACAGCCCTGCGGGTATCGGCGTCGAAGTAAATGGAAACATTGCGGAAGAACACGATATCGAAGCCGCTCAGCCCCGAGGGATAATGCGGGGTCAGCAGATTGAACTGGCGAAATTCGACCACGTCGCGCACGGCGGCGTCCAGCACGCTCCTATGCGCTCCGCGGGGAGAGAAATACCGCGCGCGCAAGTCGGGCGACAGCGCGCGAAACGAAAACTCGCCATACTCGGCCTGACGGGCGCGAGCCAGCGCGCAGCGATCGATATCCGCCGCGACAATGCTCACCTGGCCGTGAATGCCTGCGCCGAATTTTTCCCGAACGGCCATTGCGATCGAGTACGGTTCTTCTCCGCTGGAGCAACCCGCGCTGAAAATCCGTATCGGCTCGCCTCCATCCCTCCCGGCCAGCAGCCGCGGCAGCAAAACGTCAGTCAACAATGCCAGCTGCGACGGTTCGCGGAAGAAATAGGTTTCGTTGACCGTCAGATGGGTGACGAACTCCTGAAACTCGGATTCGTCGCCGAGCAGCCGGGCGTAATACGCAGAAAGCGCCGCCGCCCGGGTGACTTCCATGCGTTTGGCCAGGGCCGATGCAAGACTGGGCTCGGTTGTCCGATCAAACCGAAGACCGCACCGCTGCGCCACCAGGCTTTTGAAAGGGGCGAGATCCGCCGCTGTCGTTTCCATCGCTTTGCCGCGCCTTCCGCTCAAGAGTCCGATTCGGTACGGAAGCGGCCGACCTGATCTTTAAGGCCGGCAGACAGCCCCTCCATATCGTGGCTGACCTCGCTCAGCTGCGTCATTGAATACGCTGTCTGTTTGCTAGCATCGGCAATTTCGCGCAGCGAGATCACGACCTGGCTCACCGCCGTCTTCTGCTGCTGCGTGGACAAGGAAATTTGCTGCGCGGCGACATTGGTCTTGCGCGCGCCTTCCACCATATCGTCGAGGCGCTCGGCGGTATGAGCGACGGCGGACTTGCCTTCGTCTATGCTGCTCGCCCCCTTCTCCGACGTAATCACCAAGCGGTTGATCGAATCCTGAATCTGGTTGACCCGCGCCTCGATCTCGCTGGTGGATTCGGTGACATTATCGGCCAGCCTGCGAATTTCGGCGGCAACGACGCCGAAACGGCGGCCGGCCTCGCCGGCACTGGCGGCTTCGAGGGCGGCATTGAACGCGATCAACTTGGTCTGGTCGGCAATCGAATTAATGATCGTCATGACGCGGCCGATCTCTTTCGACGTTCGGCCCAGCTCGATGATTTCGTCGAGGCTGCTCTGGTTTTCCGCCTGGATGCTCTCCATTTTGGAGCTCAGCAATGCCATGGCTTGCACGCCTTTCTGACTACTCTCCCAGGACAGACTGGCGATGTCGGCCACCGAACCCGAGTACTCCGAAATCTGCGACGCCGAAGCAGACAGCTCTTCCATCGTGGCGGCGATTTCCGTTACCGAGGCCGACAGCTGATTCGACGCCACCGACAAGCTCTCGACCGAAGTGGAGATCGTATTGGCGCCGCCATACACCGCACCCGCCGCGACCGACGTATCGCCGACGAGTCCGCTCAATTGCGTCGTCATGTTCTGCAGGGCGAAGCCCAGCCTGTCCCATTGCGAAATCGGCTCGACGCTAACGGTCAGGTCGCCCTGGGTGATGCGGTCGGCAACAGCGACGGTGCCGGCCAGATTGCGCTGCACGGAGGACAGCGCCCGCGCCATATCGCCGATTTCATCGCCACGCTCCGTGCCGGGAATGTCCTTGTCCAGTCGCCCCAGCGCCAGATCACCGGTTTCATCAACCACGCGCGACAATGGCCGCACCACGCCACGCGTGATGATCATCGAGACCGCCACGCTCAGAATCAGCACCGCCCCCCCGATGGCTCCTAGCCGCAAGGCCAGTTGCCAGAACTGGGTATCGATATCGTCGAGATACACCCCGGTGCCGACGACCCAGTTCCACTCGGGGATGCCGACGACAAAGGCAAGCTTGGCCTTGGCTTCGCTCTCACCCGGCGCTTTCAATGTGTAGTGGTAAAAACCGCTGCCCTTGCGTCGAACGACATCGATCATATCGGCGAAGATATGGGCATCGTCGCCGCCCGTCACCGATAGCACCGAGCTGCCGACCAGAGCCGGATTGATCGGATGCATGAGCATCGTACCCGAGGTGTCGAGAACCCAGAAATACTGGTTCCCCGAAAAACGCACCGAACGCAGCGTATCCAGCGCGATGCGCTGGGCATCCGCCTGCGGACGCCCGGCCTTGCCCCATTCCCTGGCAATGCTCTGTATGGTCGTCCTGGCGACGTCGATATGTTCCTGGGTCTTCGCCTCGCGTTCGGTCAGCAGCGTAGTGTGCAGATTGGACAAGGAGATAGCGGCGAAGAGGGTCAGTCCGAGGGCGCCAATGATCACCACCAGAAGCAGGCGGTAAGCGATATGTATATTAGAAAAACGCATGACTTCCTTATTCGCGCCAGTCGCTAGTCCGATGCACGCAGTCGAACTGCATCGCGCCAGGGCAAGCGCTTCCGCAGCTAGCGACACGGCGTGACAAAGCAGAAGCCGGGCGCGGCAGTGCGATCTGCGCCGCAGGTCGAGCGGTGGTCGGAACGTCTGGAAGCGACAACGGGCCGGTGACTGGCGTCACGGTAATGACCACAAATGAATCGCGGGTATTCTTGCGCATAGTCGATATTATTGTCAAATGCAAGCATGCGCATACCATACGTCGGCGCTGGGCACATCCCGCCATCGACAGCGGCGAAGGAATACCGGTGCAGGAGGTTCCCCACTCCGGTAGAGCGCATACACGATACGAATGCGTACCATTACTTTTTGTCATACACAACCCAACGGCCCATGCTACCCTTATTTTAAATATTTACCGAAAAATTGAGATCATTGCGATGACCGTGACCGACATTCCGACAGTAAACCACGATGAAGCCGCCGTCACGGCACTCATCCACTCGATACGAATACCGCCCCGCCCCGCTCTGCTTGCCGATCTGCAACGCGAGATCGACAGCCCCGAGCCCAACATCAAATCGATGGCCCACATCGTGGAGAAAGATATCGCTCTGTCGGGGGCCTTTCTGAAACTCGTCAATTCACCCCACTACCAGCGCTCGCGCAAAGCCGAGACGGTCGAGGCCGCGCTCACCGGGCTCGGTTTGAATCAGGTGTCGCTGCTGGCCAGTGGTTTTCTGGTGCGGGAGTCCTTCCGGGGCAAACAGCACCAACTGGCCGATTTCTGGGAAACATCCAGCCGGCGCTCGATTGCAATGGCCCATCTGGCGCGTGAACTGCGTGCCGGATCGCCCGACCTGGCGCGCAGCTTCGGACTGTTCGCCGACCTCGGCATCCCCTTGCTGATGGAACGCTTCGACGACTACTCCGAAACACTGCGCCTGGCGCGAGACCCCATGCAGACGCTGCCGTTCACCCGGCTTGAGGACAGCCGGCACCAGACCAACCATGCCCTGGTCGGGGCCATGCTCGGACGCAACTGGCAATTGCCTGGCGACGTTGTCAGCGCGATCACCCACCACCATGACGACATGGCATTTGTCTCGGACTCTATTTCCCACCCGGTGCGGCGTCTGATAGCACTGGGAATAATCAGCGACGTTCTCGTCCGGAGCTACACGGGACTCGCCCCGGATGCAGAGATGCTGCGGGCGGCCCCACGGGCTATGGAAGAGCTCGGTTTGGGCGATGACGAACTGGATGAAATCAGCATCGCGATCCATGAGGCGTTCGATCGCGAAGGATAAGCCGACCGTCTCCGGCCAGCCGCACCACCGGGATCGACTCGTCATACTTGAAAATCGAGTCGATCGACCGACTCTTGGGATGCCTGCGCCAACCCGCGTTGAACCCCTGTTCAAAGCGTGCTGACAATGGCGGATTACCTCTACGAGCACAGCTTTCGCATACCGGCATGCTAAGCTGAACAAACGATTTTCCAGCGCCATCGAATATGATCTATCCAAGCCAATACCGGCTCGGCATTGCTATCGGCTTGCTCGCCTGCCTGCCGGCGCATGCGTTGCAGCTTACATTTGCCGTTCCGAACAGCCCACCGAACAGATTGACGGAAATGTCGCAAGCCCTCCTGACCGAGGCCGCGCATCGGCTCGGGCACGAACTGCGGTTCCTGCCCTTGCCCCAGGAACGGGGCCTGGCAAGCGTCGACGCGGGCACGCTCGATGGCGACAGCCTGCGCAGCACCGATCTTGATCTGAAATCCTACACCAGGCTGACACGAATCAATGTCGTCATCGCCGACGATGAGCTGGTGGCCTTCGGGGTCGGCAAAGTGTTTACGCCCCACGGGCTGAAAAGCATCCGACCCTTCTCCGTCGCCAGCACCAGGATCAAAGAACTGGAACAACTGGGCAACGGCTATCACTTCACATTTGTCGCAACCGACATTCAAGCTTTCGAAATGCTTCGCCGCGGTCGCGTCAAACTCGCCGTCTTCCCCCGCAGCGTGCTCTGCCCGGCGCGAAAGGCCGGCTATTCCGACCTCACCATTCAGGAACCCGCACTTCAGCACCTGGAGTTCGTCGCCCACCTGTCCATACGCCACGAAAAACTCGCCCGGCAGTTCGAACGAACGCTGCTCGACATGCGACGCGATGGCAGCATGGAACGGATTCAAGCGCCGATCCGGCGCAAATGGGCCAACTGCAGTGCAGCAACAACGCCTCCGGCCTTCAGGCCGGTGTGCACTGACGGTCGGGATTGCTGACCGTCCAGGGAAATGGGAAATGCGGTGACTTATCGTCGGGCTGGCACAGCGGGCCGTTTCTACCCATGCAATACGTGCGTGCAGATCGCCTGAACGTGCCCGGCTCTAGCGCCACTCACCACGGCAGCGGCAAGCCGCCGTATGCGGCGCGGGCAATCAATCATCGCCCTCGCGGCCGCTTCCCGTCGGGTAGCCCCACAGCTGGTTCATATTGATTTGAATGATATTGTCGCGTTCGGCGACATCCTGAATCGAGAATTCTTTCTGCACGGTATCGCGCACCCTATGCTTGACCAAGGGCATGCCACGCGGACCGAGCACACTTTTCACCACGGGGGTTTGAGAGTCCTCGCCACGGTGAAGTACGATGGCAATCTCGCCGTTAGCCAGCTTGACGAAGGCGCCGGGGGGATACAAACCCAATTCTTTAACGATCAGGGTGGCAAAGCCCTCGTCGACATGGCTGCCGCGCTTTAAAAACAACTCGCGCATTGCCACGCGAGACGAAATCGCAGTCCGGTAGGCACGAGGCGTTATCATTGCAGTATAAATATCGGCCAGAGCGATCAAGCGTGGCCAGGGCGCCAGCCCGGTGCGCGACACTTTACGCGGATAGCCTGAGCCGTCGAGAGCCTCATGATGATGTTCAACGGCATCGCACCAGGCGTCGTCGGTGACATTGAAAGCGCGCAACATCGCCGCCGACTTTATCGGATGCACTTCAATCTCTTCTTTTTGGCTCGCGGTCAAGGGGCCATGCTGCCGGGTCAGCTCTTCTTGCAATCCAAGCATAGAGATATCACAGGTCAGCGAGGCGCAAATCACACGCATGCGCTCATGCTCGCTCATGCCCGACCGCTTGCCGACCAACTCGCAGACAATGGAGCGATGCAGCGGATGCTGGGTCGTGTAGCGATCGTTCCTGTCGAGATGAAGCAGACCGATCGCCGCATCGACATCTAGCGCGCACACTTTCTGCAGACTCGAGGCGATGCCCATGACCCGTGCCGCGAAATCACAGCCGTCGCCGTCGTTCCACGCAGGCTCTCCCGTGCCGATTCGGGAGAGGATCTGTTTCAGGCGCAGGTTCAGATCCGTCAGGAGCTGGAAGGGAGAAGGCTGCGCATCCTCGTCCTCCGCCTGCACCCCCGCCGCTGCCGCGGGTTCCGGATGGGAGAACAAACCATGCTCGATCATCAGCCCCAGCGCCCGTTCCGACTCGATGACCAGGCCCTTCTTGAGCAACAAGCGCCCCTGACTGTCAAAGCAGTCAAACTCGAGAGGTCTGCCAATCGCGATCTGACTGGCGTGCAGTTTTTTTCGTAGCGACATGATTCGAACGAGTCTAAGGCAGGTCCATTGCAACGGCATGAATTTTATGTAAAACATTGAAAAACAGACATAGTTTTTAAATGAACTGTTTATTCATTTTACATAAAACGCGAAGCACGGTCCAGGCAGCGCCAATCGGGCAGCCCCCTCTAGCATGAGTGCCCGGCTCCAGACATCCG
Source organism: Paludibacterium yongneupense DSM 18731 (assembly GCF_000422925.1). Lineage (GTDB taxonomy): Bacteria > Pseudomonadota > Gammaproteobacteria > Burkholderiales > Chromobacteriaceae > Paludibacterium > Paludibacterium yongneupense. The sequence continues at coordinate 123,265 of NZ_AUGZ01000005.1, forward strand.
GATTGCCGAACAAAAGAGGGAGATCGAGGCAGTGCCCGGCCCCGGGGCCAGGCAGGGAAGACGGTCAAACGAAGTGATAGGCGAACGAGCATGCCTGCCCGCGTTGCCACTGGCGGTGGGCAAAGTCGAAGCTGGGCGCGATGAAATCGATATCGCTGCGCAGATCGGCAACGCGCATGCGAGGATTCGGCGGGACACGCCTGGAGCGGGCCTCTTCCAGCGCCCGCTTCCCGTCGCTGCCGGATTGACGCTGGAAGACCGCCAGCAATGCCCCCGCCGTCAGACTGCCGATGGGCGCGCTTTACGGCGTGAACGAAGCCTGTTCCTCGCAGATCACACCGACAATGGTCTCGCACCAGGCGGCACGATTTTCTTGCAAGGCTGGCGGTGGGTCGCGCGTAATGAAATCGCCATCGATCCGGGCATGAATGGCGGCGGCGCGCCCCATGACGGCATCCAGACGGGAGGGCTGCGGCTGGAAGACGGTACCAACGGCGCTTGCCACGGCATTCGGCAAGCGCGCCGCCACCAGGAAACCGTCCACCGGACAAAGGTCGCTTCTGCCGGCAATCGTCTAATGGCCCGACTGACTGCCGAGCTGGCTGATCAGCACACTGGCCACGATGAGGGCGGCGCCGGAGACGGCCATGATGCCCACCTGCTCTCCGGCCACCGCCCCGACGACCCCTGCCCATACCGGTTCCATCGCATAGATGACCGTCGCCCGCGTCGCCGGCACCGTTTTCTGCGCCCAGTTCATGGCTATCTGGATCAGCGCGGTCGCGAGCCCCATCCCCAGGACACTGAGCAACAGCACGGGATGCGCTTGCACAGCGGCCTCACCGCTGATCTGCCAACCGATGCCGGACAACAGTGCAACGGTCAGCAGCTGCACGACCGCCACCCGCCGCGGATGACACTGGCCGGCAAAACGCCCGACCAGACTGATTTCCAGCGCGATCATACCGGCCCCGGCGACGGTCAGCCATTCGCCGGCTCCAAAATTCAGCCGCATGCCGCGCGGATCGGACAGCAGAACCAGTCCACCAAAGGCGACGGCAATCCCCAGCCAGGCGGCCAGTCGTGGATGGCGGCGGAACAGCAATAGTTGAAACAACGGAACCAGCGGGACGTACAAGCCCGTGAGAAAGGCCGACTTGCTACTGGGGATCAGCTGCAAGCCAAGGGTCTGCAAACTGTAGCTGCCAAACAGCACCGAGCCGACCAGCAATCCGGTGCCCAGTTCGATCCGCGTCAAACCGGCCAGTTCACGTCGGCACAGCAACAAGGCGACCAGGCCGGCCACGGCAAAGCGCAGACCGACAAAGCCAAACGGACCGGCCCAGTGCAGCGCGTGCTGGACCACGAGAAAGGTGAAGCCCCAGATCATGGTCACCCCGATCAGGACAAGGTCAGGCAGGCGGCTTGCGCTCCGCCCAGGCATGCCGGCGGCCGTACTCTGTATCGTCATGGGGTGCGCTCGCATTGCTGATGGCTCATTAAGTGCACTATAATGCACACTGTACAAATTGTGCAATATAGTGCTCAAAATATGAGTAATGGAACGCTGCAAGTCATACAGAATGTATCGGCCAATCTGCGCCGGGCAAGGCAACAACGTGGCCTGAGCCAGGACAGGCTGGCCGAACTGGCGGGCATCAGCCGCCGCATGCTGGTGAATATCGAAGCCGGCGAAAGCAATGTCAGCATCGCCACGGTCGACAAGCTGGCCAGCGCGCTGGGGCTCGCGTTTCTCGACGTGGTGGGGGCGCCAGCCCCGGCAGACAAGGTGCACAGCGCGCTGCCTCTGCGCATCTGGCAGGGCAAGCAGGCGGATAGTCATGGCAATCTGCTCGAGTCGCTGAACCGCCCCGGCATGACGGTTGAGCTATGGCAATGGCAGCTGGCCGCCGGCGACAGCTATCAAGCCGAAGCCGATGCGCCGGGCTGCCACGAGATGCTGCATGTGTACGCCGGCGAGTTGGAAGTACGGCTCCCTGACCGGGTGCGCAAGGTCGGCACAGGGCAGTCGCTGGCCTTTGCCTCGGATGTGACGTACACCTACCACAATCCTGCGCAGGCCCTGTCCTGCTTCAGCAAGAGCATCATCATGTATCCGCATCGCCGATAAACCCGCCATCAGACCAGCCTATGAAACGGCCCCGGCAGGGGCCCTGGCCTCTCGATGGCCCGATCGCAAACCGGAGTCAGACCGCCCCGCTGCGTTTTTCAACATGCCGCAGCGGAAGCCCCCCTCAACACTCTATCGACACCGGTCAGTCGGTGCAGTCCATCAAATCCGCCCGGGCAGAAGCGGCCGCCCACACACAGCCAGCCCCAAGCAAGGCCAGCGCTATCATCATCAACAGCAGTGACACGGGAGGCAAAAGAGACAGCACCAGACCGCTGAGCAAGGGGCTGATGGCATTACCAAGATTCGCCAGCTGCTGGGCACCGTAATAGCTCCCCTTGTGTGCATCAGGAGCAATGGTGTCGATGAATTGATACTCCGCCGGAATAATGATGATCTCTCCCAGAGTAAACACAACCATCGCCGCGCACCATGCCGGCAGGCTTTCCGCCAGCGCAAAACCGGCAAGTCCGCCGGCCAGCAGGCCTGAACCAACCATGATCCAGCTCAATAGCAGGCCATGACGCTGCAGTCGCCCCACTGGATACTGCAGCAGAATCACCGTCACGGCATTGCTGGCAATCAGTGCCGACATCCAGCGCAACACGTCCGCATCGCGATGACCTTGCAGCAACAACAATGACAGGTAATCAGAAAATCGCCCGTGGACAACACAGCCCAACGCACTGCCCAAGGTAAACAGGACAAGCGTGCGGTCGCGCCGCAATAGCAACAGCGTATCTGCAAAGCAACGGCAGCCTGCCCCCGCCTTGTCGGCTTCAACTGCCGGCAAACCAGGCAACAGCGGCAAAGTTGCCAACGTCAGCGCAGCGGCGAGCCAGAATGGGGCCAGGGGCGCTCGTCCAGCCAGCAGACTCCCGAGCAATGGCCCCACGGCAAAGCCGACATTGCTGAGGGCGTAGCGTAGTGAGAACGCACGGACACGCGCGGCAGGCTCCAGCCTGGCGCTCAGTACGGCCTTGGTGGCGATGCCATACAGAGCGAATGCGCCCTCCAACAGCAATAACGCCAACAGCGCAAGCGGCCACACCCGGCTGAACGGCACCAGGGCAAAACTGGTCGCGATCAGCAGAACGGCAATTCCAAGCAGACGACGACGGTCGAACCGATCGACCAGATGGCCCGCGTACAATCCAGACAACGTCGCGCACAGCATCGCCGCACTGAATAACAAACCGATACCCGATGATGAAAACAACAACTGGCGGCTCAAGGTCAACACCAGCAGGGGCGAGACCAGCCCCCGGCTGAGGCTCAACAGCAGCGCACTGGCCTGAAGGCGGGGAATAACGCGACTCATGCGACGACTCCGGCCATGACAAGGCAGACCAGTATCGACAAAAAAGCAGAAGACAAAAATGGATGAAACAAACAGAATTAGCTTCCCCTTTTTTGAATCTGCCGCATGCGCCTTCACGACCAATACACACTGCTCTACCAGCACTACGCAGACCACGATGCACAACCCGGCCTGCCCTTGCTGGCAACATTGCTTGGCTGCAGCGAGCGCAATATCCGCCAGCAGCTCTCCAAGATGCAGGCACGCGGCTGGCTGCATTGGGCACCGGGATGTGGCCGTGGGAAGCGCTCGACGCTCACCTTGTTGTTCACCCCCGAGCAGTTGCAACTGGACAAGCTTGGCGAACTGGTCGCCCGTGGCGAACTGGAAAAGGCATTCGTGCAGCTGGACACGCCGCAACGTCGTGAGCTGATGGCACGGCTGCCGGACTTTCTTGGCGCAGCCAAGCGCAACCGTCAGTTGCGCATCCCGCTCCACCGCGCACCGACCTCTCTTGATCCCTTACACGCAAGCAGCCGGCTGGAATCGCACCTGGTACGCCAATTATTCGACCGCCTGTGCAGTTTTGACCGTCAGCAGCAAACGCTGTCACCGAACTTGGCGCACTACTGGGAAGCCAGTGACGACGGCAGTCGCTGGCGTTTCTGGCTGCGCCCAGGCCTGCGTTTCCATGACGGGCAGCCGCTGGATGCGACGGCTGTCGCGGCGACCGTATTGCGCCTGCGCGACGCGTTCAACCCGTGGCAACGCCAATACCGTCACCTCGTCAACATCGAGCTGCACGACACGCTGTCGCTCAGTTTTGTGCTGGCGGAGACCGACTGGCTTTGGCCCAACCGCCTGGCCACCGCCAACGCCTCCATCGTGCCGATCAGGCGCGGGGCCGATTTTTCCCGACTGCCGGTGGGTAGCGGTCCATTCCGACTGATACGCCACAACGAGCTGCGACTGAGCCTGGCGGCTCACGAGCACTACCATAGAGAACGTCCATTACTGGATCAGATCGATTTGTGGGTCATCACAACAGCAATGGACCCGCCGTTCGACTTGCTGCTGGACGCATCCGCCATCAGCACTGACAGCCCGCTGCTGTCGGCATGCACGTATCTGTTGTGCAACCCTTCACGCTTGCGTCTGGGCGCCCCACAACGCGCGAACTTGATGCGTTTCCTGGCCGAACCTTCCCTGGTCAAGGCGGACGATCCTCTGCGCAAACCGGCGCAGGGTCTGCTGACGGAGTGGGAGCATAGGCTGCCCACTGGCCCGGCGCGCTGTCCATTGGTCAAAGGCAGCACACTGACCCTGGCCTGCTATGAACTGGCCTCTTTCCAGCCGCTGGCAGCTGCGCTGGCAGAGCGGCTGGCCAGTGCTGGCATCAGGCTGATCGTACGCACCCTCAGCTACCCCGAATTCGAACGTTTGCCGGACTGGTGGCCGGATACTGACTTGGTCCTCTCCAGCGAGGTGCCGAGCGATGATCGCGACTACAGCTGCCACGAATGGTTCGGCAGCAACCCGGTGCTGCGAGCCGCCCTGGAAGATCGCGTTGCGGCAGAGCTCGATCAAAGCCTGATGCACGCGCAGCGCCAGACAGACAGCGCAAAACGCATGCGTATATACAAGAACGCCGGCGATTGCCTGGTCGGTGGTGGCTGGATATTGCCACTCTCCCACGAACGGCAGGGGGTCAGCGCCAACCCGGCAGTGGCGGGCCTGGAACTCGGGGCAAGCGGCTGGATGGACTTCTCAACCCTGTGGGTACGGCAGTGACCGGCGGTCGTCATCAGCCAGAGTCAGCCCCCCCTCGCACAGGCATCAACCGTCATGCGCATCCGGACCGTTTGCTCAGCATGGCAGTGAAAGAGTCGAATTGGACCGGCCTGGAGAAAAGATAACCCTGACCATAGTCGCACCCGATTGAAGCGAGTACATCGCGCTGCTTTGTCGTCTCGATTCCCTCGGCCACCACTTTCAGCCCAAGCCTGTGCGCCATCGCGACAATCGCCTCGCACAGATCAAAGCCGACACCGTCCAGGTCTTCGACAAAAGAGCGATCGATCTTTAGATAATCGATATCAAATTTACGTAAATAAGCGAGCGATGAATAGCCTGTCCCGAAATCATCTATCGCCACTTCGATGCCAGATTCCCTCAAAAACAGCAAGTTTTTCTTCACCAGCGGATCAGCATTCAAAAGAAGGCCTTCTGTGATTTCAACAAGCAGCGACCGGCCGTCCAGGCCTGCGTCTTCAATCTTCCTGACCCAATCGAAATCGGACGCATTGCTGACGCGAAACTGGATTGGAGAAACATTGATTGAAATCTGCAAGTCACATAAAAACCGTTCGCGCCAAAATATTATTTTATCAATCACTTCATTGGCAACCCAGTTTCCGATTTTTACGATCAGGCCCGTACTTTCAGCTATTGATATGAATTCATAGGGCCCGACGACACCGCGCTCCGGGTGATTCCAGCGCAGCAATGCTTCTGCTTTCTTGAGGCTGCCATCTCTAAGGTCGATGATAGGCTGATAGTAAACTTCAAATTCGTCATTAGTCAAAGCACTGCGAAGTTCATTAGCCAAATGCAAACGGTTGAGCGCGGCGCATTGCAAAGCAGGCGTAAAATAACTGAAACAATTCCTGCCAGCTCTCTTCGCCTCATACATAGCCTGATCTGCGGATTTGAACAAATCATCGACGTTAGCGCTATCGTCCGGATAAATGGCGACACCAACGCTTGCGGACACGAATACGACTTCGCCATCCAGATGAAATGGACGCGCCAACTCATCCAGTACCCGCTGTGCAAACCCATCAACCCACTCAGGATAATCTGGCTCATTTATGATCAATGCGAATTCATCTCCACCCAGGCGAGCGATGGCCGCATTATCGCCAAGAGAATTCTTTATACGCGCCGCAATACTGCCAAGCAGCATGTCGCCTGCGCTATGCCCCAGAATGTCATTGACTTCTTTGAAATGATCCAGATCGATCAGGAAAAGAGCCAGGCGGTGCCCCTCCAGCTCAGCCCTGCTCCGTCCTTCCTCAAGCAGAATCCGGAACAAATTCCGATTCGGCAAACCGGTCACCGCATCATAGTGCGCTTGCTTCCATATTAATTCTTCGCTTCTCTTCCGCTCGGTTATATCCAGCACGTACACAAGCCGATTCAACGATGCCCCCTCTACCGACAGAGCAACAGATTCGGACCATACATAAATAAATTCGCCATCATGCCTACGAACGCGCCACTCCCCACCAAGACTGCCGCCCACATCGAGAAATTTTTGGTGACGAGAAAGAACAACCCCCCCATCCTCTTCAGGGAAAACCATGGTAAATGAAGAGCCGACCATCTCTCCCGCTGTATAGCCGTAGATTGAACAATAGGCAGGATTTACCGAGACGTATATTCCTGAATAATCAATAACAGCAATACCGACTGGGCACCGATCAAGAATCGCCAGAACCAACCCCGATTCATTCAACCCTTGTCGTGCGACCATACCCTCACCCTTTCGCAGTGCAAAGCAGAGATATCAAACAGAAATCGGCACTCAAAGCAAAGGAGAAACGCTGTACAGACCTCTCGAATAATTATCGCCGGAAACAACCCCGACTTTAAGGTATAGCATGCCAAGTCATGCGGTAAGCAAGGAATGAACCAGGCCAGACCACTGAGAACGATGGACAATGTCCCGTTCGCGCGCAGATGCGGCAACGATGTCGTCGGCCCCAAAATGAGGAAAGGGCGCCGCAGCGCCCCCTCCTCGCCCCTCACACCTTCAGGCTACCGCAATGGCCCCATGGCGCTCAATGGCCGACCGGCCCGTCCACCACGCGGCGTGCTTTCGGCGCAAACCAGATCGAAATGGCAGCCACGATAAAAATGACCGCGATCATCATGAAAACCTGGTTGGTCGCCAGCATGACCGCCTGCCCGTTCAGGATCTGGTCCAGCGATGCGCGAACCGCGTCCATCGACATCCCCGACGAGAGCATGGCACGGGTGCTGTCGCCCATGCCATCCAACTGCCCGACCAGATCGGCGTGATTGAATTTAATGCGCTCTTCCCATACGGAACTCACCAGCGATGTGGCAAAGGCACCAGCCAGCGTTCGCAAGAAATTCATCAAGCCGGCGGCGGATGCCATTTCGCCCTCGTCTACCGCCGACAGAGCCAGTCCGGTCAACGGCACGAAAAACAGGGGCATGCCTAGCCCCATCAACAGCAAGGGGATCGCGATCTGCCAGTAATTCATATCGGTGACGCCAAACGAGCGCCAGGCCGTCACGAACCCCATCCAGCACACGCCAAGGCAAACCAGTTTGCGAGCGTCGACGCGCATCGACAATGCCGCCACCATCGGCGCGATCATCACCGCCAGCACTCCGCTCCAGGCTGTCGTCATTCCCGACCAGGTCGCGGTATAGCTCATGAAGTTCTGCAACCACAGCGGTGTCAGCACATTGATCGCAAAAAAAGCGCCGAACGCCAGCACCAGCGTGACCAGGCTCATGGAATAACCCCGATGCCGGAACACTCTCAGATCCACGACCGGATGCTCGGCCGTCAGTTCCCAGATGAGAAACGACAGAAACCCGAGCACGGCGGAAAGAGCCAACAGGCAAATTTCGGTCGAAGCAAACCAGTCAAGATCCTTGCCTTCATCCAGCAGTATCTGCAAAGACCCGACCCAGAGGATCAGCAAGCCCAGCCCGACTCTGTCGATAGGAAAGCGGATCAGCGCATGTTCGTAGCGTTTGAGCAGCTTCCATGCTCCGGCAGCGCAAATCAACGCCACTGGAACATTGATGATGAATATCCATGGCCAGGAGGCCCGGTCGCACAACACGCCCCCCAGAATCGGACCGGCAATCGGGGCCAGCAATGTCGTCATCGCCCACAATCCGGTCGCTGCCGCCGCCTTTTCTCTAGGAAAAATCCGTAGCAGCAGCGTTTGCGACAATGGCATCAGCGGCCCGCCAGACAGTCCCTGCAAGATACGCCCCATCACCAGCAGGCTGAAGGAATTGGCCAGTCCGCACAGCGCCGAGCAGATACCGAACAACATCATGGAGAGGACAAACACGCGCACGGCGCCAAAGCGCGAGGCCAGCCACCCGGTCAAGGGCACGGTGATGGCTTCGGCCACCGAGTAGGACGTGATGACCCAGGTTCCCTGGCTCGACGTAACGCCGAGGGCGCCTGCGATATTGGAAACCGAAACATTGGCAATCGTGGTATCCAGCACCGCAATGAAATTGGCTGCCGCCAAAGCCAGTGCTGCCAATATCAGCATGCCGCCGGTCAGCGCTTCATCGCCGCCGGGCAAGGTCGGGGAAGACATGCAGACTCCTTAGCGCTTGCCGCCAGTGTTGATCTTGACCTGCATCGACAGGCCGACTTGCAATGGATGGCGTGCCAGTTCCTGCGGATCCAGGCGGATGCGCACCGGCAAGCGTTGCACAACCTTGATCCAGTTGCCGGTGGCATTTTGTGCGGGGATGGTGGCGAACGCCGCTCCCGTCCCACCGGCGAATCCGGCGACGACGCCGTGATAGGTCACGCTGTCACCATAAAGATCGGCATGCACCTCGGCCGGCTGCCCGGCCTTGACGCCTTCCAATTGGACCTCCTTGAAATTGGCGTCGACATGAATCGTATCGACCGGAACCACCGACAGCAGACCTGCTCCGATCTGGACACGCTGCCCCAGTTGCACCTGGCGCCGCGCCACCACACCATCGATCGGCGAGCGTACCGTGGTCCGTTCCAGATCGACGCGCGCCTGATCGAGACGCGCATGCGCGAGCGCCACTTCCGGATTGGCCTCGATCGAACTATTGTCGATCAGGGCATGATTGGCATCGCGCGAGCCCAGCGCGGCTTCACGATTGGCGCGCGCCTGGGCGGTCGCTGAGCGCGCCACGCCGAGATTGGCCTGTGCCGTGACGAACGCATTCTGCGCCTGGGTCAACTCTTCGCCGGAAACCGAACCAGAACTCGCAAGCGCCAGACGGCGCTTGAGATCGATGCTGGCGCGATCCAGGTCGGCTTGCGCCGCCTTCAACTGCGCAGCCGTCCGCGCCTCGTCGGCACGGCGGGCGAGGATTTGGGCATCCAGGCCGGAATCGGTTGCGACCAGGCCACGCACCTTGCGCACTGCGCGGGCATACTCGGCTTGCGCCTGCAGCAGGGCCAGACGGGCATCGGTGCTATCGATGACCACCAGCACGTCGCCTTTTTTCACTTTCTGCGTGTCCACCACGTCCACCCTGGACACAATGCCTCCCACCGAGGCCGTCAACTGTGCCACCTCCGCATTGGCATAGGCATTGTCGGTAGACACGAACTGTGAGGCATAGAGGAACCAATAGGCGCCAGCCGAGGCCCCGCCCACGGCGCAGACAACCGCCAGCAGAGAGAACAGGCGACGCCGCCGGGCATTGGAAACGGATTTGCTCATCGTTATCTTTCTTCAAGAATCATTGGGCCCGAAAACCGCCGCCGAGGGCACGCACGAGTGCCACGTCCAGCGTAAAGGCTCGGGATTGGAGATCGGTCAAACTGCGCAGATTGGTCAGCAGGGTGTCTTCGGCGCTGAGAACATCGAGATAAGTCGACAAGCCGCCCTCGTAGCGATTGCGAGCGATTTGCCAGGCGGCGCGGGCGGCATCGACGGCCTGCTGGCTATAGCTCAACTGCCCAGCCAATTCGCGCTGACTCACGGCGGCATCCGCCACGCTTTGCAACGCTTCCGTCACGGTTTGCTCATAGTTGGCAACCGCCTCGTCATAGTCGGCGCGCTTTATCCTCAGCTGTGAACGCAGATGACCGCCGTTGAATATCGGCAGGGAGATGGCGGGACCGGCCGAGCCGATTTCCGAGCCGGCCTTGGTCAACTGCCCGAGCCCTAGAGATTGCATTCCGATGAATGCGGTCAAATTGATATTGGGATAGAAATCGGCTTGAGCCACGTCGATGCGCCGACTCGCCGCTTCGGCACGCATCCGGGCCGCCACGACATCGGGTCGCCGGCCCAGCAGTTCGAGCTCCAATGTTTTGGGCAAAGGCAGAGGCTGCCCCAGATTGACCCTCGGGCGAACGATGGACAAACCGCGGTCGGGGCCTTTGCCCATCAGCGCGGCCAGCCGATGACGCTGCAGTTCGATATTTTCGCGACAGGCAAGCAGATCGGCTTCGGCGGCGGCATGCCGCGCTTCGGCTTGCCGGACGCCGGATAGATTCTCCAGGCCATTGGCGTAACGCTCATGAAACAGCATGGCCGTCTTGCTGCGCACGGCTGCCGCCTCCCTGGCGGTGTCCTCTGCGGCGAACAGGCGGGCCAGCTCGGCATAGGCACTGGTCAATGATGTGGTCAACAGCAAGCGCGCCTGCGCGGCCTCGGCCTGTGCCGCTCCATGCTCCGAAATCGCGGCGGCCAGGGCATCCCGGTTGCGGCCCCAGAAATCCAGCTCCCAGCTGAAATCCAGCGTCGTACGACCATAGCCATGAATGCCCGACGGCAACATTGAGCGTGGCGTCAGGTAGTTATAACTTTGCTTGGCCGCATTGATATCGGCATTGGCCGACACTTGCGGCGCGGTAGCGGCATCGCTGTCGTCCACGCTGGCGGCGGCGCGACGCAGACGCGCTTGCGCGACGGCCAGACTGGGGGCACTGGCCAGCGCTTCATCGATCATGACATCGAGTTGGCTATCGCCATAGGTTTTCCACCAGCGATCCTGTGGCCAAGCGACTTCGCCCTTGGTCAGATCGCCGGACCATGCCGCGACCTCCTTTATGACCGGCCGTTGGCCCAGGGGCGGCGTACTGGCGCAGGCGGAGAGCGCCAGCACACCCGCCACGCCCCACAGGCGATAGCGCAAGAAGGCGGACGGCGTAGATTCGGTATTCGAGGCCACAAATGCTCCATTACTAAACTGTACAATACAGTCTGCATTTGACAAGCCCCATCTGTCAAGCCAGACTACCGGCCTCAAGTAGATCACCGCAGAAGAGAAAACCATGCGAGCCAAGTCGGAAACCCGACGCCAGAAAATTTTGGACGTCGCGGAAGAAGTCTTCCGCGAGAGGGGCTTTGACCTAAGCACGATGTCGGAAATTACCGCGCGCGTCGGCGGATCGAGAGCGACCATCTATAGCTACTTCGCGTCTAAAGAAGTGTTGTTCCTCGACGTCATGCACCGCTTGGCCAAAGCGAATATCCAACCCTTGTTCGAGAGTCTCGATGCCGGCAAAGACATGCGCGCCACCCTGCTCAGCTTTGGCGAGCAACTGCTGGGCATCCTCTGTCAGGAGCGAATGATCACCGCCTTCAGGGTGCTGTTCGCCGAGTCGGGCCGCACCGATGTCGGGCGCCAGTTTTACGAACGCGGCCCCCGCGAAGGCGGCATGCTTCTGAAAGCCTACTTCGAGCAATGCATCGCTGCGGGCAAGATGCAGCCGGTAGACTGCACCGTCGCAGCCGCCCAGTTCACGGCGCTGCTGAAGGCGGAGATTTTCGAGCCCCTGCTGTTTGACGCTCGCGACGCGGATCGGCTCCCCGCCATTTCCACAACGGTCGGCTGCGCCGTGGATACCTTCATGCGCGCCAATGCAGTTCCGGCAGTGCGCCCCGCCCCTGGCAGCGCGGGCGACGACGCTATCCGATCGGCGTAAGCCGGATCGAGCGGCGAGGCGTTCGCCGCGGCGAGCCCATGGGCGGCGCCCGAATGCAAAAAGGGGCGACGCAGCGCCCCTTTTTCCGCCCCTCCCCAGACATCGCTTCGCCCCCTCTCCGACCTGCCGGGAGAACGGGGAATCGAGGGCGTATTGCGCGGCGACCTCGCCGGAACCCTCTTCCAGCCCCCCCCCGATACCCGCGCGGTGACGATAGAAGCGCCGACGCCTGTCGCCGACCTGCTCGACTGTCTGGTGACATACCCATCGTTGCCCAAAGCGCACTATCGGCCCTGCCGCAGACGGCGATTGGCACGGCCCCTCAGCAATTGCTCCACGCGGAACCGGGACGCGTCGAGCGACAGGCATTCACACAGCACTGGACAGCCAGCAGCCAGCCACCCATCGCGCTTTCGCAACAAACCCGATCGAGTCTCCCCTGATCGCACGGCACGAACGCCTTGTGCTCGAAAAGGCCTTCTGTCGACCACACGACAAGTGGCACAAATATTGCTTTAGATCATGACCGGTATACGTAATGCAGAATCTCTGCTGGGCCGGTGAGCATATTCGGCGATGCCCCGGTTACGGGGGCTTGCAAATGATGCGCAGACATCGTTAGTCGGGGTGGGGAGAAACAGGGATATGGCTCGCTACAAGAACATCGAACTCGACGACAGCCTCGTCGGGATGATACGCAATATGGACACGGTCGAGGAATACCGTGAGGTGTTGCAAAGTTTGCAAACGGTGTGGGACAACCTGACCCTGCTCGGTCAGATGTCCGGCTCCGGCACCGACATGAGCGGGACGCGACAGGCTTTCAATCAGCTGACCAGCGACCTCCTCAACCAGTTGGGGACGGAAACCCTGAAGAAATGCGTGCAGGAGATGAACGCCAAGTCGCAAGTGGCCATCGACATCCTGGTACGCAATCTCTTCGAGCGCACAGCCGACATCGGCTTTCTGGCGACGGACGAGGACATCCGGCGCTACATCGGTTTTTACGCAGCGCAAGCCAGAGAGGCGAACGCATGCGGCGACGAATCGGCGGCAGCGGCACTGGCCCGCGAACGGGAAAGCCTCCGCGCACGTTTTGCCGAATACGTCGCCAAGTATTCCGTCTATTCCGACATCATTCTGCTCGATACCGCCGGCTGCGTGCTGGCACGCTTCGACGACAGCGTCGAAGTCAGACAGACGAGGCACCCGCTGCTGCACACATCGCTGACGACGGACGACGCCTACGTCGAAAGCTTCGGCGCCATCGATCTTTTGCCCAATTGCGCCAAGGCGCTGGTCTACTCATATCGCGTCACCGACGGCGAATCGCCGATCGGCGTGCTGTGTCTCTGCTTTCGCTTCGAGAACGAGATGGAGCGCATCTTCGCCAACCTGTCTGCCGACGACGACTGGCCGGTGATCCTGCTGCTCGATACGAACGGGCAGGTGGTCGCCAGTTCGGACGCCTTTCACATCCCGGTCGGCGCGACGCTGGAACGGGCACTCGACGAGGACTACCGGGTCATACGCTTTGCCGGCCGGGAATACCTGGCGACCACGCGCGCCACGCAGGGTTATCAGGGATATATGGGGCCGGGCTGGTTCGGGCAGGTCATGCTCCCGGTGCAGCATGCGTTCAACGAGGACGCTTCCCAGGTGTTGCGCGACGTCAAGCCTGAGGTATTGCGCGCGGTGATGGAGAACTCATCGTTCTTCGGCGAGGCGCTGCGCAGCATTCCGATACAGGCGAATCGCATCCAGAGCGACCTCAATCGTTCGGTGTGGAACGGCAACGTGCGACAGAGTTCCTCTTCACAAACGTTCAACCGCTCATTTTCCAAGATTCTGCTGTGGGAGATCAGCAACACCGGTGCGCGCACCAAAGATGTCTTCGCACGCTCGATCGCGAACCTGCACGAAACGGTCGTCTCTACCATACTGCAAGACAGTTGCTTCCTGGCCTCGCTGGCGATCGACATCATGGACCGCAACCTTTACGAGCGGGCCAACGATTGTCGCTGGTGGGCACTGACGTCGACTTTCCGCGAGATTCTCGACAAGAGCACGCTCGAACCCGCCGACAGGGAGCGCATGACCGCGATCCTGCGCACGATCAACGGTCTTTATACCGTCTACGCCAACCTGATCGTCTTCGACGTCCGCGGCCACGTGCTCGCGGTATCGCAGGACGATCAAGCCGGACTGGTCGGAAAGCGCATCGACGAAGACTGGGTGCGCCAGGTACTCACGCTGCCCGACTCGCAAGGCTATGCGGTCTCCCGTTTCGCCGCCACGCCGTTCTACGCCGGTCGCCATACCTACATCTACGGCGCGGCGATTCATGCCGTCAGCGATGAACGCGTCATTGGCGGCGTCGGCATCGTCTTCGACAGCGAACCGCAGTTTGCCGCGATGTTGCGCGATGCCCTGCCGCGCGACGCACGGGGCGAACCGAGTGCCGGATGCTTCGGAGCCTTTGTCGACACGAGCGGCCATCTGGTCGCATCCACCGATCCGCAGCGGCATCCGGGCGAGCGGCTGGCCATCGATGCCGCGTTTTATACCCAGGCTGCGGGCCGCTCGCATGTCGGCATCGTGCGGCTCGGCGATAGCTACTACGCCGCCGGTGCCCGCATGTCCGCCGGCTATCGCGAATACAAGAACGACGACGGTGCTTACCGTAACGAAATTTCGGCGCTGATTTTCATCCCGCTATGCCAGGTCGTCGAGCAAGGGGCGACGACCGGAATTCCGCGCCTGCATGTGCGCTCTGATCGCACGGCCGATGGCGAAACGGTCGAAATCGCGTCCTTTCTGGTCGGCAATCGCTGGTTCGGTCTGCGGTCTGCGCAGATCGCCGAAGCCGTCGACTACGCCGATGCGGCGGGCATTCCGGGAGCCGGCCAGGATTTCATCGGCTACCGCATGTACTGCGGGTCGCCGATCCCGATTTTCGACATCCGCAGCATCGTCGGCGGCGGACCGGCGATTGCCGGCACCCGGCCGCAGATCGTAATTTTGAAGAAAGGCCCGGATTCGCATTTCGGCATCCTGGTCGACGCCCTGGGCGACATCCCGGAAGTCCTGAGCTCGCGCATGCAGGATCTGCCAAGCCTGCTCGGCGGCGGCAATGTACTCGCCGATACCATCGTGATGACCGACAAGCCGGAAAGCGAAACCCTGCTCGTCGTGCTCAGTGTCGAGCGCATCGCTGCGCGTCTGGTCGCCCCCGTACCGGATGCCGGACTCATCCCGAGCGACGGAGAAATTTTGTCGCTGCTGGAAAATGCGGGTACGCGCACCCCCGTGACCTGAGCCGTAGCACCCACGGCCACTGGCGTCACGAGTTGAGAACCCGACGAAATGCGCAGACTGTCGGGAAACGCAACGATCAGCACGAGTCCGACACTCGCTGCCCGGATGTCGAACATCGCGCCGACGCTCGTCGCCAGCACATAGGCAAACGGCCGCCCCGTAGCCGACACGGCGCGGGCCGGACAAAACACGTCCGGCCCGCATGCAGTGCCCCTCTGGGTGGCCGGGCCGATCCTGGCGGACAGCGCAGCGAATGGATCAAGTACGGAACCATCGGCCCAGCCTGCTCATTCCCGGCTGTCGCGGCTCACTGCCACTTGCGGTTACAGCGTACCGCCACCCACGCGATGCCTGCCGCAATCAATCCGGCGTAGCTCACGACAAGCACCAGCAGCTTTACGGTCGTGAGCAGCGCGGCAATACCCGCTATAGCCAGACTCGCGTCGGGAAAACGGGCGAGAAGCACGAAATGCAGTGTCTTCTCGGCAAGATCCAGAATGGCGAAGGCAAGGGGAAACGCGCAAGCACACACTGCCAGACGGGGTGCGTAAAGCCTGAATGCAAGCCAGATTGCCTGTATGCAAGTCCAGGCGAGCGCAGAAGGGAAAAGCAAATCGATGACGTCCATCCAGAACAGCAATCGGCGCCCTTCTGCACCATAGGCATGAAGATGGCCGATGACGGTCATCGCCCGAGCATTGAATAACAAAGACAATTTACCTAAGCCCCCCGATAAGGCTTGAAGGCGCATGTCGAGGGGCATCATGGCCAGTTGACACAGCACAGCAACGGCAAACGCAAGCATCATACCGCGCAGGCTTGCGAGCCTGTTCAAGCTCCTCCCGATAGGGGCAAGCATCGCATCGCAGATCATCGGCAACTTCACTCGTGTGGTCGATAGTGCTATAAGAATACGAGTAGAAGCTCACATTCCCCAACTCGCATTCAGAGATGCCAACAAAACGACAACCAGACTCGTTGAAGCCAAGGAAAAAGCCGGTTCAGGCACGGTCGGCAGACACGGTTGAGATCATCCTCGAAGCAGCGGCTCGCATTCTGGAGCTCGAAGGGTTCGCCAGCTACAACACGAATGCCATAGCAAGCAGGGCCGGCATCAGCATTGGCTCCTACTATCAATACTTCCCGAACAAGGACGCCGTCACGGCCGCACTGATCAAGCGGGATAGCGAAGACTTGGCCGCGCATCTCCTACAGGCCGGCCAGGCCCGGACTTGGCAACAAGGGCTGAAACTCGCTATCGATGCGGCAGTGGCTCACCAGCTGCGCCGGCCGGTGCTGGCCCGGCGGCTCGACATGGCTGAACGGCATCTACTGCCGGATGGCGGACAAGCCGCCGTGAGCGCCATTGCCTGCGCGACGATCAGACAGCTTTTGCAGATGCCCGATGCGCCCAAAATCTCCGATACAGGCTCCCTCTGCGCCGACATCGTGGCCATCGCACAGGGATTGATCGATGCGGCGGGCGCACGTGGGGAAACCGATCCGCTATCGTTATCTGAACGTGTCGAACGTGCGGTGCTGGCATTTATTGCGGCGTCGCCTCCTGACCGTGACGACCGGCAACCCAAGGGGCTCGACAACCCGGATGGCATGACGAGTCCCACCTTATCGACTTAGCCATGCACGATGGCGTACGCGTACGCCTGGCAAGACTCCGATGGACACTTCCGTGGCGAGGAAGAGGCCGCCACTTCAGCCGGTGAACTCGGCGCAGAGAGGCCCCGAATTACCGCAGACCGCAGAAACGGCAAGAAGGCGCAGTTGGCCTACGCGCCAGAAATTTTCGCGGGATCGGTTTGACGTGCGTAGCGAACCCCCAAGGCGCCGACAAATCCAATCAGGGCCACAGCCACTGCGGCAATTTCGAGTAATCCAGGCCGGTCTCCAAGGACAATCGCGCCCAGAATCAGAGCCACGGGTGGCACCATGGCGGGCAAGATCGCAGCGCGCGACGCGCCCAACAGCCGGACTGACTGCACATAGCAGCAGACCGTCAGCAACGCCGCCAGGACGCCTTGAAAAAAACCTGTCGCGACAAGCCAGGACGTGTCGACCTCGGGAAAGCGGCCATGATGGGCGACCAGATACACAGGCAGGACAGTGATTCCGGAGATCAGGTTCACCGCAGCAACCGATGCCACCGGATCGGCATCCCAGCGTTTCAGCAGACAGGTGTACGCTGTCCACAGCAGCCCTGCGCCGACGAAAAGCATATCGCCGTACCCTGCAGAGCGGTGCGTGGCGCCTTGGCTTCCTTGCAGCATCAAGCACAGTAGCCCGCCCCCCATGATGGCGGCGCCGATCCAGCGTCGAACCGAAACGGGGTCTGCCAGCACAAAGTGCCCTAGCAGCATGCCACCGAGCATGGCCACCGCCGGCACCATGATCGCGGCATGAGCCAGCGGCGTGACAGGCATTGCCATATTGACCAGTTGTCCAAACAAGGGCCCGGCGCACAGAGCAAGGATGAAGGCACGCTTCCACCCCAGTCCGGCGGCAGTGGAAATGCCCGCCCGACATAGCAGTGGCAGGCTGAACAGTCCGGCGATGCCAAATCTGAGCAACGTCAGATCATCGGGTGAGAAGCCATGCGCAAGGGACGCTTTGGTGCTGACGTTAAAAACGGACCAGCCGAGCACGGCGAGCGCTCCGTAGATCAGGCCGGCTGTCTGCGTGGAACGCGTGGCCGGGGTGTGTCGTGAGGCAACGGCCCGGTCGGTACCGGGAACGTCAGGTGCAGCATCTTGCATGTCGATCTCCGAAAACGCCCAGGAGCTGAGCTGACAGGGCATTCTTGGGGAAACGGCAGGATAAAATCCATTCACATATTCTGGCCTGAGCGATGCCTTCTATGCATCGCTCAAGGTGGCCCGTAAGATCGGGATGAAGCGCTGCAGCACAGGATTAGTCGATTCGCGGGAATAGGCAAACACCAGGGGCATCGGTATCGACAGGTCATTTAACCCGAAAAACTGCACCTGGGCCGGCGGCCTCCCCAGATTGGCGGCATTGACGATAGCCGCGCCGATGCCGGAACAGACCAGAGAAAGAATCGTTGCCTCGCTGTTCGCCTCGTTGACGATATTCAGACTGAGTCCCAGCCGTTGGCAGGCTTCGATCAACTTGTCGTAATACGCCGGGTAGATCGCGCGCGGGAACATCACGAAGGGTCGCCCGAGCATGCCGATGATGTCGATATTCGTCCGAGAACCGTTATCCATGCCCCAGGAACGCGGCACGGCCAACACGACGTCGTAGTCGAGCAATGGTAGCGTCTCCAGGCCGGGCGGGACTGCACCGTATTGGTAGATGAAACCTCCATCGAGCGTACCGGCCTCAATTGCAAGCAACTGCTCGGGGCTGTTGAGCGTCGTCAATTGCATGGTGACGTCGGGCAGTTCGGCCCGGAAGTTCTTGAAGGTGCGGGGCAGCAAACCGTCCCAGCCGGCGTTTTCGACGTAGCCGAGCCGGATCAAGCCGGTCGAGCCGCATGCCAGGGCTTTCGCCGCCTTCGTGGCGTGTTCAAGCGAAACCATTATACGGCGCACATCCTGCCGGTAGCCGTGACCCGCCGTGGTCAGCTTCAGGCCGCGCGGCGAACGCTCGAACAGGAGAAATCCCAACTCCCCCTCCAGATCCTGGATTTGGCGGGATATCGCCGGCTGGGTGACATGCAGACGCTCGGATGCCAGGCGCACGCTTTGGCACTCGGCGACCGCAAGGAAGTAGCGGAGATGACGCAGTTCCATAACGCTCCCGGGATCAAGTGATGCCTGAAAGTTATCACAGATAAAGGGCAAAGAATTGGCAAGTATGAGTCGAATCCACGATAGTGCTATCAGCAAAAACGCTCCACTCCGATGCCTGAAACCGCAGCGAGAACCGACATGACAACCCCGCACACCTCGAAAACCTATCACATTGGCGACGCCCGGGTTACCCGCGTCACCGAAACCCATCTGACCGGCCTGACCCCTTCGTTTCTCTATGCCGACTGGGATGCCACGCTGCTCGACACCTACCCGCCGTTACGCAGCAATCTCGACGGGACGGGCGAGCATGCGATCATCAGCATTCACACCTGGGTGGTCGAGCTGGCGGGGCAAACGATCCTGATCGATACGGGAATCGGCAACCACAAAGAAAGACCGTTCAGTCAGATGTTCCATGGTCTGAACACACCGTTTTTGCAACGACTGGAAGCGGCGGGAGTGCGCCCTGACGACGTCGATCACGTGCTGCTCACCCACCTGCATGCCGACCACGTCGGCTGGAATACGCACCTGGTCGATGGCCGTTGGCTAGCAACCTTCAGAAACGCCCGATATGTTCTACCGCAAGGCGAAGTTGACTACTTCGGCACCCCCGCGTCGGCAAACCGGCGCATCGTCTTTGACGATAGCGTGGCCCCGGTGATTGAGGCCGGGCAGGCCGTCACGATAGGCCTTGAAGGCGGCGACTACCTGGACGGTTTCCATTTTCACCCGACCCCAGGCCATAGCGCTGGCCACATGTCCATTTCCCTGACCTCCCGGGGAGAGACGGCCATTTTTAGCGGCGATGTCATGCACTCCCCGGTGCAAGTGTATCGGCCGACCTGGAATTCGGTGTTCTGCGCCGAACAGGAACGTGCGCGCGAGTCTCGACGCTGGCTTCTTGAGTTTGCAGCGACGAATCGTGCCGCGGTATTCACCGCGCATTTTCCGCAGTCATCCGCGGGGCTAGTCCAGCACACGGGAGACGATCTGGCATGGCGTTATCTCTGAAACGGCCGCCGTTGCCGAAGCATCCACCAGTCTCCGCGTCAGCACGATCCTTGGCAATCCAGAGTGGCCAGACGGGACAGTCAGCGCCCCATTTTCAACGCCGTTGCGAAAAAAGGCCTGGCCGAGCAGTCGGCAATGGCTCGACCATCGTTCCGGCTGACATGGCAGGCACGCCGCCGGCATGCTGGTCGAGGCGCAATCGCGAGCGGGTCTTGATCAATGCCGGGCGTGATTTCGCACGCCGCGGCCGATTGATGCGTCAGCCGGCATGCCATACCCATTGTCGGAGCACGAATACGACCGTCATCGTGAGCCCCACCGCGATAACAAAGCGGCGCACGGCGGGACGACCGATGCGCTTGGCCACGCCGGCAGCCAACACACCGCCCGCCACCGCGCAAAGCGCCATGGCAAGGACATATGGCCAATCGACTAGCCCTGCCGCAATGAATACCAACACCGCCACCCCGTTGATACACAAGGAGAACAGACTGGTCAGGGCGCTCATTTCCAGAATATCGGCCAAGCCGAATGCGCCAAGGGCAGACAACATGACAATGCTCACCCCCGCACCAAAATAGCCCCCGTAAATCCCGATCAGGACCTGGCAAGACAGGGCCAGCGCCAGCTTCCGACCCGAGAATCGGGCCCCCTCTCCGGCAGAACTGGCCAATCGGCGCTGTACCGCCCCCTGAATCATGAACAGGGCGGTGGCGAAAAAGATGAGAAAGGGCACCATGTGTTCGAAGGTGGCCGAGGAGGTATGCCGGAGCAAGACGGCGCCGAGCCCGCCACCGATCAGACTGGGAACGACCAGGGTGCGGATTGCCGGGTCGGTACGACCCAGCTCATGACGAAAACCCCAGATGCTCCCCAGCGAGCCGGGCCATATCGCCACGGTACTGGTTGCGTTTGCCACGATGGGCGGCAGCCCGAGAAACAGCAGGACAGGAAACGTAACCATGGTTCCGCCCCCCGCCACGGAGTTGATGGCCCCGGCCAGAAAAGCGGCGCACGCCGCCATCGCCAAGGAAAGAAAGTGCAAGTGTTCCATGAATAAATCGAATTCCTGATTATCCGGCAAGTTTTATCGATCGGGACGGATTGGCACGCCCACATGCGCCCACGGCGGCAGTCGCACTTTTGGCCCGTCATCCAGGTAACGCGAATTCTACAGTTGCACCAAAAAACTGCACAATCTCCCTGCCCTGGCGAAATCGCTTCATCGGTCCGCGAATCGCCCCGCTCCGCCCTCTCTTTCCGCCGGAGCGCTTTAAAAGTTTCCGTAGTCAATTGTTTTAAATGACAAACAACCGGAAATGCCAGCAAGGGCCGCACACATATCCCTTAACAAATATCACATCTCCCCTCGTTACGTTCTCATCAGCAGCGGACATAGTCATAGCTGAACCGGTTTCTCGCTATATATCGGCAAGGGGTACCGGGGTCTTCCCATCGCCCTCTTGCCCAGGAACGCCGGGATCAGCTCTGGGCTCGAAGCGTAGACCCGGTCAGGCCACCCCCTTCAGACTCGGCGCCGGCAGCCCTATGCAAAAGGGGCGCCGCAGCGCCCCTTTTCCTTCCCCCAGACATCAGCCCCGATGCCGCTTCCTGAAATGCGCGATCAGCCCAAGCGTCGAGCAGTCGTGCTGCCAGGTTTCCGCTCCGTCGCTCAGTTCCGGCTCGATGCGGCGCGCGAGCTGCTTGCCGTACTCGACGCCCCACTGGTCGAAGGAGTTCACCCCCCAGATCGCACCCTGCACGAACACCTTGTGCTCGTACATCGCGATGAGCATGCCCAGCGTATACGGCGTGATCCGGTCGACGGCGATCGTATTCGACGGCTGGTTGCCGGGGAACAGCTTCTGCGGCAGCAGGATGTCGACGAGTTCATCCGGCACGCTGCCCATTTCGTCGAGCACTTCGGCCTCGTCCTTGCCGCGCATCAACGCCTCGGTCTGCGCCAGGCAGTTGGCGACCAGCACCCGGTGCTGGCCATCGATCGGATAGTGGCTGTTCAAGGGCAGGATGAAGTCGCACGGAATCAGCCGCGTGCCCTGATGCAGCAACTGGAAGAACGCATGCTGGCTGTTCACGCCCTCCTCGCCCCAGATGATGGGGCCGGTGTCGAAGTCCAGCCACTCGCCCATGCGCCCGACCCGCTTGCCGTTGGACTCCATGTCCATCTGCTGGATGTGCGCAGGCAGCCGGCGCAGGCCGTGGTCGTAAGGCATGATCGCGTGGGTGTGCGCGCGGTAGAAGGTGTTGTACCAGATGCCGAGCAAGGCGAGGATGACCGGAATATTATGCTCGAACGGCGCAGCGAAAAAATGCCGGTCCATCGCATGCCCGCCGGCAAGAAACTGGCGGAAAGCGTCGGGGCCTATCGACAGCATCAGCGGCAGGCCGATGGCCGACCATACCGAATAGCGGCCGCCGACCCAGTCCCAGAAACCGAACATATGCTCGACGTCGATGCCGAAATCGCGCACCGCGTCCGTGTTGGTCGACACCGCGACGAAATGGCGGGCGATATCGCCCTCGCCCGCATGCTGGAGGAACCACGCGCGTGCGGCGCGCGCATTGAGTAGCGTCTCGGGCGTCGTGAACGATTTGGACGCCACGATGAACAAGGTCGTGGCGGGGTCTAGCCGCTCCAGTGTCCGCGCCAGATGCTGGCCATCGACATTGGAAACGAAATGGATATCGAGCTCAGGGCTGGAAAACGACGCCAGCGCTTCGCACACCAGCTCCGGCCCGAGGTCAGAACCGCCGATGCCGATATTGACCACATCGCGGATGCGGCGTCCATCGAAGCCGGTCCAGCCGCCGCTGCGCACCCGCTCGCAGAACGTCGTCAGTCGCGCGAGCACGTCTTGCACCTGCGCGACCACGTCCACGCCCTCGACGATCAGTTCGGAGCCGGCAGGCAGGCGCAAGGCGTAATGCAGCACCGAGCGGTTTTCGCTGATATTGATGCGCTCGCCGCTGCGCAGCCTGCCCATCCAGTCGCGCAGATTGGCGGTGGCGGCCAGTTCGAACAGCAGTTCCATCGTGCGCCCGGTGACGCGGTTCTTGGAATAATCGAGCAGAAGTCCGTCGAGTTCGACAGAAAAGCGCTGAAAGCGCCGGCTATCGGCTTCGAACAACTGCCGCATATGCATGTGCCGGGTCGCACGCTGATGCTGATGCAGACGGGCCCAGGCCGCCGAAGTATTGATGTCGTTGTAGCGGATTGCCGCCATGGAGTTCCTTCCATGAGATCAACCCAGCGACGACTGGCTGCAACCGCCGGGACGGGGTGGAGGCAGGCGACGACCGCGGACCGCAGCTACGACCCGCAGAATCGGCGCAGCGGCGCACCAGGTCGCCGCTTACGGCATCACAGCTTGAGGAAATTTGCGCGGTAGTAGCGCAATTCCTCGATCGATTCGAGAATATCGGCCAGCGCTTCGTGCCGCCCCTTTTTGACCACGCCACGCGCGACCTCGGGTTTCCAGCGCTTGCACAATTCCTTCAGGGTCGACACGTCGAGATTGCGGTAGTGGAAATAGGCTTCGAGTTCCGGCATCCAGCGCGCCATGAAGCGGCGGTCCTGCCCGATCGAGTTGCCGCACATCGGCGAGATGCCGGGAGCGACATGCTCGCGCAGAAAGGCCAGCATCTGCTGCTCGGCCTCGGCCTCGGTCAGCGTAGACGCTTTCACACGGTCAATCAGGCCGGAACGGCCGTGGGTGGATTTGTTCCAGTCGTCCATGGCGTCGAGGGTGGCGTCGGGCTGATGCACGACGAGCACCGGCGACTGGGCGACGATTTCAAGCTGGCTGTCAGTGATGACCACGGCCAATTCGATGATACGGTCGCCATCGGGATTGAGCCCGGTCATTTCCATGTCGAGCCAGACGAGATTGTTCTGATCTTGTGCCATACGTGATAGTCTTTGCGAAACTTTAGCATTCTCCCCTTTTGCCGCCAGCGGGGCAAACTTTCACAGAAAATTAATGACTCAAACCTTCACTCTTGTATTTCTGTGCGCGCTGATCGCTTCGCTCGTCCTCAAGTTGTGGCTGGCGACGCGGCAGACACGTCACATCGTCATCCACCGCGACGCCGTTCCGATGGCGTTCGCCGACACCATCACACTGGAAGAGCATCGTCGCGCCGCCGACTATTCGGTTGCCCGCCTGCGGCTATCCATGCTTTCCGCCGCATGCGACACCCTGATCGTGTCCGTATTTACCCTGGGGGGCGGTCTGCAGGCCCTGGCCTCGCTGATCGACGGCCAGGTCGCCGGCGAACTCGCGCGCGGGGTGTTGCTGATCGGGCTGACCGTCGCGATCAGCAGTGCGTTGTCGCTGCCGTTCACGCTCTATGCGACTTTCGGCATAGAAGCCCGCTTCGGCTTCAACCAGATGCGTTGGCGTCTATTCTTGCTCGACACCCTGCGCGGCGCGGCCTTGACCGTCGTTCTGGGTGTTCCGCTGCTGACGCTGGTATTGTGGCTGATGCGCGTCAGCGGCGCGGGCTGGTGGCTATGGGTGTGGCTGGTGTGGACCGGCGTCAGCCTGCTGATGCTGGCGATCTATCCGACACTGATCGCACCCTTGTTCAATCGTTTCAGTCCGCTGACCGACGAGACCCTCAAGCGGCGCATCGAATCCTTGCTCACACGCTGCGGTTTTAAAAGCCAGGGGGTGTTCATGATGGATGGTTCGACCCGCTCCAGCCACGGCAATGCCTATTTCACCGGCTTTGGCGCCGCCAAGCGCATCGTTTTTTTCGACACCTTGCTCACCCGCCTCGATGGTGACGAGATCGAAGCCGTGCTCGCGCACGAGCTCGGACATTTCCGTAAAAAACACATACGCAAGCGCATGCTGTTCACATTCGGCCTGTCGCTGCTCTTGCTGTACGGCCTCGGCTTGCTGCTCGACGCCCCCTGGTTCTATCAGGGGCTCGGTCTGGCCGAACGCAGCAACGCCATCGCCCTGATTCTGTTCTTCATGGCGATGCCGGCCTTCGCTTTTCCGCTGACGCCGGTTTCGAGCTGGATGTCGCGCAAGCACGAGTACGAGGCCGATGACTTCGCCGCCAGCGAAACCCGCCCCGAATGGCTGATCAGCGCGCTGGTCAAACTATATCGCGACAATGCGGCCACGCTGACGCCGGACCCCATTCATTCCGCGTTCTACGATTCGCATCCGCCCGCCGCGCTGCGCATCGCCCACTTGAAAGGAGAACGCCCTTGACCCTGACCCAACGCCATTGCGTCGCGGGCGGCCAGCCGCTCAATCCCGGCGAATTCGCCGCTCTGCTCGCCAACGCCTCCGCCGCCAGCTGGACCGAGCGCGCCGGCGCGCTGGAAAAAACGTTCGTTTTCGCCGATTTTTACCGCGTGATGGCTTTTGTCAATGCACTGGCCTGGATCGCCCACCGCGAAAACCACCATCCGGATCTGGCGCTCGGCTACGATCGCGTCACCGTACGTTTCGGCACCCACGACGCGGGAGGCGTGACGCTGAACGATTTCATCTGCGCAGCGCATGCCGACGCGCTCCTGACGGACACCCAATGAGAGAAACGCAAGGTCAGATCATCCGCAGCTACGGCCGTCGCTTCATCGTCGAAGCCGAAGACCGCACCTGGGAATGCACCACGCGTGGAAAGCGCGTCGATTACGCCTGCGGCGACCGCGTCACCATCGCCATCCAGAATGGCGAACAGGGGGTCATCGAAGCCGTACTGGAGCGCGACAGCCTGCTCTATCGCCAGGACGACTGGAAAACCAAAATTATCGCCGCGAACGTGACGCGCATCCTGTTTGTCATCGCCGCGGTGCCGACCCCGAGCGAAGACTTGCTCAACCGCTGCTTGATCGCAGCCGAAGTCGCCGATATCGATCCGGTCATCGTGGTCAACAAATCGGATCTGCCCGAAACCCAGGCTCTGCTCGACAGCATGCTGGAACGCTATCGCGCGCTAGGCTATCCGCTGGCCATCCTGTCGGCCCGCGAAGGCGCCGATGCGCTGCTACCCTGGCTGAAAGGGCAGACCAGCGTATTGGTCGGCCAATCCGGCATGGGCAAATCGACGCTGACGAACGCCTTGCTGCCCGATGCGCACGCACGCACCGCCGAGATATCGCAAGCGCTCGACACCGGCAAGCACACGACGACCCATGCCGAGCTCTACCATCTCGACGCCGACAGCGATTTGATCGATTCACCCGGCCTGCAGGCTTTCGGACTGCACCATGTCAAGGCCAGCGAGCTGATCCGGTATTTTCCGGAAATGCGCAAGTGGATAGGCAAGTGCCGCTTCCATAACTGCAGCCATCGGGTCGAGCCCGGCTGCGCGATCAGGGATGCCGCCGAACGCGGAGAGATCCATCCATTTCGCATGGGATTACTGAAGCGGCTGACAGACGAATTGAAATAGTTAAAATCGCGAAAAATTAGGCCAGTACGATCAATTTACATTCTCCGGATGCCACCCTATGCTTAGGGGATAAGACCAAGGTGCTTTGCTGTCGTTTTACATAATAAAGGAGACGAAATTATGACAAACCGCGTCGCACTGGTCACCGGAGGCATGGGTGGCATCGGCAACGCCATTTGCAAGGCGTTGGGTAAAGCGGGTCACACCGTGGTTACAACCTATAGCAAGCCAGGCCGCGAGGACGCCTGGGTCGCGGAAATGAAAACTCTGGGCATCAGCGCCCATGCCTACCCCTGCGATGTCACCGACGCAGCGCAATGCGCGGCTCTGGTGGCCCAGGTCTCGAGCGAGATCGGCCCGGTCGCCGTACTCGTCAACAATGCCGGCATCACCCGTGACGGCACGTTGCGCAAGATGAGTGCGGAAGACTGGTCGGCCGTCCTTGCCACCAACCTCGATTCCGTTTTCTTCATGGCGCGTCCGGTGATAGACGGCATGCTCGATGCGGGCTGGGGCCGCATCATCAATATTTCGTCGATCAATGGCCAGAAAGGTCAGTTCGGCCAGACCAATTACTCGGCCGCCAAAGCCGGCATGCATGGCTTCACCATGGCGCTCGCGCAGGAAGTCGCGCGCAAGGGCGTCACCGTGAACACGATCTCGCCCGGTTATATCGCAACGGAAATGGTAATGGCCGTACCGGAAGACGTTCGCAACAAAATCATCGGCCAGATTCCGGTCGGGCGGCTGGGCACGCCGGAGGAAATCGCCGGCCTCGTGACCTATCTGGCCTCGGATATCGCCGGCTTCATCACGGGCGCCAATCTATCGATCAACGGCGGGCAGCACACGATGTGAACACCCGCTGCGAGGAGGTGTTTCATGCCCTCGGCCCCCGCGCCGACACGGGGACCGAGGGCAGACAGGTTCAGCGCGACGCCTCCGGTTTCGCCGCAGGCACGGGCTGACCGAGCAGATGATCCTCGACCGCAGCGACCGGCGCGCGCATATGCGGCGCCAGTGGGTGCGAGAACCACAGATACCACGCCCCCCACAGCAGCGCCGCCTTGAACAGCAGCACGACCGTCACATCCAGCCACAGCGGCCTCCCGCTTCGGGCCAAAAACCGTTTCATCGCACATCCTTTGCAACGCATGACGTCGCCCGGCAGCTCCCGCCGCCGGCACGCCGTCAGAAAGAATCAAACTATAATCTCCGACTTGACGCCGATCAACGCCGCCTCCCTCTCCTCCGCCCGCCGGCCCTGCACTGGCTCTGCCCCCTGGCGGCTGCTAGGATGTCGGTTTTCGGCACACATTGAAGACCCCCGAAGATGGCAGAGCATTTGATACTTGATGGCGAAGGCAAAGACGAACGTTACCGTAGCCTGATCCCGCAGGCGCTGGCACTGATAGACGGCGAGACCGATCAGACCGCCGCGCTCGCCAATGTCGGCGCGGCGCTGGCGATGGCTTTCGATTGGCTATGGACCGGATTTTATCTGGTCAAAAACGGGGAGCTGGTGCTCGGTCCGTTCCAGGGGCCGATCGCCTGCACGCGCATCAAGCGCGGCAAAGGCGTGTGCGGCACAGCCTGGGATCAGGCCCGCACCTTGGTCGTTCCCGATGTAGAGGCTTTTCCCGGGCATATCGCCTGTTCGTCGCACTCGCGCTCCGAAATCGTGGTTCCCGTATTCAACGCAGCGGCAGAGGTCGTCGCCGTGCTCGATGTCGACGCCAGCCACACCGAGGCCTTCGACGAGACCGACGCGCGCTATCTGGAGCAGCTGGCCGCCGGACTCGGCCACTTGTTCTGAGCCCGGCGAGCTCAGGCCTCCAGGCGCTTGCGCAACCAGTCATCGAGTTCGGACGGCGCCAGCGCCGTCCAGCGCGCGCGCTCGTCGCGCAAGACTCTCAGCCACCCTTCGGCGCGAGCGTGGTCTTCCGCCTCGCGCCGAGCGAGATCCGAGCTGGCCACCAGCAGGCGTTCGCCCGCAGCGAGCGCCGCAGCACGCTCGAGCGCGAGCTCCGACTGCAACTCGGATACCCGTTGCTCGAAGCCGTCAAGCCGGGCCGAAAGCCGGCCCAACTCGCGCTCGCGTTCGCCGCTGCGTTCGCGCCAGGCGCTATCCTGCCGCACCAGCTCGGCACGCGCGCTGCCCAGATCGTCTTCCAGACGTTTGCGCTCCAGCTGCAGCGCCCGTCTTTCGTCCTCCACCTGCGCATACAAATGCACGCGCAAGCCTTCCAGACGCTCATAGGCCAGGGTCTCGCGCCGTGCGGCTTCGTCGCGCTCCACGGCGACCCTTTCATCGGCTCGCGCCTCGACCTCGCTCATGCGCGACTCGAATTCGACGCGCCGGTCCCGGATTTCGAGCCGGGCCGCATCGAGCGCCTGCGCGAGCTCATCCTGCCTCGTTTCCGCCGCCAGACTGCGCGCCTGCTGCTGTGCGAGCGCCTGCTCGAGTTGACGCTCGCGCTGTGCCGCGCGCTCGCTGTCCGCGGCGTTGCGCTGCAAGTCCGCCTCTTGCGCATCGACCCGTTCCTGCAAAGCAGCCACGTGCAGCCGCAGCTCCAGCGCCTCGTCACGCACTTCGCTGCGCACGGTTTCCAACTGCGAGTCGGCGGCATCGCACGCGCGCTGCCACAGTTGTTCAAACAGACCGGCCAGCCCTTCCGGCCAATCCGGACGTCGCGAAGACACTGCCATGCGCGACAGAAATTCGGTGCGCCACTCTTTGAGCGTGGTATTGATCGTGGTATTGGAACCCGTGCCCAGGCGGCTACGGACTTCGACCACAGTCGGCCACACCCCTTCACTCACCAGCTCGAACGCGGCCTGGCGGATTTTTGCGTAGATATCGCTCGCCATGACGGCCCCTGTACGATCGCGCCACGGGCGCGATAAATATATTACGTAAGGCATTATATATTTATCGCCAGATCCGTTCTAGCGTCAGTTCCATCGATGTCGAAACCGCCCCCCCCCCTTCGCGCACGTTTCAGCGTGAACCACATCGTAGCCGTCCACGCGCAGAGACACCGCCGCGTCGGGGCTGGCCGCTGCCGCCAGCAGCACGGCAATGCCCCCCCCAAAGCCAGGCATCCGGTTTCACTCCCGCCACGAGTCAATGCGCCGGCACACAGGCCGGTGTGCCCTGCGTCCGTAGCGCACGCATCGTGCGCGGAGAATCGACCAGAACCGCATCCAGTCCCAGACAAGCGCTGTCCCGATAGGCACCGGCGTCGTTGACCGCGATGGCCAGCAGCTTCGCACCTCCCTGGCGTCGCAGACAGGCAACAGCCTGCGGCGTCCACAGCCGCGCCTTGAGCGCCGATGTCGCCTGCCCCAAGGTGAACGTCTCGACCACCGCCACATCGCGTTCGTACTCGAACGCCACCCAACTGCCCGGCGCAGGCGGCGGCAGGCACTCTCCACGCAAAGCCATCGCCAGCAAGCGATTGCGCGTCGCGTCACGTGCCTCGAACACGCGGGCAGCCGGATAGGGCGCGAAGGCGGCCTGGTAATCGGCCGCCGTCGAATAAATCAGCACCCGTCCCCAGGCGCCCTCCTCATCCAGCAACCGGGCCACGGCCCGCGCTTGCGGTACCGCCGGCAGGGCCTTCATATCGAGCACGACGGTCATGGTGGCGGGCAATAGACGCAGAGCCTCGCGCAAGGTTGGAATCGTCGCCGCGTGCTCGCGATAAGGGTAGTCGGCGGGAGCGTGCGCGGAGGCATCGTGGAAACGCCAGCCGGCATTGATGGTGGCAAGCTCATCAGCCGTGCGGCCGGCGACCGGCCCGGATTGCGGCGT
This sequence comes from Paludibacterium yongneupense DSM 18731, assembly GCF_000422925.1. Classification (GTDB taxonomy): domain Bacteria; phylum Pseudomonadota; class Gammaproteobacteria; order Burkholderiales; family Chromobacteriaceae; genus Paludibacterium; species Paludibacterium yongneupense. The sequence continues at coordinate 153,772 of NZ_AUGZ01000005.1, forward strand.
CAGAGCGGAAAGATCCGCCGGCCGATACAGCACAGGCACCCCGTCGCGACTCAGCTGCACCGTCAGCCACATCATCTCGGCGCCATTGGCAATGGCCGCGCGAATGGCCGGCAGGGTATTTTCCGGTGCGTCGCCGGTTCCGCCACGGTGGGCAACCAGCAGCGGGTCGGCACGAGCCACGGACAGCAGAAATAACAAAGCAAGGAGGCAATAGTTGATCATCGGCAGACACCCTTTGTGTTTACTCAATACCGTTGGCGACAACGCGACAACTGCGCAAGGCACGCCATATACGATACACATAACGTTGTTAAGATCACGCTATCGTTTCTACGCCTCCCTTCGTGACCGATATGGACAGACGCCGCTTCATCCAGTTCTGCCTGGCTTGCGCCATGGCAGGATTCGTCCTGACGACCGCAGCCGCCTCGCCGCCGCTGATCGGACTGGTGCTCAAGTCGGTCGGGAGCCCGTATTTCATCGAGATGGCCGCCGGCGCGAGAAACTACCAGCGTGCGCACCACAACGATTTCACCCTGAAAATCGACGGTGTCGTCAGCGAGATGGATTCCCGCGGCCAGGAGGCGATCATCGGGCGACTGATCGCGCGACATGCCGCCGCCTTGCTCGTGACGCCCGCCGACTCCTCCGACCTGCTGCCGGTTCTGGCCCGCGCCATCGCATCCGGCATTCTGGTCATCAGTATCGACAACAAAATCGACGACCGGGCCCAGGTCCGGTTCAGGGTCAACATCCCCTTCGTCGGCCCGAGCAATTTCAACGCTGCCAGAAGCGTGGGCAAGGCCCTGCTGCCTCAGCTACGGCCCGGCGACCAGGCGGCCATCATCGAGGGCTTGCGCGGTTCGATCAATGCCAGGGCACGCAGCGACGGCTTCGGCGAAGCCTTGCGCGGCGGCGGCATCGAGGTCGCGGGCATACGCCGCGGAGACTGGCAAAGCGACGGTGGCTACCGCGCCGCCAGCCAGTTGCTCGATACCCTGCCGCATCTGCGCGCCCTGCTGTGCGGCAACGACAACATGGCGATAGGGGCCTCGCGTGCCATCGCCGAACGCAAGCTCAAAGGCAAAGTGCTGGTGGCCGGCTACGACGGCATTCCGGAGGTCCATCCCTTGATCGCGGACGGGACCCTGTTCGCCAGTGCCAACCAGTACCCGGCGCGCCAGGCCGAGTACGCACTGCAGCTCGCGCTGTCCGCCCTTGCCTCCCACGCCCGCCAAGCCGACCTGCCTGCCATCGTACAGACGCCTGTCATGCTGATGACCCGAAAGCCATGATCCGCCACCGGATCTGGCCGCTGGCCATCGCGCTGGGCGGCAATGCCTGTGCCGCCACGCTCGATGTACTGGGCAGTGCCGACCCGCCCGGTCCCTTCGGCGAAGCTTTCGCGCAACTGTCGCGCAAGCACGGCATTACCGTGAATATATTCTGCAGTCGGCGGGGATTCCTTTTCGGCCCGTAAGCGAGGCGGAAGAAGGCTGGCAGATGCTGAACGCTCTACTCCAGGCACTGCATGAAGGGGCATTTGCTCCGCACACGCGCTCGACATGGAGGCACCACCATCTCGACGATTACTACCTCGCCGTGCGCAGGGACTGGGTGGGGGCAAGACCCGACAAGGCCGGAACGCCCCCCCTGAGCGGCGGCTCCGGCACCGGGCCGCCCCGCACACGCTAGAACCAGCCGCCTCTCGCCTTCTCCGTGGCCGCCGCGGGCGAGCGGTATCGCGCAACGCTGGCAGCGAAGTCGCTCACCCAGCACTCGAGCGCATGCTCGCTCAATCCCGCCAGCGGCTGCTGCGACCACAGGATCCATATGCCGTCGACCGGCGAGAGCACATGCGCCGGCCAATGGCGCCCGAACAGATTATCCGGCGTCACCGGCCCGCAATCTCCATCCAGCTCGTGGTAGAGAACCAGCCAGCGATCCTGGTACGCAGCCAGATAGACCCGCAAACCGTCGCCGCAGCGCAGGCTGACCATCGTCTCCTCGCAGGTGTCGAAGGCAAACCCGCTGCGCAGATGCAGGCGCAAGAGCAAATCGTCGAATAGGCTCATGCCGTCTCCACGCGCTTGAACTCGTGCACGGCGAAAGCTTGCCCCAGCCCCAGTTCCAGACCATAGCAGGAGCGGGGCCAGAATTCGCCCGAGAACCAGCGCCGGAAGGCGGCGTGATCGTCGAAGCGGAAATCGCCGAAGTTCGGGTCGAAAAAACTGACGCCTTGATCGATGTGAACAGCCAGGGTATGTCCGCAGTAGCGCCCCTGCAGCTGGACTTTCTTGTACAGCGCGTCCTCGCCGCGGCGCGCGAGCATGACATCGAGCAAACGGCGTGTCCCCTCGGCACCGGTCGTCCCTTCGATCAGGTTGCTGCCGCAGTAAAGCGCGGGCAGGGTTTCGGGTACGCGGCGCGCATGCAAGGGGCGAGGCAAGACACCGTTCAGCACCAGCCAGATCTCGGTGGCGTCGTCCTGCTCCGCGTCGCGGGCGACACCGGCCGACTGCAAGCGTTTGACCGAAACCAGGCTCTCCGGGCGCAGCCCCAACGCCCCCGAGCAGTGATAACGCTCTTGCCAGAGGCTGGAACCGCGCGAATGCGTTTCGATCCAGTGAGCCGCCAGCGCTTCGCATACGCCGGCCGAGGTTGCCTCGTCGCGCATGATTTCGTTCACGAATGGAGGCTGCGACTGCGAAAAGGCAAATACGACGCGTCCCCCGCCGTCCGCCACCGACGCGCGCACGGGGGCGACGCGGCTGGAGACGGCCAGATGCAGCATCCGGTCGAGCAGCATGCGAAAACGGAAGCGGCTAACCGGATCCCCCGCCGCCCCGCGTCCGCCGGAGGATGCGCAAGCGACGCGTTCGGGCCGCGCCGCATGCAGCAAGCGATCAAGGCGCGCGCGTGCCGCAAGATGAGGGGGGCCGCTGTTCGGTTCGACCGCAGTCGCAGCCTGGCACAGGAATGAAGGGGGCGGCATTGGGCGCACACTTGACGGCATCTCGGGCTCCATGAGGTATAGCCATCAACCCTAGGGCACAATAGCCGCCCATAACTATCGAAAACAGGCGCATTATTATCGAAATCACACCGTATGCCGGGACGCGCGCCAGCTGGGCCGATGCCGGATACCCGTAGCAGAACGCAGAAATGACAACACTCCATGCAGAACGGGACGATGCCAGGCAATGGCAGGCATCGCCCGACCCGCGGCTCGCCCCCTATATCGATCGATACTGGGGGCGCGATGGCAACATCGTCCTGCCCGGTAGGCTGCTGCCGGGTACCGGGGCGGAGTGCCTGTTCCATTACGCCGCCCCGGTCTTGCTTGACCACCGCGCCACCGCCCGCGCCGTCGTCATCTGCCCGCGCGCACGCGCGCCGGAGTTGAGCGCGAACGGTCGTGTCGGCTTTGTTGCCGTTCGTTTCCGCAGCGGCCGCTTGCGACATCTGTGCCCGCTCGCACTCGCCGAACTGCACGACCGTCCCTGGTCGGCCGAATCGCTCTGGGGCGAGTCCGCATCCCGGCTGGCCGACCGGATCGCGACGTCCGCGACGCAAGGCGAGCGAATCGCCGCGCTCGACGCCTTTTTTCTGCAACGGCTCGCGCGACATGAAGACCGCGCCGACGTCGGCTTCGACGCCATCCTCGACACGCTCTACTACGCTCCCGCCACCACGATAGAGCAGATCGCCCTGCATTCAGGCTGGACGCGTCGGCACATACTGCGCAAATTCACGACGCTATACGGTATCGCGCCCAAGCGCTTCGCCCGCCTGGCGCGTCTCAATCACACCATGCGCAGGCTGGCGCTCGACGCCGGGGCTTTGCCGCTGGATACCGCACTGGACATGGGTTATTTCGATCAGTCCCACTTCATACACGATACACGGGCCTTGACCGGCGCTACACCGTCGACCGTGCGCGGCTGGCTCGAGCACGGCGCCCATTTTTACAATCCACCATCGCGGCCACTGGCTTAAGCTGACGCCTCTTTCAACTGACCCCGGAGTCCGTATGTATCTGACTTGCATCTTCAACGTCCGCCCCGAGTCGCGCGACGCCCTGCTCAATGCATTGGCAAGCTTGGTCGAGCACTCGCATAGCGAGAGCGGCACGCTTCAGTACGAAGTTCTGGTCGACCGCGACGACGAAAACCGGATTATCGTCTTCGAACGCTATAGCGGCGCACCGGCGCTGCAGGCTCATCTCGAGTCCGCCGCGGTCAGCTCGACGCTCGCACGCTTTGATGAATGGCTCGACCGCCCGCCCCTGCTGATAAAATCCAAGCGCTTCGCCGGCTTCGTGCACTCGGGGCTGGATAATCAGATCTGAAATCGCGGCGGCGGCTGTCGGGCCGACAGCCGCCGCCGCAGACCGGATACTGCCGTTGGCGGCCAGAATAGCCGCCAAACCAAAGGGAGAGCACCATTGATCATTTCCATCCTGCTCGTCAGCGCGGCCTGCGCGGCAGCGCTTGCGTTTGGCGCCGTTCGCTGGCGGATCGATGCGCAGGCCCTGCGCGCGCAGCTGACCCGCGCAGGCCGCCCCCTGTCCTGCCAGACGATAGACTTCGCCGAGCTGAACGGTCTGCCGCCCCCGGTGCAGCGCTATTTCCGTACCGTATTGAAGGAAGGGAGAACCATGGTCGTCGGGGCGCAGGTCCGGCATGAAGGCCATTTCAATCTGGGCCGCTCCCGCTGGCTCCCCTTCCGCTCGCGGCAACAGCTTGTGACCCACCGGCCGGGCTTCGACTGGGATGCCCGCATTCGCATGCTGCCTGGCCTGACCGTATACGTCCACGATGCTTACGTCGCGGGCGAGGGGGTGCTTCATGCCTCACTGCTGGGTCTGCTGACGGTCGCCAGGATGGAAGGCAATCGCGACATCGCCGCCGGCGAGCTCATGCGCTTTCTGGCCGAGGCCGCCTGGTATCCGACCGCCCTGCTTCCAAGCCAGGGCGTACGCTGGCAAGCCGTCGACGATAGGTCGGCCCTGGCCACGTTCAGCGACGGCACACTCGCGGTCACCCTGCGTTTCGGCTTCGACGGCGAGGGCTTGATAGAGACGATAGAAGCCGACGCACGCGGCAGGGCCGAGGGCAAGACGATCGTCGCGATGCCCTGGCTCGGGCGCTTCTGGAATTATCAATGGCGTGATGGCATGCGGGTGCCGCTGAACGGCGAAGCCGCGTGGCGCCTGCCCACGGGAGTGCATCCGTACTGGCGCGGTCGGATATGCGCCATCGATTACCAGTTTGCGCAGCCCGTGCCGAAGTCCGACACAATCGCCCTGCAGACCTGACAGACAGAACGCCATGCCCTTGAGCGGGATGGGACCGGCCTCGAGTGCAGCAACGAATCGGGGCCAATCAGCGGCCCCGCCCGACATCGCCGCTCGTCCCCCCACCGACCGCCAATCGTCAAAATGGCGGCGCCGAGCCGTCCCCGGACGATCGAGAATCCCGTGCGCAGGCATCCCGAATTTCTCCATGATTGTCCGCCATGATCGCTTCGTGAATGTCATAGAACCGAAACGGAGCAGCAAATGATCTTACTCATCGTGTTCGGCGCGTTCGTCATGTGGGATGAAGTCGGCCAGTGGTGGCGTCAGCACCGCGCGCAACGGTCGGCAGCCCGACCGCGCGCAGGGGCGCAAGTCGCTTGAAGCCTGTCGTTTCTGCGTCTTGCCGAGAACCTCAGTCCCCGGCTTCCAGCCGCTGCCGGATATCCGCGGCTTCCTCGCACAGCGCGGCGGCCATGGCGGCGACCAGCGGGCTGGCCGGACGGTGCTCGGGCTGAATCAAATTGACGCAGAAGGGATACGATGCCGCCAGGGGGCGGATATGCAGATTGCGCCCGGCGAAATCGAGTGCCGTCAACGGGTTGACGATGGCCAGTCCAAGGCCGTTGCGGACCAGGCTGCATACCGATACCGCCGTCGGCGTCTCCACCACCTGCCGCCGCATTATCCCCCGTACGGCGAAGGCCTCGTCGATCTGCACGCGATACGGATCGCTGGCCGACAAACTCACAAAGGCCTGATCGGCAAAATCCGCCAGTTCAATCACGCGCCGCGCAAGCAGGGGGTGGCCATCGGGCAGCACGCAGACTTCATCGATTTCTAGCAGGCGGGTGAGCCGCGTGCCGGCCGGCGCCGCGCCCTGCTCGGTCAGCCCGAGATCGAAACGCTGCGCCGTCAGCCATTCTTCCAGAAACGGCGACTCCTGGGTCTCGATCGAAATCCCTGCCCCCGGGCAGGCGGCGGCAAAGCGCCGGCACGCCCCCGGCAGCAGCGAATGTGAAAACGCAGGCAAGGCGATAACGGAGACATGACCGCCGCGGTTCTCGCGCAAGCTCGCCAGTAGCGACGATACCCGCTCCATACCGACATAGACGCGCTGCACTTCTTCGAACAGGGTGATCGCCGCCACCGTCGGCCGCAAGCGGCCTTGCACCCGTTCGAACAAGGCGACGCCGCTCACATATTCCATGCGCGCAAGCTCGCGACTAACCGTCGGCTGCGACGTCGACAAAAGCTCGGCGGCACGGGTGACACTGCCTGTCGTCATCACGGCGCGAAAGACTTCGATAAGCCGGGGCGTTATTTCCATATCAGATATGAATTCACTTCTAAAAAAATAGCATTTTACCGCATGGCAATACCACGCCAAGATACAGACATCACTATTTGACGAAGACGCGCCGCACCATGTCCATTCCGCCCGAGCAGCTCAAGCAACTGATTCGCGAACACGGCACGCCGCTGTGGATCTACGACGCCGATGCCATCCGCCGTCGTATAGCCCAACTGCGCCCGTTCGACGTGGTGCGCTACGCGCAGAAAGCCAATTCCAATGTGCACATTCTGCGCCTGATGCGCGATGAGGGCGTGCGGGTCGATGCCGTTTCGCAGGGCGAAATCCAGCGCAGCCTCGCCGCCGGCTATCGCGGCGAAGACGACGGCATCGTCTTCACCGCCGACCTGATCGACCATGCGACACTGGCCACGGTCATCGAACACGGCATCGCCGTCAACGCAGGCTCGCTCGACATGCTCGAGCGCGTCGGACTCAATGCGCCCGGCCACCGCGTCTGGCTGCGCATCAACCCGGGCTTCGGACACGGCCATAGCAACAAGACCAATACCGGCGGAGAACACAGCAAGCACGGCATCTGGCACAGCGATGCCGCGCGGGCGATCGAAATCATCGAGCGCCACTCGCTGCAGCTGGTCGGCATTCATATCCATATCGGTTCCGGCGTCGATTACGAGCACTTGGCGCGCGTATGCGGGACCATGACCGAAACCGTCAAGCGGCTCGGACACGATATCGAGGCCATTTCGGCCGGCGGCGGCTTGTCGGTCCCCTACCAGGACGGCGAGCTCGAAGTCGACGTCGAGCATTACTTCCATCTATGGGACGGCGCACGGCGCGAGATCGCACAACACCTCGGGCATCCGGTGCGCCTGGAAATCGAACCCGGCCGTTTCCTGGTCGCTCAATCCGGGCTGCTCGCGAGCGAAATTCATGTGGTCAAGGATACGCCGGCCCATCGTTTCGCCCTGGTCGACGCGGGATTCAACGACCTCGTGCGCCCCTCGTTCTATGGCAGCTACCACGCCATCACGCTCCTCGCGCACGACGACGAGGACATCGGCAAGCGCCCCGAACGGATGGTGGTCGTGGCCGGCCCCTTGTGCGAATCCGGCGATGTCTTCACCCAGAAGGCCGGCGGGGCGATCAGCGGGCAGCGCCTGCCCGAGCCTCGCGTGGGCGATTACCTGCTGTTGCACGACGCCGGGGCCTATGGCGCCTCGATGTCATCGAACTACAACAGTCGCCCGCTCGCACCCGAAGTGCTCGTCGAGAACGGCGCGGCACGCCTGATACGGCGGCGCCAGACACTGGGCGATCTGCTCGCGCTCGAGACCGGGTCCGACGCGCGCTAGGACACGGGACGGGAGTCAGATGGCGACGGGGTGGCTCTCGATATCCTTGCGCCAGTCGTCGTTGAGCACGACGGCAAACGCGCGTCCATCCGCGCGGCCGACAAACTCCAGGCCATAGGACTGCGGCCTGGCCGCAACGATCTGCCCCGCCGCAACCGGCACCTGCTCGAGTTCGTAGCGGGTCACATAGAGATCCAGCTTCTGCCTCTCGGCCGTCAGCGGGGCCAGTTGCATCCGCACCCAGCCCGGGCGGCCGTCTGCGTCGGCGACGGCCAGCACTTTATACTCTCCGCCGGCATTCTTGATCATATCGGCCGAAGAATTGCTGCTTCCGGCCGCGCTGCCGGAAACAGCGGCCAGCGATGCGCCTATGCTGGCGGAGACGACGGTAAGCGATGCCGCCTGGCACAGGGCCGAAGGCAGCAGGCATGCTGCCAGAATCCATTTCGTTTTTAGCATGAACCTTCTATCCTGAGTTTTTCGATCCGACGTCTTGCTTCTTCGTTGGCACCACGGAACGGCGTTCCGCTCCCATTCATCCCATTCGGCATATCCTACCAAGAACAGGCGCACGCTGCTGCAGCCGGATCACTCCGGCAGTGGGGCGCCCATGGCATTGAACAATGCCGCACTGTCCGACAGGCGTTTTGCCTGTGCCTCGCTATACTGCAGCCTGAGCGCCAGCCAGGACTGCTCGGCGCTGCTGCAGCTATCGCGGGAGGCCGCGCCGAGCCGGTAGCGTGCGAGGCTGTTGCGCCAGAGCTGTTGCAACTGCCCATCTTGTTGCTCGAGCAGCGCCACCGTCCGGGCATCGTCCTCCAGCGCGGCAAGCGTATCCGCCACATTACCGAAGGCCGACAGCACCGTTTGCCGGTATTGCGCGAGCGACACCCGATAGAGTTCGCCTGCCTGCTCGCTGCGCTCGCTCAAGGCCCCGCCATTGAAGATCGGCTGCGTCAAGCTGGCCCCCATCCCCCAGATAAGATTGGCCGGCGAAGCCAGGTCGGACCAGTTATACCCGCTGCGCCCCATAGACGCCGAAAGCGTGAGCGAGGGAAACCGGGCCGCGCGGGCGGCGCCGGCCTGATCGGCGGCAGCGCGGACGGCAGCGGCGGCGCCCCGGATATCGGGGCGCTGCTGCAGCAAGCGGCTGGGCAAGGTCAGCGGCAGTTCCGGCGGCAGACGCAGCTGCGAGAGAGAAAGCGGCGGCGGAGCCTGGTCGGGCGAGCGCCCGAGCAAGAGGGCGAGCGAATGCCGCGTCGTGGCCAGCTGCATGTCGAGTGCGCTCAATCTCGCCTCGTCGGCCGCGAGTTGCTGTCGTGCGCTCAGCACCGGGTCTTGCGCCACCGCACCGAGCGACCGCCTGGCCTCCGTCCATCCGGCCAACTGCCGCCCGACTTCAAGCTGGCGCCGCAGGATCTCCCGCCGGTCGGAGAGACTGGCGAGCTGGATCGCACCGGTCACAATATTCGCCACCACCCCCTGCCGTGCCGCTTGCAACTGCCACGCCTGCTGGTCGACCTGGCTCGCCAGGGCTCGGTTGGTCTGGAATGCCTGCCCGAAAAAATCGAAGGTATAGCTCGCCGTGAGCTCAGCGGTATAGATCGTCTCCAGCGAGGTCGGTTCCGGGAATACCGGCAAATTCAGCGACCGCTGACGGACAGGAGAAAAAGAAGCATTGACCGTCGGCATATCGGTGGCGCCCTGACTCGCGCGCAGCGCGTGGCGCGCGGCCAGCCACTGGTGGCGCGCCTGTTCCACCGTCTGACTGTGTTGCAAGCCCTCGGCCACCAGCGCATCCAGCTCCGGCGAGCCGTAGGCCTGCCACCAATTCGCACCGGCCTCGGCCCCGGTCGTCAGCCGCTGCGCCCCCACCCGTACGGAGCCCAGCTCGGACGCTTCGGCTTGCCCCCGATAGCGGATCGGCGCGGTATCGGCAGGCAGGGCGGGCGGCGGGAATACGTGAGCACAAGCCGACAAGACAAGCAGCGACGGCAACAATACCGCCGCCCTCAGATAACACGGTTTCATGACGATTCCTCCGCCGTGGGTGGACGCCGTACGCCAAACCAGATCGCGTAAAGCGCGGGCAGGTAGAACAGCGTCAGGACGGTCGCAGTCGTGATCCCCCCCATCAGGGCCGTGGCCATCGGGCTGAAAAAATTGCTGGCCAGAAGCGGGATCAGCGCCAGCACGGCGGCGGCGGCCGTCAGCATGATGGGCCGAAAACGGCGCACTGCCGACTCGACGATGGCATCGAAGCGCTCGTGTCCGCTGCGGATATCCTGCTCGATCTGATCCACCAGAATCACCGAGTTGCGCATGATGATGCCCGCCATCGCAATGATGCCGAGCATGGCCACAAAGCCAAGCGGCACGCGGAACAGCAGCAGCGCCGGAATCACGCCGATCAGCCCGAGCGGGGCTGTCAGCACCACGATCGATACCAGGCTGAAGCGCTGCAGCTGTATCATCAGCAATAGCAGAATCGCCGCCACCAGCAGCGGCAGCTGCGCAACGATGGATGCATCGGCCTTGGCGCTGGCTTCGACCGCCCCCCCTATCTCGACCCGATAGCCGGGCGGCATGCGGCTGCGCACCCCGGCCAGTCCCCGGTCGATGGCATGCGTGGCGTCGATGCTCTGCACGGCGGGCGCAAGATCGGAGCGCACCGTTATCGTCGGCTGCCGATCGCGCTCGCGAATCACAGCATATTCGAGGCCATAACGCATCTGCCCGAGCGCGGCCAGCGGGATTGCCCGCCCCTCGCCCGCAGGCATGGACAAGTTGATGATACGCGCCGGGTCGGCGCGCTGCCCGGCGGGCGCGCGCACCTCGATGGCGATCAGTTTGTCGCCTTCGCGCAACTGACCCACGGTATAAGCGCTGAGGGTCATCTGTAAAAAGTCGGCAATATCGCGCGACGACACATTCAGCGCCCGCGCCTTGTTCTGATCGATTTCGAAGCGCATCGAGCGTTCACCCGGCTCGTCCCAGTCGAGCTGGATATTGCGGGCATCCGGATTTTGACGGATCACGGCCGCTACCTTCAGCGCCTGCTCGCGCACCACCCGCGCATCGGGGCCAGAAACACGGAACTGCACCGGGTAGCCGACAGGAGGACCGGTTTCCAGACGGCTGGTCCGTGTACGGACCGCCGAAAACTGCTGCGGCAGCATGGCGTCTAGCCAGGCGGCCAGCTTCTCGCGATCGCGTACCGACTTGCACGTCACCACGAACTGGGCAACGTTGTCCGCCGCCAGCTGCTGGTCGAGCGGAAGATAAAATCGCGGCGCGCCTTCGCCCACAAAGTCGATGTAGTGGTCGATTTCAGGACGCCGCGCGAGATAGGTTTCCAGCTTGCGGACCTGAGCCAGCGTCGCCCGATGCGAAGCGCTATCGGGCAAGGTCATGTCGATCAACAGTTCGGAGCGGTCGGAACTCGGAAAAAACTGCTGCCGAACCAGCGGTGTAGCCAGCAAGGTTGCGCCAAACAGCAACACGGTCGCCAGCAAGACCTTGCCCTTGTGGTCGATACAAAGGCCGACCCAGCCGCGAAGGCGGCGGTAGAAGGGGGTGTCGTAGACGCCGGTTTCACCGCCATCGTGCCGGCCGGCAGACGGTGCCGGCAGCAGGCGGTAGCCGAGCACCGGCACCACGATCACCGCCGCCAGCCACGACACCAGCAGGGAGATGGCAGAGACTTCGAAGATGGAGCGCGTGTATTCGCCGGTATCCGACTGCGCGAGCGCAATCGGCAGGAAACCGGACACCGTGACCAGGGTGCCGGTCAGCATCGGAAAGGCCGTACTGACATAGGCAAAAGCGGCAGCCTGCGCCCGGCCCAGTCCCTCGCGCAGTTTCACCGCCATCATCTCGATCGCGATGATGGCATCGTCGACCAGCAAGCCCAGGGCCAGGATCAGGGTGCCGAGCGAGACCTTGTTCAAACCGATGTCGAACACGCGCATGCACAGCACGGTGACGGCCAGCACCAGCGGAATGGTGATGACCACGATCGTACCGGTGCGCAGCCCGAGGCTGAACAGGCTGACCGCGAGCACGATCGCGACCGCTTCCCCCACCGCCTCGACAAACTCGTCGACCGAGGACTCGACGACCTGCGGCATGCTCGCCACTTCACGCAGTTGCAGACCGGCCGGCAATTGTTCTCGCAGCGCACGCACTTTTTCGTCCAGCCCGCGCCCGAGATCGGTGACATTTCCGCCCGGCGCCAGCGAAACGCCGATGCCCAATGCCGGGCGCTGCTGATAGCGCATCTCAGGACCGGGAGGATCCGCATAGCCACGCTCGATGCGCGCGATATCGCCAAGGCGGATGGTCTTGTCGCCGACGCGCAACAGCACCCCGGCCAGCTGCGCCTCGCTGCGCAACGCGCCGTCCGGACGCAGATACACCTTGTCGTCCGGCGTAGTCACCAGACCGGCGGCAAGCAGGGTATTCTGCCCGGCGATGGCGGCCGCCACCTGCTGCAGCGACACCCCGAGGCGCGCAAGCCGCTGGTTGTCGATTTCAAGATGAATGCGCTGCTCCTGATCGCCGAAGAAAGTCACTTTGCCGACATGCGGCACGCGCAGCAGTTCGGTACGCAGCTGCTCGCCATAGTCATGCAGTTGCGCCGGACTGAAGCCATCCCCCTGCAGCACGAATAGATTGGCGTAGACATCGCCGAACTCATCATTGAAAAACGGACCCTGTACCCCATCCGGCAAGGTGGCCGCCATATCGCCGACTTTCTTGCGGATCTGGTACCAGCTATCGGGCACCTGGGCGGGGCGCGTGCTCTCTTTCAAGTTGACGAACAACAACGACTCGCCGGGTCGGGAAACGCTGTTGAGAAAATCCAGCCCCGGGATTTCCTGCAACGTGCGTCCGATGCGGTCGCTCACCTGCAACTGCATCTGGCGCGCGGTCGCGCCCGGCCATAGCGTCCTTACCACCATCACCTTGAAAGTGAAGGGGGGATCTTCCGAACGGGACAACTTGCCATAGGAGGCCATGCCGAACAGCGTCGCCAACAGCAGGATGAAAATCACCAGACCCTGATGGCGAACGGCCCAGGCCGACAGGTTGAATCCCGCGCCCCCGTCTTCGCGTCCGCTCATGATTGCCCCTGGGCGTCGCCGCCATCGAGCGCCACCGACGGCGGATCGACCGGACGAACGCGCTCGCCCCGATACACATTGTGCACGCCCGCCATGACGATGCGCTCGCCGACCTTCAGACCATGGGTGATGAGCACCTCGTTCATCCGGTATTCGCCGACATCGACCGCACGCAATTCCAGTCGGCCGGTGTCCGGCCCGATCACCCACACCGCCGATTTATCCCCCTGATGAAACAACGCGCTCACCGGCACCCGCACCCGCCCGCCCCCCTCCTTCTCCGCCGCCGCCAGCCATGCCGACATGCCAGGGCGCACCCGCGCATCAGGGTGCAGCACGGTCAATTTGACGCGATAGCTGCCGCTGAGACTGTCTTCATGCCCGGCGACTTCACGCACTTGGGCCGGCCACTTGACGCCCGGCCACTCGGGCAGCCGCAGCATGGCCAGTTGCCCGGGCTGCCAGCGCGCACGATCGCGGGCGGACACATCCAGCACGGCATCGATATCGGGCGTCCAGGCCAGGGTATACACCGCCTGCCCCGCTGCGACCACCTTGCCGTTGTCGGCATTGTCGGCGGTGATCAGTCCGTCGTGCTCGGCCACGAGCCGGTTGTAGCCCAGCGCATTGTTCGACTGCGTCAGTTGGGCGGCAGCCTCGCGCTCCGCGGCGGCGGCGGCGGCCTGATTGTCCTCGCTCTGCTCGAGCTGCGAGCGCGCGATCAATTCCTGCCGCATCAGCGCCACGTCACGTTGCAGCTGCTGACGGGTAAAGTCGAGTCGGTGCCGGGCGGCTTGCAAGGCCGCCTGGGCGCCGAGCACCTGCTGCTGCGCGTCGGCGGGATCGAGCCGGGCCAGCACCTGCCCCTTGCTGACACGATCCCCGACCTTCGCTCTGCGCTCGACGATCTTGCCACCGACCCGGAACGCCAGATCGGTGCTGTAGCGTGCCTGCAAGCGGATAGGCCATTCTCCGGACGACCCGCCATCGACCGGCTGTACCAGAATGGCGGTCACAGGCGGGATGACGGAAGCCGGTGCAGGTGCCCGGCCGCACGCGACGAGCCCGGCAAGCAATAGCGTCAGACCGGCGCAGGCCTGGAAACGGCGGCGCATGGATCGAATGCTCACGATGAGATTCCCGAGTCGAGTTGAGATACATAAATAAATTCAAATACAAGTATGTATTACAATACATGTATGAATTAAATTTGGCAACGAATCGCATCGCACCTGGGACCGTGTGCTACCATGCGGCCATGAACGCCAAACGCCTTAGCCGACAAGAAAGCCGGGACCTGACGCGCGAACAGCTGCTGGATGCGGCACAGAAACTGGTCGCCGAGCAGGGGCTCGCCGCCACCAGTGTCGAAGACATCGCCAGCGAAGCCGGGTTTTCCCGCGGGGCTTTCTATTCCAACTTCGCCAGCAAGAACGATCTGTTTATCGAGATGCTGCGCCGCGACCACGAGAAGAGCATTCGCGACTTTGCCGCGCTGTTCGCGAGCGACATCCCGGGCGAGGCCTTGCGCCAGCAGGTCCGGGAGTTGTTCAGCCATCTCTACTCGGACGACTGCAGCTTCATGAACTGGACCGAAGCACGTTTGCTGGCCGTACGCGACGCCATGTTTCGCGACAAGTTTGCCGTGCTCGAGCGCGAAACCCAGAGGCAGATCACCGGCCTGATCGAGGCCTTTTACAAGGCGACCGGCATGGTCCCCCCTGCCGACGGGCAGACCATGGCCCTTGGCATCATCAGTCTGATCGAGGGCATGCAACTGTATATGCTGTCGAGTCCGGATGCCGAACCCGCAGCAGCGCACAATGTCCTCGCCCTGTTCATCGATGCCTTGATGCGCGCTTCGTTTACACCCGGTGCGGCCGATCCGGCACCCTAAGCGCCGAGGGCGCGACAGGCGGCGGGAGAAAGACGGATAGTAAGTCGGCGGTAAGTCATGGCCGTGCAGGATGATGCGATATCCGTTCCAAGCCGAAAGGCTGGTGATGACACGATTCCGCTACGGGTCTGTGCGTACCGGCGACGCCGGCCCATTTTGAAGATTGAAGCGCCGTGAATCGAATTGCTCTTGTCGAAGACACCGAGCGCCTGGCCGATTTGATCAGCAAGGCACTGCTCAAGGCTGGCATAGCGGTCGATGTCTATCCCGATGCCTCAAGCGCGCGCCACGGGATACGCAGTGCCGACTATGCGGTGGCAGTGGTCGATCGCGGCTTGCCCGACGGAGACGGGCTCGATCTGATCCGTCACCTGCGCACAAAAGGCAGCGCGCTGCCCTGTCTGATCCTGACGGCACGCGATGCCGTGCACGACCGTGTCGACGGACTCGAAAGCGGCGCCGACGACTATCTGAGCAAGCCCTTCGTCATGGAAGAGCTGGTCGCGCGCATCCGTGCCCTGATGCGACGCCCACCCCGGGTGCTGCCCAACTCGCCGGACTACAAAGGACTGCACATCGTTCCCGACCAGGGCCGGATGTATCAGGGCGAAGAAGCGGTCACTCTGGCGCCGGCTGAAATGCAGATCATGCTCTGCCTGGTGCGTGCCGCGGGCGCAATGGTCCGCCACGCGACTCTCGAGCACGCGGCATGGGGCATGACGGACGCGGTCACGCCCAATGCGCTCGATGTCGCCCTGCACCGGCTGCGCAAGAAGCTCGCCGCGATCGATTCGCCGCTGCGCATCGTGAACGTCAACCGGAGAGGTTATGCGCTTGATGAAACACAGGTTGACTAACAGCCTCGCCTTGCGCCTGCTGTTGACCACCGTTCTTGCGCTGGCCATGGTCTTCGCCATCCTCACGCTGGGGATCGGGTATTTATTGCACCAGCACCCGGATTTGCTTGACGCCCATAGCCTGCAAGAAGAGGCCGACATGCTGATTCGAGGTCTGCGTTTCGACCCGGCCGGCCGCCCGGTGAGCATCACCATACCGAACCAGGCGCAATGGCTCTACACAGCGCTACCCGACGATACAAAGTACCGGCTGCTCGACACCCGCGGACGGCCGCTGCTCAGTTCGGAGCCGGGTGGACAGGCACTCAGCCCTGCCGGCAAGCCTTTCGATCCCGCACTCAGACAATTCGAGATCCGCATTGCCGGCCATGCTCTGTCGGTGCACACATTCGATGTCGGCCCACCCCACAATCGCTACCTATTGCAAGTCGCCGGCAGCCTCCGGCTGGGGGATGTCCTGCGACGCGTGTTCACCATGCAGGCGGAAAAGGCGCTGACCTTCAATCTGAGCCTCGCCCTGCTCATTTTCGCCGCCGTGCTGTTCTGCGTTTTCCATCACATGCTCAAGCCATTACGTCGCGCGTCGCAAGAGACGGAACAGATCACCCCGCGCAGCCTTGGCGTCAGACTCACCCTGGACTCGATGCCCTGCGAACTGTACCCCCTGATCGAATCCTTCAACGACAGCCTCGCACGGCTGGAAAAAGGATTTCAGGTCCAACAGGAGTTTCTGGCGGCGGCGGCGCATGAATTGAAAACCCCGCTGACGCTGCTGCGCGCCGGAATCGAGATGGAAGACAAGCTCGAAGACAAAAGCGCCCTGCTGCGCGAAGCTGACCTTATGGCGCGCCATGTGCAGCAATTGCTGCAGCTGGCGGAGTTGAGCGAAATCCAGAACTATCAGTTTGCGCCGACCACGCTGGCAAGCGTGGCCGAAGAGACCGTGGGCTATTTGCAAAGGCGGGCCGCCATGGCCGGGGTGGAAATCGAGCTCATCCTCGAACAGAAACCGGACAGCACCCTGGCTGACGCAAGCGCAGTCTTCGTCCTGCTCAAAAACATACTGGAAAACGCCATCCTGCATACGCCGCAGCAGGGCACCGTCCGTGTCCTGATCCGCGAGGGCGAAATCCGTATCTGCGACCAGGGGCCCGGCATCCAGCCACAGCACCTGCCCCATTTATTCACGCGCTTCTGGCGCGCGCCCGGCAACCGCTACGATGGCGCGGGACTCGGACTGGCGATCTGTCTCGAAATCGCACAGGCTCACGGCTGGTTGCTACAAGCCATCAACAACGACGAGGGTGCGATCTTCAAGCTACGCTGGCGAGCGTGACAGCAGCCGGCTCAGAACGCGCGCCAACGCATCGCCCCGACCGGAAAACGGGCCGGGCCGGCCCGCCGCGCGAGCAGACCGGGGCCGGCGCGACCTCGCCTCGCACCTCAGAGCAGCGACCCGGCGAGCGACGCCCTGGCAACCTGCTCCAGGCTCAACGTCCATAGCCGTTCCTGAAGCTCGACATCGCGGCTGGCCAGCGATGAGACGCCGGGCTGAAGACCGACGAAATACATGCCGTTCACCCCTTCCAGCTCGGGCGACAGGGCCAGATGGACCGGGGCTTGCGCCACGAGGGCAGCAGGCTGCCGAAACGGCTGCAGCACCCTGTTCACCAGCTTCATCATGCCGCGCGTCGTCCGCCGGCTCCTGCCGGCCGCGTCGCCGGGGTGCAGACAATTCACGGTGACACCCGAACCCTGCAGCCGCCGCGCCAGCGCATAGGTGAACAACACATTGGCCAGCTTCGATTGCGCATAGCTGTCGACCGCGCTGAACGCGGCACGCGGGGCGGGAACCTGCCGCAGGGCGTCGAAATCGATACGACCGCGCAAGTGCAGGTCGGAGGCCATATTGACGATGCGTGCGGACGAAGCCGCCTGCAGCAGCGGCAAGAGCTCCAGTGTCAGCGCCACATAGGCCAGATGGTTCAGTGCCCAGCTTTTATCAAAGCCATCGGCACTCAGTTGATGCTCGGCAAACAGACTACCGGCACTGTTGACAAGAATATCCAGCTTTCGCAACTGTCGTCGCATGCGCCGGCTCAGGTCCAGGATGGAAGCCAGCGACGACAGGTCCGCCAACGCGCCATGCACATCGGCATTGCCGCTGTGCTTGCGTATCGACTCGACGGCATCGGCCGTGCGCCTGGCATCGCGGGCAACGATATAGACGGTATGACCATGCTGTGCCAGAGCCTGCGCGGTTTCCCGCCCGATACCGAAACTGCCTCCCGTGACCAGGCAGAATTTATGCGATGGCGATCCAGACATAAAACATTCCAGAGCATGTCGACAACGGGCATGCCACGCGGCGGGCAAGGGGCGGCCCGCACCCCGGCCGCATGACGCGGCGACTTATGCCCGGATACTAGGGCGCGGCGACTTACCGGGCACTTACCGCCATCTGGCCAGTTCATCGCCCTTTCCGCCCGGCAGCCGGTGCAACGGATAGCGCGCGCCGCCCTGCGGATCGGGCGCACGCGGCAACGTCTGTCTCCGACTCCATCCCTCACGCATCACATCCCATACAACGACCATCCCGAACAGTACGAGCACTGCCATCTGTCACCGCCTTCCGGATCGCCCCTGCCGTGCATACGGTACGCGGGCCACGCCCGCACTATCACGATAAACCGCCGCACACAGGCATGAAGTGGGCATGACGGAATAGCTGGCGCCGGAGCAAGCGGAGCACGCAGCCGTTCGATACTGCCCCCGGACGACTTTCCGGCGACTTACCGGCAGCCCTCCAACCGGCATGCCACCGACGGCAGAACCCGACGGCCGCGCCCAGCGCCTTCCTGGCTGCTGGCAAACCGTCCGGCAGCTAGGTCAGGCGTAGGTATCGACTCCTCCCCGTGCACTGGCTTCCTGCTCGCGCATCTGCGCCGACTCGCCAGCTTCCTCCTGGGCATTCTGGCCATCGCGGGCGACGGCAGGATCCTGAGGCTGGACCTGCACCAGCACCTGCACCGCGGCCTGCGGCATGACGGCGGAACGCCCTGCGCTATCGATATTCATCGTTCTCTCTCTCGATGGGATGCAAGATTGCAGCCCGATGCTGACCGCTGCGACTTAGCCCTGACTTAGCAGCCGTCCCGCGCGGCCGGATTCTTGCACGGGACGGCCCCCGGTATCAGGACCGCATGCCGATCTGCTCGCGCCCGAGTTCGCTCAGATCGTCGATGCCGGCCCGTCCGACAAAGTCGACTTCGAAATCGTCAGCGGGAAAATCCGGCGGGCTCCTGCCTTCGAGAAAAGCAGGCAGCTGGCGCGCGAGATAAGCGGCATTCTTCGCGCAAGCGGGCACCGACGCGATATACATCACATTGCTCCAGCCACTGCCGCGGTGCTCGTCCTCAACCGCATGGATGACGTCGCTATGCCAGAAAACCGTATCGCCCGGCTGCATCGGGGGAATCGACAACAGCGCCCCCTGCAGCGGGCCATGCCACTGCGGCTTGATCGACAGGGCCCGTCCCGGCAACGCGCCGCAGAGATCGTCTTCGGCGACATCGTCCTGCAGCGCGCGCAGCAGCACATAGGCCATCGCGTTCGCGATCGGGATCAACTGCAAGGTGCCGTCGCCCGGCCCTTGTGCCGTCAGGGCCGTCCATCCCTGAAAGGTACGGAACATGGAACAGACCGCAGGGGATGGAATCTCGCCGACATCGGTGCGATAGGCGGCATCGAACGGATCGTACTGCCGCCAGTTGCCGTCGAACACATGCCGGTAGACGCGACGGAAATTCTTGTCTATCCATCGTTCGACCGAGCCGCCATCGCAGTGGGCGGACAAGCCGAGAGAACTGGAACCGGGCGGGCGCCGGCGCAGACGGTCGGCATAGACAGGCACATGGTCGGGATCAAAATGAACCCGCCCCTCGCTCTCGGTCCGCCACAGACGATTCAGGAACACGCGTGCCTGGGTCAGCGCCTCTGACTGGCGCGCCTCGACTTGCGGCCGTGACCAGTAGACGCCATAGATCTGGGGGGTTTTCGATACCAGCTCGCCGAAATAATGATCCTCCGCCCGGTGAACAAGCTTTTGATCGATGTGGTTGCCATCGACATAGTCGCTGATCGCCGCATTCCAGGCGCTCGCCCGTTGCGGACTGAAAACGCCGCGGATCACGCAGGCGCCGCGCTCCTTGATCTGGCGGATCTGCTCCGGCTTCACCTTGCAAGCGGCCAGATCGGCAAACAGGATTTCCGGGATCACCGGCTTTCCCTGTGCCCGTTCCGCCTCGATGAGGGCGACCTTGCGCTTCATTTCCTGTTCGAGGTCGAGAAACACCTCGCGATAGCGGGGAAGATGAGCGCGCAGCGACCGCTTGGCGTCCCGGATTGCGGCGGCCAGGTCAGGAATGTGAAGTTCAGCCATGATGTCTCCTTGTCATTGGTAACGAGAGCGTAGCCGGGCATGGAGAAGGCATGTGATACTATCAGGCCAGATATCAAGCAAAAACGGCCAAGGACACCGTCTCCGGCCTTCAGCTCGGGACAGCGCCGCAGTTGTGCACCGAAGACCGTGGTTTCTGAGCATCCAGGGAGAAAGATGAAAGCAGCGTACGAGCACGTGGGAATCATCGCAGGCTGCTCGGTCCGGATTTATCACCGCAAGCTCTCCAGGATTCCTTTCGAGTGGCACCACCACCCCGAGTATGAGCTGACCCTGACCCTCAACAGCTGCGGCAAACGCTATATCGGCGACGCCATCAGCGACTACGGCGACAACGATCTGGTGCTGGTGCCGCCCGATTTACCGCATACCTGGTCGTCCAACCGTTCGATCACGCGCGCAGCGCAACAAGAAGCCATCGTGATCTGGTTCGAAGGGGAGTGGGTACGGCGACTCGTGAGTTGCTGCCCCGAGTACGAGCCCCTGCTGCGCTTGCTGCGGCGAGCCGGCTGCGGCCTCGCCTTCGGTGACGGCCCCGGGGAACGCATGCGGCAGCGATTACCCGGGCTGCTGTCGTCTTCGGCAATCGTGCGACTGCGCGCGGTACTCGATGTCTTATGCGCGCTGGCAGAAGAGGACGACGCCGTCGCTCTGGCCTCGCCAAGCGCCTTTCGCCACCCGGGGCAAGGGAAACCGTCAGGGCATCAGCCCGAGCATATCAACAGAATTCTTGCGACCATAGACACCCGTTTTGCCGAGCGCCTGACGCTGGAAGAGCTCGCGGCGGCAGGCAATCTGTCCGTTCGCTCGCTGAACCGCTATTTTCAGCGCCATATTGGCGAGAGCGCAGGTCAATACCTGGCCAGAACCCGTATCGGGCATGCCTGCCGGCTGCTATCCGACACCTGCCTGCCGATCTCTGTGATCGCCTCGCGTTCGGGCTACCCGAGTGTCGCCAACTTCAATCGCCAGTTCCGCTCGCTGAAAATGAGCTCGCCCTCGGCCTGGCGCAGGCAATTTGCCCCGCACTCCGAAGGCGCGACGCCGTTCGACGACGGGCGCGGGGGCAGCCAGATCGAGCAGCGACCGCCCTCGCTGGAACGACGCGGCGGGTCGCGCCGCAAGGAGAGCGGGGCGGCCCGCTGATCCCGGTGCGTCGCCGGCCTGCGGCCCTACCGGCACAGTTCGACGGGAATGATGGCGCGCCGCCCCGCAACCGGGACGATGTGGCAATGCACGCCATACACTTGCGCGAGCCGCTCGCCAGTCAGAACATCCCCCGTCGCCCCTTGCGCCCGCACTTCGCCTCCTTCCAGGAGCACGCTCCGGTCGGCGTAGCGGCTGGCCAGATTCAGATCATGCAGAACCATCAGCGTCGCAATGCCGTTGCGCCGGGTGTAACGCTCGACGGTATCGAGCAGATGAAACTGGTTGGCAAGGTCTAGCGCCGAGGTGGGTTCATCCAGCAGCAGCAAACGGGGGCGGTTGACCAGCGCGAGCGCGAGCGCCACCATCTGCCGCTGCCCGCCGGAAAGCTGCATCGGCATGGCCGCCGCCAGGCCGGAAATGCCGAGCATCCCGAGAATGTCGTCCGCGCGCTGAAAGCTTTGCCGTGGCGGAGACCAGCCGAGACGCCGGCTGTTCTGACTCAGTAGCAACAGTTCAAACACCGTCAGCCGCGCGGCCAGCATGGCCGGGTCCTGCGCGACATAGCCCAGATGCGCGCCACGCGCACCGGCCGGCAGACAGGCGAGCTCCTTTCCGTCGAGCATCGCCCGTCCGGCATAAGGCAGCAGACCGGCCAGGGCCTTGACCAGGGTCGACTTGCCCGCGCCATTGCGCCCGAGCAGCGCCATGGTCTGCCCTGCACCGACGCGCAGCGCAACATCCGAGACGATGCGAGATCCCGACAGCTCGACGCTGACCGCGTGCAATTCCAGCATCAGAACCTCCTTGCCCGGTGGCCGAGAAGCAGCCACAAGAAAAACGGAACGCCCAGCAAGGAGGTCACCATACCGATAGGCAGAACGGCGCCGGGAAAAACGGTCTTGCTGAAAATGGAGGCCAGGGTCAGCACCAGCGCCCCACAGGCGGCGGTCAGCGCGAGCGAAAACCGCTGGTCTTCGCCGACCAGCATACGCGCCATATGCGGCGCCACCAGCCCGATGAAGCCGACCACACCGATGGTGGCCGTTATGCTGGACGCCATCAATGCCGCCAGAAGCAGCAATGCCATGCGCAAGTGCTTGACCGCCACGCCGAGGACCGCCGCTTGAGAACCGAAACCACGCAAGGCGGTGATGCGCCACGACAGCAAGCCCAGAACCGGCACCGCGGCCCCGACGATCACGAACAGTATCTCGACCTTGCGCCAGCCGGTTTTCATCAGCGAGCCCATCATCCAGAACACCAGCGCCTGCAATTGATCGGCATCCGCCAGATACTGGGCCATCCCGAGCATGGCCGTAAAAATGAAATGCACCGCAATCCCCAGCAATACCACCATCTCGGGTGCCAGGCCGGTACGCGCGGCGAACAGCCCGATGCAAATCACCGTCAGCAAGGAAAACAGAAAAGCATTGCCCGTTACGATGAACTCGGCCGGTAGCGGCAAGAAAGCCAGGGCAGAGGCCTGAAACACGATAGCAAGCGCGGCACCGAACCCGGCCGCCGCCGAAATGCCGAGCGTGAAAGGCTCCGCCAGCGGATTATCCAGCACGGTCTGCATCAGGGAACCGGACAAGGCCAGCCCGGCACCGGCAATCGCGGCCGTCAGCGTCACCGGCAGACGGATGTCCCATAGCACGACCCTGATTTCCGGCGCGACCTGCTGCGGATGCAGCAGGCCTTGAACGACCTGATGCAAGGACAGTGTCTCCGAACCGATGGCAAGGTCCAGCGCCATCGCCAGCGCGCACAGCGACACGAGGACGGCCAGGAGCGCCAGCTTGTGCGCGACCTGACGCTGATAGTGGCTGCGGCTGTCGCTGACCGGGACCGCTGCGTAACTTTCGACCGGACTCATACCCCCTGCCTGCCCGGCGCTTGGGTACCGGTCACGATGGGCAAGGCAGGCAAGCCGGTGAACTGATGCACGATCTGGCGATAGGTGAGATCGGGATCCAGGGCCGTGAAGCGTTGCGGATAAAAGTCCTTGGCCAGCCACTCGAGAGCCACGATATTGTAGGGGTGGTTATAGAACTGGTGGTAGATGCCATACACCCGCTGCGCCGCCACCGCTTTCAGAGCCGTAAAACCGGTTCGCGCCTCGAGGGCGGGAAAAGCGGCCGCAACCCGCGCCGGCGTCGACCCATAGCCATACGGCAGGGCCATCGAGCCTTTTGTCGACCATTGCGAACCGGTCATGACATAGACATCGGGCTGCAGGGCGAGCACTTTTTCCATCGCCACGGTGCCGGTCGGCCCGGGCAGGATCTGGCTGCCCACATTCCGCCCCCCGACCGCACTGACCAGCGCCCCCCAGCCGATAGTGCCATGGGTGAAGCAGCACGCATCGGCACCGGCCTTGCCGGCCAGCGCCTCGATGAACACGCGCGGGCGCACTTTTTCCTTTGCCACGCCCTGCTCCAGCGCGCGCAGATGCGAGCGATAGAAATCGACGTACTGCGCGGCCTCGGCTTCCCGGTTCAGTATCTTGCCCAGCAGCGACACGCTGTCCATGGTGTGGCGAACCGGATCCTGTTCCATATCGATGAACACCACGGGTATATGCAGCTGCGTCAATCGCTCGAGCACGCCACTCTGTTGCAAGACGGCCCTGGATCGCAATTGCGCAATCAGCAAGTCCGGACGCTGCGTCAATACGGTCTCCAGATTGACCTGGCCATCGTCGCCAAAATTCATCGTGCTGATCTTTTCCGCTTGCGGCCAGCGCTTGAGCAGCGCAGACCAGGCCGCAGGATCGTTGCGCGCGAGCAGGTTGTTCCAGGCGACCACCCGCGCAAACGGATCGTTCCGATCCAGCAAGGCCAGGGTCAGAATGTCGCGCCCGTCCTGAATCACGACGCGGCGAGGCTCATGCTCGACAGAAAAACGGCGCCCCGCCATATCGCTCCCCGTCCAGGGGTAGGACGTCGCCCCGGCCGGCAGGGCCATCCCCGCCAGCAAGGCGATGCCGGACATCGTGCAGATCCACTTGCTTATCATGCTGATCGCTCCACTCATTGCTTGCGAATAGATATTGTTCGCATTTGAACGAACATGATAATGCAGATGCGACTCAATATCAATTACGGCACGATCGTGCGCAGCGCCCAGCACCAGCCTTCTCCCGCGAACCTGTCTTTCGCGAATCAGCGCTTGACCCTGAAGTGACTACAGGGTGTTGAATACATTACATACGATGCACACGGAATCATGCCATGTCCCATTACCGCCGCCTCGATCGCGACAGACCCCCCTCACCCGGGCCAAGGCCGGCGAGCCCCCTGCAAGGTCAGGCTGGCGGCAAGCGCGGCTGCTGCGGCGCGTCCCACGGCCACCCGCCACACGACCATGCAGGCGACGCCTGCTGCACGAGCCAGGCGCTCGTTCTCGATCGCCTGGCCGCACCGGAGATCGGGGCCGATGGAACCCGGACCGCGATCCGCATCCTGCAGATGGACTGCCCTACCGAAGAAGCGCTGATCCGCAAGAAACTGGAGGGCATGCCTTCGGTAACAAGCCTGGATTTCAACCTGATGCAGCGGGTCTTGACCGTCGTGCACGCGCCGGAGGCGCTGGCAGCCATTCTGGAGGCCGTGCGTTCGCTGGGCTTCGAGCCCGAACTCGCGAGTGAAGGCGCGCCGCGCGCCGCCTCCCCCGAGGCCGGGCAAGGCTGGTGGCCGCTGGCGGGAGCAGGAACGGCCGCGATCGCCTCTGAAGCGGCGAATTGGACAGGCGGTCCCGCTTGGCTGGCGGCCGCGCTTGCCGTTCTGGCCATCGCCGTCTGCGGACTAGGCACCTACCGGAAAGGCTGGATCGCCATTCGCAACGGCAATCTGAACATCAACGCCTTGATGAGTATTGCCGTGACAGGCGCACTGGCGCTCGGCCAGTGGCCGGAGGCCGCGATGGTCATGCTGCTGTTCACGCTGGCCGAACGGATAGAAGCCCTGTCTCTCGATCGAGCCCGCAACGCGATTGCAGGGCTGATGCAACTCGCCCCGGACCAGGCCACCGTGCAGCAAGATGATGGCTCCTGGCACGAAATTGAAGCCCGGACCGTCGCGGCGGGCCGCATCGTGCGGGTCAGACCCGGCGAGCGCATCGCGCTCGACGGCAACATCGTTCGCGGCAACTCCGCAGTCGATCAGGCGCCGATTACAGGAGAAAGCCTGCCGGTGGACAAATCGGAAGGCGACCCCGTCTTCGCCGGAACGATCAACCTGGCCGGCTCTTTCGACTACCGGGTCACGGCGGCGGCGGACAACACGGCGCTGGCGCGCATCATCCATGCCGTTGAAGAAGCCCAGGGAGCCAAGGCGCCGACCCAGCGCTTCGTCGATCGTTTCGCCCGGATCTATACCCCCACCGTCTTTGCCATTGCCGTTGCCATCGCCGTTTTGCCGCCACTGCTACTGAGCGGCAGCTGGCACGGCTGGATCTACAAAGCCCTGGTCCTGCTGGTGATCGCCTGCCCATGCGCACTGGTGATCTCGACCCCGGTGACGATAGTCAGCGGGCTGGCCGCAGCCGCCCGGCACGGCATCCTGATCAAGGGCGGCGCCTACCTGGAGCAAGGCCGCCTGCTCAACTGCCTCGCACTGGACAAGACCGGCACGCTGACCCATGGGAAACCCGTACTGACCGACTTCGAGTCGCGTGCAGGGCTCACGCCCGAACACTGTCGAAGCCTTGCCGCCAGCCTGGCCGATCGCTCTGACCACCCGGTGTCGCAGGCCATCGCCTCTGCCGCAAAGCGGGATGCGATTGCGAGGGAGCCCGTCGAGGCCTTCGAAGCCTTGCCGGGGCGCGGCGTGCGCGGCGCGATAGCCGGCAAAACGTATTTTCTCGGCAACCACCGCCTGGTGCATGAACTCGAGCGCTGCTCTCCCGAGTTGGAAACGCGACTCTACGCATTGGAGCGGCAGGGAAAGACGGTCGTGTTGCTAAGCGACGACACGCAAGTGCTGGCGCTGTTCGCGGTAGCCGACACGGTCAAGGACAGCAGCCGCGAGGCCATTGCCGACTTGCACCGGCTCGGGATCAGGACTGTGATGCTGACCGGCGACAATCCGCATACCGCCGGGGCGATAGCCGCGCACGTCGGGATCGACGAGGCCCGCGGCGACCAGTTGCCCGACGACAAGTTGAATGCGATCGCGGCCTTCGCACGCGAGGGGACGGTGGGCATGGTCGGCGACGGCATCAATGACGCGCCGGCGCTGGCGCGCGCCCACATCGGCTTCGCGATGGGCGCAATGGGCACCGGAGCGGCGATAGAAACGGCCGATGTCGCCCTGATGGACGATGACTTGCGCAAGATACCCGCCTTCGTGCGACTGTCGCGAGCCACGCGCGCGATCCTCGTCCAGAACATCACTCTCGCACTGGGAATCAAAGTCGGCTTTCTGGCACTCACCCTGGCCGGTCTGGGTAGTATGTGGATGGCCGTGTTCGCCGACGTGGGCGCGAGCCTGCTCGTGGTCGGCAACGGTCTGAGGCTGCTGCGCAGATAAAGACCGCCATGCGGTCAGGCGGCCCCGGCCGCCGTCAATTCGCCGCTGGTGCGGCCGGAAACGGGCAGGCGTGCGCCGCCGTCGCGGAAAGCGCTGCGGCAATGCTCGCGACAGCCGGGAGGCCGGGGCGCCAGACCTGCAGGGCAGCGGCGGGAATATCCAGCCGGCACGCATCGCCGGCACGCCAGTTTCGGCCGGCAACAGGAACGTCCAGCTGCAGCCCGGACAGGTTCACAACGGCACGGGCCTCGCCGTGCCGCAGGACAATGCTATCCAGCAGCGCACAGAATCGCCCTTGCGCATGAAAAATCAATGCACCGGGGTCGATGCTCCACATCCACTCGCCCCCGCCCGATGCCGCGGCCGACGCAATGGGCACCACGACGTCCGCAGCCAGATGCAGTTCTCCTTCTGCGTCCGCCACACCGCAGCCCACATTCGGCAAACCCAGCAACTCGGCGACACGCAGGCTGGCCGGCCGGGCAAACAACGCTTCGCTGCGTCCGGCCTGCAAAACCCGTCCACCGTCCAGCACCAGGATTTCATCCGCTAACCAGGCGGCCTCATCCGGATCATGCGTGACCAAAACGGTTGTCACGTCGACCTCGCGCTGCAATTGCCGCAGCTGGCGGCACAGCTGGCGTCGCCGCGGCGTATCGAGAGCGGCAAAAGGCTCGTCCAACAACAGCAACCGCGACGGACAGGATAGTGCGCGGGCAATGGCGACCCGCTGCGCTTGCCCGAGCGACAACTCCGCCGGCCGGCGTGCCAGCAAGGCTTCTATCCCCAGCCGATGCGCCCAGTACCGAGCCGCAGCAGGATCGGCCCGCGTCGGAAATGCCAGGTGCTCACTGACGGTAAGATGGGAAAACAAGCCATAGTCCTGTGGCACATAGGCCAGGCCGCGCTGCTCGGGCGCAACGGCATCCAGGACTTGATCGTCGAGACGCAAGGCGCCGGACTCCGCCCGCTCCAGGCCGGCTAGCAGTCTCAGGGTCAGCGACTTGCCCGAGCCGGAAGCACCCAGAATCGCCAGCCGCCGTACCGAGGTCGACCAGCCGACGTCAAGCTGAAAAGTGCCGAGGCGCTTGCGGAAAGCGAATTCGAGTCCCCCTGTCCGCACCCGGTGCGGAACGGCGCCCACCGGCGGCGGTACGGCACACGGCTCCGCATCGTCGGGCAGGATGTCGGCACGGCGTCTGCGGTACTGGCGTGCGGCCAGGGCCGACATGAGCACGGCAATCGCCAATGTCGGCAGCAATAAAGGCATCATTGCCGGCAGCCCCTGGCTGCCGAATGCGACATAGGTGTACACCGGCAACGAATAGGGATGATAAGCCACCATCATGGTGGCGCCGAACTCTCCGAAAGCGCGCAACCAGGCCAGGGCCAGGCCTGCGCGGATGCCGGGCCAGGCCAAGGGCAGATCCACTCGCAAGAACCGGCTCCATGCATGGTGCCCGAGCGTCGCGGCAAGATCGTTCAAGCCAGGATCGACCGCCGCAAAAGCCGACCGTGCCGCCACAATCAGAAAAGGAGCGGCAACAAAGGCCTCGGCCAGCACCACACCGCTGAACGAATCCGTGAGAGCGCCTTGCGTCCAGATGCCGACAGGACTGTAGGGGCCGAACAGAAACAGCAGCAACACGCCACTGGTCAGCGGCGGCAGAGCCAGCGGAAGCTGGACGACAAACCCCAACCAGGCTCCCCAAGGCGACGAAGAACGGCTAAGGCAATACCCGAGAGGGATGCCGCCGATGGCGATCAGCACGGTCGCAATGCCGGCGCTGGCGACCGAGACACCGATAGCCGAGCCCAGCGCCGGAACATCGACGCCGTGCCAGTCGGCCGCCGCAACCTGCTGGATACTGGCGGCGAAAGGCGCGCACAGATACAAGGCCAGCAGACCGGCGAGCCCAAGCAATACCGCAGGCGGACGACGCCTCATTGCCCGCCGCGCAAGGCGGCCTCAACCGGAGCGGGAATGCGCTGCCTGTCGCCCGACACCGCAGGGGAAACCACATCGATGCCATGTGCCTTGAGCAAGGCGCGTCCTTGCGCGCTCAACAGGAACACGACAAAACGGTTGGCGCCACTGCTGTTAGGTGCGTCGCGCAAGATCGTCAGGGTGTACTGGGCCTTGGCCGGCAACTCGGCCGGCAACGGGATCGCCGGTATCTTGAGATCGGAGGTTTCTGTCGAATAGAAGAAGCCGGCATCGAGCTGCCCGGACTGCAAGCGGCCAACCAGCGTCTCCTCCGGCAACACCTGCTGCGGGTTATTCGGCGAGCCGAGCGTGCGCGCCATCAAATCCGGCTCTTGATACAAGATCGCCGCGCGCGCGATCAGATCAACCGTGAACGCCCCCTTCGGGTCGAGATTGGGATCGGTTCGGCCGATGCGAATGCCCGGCATCTGCAGCGCTTTATCCCAGCGCTGCGACTTCAAAGCCTGCGCATATTTGCTGGCCGGATTGTAGCCGATCAGCAGCGGCGATTCGGCGAAATTGGCGTACCACCGCACCCAGTCCCCATTGGCGGCACCCATCAGACTCGCATTGACCTTGGGGCTCGCACTGATGAAAACATCGGCACGCCGCAACTTTCCCTTGATTTCATTGGCCAATTTATTGGAACCGCCCGCATAGCCGGAGAAGTGCAAGCCCGACTCTTTTTCGAAGGCCGGGCCGACGCTGCGTTCCATCAGATTGACCAATGAGCCGGCGTACATCACGCTCACGCCATGGTCGTCGGCCATGGCTCGATCCGCGACCACCGCACATGCCAGACTGACCCCCAGGCAGGCGATCATATGTTTCATAGCACACCCCTTTCGCTTGCTACCGTTATATATTCACTTATATAGCGAAAGTCTAACATCGATGTCATCGCCACGGGAGCCGCGGGCAAGGGCATTTGATCCGCAACAATAGCTCGTCCCCTCAGGCGGCTCAGGCACAATTCAACGGATGCCCCCGGCACCAATAGCCTGAGAACGGTGATTGCCTTAATATAAAGAAATATTACAGTCCATTTGGAATAGTGCCCTTGCTGTACCTCGACTTGCGAACCTTGGCACTGGTTGCCATGTTCAGTGGACTGATGTTCACGGCGACGACATTGTCCGTCTGGAGGCTGGCGCCGGAGGAATCGGGCTTGCGGCAATGTGCAAGCGGCAGCACCCTGTTCGCCCTGGGCATGGCCGAAGTCGCCTTGCGTCCGTTTCTGTATGCCCGCCTGTCCATCCCGCTTGGAAACGGACTGACCCTCATGGGCTGCGGTTTTTTCCTGATCGGTTTTCGTACCCTGCTCGGCCTGCCGACCTCGCGCAGCGACAAATGGTTGCCATGGCTCTACTTTCTGCTCACCGCTCTCGGCAGTGCCTACTTCACGCTACTCGTCCCATCGATCCGGTTCAGAATCACCTTTGTCTCGCTCGTCGGCGCCACGTTCCACGCGGCACTGGCGCGCGCCCTTTTCCGCTGCCATGACCGCGAGCTCGCGAGCTGGCGGCAATTCACGATCGCCCTGCAAATCGTGGGGTTCGTGCTCTACCTCATTCGGGCCTGGGACGTGCCGGACATTCCCGAGGTCCCCGACTACAGACAATCATCGAGCTGGCTGGTGGCGGCGCCGGGTTTTTATGCGATGTGCTTCAATGTCTGGATGGCGATCACCATCGTGTTGATCGCCAACGCGCGGATGCACCGGCGCATGCACCGCCAGCTCGAGGAAGCGCTGGCGTTCAACGAAACCCTGCTGGCCAACTCGCCCCAGGCCATCGGCGTCTACAAGGCCGACGGCCGGTGCATCTTTGTCAACGACGCGTATTCCAGTCTGGTCGGAATCGGCAAACAGGACCTGCTGCAGCAGAACTTTCTTCTGCCCGCGTTCTGGGAAGGATCGGGCTTGCGCGAACAGTGTCTGGCGGCGCTGGCCGACAACAACACGCAGCGGCGCGACCTGCGACTGACGACGCCGGCCGGCCAGGTCTTATGGATTGAAAGCCGTATTCTGCCGTCGACCATCAAGGGTGAACTTCACCTGCTTGTCCAACTATTCGACCTGACCGCACGCAAGAATACGGAGAACACGCTGCGCGAGCTCACCTTCCACGATCCGCTGACACGGCTGCCCAACCGCCGCCTGTTTCTGGAACAACTCTCCAGGGCCAGACAAAATAGCGAACGCCATCGATCGCACGCCGCGATTCTGTTCATCGATCTGGACAAATTCAAGCACTTGAACGACAGTCATGGCCATAGCGTGGGCGACGAGCGTCTGTTGGAGACCGCGCGCAGATTGCAGCAGACGACCCGCCCCAGCGACACCGTCGCACGCTTCGGTGGCGACGAGTTCGTCGTGCTGCTGGAAGCCCTGGGCCCCGATGCCGACCACGCCCAGTCGCATGCGCTCAAGATCGTCGAACACATGCGCAAGGTTCTGAGCGCCCCCTATGCCTTGAGCCCGGGGCTGCACGAGGCGACGGCCACCATCGGGCTGCGGCTGTTTTACGGGACAGACACCAGTGCCGAACAGATACTCAAGGAGGCCGACGAGGCCATGTATCGCTTGAAACAGGAGCGGTACTGACCGGCCGGCGCCCGTACCCGGACGGCACGCGTCCCCGACACGGGCGCGCCGGCCTGCAGGCATTGCAGACCGGGAAAAAGAAGCCCATATTAGGCAAAACCCTTCAACGATAACGCACAAGCCGTGCTCATCAGCGGCGACCTGACCCTCCCCTGGCCCCAACCGGAACGATTCCCGCACCGGAAAGGCGCCCAGCGAGGCTGGCGGCTTCCGTCGCCAAACGCAATGCGATACACATCGTCCCAGACCGGCAAAATGGCAGCGAACCGACCGGGTCAGGGTATTGCCAAACTCTATCTGGCCCGGGACAAGGTCAGCAATGGAGGCAGCATGGACATCAGCGAAGTCTTGGCCCTGATGCAGGGCGCCCGGTCCCGCGCCGATTACATGGCGCCGGATATACTGCAATTCATTTTTGCGAACGAGCTGGCAGGCATTTCCCCCCTGATTCCGCGCGATCAGCTCTATCGCCTGATAGCCATCGGCGCAATCGTTTTCAAGAGCGCCGCATCGGAAGCGGAAGCCGACAGGGAAACCCTGCGTCTGCTCGACGCGGTCCGCAAGCCGTGAAACAGGCGTGCGACACGGGCCGCCCCTGGCGCGGTGCCGCACGCCTCTTCAGGGCAGGGCCGATCCTGCGGCGGCATCCGGACGAGGTCGGCAGGAAACGCGCGTCGGCCCGCCCTTCCCCGCCCGCATGGCTCTCTCCCGCCCGATAGCGGTGCAGCGCTCCCGCGCGCCACCATTGCCGCCGCAGCCCGGAAAATTCTTATCCTGCGGCATCAGCTGAAGCACTCGGCCTTTCTCTGGCACGGGCGCCGCCCGCGCGACACAGACGCATCGCGAACCGGTCCTTGACGGTACGACCGATACGGCCCGGATCTGCCGACGAGGCATCCGGCCTCCCGCACCGGGGCGCCATTTGAGCAATGGCCGCTGCGTGCTTTACTTGCAATGGGTCGGATATACTGCGAGAAACCGTGCCGGGCGCTCATCCTGGCCCTCGCGCAGCGAGAGGGACGAACAAGAAAGGAGGTCTTCGTGATCGGCAGACAAACATCAATAGCGTGCTTGCTCGCCTCCGCGGCACTTCTGCTATCTTCGCCCAATGGGTGGGCCGCCGATGCCGGGCTCCCCCCACCCGACGCATCGATGTCATTGGAACCGCCGCTGCGCGCCGTCGCGACCGTTCCGCAAGCCGCCCAGAGCGATAGAATCCACGCGATCATCGCAAAATACGGGCTGAAGTGCGCCAACCCGACTTGCCCGGTCTGCTACCCGCAGAATACCTCCTCTCCCTGAAATCACACTGAACGACGCGTCGTAAAGCAGAAACTCTGTACATGCCATGCATGGGCAGGCGCCCTCCGGCTCGGCCAAACCATGAGAATGCCGGTTGCACGAATATTCCGGTTTGACAATGACGTCGAATCACCTCTGAGCGCATAGAAGTCGCCATGCGCGTCGACATTTCGCACACTGCGGGACAACTCGCTCCTTTTGCCTGTCTGAAATCCGAATCACGGCATACCGAATTCAGCAGCAAGTTCAATCGCAATGGGCGGATTTTCTCCAACTGGCTGCGTTGCTTGAACTATCTACGCAATGTATGCGCTCACCACCGAAGCGCAATAGCGTCGATCAGACTCGGCTGCCGCGGTCGAGGCGCTGCCTCGAGCCTGGTTTTTCATGGCGTGCGAGCAGGCCCGTGCACGTTGCCCCATGCCTCTTTCTTCGGCTGGCCGGCGGGGCCCTTTTCTGCGTACAGACGGCAGCGATTATCGACCCGAATATTCCAAGGCGTGCACAGGAAAATTGCACGCCACACAGACTCCATCCGGCATGGAAGGCATGGCTAGCATTGAGAATACCCGCCATCCAGAACATCGACTTCGGCTTGTCCTGCAACTAGCTTCTATCCGTCCACACGTCTCCTGCGATAATGATTTTTTTGACTTCGTCATTGCCGGTTGACATTATTACCCATTAAAATTGCCATCAGTCTTAACATATTTAAACTAATTTAAGTAAAATTTAAAAACACATGACCATCGCCGTCCATATCAGACGCTGCATTGCAAGTTGCCTATTCATCTCGATGAGCTCGCCCGTTTTTTCATTTGACATCCCAACAGCCATCCAAGGATTTGAGATTGCCAATCAGGCGGAGCAAAAACGGCATACAGCCGATCAATATTTTTACAACCTTCGTCTAAAAATTGACTTTCCAAATGGCGCTCCTTTATTTTTCAGAGAATCCGCCATAAAAAAGGCGATGGTAGACAAGTTCAGTGAAGTTCCGAAAGAAAGCTTTTCCCTCGTTGGGCGCTATGAATTCACACCAGCCCACGATATTACAGTCGACAACAAGAACTATAAGGAGACATGGGTCGCCCAAAGAAATCTTTCACTTAAAGATGGCCCCATGGCATGGGTCTACCGGTATCTGATGTCGTGTGACGACAAGACCATCGCATCTGTAGGCGTGATGTATTTTCAAGACAACGCAATGACTGGCGAGCCCAGCAAGGTTTTTGACTCCATACTGGTATCGGAAGATAAGTACGGTTATGGGTGGAATGTTTACGACTACATTTGCAAAAACAGGACACCGATGTGAATTAAAAAAATGCTCGCAAACAAACACAAAGCACTTTTTACATGCATCGGGCACCCAAACCAGCAGCGCCCATTGCGACAAGCTAAATTGCTTTCAAATACGAATCGCTTTTATTTTAATAACCTATCAGGGGAATGAAATTTAAAATGAAATACATGAAACTGCTTACTCTGCTGCCATCTGTTCTTGTCATTGGCTGTGCCGATCTAAGTACGCAATTCAAGGCCGCAGAAGAACCTGCCGATGGGCCGCGAGCCAGGATAAGGATTGTCGCGAATGCGCTCGTCAAAGCAGTCCCCGGGAAGAATTGCATCGACTACCATACGCCAGGTGCAGGCACGATCTTTGGCGGCATCGTCGGGAGCAGAGGGTATCGCGGCCGCTCTTTAAACATACCGAACGCGGAAAGCTTTGACGCCTCTTCGATGGGTGAAATGTACGCATCAGCCGGCAAGCCGATTGCACTTCAATTTTTGACTACGCCGGAAAGCAGATATAGCTGTGGAGTGGGAGTGACATTCACGCCAAAGGTTGACCATGACTATCAAGTAAAGATGATTCTGGATCCATCCCATATGGAATGCACGGCAGAAGTTCGCTCACTCTCGGACCCGAACGAGCACGTTGACATGCACCCCGTCGATTCCTGTACGAAACAGGGCAACCCATAAGCCTGCAATCTGATCTTGACCTGCCAGGACATTCCCGACGTCATGTGGAGCCTTCGGGAAAATCGAAGACGGACTCCAGGACAGTGGGGACCGCTAAGACCCGGCAGGTCACATTACCATTCCACGGTATTTCGACAAAAATCAGCTCGGCGCATTCGGTGCAATGAAGGATTCTACAACGCCTCATGCAAGAATGAACAAGAGCCGCTTCTGAAGGCGGATACAATTGAGGTCGATATGTTTCACAAGCTACGCAATTTGGGAAAGTCGTCATCGAAGATGCTTCATTCAGCAGGAATACATTCTGAGGGACAACTGCGTGCCATGGGTAGCGTTGCCGCGTACCTTGCCGTAAAAAAAACCGGCGGTTCGCCCAGCCTGAACCTGCTTTGGGCTATCGAAGGCGCGTTGACAGATCGTGACTGGAAAGAAGTGTCGAGAAACGAACGCACCTCACTGCTTTTTCAACTTGACGACAATGAACGGCGCGAAAATGAGTCAGACAATCTAAGTGGTCGTGTTTAGAGCCAAGGCCGATGCAAGTTCAGAGAGGCTTCAAGCAGCAGCATTGGCAATCACTCCCATTCTGGCCGGGTTACCGGGGTTTATTTCACGGGAATTCGGCGCTTCCGGGGATGGACAATTCATTGATATCG
Source organism: Paludibacterium yongneupense DSM 18731 (assembly GCF_000422925.1). Taxonomy (GTDB): domain Bacteria; phylum Pseudomonadota; class Gammaproteobacteria; order Burkholderiales; family Chromobacteriaceae; genus Paludibacterium; species Paludibacterium yongneupense. The sequence continues at coordinate 189,299 of NZ_AUGZ01000005.1, forward strand.
TGCACTGGAGAGACCTGTTTTCAGCCAGGCAAGCAGCAGAAAAAGTCATGGGTATTCCTGCATGCCGCGAGTTTTTTGCCCTGATCGAAGAGAGTCAGACACAGCTTATGCACTTCAATAAAATTGGCTGAAACCAGCTTCTCTTCTCTCCGCACGGAAGACTGCCCGGCGGTATCGGGCTGTGCGCTCTGTAAATAAAGGAAGGGCTTATGAGTGTCAACGATATCCGTGCCAGCCGTCTTCTAGCCGAATAGCGATTCGAGGTCTTTGGAAACCGAGTGTTGCAATCGCCAGCCCTCCTTCGCCACGTTGACCTGCAAGGCCACCCGCGCCACGTCCAGAATATCCTTGCTCAGCGTATAGCTGCCCTTGCCCTGCAGCCATACCAGCACGTCCGCCAGATGCCAGATCGACGCGCTGCCTTCGTGTACCGGCGCCGGGAAGCTACCCGGATAGGCCAGCATCAGCTTGCGCATGTTCTGCCGCGACACGCCCACGATGTGAGCCACGTCGGTCAGCCCGACCAGATCCGGTGTAACCTCGATGAGCCTGGCCGACGGCGCGGCGCGGCGCACGTCGGAGAGCGCGCTGCGCACGGCTTCATCCGCATCGTTCGCTTCACGGGTAAACTCCAGCGCCAGCCGCCCCGGCTGCCCAATGCCGGCCAGGGCATCGTCGCAGCCAGCCGCGCCAAGGCGTTCGACCAGCGCCTCCATGTCGCGATCTGCGTCGGTGAGCTGGTACTTCAGGGTGAAGGTGTATTCCATCTTGCTACTCCTCTGTGGCGCCTTCAGCCTCGCGCGGCTTGAGATGCGTCGTACAGTTGTCCACGACGCGGCGCAAGGCGCGGGCGTGGTTGCCGGGGTTCTTCGGCGTGCTCCATACGCTGGCGATGCAGAACTCGCCGCAGCGACACTCCTCATCGTTGTACGGGCAATACATCCGTCCCCAGGCATGGCTGCCGCCGATTTCGACACGCCAGCCATGCCTTTCGGCGTGCCTGAGGGCGTCCTCTACCTATTTCTTCGGATGGGCGGAACGTGCCATCTGCGGGCTCCAGTATGCGCAGGGCAGGATTGGTTGTCAATTGACAACCAATCACCCTTCCCCAACGTTCTGCCCCTGAGGCCGCCTCCACCCCGTCTTGTTCGCTCCCCTGACAGTCGACGGGCACAACCGCGGCGTTGGCGCCACTTCGGTCGCGGACCAGTCGCAACACCTTGACCCGTGTGCAGTGCCGCAGGCACTCCTCCAGGACGCTGCGCCGGAGATTGCGCCGCCGCCGTGGCCGACGTGGTCGCCTCGGCCTCAGCGACTTGCCGCTCTTCCAGCTCCAATTGCAGTTGGTCGATCTGGCGCTCCAGTTTCTCGGAGCGGCGGCCGAACAGCATGCGGCGCAGTTTGGCGATCAACAGCTTGAGGCGATCGATTTCCTGCGCGCGGGTCGACACGTCGGCCTGCCGCTGCTGGATCAGCGCTTTGAGGGCCGCGATATCGTTGGGAAGAGAGGCCGTGGTCAGCATGCCTGGCATGCTGCCGCCGTAGGCGCCCACGTGCGCTGTGGACGACGCCAATCGATACCTTCGAGCAGCATGGCTAACTGCGCGGCCGTCAGGTAAACGGCGCCGTTCTCGGAGGCCGGCCAGACGACACGACCATACTCCAGCCGTTTGGCAAACAAACACAGCCCATCGCCGGACCACCACAGGACTTTGAGACGGTCCCCACGGCGGCCACGAAACACGAACACATGGGCGGAGAACGGGTTCTGTTGCAACGCGCTATGTACGATAGCGGCCAACCCATCGAAGCCGCGCCGCATGTCGGTATGGCCGGCGACCAACCAGACCTGGGTTCCGGCCGGCAGACTCAACATCCGCCGAGTGCCTCGATCAGCCAGAGCACGGTGTCGCGGTCCGGTCGGCCCTCGATGCGCAGACGGCCTTTGGGCAGGATGAGTTCGAGCGACGCGGCGCTCGTCAGCGCCGCCGCCGGTTCCTGCACCACGTGGATCGGAAACAGTGCGCCGGTCTCGCCGGCCCCGAAGGAGCCCAGTTTGCCTTGACGATATTGGTGACGCCAGTTGAAGAGCTGGTTGGCGTTTAGCCCGTTCTCGCGAACCACGCGGGCAATCGAGGCGCCGGGTGCTAAGCTGGCCAGCACGATGCAGCGCTTGAAGTCGAGCGGGTAACGGCGGCGCCGGGACGGCGCCCCATCGATAACGGAAATCTCGTTCACGATCTTAAGTGTCCATCTCGCAGTTAGATGGACACCTATTGTTACCGACTTACGTAAGATTGCTAGACGGTGCTGACCGGGTGCTTACGATCGAGAGGAGCCGTGTTGTCGATGATTCTATGCGGAGCTCCTTGGCGCATCAACGCCGGATGGGTCCCCTGTGATCCTTTCGGCCTGATGCACACAGCCCGCCCCGCCTTCTGCTACCTTCCGCCCCCCATCTGCAGCGCTTACTGCAAAGCGTGTTGCTGGAGATGGAGTGTTTGGCAAAAACGTTGCGACGGTCGCGCCGACTCGGCATCCCGATGACAACACGCTTAAACGGCATCCCACTTTTGACCGATGGCATCCGCGCCTCGGCGGAAGCAGCACGCGGAGAAACGCCCGGGCGTGGGGTGCTGCGCTGAATCCAGCCGTCTTTACCGGCTTAACAAGCGTTTCTCAAGCAGCGAGGGATAGTCCTGCCGATGTCCTGCGATCAGGTAGACGTAGGTATCGCCGGCTATCCGGCGATAGACCAATTTGTGGTGTGAGGTATACACGTTCTGGTAGTCCAGGATGCCGAGCGCAGCCAACTCCCGAACCGGCATTCCACTGAAAGCACCGGTATCGATGTTTTCCAGCTTTTCAAAGATTTCATCTTCGGCTTTTAGCCACGCGGCCTCGCTCCAGGTGTCGAGCATGTAGTCCTGCAGTGCAAGCAAGTCGGCCTGGGCATCGGGGAGAATGAGGAGCGCCATTATTTGCGGCTTTGCCGGGCCGCCTGCAACCGGGCCCGCGATTCGGCGGCGGATATGGCCTTCCCTTGAGCGCGGTCCTTCTCGCCCAGGGCAAGAATTTTCAGGGCGGCAATGAGCGCTTCCTTTTCCTGAAACTGTCTGACGCCCTCGATCACCATGCTGGCTTCGCCATTCTGGGTGATAACGAACGGAGTGCCATTCTTTTCCAGCTCTTCAGAAATCTGCGCCGCATGGCTCTTCAGGTAGGAAATGGACTTGATGTTGGCAAGGGATGACATCGCGGCTTCCTCGGGTTTATTGGGTCTAAATTTAGCACCAAATTCAGTCTTCGCCAACAGTCGACGATATCCTGACGGGTGGGTACCCGGCGCGACCCTCCTTCTGCTGCCAGGTCGACAGAGAGCACGCGTACTCGCGCAGGGGCCGACCATGAGTCGGAACAGCATAACGCAAGGCAAGCGTGGTCACAGCGACCGCGGGTCCATTGCGCCTTCAGGCAAAGATACCGTCACGCGAGCGGCACTGCAGGGGTGGCTCGTGACCGCTCGCGCCAACGAAAAAGCCCCGTAAACCTAGCATTTCCGGGGCTTTCGCGGTTTACTGCCGTTTCGCGCTAGCGCGTGAAACCGTGTGGTGGTGGAGGCGACTATCACATCCAGGCTTGAGAGCCGCGCAGATACAGGGCACGCACGTCGACAGGCCGTTCAGATACCATCAAAATCATCGCAAAAAGCTATTGCAACGGGCTGAAAGCCTTGTAAATAAAGGGTTCCAAGATGATAGCAAAACGCAGCCACTCGGAAGTAGTATTTTGTTCTCGGCTGAGCCTTGGCAAGAGAACGAACAAAAATTCAAACGACATATGATATATGTCAAAAATACAAAAAACATCATTGGTAAGATATATATCATGTATTTTGCAATCATATTTGGTAACTCGTGTACCTCATATTTTCATTTGACATGAAAAGGTGTGGTGCATTTAAAACACGTTATTTATTCAACATAAAATATAGGGTTTCGGACCCTATTCTTCAAACCGACACTTTATTGATACTGGCACGTCAATACTTACCCGGGGCGGCTTGCGACAAAGTTCAGCACGAAACTCCACCCATCATATATCACAAGCAATAAACAACTCTCAACAAATGGTGGCATTGTGAATAAATTACTCAAAATATCATTAATAAGCATTACCGTATTGCACATCACTGGCTGCGCCGCCATTATTTCAGGAACAATGAATTCCAACATAACTCCTGAAGTCGCACTAGAGAAAACTGCCGACTACTTTGGTGTCGAGCAAAATAAAATTAAAATATACAATTTCAACAAAGGCACACTAGCTACTACATATAAAGTAAAGTACAGCAAAAAAATATACAACTGCCAAATATACTATGGGTCTGTCAAGTGCACAATTCCTGGCGCAGAAACAATATAAAATTTAAACCCGGCCACACTCCAGGCCAGTTGCGGCGTCCTTAGCTTAAGCCAATTCACAAACAGTGGAAACGGAGCAGGGGGGAATGAACCAATATTCAGCCAGACGCCACCTGGTTAACCAGATGGCCGATTAATAGTTCACCGCTGAGGCAGACCGAGCACATGCGTAACATTAAAAGGCCAACGCACGGCGACCCGTGATGTGTTCGATCACTTTGAACGGCAGTACCTCAACCGGCAAAAAACCATCTACTGATGCTAGAGAGATTCAGTACTTACCGTGCTGCTGAGCAATCCTGGACTAATTGTGCGATCGGACAAGGCGCACTAAGCTCATGGGTGAGCCTGGCACCGGAGGCAAGCAGGACTTATTTGTACCGGCATCAAACCCCACGTTATTGCGGGCTCTATATAACAAACGGATAAAAATATATGACGTATAAATTTTCTATCGTGGCACTGATGTTTTCACCGATGGTAATGGCCACTGACATCCAGCCCCCTCAGCTCAAGGTAGGCGACCGATGGGAGATGCATCGCGTCGATGGGTATGACCATTCGAAGGAGCTATGGCATTGGACCTACCAAGTCGACAAAATAGATAATGGAATGGTTTTTTACTCCGGGAAAAATAACCATGGTGATTACAAAGCAAAATCCACTATTCAACTCAACTGGATTTCTAAAAATAAGTTGACTGCAGGACAGGACATCAAGGTTCTACAATGGCCGCTGAGTGAAAATAAATCTTACCCGTATGAATATACAACTGAAAATTACACCGGAACAGCTCAGGTAAAAGTTATCGAAATGACCAAAGTTGACGTACCAGCAGGCACATTCGATGCATTGAAAATTCACATCACTGGCTTCTGGGAAAATAATAGCTCGGGCCGCATTGCCCATGGAGTCTGGACAAGAGATATATGGTACTCCCCCATTGTGAAGAATATTATAAAAAGTGAATATAAAGATTTTAATACAAAAGGTCTTTCTTTTAATTGGACAACTGAGGAGCTGGTGTCATACACACCGGCAAATTAAACCGCCGACAAATCTAATACGCATTAAAAAACACACGCCTCTCTAACAGGCCGTTGAAAAATCCGCTGATATAGCCGCAACCCATTTCCAAATAACCAAAAAATGGGCTGTTTCAGTGGGCAGAATGCTTATGAAACGGTTTTCTGCCTTGGTTTTCGGGTTGTTCGCCGGTTATCCGGCGATTTTGGGCGTAATACGCCCTATACATGCGCACGATCCGCCCCAGCAGCCGGACAGGCTTCCCATGCGGACCAGGTTATAAGTTGCAAACGCCAAAAAAGTTTGCCCGGCCAGTTTGGCTCGCAGGATGTGAGCCATGTGGCACAAGCGGCTGGCATCGCCAGCGCTTTTGCGGGCCAGTCGAGCTTCCGGATCTGTTTTGGACTGGTGGGTTTTGTTGCTTCGTTTCTCGCCCCGGAAATCGACGTCCGGGTTGCGTCCTTCTGGAGGCGAGTTGTCGTCATCCTTGCGGACAAAGCTTTTATGCGAGGCCCAAGCATCGATCAGCGTGCCATCGACACTGAAATGTTCGTCGCTTGTCAGCTTGCCCCACTCGGCGATGCTACGCACGCGAACGAAAAAGGTGCGTGCCACATCCTCGGTGAACAGGCGGTCGCGGTTTTGCGAGAAGGTGGAGTGGTCCCATACGCGAGCATCGGCGGAAAGGCCGACAAACCAGCGAAACAGCAGGTTGTAATCCAGTTGTTCGACCAGCAGCCGCTCGGAGCGGATGGTGTAGAGCACCTGCAAAAGAGAAGCGCGCAGCAGGTGTTCTGGCGGAATAGACGGTCGGCCGACACGCGAATACAGGCCGTCGAACACGTCATCCATCGCACCGAGCACCAGATCGACCATCTGGCGAATCTTGCGCAGTGGATGGTTCGCCGGGATGCGCTCCTCCAGCTGGACGTAGCTGAACAGGTTCGTTTGACCGTCGTTGCGGATGCCTCTCATCGGGTGCTTCCGTGGCTCGTTGGATGTTGACGATTATACCAAATGGATGGCCGTTAGTTTTTCAACGGCCTGCTAGCGCATACCTGTCATGATTAAGCTGAGGCAACCATAATCTGACCATCTTGGCTGATGGTTAGCCTAATCGTGTCTCTATTCTCATTGATTGAAAAATTCTGAACCTTTTCAAAACACTCTTCTAGGGTCCCTACTGAGGAGTTAGGATTATTTTCTCGGGCTGAATTAAGTGCTCGCGTGATCTCGTTTGTTGCCTTGTTAAGTATGGCATTGATGGCTTCGTCTACACTACCGAAGTATGTGTAGTCTCCTCTGTCATTAACAAACACTACATCACTAGTGCCAACCACAGAATAACTGCATCGATAACTAGGTGTCGCGCCCCTCATCAGAGAGGTGCTAAATGTAATGCATAGAATGTTACTGTTTTCCATTGCTTACCTCCTTGGTTTTAAAAATTAAATGGAAAGTTATTCACATATCAAACTGCCTTTGTGCCCGACTACGCTAGGTCGGATGCATTCCCTACAACAAAGGCCTTTGTGATTTCCTGCACATCTTCAACACTAAAATCCATGTCGGTCAATGCACCCTCAAGCTCCCCATTTTCCTCAATCTCTATGGCATATTTTTCACCGGCGCGATAGTGTTGAGAGCCCACAAACTCTGGCGAGTCATCCGGCTCGTTGAGTATCATGTTATCAGGCACTGTTGACTGAACACATAACTGTCCATGAAGTTTGTTCTGAGAGATGATGACAACTCGTTTGCCACAATTACGCTTGAAAATCACCTTCCAGTCTTTGTGCATTTCCATTTTCCTAATCTGTCCATCTTGTTACGATTGTGGTGTCAATCAAACAGGTGTGGCAGGATTCGCCACTACTTGTGTAATGGGAAATATAAATCGTTTAAATAAATATTTTTTGTGGCCCATTAATGTTGTCTGTCTGCCAATTTTTTTTGATGCCATCAAGGCCAATTGGAACGTAACAAGCCAAGTCGGTTTGATGCCATCCATCGAAACCTAAAAAAGAGAATGATAAGTCATCAATACTCACGGCTGCTTCAATGGCAAACCACTCAGAGGGGTTACCTCTTATTTTCCGACTATTAAGCTTCCAACAATCTTTTTTCGGTATAGCCATAACCAGCTAAGCGGGAAGCTTTCGACCAAGGGATCAAACGCGGGTCGCTTGCTTGCAGTGAATAGGGACAACACCCCATTAACATTGCTTGCTGCTCTTTTGATAGTTGTAATAGCTCGGTATTCATGCTCAGTCTTCTCTGTCCATTCGTTGCTCGCCATCTTCGCTGATACTACGCATTCGACCGCTTCTGACAACGGCATGGATGGTTTCGTCTGTTGCCGGGTGGCGATCTCAGCGATGGTCTGTGCATTGTATATGGCCATTGAAGCAACGGCGTTGGCATGGCTGGTGCGCTGGCGGTCAATCTCGCTCATTTGCTCGGTCTGTAGTCGGGCTACATCGGCTGCACGCGCGGTTTTTCCCGCGTTCACCCTGCGTTGCGCATCAACCAGCAAATCGTCGCGCTCTTCTTGCAGTTCGGCAACTCTGAGACTTTGCCGTGCCTCTTTCAGTCCCTGCTTCAGGTTGCGCTGGAATTCAATGGCTTCAGCTTTCGGTTTTGCGCTGCTGTGTTCTGAGTCGGTCATGCAGGATTCTCTGAATCGACGGATGATGTCGCCGGTTACGATAGACAGTGAGGCCGCCAGTCGGGCGGCAAGCGCACCAATCTCGGTGTGCAAAGAGAAGTAAATCTCTCTGGTCGGGAATAAGTGCTGTAGATCCGCCGGTATTGGCTGGCGGAAGTAAAACACGTTACCACGGCGGAAGTGGTGAGCGGGCGCTTTGCGTACCATGCTGGCCTCGATATGTGGCAGGCAGATGTAGCAGCAGGCAAACAAAAAGCCAGTAAATCAGCGGAAAACCGCGTCATTACTGGCTCTTAGACTTGTCGTGGTGGAGGCGGCGGGAATCGAACCCGCGTCCGAAAGTCCTCTACAGTGAGTTCTACATACTTAGCCGCGTCTATTTAAGTTTTAACCACGACCACGCCGACTGGCAGGCTTGGGAGAGGCGAGCCGCCTTGGTTTTAACTCCGAGTCAAGCGACCCGACTCGAAGCGAGCTGATGTAAAATGACACTGCGGGAGTTGCCTCCACGGCCCATCAGCGAACCGCTGCAGTGTCTAACCGCGATTAAGCGGCTAGAGCGTAAGTTTCGTCGTTTGCGACTAAAGAAATTCAGCGTTTTACGGGGTAACTGAAATCCCGGTATGCCCTCATCTGCTTCGCAACCCCCGTCGAAACCAGGTCGCCCCCAGATTTAGACAGTCAGTATACCGCTAAACGCCCCGTTCCGCCAGTGTTTGCGGCAGTCGGCAGCGCGATGGCGCGGGCTTCAATGGCCGCGAAATGTCTTGCGCCAAGCCGAGGGTGAGACCCGGAAGGCCTTGCCGAAGTGCAGCCGAAACGAAGCGCCCGACCCGAAACCGGCCAGCGATGCGATCGCGTCTATACTCTGGTCCGTCGTCTCCAGCAGACGCTGGCACAGCGCCAGCCGTTCGCCCAGCAGCCAGGCGCCGACGGTGCCCCCGGTCAGCAAGCGAAAGCGACGGGTAAAGGTGCGCCGGCTTAGCAGCGACTTGCTCGCCAGACTATCCAGAGTGTGGGGTTCGCCCAGGTTGGCCCGCACCCAATCGAGCAGCCCGGCCAGGCGCGAATCGCGCGGCGTGACGGGCAGCGCTTGTTCGATATACTGCGCCTGTCCTCCCTGTCGGTACGGTGGCATGACCAGGCGACGCGCGACACGATTGGCCTCTTCCGCTCCGCAATACTGTCGCAACAGGTGCAGACAGCAGTCGATGCCGGCCGAGGTGCCGGCCGAGGTCAACACAGCGCCATCCTCGACATAGAGCACATCCGCATCCAGCTGCACGGCAGGGTAAAGGCTGCGAAATTGCGGCGCCCAGGCCCAGTGCGTGGTCGCGCGTTTGCCGTCGAGCAAGCCCGCCTCGGCGAGCACAAAAGCCCCCAGGCACAAACCGACCATGCGGGCGCCGCGGGCGGCGGCGGCGGCCAATGCGTCAAGCAATGGCGCAGGCGGAGGAACGAGCGGGTCGTGCCAGCTCGGCACGATAACGATGTCGGCATCGCACAGGGCATCCAGGCCGCGTTCGACCGTAATGCCGAACCCCACCGACGTCATCAACGCCCCCGCCTCGACGGCGCAGACACTGAGTCGGAACGGGCTCGTCCCAGGTCGCGATTCTCCGAAAATCAAACACGGCACAGACAGGTGAAACGGACTGATGCGGTCGAAAGCGAGCACGGCAACCACGGGGGCCGGCATGGCAACCTTTCTTCTTTGTCCTGCAGATTGGCCCGATATTAGCGTAGTTTGTCATTCGGGTCACTCACGCGCCCGTGCGGGAACGTTCGATACTGTCAGCACCGACCACCGAGGTGTCCACCATGCACCAACCCCCAAAGCGCGCCCTGATCGTCATCGATGTCCAGAACGAATACGTGACCGGCAATCTGCGAATCGAATACCCCGATGTCCATTCGTCACTGGCCAATATCGCAAGCGCCATGGATAGCGCCCGTGCCGCGGGCATTCCCGTCGTCGTCGTGCAACATCTGGCCGCGGCCGACTCCCCCCTGTTCGCACGTGGCAGCCACAACGCCGAGCTCCACCCGCTGATACGCGATCGGCCTCACACGCTCAGGATCGAAAAAACGATGGCCAGCGCCCTGACTGGAACGGGCCTCGGTCAGTGGCTGCGCGAACGTGACATCGATACCTTGAGCGTGGTCGGCTATATGACACACAACTGCGATGATGCAACGGTCCGCCAGGCGAGCCACGAAGGGTGGAGAGTCGAACTACTGCATGATGCGGCCGGATCGCCTCCATACCGCAACGCGCTGGGCGAGGCCACGGCAGAGGAGATCCACCGCGTGTTCACCGTCGTCATGCATACCGGTTTCGCCGCAGTGGTTTCGACTGAACAATGGCAGGCCGCAGTAAAGTCGGGAAGCGCCCTGGCTGCCGATTCCATTTATGAATCGAATCAGCGCGCACTGGCCGCGCGCTGAGATCGCAGGGACAGCGGGTCCGCCGTGGCGCGTATTGTAATGACATCGACCGATGGCGGTGGCAAGATAATGACATACCAAATGGAGATGTCATGAAACTTGCCGCCCTCGCGCTTCTCGGCGCGCTTGTCTTGCCGCCGGCCCTGGCCAGCTCGCCCACTCCCTCCCCCGATTCCACGCAGTTGATCGAACAGGGGAGCTATATCAATGCCGACGGCACAAGCGTACACCGGCCTGCACACACCCGGTCGGGGCGGGCGCCGGCCGGTGCCAGCGCCCGATGCCGGGACGGTTCTTACAGTTTCAGCAAACATCGCAGCGGTACCTGTTCGCGCCATGGCGGCGTCGCTCTATGGCTCGATTCGGCACGACGCCCTGCCCCGCAGCAGTAAAGGACGCCCATGCGCTTTGTCGATGGATTTCATCAGCCGGTCGAGGAGAGCTATGAGCTGATCCGTTCGGTCTATCGTGCCAGCGACGGCTTCGTCGCCACGATAGACGAAATGTTTCCCGACCAGGCCGCTTTCGCCCGCCATCTGACTGAGCTGGCCGCCTTGCCGGGCGCAGTGTTTCTGCTGGCCCGCGACGATGCGGCAGCCGGCGGCTATCTGTTTGTCAAGCCTCGCCCCTGGCAGCGCCTGGCCCATACGGCCGATCTGAACATGGGTGTCGCGCCGGGCTGGCAAGGCCGCGGAGTCGGCCACGGCTTGCTGCTGAACGCACAGGAACGCATGACGAAGGAGGGGGTGCTGGAGATTATCTATTTGATGGTGCGCGCCGATAATCATGCCGCGCGGCATCTCTACGAAAAGGTCGGGTTTGCGCATCAGGCCCTGCTGCGGCGGGACACGAAAGTCGGAGCCGACTATTTCGACGGCATCCTGATGTCGCGCCCGGTCCGCGCGGCGGCGCCCGAAACGGAGACCGGCATGCGCCGTGCGAAAGGGGCGCCATGCTGATCGACACGCTGCTGCCAGATTTCCAGTTTCGCGAAAGACATCAGCTGCTGCTGGAGGCCGTGCCGGGCTCGCTTATCGATGCGGCCCTGCAGCCGGACAGCACGGCCGATGCCTGGATACGCGCTTTCATCCGGCTACGTGAATGGCCTGCCCGGCTGGGCCTGGGTGGCGGCCTCGGCCAGCGCCACCCGTTCGGGATCGATAATTTTACCCTGTTGGCGCGCGATGGCGAGCGCGAGGTCGTGCTCGGTCTGGCGGGCCGTTTCTGGCAGCTCGACTATGGTTTGCTGCCCGTCCCCGATGCCGCCGCCTTCGCCCAACTGAATCAGGCCGGCATCGCCAGACTCGTCCTGAATTTCAGCGTGACCCCGGTCCCCGGTGGGCGCATTTGTCTGGCAAGCGAAACCAGAGTCTGCTGCAACTCGCGCTCGGCCTATATCCGCTTTCTGCCCTACTGGATCTTGATCCGCCCGGTCAGCGGGCTTATCCGGCGCCGCCTGCTCGCGCGCATCCGCGACTCAGCCGCGCCAGACGCCACGCACATAGGGCACGTCGTGGCCGGCGAGATGCAGCGCGATGCGGGTCATGATGTCCTGCCCGGGGGCGCGCACGCCAAACTGCCAGTTCAGAACCAGCCCGAAGGCGACGGCCATGACGACGGCGCCGAAACGGCTGTTTCGCCGTAGCGGGATCCGCCAAGCGAACAGCAGGCTGACAACGGCGCCGACGCAAAAACCGGCGACGACTTCGGAGAGCGAGTGCACGTGGACCATCAGACGAGAATAGCCGATCAGGGCACCGCACAGCAGGCCTAAGGCCAGGCCGCAATACCGCGTGCGCGGCGCTAACGCACTCAGACCGAGAAAGAACACGACAGGCAGCACGCTGCTAGCGAGCATCGTATGCCCGCTGATGCCGGTAAAATCCAGCCTCTGGCTGCCGTAGCCCCAGCCGATAAACAGGATCTTGCTGCTCGCGACGAGAAGACCGCCGAGCCCGAACAAGGCGATCCAGCGCCCTGCCCGCGACCACTCGCGATTACACAGCAGCCAGACGACGATCAGGCAAGCTGCCGGAACCATGACGGACAAATCGCCCAAATTGGTAAAATACGCCCACATCTCAACAGCTACTCCTGCACGGGGCCGGCTACGCACGCTCTGGCGGGCCGGTCGACATTCGGGCTCCCGTCCGTTTCGGGACGAAAGAACGGCCGCGGCGATCGGCTGCGGCCCGGTTCTTGATTATAAATAAAAATCATAAAAAAACACCAGGACACACTGGCCAATTCTTATCAATGACGCATCGCCGCCAGCCCACTCACAGGCTATAGGCTCCCACCACCCGGCTCATATGACTCGAAACCCGTTCCAGTTGCTGTGCCATTGCTGCCGCCTTGCCTGCGGCGGCGCTGTTGTCCTGCGCCATTTGCGCCACCTGCTCCACCTGGGCCGCGATCGCATTGGTCGCTCCGCCTTGCTCACGTATGGCGCTGGATATCTCGCCGACAAGCATGACACTCTGACTCGACGCGACACAGATGCCGCTCATCGAATCTTGTGCCGAACTGGCCCCGTCGACCCCTTGCCCCACCTGCCGCACGGCATCCCGCATCCGGCTCGCCGCGCTGTCCGAGCCCGACTGGATCGAGGCGACGATAGCCGCAATGATCTGGGTCGAGGAGGCCGTGCGCTCGGCCAGCTTGCGCACTTCATCCGCCACCACGGCAAAACCGCGGCCGGTCTCACCCGCCCTGGCCGCTTCGATCGCGGCATTCAGTGCCAGCAGATTGGTCTGTTCGGCGACGTCATGAATCACATTGACAACAGTCGCGATTTCCTTGCTCCTGCCCCCCAGCGCCAGAATATCGCGCTCGGCAGCCTCGACCGCCGCCGCAATGGCATGGATGTCTGACACGGTTTGGCCGATCACGCGCTGCCCTTCTTCGGCGCGCTGACCTGCACTGCCCGACAACGCGTTTGCCTCCCCCGCACGGTCGGCCACCTGATTGATGCTGACCGTCATCTGTTCGACCGACGCCGCCATACAGGCGGAGGACTCGCTTTGCGCACTGGAGCCACTGGCCACGCTGTTTGAAACGGCAAGCAACTCGCCGGTCGTGACCGAGACTTCGCGCGCACCATCCTGCAAAGTACGCAGGCTAGCTTGCAGATGGGCGATAAACTCGTTGAATGTCCGCAGTGTGCTGCCGATTTCGTCCTTGCCGCTGGCATCTGCACGCAAGGTGAAGTCGTGACTCGCCTCTATCTTCATGATGATATCCTGGGCGCTGCGCAATCCATTGCTGATCTGGCGATAGATGATCAGACCGAGGGTGAATAGCACACCGGCTGTCGAGCCAAGGGCGAAGTAAAGAATCAGCTTCGACTGCCGTATCGTGGCAGCGGCATTCGCCTTATCGGCGGCAGCCAGGCGGATGTTGTAACTCACATCGCTCTTGATTTCATCCATCGTCTTGTCGTATTGGCTCAGCATCGTCCTGGATAGTTCAAGTGCCTGATCACGCTGGTTGCTTTTGAACAAATCGACTATTTTGTCCACGTCCGCGAGATATTGTCCGGCGTCGACGGCGGCGACCTTGATCAGGGCGCGGTTTTTCTCATCGCCCGCCTTGCCGGCATAAGCCTGCAGTTGGGCATCCAGCTGCTCGCGGCGTTCGGTGATACGATCGAACAGAGTCTGGTTCTCGAACATGTCGCTGCTGGACAGCAAGCCCATGACGTCGCCTCTGACTTTGGAAAAGTTCAGCGCAATGCTGTCGACGGCCGAAATATCGGGAATGGTTCTATCGGAAATATGGGTCAGATTGCGATTGATATGATCGATCTGGACCAGGGATACCACGGAAATAAAACAGCACCCGATTACGGCGCTGATTATCATGATCAACAGACGCTGTGATATTTTCATCACGATGCCCTCATTAGCTGGGATAGGAATCCCACGGTTAACACGCAATGATCAACGCAATGATCCCGCGAATGCCATTGTCGTTTTTTATTATGTCAACGCGCTAATGAGTGAGTACCCGACTGAGAATACCCATGTTATATACCGCAGCCTGGCGCGGCAAAGCCGCGGCGGCGCGCTTCGGATTGGCCGCGCCATAGGCGCAGCCTCCCGGCGCAGACAGCAGATTAGCCGAAATCGCCGCCAAAGGTAAGCAAAATCACTTCGCGGTTCGAGCGGAGCACACCCTGCCCTGCCCCTGTCGGGCGCCGCCGCCATTGCCTGCCGGCACGGGGTGGCGTTTAATCGGATCATCAACCAGGGGGAAATATATGCCATCTATCGCCAACGTCGTCGTCACCGGGCATAGCCGGGGTCTGGGTGCAGCCATCGCCAGCGCGTTCTTGGAAAACGGCAGTCAGGTGCTGGGTCTGTCCCGGCGCCACAATCCTGAGCTGGCGGCCCGCTTCGGTCATCAATTGCGACAAGTCGAAATCGATCTTTCGCATCCGGCCGCGCTGGCAGCCTGGCTGGATGAAGGCAGCCTGGCCCGCTTTCTGACGGGTGAGACTGCCGCCATTCTGATCAACAACGCGGGGCTGCTGCAGCCGGTTGGACAGGCCGGCGAGCAAGGCGCGCGCGCCATTGCCGAGGCCGTCGCGGTCAACGTCGCCGCTCCGCTGATGTTGAGCGACGCTTTTGTCGACGCCACACGCTACAGCGACGACCGGCGCATTCTGCATATCTCCAGCGGCGCCGGACGTACAGCCTACGCAGGCTGGAGCCTTTATTGCGCGAGCAAGGCCGCGCTCGACCACCATGCGCGTGCCGTCGCCGCCGATGCGCTGCCCGCCTTGCGGATCGCGAGCCTGGCACCGGGCGTGATCGACACGGCGATGCAAGCCGAGATCCGCGCCACGCCGCTCGAGCGCTTCCCCCTGCGCGAGCGTTTCGATGAACTCAAAACCGGAGGCGGGCTGTCGACACCGGCCGATGTCGCCCGCCAGTTGCTCGACTATGTGCTGAGCCCGGGGTTCGGGGCACAGGCGGTCACCGATCTGCGCACCCTCGCGCCTGCGGCCGTGGCAGAATGAGCCGCGACGACGAGTGCAGCGCATTGCACCGCTTTCTCACGCGACAGCATGTGCTCACATTGTGTGCCATGCATGAAGGCGAGTTGTGGTGCGCCAATGCGTTCTACGTGTTCGATGCCGATGCCATGGCACTGGACGTGATGACATCGGCGCGGACGCGGCACGGCGTGATGATGACGGAGAATCCCCGCATCGCCGGCACCATCGCCCGGCAGACCCGGGCCGTCGACCTGATTCAGGGGGTGCAATACCGGGGGGACATCCGGGTGCTGGGCACAAAGCAAGACACCGAGGCCCGCCTGCGCTACTGCAGGCGCTTTCCGGTGGCACGTGCACTCTCGGCGCCGATGTGGCGCATCGCCATGGAGGAAATCAAGTTCACGGACAACAGCCAGCACTTCGCCCACAAGACGCTCTGGACGCGGACGGACGAATTCGCCGCGCACGGTGCTCAGAAGCCGAGTTCTTCAAGGCCAGGGTGATCGTCCGGCCGCCGACCTGTCGGCCAGAAGAACCGACGTTGCTCGGGGGCAATCGCTTGATCGTTGATGCTTGCGAAGCGCCGCCGCATCAGACCTTGCGCATTGAACTCCCAGTTTTCGTTGCCATGGGAGCGGAACCATTGCCCGGCGGCATCGTGCCATTCGTAGACAAAGCGTACGGCGATGCGGCTGTCGCTATACGCCCACAGGTCTTTGATCAGGCGGTAATCGAGTTCAAGGCTCCATTTGCGCGCCAGAAACTGACGCACCTGTTCGCGTCCGACCGGAAACTCGGTGCGATTGCGCCATACGGTATCCTCGCTATAAACCTGTATGACCCGATCGATGTCGCGCGAATTCCACGCATCTTCCGCCAGCCGGGTTTTCAGGAGTGCGCTCTCGCGGGTGAACGGGGGGAGCGGCGGTCGGCTTTCCATCATCATCGTCCTCATGGCATGTAGACAGAACTGTCTACACATCAAACTCTAGCCGAAGCAGACAACCCTGTCTACAATCGGCACCATGCAAAACGATCTCCCTCCCCTGCCTGCGGGCGCCTCGGCACGCGAGCGCATACTGCTGACCGCCCATGCCTTGTTCTACCGCGATGGAATCCGCGCGACCGGCATCGATCGCATCATCGCCCAGGCCAGTGTCACCAAGGTCACGCTCTATCGTCACTTTCCCAGCAAGGATGATCTGGTGCTCGCCTTTCTGGAATACCGGCACCGACAGTGGATGGAATGGTTCGCTGCGGCACTTAGCCGAAATGGCGGCGATATCGGCGCACTGGTGCCGACGTTGGGAGAATGGTTTGCTGACGAAGGATTCCGCGGCTGCGCCTTCATCAATAGTGCGGCGGAAGTGGGAGCCTCCTTGCCCGGGGCGGCGGCGATCTGTCGACGGCACAAGCAGGAGATGACCGCATGGCTTGCCACGCTGCTGCCGCCGCAGGAAGGGCTGGATGCCAGCGCCATCGCTCAGGCGGTGGACGGCGCGATCGTCAGAGCGCAGTGCGGCGACCCAGACCTGGCCTTACGCGCATTGAGCAGGACCGTCGCGGCGCTAACTGGCGGTCAAGCCGTGCAATGCCTCAGCGCGGGGGAACCAGCGGTGCACCGACCGGGCCATGCTTCTTGACTTGCTTGGCGGCCTTTTTTTCCTTCGGCGACAAGGCCGGCTGTTTCTTGGTTTCTTTGTTGCTTTGTCGTATCTTGCCCATTTTCGTACTCCTGGTAAGCGCCGGAAATTGCCAGCGCCTCTCCAGTATAGGCCGATGCAGTTCGCAAAACCGGATGCAAGAAAATAAAACCACGGCATTGCCAGTCGAGCCCGCCCCGGTCTAGCCCTCGCTGGGGGTAAACACCCGCAGACGGTGGCCGTCGGGATCGAGTGCGACGAAGGTATAGCCAAAGTCCATCGCCACCGGCGCTTGCAGTATGGTCAGTCCACGTCCGCTCCATTCGGCGCAGACAGCATCGACACGGGCTTCGTCGGCGACAGAAAACGCCATTTCGCCGCCGCCTCCAAGGGCGCTGGCGGCCGGTTCGACCGTATGCCGCGACCACAGGCCCAACTTCAGGCCGGATGGCAGGGCAAACAAGGCAAACGTCGGCGACGATTCGACGGGGTCCAATTGCAGCAGACGGGAGTAAAAGGCGGCGCTGGCCGCCGGGCTGTCGACATAGAGCAACAGGTAGTCGGGGTGGAACATTTCGATCTCCTCCGGGTGATGGACGATGCGCGATACAAGACCGCTCCATGAATACGTCCTGACACCATTCTGGAGCCCGCTACTGACAGATACTGTCAGTAGCGGTCAACGCTCGACCATCCCCTCCTGCTGTTTCCATTCCTTGAGCAAGGCCTGACGACGGCGCGGATAGGTTTGCTCCAGCACCTCCAGCGCTTGAATGCGATCGACACGAAAATGGCGAAAAGCCTGACGCTGCTCGCACCATGCGACAAGAATACGCACTTGGTCGAAAAAACCCAGCGCGAAAGGCCACAGCGTGCGCTCCGAGCTCTCGCCCTTGAGATCGAGATAGTGGATACGCAGCTTGCGCTGCCCGCGAATCGACGCGCGAAGCCGCGACAGGTCGTCCCCATCGCAGCCAATGCCGACGGCAAGAGGCGCGCCCGGCCCCACCAACAGCGGCGTGGACTCCAGCTCATGCCGCAATGCCGGAGGCAGAACGGCGGCGATTTTGGCCAACGCATCGCGCGCGGCCGTCGCCAACCGGCTATCGGCGCGTTTGCCCACCCAGCGCGACCCCAACACCAGCGCCTCGATTTCATCGGGAGAGAACATCAGGGGCGGCAGCATGAAACCGGGACGCAGCACATATCCGACGCCAGCCTCCCCCTCGATATGCGCCCCTTGCACGCGCAAGGACGCGATATCGCGATACAGCGTGCGCAGGCTGACCCCCAGTTCGACAGCCAGATCGGCGCCACTGACCGGATAGCGGTGGCGATACAGGCACTGCATCAATTCGAGCAGACGTTCGGCACGCGACACGGTTGGGTTCCGGAGAAAAAGGCAAGACTCATGGTGCCATAAAACGGGGAGGAAACCGCCGCCGACGCGATACACGCCCCATCACGGGCGCCGGGTCAAACGCTCCAGCCCTTCGAACAGCAGCATACCCGTCAGCATGGCGCAGACGAAGATCAGCCCCTTGGGCAGAGCCGCCCCCAGCAGAACCAGCGCCGGGCCGGGGCAAATACCGGCCAGCCCCCAACCGATGCCGAACAGCAGACTCCCGCCCAACAGTCGCCGGTCGATGCGAGTCGCCGTCGGTAGCTGCATGGTCGCACCGAGCAGGGACAATCGTCGAGCGCGCGCATGATAAAACGCCCCGCTGGCGCAGGCGATGGCACCGACCATGACCAGTGCCAGCGACGGGTCCCAGCGCCCGCCCAGATCGAGAAAGGCCAGGACTTTTTCCGGATTGGCCATGCCGGCCACAATCAGGCCCAGTCCGAAGATGAGGCCGGAAAATAAAGCAAACAGTATCGTCATGGCTCCCCCGCGCTCAGACTACGTGACGCAGCAGCGCCACGGTCGCAAAACCGGCCGCCATGAACGATAGCGTGGCCGCCAGCGATCGCGGCGACAGTCGCGACACACCGCACACACCATGTCCGCTGGTGCAGCCCGAGCCATAGCGCGTACCGAGACCGACCAGCAAACCCGCGACGACCAGCACGGGCCAGGAGGCCTCGATGCGGATGCGGGGCAAGGCCGCGAACAGGCGGTAGACGCTCGGCGCGATCAGCAGGCCGGCGACGAAGGCAAGACGCCAGCCGATATCTGTTGCGCGCGGGCGCAGCAAACCGCCCACGATACCGCTGATGCCGGCGATGCGTCCGTTGAACAGCAACAAGCACGCCGCCGCCAGCCCTATCAGCGCACCGCCGGCCAGTGCCGTCCACGGCGTGAAATTCATCCAGTCGATATGCATGGCGACAACTCACTCCTGGTCTTGCGGACAATACAGCTGATAGAGGGTGGCGAGTACGGCGGCGACATGGGGGTCGGATACGGAATAAAAAATACGCTTGCCCTCGCGCCGGGTCGCAACCAGCCCCTCCGTGCGCAGCACCCCCAGTTGCTGCGATAGCGTGGGCTGGCGGATTCCGAGCAGTTCTTCCAGTTCGCCGACGGATTTTTCACCGTGCACCAACTGGCACAGCAGCAACAGACGATCTTCGTTGGCCAGCGCACGCAGCAACGCCGTCGCCTCGTTGGCAGCGGCACGCATCATCGCGATGTCGAGAGTAGAAACAGTAGCATCCATGGCAGCTCCAAATGTCCCGGCAATAATATACCAAAATATATTATTTATATACACATATCAACTGCGCGCAATAAAACCCGTGCGTCCCCTCGCCGTTCAGTGCGCAGCGCGCGCAGACCAGGCCGCAACGTCTTCGGGGGTGTTCAGATTGACGAAACACGAGGCGGCGAACTCGACTTCGACCGCGGCAACCGACCGCAGCCAGTCGAACACGCGCCGTTGCCCCCGGGAGAGACAGGCATCGAGCGCGGGCAACAGGGATGTGGACAGAAGACAGAATGCGGGATGAGCGCGCCCGCCACTGGAGGCGTACGCGGCGGCGGCACCGCTATCCTCGAGCGCGGTCACGAGCCGCGACGCCAGATCGGGGGGCAGCCGGGGAACGTCGCAGGGAACAACCAGCAGCAGAGCCGTCGTGCAAGCACTCAGGCCCGCGTGCATGCCGGCCAGCGGCCCCGGCTGGCCCGGCCACAAATCGGGCAGGACAACATCGCCCCAGGCGCGGTAAAGATCGCCATGGCGATTGGCGGAAACATAGACCCTGTCGTAAGCGACTCCCTGCGCGGCGAGCCCGGCGCGAACCCAGGCGACCAAGGGCCGGCCATCGAGCTCGACCAGGCCCTTATCGACTCCCCCCATGCGACGGCCCTGCCCGCCAGCCAGGATCAGCGCCGATATCACGATGCGTGCCAGCGCTCGCGCGCGGCCTCGTCGCTGGCATGCGCCTCCACCCAGCTGTCTTTGCCGAACGCGGATTCTTTCTTCCAGAACGGCGCTTCGGTTTTGAGGTAGTCCATCACATACTCGCAAGCTTCGAAGGCGGCATGCCGATGAGCGCTGGCAACCAGCACCAGCACGATACGTGCGCAGGGCTCGAGCCGTCCGAAGCGGTGAATCACCGTCACCGCATCCAGCGGCCAGCGTTCGCAGGCGGCATCGGCGATGCGCGCCAGCATCTTCTCGGTCATGCCGGGGTAATGTTCGAGCGTCAGCGCCGACAAACCGCCACCCGGCAGTTCACGAACCTGTCCGACAAAGGCCGCGATGGCGCCGACCTCCGCAATACCGGCCAGCAGCGCATATTCCGCGCCGACATCGAAGTCGTGCTCCTGCACCCGTATCGCGATGCGTGCCATGTCACCCCCCGGTCACGGGAGGAAACAGCGCCAGTTCGGCGCCATCGGGCAAGATCGCCTCGCGCGCAGCCAGCTCTTGATTGATGGCGGCGCGAACCAGGCGCTGGCCGCCGAGTTCAGCTTCCCATACTTCGCCGCGCGCAGCCAGCGCAGCAAGCAGACTCGCCACGCTGCTGCCGACCGCAACGGTCAGCGTCTCCTCGCCCAGGCCGAGGATTTCGCGCAAGCGGGCGAAATAGAGAATATGCACGGTGACCCCGCTGGCGGTCGGCGCCGGGTCAAGCTGAAATTGCGCCATGATCGATACCCAGTGTTTGCAAGATGAAAGAAGCGACAGCAATCGTATCGTCGAGATCGACGAGCGGAACATCGCACTCGGGGTGACTATCGCTGGCGACAGCGATGATGCCGCTGTCGGTCGCCGCCAACAGGGGTTTGCCGGTTGCGGCGCGCCAGACCTCCAGACGCGGAATCGCTTCGTGCTTGAAGCCCTCGACCAAAATCAGGTCGGCAGGGGCCAGCCGCGCCAGCAGCGCGTTCAGCGGAGCCTGCTGCGCCCCGCGCGCCTCGCTCATGATGGCCACGCCCCAGGGCGAAGCCAGCATCACCTCGTGCGCGCCAGCGGCGCGAAAACGGGCGGTGTCCTTGCCTGCCGGTTCCAGTGTCGGCGCATGATGCGAGTGTTTGACGACATTGACGCGCAAGCCGGCCTCCGCGAAGACAGGCAACAGACGCTCGATCAGGCTGGTTTTTCCGCTGCCGGACCAACCGCAGACGCCCAGCACGGGCGGAAGGTCGACAGCGGCGTGCGAGGTGGAGACCTTGGACATACGCGTCGGATCACCCTCCCGTCTGCGACATGAAGCGCATGATCCGGCCCGGCGCCTCGATGAATTCGTGACGCTCGGGCTTCAATTCGATCGCCTCGCGTATAGCCGCGTCCAGGCTGCAGTCGTCGATGCCGGCGCGCAGCAGCGGCCGCAACTCGAAGCGTGCCTCTTGACCGAGACACAGATAGAGGGTGCCGTCCACAGCCAGGCGCACGCGGTTGCAGGTCGCACAGAAGTGCTGCGAAATCGGGGTAATGAACCCGATCTGGCCTCTGCCGTCGCGCGTCTGCCAATAGCGGGCCGGGCCGCCGCCAAGCTCGCGGGCGCAGGGCTCGAGGTCGAAGCGCTCGATCAATCGCTCGCGCACGCCATCCAGCGGCAAATAACTCGCATTGCGGCCCGCCTCCCCGATCGGCATCGCCTCGATCAGCCGCAGAATGAAACCGTTGTCCAGGCAGAAAGCGGCCATGCGCTCGATCTCATGCTCGTTCACATCACGCATGGCCACCATGTTGATCTTGATGGGAACCAGTCCGGCGGCCTTGCCGGCCATGATGCCGGCCATGACGGCATCGTAGCTGTCGCGACCGTAGAGGTCGGCCACGCACTCGCGATCGAGAGAGTCGAGGCTGATATTGAGCCGGTGCAGGCCCGCCTGTTTCAGCGCGGCGGCATGCCGGGTAAGCTGGGTGGCATTGGTGGACAGGGACAGATCGTGCACGCCGGGAAGCGTCGCCAGCGAAGCGACGATGCCGCCGATGTTCCGGCGCAGCAGCGGTTCGCCCCCGGTGATACGCACCCGGCCTACGCCCAGGCGCGCAAAGGCAGCGACCACGCGTTCGATTTCGAGCGGCGTCAGCCAGTCTTCGGGTTCGGCGTAGCCGTCGAAATGGCGCGGCCGACAATACTGGCAACGCAAATCGCAGCGATCGGTGACCGAAACCCTGAGGTAATCGATGCGCCGGCCAAAACGGTCCTGGAGCGGTCTGGAACCGCCGTTTGCCTGTGCTGGATGATTCATTCCGGCCTCCCACCACTCCAATACTAATCGAACATTAGCATATTGTAAATTTCGACATCAGCCGCTCGTCTCGCAGGCTGCCCTTTTGGGCAGAACAGTCATTAAACGCTTTTCCCTGCCTTGACGACACCCCCCATCTACGACAGATTTCCTATTGCCCCAACATCATTGCGGAAAGTCAAAACATGCACGATATTTACCGCTTCAGCGCCACAGCACCCCTGCACGCCATCACGGCAGCCCTGGAACACGACGGCTGCGTCGTCGTCACCGACCTGCTCACGCCGACCCTGCTCGGCACCCTGCGCGAAGAACTGGCCGTGCACCTGAGCGGCACCGCCACCTGCCATGGCAACTTCTACGGTTTCGCGACCCGCCGCCTGAGCGGACTGATAAGCAAGTCGCAGACATGCCGCCAGTTGGCCATCCACCCGCTGATCACGGCGGTCATGGACACCTTCCTGCTGCTCAGTTGTCGCGAGTACCAGCTCAACCTGACTCAGGCGATCTGCATAGGCCCCGGCGAACCGCAGCAATACATCCACACCGATGCCGCCATGTTCCCGTTCGAAAACCGCAGCGGCGAGTCCATGATCAACTGCATGATCGCCATCGATGATTTCACCTCGGAGAATGGCGCCACCCGCGTGGTGCCGGGCAGCCACCGCTGGCCGCCGACCCGCGAAGCAAACGCGGATGAAATCCTGGATGCGACCATGCCCGCCGGATCGATGCTGATCTATTTCGGTTCGCTGCAGCACGGCGGCGGCGCCAACCGCAGCGCAGGCGAGCGCACCGGTCTCGTCCTCAGCTACAGCCTCGGCTGGCTCAGACAGGCCGAAAACCAGTATCTGGCCGTGCCACTCGAGCTGGCGGCGCAGCTTCCCGTGCGCTTGCAGCGCCTGCTCGGCTATTTCGTACACGCGCCCAACCTCGGGTGCTATGAGGGACAGGACCCTATCGCGCTACTGGACGGCAGCCTGGGCCGGGAGTTCCGCGAGTTCCTCCCGCAGGAAGTCGAGCCGCAGTTGGCCGAATTCCGCGCCCAGGCGCTGTCGGGGCGGCATGCACGCTGAGTCCGTCCGCTTCACGATACGGAAAACAGGCGCTGCCACCAGCGGCTTGCCGTCGGCACGGCAGGCCCGGCGACACCGGCGGACAACGGCGCCAGCAGCGGCCGGATGGCGGCACGCAACCCCGGGCTGAGAACGTCGTGGACGAGTTCGGAGACCAGATCGTCGTCCACATCGGGCTGCAAAGCCGAGGGCGAGCCCAGTTTTCCGGTCGGCTCGATCCCGATGGCGCCCCCGCGGCGATCCAGCGTCGCTTCCGCCCCGCAACAGCGGCAGTACACGAGGCTGCCGGTCTCGAGGTGGCGTCGTACCACGATGGTCGGGCCGCAATTGGGGCACGTCTGCAAGGGTATGCCAGGCTCGCTGTGCCCGACGATGGCATCGAGCGCGCCCGCTTCGCCCAGCGCGATGAAGCGCTCGCCCCATTCGCGATCGAACTGCTGCCCCAGTGCCTCCCGGATAATGTCGAGCCCCTTGGCAAGCGGCATGCCACGGCGGTAGGGACGGGTGCTGGTCATGGCATCGAAGGCATCGGCGATGCCGACGATACGCGCTTCCAGTGGAATCGCCGGGCCTTGCAGCTGATGCGGATAACCACGCCCGTTTGGCATTTCATGATGCGACAACACCGCAGAGCGAACCAGCGCCGCGAGCGGATGACCTGACAAGACCCTTTCTCCGAGTTCGGGGTGGGTTTTTACGATTGCGTACTCTTCGTCGGTCAAACGATCGGGCTTGTTCAGGATCGCATCGGGCACGCCGACTTTGCCCAGATCGTGCATGAAGCCGCCGAGCGCGACGCGCGCCACGTCGACATCGGGCAGGCCGGCCTCTTCTGCCAGCAGGCGGCTGAACTGCGAAACCCGCCACAGGTGCCCCCCGGTATATGGATCTCTCGCCTCAACCAGCGAGGCCATCACATACAGGCTTTTCAGTACGTCATCGATCCAGGTCATTCCATCCCCCCGCACGGCGCCGACGGCGCATCTGCCTGCTTTATAGTCTTCCGCGGCGGTCGGTACTAGCCGCGCCCGCTCCGCGGGCCGCTTCATCGGCCGTCAGATACCGCCGGCACGCACAGGCCAGTTCGCGCGAATCGCTTTCGACACGCTCGAGGCGGGCCTCCGCTCCCGGCCGCCCCACCCCGTCTTCAAGCGCGCGCAAGGCCGCGGCATAGCCTTCGTGAACATAACGGGCCGCGCCCGCCATGCGATGCGCGATGCTCTTGGCCATCGGGCCGTCGCCGCGACCCAGCGCCTGACGCAGTGCGTGCAAATCATCGGCATCAGCCCGCAGGAAGGCAACGATCACTTGCGCAATGCGCTGCCGGTCGCCGCGGAACATATGCAGCAAGCCGGCGAGCATCGGCTCATCCGGGCTCGCCGCCTCCTGGGGCGGCGCATCGGGCAGACGCCAACGCCGCAGCACGCGGCGCAGGGATTCCAGCATGGCAGGCTTGACCAGATAATCGTCGACGCCGGCGGCAAGCGCCTGCTCGCGGTCGCTGGCAAAGGCATGTGCCGAGATGGCGACGACAGGCATGGCGGCGGTGGCCGGATTGGCGCGGATGCGACGGGTGAGTTCCAGCCCATCGACATCGGGCATCGAAACGTCGGTCAAGACAAGGGCAACCGGCTTCCCGCAGTCAAGCCGGCGCAGCGCCGCCCCCGCACTGTCAACGACCTCGTGTGCGACGCCCAGCATCTCCAACTGCGATTCGAGCACGGCACGGTTCAAAGGGTGATCCTCGACCACCAGCACCGGCCCCGTCCGTGCGCCGATGGAGGCTTCGTCGAGGCGGGCATCCTGCGGCGCAACCTCCTCTCCGGCCAGTGGGCACTCGAGCTCGACGGTGAAACAGCTGCCCTGCCCCGGTTCGCTCTCGACGTCGATCCGCCCTCCCATCTGTGTCGCCAGAGCCTGGCAAATCGCCAGTCCCAACCCCGTGCCGCCGTGACGCCGCGCCGGTGTCGAGTCAACCTGGACGAATGGCGAGAATAGCGTCTCCAGTGACTCGCGGGCAATGCCGCAACCACTGTCCCTGACCCGGATGCTCACGTGCGCATGCGCTCCTGCCGTCGTCAGCGACAGCTCGACGACGATCAACCCTTGTTCCGTGAATTTGACCGCATTGGACAGCAGGTTGCCAACGATCTGCGCGAGACGCAGGGAATCGACCCAGATGCGAGGCAGCTCCTCCTGAGGCACCACAAGCTCGATCCTGATGGGTTTGCCGCTGACCGCAATGCTGGCGCGTGCGGACTCCGTCGCGCGCAGCAACAGATCGACCACATCACCGGGCTGGGGCGACAGCGTCACCTTTCCACTCTGGATACGGGAGAAGTCGAGGATATCGCTGATGACATGCAGCAGAATCGCACCGGAAGACTCGATCAAGTCGAGATAATGACGTTGCTGCTCGTTGAGCGAGCCGTTCTGCGCGAGAAGTTCGAGCATCGCCATCAAGCCGTTGAGCGGGGTGCGGATTTCATGGCTCATCATCGCGAGGAACAAGGCGCGCGCACGGTCGGCCTGCTCGGCGCGGTCGCGCGCCGCAGCCAGCGACTGCTGCCGCCTGCGTTCGCCGCTGACATCCAGCCACATGCCCGTCGCCTGCAGCACGCCATCGTCGAGGCGCTGGCAAACCGCCTTGACCTCGATCCAGCGCGGCTCGGTCTCGTTCGGCAGCTCAACGGCCACCTCGCGCACTTCGCCGCGGAGCAAACGCAGCAGCGGCCGGTTGTCGCTGGCGTCCGGCGTCAAGCGGGCACGCAAAGTGGCAAGCGACGGCGGCGCCTCGGCATCCAGTTGCAGCAGGCGCAAAAATCCGTGACTGACAAAGGTGAACTCGCCCTGATCATCGCGCAACAGCACCCGGTACAGGCCGCATGGCGCGAGATCGGCAACTTCCTGCAACAGGCGCCGTCCTTTCTCGAGGCTGGTATTGGTCTGGGCCAGGCGGGACTGATAGCGTCCCAGCGTCAGCAGGGCGGAAACGGCGGGCGAAAGCAGATCCTGGCGCAAGCGGCGATAGCCCCACAGCAGCAATGCGCACGCGACGACGGCGAGCAACACATGCAGCAGCATGATTCCGCTCTCCAGCGCGGGGCGCCCCTGCTGCGCGGGCTGGTACAACAGCGTCCAGGGCATGGCATGCAATTCTTGCCGCAGCAGCAGCCTGCCCTTGCTATGAACGAGGACCGGCTCGCGCGTCCTGACCTCCTCTGTCGCGCCGACAGCGATAGAACGATCGAAACCGGGTGAAGCATAAACGATGGCGTTTCCATCGTGCAGGGCAAAAGCCGCAGTGGTGGGAAACAGGGATCGCAGCGCTTCGAGCGGAAACATCTCGACCAGGTAGCCGTCGCTTTGCGGCGAAAGAACCGGCTTCACCGCCAGCAGGCAGTCACACTGTGAAAACGGCAGAAACCACTGGATGGCGGGGTCTGGCGCGTGATGGAGCCGGTATTCGCGAATGCGCTGATACATCAGTTCCATGCGCGCCAGCGAAACTTCGTGGCCGGGCGGCTTGTAGCTTGCAAAAAAGCGGCCGTCGCCATCGAAGAAAAAACTCGGAAAGAAATTGCTGGTTCCCTCGTATTTATTCCGCGCCAGCATATTGAGCGTAATCGCGCGACCGATCAGCGGAAACAGGCTGTCAAAGGAAGAGGCATCCGCCCGCCGCAGCCAGACCCGACCGCTGAAATCGCGCAAAAAATCGAAATCGTGCAAGTCGACGGCCAGATATCCGCCATCACCGCCGTCCGCGCGCAAACGCGGTGTAAAAACCGGCGTGCCCGGACCGGTTCTCAGCCACAAAGCCGAGCGATTGAGATAGGAAACCGAGTCGACCGCAAGACGTTCGATCAAGGCATGCGTCGCTTCAAACTCGACCAGCATGCGGTTATGGATCGTCGCTTCGCTGCGTTCGAAAGTCAGGGTCAGCACCGAGGCCACCAGTGCCAGCAGCAACAGCAAGAGTATCTTGCCGCCCAGGCCGAGCAGGCGGGTGGCGCGTTTGAATGCCAGAAAATCCGGCGATGGCCGCTCAGGAGTCACGGTTCGGCCCCGCTGCCCGAGCGCACCGGCTCGGCGGGAAGATGTGCGAGCTGATACAGTTGCACATCGTTTTTGATCCCCATCTTGCGAAAGGCGGATTGCTTCTGGGTGCTGATCGTCTTGATGCTCTTATGCAGTTTATCGGCAATGCCGCTGACGGTGCTGCCCGAGAGCAACAACCGTATCACGGCCATCTCGCGTACCGAAAGTCTGGCCAGGGCCTCATCGAGAGGGACGATCGCATCGGCGCTCAAGCCATTATCGACATGCGACATGCCCCGCACGACCCGGGACATTGCCTGAATCAGAAGCGGAATATTCTGACTCTTGCGCGCGAACCCGGCAGCACCGGCCCGCAAGCAACGCTGAACCAGCGCCGGCGACGCCTGCCCCGACAGCACCAGAATGGGGATGGCGGGGAATACGCGACGCAGATACGCGATCAACGCCACGCCGTCGAATTCTCCCGGCATGGCATAATCGAGAACAATCAAATCGCAATCCACGTGTCGCAGCAAGTCGATCAGAGCATGCCCCGATACAGCACTGCCCACGACCCGGAACTCGGGAAAATCCTCCAGCGCTGCTTCCAGCGCGCGCGCGACCAAGGGATGGTCGTCGCAAATCACAAGCCGCCACATCGGAACCGCCCTCCAGTCCTCCCCGATTACCTGTTACACCCGCCCTGATGTCCACTATAGGATGGGATGCACCCTTGCGGCTCAGGACAAATGCTTAAAAGCGGCACGCTGTCCGCCAGGCAGATATACCCCGGCACAGGGCAGGTTCAAGCCGAGACCGTGGATTGTGACGAGTAAGACAATGACCATCTATAGGACAATTCTGAATTTGTACTCCCTAATTCCCTCAAGGGACTTTTCTCGGCCCGGGGAACGTCGTACTATCGCGCCTCGCATTTTTCAGGAGACTCCATGACCACCATGACTCAGGCACGCGCCTGCGGCATCGATTTCGGCACCTCCAACTCGACAGTGGGGTGGTTGCGGCCAGGCATGGAAACCTTGCTGCCGCTGGAAGATGGCCATATCACGCTGCCGTCCGTCGTGTTTTTCAACTACGAGGAAGAAGGCTGCAGTTTTGGCCGCCGCGCGCTGGGCGAATACCTGGACGGCTACGAAGGCCGGCTGATGCGCTCGCTCAAGAGCCTGCTCGGTTCGAATCTGATCGATGCCCAGACCGAAATACAGGGTCGCGCGCTCCCGTTTCGCGAGCTTCTGACCGTGTTTATCCGCAGCCTGAAGGAACGCGCAGAAGCGCAGGGCGGGCGCGACTTCTCGCAAGCGGTATTCGGACGACCGGTTTATTTCGTCGATGACAACCCGGAACGCGACAGCCAGGCCGAGGACACCCTGCGCGCTATCGCCATGCAGGTCGGCTTCAAGGACGTCTCGTTTCAGTTCGAACCGATCGCAGCGGCTTTCGACTACGAATCGCGCATCGCGCGCGAGGAAAAAGTACTGATCGTCGACATCGGCGGCGGCACCTCCGACTTCTCGCTGGTGCGCCTGGCCCCCGAGCGGCGCCATCTCGACGATCGGCGCGACGACATCCTGGCCAACGGCGGCATCCACATCGGCGGGACGGATTTCGACAAGCAACTGAGTCTGGCCGGCGCCATGCCGCTGCTCGGCTACCGCAGCCGGCTGCGCAACAACGCAGAGATGCCGTCGGGCTACTATTTCAACCTGGCGACGTGGCACACCATCAACTTCGCCTATACGCGCAAAGTCTGGATGGAGTTGCAGGATGTATACCGCGACGCACGGGAACCGGAGAAAGTCGATCGCTTGTTCAGCCTGATCCGGCAGAAGCTCGGACACAGGCTGGCGATCGAAGTGGAGCAGGCCAAGATCGCACTGTCCAGCTGCGACAGCACGCGCCTGGAACTGGACGATGTGGAAACCGGGCTCGGCGCCGACATAGACCGCGCGAGTTTCGAAGAGGCGATTCTCGGGCTGACCGGACAGGTCGAGCTCACGGTCAGGCGCCTGATCGCCGATGCCGGCCTGAGTGCGACCGGAATCGATACCGTATTTTTTACCGGGGGTTCCAGCGGCGTGCCCCTGCTGCGCCAGCGCATCGCCGACATCCTGCCCGGCGCGCGCCACGTCGAGGGCAATCTATTCGGCAGCATAGGCAGCGGCCTGGCCATCGAAGCCGCGCGCCGCTACGGCTGAGCTGCCGCTTCAGAGCCCCGCGCCGGGTCTCAGCGCTCGACGCGGATCAGTTCGACATCGCGCAGCGCGGATAGATCGCGCCCGCCGGCATAACTGATCGACGATTGCAGGTCTTCGCGCAGTTCTGTCAGCAGCTTGCCGATGCTGCCCTTGTATTCGACCAGGATTTTCTTGCCTTCGACGTTGACGTAGGCGCCCTTGTTGAACTGCGAGGCACTGCCGAAGTATTCCTTGTAGTGCTTGCCGCCGATTTCGACGATTTCGCCCGCCGATTCGTCGTAACCGGCGAACAGCGACCCGGCCATCACCATGGTCGCGCCGCACGCGATCGCCTTCGCGATGTCGCCATGTTCGACTACGCCGCCATCGGCGACCACCGGTACCTTTACGGCGGCGGCGCACTCCAGCACCGTCGACACCATCGGGCGATGGAAACCGGTTTTGTTCTTGGTGATACAGACGCGCCCGCCTGCGATGCCGACTTTGATCGCATCGCACCCCCAGGACTCGAGATCGCGGGCGGCGGGGCCGGTGGCAACATTGCCGCCGATGATAAAGCTGGCGGGAAAGCGCTCGCGCAGATAGGCGATCATGCGCTCGGCCTTGACGCACCAGGCGTTGGCAATATCCAGCGTGATGTATTCAGGGCTCAAACCGGCGTCGAGCAGGGCCTGCATCTGAGCGCGACTGTCATCATTGACGCCGGCGCTGATCGAGGCAAACAGGCCTCGCTGTTGCATGTCGGCAACAAAGCGGACGATGTCGCCGCTAAAACGATGCATGGTGTAGAACCAGCCGCGCCGTGCGAACATTTCGCAGGCATCGGCATCGACCACACTCTTCATATTGGCCGGATAGAGCGGGATATCGAAGCGACGAGGCCCGAACTGTACCGAGGTATCGCATTCCTTGCGGCTGTCGACGACGGTCTTGCGCGGAATGAGATAAACGTCGCCGTAGTTGAGTTCGTTGCGAATCATGCGTGTATTCCTAAAAAAATATCATTCGAAAAATACGGGGGCCCCAAATAAAACGGGAGCCGTTGCCGGCTCCCGTTTACAGTGTCCCCGCGGCGCCTCGATGGGCCCGCACGCACTTACGAATTCACATTACGCCAGCAAATTGGCAACGTCAAGAAATTGTTTTCAGGTAAAGCAAAAACATTTCGCAGCCGACAGGGGTAGGCCTATTTGTCGCACCAGTGCGGCGCTTCTTCGCCCAGCCATTGCAAGATCGGCTGCCAGGCTTCACGGTCGCGCGCAGAGCGTGAGGCAGGCAGATCGAACAGGCCCATGCCCTCGCTGGCGGCCTGCACATAAGCCTGGGTATCGCGCAACCAGCCGAGAACGGGAATGTCGAAGCCGGCCAAAAACGCTTCCAGCTGCCGTGCCGAGCGCGTGCGCGCATCGACGCGCATGCCGATCACCCCGAGAAAAACCCGGTTCTTGCGCACGGTTTTTTCTTCCAGCAACTGCTGAAAAAAAGTCTCGCTAGCCCACATATCGAACGGCGACGGCTGAATCGGAACCAGAACGCGGTCGACGCGTTCGAGCAACGCCGCCAGTTTCTTGCCATGCAGGCCCGCCGCACTGTCGAGCACCACGACATCGGTCCCTTTGGGCGGATGCGCCGGCTCGCCCGGGTTCACTTCCCAGCCTGCGATAGGGGGCAATTCCGGCGGGCGCGCGCCCAGCCAGCCCAGTGACGACTGCTGGCGATCGACGTCTCCCAGCATGACCTTGCGCCCGGTCCCGGCATAGTAGGCAGCCAGATTGGTGGCCAATGTGGATTTGCCGCTCCCCCCCTTGGGATTTGCGACCAGCACCGAAAGAACCATGATTCCTCCCTTGAGCGATAGCCCACTATACCAGAGCCGGGGCTTGCGGCAGCAGCCAAGCCTTGTCGCCGCAGTCAAAAGCAGGGAGGATGGCACGATCTGGCGCACGCGAGCACACCGGTTTGCGGCGCCCGTCCCTTTGTTTCCCGCCGGCCGCCATGCCGGATTTCAATCAGGAGATGACCATGCACGCAAGCTGGATCGACGTCCGCACCCTGGAAGGCGAAACGTTTTCCGCCTATCTGACGCTTCCACCCACGGGATCCGGGCCGGGCATCGTACTGGTGCAGGAAATATGGGGAGTCAACGAACACATCCGCGCGGTGGCGGAACAATACGCACTGTCAGGCTATGTCGTCCTGGCGCCCGATGTCTTCTGGCGGCAGCAGCCGCGCGTCGAGCTGGAGTACGACACGGAAGGTTCGGCACGCGCCTTCGAGCTGATGCAACAGGTCGATACCGCACGCGCGGCCGCCGATGTGGCCAGCGCGATCGCAACCCTGCGCGGCCTGCCCCATGTCGGCGAGAAAGTCGCCACGCTCGGTTTCTGCCTCGGGGGCCAGCTCGCCTTCCGCGCCGGCGCCATCGGCCAGGCCGATGCCATCGTAAGTTACTACGGCGGCGGCATCGCCGGGCATCTGGACCTCGCGGCGCGCATCACGCAGCCCGTTCTCTTCCACCACGCCATGGACGACAGCCATATCTCCCGGCAGGCGGTACACGAAATAGAGGCCGCTTTCGCCGGTCGAAGCAACGCGATATTCCACGACTACGCCGACACAGGCCATGGCTTCAACTGCTGGGGACGGCCAATGTACAAGCAGAGCGCTGCGGCGCTGGCGCAAGGGCGGACGCTTGAGTTCCTGTCCCGCCACTTGTAAGCGCCACCCGATACCCGCGGCATTCGCACGGCAAGCGCATTGCCGCGTACCGCCCCGCTCGATGCGAGACAGGGCGGAGCTATCATGGTAGAGTAGCCCCTCCGGAGATGGCATACCTCCGCTGCCAAACCGCCCGTGGGGCTGATGATGCCTGCATTGATCCCTGACTCTGCGGGAAAGTGCGGCCATGCAGCTCGTCCCGTCGTTTCAGGTCCGCTTTTCCATCAACGACCTGGATACGCATGAACTCTTTTTCAGAACCTTTTTCCACCCTGCCACACCTGCTCAAATGGCTGCTGCTGGGGAGCGCCGTCGCCATCCTGTCCGGCTCCGCCTCCGCCTTGCTGCTGATCTCGCTCGACGAGGCGACCCGGCTGCGCCGGCACTGGCCCTGGTTGTGCGCCTTGCTCCCCTGCGTCGGCTTCGTGGTCGGCTGGATCTACCTGAGGATCGGACAAACGGTAGAGGGCGGCAACAATCTGCTCATCGACGAGATTCACGATCCGAAGAAAGTGATTCCGCTGCGCATGGCCCCGCTGATCCTGGGCGCCACCGTGTTGTCCCACCTCTTCGGCGCCTCGGTCGGACGCGAAGGCACGGCAGTCCAGATGGGCGGCGCACTGGCCGATCAACTCACACAGGCATGCCGCCTCGACGATGACGACCGTCGTATCCTGCTGATGGCCGGCATCAGCGCCGGTTTCGCATCGGTTTTCGGCACCCCGCTCGCGGGAGCGATCTTCGGACTGGAAGTCCTGGCCATCGGCCGGTTGCGTTACGACGCCATCCTGCCCTGCATCACGGCCGCCATCGTGGCCGACCAGGTCGGCCTGCTATGGGGAGCGCAGCATACGGTCTACACCGTCCCTTTCTTCCCCCGGCTCTCGCTCCAGGTCTTTGCCGCGCTCGTGGTGGCCGGTGCCGCATTCGGCCTGACCGGCAAGGCTTTCGCCGAGATGACACATGCCCTGGCCGGGCTGTTGCGCCGTCACATTCGCTACGCGCCGCTGCGCCCCTTCCTTGGCGGCGCCCTTGTGGCGGCAGCGAGCCTGTACTTTGCCGCCGATCGTTATATCGGCCTCGGCATTCCGACCATCAGCGCCGCGTTTCAGCATCCGCTCCCGTGGTACGACTTCCTGGGGAAGTTCGCATTTTCGGTGACGTCGCTGGGCAGTGGCTTCAAGGGCGGCGAGGTCACCCCTTTGTTCTATATAGGCGCCACCCTGGGTAACGCCCTTGCGCCACTGCTGCATCTGCCCATACCCGCGCTGGCCGGGATCGGCTTTGTCGCCGTGTTTGCCGGGGCATCCAACACACCGGTCGCCTCAACGCTGATGGCCATGGAGCTGTTCGGTGCTCAGGCCGGCGTCTACGCCGCCGTCGCATGCGTGATCAGCTATCTTTTTTCGGGACACAGCGGGATCTACCGCTCGCAGCGCGTGGGTCAGGGCAAGCACGACGCGCTGCCGGAAACGTTACGACTGGGAGAGCTGGCGGGCTGGCGCAAGGCACGGCAGAAGCAAGCGGGGGAAAACGGGATCTGAAGAAAAAGCAAGAAAGACGGGTATGCGGGACGAAGAGGGATAGCCGTAACCGGCTCGCACCGTACGGCGGCAAAGCCGAGGCGCGCTGATCCCTCCCTGCATCCGGCCCGCGGTACAACGTGGGCCGGGGCAATGCAATCGGTTCAACCGCGACGACGGGGATTGTTGTTGTGCGAAACCGGCGGACGATTGAGGATGTGACGGAAGGTGATGCGCCCCTTGCTCAGATCGTAGGGCGAGATTTCCAGCGAAACGCGGTCGCCTGCGATGATGCGGATATGGTGCTTGCGCATTTTGCCTGCGCTGTACGCGACCAGCTTGTGGCCGTTATCCAGAGTGACAAGGAATCGGGAATCGGGCAGCACTTCGTCTACAACGCCATCCAGTTCGAGAAGTTCTTCTTTGGCCATGGCCTTACCTCAGGTAATAAATAACCCAGCACATACCGGGCGTGTTCGTAAGTGACGCGATCATATGCCGCGCCCGCGTGTGGCTTGCGATTTCCCCATGCGCGCCACTGACAGCCATCGGCAACAAACGTGGCCTGGGACGCGCCCGGGGAGGAAAACAGGCAGAGCAATCGGCATCGGTCTTGTCCGGCGTGGCCACTCTCCCGACGCCGAGCATGCGCGCGACATCATCCGTCACCGCAACCCGCAATTCCCGAAACCTACGATTTGCCAGGGGCCGGGCCCCAACCGAAATCCGGGGCGATGGTCAAGACGGCAGGATGATGAAGGGAGAAATACCGCGTAGAGCGGGTACTGAACCAGACAACAACAACACGACTTGAAGATCGCTGGGGCAGACTATGCACCGGATCGGCCGCAAACGCAATCATAAACTGTCTTTTCCCATGATGCAACGATGCGCCGTTTTAAAGCAGGGCGGCCCGCACCGCCATCGCAAGCCCCCGAAACGGGGCACAACCCGGAGCCACCCTCCCCGTCCCGGCCAGGCGCGCCCGCGCTCAGGAAACCGGCGCGCAGGGCATGGCAGCGGCTAGCCACAGCCGCGCGGCGTCCGGCGCAAGCAACGACGACGCACCGAAATAAAAAAAGGCAGCCGAAGCCGCCTTTTCGTCACGTGCAAAGCGCTTATTTCTTGGCGACGACGCGAACCATTTCCAGAACTTTGTTGGAATAGCCCATTTCGTTATCGTACCAAGCGATCAGCTTGACAAAGGTACTGTCCAGGGCCAGGCCCGCGGTTGCATCAAACACCGAGGTGCAGACTTCGCCACGGAAGTCGGTGGAGACGACCTTGTCGGTGGTGTAGCCCAGAACACCCTTCATCGGGCCTTCCGACGCAGCCTTGACGGCGGCGCAGATTTGCTCGTAAGTCGCTTCTTTTTCCAGTTCGACGGTCAGGTCGACAACGGACACGTCCGAAGTCGGAACACGGATCGCCATGCCGGTCAGCTTCTTGTTCAGTTCCGGAATCACCTTGCCGACGGCCTTGGCGGCACCAGTGGACGACGGGATGATGTTTTCCAGGATGCCGCGGCCACCGCGCCAGTCTTTGTTGGACGGGCCGTCAACCGTTTTCTGGGTGGCGGTGGCAGCGTGAACGGTGGTCATCAGGCCACGCTTGATGCCGAAGGTATCGTTGATGACCTTGGCCAGCGGAGCGAGACAGTTGGTGGTGCACGAGGCGTTCGAAACGATGTCTTCGCCGGCATAGGTCTGATGGTTCACACCATAGACGAACATCGGAGTGTCATCCTTGGACGGCGCGCTCAGCACCACTTTCTTGGCACCCGCCGTCAGGTGGGGGGTCGCGGTTTCCTTGGTCAGGAACAGACCGGTCGATTCGACGACAACTTCGGCGCCGATTTCGTCCCACTTCAGCTCGGCCGGGTTCTTGACCGCGGACAGACGAATTTTTTTGCCGTTGACGATCAGCGTATTGCCTTCGACAGAAACTTCACCCTTGAAACGGCCATGTACCGAGTCATGCTTCAGCATGTAGGCCAGGTACTCGGGTTCCAGCAAGTCGTTGATGCCCACAATTTCGATTTCGGGGAAATTCTGAACTGCAGCACGGAACACCATGCGGCCGATACGGCCAAAGCCATTGATACCGACTTTAATAGTCATATTGGTGAAACCTCCAGTAAAAATGGGAAAACACACAAGGATGCCGTGGGTTTGACGGCAAAACCTTGTGCTATAGCAAAAAACGGGTTCAGCATTCCATCCCGGGCGCCGGATTGGTGTCCGCCAGGGCGGCAAAACCGCGAACCGCTGCACGCGGGTTCATCGCAGGGCGAGGCACTGCGCACCGCAGCCAGCGCGTGCCTGCAGGCTGGAATCAGGACGGGGGCGCACCCCGCGCGGCTAAAACTCGCGCCGGCACCGTTCTGCGCTATTCTGAATCTGGATGGGAGCGCAGCCGGTACCGTTACCATCTTCGTACGTGATCATATCACCTGTGTGTATTTTTCCCAATCATCGCCCTCTCGCGGCACAGGGGATGCGGCGGCCGACGTCGCCATGGAGAGAACCATGCTGCTGATCAGAGCCTATCGTCCGCCCTCGGCGGACAACCTGCAACGTCTCAAATCGCGGCTCGGCCTGTCCGGCGTCCGAATGGCGCATCTTGCCGGGCTGACGCGCGACAGCCAATGGCGCAAGTACACAGGCGGCAAGGTTGTACGCCACATGAATATGCACATGCTATTCTTTCTCGCCGCCCAGTTGACGCTAAACGCGCAACAACTGGCTGCCATCATCGAAATCATGCGCGAAGCCGGCGCCGGAATCGACCTCGACGCCGATGCGGGCGTCGGCGAAGAGGCCCGCGCACGCCGCAACAGCCATACCCCCTAGACCGAGTATTGCCCCACGCCCGCGCATGCCATCGACCGGCGCCTGTCGCCGCGTTCCGGCCCGGCGAAAGAGTCGAGCGGCAATGCCCTCGCCCCTTCCGGCTCCCCATACCGGCGCACGAACCGATACCCCCCGGAACAACGGTTTCTACAGTGCCGACGGGCGATCATTGCGCATGCATCATCAACGCTCATTGCCACGCCGTCCTCTCCGGAGGCAAGGGGGAGCGCCATGTCGGCACAACAGGCAATCGCCAAGGAAATCGATGCTCATCCGCGATTGAATCCCGCAGGACGGCCGGCAAACGAACACCCCCGTCGCGCACGCACGAGGGGGGTGTTCGTCCAAATCCGCCGCACCGGCGGCAGAATCAGCCCAGGTGCAGCGTTGCGGTCAGATCGCCGGGGCCGGCGGCTCCGCGCGCGGCAAAGGCGGCATCACGCGCAAGCAACCCTTCCAGCTTGGGCAAACCGTGCAGGCGGGTGATGAAACGGATGATGGAGCTGGTGTCGTAATAATTGTGGTCGACAAACCCTTTGCGTGCGAACGGCGACACCACGATGGCAGGAATGCGCGAACCCGGCCCCCAGCGATCGCCCTTCGGCGGAGCCACATGATCCCACCAGCCGCCGTTTTCATCGAAGGTGACGACAACCACCATATCCTTCCACTGCGGACTTTTCTGCAAGTGCGCCAGAACATTGGCGACATGCCGGTCGCCCGACTCAACATCCGAGTAGCCGGCATGCATGTTGAGATTGCCCTGAGGCTTGTAGAAACTCACCGCCGGCAATTTTCCCGCCAGCGCATCGGCAATGAAATGATTGGAGATCGGGCTCTCGCCGGTCCCCGCATCGCGCAAATGCAGAGCGCGCTCGGCGGTGCCGGGAGCGAAACGGCGGAAATAATTGAACGGCTGGTGGTGGTACTGGAAATTAGGCACATCCGGACCGCCGCGATTTTCCTGCGCGGCTTGCCAGGCACCGCCATACCAGGCCCAGCTGACGCCGTGATCGGACAACACGTCGCCTATGGTCGGGAAGGTCTGAGGCGGCAGCGTCGCCGGATCGTCCGGGTTCGCGAAACGGGCGTCTCCGTTCGGAGCAGGGCGGACAAAACTGGGCTGGTACGGCGGAGCCATGGTATTGACGGCGTAACCGTCCGGCGTGATAGCGCCATCGCGCACGAACTTGGGCTTGCCGTCCAGTGCCGAAGCCGGGGAATCGGCAGCCACGGCCAGGCGGGTACCGGTCGGACCGCCCTCGACCACGGCGACCTTGTTGCGCGCAGGGCTGTTGGCCGCGTCCGGGTACACCGGGGGCCTTGCCCCGACCAGGAAGATATGATTGAGGAAAGACCCGCCAAAAGCGCCCATGAAAAAATTGTCGCACAAGGTGTACTGCCGTGCGATCTGCCACAGATTGAGATGACTGGCCGTCTGGCTGTAATACCCCATCACCAAGCCGCCGGAGTCGGCCCAGGCGGCAAAGCCGTCGTTGCGCCCCTCGTTGATCTGCATCTGGTTCTGATAGAACAGATGCCACAAATCGCGCGTGATCACGCCTTCCGACAGCAGGCC
This sequence comes from Paludibacterium yongneupense DSM 18731, assembly GCF_000422925.1. Classification (GTDB taxonomy): domain Bacteria; phylum Pseudomonadota; class Gammaproteobacteria; order Burkholderiales; family Chromobacteriaceae; genus Paludibacterium; species Paludibacterium yongneupense. Next base: position 228,162 of record NZ_AUGZ01000005.1, read on the forward strand.
GCCCTCCTCGTCTTTCAACGGAAACGGCGCGTTGGGAAGGTCGCGAATCTTGCTCTCGTCGATCAGATAGTACTTACCGCCGACGTATTGCCCTTTCTGCACCAGCCCGCCCCAGATCTTGGGCAGCACCGGCAAGGGACGGCCATCGCGATCGAGTTGACGCGCGCGCTCGGGCGCAACGCGGGACAGCGGCTCGCGCACCCCGGGAAAGTCCCCGAACAGATTGTTGAAGCTGCGGTTTTCCAGATAGATGACGACCACGTTTTTGACGCGTGCGCGCAGGGCGGCATCGCCGGCGGCAGGCAGCACGGCCGCTTCGGCGGGCGCGGAGGCGATGGATGGCAGGGCGCCGGCCAGGCCAATGGCGGCCAGACCTTCGAAGAGGCGGCGACGTTCGGGGTTGCTAGGATTTTCGCTCTCTTGCGGGGCAGACTTTTCTTGATCGCTCATGATGTAGGTTTCGCGCAAAAGTAAAAAGACGCCAACGCCGGAGCGGTGTGGCGGGACGGGACATGATAACGCCGTTTTGATGACAATATAATTGCCATTGGGGCCGGGTCCCGTGCGAACCGCGCCAGCTTGCGTGCATCGATGCCGCAATGCACGCTTATTCGCAGAGCGTGCAACGCTTCGTCGCCGCAGGCTTGCTGCGCCGACAACCCGGGGAGACCGGCATGGCCCATTCCGCCAGTATCGATACTGCCACCCTAGGCGCAGAGTTGACCGCACTGATCAGCAGCATGCAAAGCAGCGTCGCCCTCGGCGCGTTTGCAGGCGCCGTTGCCGTCGTTCTGGCCTCGACCGAATTATCGCTGATACGAAAAAGTCTGTTCTTTCTGATCAGTTTCATTTCCGGCATCCTGTGCGCCCATTTCGGCGCGGACCTGCTCGCCGGCGCGCTCGGGGCGTGGATGCCGGCGGGAAGCCGGGTCGATGCAGGCGTCGGCGCACTCCTGTCCTCAGCCCTCTCCGTCAAGATTCTGCTCTGGTTCATTTGCCGCGACGGGAATCCGCTGTCCTTGCTGTCCCAAACGAAAGGAGATCAAAAATGAGCGGACTCATGCTTGTCAACGCCATCGTCTGCACCCTGTTGGCCATGCGCCTGCTCTTCTTCCGTCGCAAGGGGGCGCGCTGGCGGCCGCGCGCGGCCCTGCTGGCCTATTTCATCATCGTCGCCGCCGCCAGCGTTCCGATAGGCTTGCTTCTGGGAAGCGGCTCCGATACCACCACCTTGCCCCAGCTGGTGCTGAACACCGTATTGTGCGTGGCGGTGTTTGCAGTCGACGGCAATGTGTCGGAGCTGTTTCGCCGCAACGGCGACAAGGAGGGCATCATCGCGCGCACCCTGCGCTGGCACAGCTGGTTCTAGACCGTAAAATAGTCACCGGGCATGCCGTCGCGCAACAACGATTCACATGGGATTTGACCTGCGTCGACCGACATGCCCGCTGCGACGACTATGATTAACAGACGACCCCCCATCCATTTCCGACAAGGCGATCCCATGCGCAGGCGATTATGCGCAAAATTATTGATTCTCGACCCGCAGCAACGGGTCTTGTTATGCCGCGGCCTGGCTGGCGATCCGGCACCGGCACAGGATGCGTTCTGGACACCGCCCGGGGGCGGGCTCGACGAAGGCGAGAGCTTCGAGCAGGCGGCACGACGCGCGTTGCAAAAAAACACCGGCATCGTCTGTCAGCATATGGGAGCGCCGGTGGCAGAACATACCTATTCCCTGCCTCTGGCGGACGGCGACCGTCTGCTGGTCGATGAACGTTATTTCCTGATCCGGGCCGAAGGCGACACCATCGCAGAGAGGGTGATGAGCGCGGAAGAATTCCGCTGGTGGGATAGCCAGTCCTTGAATTCCACGACCGAGCTGATCGTCCCGGAAAATCTAGGCCTGACGCTGGCCGGCCTGATCGCCAACTGAGACAGCTCGCCCTTCAGGCCTGCGCCATCGCGTCGAAGGCCTCGACTTCCAGTGGCGGCGCGATCAGATACCCCTGGAACCCGCGGCACCCGCTCGCACGCAGATAGTCGCGCTGGGCATCGGTCTCCACGCCCGCGGCGAACACATCGATCTGCAGGCTGCGCCCAACCGCCAGAATCGCAGAGATCAGACCGGTTCCATCCGGATGCGCGGTCAGCCCCTCGACCACCGAACGGTGAATCTTGAGCTGATCCAGCGGAAAACGGCCAAGGCTGGACAAGGAACTGGGACCGCTGCCGAAGTCGTCGATCGAAAGCCCGACACCGAGCGACTTGAGTTCGGCCATGCGTTGTTCGGACGCGCCGATATCCGCGAGCAGCGTGCTTTCGCTGACTTCCAGCGTCAAGGCGGCAGGCAGGACGCCGTATTGCGCGAGCGCCTGCTGAACCTGGGCAACGAAATCCGGATGACGAAACTGCCGTTCGCTGATATTGACCGCAAGCGTCATTCCACTATGGTGCCAGGCCTGCAACTGGCGACAGGCGGAGGCAAGCACCGTCTGCCCGATCACCATGATCAATCCGGTTTCCTCGGCCAGCGGGATAAAACGCTCGGGCAGTACCGTATTTCCGTCGCAGCGCCAGCGCAGCAGGGCCTCTGCGCCGATCAGACTCCCGTCCGCCGCCACCTGCGGCTGAAACAACAGCACGAACTGATCGAGGTACAGTGCACGGCGCAGCCCTTGTTCCAGTGCCAACCGCGTCGTCATCTCGTGCTGCACTGCCGGACTGAAAAAACGCACGGCATTGCGCCCGTCGCCCTTGGCCTGATACAGAGCCAGATCGGCCTGCTTGAGTATCGTTTCTTCCGGGGCACCCTGGCCGTGAAAAAGACTGACCCCGATACTGGACGAGTTGTGATGGCTGCAGTTGTCGAGCAAGTAGTGGCCTTCGAGCGTGGCGCGTATTTTTTCCGCCACCTGACGCACATGCGCGGCCGCCGCCAGTTCGTCGCAGCCGAGATTTTCCAGAACCACGACGAATTCATCGCCGCCGAAGCGCGACACGGTGTCTACGCTGCGCACGCACAACCTCAGTCGGGCCGCCACTTTCACCAGAAGTTGGTCGCCGACATCATGGCCACGGGTATCGTTCAGCTGTTTGAACTGGTCGAGATCGAGAAACAGGACGGCGCCGTACTGCCCGCTGCGAGCCGATGCGCCAAGAGCACGCGTCAACCCCTCCATCAATGAATGACGGTTGGGCAACTGCGTAAGGGAGTCATGGTAGGCCATGCGCCGCATACTGTGTTCGGCAGCCACCCGCTCGCTGATATCGACCCCGGAAATGACATGGTGGGCGATCCGGCCCACCGCATCGCGAACGACGGTCATCACCACATAGCAAGGCCGTTCGCCCCCCCCATGCGGAGCAATCCACAATTCTCCCTGCCAACTGCCGTTCAGACTCAGGCAGCGCATGACATCGCGATAAAAAAACCGGCCATGTCGCGGCGAGCACAGCGCGGCAGACGCCTTTCCTTTTATCTTTTCTCCGGAAAAACCCGTTATCAGACTGAAGGCATGGTTCACCATCAGGATGCAACCCTTCGCATCGGTGACCACGATGCCTTCTCTCGATTCGAAAGCGATGGCGGACAGACGCAGCGCCTCGTGCGCGCAGGCCGAGACGCCGGGAAGGCGGCACCAGGCATGCAGGGCACAGAAAACGCACGACAGCAGACTGGCCGCCGCAAGCGGCAGCAAGAACGCCCCGCCGCCGCTCACCAGAGCGGCGGCGGCCATGGCTCCCCCCCCGGCGGCAAGCAGCAGCGCGGCAAGGGTTATGAGGTTCTGACGTGCGCTCAGATTTTTGAACAACAGCGGCACCATGGCTTGTCTCGACGCAGAATCGACATCGCAGGAGTCTCTAAACCGCAATAAATCCCGGAACAATCGGTCGCATCGCATGTGCTTACCGCTGCGCCAAGCCGATCGCCGCATTCTCGTTCCAGCGCGGGGTTCGGCAAGGCAGTAACCCGGATTATTAATTAAGCATTAAGTGTGACATAAACAAAATGCCATTGTCAGCCCCTTCCGCGACCCGACATGCGGGCAGGACACCGCCGCCGCCCGGCCAACCGTCTGGAACATGGGAAACACCGGCAGCGGATCGCGATAATAAGAGCGGAGAAAACCCGGCCACTTGGCATCCGGCACCGCATTCAAAGCGCGTAAAATGCCGATGACATGTCTCGCCGTCTCACATTCCGGCGCCAGAAAACAACTTGACGATATTGTGGGTATTTAACAACATAGCCACACGGCTCCGCGACATCTTCTTACAACACAAGAGCATGTCGATCCGGTACCGATCATCGCGCCCCCCATTTTGCCGCTACAGAAAATCCCGATGCCGCCCACCACCTTGTCTTCCGCCATGGCCCGCCTCATCCACCTCGAGGCGCAGGGTCTGTTGACGGCACCGCGACGCAAGGCACGTCCCGCCGACGTCCTGACCGCCATAAGACGCATGGCGCTGCTTCAGATAGACAGCATCAATGTCGTGGCGCGCAGCCCCTACCTGGTCCTGTTCAGCCGGCTGGGCCCCTACTCCCCCTCCTGGCTCGACGACTGCCTGGCAAAGGGCGACGTGTACGAATACTGGGCGCACGAAGCCTGTTTCATTCCGCGCCAGGACTACGGGCTGCTCCGGCATCGGATGCTCGACCCCGTCGGCATGGGATGGAAAGACCCCAGCCACTGGCTGGACACGCACCACGCAGAGGTCGCGGCCCTGCTCGACCACATCCGGGACAATGGCCCGGTGCGTGCCGCAGATTTCGAACGCAAAGACGGCAAGGGAGGAGGCTGGTGGGACTGGAAACCGGAAAAAAAGCATCTGGAAGCCCTGTTCAGCAGCGGCCGGCTGATGGTCAGCCGACGTCAGCATTTTCAGCGGGTGTATGATCTCGCCGAACGCGTGCGCCCTGACTGGGACGACGCGCACCACCTGCCCGCGCCCGGAGAGGCAAGGAGCCGGATGATAGAAAACAGCTGCCGTGCGCTCGGCATCGTCACGCCGCGCTGGGTGGGCGACTACTACCGCCTGGGGCGCGGCGAATACAAAACCGCTCTACATGCACTGGCCGATGCCGGCACGCTCGTCCCTGTCAGGATGGAAGGCCTGGACGATGACGCATTTGTCCACCACGACCTGCATCACACACTGGAGCGCGCCGTCAGCGGCACGCTGCGCAGCAGCGTCACCCGCATGCTGTCACCGTTCGATCCGGTGGTATGGGACAGGCTGCGCGCACGGGAACTGTTCGACTTCGATTACCGCATCGAATGCTATACGCCAGCTGAAAAACGCCGCTTCGGCTACTTCGTGCTTCCGATCCTGAATCGCGGGCGCCTGGTCGGACGTCTGGATGCCAAGGCGCACCGCGCGCAAGGGGTATTCGAGATCAAGGCGCTCTACCTGGAAACAGGCGTGCGACCCAGCGCGCGCCTGGGCCGGGATATCGGGCGCGCGCTGCACGAGTTGGCGGCCTGGCATGGCACGCCCCGGCTCGCACTGGGCGACCTGCCGGACGGGCTCGCGCCGCACCTGGCCGGCGAAGAACACGATAACGAGCATGCCCTTGCAGAGCGCTAGCACGGCTCCCGGCCGGACACGCCGGAAGCCGCCGCTCGTTTTACGCCCCGCGTGCGGCGCCCGCTAGCACGGACACTTGCCGCTCCCCCCGCGCCCGCCGTAGCGCGCCTCTTGGCAATGACGGAAAAACGCCTCCCGGCTCAGCGGCGGTCTGCCGGAGGCACGTGCCTGGCGCGCGAGGTAGCGCTCATAGTCCTTGACCCCCACCATCAGCCGGGCCGTAACGACAAGCGTACGCCAGTACGCACTCATGCGGCCGGCGAGCTCAACCATTGCCGCCCCCTTGACGATACATGGCGGGCACCTCCCGCGCCGTCGCCCATCTGACGGCCAACGCCTTGCGCACGACGCCGACGGCGCACAGCAGCATGGCGATCACCACCAGCATGAACAGCGCGGTCAGAGTCGCATCGACATGGTCGTTGAATACGATTTGCCGCATCTGCGCGAGGCTCCTGGCCGGTGCGAGAACCTTGCCCTCCTCCGCCGCAGCGCCGAATTTTCCGGCATGTGCGAGAAAGCCTATTCTCGGATTGTCATGAAACAGCTTCTGCCAGCCGGCAACCAGCGTCGCCAGCAGCAGCCAGGCTGTCGGCAATAACGTCACCCACACGTAGCGCTGCTTCTGCATCTTGATCAACACCACGCAGGCCAGCGTCAGGGCAATCCCTGCCAGCATCTGGTTGGCGATGCCGAACAGCGGCCACAGGGTGTTGATCCCCCCAAGCGGGTCGACTACGCCTTGATACAGAAAATAGCCCCAGCCGGCGACGGCCAGCGACGTCGCGAGCACGTTGGCGAGCCAGGAGCGGGTGTCCGCCAGCGGCGCGTGAAAATGGCCGACCAAGTCCTGGATCATGAAGCGCAGCACGCGCGTCCCCGCATCGATGGTGGTCAGAATGAACAAGGCTTCGAACAGGATGGCGAAGTGATACCAGAACGCCATCATCGCCCGGCCGCCGATGACGCCGGATAGAATATGCGCCATCCCTACCGCCAGCGTCGGGGCGCCGCCTGCGCGCGACAGCACCGTGATCTCACCGACATCGCGCGCAACCTGTTCAAGGGCAGCAGGCGTGATCACGAACCCCCAGGCCGAGATCGTCGCGGCAGCATCGGCGGCGGTCTTTCCGATCAGCGCAGCCGGGCTGTTCATGGCAAAGTAGACGCCCGGATCGAGCACCGATGCCGCGATCAGCGCCATGATGGCAACGAAGCTTTCCATCAGCATCGCGCCATAGCCGATGAGCCGGGTATCGGCTTCGTTATCCAGCAGCTTGGGCGTCGTGCCGGATGCCACCAGCGCATGAAAGCCGGACACCGAGCCGCATGCGATAGTGATGAACAGAAAGGGGAACAGTGCTCCGGAGAATACCGGCCCGCTGCCATCGACAAAGCGCGAAATCGCCGGCATGTGCAGATCGGGTGCAACGATGACGATGCCGATGGCGAGTCCGACGATGGTCCCGATCTTGAGAAAAGTCGACAGGTAGTCGCGCGGAGCCAGCAACAGCCAGACCGGCAGCACGGAGGCGATGAAGCCGTAGACGATCAGCGCCCAGGCCAGCGTGGTCCCCTGCAGCGTGAAGACGCCGGCCAGCGCGCTTCTGGCGACGGCGCCGCCCCCCACCACCGCCAATAGCAGCAGCGCCAGACCGATCAGCGACATCTCTCCGATGCGCCCCGGTCGCAAATAGCGCAGGTAAATCCCCATGAACACGGCGATCGGAATCGTCGCCGCAATGGTGAAAGTGCCCCACGGGCTTCCGGCCAGCCCCTTGACCACCACCAGCGCCAGCACGGCGAGCAGGATGATCATGATCATGAGGATGCCGAGGGAGGCGATGATGCCGGCCGCCTCTCCCATCTCGGCCCGTATCATCTCGCCCAGCGACTTGCCGTCGCGCCGTGTCGACATGAACAGGATCATGAAGTCCTGGACCGCCCCGGCCAGTACCACGCCGACGAGGATCCACAGCGTTCCCGGCAGATATCCCATCTGCGCCGCCAGCACCGGACCGACCAGCGGACCGGCCCCGGCGATGGCGGCAAAATGATGGCCGAACACCACCCAGCGGTTGGTCGGCACGTAATCGAGACCGTCGTCATGGCGTTCGGCGGGCGTCAGCCGCCGCGCGTCGACCTCGAGCACGGTATGCGCGATGAAATGGCTGTACAGGCGGTAGGCTATGGCGTAGACGGCCAGCGCCGCCACCAGTAGCCATACCGCGCTGACGTTTTCCCCGCGGCGCAGGGCGACGAAGCCCGCCCCCGCCGCGCCGAGCACGGCAAGCATGCCGCCCCATGTCCTGACACTTCTCATGGTGATCTCCTGGTCTTTTGTCGGGCCCCGGAGGGCTTATGTCATCATTGGCGCCAGCTGCCGACGTTGTCGGTCGCCTGAGCGCACACGATGCTGTTTTCTCTACAATGACATAGGCATGCTTCCGGAACAAGCCACCCCGGCGAGATCGGAAAAGGACGAGCCGGATTTGTCACGACGGGCCAAATCTGGTACCTATGACGACGACGGCCTGCGGGCCATGCAAGAAAAGGCGACAAGGTGACGGGGGTGCAACACGGGACGCCGGCGCAGGCCGGAACAGGCGACGAACGTGCAGCCGAGTTGCGTCGCAGCCGCCGCCTGGCCGGCGGCCTCCTCGTTCTGGTCAGCCTGGGCTTCGCGCTCGCCCAGTCGTTCGGTGCACGCGGCGCCTGGGCCTGGGTCGGCGCGTTCTCGGAAGCCGCCATGGTCGGCGCACTCGCCGACTGGTTCGCCGTCAGCGCCCTGTTCCGGCGTCCGTTCGGATTGCCCATCCCCCACACCGCGATCATCCCGCGCAACAAAAACCGCGTGGCCGACAGTCTGGCCCGCTTTATCCGCGACAAATTTCTCGACACCGATGCCCTGCTGGCCAAGATGAAGCGCTTCGACCCGGCCGATGTTCTCGCCCAGTGGCTGCGCCAACCGGCCAACGCCGTACGGACCGCGGACAGGATCGCCTCGCTGCTGGGCGGAGCCTTGCGCTTCGTCGACGACAAGGAGATCCGCCGCCTGCTGCAGCGCGCCGCCTACACCCGGCTGCAGGCGCTCGACGTCGGGGCCGGCATTGGCCACCTGCTGACGCTAGTCTTGCGTGGCAATGGGCACCAGCGCGTATGCGACGAGGCGGCGCGCACGCTGGCCGGCTGGGTAGAAAAGGAAGAGCCGAGGGATTGGCTGGCGGGATTGCTGGTCAACTACGTCACGCGGGAATATCCGAAGGCGATGGCCGGGCTGTCGCTGATGGGCGTGCATGCCGACGAATACGGGACAAAACTGGCGCGCGGCTTGCTCGAATCGGCCGCGGACTGGTTGCGCGACTTCGCCGCCGACGCGCATCATCCGCGCCGCAAAGCGATCGATACCGCCGCACAGGCGTGGCTGCTACGCCTGCAGCACGACCCGGCTTACCGCGCGCAGGTGGATGAAACAAAGCGCACCCTGCTCGACGACCCCAACGTCACGCGCGCCCTGTTGAGGCTGTGGGACGACATCAAGGACTGGCTCGAGGCCGACCTCGACCGCAGGCACTCCAGAACGCGGCGCCTGCTGGCGCAAGGCGCGGCTACGCTGGGCGAGGCGCTGGTTGCCGACGACGCGCTGCGCGAGGCGCTCAACACCCACCTGCAAGTCGCGGCGCGCGCGCTGGCCGAAGATCTGCGCAGCGGGGTGGCCGACCATATCGCCGGCACGGTCAAGGCCTGGGATGATGCGCTGCTGGTCCACGAGCTGGAACAGAGCGTCGGGCGCGACCTGCAATTCATCCGCGTGAACGGGACGCTGGTCGGCGGGGCCATAGGCGTCCTGCTGTACGGCCTCACCCGCCTGCTGGCCTGACCCCCCCCCGGCCTTAGAAGCCGTACTGCCGGACGGCTTTTTCCATCCGCTCGACCAGACGCGACAGCAGCTGGGAACGGTGAAAACCGGCATCGGCACGGGACAGATTCTGTTCAGTGACCGCCGAAATCTGCTGCATATGATCGGCGATATTCTGCACCGCGCGACTCTGCTCCAATGTCGCCAGCGACATATCGCCGGCCATTCCGACTGTCTGCACCATCTCGCCGTTGATTTCGGTCAGCGACAGGTTCAGGCTGTGCACGAGCTCTCCGCTCGCTTGCACCTGCTCCGCCCCCAGGCGCATGCCTTCGACCACGTCGTTGGTTTCGCTCTGAATCGTCGCAACCATGGCGCCGATCTCTTCGGTCGCACCGCGCGTGCGCTCCGCCAGCTTGCGGACTTCGTCGGCGACGACGGCAAAACCACGGCCTTGTTCGCCCGCGCGCGCGGCTTCGATCGAGGCATTCAAGGCCAGCAGATTGGTCTGATCGGCGATCTCCTGAATCACATGGGTAACGCGGCTGATCTCGCTGGAACGCTGGCTGAGGACTTCGATCTTGCCGACCGACTCATGCACCGTGCCGGCCAGTCCGGTGATCGCCGATTTGGCCTGCAGCGACAATTCGGCGCCGGCCCTCGCCCGCTCGCCGACGGCACTGGCCGATTGTTCGGTCAGCTTGCTGCGCTCGGCGACTTCAGCCAGCGAAACCGTGATTTCTTCCACTGCCGCCGCCGTGGAGGCCGAAGACTGGCTCTGCTCATCGCAACTTTCCCGGATGCCGCTCGCGCCCTTCGCCGCCAGCCCGCTGACGTGGTGCATCTCGCAGGCGACATTGTCCATGCCCTGGATCGTTGCCTGCAAGGATGAAACCAGCAGCCCGCAGCGTCTGGCCAGCTGAGCGACCGGCCCCAGGCCGGGCACCGCTGGCTGCAAACGCAGATCGCCGCTGGAGAGCACACTATCCAGATAATGTGTCGCGAGGCCGAGATTGCGGCGCAGGGGCAGAGCGATAGCAAACAGGAAGTACAGGGCGGAAACCAGCAGCAGAACAGCGATCGTGGCAGGTACGGCTGCCGGCAGGCTCCATACCAGCCCGGCCAGACCGGCGGCGGCGGATGCCAGCGCCAGCGTCGTCAGCACCATGATACTGAAATCGAGCGACAGCATCGTGCGCAACCAGCGTGCGCGCCGCTTCACCGCCTGCCCGTGGCGCACCTCGAGCCCACGGGCGCCGGCATTGATGCGGGCATAGGCCGCCGTGGCCGCCGCGATCTGCTCCCGGCTCGGGCGCGAGCGTACCGACTGATAGCCAACCACGCGCCCCTGCTCCCGTACCGGGGAGATATTGGCGATCACCCAGTAGAAGCCGCCGTCCTTGCGGCGGTTTTTGACGACACCGCGCCACGGCAAACCCTGTTTCAGATCGCGCCACATATCCTCGAACGCGGCCTCCGGAATATCGGGGTGGCGTACGATATTGTGTGACTTTCCGATTATTTCTTCGCGATCGAAACCACTGATGGTCAAAAACACGTCGTTGGCCTCGGTCACCACCCCTTTGAGATCGGTGCGCGAGTAGATGAACTCACCCTCTGGCAAGATCGTTTCGACGTCGGTAATCGGCAGATTCTTTTTCATAGCAACTTCCCCGAGGGCACGGCCCCAATAGTAGAACGGCTAGACCACGCATAAGTAATAATTAAAACAAGAAAATTATTCAATTATTGTATTTATGTATTGTCGTTCACATTTCATGTAAACATCTAATGTAAACATTTATTGTAAATATCTAATTAAAACAGAACACGAACATCGTAGGCAGTGGAGGCATGCATGACCGAGCGGCTCGAGCGACGACCCCGGCAGACATAACGATGGCCGCCAGTGCGCGCGGCCATCGTTATAAAGTGTGACGCAGATATTTGTTCAAATGTTTGACATTCCGCAACTTGCGCCCTTGCTGCGGCAAAATAGGGGAAATTCACTAGCATGAGGTCGTGCGCCGCACACCAGCCACTGACCGTGCGGCGGCGCAAAGAGCCATTCGCGGGGGAGCGCCTCTCCGGATCCGGCGACATGATGCCTGCCTGCGGGGACTAGCGCTCGGCTCGGGCTCGCGTTCGGCCCCATCGGGACGGCCTCCGGCGACGCTGCCGGCGACGCCCTCCCGCACACGAGCGCGGTGCGCGCCCGTTTGATGCTACTGACGACACGCAGCGCGTCGCAGCAAGGCTTTCTGCATGATGCCGCGGCGTAGCCACGCGCCAGGATGCGGCTTCCTGATCCGGTCTAGCTTCCGGCGAAACGGCCGCAGTCGTAGTAAACATTCACCCGACCGGGGCGGACAAAACCGAGCAGGGTGACATCGCATTGACGCGCCATATCCAGCGCCATCGCCGTCGGTGCAGACACGGCAGCCAGTATTTCGAACCCGGCGTGGGCGGCTTTCTGCACCATTTCGAAACTGGCGCGACTCGTCACGAGCAATGCGCCGGTGCCCTGCGGTTCGCGCGCCATGGCGCCAATGAGCTTGTCCAGCGCCACATGCCGCCCCACATCTTCGCGCACCAGCGCCAACTGTCCTCCCACGATCCAGGCCGCCGCGTGCGTGGCTCCGGTCGCAGCGGCCAGCGGCTGCCGCGCCGCCAACTGCGCAAGCGCAGTTTGAAGTTCCGGCGCGCTCAGATGCGCGGTCCGCCCCACCGGTGGCGCAGGACGCGCCACCTGCTCCAGCTGCTCCACGCCGCACAAGCCGCAACCGGTGCGGCCGGCCATCTGCCGCCGCCTTTCCTTGAGTCTGGCAAAACACTCGCCGGCCAGTTCGATATGAACTTCGACCCCGTTAGCCACCGGGCGGACGTCGACATCGTAAAGATCGCTAGCCTGGCGCGCGATGCCTTCGCTCAAGGAAAAGCCGCGAGCGAAGTCATCGAGCTGATGCGGCGTACACATCATGACGACATGCGCGAGTCCGTTATACACCAGGGCGACCGGCACTTCTTCGGCCAGCCAGTCTGCACGCGAAGCCTGCATCTCCCCTTGCCGCCACCCGCCGCGTTCGATGCAACGCGCGAGTCCTGATGCCAGATCATCCGGCTGTGACATACCCCACCCTTTCGCTGACAAGCTGTGTCCGAGCGCATCATTATCGTCGAACATGCTATTCGGCTACCATACCGCGCCATCGACGCATGAGCAGCGCAAGCGTCATAATGCACACAATCTGATCCGAATCATCACCGGAGTTACCGCATGCGCTTGCCCGTCGAACTCGCTCACGCCTACCGTCTACTCAACCACGGGCCGACCACGTTGATCAGTGCCGCGCATGGCGGCGTACAAAACGTCATGGCCGCCGCCTGGGTCATGCCGCTGGACTTCGAACCGCCCAAAGTCCTCGCCGTCATCGATAAACAATCGTTCACGCGCAGCTTGATCGACGCATCGGGGGAATTCGCGCTCAGCCTGCCGTCGCGGGAACTGGCGGCCGCCACCGTCAACGCGGGTTCGAGCAGCGGCCGCGACGGAGACAAATTCGCCTCCAGCGGGTTGCAACCGTTCAAGGCGCAAGAGATCGCCGCGCCGCTGATCGATGGCTGCCTGGCCTGGCTCGAATGTCGCGTGATAGCAGAACCGGCCAATCAGCAACGCTACGATCTGTTCATCGCCGAAGTGGTCGCCGCCTGGGCCGATTCGAGCGTGTTCGCGGACGGACACTGGCTAATGGCGCCGGACACCCGACACACGATCCATTATGTTGCGGGCGGCCGCTTTTTCGAAACCGGAGCCGCGTTCGACGTCTGAATGCCGCGGCCCCGCCTTGCGTCCTGCAAGCCGGCTCAGAGCCGGTAGCCCGCCAGCGTTTCCATCTGCAGCCGCGCCAGCGCATCCAGCCGGTTTGCGTTGGAGGCGGTCTGTTCGGCGGCGGCGCTCGACTCTTCCGACATCCGCGCCACGTTTTCCACCTGCTGCGCCAGCGCATTGCTGGCCGAACCCTGCTGAGCGATCGCGGCGGAGATCTCACGGACGCGGGCCGCCGTCTCGACCGACGCCTCGCCGATGCGTGCGATAGCCTGCACCGCCCGATCCGAGCGCTCGACGCCACTATCGACCAGCGCAGCCGCTTCGCTCATGCGCACCGTCGCTTCCTGCGAACGTTCCGTCATGACGGCAATCGTGGCGGATATCTCGGCGGTCGATGCCGTGGTGCGCTCGGCCAGCTTGCGCACTTCATCGGCGACCACGGCGAACCCGCGCCCCTGTTCGCCCGCGCGCGCCGCTTCGATGGCGGCGTTGAGAGCCAGCAGATTGGTCTGCTCGGCGACATCGCGGATCACCCCGATGACCGCCGCCACCTTGCCGCTATCGGCCTCCAGCGCCGAGATGCATTTCGCCGATTCCGTCACGGTCCGGGCAATGCGATGGATATCCGCTATGGTCTCGCCGATCACGCGCCCCCCCTCGCTCGCATGCTGCCCGGCATCCGAGGCCAGATGGTGGGTCTGCTGCGCCTGCTCGGCCACATGGTTGATGCTGACTGTCACCTGCTCGATGCTGGCAGCCATGTGCGAGGAGGCCTCGCTCTGCACCGTCGCCGCCGACGACATCTCCGCGGCGGTGCTGGTCAGTTCCCGCGCGGCGACGGAGACCTCCCGCGATTCGGCCAGGATGCTGCGCAGATTGTCTCGCAGCCGGTCAAGCAGGTCATTGAATGCACTCGCCGTCCCCCCCAATTCATCGTTGCGCTCGATCTTGATGCGCCCGGTAAAATCGAGCGACTCGCTCACATGCCTCATGAAGTTCCGGAAGTTATTCATGCGCACGCGGATCATCCGCGCAAGCCAGTAGCCTGCGCCGCCGAAGATGGCGCAGGTCAGCAACAGAGTCAGCGACAAGCCCCACTTGCTTGCCTGATAGGCAGCCCCGTTATCGCGCCGCAGCGTATCGGCCAGGGCAAAGTTGTAATCCATATGCGTAGTCAAATCCTGGCTCAAGGCGACGGCCGTGTTGCGGAACGCGCTCGTATCGCCGATCAGCGCCATCTCCCCGGCCATGTCGTTGCGCTTGGACAGCGCGAGAATCGGGGCGATAGTGGCAAAATAGCTCTCCATATCGCTGCGATCCTTGGTCAGCATCTGGCGGTCGCTCGGATCGGAGAGCAGTTGCTTCTCGTATTGCGCCATATCCTGCTCGAAACGCTGTCGAAGGCTCGCCAAAGCGGCCTCATGCCGGTCTTTGCCCTCTACGGTCGTCGCCAGGATATGATCCCGGACTTCAACCCGAGCCTGACTGACGACGGTGCGCGCATCGTCAAGAATCTTGACGCTGGGGATGGCGTTCCCCTGAATGAATTCAAACCGATCCTGAGCCAGACCCAGCGACCACAGACCGTAGCCCCCCACACCCAGTAACATCAACAGCGCCAACACCACCGTCAGCGCAATCAGCTTTGCAATAGACATCGCGACCTTCCCCGTTAATTCGACCTTGTCGGTGATGACTCCGACTTATCTGCCCGCTCGGGCGGAACCCGACATAGTGAGGACTATTTAAAATTGGCGACGGATTTTCAACGTCACCCTTGATCCTGGTCAAATACCCGGGCGCCCCCACTTATGCTGCAGTGCAAAAAAAAATCTTTCCCGTCAACAGCAAGCGTCGTAACATGGAATACATGCTTATTGCCTGAATTCGGCCCGGAGGGAATCTCATGTCGGAAAAAACCCATATCAGACCCGATCCCGAGGCGGCAACCCTGGGGGCTCTCGCCGCCCTGCAAGCCGCCGTGCGAGCACTGGTCATGACCCATCCCGATCAGGCCGCCCTGGCCCAGGCCTTGCGTTTCGAAAACGAAGCCACGCTGGTGCATCTGCTGTCCGGTCCGTATCGCGATACGGCACTCGAACAGTTTCAGGCCTTTGCGCAGTCGATCGATATGGACAGGCCGGGCGCCGACAAGCGATGATCGGCACGGTGCCATGAACACTTCATATCCATTGTCATTTATAAATATATTTAATTAAAACAAAGAACTAGAGACAAACTCATCCCGGAAAAAGGGTGTGGCCAATGCCGACAGGGGTGTAGTATTACTACCCTCGCACCGCCAGGCGGCACTACAACCGGAAGGAATCGACATGCTTGACGAGCTCGCGCAATGGCTGGAAGCGCAGAATGAGGGGCGTGCCGCCCTCGACGACGCTCATGGAGATGGACTCTGTCCGTTGATCGGCGACGAAATCTGACCACTGCGGCAGCGGCCCGCCCCGGCCGGACCCCGGGCCGCCCGACATGACTCACGACGTGCCATGCGCCATGAATACTTTGGGAAATCGTATCCGCTGGGTACGCGAGCGGGAAGGAATCAGCCAGCAGATGCTGGCTGACGCTGTCGGCGTCTCGCGGGCGGCGGTCTCACAGTGGGAAAACGGGCAGACCAAGGGGCTGCGACCGGAGAATCTGATCGCGGTCGCAGAACAACTCAATTCGGGCATCCGCTGGCTGGTGCTCGGCGAAGGCGACAGCAGTCCGCCTTCCGCGCCTCCCACCGCTCCCCACGCGGGGGAGCTCGACCAGCTGCTAGAGACGCTAAGACAGGCCTACCGCAAAGGACAGCTCACCCCGGACATGATTCGCGCCCTCGATCTTCTATGCAGCAGCTTGCCCGGCAGGATGCGCGGTCGGCGCTGAAGCCGCCCTGCCCCTGCACCGGCACGGTAAAGTCGCCACAGTAAGAATACTGACGTAAAGGTCGGAAACCGCCATGCCTGCTTGACAGAAAAATAAAAAAAAAACATTCTCTCCGAATGCCAGTCTGCACTCAGTCCTCTACCGTGACGACAGCGCCGGCGGGCCCTTCCTGATTCGCGCCATTCCGGCGTCGGCACCGCCATGGAGAACACCCATGGACACGTCAAGCTTTATGGAGCGTCGACTCCTGTTCCAGGCGCGCGATCTGCGGGGGCTGCGCAAATGCACGCAGCTGTCGCAGGCGCGATTCTGGCAAATGCTGGGCATCACGCAGCCGACCGGCAGCCGCTACGAAGCCGGTGCGCGCGTCCCTTCGCTCGTGCTCGACCTGTTACGTCTGCTGCACGTCGAAGGCATCGATATCCGCCACCTGCAACGCGAAGAAGTCCCGCAGCACAGGGTACGAAAACGCTGAGATACTCACGCCGCAGGCAGGCACACCGTCCAGTCGTTCTCTCCGACCGACAGGTAACAGGCCAGCCTCCAGACCGATGCCTCGTCCGGCCATGTTTCCTGCGCGGCGGCGTCAGCGGCGATCACGCCCGCACGCAATAGCACATTGCGCTCCTTGCGCTGGACACGCTGCGTCGCAGGCTGTCCGGCGTGATGCACGCGCACCCGACACGTGCCGCACGTACCTTGCCCGCAGCGCCAGTGCAGCGCGACATCGTTCCGTCGCGCCACATCGAGCAGCAGCTCGCCGGCCTCCGCGTCTATCACGGCCAGCGTCTGCCCGTCCCGCTCGAAGCGTATCCGCGGCATATCAGCGCCCGAAGGGCAGATAATCCACGCTGTCGCCAAAGGCGATCGCCCGTCCCGGAGGCACCCGCGCCAGACCGTCGGCCCAGGCGCAGGACGTCAGTACACCCGACCCTTGCTGTGGATACAGCTCGAGCCGGAACTCGCCGCCGCTTCCGACCTTGCGCACCCGCAGGAATTCCTCGCGCCTGGCATCGGGTCGCGGCCAGTCGAAGGCGGCCGGGTACGGCGTCATGACCAGTCCCTCGGCGACGGCACGACCGCTGCGCCGGGCAAGCACATCGCGCACCAGCACCTGCCAGGTCACAAAACCGGAAACCGGATTGCCGGGCAGACCGAAAAAGGCGGCCGAGCCGATGGAGCCCGCCGCCAGAGGCTTCCCGGGCTTGAGCGCGAGCTTCCATAGCATCAGTTCGCCTTCGGCCTTCAGTGCGGCTCTGACGTGATCTTCCTCACCCATCGAAACGCCACCGCAGGTCATGACCACATCGGCTTCGCGCGCGGCGGCCTGCAACGCCTGCCGCGTGGCTGCAAGTGAATCGGGTACGATACCGAGGTCTTCGACCCGATACCCTTCGGCCTGCAGTGCCGCCACCAACCAATAACGGTTGGAGTTGTAGATCTGACCGCTGCCGACGACCGCACCGGGTTCGACCAGTTCGTCGCCGGTGAAAAAAACAGCGACGCGCAGCGGACGCAACACGTCGAGGCTGGCCACGCCGAGTGAGGCGGCCAGGCCCAGGTCAGCCGCTCCCACGACGCGGCCGGCCTCGATCGCGACCCGGCCGCACGCGATATCCTCGCCCGCGCGGCGAATATTGGCACCGATGGCGGCAGGAGTCGTGATACGCACCCGTCCCGCATCGTCTACATGACAGTGCTCCTGCATCACCACGCAATCCGCCCCCTCTGGCAGCATGGCTCCGGTAAAGATGCGCGCGGCGGTCCCGGCTTCGAGCGGCACGGGAACGCTGCCGGCGGGAATGCGCTGACTGATAGGCAGTGTGAGTGCGGCATCGCAGGCACGGATGGCATAGCCATCCATGGCACTATTATCGTGAGGGGGGACGGCTAACCCGGCGACTACGGACCGGGCCAGAATGCGGCCCGGCGCTTGCAGCAGGGGGACCGTCTCGGTTTGGCCGACCGGCTCGGCCTGCCGCAGCAAGCTTTCGCGAGCGGCGGAAAGAGTCATGAATTGTTGCATGGGGGTATGCGCAGCGCGCCGGTTCAGGCCGCTCGTGGCGCCAGGCTGGCGCGCTGCGGGCTAGGCTCCTCTTCGAATCGTTTCCAGTCGACAACCATGGCTTGCGTCAAGCCGCAATCCTCCGCCAGCTGGGCTTCTATTTCTTCCAGTACCTGATGACAATGAATCGTGCCGGCCAGCACGACTTCGGCCCGTCGCATGACACTATCGTCAGGCGTGACAAACCAAATGCAATAGCGATTCATGAGTCTACTCTCCCGGCGAACTCGGACGCGACAAGCGCCACGTATAAATATCGCCGCAATTGCATCGACTCAGCAAGCATTACCTGACAAGCAAGGACGCGATCGCGTCCCACGCGACCCGTTTTTCGGCAAGAGGCCGCGCATGGGCAGGGCTGGACGATGGCAGATTGACGATGCGATAGGCGCTCCCCAAGGGCCCCAGCTGCTTCATCCCCAGCCTGGCGGCCGTGGCTCCATTGAAAGCGATGGCGGAAAGTTCCGGCAGCGAACGGACGAATGCGGCCAGCTCGTTGCCGCTGGCGGCGCGAATGCGGCAGTCCAGGCTGCCTTCACGCCGGGCTTCGGCCACGACATCCCATAAGCCGACGCCGCGGGAAAGCAGAAACTCGAGACGGCAAGCATAGTCGAGCGCCGCCAGATCGGCGCCGAGTGCAAAGCCGAGCAGCGTCCAGAACCGATTCTGACGATGGGCATAGTATTGATTCTGTGCAAGCGAACGCTCGCCGGGGAGGCTGCCCAGAATCAGCAGCCGGGTGTGCGCATCGACGACAGGCGGAAAGCAGCGCTTGACGCCGCCCGCGTCGCGTCCGCCGCCGGGCGTCAGAACAGCTGCCCCTGCTGTCGCGCAAGCCAGGCTCGCACCGGGCCGAACGTCTTGCGGTGCCATTCTCCCAGCACGCCGTGCGCCTCGATCGCGGCCAGGTGTTCGGCAGTGGGATAGCCTTTGTGCCGGGCAAAACCGTAGACGGGAAATTGCACATCCAGCGCGACCATCGCCGCATCGCGCGCCGTCTTGGCCAGGATGGAAGCCGCCGAAATCTCGGCCACGGTGGCATCGCCCTTGACAATGGCCCGGGCGGGAATCCGCAGTCCCTTGGGCACGCGGTTGCCATCGATCAACGCTTCGTCGGCCGCCGGCGACAACCCCGCGATGGCCCGGCTCATCGCCAGCATGCTGGCATGCAGGATATTGAGCCTGTCGATTTCCTCCACGCTGGCCTCGGCGATGCACCATGCGAGCGCGTCGCGACGGATGATGAGCGCAAGTTCGTCGCGACGCGATGCGGACAGGACTTTGGAGTCGGCCAACCCCGGGATCGCGCGCGCCGGGTCGAGGATGACCGCGGCGGCGAATACCGCGCCGGCCAGCGGCCCCCTGCCCGCCTCGTCCGCGCCGCAGACCCGGCTCATCGCCGCACCATGTCCAGCACGGCCTCCGCCGCCAGCGCGTCGGTGTCCTGACGCAGCTCCAGATGCAGTTCGGCAAACAATTTGGCCAGCGCGCGCTGCCCGTCCTTGTCGTGGTACAGGCGTATCATCTCGGCGGCCAGCTTCTCGGGAGTGGCGTCTTTCTGCAGCAACTCGGGCACCACCTTGCGTCCGCACAGCACATTGGGCAGTCCGACATAGGGTGAGCGTATCTTGCGCTTCACCCACTGATAGGTCAGGCTGGACAGCTTGTAGCTGATGACCATGGACCGCTTGGCCAGTGCGACCTCCAGCGTCGCCGTACCGCTGGCGACCAGCACCACGTCGCTGGCGATCACCGCCATCTGCGCATGACCGAACAGTTTTCGCAGCGGCAGCTCCCAAGCCTTGTGCCGTGTCAGGATCTGTTCGAACCGGTCGCGCGTCGCACGCGTCGCCAAAGGCACCACGAACTGGGCATCGGGAAACGTTTCCAGCAGCAGGCGTGCCGTTTCGATGCAGATAGGGGCCATGAAGTCGATTTCACTGAGTCGGCTTCCTGGAAGCAACGCGAACACCGGCACATCGCGCGGAAGGGCGAGCTGATCGCGCATCGCATCGCGGTCGGGTTCCAGCGGAATCTCGCTGGCCAGAGGATGACCGACAAAAGTCGCCGGCACTCCGCCCCACCTGTAGATGTCCGGCTCCATCGGAAACAGGCATAGCATATGCGAGACGGAACGGTTCATCTTGCGCACCCGCTCCGGACGCCAGGCCCAAACCGAGGGACTGACATAATGAACGGTCGGAATGCCGGCGTTTTTCAGCCCCTCTTCCAGCTTCAGATTGAAGTCGGGCGCATCGACGCCGATGAACACATCCGGCCGCTGCGACAACAGGGTCGAACGCAGATGACGACGCAGGCGCAGCAAGCCCGGAAGATGGCGCAGAACTTCGGTCAGTCCGCGAACGGCCAGACGTTCTTGCGGCACGATGGAGTTGAAGCCGCGCGACAGCATGCGCGGACCGCCTATGCCGGCAAATTCGATATCCGGGTAGCGTGCCGTCAAAGCATCCATCAGGCTCGCCCCAAGTACATCGCCGGAGGCTTCGCCGGCAACCATGGCGATTTTCAGACTTTCTGCTCGGGAAAACAGGATCTCTGGCATGTTTAACGAATGATGCCTCGCTCGGAGCGGTCAAAAAACCGCAGAAAAGGCTCGAGTTCGACGCTGCTGGCGGCTTGCTCGCGAATGGCCGCTTTGGCATCGTCGTAGCTCAAGCCCTGGCGATAGAGCGCCTTGTAAGCCGTGCGGATGGAGCGGATCGCCGCCGCGTCGAAACCGCGTCGCTTGAGCCCCTCGGCATTGATGCCGGTCGGAACCGCGCGATTGCCGTGCGCCATCACGAAGGGAGGAATATCCTGCGCCACCGCGCTGGCAAAGGCCGTCATCGCATGTTCGCCGATGATGACAAACTGGTGGACACTGGTAAACCCGCCCAGAATGACCCAGTCGCCGACCCGGACATGCCCGGCCAGCGTCGCATTGTTCGCCATGATGGTATGGTCGCCGACCTGGCAGTCATGGGCGATGTGAACATAGGCCATGATCCAGTTGTCGTTGCCCATGCGCGTCACGCCCACATCCTGCGCGGTCCCGATGCTGAAGGTGCAGAACTCGCGGATGGTGTTGTTGTCGCCGATTTCGAGCCGGGTAGGTTCTCCCGCATACTTCTTGTCCTGCGGTACGGCACCCAGCGAGCAGAACTGGAAAATACGATTGTTCTTGCCGATGCGGGTATGCCCCTCGATCACCACATGCGGGCCGATCCAGCTGCCGCTGTCGATTTCGACATCGGGTCCGATGATCGAATAGGCGCCGACTTCCACATCCGGCGCCAGGCGCGCCTTCGTATCAACAATAGCGGTCGGATGAATCGCCATGGTCACACCTCGCGTTTGGCGCACATGATCTCGGCTTCGCACGCCACCTGGCCGTCGACCAGGGCGCGCGCCGCGTACTTCGCGATCCCGCGCCTGGAGTTGATTTGCTCGACTTCGAGGATCAACTGGTCTCCCGGCAGCACCTGGCGTTTGAAGCGAGCCTTGTCGATGCCGACGAAAAAGTAGAGTTCGTTTTCTTTGCGCTCGCCCTGGCTGCGGATGGACAGCACTCCGGCCGCCTGCGCCAGAGCCTCGATGATCAGCACACCCGGCATCACCGGATACTGTTCGAAATGGCCCATGAAGAACGGTTCGTTGATGGTCACATTCTTGATGGCCCTGACGCGCTTGTCGGCCTCGAATTCGATGACCCGGTCGATCAGCAGAAACGGGTAGCGGTGCGGCAGGTAACGCATGATCTCACGCACATCGATCGAGACGGCATGTTCACTCATTCTGGTCATCCTTAGGGTATTTCAGGGTTTCAATCTCGCGCTCTAGGCATTTGACGCGCTTGACGAGGTCGTCAAGATGCCGCACATGAACTGCGTTGGCAAGCCAATCCTTCATGGTCTGCAGCGGGTAAGACGACGCATAATTATCGGGCTTGCGGATCGATTTGGATACCAGCGTTCCGCCGCCGATGTGGCTGCGGTCCGCGACCTCGATATGGCCGACGAACATGGCGGCGCCGCCGACGGTGCAATACGCGCCGATACGGGTGCTGCCGGCGATGCCGACACAACCGGCGATCGCACTGTGTTCGCCTATCTGGACATTGTGGGCGATCTGCACCAGGTTATCGATTTTGGCCCCGTTTTCGACGATGGTATCGGCCATCGCACCGCGGTCGACCGTGGTATTGGCACCGATCTCGACATCGTCGCCGATGATGGCGCGACCGGTCTGCGGGATCTTGAACCAATGATCGCGGTCCCAGGCCAGGCCGAACCCGTCCGCTCCGATCACGCAGCCGGAATGCAGGGTCACGCGCTGCCCGATCCGGCACCCGCCGTACACGGTGACGTTAGGATAAATCGTCGTATCGTCGCCGATTTCAACCCCGTCGCCGATGACGACACCGGGATGAATCAGGCAGCGTTCGCCCAGCACCGTACCGTCGCCGATGACGACGTGCGCACCGATCTGGCACGACGCGGGCACGCGGCTGGCCGCGCCGAGCACGGCCGAGGGATGCACGCTGCCGTTGGCGCGCGCGGACGGATGAAACAGCGTGGCGACACGAGCGAAATAAAGATAGGGATCCGCGACGACGATCAGGGGAAAACGCCCCGACAGCTCCTCGGCCAATTGCGGCGAAACAATCAGCGCGCCAGCGCGGGTTGCATCCAGCTGACGCCGGTATTTGGCGCTGGCCAGAAAACTGATCTCGCCGGCCTGGGCGCTTTCGAGCGGCGCGAGCCGCTCGACCGCGACGTCATCGCCGCGCACCTCGCCTCCCAGGCGGGCAACGATTTCAGAGAGAAAATAAGACATCGATACCAAGCCGCCCCGGGCGGCTGCTCCAGCTTGATTAATCGAAAGACACCATCACCGCGCCACCCGGACACGCAGGACGGGATGACGCGAGATGCTTATTGCTTGTCGAGTTCCTTCAGAACCTGATCGGTCAGATCGTATTTGGGACTGACATAGACGGCGTCCTGCAAGATAAGGTCGAACTGTCCGCGTTCGGCAATGACTTTGAGCACGCGGTTGGCCTTGTCGAGCAGGGTCGCGAACTCTTCATTGCGGCGCTGGTTGAAGTCCTCGGCCATCTCGCGCACCTTGGCGCGATAGTCTCTGTCCAAACTGTCGAGTTCGCGCTCGTCGTTCTTGCGGTCCGCTCCGTTGAGCGTCGTCCCGGCCAGCAGGGCTTGCAACTCCTTGCCGCGTGCTTCCATGCGCTTGAGTTCGGCCCGGCGGTCGGCGAACTCGGCCTCCAGCTTCTTCTGGATGGCGATCGCCGGCGTCGCTTCGCTGTAGATACGTTCGATCTTTACGTAGCCCAGTTTGAAATCCGCCGCCACACTTTGCGTAGCCAGGGCCAAGCCGACCACGGCCAAAAAGGTTTTCATCGACTTCATAGTGGTATCCCGTATGTTAGAACACCGTCCCCAACTGAAACTGGAACCGTTGCAGCTTGTCGGTTTCCTTGGTATGCATCGGCATGGCCATACTGAACTTCATCGGTCCCATCGGGGACAGCCAGGTCAACGCAACCCCTGCCGAATAGCGATATTCGGAACTGGCGGTACTGCCGGAAACCGTCGGGTCCCAGGCCGTACCGGCATCGGCGAACAGGCTCAGGCGCACCGACTGGCTGTCGCGCATCCCCGGGAACGGGAACAGCAGCTCGGCGGTGGCGGTCAGCTTGCGCGTCCCACCCAGAGAGTCGTTATTGCTGTCTTTCGGCCCCAGGCTGCTGCTTTCGAAGCCGCGCACCGAACCGATGCCGCCGACGAAGAAGTTCTGATAGAACGGAACATCCTTGGTCTTGCCATAGCCGGCGATATAGCCGGCTTCGCCGCTCAGCATCAGGGTGTAGGTCTTGGACAGCGGGAAGAACCACGACTCATTGTGCGACATGCGATAGAACTGGATATCGCCGCCGGGCAAGGCCAGGTCGCCGTTGACGCCCATGAGATAGCCCCGGGTCGGCCACAGCGAATTGTCGCGCGTATCGCGACTCCAGCCTACGGACGACGTCACGGTGACGTTGGTCTGACCGTAACGGTCGACGAAATCGATATAGCGCTGCGGGCTGTCGCTCAGCAAGCCGATGCGCGTCTGGTCTATGCCGAGGGTATAGCTGACGCGGTCATGCTCGGTCACCGGCACGCCCAGAGTCATCGAGGTGCCGATGCTCGTGGTCTTGTACGACGAGGTGCTGGTGCTCGACGGATCGTAACTGGTGCGATAGATGCTGTAGCCGAGGCTGGAACCGTCGACCGTGTAGTACGGATCGGTGAAGGTCAGCTTGGCGGTCTTGGTCGTCGTGCTGGTACCGATATTCAAGGCCGCCGCCTTGCCCGAACCGAAGAGGTTGCTCTGCGAGATCCCGGCCGACAGCAGAATGCCCTCGCCCTGACCGTAGCCGATACCGGCGGTCACGCTGCCGGTGGAGCGTTCCTTGACGTTGACATTGACGTCCACCTGATCGGGAGCATCCGGCACCGCCGGCGTCTCGACCGTCGTCGTTTCGAAGAACGACAGCAGATCGACGCGCTCCTTGCTGCGCTTGACATTGGCCGAATTGTAATAGGCGCCCTCGAGCTGACGCATTTCGCGACGAATCACTTCGTCGCGCGTCTTGTTGTTACCGGTGATCGTCACCTGGCGCACATAGGTCTTGCGACCCGGATCGACATAAAAAGTCAGACTGGCGATGTTCTTGCTGCGATCGATATCCGGAACCACGTTCACATTGGCGAAAGCGTAGCCATCCTGCCCCAGGCGGTCATTGATGGCGGTAACGGACCCATTCACCTTCTCGCGGTCGAACACTTCGCCCGGCTTGACCTGCAGCAGCTTGCGCAACTGTTCTTCCGGCAACTTGAGATCGCCGGCGAAATGCATCTCGCCAATGGTGAATTTCTTGCCTTCGTTGACGTTGACCGTCAGATAGACCGCCTCCTTGTCGGGGCTGATCGTCACCTGACTGGAATCGATATTGAATTCGAGGTAGCCCTGGTTCTGGTAGAAGGCACGCAGCTTTTCCAGGTCGCCGGTCAGCTTCTGCTTGGAGTACTGGTCGCTCTTGCTGACCCACGACCACCAATCGCCGGTATTCAACGCGAACAGCTCGAGCAGATCGGCTTCCTTGAACGAGGTGGCGCCCAGGATACGGATTTCGTGAATCTTGGCCGTCACGCCTTCGTTGATGTCTATCGTCACCGCAATGCGGTTGCGCTCCAGGCGCGTCACATGCGGAGTGATTTCGACCGAGTACTTGCCCCGACTGTAGTACTGGCGCTTGAGCTCCTGCACCGCACCGTCCATCAGCCCCTGATCGAAGATGCGGGATTCGGCCAGGCCGTTCTCCTTCAGCGCCTTCTTGAGCTGATCGGCTTCGAACTCCTTGGAACCCTTGATTTCAAGCTGGGCAATGACGGGACGCTCGGCCACGGCGACGATGACGACATCGGCGCTGGACTCAATACGGACATCATTAAAAAACCCAGTAGCGTAGAGTGATTTAATGGCCTCACTCGCTTTGGCATCGGTAAACGTATCACCGACCTTGATGGGCAGATAACTGAAAACCGTACCCGGTTCGGTACGTTGCAAGCCCTCTACGCGAATATCCTTGATGACGAAAGGACTGGAGGCCCAGGCAAGGCCTGACGCAGCCAGACCCAGAACGGCCGCCGCAACAAGTTTCAATTTCATAGGTTCTTTTTTAACCCCCCCAAAGGCGGCTGATGTCGTTTAGCAGTGCAAAAGCCATTAGCGTTGCCAAAAGCGCGAAGCCGATTCTTTGACCAATCTGTTGAGCGCGCTCGCTCAACGGTCTCCCCTTGATCAGCTCCGCCGTATAATACATTAAGTGACCGCCATCCAGAACGGGAATCGGCAGCAAGTTGAGAACGCCGATGCTGATACTGATCAGCGCCATGAAATCGAGATAGGCGGCAAGCCCTTCTCGCGCGCTCTGCCCGGCTACGCTGGCAATGGTCAGCGGCCCGGACAAATTATCCATCGAAGCCTGGCCGACGGCCATCCTTCCGATGAATCTCACGCTCATCCAGGCGGTGTCCAGCGTCTTTCCGACCGCTTCGACCCCCGCCTGCAGCAGCGAATAATGCACGGTAAAACGCAAGGCGTCGTACCAGGCCGTATCAAAGGCGGGCGCCGCACCGATGCGGCCGACAAAGAGGCCGTCTTCGCCCGGGTCCGAATCCGGACGCACAGCGACGGACAGGGCTTTTCCATTCCGCAGCACGCCGATCTGCAAGGACTTGCCCGGGCTGTTGCGTATCGTATCGACCCAGGACAGCCAATCGTTCATGACAACGCCGTCGATGGACTGCAAACGGTCGCCGACCTTCAATCCGGCGCGAGCCGCGGCGCCGTCGACAGTCAGCTCGCCAAGCACCGGCTGAAATCGCGCAGGCAGCAGACCGACGTCGCCTCGAGCAAACTCGCGGGCGAAACGGGCTCCGAAGCGCGGCAGATCGAGCCTGCGCACGACATGTGCGCCAGCGGCCGTCGTCACCTCGGCTTCGAGCGCGGGCGCACCCGGCACGGTAACCTCTTCCAGCAGCACGCGCTGCACATCGCGCCAGCTCGCCACCGGACGGCGACCAAGCGCAGTCAAGCGATCGCCCGGCAGAAAGCCGGCCTCGGCGGCCACGGTGTGCGGCACGACGGTACCGACCCAGGGCCGCAGCAGCGACACCCCCTGCCCGATCAGGATCCAGTACAGCACGGCCGCCAGCAAAAGATTGGCAACGGGGCCCGCAGCGACGATAGCCATGCGCTTGAGGACCGGCTGCGCATTGAAACTGCGGTGCCGCTCGCTACTGGCCACCGCGCCCTCGCGCTCATCGAGCATGCGCACATACCCACCGAGGGGAATCGGGCACAGCACCCATTCGGTTTCGCCCGGTTGCCAGCGCAGCAACGGACGGCCGAAGCCGATGGAGAAACGCAGCACCTTGACCTTGCACATCCGCGCGACAATGAAGTGCCCGAATTCATGAAAAGACACCAGTACGCCGAGCGCCAGCAGGAAGGCAAGCAATGTGATCATGACAGCCGCGCTCCGAGCCAGGCCCGGGTTGCGGCATCCTTGAGCAACAAGTCGTCGAGCGAATCGCTCGCCGCCAGGTCCATCCCGGCCAGCGCATCGCTGACCAGACGGTAGATATCGGTAAAGCGGATACGGCCATCGAGAAAGGCCGCCACCGCGACTTCATTCGCCGCATTGAGAACGGCCGGCGCATCGCCGCCGGCTTCCAGTGCGGAAAACGCCAAGCCCAGACAGGGGAAGCGGTCGAGATCCGGCGCTTCGAAGCTCAAATCGCCGAGGGTGCGAAAATCGAGCGGCGCAACCCCGGAGGCGACACGTTCGGGCCAGGCCAGGCAGCAGGCGATCGGCGTACGCATGTCCGGGTTGCCGAGCTGGGCAATCACCGATCCGTCGCGGTACTGCACCATGGAATGAATCACGCTCTGAGGGTGCACCACCACCTGGATGCGCGAGGCCGGGGCATTGAACAACCAGTGCGCCTCGATCACTTCGAGCCCTTTATTCATCAGCGACGCCGAATCGACCGAGATCTTGCGCCCCATGCTCCAGTTCGGGTGGCGGCAGGCATCGTCGGGAGTCACATCGGCCAGCCGCGATGCGGCAAGCTGGCGGAAAGGGCCGCCGGATGCCGTCAGAATCAGGTGACTGACGCCAGCGGCGTCCAGATCGCCCGCGTAGCCGGCCGGCAGCGACTGGAAGATCGCATTGTGCTCGCTATCGACCGGCAGCAGCGTCGCCCCTCCGGCCGCAACCGCCTGCATGAACAGCCGGCCGGCCATGACCAGCGATTCCTTGTTGGCCAGCAATACTTTCTTGCCCGCCCGGGCAGCAGCCAGAGCGGAAGTCAGCCCCGCGGCACCGACGATGGCCGCCATCACCATGTCGACACTGTCCAGCGTCGCAATGAAATCGAGCGCCGCCGGGCCGGACATGACCTCGGTCGGCACGCCCGCCGCACGCAGGCGACGCTGCAGAGCGGCCTCGTCGGCCCCTGCGGCCACCACCGCATAGCGCGGGGCGAAACGCAGGCACAGGTCGAACAGGCGATCGAGCTGCCGATGCGCGCTGAGCGCGACGACATGATAACGGTCTGGGTGACGGGCCACGACATCGAGCGTATTCGTGCCGATGCTGCCGGTGGCCCCCAGTACAGCAATACCCTGAGGATTCATGGTGTGCCTACAGTCCGCCCAGGACGCGCAAGGCATTGCTCACGGCCAGAACGGCAATCAAACTATCGATACGGTCGTAGACGCCGCCGTGTCCGGGCAGCAGGCCGCTACTATCCTTGATCCCGGCACTTCGCTTGAACCAGGACTCCAGCAGATCCCCTACGATACTGACCGCGGTCAGAGGCAAGGCCAGCAACAGCAGCCACCACCACGGCAAATCCAGATCGAGCCAGCCGAGGCGGGAAACAAGAACGGCATAGACCGCAACCGCGACGACCGCACCGGCGACGCCCTCCCAGCTCTTGCCGGGGCTGATCGCCGGGGCAAGCTTGCGCCGACCGAAAGCCTTGCCGGAGAAATAGGCGGCGACGTCGGCCACCCATACCAGCCCCATGACGGCCAGCAAGCGCGAGCCATGCGCCTCGCCGCCCGCACCACGCCATTCCAGCAGCGCAAACCAGGCCGGAAACAGCATGACCCAGCCGAGGGCACGGGCACCCCAGCCATCGCGCAGCGTCCAGCGCCGCGCCAGCCACAAGGGGGCGATCAGCAGCCAGAACGCCAGCCCGACACCATGCACCCACGGCGGGGCAAACCAACCCTGATGCCACCATAACGCAGCCAACCCCGTCCCCGCCAGCAGATAGAGCCGCCTGGATACGGACGAGGCCCCGGTCATGCGGGAATACTCCCACATCGCCAGCGCCACGATCAGCCACGAAAAGGCGGCCCAGGCAGGGCCGGAAAACAAGAACAATGCCGACAGCATCAAGGGCAACAACACCAGCGCGGTCAGAATGCGCGTCTTCAACATACGGTCATTCCCTGCGCAAGGAAGCGGGCAGCTGTTCGCTGGTTCGGCCAAAGCGGCGCTCGCGGCAACGGTAGGAATCGACGGCCTGTTCCAGAGCACGGGCATCGAAATCCGGCCACAGCAGGTCGGTAAAATACAATTCGGAGTACGCCAGCTGCCACAGCAGGAAGTTGCTGATGCGCTGCTCGCCTCCGGTGCGAATGAAAAGATCGGGCTCAGGGGCATACGCCATGGACAGCCGCTGCGACAGGGATTCTTCGTCGATATGGGTTGCACCCTCGGCGATCAGCTCGTTCACGGCATTGAGCATATCCCAGCGCCCGCCGTAATCGGCGGCTATGGTCAAGGTCAGCCCGTCGTTCCCGCTCGTCAGCTCCTCGGCGGCAGAGATGCGCTCGGCCAGTGCCGGAGACAGCCGAGCCTTGCTGCCGATGATGTGCAGGCGGATATTATTGCCGTTCAGCCTGTCCACCTCGCTTCCCAGCGCGCGCAAAAACAACTCCATCAGAAAACTGACTTCATCCGGCGGACGGCGCCAGTTCTCGGTGGAAAACGCGAACAGGGTCAGGTATTCGATCCCGAGCCGGTGGCAGGCGGAGACCACATCCCGAACGGCATCGAGCCCGCGCTTGTGCCCCGCCACGCGGGGCAGCAGGCGGCGCTTGGCCCAACGGCCGTTGCCATCCATGATGATGGCAACGTGCCGCGGCACGGCGCGCACTTCGGGTACGGCTACAGTCGTGCTACCAAACAAGAAAATCCCCTTATACCGCCAGCAGCTCGGTTTCTTTGACTGCCAGCGCGCGATCGACCTCGGCCACGAACTTGTCGGTCAACTTCTGGATTTCGTCCTGACCGCGGTGTTCTTCGTCCTCGGTGATCGCTTTGTCTTTCAGCAGATTCTTGAAATCGTTGTTGGCGTCACGGCGGATATTGCGCACGGCGACGCGTGCATCCTCTGCCTCGCCGCGAACCAGCTTGACCAGATCGCGACGGCGCTCCTCGGTCAGCATCGGCATCGGAACGCGAATGATATCGCCCATCGAAGCCGGATTCAGGCCGAGATCGGAATCGCGGATCGCCTTTTCGATCTTGCCGGCCATGTTCTTTTCCCACGGCTGAACGCCAATGGTACGCGCGTCGATCAGGGTCACGTTGGCGACCTGGTTGACGGGGGTGTCGTTGCCATAGTAATCGACCGTGACATGATCAAGAATCCCGGTATGCGCACGCCCGGTACGGACCTTGTTCAGGTCGTTTTTAAAGGCGTCCAGGGATTTCTGCATCTTCTGCTCGGCCGTTTTCTTGACGTCGTTGACCATGTTTGCTCCATTTGAAACAGGGAAAAACAAGGCGGAAAGCGGCCGTTGCCGTTTCCGCCGTTTCGTTATTCTGAATAAGACTCAGCAGTGTACCAGTGTGCCTTCATCTTCGCCAAGCACGACGCGCCTGAGGGCACCAGGCTTGAAAATGCTGAATACCTTGATGTTGAGCTTCTGATCGCGGCACAAGGCGAAAGCCGTCGCATCCATCACTTTGAGATTGCGACCGATGGCTTCGTCGAAGGTCAGGGTCTGGTAGCGGACGGCGTCCGGATTCTTCTTGGGATCGTCGGTGTACACGCCATCGACCTTGGTCGCCTTGAGCATGATGTCGACATTCATCTCCATGCCACGCAAGGAGGCCGCCGTATCGGTCGTGAAGAAGGGATTGCCGGTGCCTGCACCGAAAATCACGATCTTGCCCTCCTCCAGGTACTGCATCGCCTTGCCGCGCACATACGGCTCCGCGATCTGCTGCATGATCAGCGCAGACTGCACGCGGGCGACCATCCCGGCATGCGTCATCGCGTCCTTCAAGGCCAGCGCATTCATCACCGTCGCCATCATGCCCATATAATCGGCGGTGGCACGATCCATGCCCGCCGCTGCCGGCGCCACGCCGCGAAAGATGTTCCCGCCACCGATCACGACCGCGATCTGCACACCGAGATCGGCCACTTCCTTGATTTGAGCGACGATCTGCTCGATGGTGGCACGATTGATGCCGTAGCTGTCGTCGCCCATCAGGGCTTCACCGGACAGCTTGAGGAGAATGCGTTTATAGGCGGGGGCTTGGCTCATAGTAACCTCGAGTGGAAACGCTCATTCAATTTGCAAAACGGCACCCTGCAGGCAGGGTGCCGTCTTTCTTGCCAGATCGGAGCCGGGCTCAGATCTTGGCGGCGGCGGCGACTTCAGCAGCGAAATCGACAACCTTCTTTTCGATCCCTTCGCCCACCACGAACATGGTGAACGCCTTGACCGTTGCCGATTTTTCTTTCAGCAGCTTCTCGACGGTCACGTCCGGGTTCTTGACGAAAGGCTGACCCAGCAGGGTCACTTCCGCCAGGTACTTGGCGACGCGGCCTTCGACCATCTTGGCGACGATATCGGCCGGCTTGCCGCTTTGTGCGGCCTGCTCGGTGTAGATATGGCGTTCGGTTTCCAGAACCGCAGCCGGAACCTCGTCCTTGGAGACACAGATCGGCTTGGACGCGGCGACATGCATGGCGATGTCGCGACCCAGCTGCTCATCGGCGGCCTTGAAGTCGACGATGACGCCGATCTTGCTGCCATGCAGATACGTGGCGATCTTGCCATCGGTGTCGATACGGACGAAGCGGCGAACCGACATGTTTTCGCCGAGCTTGGCGATGGCGGCCTTGCGCACTTCTTCGACAGTCGAACCCGAAGCCGTGGCGACTGCGGACAGCGCTTCCACATCGGCCGGATTGGATTTGGCAACCGCTTCGGCAGCAGCCTTGGCAAAGGCGAGGAACGTTTCGTCCTTGGCCACGAAGTCGGTTTCGCAGTTGACTTCGACCATCGCGCCCACGCCGTCGGCGGTAAAGGTGGCGATCACGCCTTCAGCAGCGGTGCGACCCGCCAGCTTCGACGCCTTGGCGCCGGACTTGATACGCAGGATTTCTTCGGCACGGGCCGAGTCACCCTCGGCTTCGACCAGTGCTTTTTTGCATTCCATCATGCCCAGACCCGTCGCGGCGCGCAGGTCTGCTACCATCTTTGCGGTGATTTCCGCCATGCTAAAAACTCCTTGAATATATCCGTGGGCATTGGACTGGATTCAAAAAAAGGGGCTTGCGCCCCTTTCCCGCAATCCGTTTATTCCGCTGCCGTTTCAGCAGCGGCAACGATTTCCTGGATCGACTGTGCACGGCCTTCGAGCACGGCATCAGCGATGCCGCGAGCGTACAGGCGGATGGCACGGCTGGAGTCGTCGTTACCCGGGACCACGTACTCGATGCTGTCCGGCGAGTTGTTGGTATCAACGATGCCGATGACCGGGATACCCAGTTTCTTGGCTTCGACGATGGTGCCCTTTTGGTAGCCGGTATCGATAACGAAGATCGCGTCCGGCAGGCCCTTCATATCCTTGATACCGCCCAGCGAGCGTTCCAGCTTGCTCACTTCGCGTTCGAGCTCGAGCAGTTCTTTCTTGTTGTAACCCGTTTCGCCAGCGTTATCCAGAATGGCACGCTTTTCTTCAAGACGCTTGATCGATTGCTTGACGGTCTTGTAGTTGGTCAGCATGCCACCGAGCCAACGGTGGTCGACGAAGGGCATGCCCGCGCGAATCGCTTCTTCGCGGACAATCTCACGCGCCTGGCGCTTGGTACCGACAAACAGCACGCTACCTTTGTTGGCGGCGAGACGACGCACATACTCCTGGGCCTCCACGAACAGCGGCAGGGTCTTTTCCAGGTTGATGATGTGAATCTTGTTGCGGCTGCCAAAGATGTACTGTGCCATCTTCGGGTTCCAGAAACGGGTCTGGTGACCGAAGTGGACGCCGGCTTCCAGCATTTGACGCATGGTTACGGAAGTGCTCATGAAAAACTCCTTAAAGGGTTAGGCCTCCATCCGTGCAGACAACCCACCGGACCAACGGCGGGCACCCTTTAGCACGGATGTGCGTAATTTCTCTCAGTCAAAATCAGAAAGACGCGGGATTCTAGCACTGAAACCCGCCCCGCTTCAAGTGCGCGCCCTCCCCGACCCGCGCCGACGACGGCGCAAAGCCGCCACAAGTACCATTGGCGCCACACCCAGCGCCAGCGCCACCAGCACGCCGGCGGCAACCGAATCCTGCGCTGCGGACAGCATCAACACCACATACAGCCACCCCATCGCCACAACCGCCATTTTGCCCCCTTCGCCCTCGATCCGCGCCGGCCGCCTTGCCGGCGCGCATGACATCGCCGCCCCCGCACGGGGCCGTCGTCATGAACGCGACATTCTTCTCGCCGCAGCAGACTGTTAGAATCGACACAAACACCTACCTATGGAACAAGCGGATGAGTTTCATCATCACCCCCACTCCGGTCGCCGGCGCCCCCGTCATCTGGCTCATCTGGAATGGCGACAAGGTTCTGCTGCGCGCAGGCACGCTGCCGACGCAGCGCGACGCACTGGCGCTGACCGCCACCCGTTTCATCGGCATGGCGGGCGAGCATGCCTGCTTCAGTGGCGAGATCGTCGGGGCGCCCCCCGCCGATGCGCACTGGCTTGGCCTGCGCGAAGCCTTGCTGCTGCACGATTTCCCCATGCAGCAGGCATTGAGCCGCGCCCGCCTGCTGACCCTTTTCGACCGCCAGCACCGCTTCTGCGGCGCCTGCGCCGCGCCCCTGCTCGACAATGGCCACGACATGGGAAAGCGCTGCCCGCATTGCGATACCCTTTACTACCCCAAGGTCTCGCCGGCAATGATGGTCCTTATCGTACGCGGACGCGAGCTTCTGCTCGCGCGCGGGCCGCATTTTGCCGAAGGGGTGTACAGCGCGCTGGCGGGCTTCGTGGAGGCGGGGGAAACACTGGAGCAATGCGTGCACCGCGAAGCGCACGAAGAAGTCGGCGTCCACATCGAGTCACTGCGCTACGCCGGGTCGCAGCAATGGCCGTTCCCGCACTCGCTGATGCTGGCCTTTACCGCCGACTATGCCGGCGGCGAGGTGGTGGCGCAGGAAGAAGAGATCGAAGACGCGCGCTGGTTCGACATCGATGCCCTGCCTCCCCTGCCGTCGAAGATCAGCCTCGCGCACTGGCTGATCACCCGGACCGCCGAACGGATCCGGGCCGCCACCGGTCGCTAGTCGCGGAAATTATTGAACTGCAGCGGAAAATCGGTGATTTCCTTGCGCATCAGCGCAATACACTCCTGCAGCACATCGCGCTTGGCGCCGTTGACGCGCACCGCCTCGCCCTGGATGCTGGCCTGCAGCTTGAGCTTGGAGTCCTTGATCAGACGCACGATTTTCTTGGACAGCTCGGTTTCAATCCCTTCGCGCACGGTCACCGCCTGCTTGATCTTGTTGCCGCTGACCTTTTCGATCTTGCCGTTCTCCAGGCAGCGTACATCGATGCCGCGCTTTGCCAGCTTGCCCAGGACGATGTCCCGCACTTGTTCGAGCTGAAATTCGGCATCGGCGAACAGGGTCATCACCTTCTCGTTCACTTCGATGCGCGCATCGCTACCCTTGAAATCGTAGCGGGTGGACACTTCCTTGTTGGCCTGATCAACGGCATTGCGTACTTCGACCTTGTTGACCTCGGAAACGATATCAAAAGACGGCATAATCCAGAACCCTTTCATCAATGCCGACCGATTCTAGAGCCCCGCGCGCCGCTTGTCATCCACGACGGTGCGGCCTGGAACGACCTCGTGCGGCACGGCGACCTGCGCAAGGTCGTCAGCCGCTGGCGCCGCCGGACGAGGTGCCGTCCGGGCGGTCGGCGCCGGACGCCGCGCCGACATCCACGACACGAATGCCTCCGCCGTCATCGGACGCGCAAAAAGAAAGCCCTGAGCCTGAGTGCAACCATTACGCAGCAGACACGTCCGCTCTTCGTCCGTCTCCACGCCTTCCGCGACGGTCTGCAAGTTCAGTCTCCCGGCCATTTCGACGATGCAATGCAAAATCTGCTCGATATGCGGCCGGCGATGCACCTCCGTCACCAGCGAGCGATCGATTTTCAACTCGGTGAACGGAAAGCGGGTCAGTTGCTGCATGGTCGCAAACCCGGTGCCAAAGTCATCGATGGACAAGCCGCAACCGGCGAGGCGCAGGCGCGCCGCAATACCGATGGCATCGGCCAGATGCTCGACCAGGGCCGTTTCCGTCAGTTCGAATATCACCAGTCGCGGCGGCACGCCGGCATCCCGCAGCCGGCGTTCGATCTCGGTCGCCAATTTGGCGCCCAGCAGCGAACTCGCCGACATATTGATAGACAGCGGGAGCATCATGCCATCTGCCATCCAGCGGGGCCACACAGCCAGACACTGGTCGAGCATGCTCAGGGTCAGTTCGGTCGCCCAGCCATGAGCCTCGATCACGGGCACGAAGCGGGAGGGCACAATCAGCCCCGACTGCGGGTCTTCCCAGCGTGCAAGCACTTCCGCTCCGGTCGGCACGCCGGTAAGCAAATCCACCTTGGGCTGGAAATAAGGGCGGATCTGCCCCAGATCCAGCGCGCGCCGGACCGCATCGCTCTCGCACGGCGGCGGAAAAGAAACATCGACCGGGGTCCACACCCGCAGCAGAAGATCGAGCAAGGCACTGGCGATGATCGGCTTTTGCAAACCGCCCAAGAGCGGCAGCCCCAATTCCCGGCCCAGCATTTCGACCGAGGCGATCAACTGGCTATCCTTGCCCGAGACCAGGACCAGCGGCACGTGCAGGGTATCGTTCGCCATCTCCTGCAAGACCTGCACCCCATCCATCACCGGCATTTCCAGGTCGAGCAGAATCAAATCGGGCAGCGACTGGCACAGCTGCTCGAGCCCGTCCTGCCCATTGCGAGCGAAACGGACGCGCTTAACCCCCAGCGCCCGGCACAGATCGGCAGCCAGGGCGGCCTGGGCCGCACTGTCTTCTATGATCAGGACTTCTTCGATCTTCAGACGGATCATGCTTTCCCCACCTATAGACAAAGGTCCAAGGAGTACAGACCCGAGTCAGGATTGGCCGCATCGATCGCACTCCCATGCTGCACACGGCAGACGGAACAGAGGTAACGAGTGCAATTAAGAAACAAGACAATATTTATAATATCTAGAGAAATCATATAGGTTATTCAAGTGGGGCTTTGTACAAGGCACTGCATTTGCTACCATGCCGGGCAGCTTCTCTCCCAACATCAGAGACCGCCATGGCCAAGCTCTTCTATCGATATGCCGCAATGAACAGCGGCAAAAGCACGCAACTGCTGCAAATCGCGAACAACTACGAAACGCTGAACAAACGCGTCCTGCTCTATACCGCACGAATCGACGACCGTTACGGTGTCGGCATGATCACCTCGCGTCTGAACATTCGGCGCGAGGCGCAAACATTCGACGACACACTCGACTTTTATGCACAACAGTTCGAAAACATTGACTGCATACTGATAGACGAAGCCCAGTTCCTCACCCCGGCGCAGGTACGGCAATTGCACCGCCTCGTGCACCTGCGCCACATTCCTGTCATCTGCTTCGGATTGCGATCGGATTTTCTGGGGGAGCCGTTTCCCGGAGCCGCCTGGCTGCTGTCACTGGCCGAAGATATCGAAGAAATAAAGACGATCTGCGTCTGCGGACGCAAGGCGACCATGCACCTCAGGGTCGATGGCCGGGGAGAACGCTTGAAGGACGGACCACAAGTGGAGATAGGCGACGACGCGCGCTACCGCGCCGTATGCGCCAAATGCTTTTACGCAGGGGAAGACAAACCGGAATAATCGCCGGGCGCCCGCCGCAGGCGCCGCGGCACGCGCGTCAGCGGAACAGCCGCGGCACCTTGCCGGCAACTTGTTCGTGAATCTGGCGCAGCGCATCTTCCAGCGCCATGCGTACCTGCTCGCGCATCACGCCGTAAGTCACCCGATAGCCACACTGCCTGCAGCACAATACATCCGTATCCTCGGGAAGCTCCGGCCCCTCGATATCGGTGGAGCAACATTGTGCACATATGAGAAGGGGCGGGGTGCCTGCCATGGAGAAGCCTTTGAGTTGCGCCGGGAGAACCTCCCGCTGCGCTGTACGTGTCGTTAATGAATTTTACAGCCACAGCCGCCAGAGTCAACATCGCCGCCGCCAGGCCGGGTCGATCTGGATCATGAATCGGACGATTATTTTCGGCCTTGCCTTTTCATATGAATTCGTACACAATCAAACAAGCTACAGAATCAGTAGCTTGCCCGATAGCAGCAACGTCTACGGCCTTCTGCCCGGCGGGGTGCGCCCCCCCCTGAAGGCAAGGGCTTGCAACCGTCCGGAGGAAACGGAAGATGACACAAGGTGGCCGCCGCGAAGGCGCCGGCAGGAAATCGAGTTTCGGCGGCGACAGAACCGTTGCGATGCGCGTTCCCGAACCGTTGAAACCGGTGCTCGAGCGCTGGCTCGCCGATTACCGCACGCTGCGTAACACGAGTGCAGGCGATGCGCTTGATGTCCGCACCCTGGCCAACGTCCTCAGCGAACTGTCGCTCCCCGTGTTTGCCAGCCGCGTGCCGGCGGGCAGCCCGGTACCGGCAGACGAGTTGCGCGAGTCGGATATCGATTTGAACACGTTTCTCGTCCATCACCCGGGACAGACTTTCATGGTCACGGTCAAGGGCGACTCGATGCGCGATGCCGCCATCAACGACGGCGATCTGCTCTTGGTCGATCGCGCCCTGCCTCCGCGCCACGGCAAGGTCGTGGTCGCGGTACTCAACGGCGAACTTACGGTCAAACGGCTCGAGCTGGGCAAGACCGGAATGCGTCTGATGCCGGAAAACCCCGATTATGCCCCGATCGAGGTTGCAGAAGACGCCAGCCTGTTCATCTGGGGCGTTGTCACCCGGGTCATACACCAGGTGGTGTAAGACCGCTAAACGGTCATGTCAGCAAGGAGAAAAGCATGCAAACGCAAGCCATCGCTACCGAAACCTCGATCAAGATGAAATTCATGGACTGGCGCCGTCTTCCGCGGGCCTTCCGCGTTGTCGACGAGGGACAGCCCAAAGTCCTGGTATCGCGCCCGGGCCGCAATTACTTCGTCCCGGTCCAGTTCGTCTGAGCCCACGGGGCGCCTCCTGCCGATCCGGCCCGCGCCCCGTCCGGGGCGCACCGAATAAAAAACCTCCCCGGCAGACGCAGGGGAGGCCAAATCGGTACAGAGGAAACTCTGCAGTCCAGATTTCAGACGCTGCGCGCGAGCGAGAAAGTGCGCGAACGGCGACGCAGCAGCAGACCGACCAGACCGAGACCGACCAGGGCATAGGTCTCGGGCTCCGGAACCGGCGAAACCTGGACATTGTCGAAGGCGATCTGACTGCCATTCGAGGACACGAATTTCACGGTATCGACACCGTCGAAATTGAACTGGAACAAGGTTGCTTTCTGGGTAATCGCCACCGTCTGATCAAAAACGGTGCTACCGGCGCGCAGTCCCAGCACTTCGACCGAATCGTTTGCCAGCCAGGCTGACGTCAGATAGGCGCCGAAGAAATTCAGCTGCCCGGTGATGGCCGAAAACGAAGCGGGGAGCCCATAACCGTTATAGGCCACGTTGTTGCCGGACATGGTGCCACTGTCATAGCCGGTACCAATGTAGCCCGCGGTCTGGCTATCGAGCGCGTAGAAATTGGACCAGTTCAAACCTGCGTAACCTGACGCGATCGGCGTGTCCGTATTCGAAGTGAGATCGTCGAACGTGATGGTCTGAAGGTGGGTAGCGGCGAAAGCAGGCGCGGCAAGTAGCGGCGACACCAGCAATACCATGGCGGTTAGCGTTTTCAGCTTCAATTTCATGTCATTTTCCCATGCGAAAAACGAATGGGCCGGGGTGTCGAGGCACCCGATGGCATATCACCACCGTGCAGCGGATTGAACCGAGCTGCATGCTCCATTGCGGGTTAAAAGTCAGGCACAACCGTTGTCGGCTTGTGCTTAGCTGCAATTTAGCCGCTTCGCCGAGCGCGCTGACAGCGCGTCGCAACATTCGTTCGAAAAATACGAACGAGGCACTAGATGCAACGTTGTATTTAAATCGCCATACACCATGCCCATGCCATACCGGCATAGCCGCACAGGCATCGGTTTGTTCCCATGCATCCGCTTCGCAAGCACGGTCATATGTAAAAATCCCCATACCCGATGGTGAGTCATGCCGCGGGCAAAATGATCAGCGCCCCCCTGTTTCGCGCCTATACTGCAGAGTAAGCGCGACACGATACGGAGTCCCCGTCCGTGCAACGCAGGCAAAAAAAACCCTCCACTAAGGGAGGGGCTGACAAAATATCGGGGAAGTGTAATGCACGGAGTAGCAGACCCCCCTGCACTACATGCCGCCCCGTCACGGGCGGGCACAACATAATCCTATCCAGATATTAGAACCTTGAGTATGGGTAAGATTACTTAGTAAAGACGTTCAGATCGGGTCCGCGCATGCCTGCATGCGCAGCAGGATGGCGGCAATCGCAGTCGCATCGCGTTCGCGCCGGATCTGTTCGAACAGAACCTCCGCTTCGCCATACTGTCGCTTGAGCAAACCCAGCCACTGTTTGAGACGCGCCGCGGCATAGGGCGTATCGCCACCGCGTTGACGGCACTGCTCGAAAAATTCATTCAGCCACGGCAAGAACGCTTGCCATGACATCGGCTCCACTGTCTGGCCGCAGCGCCAGGCGGCAATGCGCTGCGCCAGATCCGGTGCGGAAATCAAACCGCGCCCTATCATGACCGAATCGCAGCCACTTTCAGCGCGAATGCGGCGGTAATCCTCCAGAGTCCACACATCGCCATTGGCCAGCACCGGAATCGAGACATGCTCGCGCACGCGACCAATCCAGTCCCAGTGCGCGGGGGGGCGATAGCCTTCGCTTTTGGTCCGCCCGTGCACCGCCAGGCTCGCCGCGCCGCCTGCCTCGATGGCGGCGGCGCACTCCAGGGCCCGGCTCGTGTCGTTCAGACCGAGGCGCATCTTGGCGCTCAGCGGGACATCGGATGACAGAGCGCGGCGCACCGAGCGGACGATGCGATGCAAAAGCTCGGGCTCATCGAGCAACACGGCGCCGCCGCGATGGCGGTTGACGGTCGGTGCGGGACACCCGAAATTGAGGTCCAGCCCCGCCGCACCGAACGACGCCGCGCGTGCGGCATTGTCGGCCAGGCAGGCCGGGTCGGCCCCAAGGAGCTGCACCCACAGCAAGGTGCCGGCCCGGGTGCGCGAGCCCTGCCCGAGTTCGGGCGCGAGGCGGCGGAACATCTTTTCGGGCAACAGAGTATGCGTGACCCGCACAAATTCGGTGACGCACAGATCGATACCACCGATGCGGGTGAGAATATCGCGCATGATGTCGTCGACCAAGCCCTCCATCGGCGCCAGGGCCACATCCATCGCAAACCCCTATCCTTGAGACAAAAGCGGGCATTGTAGACGTTTTGCCCGCGGCTTGCTGCGCGCAAAAAAACACAAGTCCTTGCTATGCTGATAAAAAGACATGAATGATCGGGGGCGATATGCCGCTTACCTTGCCGTCCTCACTCTTTGTCACTCACCGCCTCAGCCAGGTCGGTGAGAACGAGTTTCGCTTGAGCAAGAGCCTGCGCGACGCGCTCCAGCGCGGCGCGCAAACGCCGTTGCCAGCCGCGCTGACGGCGGCGCAGTCCTCTCCCCTGCAGGACCTGCCTCGCCTGGTCGAGCACCTCGACTCTATCCTGCACCACTTTCTCAGACTCGACCACGCCGTCGCCATGATCGAAGACATGGCCAAGGCCGTGAGCGAACGCGTGCGCAGCAATAGCGACGGCTACCTTGCCGCCACGCTGCTGGTGCCGCATCGCGACTATACCGCACGGCATGCCCTGCACTGCGCGATCATGGCCGTCCGGATGAGCGACGCGCAACAACTCGATCACGACGCCTCGCTGCGACTGGTCGAAGCGGCCTTGACGATGAACCTCGGAGCCGTCGACCTGCATAACGAACTCGCACTACAGGATGGGCCGCTCTCCACCCTGCAGCGGCAGACGCTACAGATACACCCGTTGACCGGATCGGCGATTCTGCGCGAGGCCGGCATGCGCGACGAACACTGGCACCAGTGGATACTGCTCCACCATGAGCAGCGCGACGGCCGCGGCTATCCTTTTGCCATGCGCGATGACGCTATCCCCCCAGTCGCTCATCTTCTACACATTATAGATACCATGGCAGCAAAATTAATGCCAAGAGTCTACCGCCCCCGGTTACCGGCCCCCAAAGCGCTGGGCCTGATGTATACCTCGATGCAGGAACCGGTGGACAGGGTGCTGGCCGGGCAGTTGATCAAGATCATGGGGCTCTACCCGCCAGGCAGCTTCGTTGAATTGAAGAACGGCGAGCGTGCACTCGTCGTCCGCGTCGGCGCCAACGCCGCCGCGCCGCTGGTATCGCGCGAACTGTCTCCTCATCCCCTGGTGGAAACATCGGCCCCGCCTTTTCAAATCGCACGCGCCATCAGCCAGATTCTCGACCCGCCCACTGCGGCACAGTTCGACACCTACTGGCGCCACGCGCCGGATGTGCCGCGATGAGATCGGGGGTCCGGCGGTGAGCGTTGCGCAGCTGTCGCGAATTCGCTACCCGAGCTAGCACTTTCGCCGGATGAACCTGCCATGCGTTCCGATGCATACTGATAGACTGCGCATTTGCGCGCCCTCTAACCGGAGATCACGATGGAACTAGCAACCGCCTACCTTGCCGGGGGCTGCTTTTGGTGCCTGGAGGCCATATTCACCCGCGTTGCCGGCGTAGAAGAGGTCACATCCGGTTATACCGGCGGCACGCGACCCGACCCCGATTACGGCAGCGTCTGCACGGGGGCGACCGGCCATGCCGAAACCGTGCGCCTGCGTTTCGACCCCCGCACGATCCCCTTTCGCGAACTGCTCGACATTTTCTTTACCATCCATGATCCGACGACACTGAATCAGCAGGGACATGATGTCGGAACCCAATACCGTTCGGCCATTTTCTACATCGACGATGAACAGCACGCCTGCGCCAGCGAGCTCATCGCCGAACTGAATGCCAAGGAGGTATTCAATGCCCCTATCGTGACCGAGCTATCGCCGGCCACGACTTTCTACCCGGCGGAAGACGAGC
This sequence comes from Paludibacterium yongneupense DSM 18731, assembly GCF_000422925.1. GTDB lineage: Bacteria > Pseudomonadota > Gammaproteobacteria > Burkholderiales > Chromobacteriaceae > Paludibacterium > Paludibacterium yongneupense. The sequence goes on from NZ_AUGZ01000005.1 coordinate 270,647, forward strand.
ACCATCGCTACTTCGAACATCATGGCAGCGCCCCCTATTGCCGGGCCGTCATCGCACCCAAACTGAAAAAATTCTTGCTGCAGGAAGGGAGCAGACTCAAACCCTAAGGTATAGTCACGTCATAACAACCCCTGGCAGGGCTGGCGTCACCCGCCCTGTGCATCAGACCATGAACACCAAACGAACATTCTCCAGGAAGCTGTTCTGGCTTCTCGGCGGCCTGCTGATCCTGGTGATCAGCGGTACCCTCGGCTATATGCTGATAGAGGGCTGGGGGTGGTTCGACAGCCTTTTCATGACCATCATCACGCTATCTACCATAGGCTACGGCGAAACCCATCCGCTTTCGCCCGCCGGCCGCGCCTTCACCATTGTCCTGATCGTCTTCGGCACCGGCGGCGCCGGTTACGGTCTGTCCTCGCTGACCCTGCTGCTGTTTCAGGGTGATCTTCCCAACTACATGAAACGCCGGAAAATGGAAAAAATCATTGGACGGATGTCCAACCACATCGTTCTGTGCGGCCTTAGCCGGACCGGGCTGTACGCCTTGCACGAACTGGAACACTCGGGGCAGCAGCTGGTGGTGATCGAGCGCGACGAGTCCTCCTGTATCTCCCGCCTCGGCGAAAGCGACCTGCCCTACATCAACGGCGATGCCACCTCGGATGAAAACCTGATGGCGGCGGGGGTAGAAAGGGCGCGTGCGATCATCACCTGCCTGACGTCGGATGCGGAGAACGCCTTCGTCGTCGTAACGGCCAAAAGCCTGAACCCGAAAATCATGGCGATCTCCAAGGCGGAGTCGGAGAGTACGCGCAAGAAACTGCTGGCGGTCGGCACCGACCGCGTCGTGGTTCCCTCGCGTCTGGGCGGAATGAGCCTCGCCGGCCATGTCATACGCCCGGAGACGCTGAATTTCTTCGAACATCTGCACTCGCACTACCAGGATACCTTTCGTGCCGAATTGCACCACGTCGCCGCAGCCTGGGAGGGACGCACGCTGAACGAATACGTCGCCGACCTGGGAAACCCGCTGATGGTCATCGCGCTGGAACACCCGGGCGGCGAAGTCGAATTCAACCCGGCAGAAGACGCCGTGCTGCATGCAGGCTCGGCCATCATGTCGATCAGCAACTTTCAATGACCGGGCCGAGTCCGCTACCGCTTGACAAGCCGGAAGCGGGAGCGCCATATCCCGGTATCCGTGCGCGAGGCCGGCATGCGGCGGATGACTTTCGGCAATCATCGGGGCAAGGGGCTTGAGCATGACTACGACGACACCCACCGTCTACATCGTCGACGACGACCCCGCCGTGCGCGACTCGCTCGCCTTTCTGATCACGGCCCAGGGCATGCGCCCCTTGTGTTACGACAGTGCGGCCGCGTTTCTCGAGCAATACCACGAAGGCGATATCGGCTGCGTGGTGCTCGATATCCGCATGCCGCAGATCACGGGGCTCGCGCTGCAGGAAACCCTGCGCGAACGCAAGATCACCATCCCGCTGGTCTTCATCACCGGACACGGCGATGTCGAACAATGCAGCCGCGCCTTCAAGGGCGGCGCCATCGATTTTCTCACCAAGCCCGTCGACCAGGCGCGCTTGGTCGACAGCCTGCGCCGCGCGATACGCATCAGCATCCAGCAGCACAAGCAGGAAGTCGAGACGCAGGAAGTCCGCGCCCGCCTTGCCCGCATCAGCGGCCGCGAACGCGAAGTTCTGGAGCGTGTCGCGGACGGCATGTCGAGCAAGGAAATCGCGCGCGCGCTCGACCTGTCGCCGCGCACGGTGGAAGTCCACCGCGCGAATCTGTTCAACAAGCTTGGCGTCGCCTCGCTGGCCGACCTGATCCGTTTTTATTTGCGTGCGCTGGAAGCGACCGGGATGAAACGCAGCGAAGACGCCGACGCGGCGAAACGCTAGAATAGCGCCATGCAAAGCTTGTTCACTCACGTGGGCCTGGTGGCCCGGCACAGCAAACCCAATATCGTCGCTTCGCTGCGGCAGTTGGCCGACCACCTGAGCCAGGCCGGCATCACGGTCCTGATAGACGGCGAGAGCGCCACCCCGGCCGAAGCCGGCCCGCACAGGCTGATCGACCGGGTCGACCTGGGCAAGACCGCCGACCTTGTCATCGTGCTGGGCGGCGACGGCACCATGCTGACCGTTGCGCGGCTGCTCGCGCCGTATCGGGTTCCCATGGTCGGTATCAATCAGGGGCGGCTCGGCTTCATGACCGACATCCCGCTGCACTCGATGCTCGAATCGGTCGACGCCATCCTGCGCGGCGACTATGTACCCGAAGACCGCATCCTGTTGCAGACCTCGGTGCAACGCGAAGATGCCGAGGTCGTCAACGCCCTCGCCTTCAACGATGTCGTGTTCAGTCGCGGCGCCACGGGTTCGATGATCGAATTCGAAGTCTTCATCGACAACGAGTTCGTCTACAGCCAGCGCTCGGATGGTCTGATCGTGGCCACGCCGACCGGATCCACCGCCTACTCGCTGTCGGCCGGCGGCCCCATCCTGCAGCCGACCCTGCGCGCGATCACCCTGGTGCCGGTCTGTCCGCAGTCCATGAGCAACCGCCCGATCGCCGTCAGCGACGAGTGCGAAGTCGAGGTCATGCTCACGCGCGGCGTCGATGCCCGCGTGCACTTCGACGCCCAGACGCACTGCGCGCTGATGGAGATGGACCGGGTGCGCATCCGCCGCTACCGCAACCCCCTGCGCCTGCTGCACCCCAAAGGCTACAGCTATTACGAAATGCTGCGCCACAAACTACACTGGGGCGAGCGCCTCCTCTAACCCCGTGCACCGGATCCGACCGACATGCTGCTTTCGCTCTCCGTCAGAGATTTCGTCATTGTCGACCAGCTGACGCTGGACTTCAGCGATGGCTTTACCGTGCTCACCGGTGAAACCGGCGCCGGCAAATCGATCATACTGGACGCGCTTGGTCTGCTGCTCGGCGACCGCGCAGACGGCACCCTGGTGCGCGAAGGCGCCGAGCGCGCGGAAATCACCGCCCAGTTCGACTGTGCCGGCCGTCCGGAAATCGCCGCCTGGCTGGCCGACAACGAGTTGACCGGCGACGACGACGAACTGCTGTTGCGCCGCATCGTCGATCGCAACGGCCGCTCCAAGGGTCTGGTCAACGGTCAGGCCGCCACGCTCGCACAACTGCGGCAGCTCGGCGAATTTCTGGTCGACATCCACGGCCAGCACGCGCACCAGTCGCTGATGCGCGCGGATACCCAGCGCGGACTGCTCGATGCCTATGCCGGCGCCAGCGCGCTGACCCGCGATGTGCTCGATGCCTGGCACGGCTGGCAACACGCGCGCCACGCGCGCGAAGACGCCGAAAAATCGTCGCGCGAATCCGAAGTCGAGCGCGAGCGCCTCGCCTGGCAGGTGAACGAATTGACCGAACTCGCGGTGCAGCCCGACGAGTGGAATACCCTCAACCAGTCCTACACCCGGCTGGCCAACGCCGCCGAGCTGGTCCAGAGCGCCGAGCTGGCGGTCGACACGCTATCGGAAATGGAAGGCAACTGCCTGTCGCAGCTGGCGACGGTGCAAAACCGGTTGAGCAAATTGTCGAGCCTGGACCCGCGCCTGTCCGATACCCTGTCGCTGCTCGACTCGGTCGAGGCCGAGCTGCGCGAAGTCGTGCATGGCCTGCGCGACTATGCAGGAGGCATCGACGAAGACACCGCTCCGCTGCTGGAAATGGAGCGGCGCATCGAGACGCTGCTCTCGGTGGCGCGCAAATACCGTGTCCAGCCGCAGGACCTGCCGGAGAAGCTCGCCGACTGGCAAGCGCAGCTGGCAACGCTGGAAGCCGCGGTCGACATCGACGCATTGACGCGGGCCGAAACGGCGAGCCAGGCCCGCTACCGGGCCCTGGCGGAATCCCTGTCCGGCAAGCGCCGTCAGGCCGCCAGCGAACTGTCCAAACGCATCAGCGCCGAGATGCAGCACCTGGCGATGAAAGGGGCGAGCTTCGCCATCGAACTCGCTCCCCTGGCCGAGGCATCGGCCCACGGGCTGGAATCGGTCGAATACCTGGTCGCCGCCAACGCCGGCACCAGCCTGCGGCCCTTGGCCAAAGTCGCCTCGGGCGGCGAGCTGTCGCGCATCAGCCTGGCGATGCAGGTCGTGATCAGCCAGGTTGCCAGCGTCCCGACGCTGATCTTCGACGAAGTCGACGTCGGCATCGGCGGACGCGTGGCCGAAGTCGTCGGCCAGATGCTGCGTCAGCTCGGCAGCCGCTATCAGGTGCTGTGCGTGACCCACCTGCCGCAAGTGGCCTCCTGCGGCGTCCTGCACTGGCTGGTGAGCAAACACGAAGAAAAAGGGCATGTGGTCAGCCGCATTCGTGCATTGAACGCCGAAGAGCGGGTGCAGGAGATCGCACGCATGCTGGGCGGGGCCGAAATCACGCCCACGACGCGCGAACACGCGGCAGAAATGCTGGCGATGAGCGCCACGACCCCCTAGCCAAAACAGCCGCCAGCCGTTATATTGTCGACCTTGCGCCACGTCCGAGGCCGGCGCAGGCGGGGTCGGCGTCCGGCTTCGCACGGCATCGCATCGCGGAGGCTTGGCGAGTGGTCCAACCCGGCGGTCCCGCAACTTGCGATAGGTTGATATTGGAAGCTTGGCAGAGTGGTCGATTGCACCGGTCTTGAAAACCGGCAAACCGAAAGGTTTCCAGGGTTCGAATCCCTGAGCTTCCGCCAATGAAATCGACCCGTTACACAATATTTTGCGGCGGTGCATTTCTGGCCGCATGCCACGATAGCGATACTGAAACCCGGCCATGAGCCGGGTTTTTTGTTGCTCGCCGAAAACACCGTGCGGGCACAGTGCAAGCAAGCTGCCGCACCCCGCTCAAACGCTGCCGCCCTGCCCCCTCCCGGCGCACGCACTGGCACCAGCGCACGCCGGGCTGCGCGCCACTGCCCAGGCAGGCCAAGTTCTCTTTCTCGGTTTAGGTGTTTCTTCACAAAAAACGACCCCACCGGGGGTCTTCGATCGCCATCGGCCATCCCGCCTGACTGGCACCACACCCTCGGACACGCTCGGATGAACGATTTGCATCGCCCGCGCCGACGACGCTTCCGCAGTGCGCCGCACACTTGCGCCAGTGCCCGGGTGGCCCTCCCCCTTTTCAAGGTTTCATAGCGCACAGACGGGGCCGGATGGAGAGGAAATACTGGCCGGATGCTGGTCATCAGCATGCCCTTACTCTCACGATAAAGGAAATACCATGTCACTTGATCATTCCAACTCCAGTGTTGCGCATAAGACGGCTGCTCACGACCATAAGGCCTGCGCGGATCTGCACCTGAAGGCTGCCGAGAGCCATGACAACAAGAAGCACGATGACGCGAAGTCCCATTCGGCGAATGCCCTGCACAGCAGCGAAGCGGCGCACAAGCAGTCCAAGCTCGCCAGCGATGGTTCTGCCAAATAAGCAGGACGACGCCTCGCCTGCGCACTGACCTTGGCACGCCCACCGACGGTCGTCGGTGGGCGTGCCGTCTCCGGGGCGTCGCGGGTCGGGCGCTGCCGCGGGCAAGGCTCCGTGGGGAACGAAACAGGCATCGTCGCAAACCCGGTGCGTATTCCAGACGGACGATCCCGATGAAAAAGCGGCTGCCATTGCATGCCGGCCCTAGGCGCAGGCCTGGGTATGTCGGTCACCGCACCGACCCCGGGCCATGCCGCGGCTACGCTCAGTCAATCGTCATCTCCCTGCCGCGACCGAGCCCCGTGCGCCTCTTGCCGTTCACCGCTGCCCGGCGGCTCTGCCCCGCGTCAGGCCGAATCGAGATTCAACGCCTGCTCCCAGCCGCATAACGACCTCTTCTGGAGAATCATCATGACCTTGATCCCAAGCTGCAAGAAATCGATACCAACCCTCTTCATCATCGGCGGACTCTGCGCCGGTTTCGGCAGCGCTTTTGCCGCCGACGCCGCACCGGCAGCCACGAGCAGCAGCATGAGCAGCGCAGTCAGCGACGCCACCATCACCACCGAGCTCAAGACCCGGCTGATGCGAATGAAAGGGCTCAGCAGCACCCGCATCCACATCACCACGACCGATGGCACGGTCGAGCTCAGCGGGAGCGTCCGCACCGCACACGCCAAATCGCAGGCCATGGCCGCGGCGCGCAACATCGAGGGAGTCAGGCATGTCACCGACAGTCTCACCGTCTCCCTGCCTCACGGCATGATGCACAGGGCCGTGGCCAAGAGCGGGATGACGGTGGCAGACAGCTGGATCACCTCCAAGGTGAAATCGGAACTTCTGGCCGACAGTATCACCAAGGGCTTCACTGTCAGCGTGACGACGCACGCAGGCGTCGTGACCCTGGCGGGGCGGCTGGACAGCCAGGACGCGATCAATCGCACCAAAGAACTGGCCGACAGCGTCAAAGGGGTGAAATACCTCGACATCTCGGCTCTGGTGGTTTCAGCGCAGCCGTAAACGCAGGCGGCGGAAGCCGCCACGACGGCTCCGCATGCGCAGCGCTTGCGGAATGTGGCGACGGCGTCGAGACACAGGGCGGCCCGGATTCGGGCTCCGCCCCGCAGGGTGAAGCATGGGGACGATGCGCCGTCATGCCCCGCGCGCGCGTGTCAGTGCAGCGGAGACCAGGGTTGCGGCAACGCAATGGTCGATGTGGCTTCCAGGATATGTTCCGGGCCGCCTTGCGGCGGCCAGACGCCGGCCCCGTAGGCACTGGCGCGCAGCGCAGCGCGCTGCTCGAGGGAGGCGAAACCCCAGATATGGGTGATCCGTGGCGGTCCGTCCAGTGCGTACATATTGATCACCAGATGCTCTGTGTACGCTTTGGCCGGCTCAATCGCCTTTTCCCATCCAGACAGGGTTGGGGACAGCCCCCCCGGTATCAGGTGGTAGGTACGGAATTCATAAACGGGGCCGTAGGCGCGCGGCAGGACGGGCGGCAAGAATGCGAAGGGGGCGTAGCTCTCCATGCCAAGCGAAGTCAGCACCTCGCCGGCATGGAACGGGTTGGCGCTCAGAAGAGCGCGGCGACGCTCTGCGGCGAGGGCATCGGCCGTCTCGAAGCGCCGTAGAATCATCAGCCGGCCGAGCGTTCCGATTTCCGTCCGCCACGAGCCTAGCACCGTTGCGGTTTCCTGCGCATCGGAGACCCAGCGACGCGAGCACTGCGAGACCTCCTCGATAGAGAGCAGCGGGCAGGAAAGCGTAGAAATTTCGTAAAGCATGCCATACCCCTTATAGCCGTGCATCATGTAAGGAAATCGACTTCCGCTGGGCGAGGTCGTGGAACGACAGTACATCGATTGCGGCGGGCCCGGTGGCATGACATCCGTTCGGCCCGGCATCGCGAAGGGCTTACGGCTGCGTCGGCGCGAGTCAGGGCGATTCGCTGCCGACGCCTGTCGTTTTATCATCGACACGGTGAGGAGCAGGGAAAAACGGGGGCCGCGCAAGCGTCCCCGCCACCTCGCCCTCGTCCCTGCCCATCGGGCCATCCATGGGACTTCGCCGCGCGAATCCGCGTCCATGGCCACTGCCGTCCGCCCCGTTCTTGACGTCTGCGGTGTAGAACTGATAATTGTTGCGACCGCAGGCCTTGGCCTGATACATCGCACTGTCGGCACTTTGCAGCATGCCCTCCTCGTCCTTGCCATCGCCCGGATAGATGCTGATGCCGATGCTCAGCGAAATCTGCAACTCATGTTCGCCGACGCCATGCGGCAAACCGAAAGCCGCCAGCAGCTTGCCAGCGATCAGCGCGGCATCGCTGTGGTTCTCGATTTCGGCCAGCAGGATCACGAACTCGTCGCCGCCCAGACGGCACACCGTGTCGGTCGCCCGCACATTGGCCAGCAGGCGGTCCGAGGCCGACTGCAGCAACTGGTCGCCGATCGCATGCCCGAGCGAGTCATTTATCCTTTTGAAGTCATCGAGATCGAGAAACAGCAGCCCCACTTGCTTGCGGTGACGCTGCGCGAGTCCGATCGCCTGCGTCAGCCTCTCCTTGAGCAGCACCCGGTTGGGCAGGCCGGTCAGAAAATCGTGCTGCGCCAGGTGCGTCATCTTGCGCGCAAGCACCCGCGACTCGCTGACATCATGAAAAACGATCACGGCGCCGATCACTTCGCCATGGCGGTTGTGGATCGGGGCGGTGGAGTCCTCGATGGCCGACTCGCTGCGATCGCGACGCACCAGCAGACAATCGGCGGCCAGACTCACGGTCCGGTCTTCGCAAATGGCCCTGAGCGCGGGATCGGCCCCGGGCTGGCGCGTTGCGCCATCGACGATGGTAAAGACGTCGGCCAGCGGGTGACCGAGCGCTTCCGCCCATGACCAGCCGGTCATTCTCTCGGCGGCTTTGTTCAGGTAGTTCACCTTGCCCGCGATATCGGTCGTCAGCACGCCATCGCCAATCGAATTGAGCGTGACCTGGACCCGTTCCTTCTCCGCGAACAGGGCGTCTTCCGCCGAGCGCAACACCGCCTCGGCCATCTTGCGTTCGGTAATATCCTCGACCGTCTTCACGCGTCCGTTTTCAAACACGCCATCCAGCAACGGGGCACTGCTGACGCGGGCCCACACGACTTTCTTGTCCTGCTGCAGAAAACGGTATTCGGCCTGAAACGGCTCCTGCCCCATCGAAGCGGCACGCCACTGGGCCAGTACCCGCTCGCGATCCTCGGGGTGTATGCCCATGCTCCAGTTGGTCCCCAGCGCCTGCTCGAACGTCAAACCGGATATTTTCTGATAAGCCGCATTGGTATAGACGCAATCGCCGCCCGCATCGGCGACGAACACGCCGAGGGGTGACGCGTCGCTCATCGCGCGATAACTGCTTTCGGCATGGCTCAAGGCATGGCGGGCGACCTGGCGATCGACCAGATAGTGCAGCGAGCGCGGCAACCAGTAGGCATCGCTTCTGCCCTTGACCAGATAGTCGTCGGCGCCATATCCCAGCGCCTGGCGACGGGAGTCGGCATCGTCGGCGTCCACCAGGGCCAGTATCGCCGCCTCGGGCGCAGCCAGCCGCACCCGCTGGCAGGCTTGCGCCCCGTTTCCATCGGCCAGCGCGATGTCGACCAGGACGATTTCGATGCCGCCGGCGGCCAGCCGCTCCAGCGCCTGCGGGAGAGTGGACACCCATTCGACGCTGAACGACTCGGCATTCTCGCCGCCGCCCGTCAGACAGGATCGGATCTGCTCTGCGTCGGCCGCATCCTCTTCAAGCAGGAGTACGAAAGTCCGGTTTGTCGTCATCCAGAATCCCTCACGGCAATGAAAAAGTGCTCCGATAACGCAGGCAGCGGCGTAGCCGTTTCCCTGCGAGTGACAGCCGCCCGGCAAGCCGCGCATGCCCTCTGCATGCGTCTTGCGACGCCCGATCGGCGGCAGGGTGCGTGTCGTACGGGCACAGTGGCAGCCCTCATCCCGGCCGCTCATTCGTTCACTTGGCCCCGTTTGCGCTCGCATTTGCATTCGCACTGCAGATGATCGCCTCCATTCTTTCGTCCGAGACTTGCGCCTCAAGCCGCGGCGGCTCGCTTATCCGTGCTTTTTTGAGGGCAATCAGCAGCCCGAGCTCATCGACCGACATTTCATCGAGCTGCTGTCTCAGTTCGTCCCCGACCCCCCTCTTGTCCTCCAGCCGCTCCTGCTCAAGCCTGGGTGCCGCTTCCGACACCTGGCGCCTGACCGTTTCTTCATCCAGCAGCAGCAGGGAGTCCAGCGTCACGCGCTGGCTGACCCCGCTCTTGAGCGCCAACTGATCAAGTCGCTCGCGGCTCTCGCCGGACATCGTCACTTTGCTTCGTCTTCTAGACATGGGGTTCACCGGTATGAAAGGAAGGCGGCCATGTGCACGCGCCCATGGCCGTGGGCGGGGACGCCACACGGCCGCAGACAGGCACAAACGGGCGGGGTTGCAGCTTGGCCGGGCCTATCCCGGTACGTGTCGACGATCGCGGTGCGACTATCCCTGCACGCGCTGGAGCCACCCGCCCCTTTCCGTCGCGGAGCACGACAGAGCCTGATCGCGTCAGTCCGAGGATGATTCATGATCTTTGCTTTCTCCGCGGAGGACCGCCGACGCGGCAGCGACGGCAAGCGGTGCAAGGTGACGTTGGAGGGCAGATCGTGCAGCCTGGTGATTTTTTTCATGCCATGGAACCTGTGTGCGAATGCCGCCTGCCGGGCAGGATCAAGACTCCGTGCCGATGACAGTGACCACGATTGAGCGATTCGTCTGTACGCTAGCGAACAGTTGAAAAGGGCGTCGTCCCCCCTGTCGCAGGAGGGGTGAGCCGGGGCAAGGGCAGCCGTGTTCCGGCCGACCCTTGCGGGCTAGCAGGCTTCGATAATCACCTTGAGTGCCTTGGTGCTGGCGGCATGCCCGAAAGTCTCGTAAGCCTCCAGTATCTGGTCGAACGTGAAGCGATGCGTTATGAGCTGCTTGGCGTCGATCTTGCGCGCCCCGACGACATTGAGCAGCATCGGCGTGCTGACGGTATCGACCAGGCGGGTGGTGATGGTGATATTACGGTCCCACAGCGACTCGAGATGGAGGTCCACCTTGCTGCCATGAACCCCGATATTGGCAATGGTTCCGCCCGGACCAATGATCGCCTGGCATATGTCGAAGGTGGCGGGAATCCCGACCGCCTCGATGGCGGTGTCGACGCCGCGGCCACCGGTCAGGGCCATGACCTTCGCCAGGGTCTGGCCCTCGCCGCTGTTGACCACTGCCGTAGCGCCGAAGCGCATCGCCACTTCCAGGCGATTGTCGTCGAGATCGATCATGATGATCTCGGCCGGAGAGTAGAACTGGGCAGTCAGCAGTGTGGCAAGGCCAATGGGGCCGGCGCCGACGATCGCCACCGTGCTGCCCGGTTGAACCTTGCCGTTCAGAACGCCGCACTCGAAGCCGGTCGGCAGGATGTCGCTGAGCATGACCAGGGCGTCTTCGTCCGCCCCCTGGGGAATGGGATAGAGGCTGGTATCGGCATAGGGAATACGGACATACTCGGCTTGGGTGCCGTCTATGCTGTTACCCAGGATCCAGCCGCCGGTGGCGCAGTGCGAATACATGAGCTTGCGGCAATAGCCGCACTTGCCGCAGGCGCTGATGCATGAAATCAGGACCCGGTCTCCAACCTTGAAGGCGGCAACGGCAGGCCCGACCTGCTCGATGACGCCAACCCCCTCATGCCCCAGTATGCGGCCGGGTTGGCAGGTCGCGACATCACCCTTGAGGATGTGCAAGTCGGTGCCGCAGAGGGTTGTCTTGGTAACCTTGACGATCGCGTCCGTGGGGGCTGCGATCGTGGGTTTCGGCCGGTCCTGCACAGCTTTCTGTGCCGGGCCGAGATAGACGAGAGCTTTCATGGCGTTGATCCTTCGCGAGTGTAAGTCAAGAACGATCGGGGTCTGTCCCGGCTGCCCGCGTCTGGCGAACACCTGGCCGTTCGCGGCATCGTGTCGAACCCCGGCAGGCTGAAACAACGGGCTGGCACTGAGACAGGCAAGCTGGCGCGAGCCCATGCGCCGACCGTTAGCGCTCGCAGAATGTCATGTTCGCCAGGGCATTAGCGGATGCCGACATCGCAGGATCGAGAATAGGCACGGCATGACACCCCGTCTGTACGCCAGCGAACATCCGCGCGCCCGCTTGGTCTACGGTATGACGCTGCCCTGCTGACGGCTGGGCGCAACGCCAGGGGCGATGGCGATCGGGTTTGTTCGGCACGGGCAGGCATCGGCAGCGCCGCACTTCGAGCCCGGACCGAGCGTGAGCACGCCGACGGGCCCTATGGCGAGGGCAGCGCAGCACGCCGTGGCAACGGATACATATAGCGGCGGTTCCAGTCCAGGGTCTCGCCCGAGCAGCCGGCCTTGTGGCACAGCACCTGGTAGATTGCGACATGATCATGCTCGAAGGCGTAACTGCAGCCCGCCAGGTACACCCGCCAAATGCGAAACTGCTCCTCGTCCACGATCTGTCGAATCGCCCGGGCATTCTGCTCGTAATTCGCACTCCAGCGCTGCAAGGTGTGCGCATAATGGCGACGCAGGTTCTCCACGTCGATGGACTCCAGGCCGCCGTTTTGCATTTCTTGCAGCACCATGCCGATATGCGGCAATTCTCCATCAGGAAAGACATAGCTGCCGATGAACTTGCCGGCCCCCAAGCCGGTTTCCTCGCGTTCGGTGTCCGTCAAGGTAATACCGTGGTTCAGGCATAGCCCGTTGCGGGTCAGCAGGCTGCTGATTTTTGCAAAATAGGACGTCAGATTTGCCCGGCCGACGTGCTCGAACATGCCGACGCTGGTAATGCAGTCGAATTGCCCAAACACATCGCGATAGTCTTTGAGCTCGATGGACACCAAGGATTCGAGTCCCAGCGTGCGCACGCGCTCCCGCGCAAAATCACACTGGTTCTGCGACAAGGTGATGCCGGTCACCCGCGCGCCATAGTTCTGTGCGGCCCGAATCGCCAGCGCCCCCCAGCCGCAACCGATGTCGAGCAGGGTGTGGGCTGAACGCAGCTTGATCTTGTTCAGGATGTGGTCGAGTTTTTTGTCTTGCGCCGCGGATAGGCTTTCATCGCCGTTTTCGAAGTAAGCACAGGAATACAGCATGCTCGGATCCAGCCAGAGACGATAAAAATCATTCGAGACATCGTAGTGGTATTGAACCGCCCGCTTGTCCGATTTCCGGCTATGTCTGAGCAGGCCGCGCATCGTCCTGCCCAGAAACGAGGCTTCGCGGCTCTTGGCTTGCGCGACATGGGACAAGGCATAACTGAAGTCGATCACATCGGCGAGCCGCCCCTGGACATCGATATGGCCCTTGATATAAGCCGTGCCCAAGGAGTCGAGCGTGGGGCTGATCAGATGCGGCAGCGCCATCGGGCCGCACAGGGTAATCACGATCTTGGGCTCGGCATAGTCGCCGAGATTGAACTCCTCGCCACTCCATAGCCTGATCCGGGCGGGAAGGTTGGCCTGTTGCCGGATGGAACACACAAATTTATCGAGCGTTTTACTGAGCATGATTTTCTCTTTCATAGCAGGGCCCGCTGCAACGGCAGCGGGCTTTCTGCCTGGCGCTCCCCCGGCAGAAGACCCTGCCTTCAGCGTGAAGAGCCCACAGCAAGGCCGCGCGCCATGGAAATCCTCGATGCGCGGCAGCCGGCATGGCATGAGTTGCCGTTCAATAAGCCGATAAGCTGTAGGAGGAATAGACAGACGTAACGAGCAGCGCAAGCACGGTGACCACCAACACCTGGATCAGCACGCGATTATTCTGGTAGTACAGCAGCGCTTTCACAGCGTAGTGACGAGCCTGCAACAGCAGGGTGTTCATGGTCGGGCTCCTTGGTACGGCGATGTCGGAGCCTGGATTTTGCATGCGAGTGCAGGCGCTATCTGTGCGCTATAGAGCATAGTGGCCGACGGGGCGGCCGACGCTCGGGTCAAACCGGCCGCACGGTTCATCCCCGGTGGCATTTTTACAGATAGCGGTCGACAAACCGCCGATTGCACCAATTTCCCGGAGCATGCCAAAGGGCGGGTAATTTTCGGTCGGAACGAGCAAAGGCGGCCGCGCGGCAGCAAGGCACAAGCAGGCAGCACGAGATAATGACGCGTATGACGTTTTTCACCCTCGGCTTCCGTGAATTGACAGACTGTCTAGGCAAGAAATCGATGTCGCTCATCGACGGGTACAGGCCATCGCTGCCGGGTGCCATGATTTCAGATTGGTCCGCGTACACCGCGAGCGGCATGCAGGCAGAGCTTGAACACGCCACCAGCCCGCCGCTCGAGAAGGACGCGAGGGAATGCGCGCGGGGGACGATTGGCATCGTCCCTCTTCCGGGCTGGCTGCCGGCCCGTTGCGCCCCCGCGCGCCAGAAGCCGGGACTGCCCATCTGAACCAGATAACGCCGTTATCTTGCCAGCCGGTTTTCCTGATCCCGGCCAGGGGGCTCTTGAGCCGGGATTGCCGGGCGGCTCAGATAATTCTCGACCATGACGACCAGCTCATCCTTGAGCCGCGGCTGCTCAAGCCATTCCGGGCGCTCTGCGGCCGCATGGTGGATGAGAGCATGGATGGCAACACTCAGCAGCGTGATGCTCATCTCCGGGTCAGGGACGTTTTTCATCAACGGTTTCAATTCGGCCAGAAAACGCTGGCGCATCCCGTCGTTTTCCGTCTGCACCGAGCGCGCGGCACGTGGCAGCTCGTCCTCGATGGCCCGGTGCAAGGCGGGTGCGACCCGGTGTTCCCGGATGATCATCTCGATGAGTTGCCCGATCGCGGCCCGCAGCGAAGGCTGCTGCGGCAAGCCGGTCAGGGCCTTGCTCAACTCCGTTTGAACGGTTTCGACATGCCGGCGTTGCAGCTCCGCAATCACGGCCTCCTTGTTCGGAAAATACTGATAGAGCGAGCCTATATTCACGCCAGCGCGTTCGGCAATCGCGTTTGTCGTCAGGGACTCCCAGCCTGACTCCGTCAAAATGTAAGTCGCAGCATGAATGATGGCCTCGAAAGTCGCGCGCGAACGCGATTGAACCGGCATTTTTCTTGGCAAAGCAGGCGTTCGACGGGTGGCCACGTTGCGTCTCCGGAAAGCGAGTATCGAAAATATAAGTATTAACTTACTATTTATCGAATGAACAGCCAAGGACATTCGCAGATCATGAACAGCCAGCATCACTCCACCGGGTGGGACGCCTTCCAATCCGCCAGCCGCTTTCGTCGCGCCATCCGCAAATTCGATCCGGCCCCGATTCCGGAGGCCGATCTGCGCGCGGTCCTGGCCGAGGCGGCACTGGCCCCGTCCAGTGGCAATCTGCAGCCATATGAGCTGCACTGGGTGCGCGACCCCGCACTGAAAGCCGCCATCGCCCAGGCTTGCAACGGGCAAAACGCAGCCGCATCGGCTCAGGATCTGATCATCGTGGTGGCCAGTCCGGCGCTCGGACGGCTCACCGCCAAAGCACAGCTCGCACATGTCGAGAGCGCGGCGAACCTGGGCGAAAGCACGAAAGCCCATTACCGCAAGCAGACCGGTTTGTTTCAAAGAATTCTCGGCATCGGCTCATCCGCCTTATGGTCGCCGCTGGTCTTTCTGGCGGCGCTGCTCAACCCCGGCTTATCGTTGCTTCCGCTTGGACATGTCGGCAGCCGGAACTGGGCGGCGCGCAATGCCGTCTACGCGGCTCAGAGCATTCTGCTCGGGGCCGCAGCGAAAGGTATCGATTCGTGCCCGATGGAAGGATTCTCTGCCACGAAGCTGGCCAGACTGCTGGGCCTGCCGAGAGGCAGTGTGATCGTGGTCGTGATCGCTCTCGGTTACCGTGCCGATGACGCAAGGATAGAAGACCGGTGGCGCCGCCCGCTCGACGAAATCGTGGTGCTACATCGATAGTCTGGAGGCTGACGCACAGGGGCTGGCGACGGGCCGTGCCGGCCATCAAGGGCTCGCCGCGGCGCAGAGCGGGCCTGCCCATGTTCAGACGCCGCAGCAGCGCGCCATCCACGCCCTGCCAGCCGCCGCCCTGCGCCCAGTCGCTGTAGCAGACGGATGGAAGCGGGATCGTCCGGGCTGAGGGTCGCGAGTGCCGGCGAGATCGTTTCGTCTTGCGCAGCAACGGCATCGGGAGACAAAAAAGCGCAGCCCCGGATGACAAAGGCTGAGTCCGTACGGGATGGCAGCCTTTGTCATGGCGGCTCGCCTACTTTGGCACAGACGCAGCCGCCAGCGCGGCAGTCAGAGCCTCCCGGTTCAGCGGCTTGCAATACGCCGGAGTGCCACGCTCAAAGCGTGCGCCTTCGCTCAGTGCCCCGGCATCCACCACATCAAATCCGAATTGCTCATAAAGCGCAGCAACGCTGATCTTGTCGCTCTCCCGATCTCCGGCAACAGGCAGCGCGCGGCGCTCGGGCCTGCCTGCAGGCAAGCCATCGCTTTCCAGCTCATTCATGGGGATGGCGTTGAAGGCTTTTACGATGTGCGATTGGGCAAAATGCAGGGCAATCAGCCCGCTTGAGGTCTGTTTTTGCTGATCCAGTTCCGGTATGCGACCATCCCGCTCCGGATAGTAGTTGCACGCATCCACCACCAGCTTACCGGCTAGCAGCGAGGACGGGAGAGCATCGTACGCATACAGGGGAATGGCCAGCACCACCATGTCGCCAAAATGGGCCGCCTCCTCGACGGTACCCAGTGCGCACCCTGTTGCATGAGGAAGGCTGAACATGGACTTCGGTCCACGGGAGTTGCTGAGCATCACGTCATGACCGGCCTTTACCGCCAGTTTTGCCATGGCACGGCCGACAACACCGGCACCAATGATTCCGATCTTCATGTTGTTTACTCCAGATGAAAGTGACATTTGGAGTGTACTTTCCCAACCACTGACAATAAATCGTTGTTATATTGGCTTACAAACAACCATAAAGAGCGAATCATGGACAAGCTGACCAGCATGAGTGTCTTCGCCAGATCGGCAGAGCTGGGGTCTTTCGCCGCAGCGGCCCAGGCGCTAGGCATGTCTGCGCAGATGGTGGCCAAACATGTCGCCTCGCTGGAGGCCTCCCTGGGTGTCACCCTGCTCAACCGGACGACCCGGCGGCAGCACCTTACCGATATTGGCCGGGCCTATTACGACCGCTGCAAACTGGTGCTGGCCGAAGTGGATGGCGCAGATTCATTGGCTCAGCAAATGCTTTCCCAGCCACAAGGCGTGTTACGGGTAAGCGCTCCGGTGACATTCGGTGTCTTCAGCCTGACCCCCTTCGTCACACGCTATCTGGCCCGCTACCCGGAGGTGAAACTGGACCTGTCCTTGAGCGACCGTTTTGTCGACCCGGTTGAGGAAGGGTTCGAAATCCTGATACGCATCGGGGAGCTGGAAGATTCGTCGCTGATCGCCCGGCCTTTGGCCCCGTACAAGCTGCTTGTCTGTGCGTCGCCTTCCTACCTGGCTGAACGCGGAATACCGGAAACGCCGGAGGACCTGTCCTTGCATGACTGTCTTGCCTATTCGCACTGGTCATCGACAATGCCCTGTCGCTGGGTATTCAGACAAAACGGTATCGCTCAGGAAATTCAGGTGAGTGGTCGCTTGCGCAGCGATAACTGGAAAGCATTACTGCACGCAGCGACGGAAGGATTCGGTATTACCATGGGGCCCGCAGATGTGCTGGCTGCAGAAATACAGGCAGGGAGACTGGTCCGCATCCTTCCAGACCATGAAGGGCCATCCCGCCCCATGCATGTGCTATACCCGTCCAATCGAAGGCCTACTGCCAAAATACGCAGCTTCATCGATGCCCTGATCGCGGAGTTTGGCGCCAAATGACGATAGAGATGGGCACGAGACGGCACAAAGCGCTTCTGGAGGTTCAGTCCACCGGCTCTGTCGCTTCCTGTCGACCGGGCATGGAAGCAAGCCCGGTACCGCCCCTCCACGACACTGTCACATGAGATATTTACGAAAGAAGCGAAGCACTCTCGCATTCATGTCCAGATGAAAAGCGCTCCGGTCGAAACCGGGATCATCCACGCAAATTGCCGGCAGTTTCTTCGCCAAGTCGGCCGGACACGGTGCCAGAAACGCAAAATGCCGCGCTTTCGCAACCACATTGAACTCGACGAGAGACGGCAAGGTCCGGGCAATAGCCGCAACATTCTCTGGCGAAACGCCATCGCCGCCATATTGCGAGCCCCATAGCTGGACAGGGATCTTCACCCCTCCCAGACTGTCGGCGGTAAAGAAACGGCTGAGCGGGTCTGCTATCGCGGCCGCCTTGATACGCGCGTCATGGACAAGCTGCCAGCGCTCTCCGTGACGAGCTTGCAAGCAGGCGGGGTTGCCATTGTCCGGACATGGCGGCATCGCGTTTCCAAAGACGGGATCGGCCCCGATTGAAACGAGCCCCGTATACCCTCCTCGCGAGAAGCCGAATAACCCGACTCGGCCGGCATCCAGCCGCGAGGCATCCGGCCACGCGCCCGGCATGACGTCGATGACGCGCCGGATGCGCACGGTGGCGTGCACGGCAGGCGGTTCCCGAACAACCATACACCTGCTACTTTCAACACATCCTGCCTTCGGAAGTCCTTGCCATGAAACTGACCGTACTCGTCGACAACACGACGATCATCGATAACTACCTGCTTGGCGAACCCGGTGTCTGCTATCTGATCGAGAGCGACGGCGTCAATCTGCTGTTCGATACCGGCTATTCGGATGTTTTCATCAAAAACGCCGGGACGCTGGGTATCGACCTGCACGAACTGGATGCCGTGGTCCTGTCCCACGGACACAACGATCACACCTGGGGCCTTGCCCATCTGGCCCGCTTTTACGACCGTACGCACGCTCCGCGGTCTGACAGGATCAAGCTGATAGCGCACCCGGACGCCTTTCTGCCGAAACGGGACGGAAAGCTCTCCATTGGCGCCGACATTCCAGCCGACGGTCATGCCCGCTGGATGGATAGAATCGAATGCACACAGCCGTATCGCATCAGCGAGGAGCTGATTTTTCTCGGCAGCATCCCGAGGGAAAACGGCTTCGAAGGGCTGAAACCGATAGGCAGCACCCTTGATTCCCAAGGCCATGCCATCGACGATTTCGTTCGTGACGACAGTGCCCTCGTATGCACGACACCGCACGGCTTGGTCGTGGTCACGGGCTGTTCCCATTCGGGCATCTGCAACATCATCGACTACGCAATGAAAGTCACCGGCGAGGCGCGCATCGCAGCCGTCATTGGAGGTTTTCACCTGCAAAACAGCGAACCCGGCGTGCTGCAGCGCACGCGCGAATACTTCGAACACTTGCAGGCCGGTACGCTTTACCCCTGCCATTGCACGGACCTGCGGGCCAAGATAGAACTGGACCGGGTCAGCCGGATAGGAGAAGTCGGCACCGGTCTGGTTCTGGATTTCGACCCGGCACGAGCAGGCGCCTGCTGAAACGCAGGCGCTCCCGGACATGGCCCGTCTCCGAAGCCCCGCAGAGACTGGCTCCAGGTCTTATTTCGTCGTCAACCTGTCCACCATGGCCTTGATCGCTTTCATCTGCACCCCGTCATGGGTCGCATAGGCGGGGCCGGTGTAGGCAAACCAGTCCCAGCAGCCTTGCGGGTTCAGCGGTATGGTACTGGCATCCACCTGCGGGTAAAGCACCACGATCTTGTTGCTGTCCGCCCAGCGGTTATAGCCGGCCTTGGCATAGACATCGTCGCCGACCTTGGCTGCCGATTGCTGACACCCATGCAGCGCCACATGGACTTTGCAGCCGCCGCCGCGGCAACTGGCGGGGACGTAGACAAAGGCCTGCGCCGCCATGCCGGTGCCAGCGGCGGCGAACTCACGCTGATCGAAGGCCACGATCTGCCCCGAAGGGGCCGCTGCGGGCGGATTGAGCTTGCCGTAGATCTGCTGCAGCATGGCTCCGGCCTGGTCATAGCCGCTGCCGCTCACGCTGCAATGGCTGACATAGGGCGCCGCATTATCGGAGCAGGCATTGCCAAAATCCGGGGTGATGAAAGCATGGCCGGCGGCCACAGTATTGACATATTGCACATTATTGGCAGCGACGCCGGCCTGTTTGTAGAAGGACACCGTGGCGTCGACCGCTTTCTGATGAACGACCGTGTCGCGGGTACCGCTGAATACGTAGATGCGGTGGGTCTGCAAGTGGCTCAGAGGATCGATCTGTCCGGCAGCGGCAAAACGGCGCGCCGCGCCGAGCATCAAGGACGCATTCGGCGCAATGCCGGGCACCTGCCCCATGCAGATACCGGCATTGAGCATCTGCCCGCCGGCACAGTAGTAGGGACCGCCCGCCACGATGCCGGCACCGACGACCGAGGCCGAGTAGGCGACTTCGTATTGCACGGCCATGAAGGCTCCGGAGGACAAGCCGGAAACCGAGGTCTGCGTCGGGTCGGCCTGCAAGGCCGGCAGCGGCACGGCGGCGACGGCGGCCTGGGCGAGCAGACCGGCAATGAGGGGGACGATACGGGAAGCCAAGTTCATGACGACACCTCCGGTGAGAAAGGGGGACAGGCATGGCGGGTAAGCCGCGTACGGGTCGCGGCGGTCAGCACACGTGATATATTCTAGGCAAACATTAATTCAAATGGCATTGTGCAGTGCAAAGCTTAGCGTGTAATCTCGCGGCGGGCGGGCCTGCCCGGCATGCCTGCCTGAGCCAGAATGCCCGTCATCGGCGATACGCGGGGCGCAAGGCGAAGGATACGAGCACCTCATGTACTCGCGCGCGGTCCTTGGTCAGCAGCATCTGCACGAGGGAGAGGCCGACACTGCTGCCGATATTGCGCAGCAAGCTGTAGATCGGCGTGCCTTCGTTGCGCAACGCCCCCGCGTTTCTGTGTTAAGCTAGCGCCCTGTTTTGACTGGCATCGTTACCCGCGGCCGGTCTGGCGAACACGGGTCAAGGGCGTACCACGAAGCGCAACGGACGGTCGGCAGGACGACCGCCCACCAGATTGTCAAAATAAAGCCACGCCGCGCGCGGCTTTATCGTTTTCCGGCCACCACCCCACCTGGTTCGCGACATCCGCCGCCCTCGCGCACGGGGCCAGGCACGCTCGCATTTCCATTTACGACGTATTCGCACGGCACTATCAATGATCATTCTCAAAAACGTGGCCTTGCGTCGCGGTAGTAAAGTCTTGCTCGACAACGCGTCGGTCACGCTGAATCCGGGCGAAAAGGTCGGCCTGGTCGGGCGCAATGGTGCCGGCAAGTCCTCGCTGTTCGCCGTACTCAACGGCAGCCTGCACGAAGATGGCGGCGATGTCTCTATCCCCGCGCAATGGCGGATGGCGCAAGTGGCGCAGGACATGCCCGAGACCGGGGAAAGCGCGACTGAATTCGTGATCGAAGGCGACACCGTTCTGCTGGCGGCCCAGGCCGAAGTCGCCGCCGCCGAAGCAGGAGACGATGGCATGCGCATGGCGCATGCCTACACCGCCCTGAGCGATGCCGGCGCCTACGATGCACCGGCCCGTGCCCAGGCACTGATTCTGGGGCTGGGTTTCAGCGTGGCCGAGCTCGATCGGCCGGTCAACAGCTTCTCCGGCGGCTGGCGCATGCGCTTGCAGCTCGCCCGCGCGCTGATGTGTCCTTCCGACCTGTTGCTGCTCGACGAACCGACCAACCACCTGGACCTGGATGCACTGGTGTGGCTGGAAGCGTGGCTGAAGAACTACACCGGCACCATGGTGGTCATCAGCCATGACCGCGAATTTCTGGACGCGGTCACCGGCGTGACCTTGCATGTCGACAACGCGAAGCTGGTCCGCTACGGTGGCAACTACAGCAAGTTCGAGGACATGCGTGCCGAGCAGATGCTGCTGCAACAAGCCGCACAAGCCAAGCAGCAGGAAAAAATGGCACATCTGCAAAAATTCATCGACCGCTTCAAGGCCAAGGCAAGCAAGGCCAAGCAGGCGCAAAGCCGGGTCAAGGCGCTGGAGCGCATGGAAAAAATCGCCCCGGTACTCGCCGATGCCGATTTCCAGTTCGAGTTCAAGGAGCCGTTCAGCCTGCCCAATCCGATGCTGTCGATGTCAGAGGCGGTGTTCGGCTATCCGGCCGCCGCCGAGGCGGACGCGGATACGCCGCCGACCGTCATCGTGCGCAACGTCAATCGCTCGGTACTGGCCGGGCAACGCATCGGCATCCTCGGCGCCAACGGCCAAGGCAAATCGACGCTGGTCAAGACGGTCGCCGGAGCACTGGAGCCGATCGCGGGGGAAATCATACGCGGCAAGGGACTGACCATAGGCTACTTCTCGCAGCAGGAACTCGACGTACTGCGCCCGGCGGACAACCCGCTCGACCATATGTTCCGTCTTGCCCGCGATACGCCCGCAGCCGTGCGCCCGAGCGCGCAGGAGTGCCGCGAGCAGGGTCTGCGCAACTTCCTCGGCACCTTCAATTTCAACGGCGACATGGTCAAGCAGGCCGTCGGCAGCATGAGCGGGGGCGAAAAGGCGCGGCTGGTACTCTGCATGCTGGTCTGGCAACGTCCGAACCTGCTGCTGCTGGATGAGCCGACCAACCACCTGGATCTGGCGACGCGCGAAGCCTTGAGCGTGGCGTTGAACGAGTTCGAGGGATCGGTCATGCTGGTCAGTCACGACCGGGCGCTGCTGCGGGCCGTCTGCGATGAATTCTGGCTGGTTTCGCGCGGTGGCGTGAAAGACTTCGACGGCGATCTGGACGACTACCAGGTCTACCTGCTCGACGAAGCGCGCCGGCGGCGCGAAGAAGCGGCAGGCGGCAGGAAATAAAGCCGGCCGCGGCGGGGCGATCCGCCGCGGCCACCGCTTACGACAGCGGAATCACGCTATCACCGGGACCGGCCTGGCAACCGTCGGGGATCAGGTCCCAGCCGTGATGCACGACGATCTGCTCGCCATTCATGCACATTTCGACTCGCGTCGCCCCCGGCACCGAGGTCTGGACGAAGGCATCTTCCGATGCCGGCATGGTGACCTCGAACAAGCCCTTGCTGCGATTCTCGGGTGGATGGTCAAGGGTATGCAGCAAAGGCATCATCATCCCTCCCAGGATAATGAAGGGATTATTGACCTGGACTTGCGTCGGCTGATAATGCTGCTCCTGCAGCCAGCGCTGCGCATCCTCACGCAAGTCGCCCCCGGCAGGAAGCCACCCCTCGGCATGCGCCAGAATTTCCATAACCCACTGATTGCAGTTCTGATAACGAGTTGAAAACGCGTAGGCGTTGGCGCTGTACTCGGCGGCCAGCAGCTTCAAGGCCAGCGGTTTGTCCAGTGCGGCGCGTTCGACATCCTGCTCGAGCGGCGCCGGCAGAAACACCAGTGACACAAAAGGCAGCCGCTTGTTGTCCTGATCGATCAGAAAACCGGTCAAACCCTGATCGAACAGCATGGGCTTGTCCTGCTCGCACGAATAATACAGCTGACGCACCGACCACGGCGTGTTGCCGCTTTCTTTCAGACTGATGCCGGAATGAGAATAGCGGAGATTAAAACGATCGAGATCGATGCCGGCACGGGCGACCAGCGCCATGGAGTGACCCGACGCGTCCAGAATATGCTTGATGTTGTCGGCGAAAAGAAACAGGCGGTTTTTCTGCTCTGCCGTCAGCCGGGGTTCCTGATCGCAGAAAATGGAGTAATTGGCGGCTCGGGCCGGCGCGCAAAACGCCAGCCCGAGCAGCACGATGAACCAGAACCGCCTCATACTACCGGGCTGGGATTCAGATCTTTAAGCCAGCTGTCGTTCAGCACGACGGCAAACGCTTCTTTGTCGCCTTGGCGGGTGAAGGCCAGGCCATACGGGCGGGCATGCGCACTCACCACGCGACCGGCCGTCAGATCGGCGCGGGCGAATTCGTCCTTGTTGATGAACAGGAACAGGGCCGGCTGGTCCTTGTTCAAGGCCACCAGTTCGATGCGCTTCTGATTCGGGTGCCCGGCTGCGTCGGCGACACCGATCACCTTATAGTCGCCTTCGGCATTCTTTATCGCATTGGACGAAGACTTGCTGCTGTTGCTGATGCTGTCCGAGCTGGCCGTGATCGAATCACTGATGCTGGCCGAACTCATGGACAGGGACGATGCGTTGCAAACCGCCAGCGGCAGTGCGAAGAGAGCGGCAATAAATTTGATCTTTAGCACGAATGACTCAGCCTTCCTTAAAGTTGATCTGTTACCAGTACGCGCCACCCCGCCTTGCGGCAGGCAGTGCAGCCCGGACCCGCCTTACTATAGCTTCGGCACTCACCATGGGCTAGTCAATAATCTTATCATTATCACCACTTCGGTTGAAGTTCTTTGCTTGCGGCCGATTCCATCGTGTCGTCACGGGTGACTGCCGCGTTCAGACGGGCGCGCCTTCCGCTTACAAGAAAAATAAGCAAAAGCCCAAGGACATCCGCATTTTTGCTTGCCCTACGCCAAAAACTGTTCCAGAATCATAGTGATGCAGCAGCCTTGAACTGCATGATAAGGATCCCTGCCATGATATTGGGAGCGGTTGGCCAATTCGTATCCGACTCGGGCGGCGCCATTTTGTCCGGGACATCCTCCATGATCGGAGCGGTGGCGCATGTCGTCGAAGCCCACCCCTTGCTGGCGGCGGTGGCCACCATCGGCGCCTACGAACTGTTCGGCAACAATCCCGATCATCTCGGTCAGAACGTCGACACCAAGGCCTGACCCGGTTTCAGACCCTGCTCCGGGCAGGAAATGTCCGCCCTGTCCTCTCGCCCCATACTCCCCGACTCCCGCCCGCACCCAGCCTCCACACCACCGCCCGGCATGCACGTCATCACCCGCACTATCCTTGCGTCCGCGGGCTCATGAGCGATGTCTCCGCCAGCAGGCCTGTTTGCTTTCTGTCCCGACAACGGGTTTTTGGAAAATGCTGTGCGCTGTCTGCTGACGCTACCGGCCAGAACGGGCAAGCAGCGCCAGCAGCCCAAGCCCCCCCATGCACACCGCCGATGACAGAATCAGGACAGGCAGGCCGAAGCGATGCGCACCGACCCCGACCAGCAGGCCGGCCAGTGGCTGGGTCAGATTATTCAACAGTGTGACGACGCCGGCGGTCTTGCCGAAATCGCGCGGCGGAATCACGCGCTGCCGCAGGCTGCGCAGATAGATATTGAACATCTTGTCGAAACCGCAGATCAGCACGAAACCGGAGGCGTAGAGGCCGACGTTCTGCGTCTGCGCGGTCAGCACCGCGCCGGCCAGAATGGCGAGAAAGCCGCACAGCCCCAGTACGGCCAGCGACAAGCGTGCATGGGCGACAAAAAACAACACCGCGATAGTCGCCACCGCCCCTGCCGTCTGCAAGGCGGCGTATTCTGCGCGCGAGCCATGCAGGGCACCGGTCAGCATCGCGGCCGACGTCGCCAGCGTGATGCCGACAATCAGATTGACCCCGGCGGCCAGGGTGATGATGCGTTGCAATTCCGGCAAGCGCCAGATATGGTGCAACGCGATCCGGAATGGCTGCAGCCCCCACCCGCCGATAGACGGCGGCGGTGCGAAGCGCACCCGGCTGCGCCGCCGCCACAAAACGGTCCCCCCATCGGCGGCCAGGAACAGCACTGCCGCCGCGACCACGCCCTGCTGCCAGGTGCCGTGCGTGAGCAGCCATCCAGCCAGCAATGGGCCCGATACCATGCCCGCCTGTTCAGCAATCTGCGAATAGGCGAGCACCTTCTCGAAAGAATGGACCGAGAACAGATGCGGCAACATGACTTCGCGCGCCATGAAGCCCTGGGTGGTCAGTACACCACACACGGCTGACAGCAGCATCAGCCAGCCGATTCCGGGGGCGACGCTCCAGGCGGCCAGCACCGCCGCGCATGCCACTGCGCGCCACACCTGGCTGTACTGCAGCAGCGACAGCGGCGAATGGCGATCGCACAGGATGCCGCAGACTGGAAACGCGATAAAACGCGGCAAGGACTCGACAAAAAAGGCCATGCCGGACCAGGACGCACTGCCGGTTGTCTGATAGACGACGAGCGGCACCAGAAACAACAGCATCTGGTCGGCCAGCCGGGACAGGAACAGAGAAGCGAAGAAGGCCGAGGATTCGAGACGGAAGACCATCAGTCGCGCCCTCTTCGTGCCCGCCTTGCGTCGGCGCACGCGCCGAACGGCAAGGCAATCTCATGGCGCCGTGCGTGTGCATGCTTTACTATCTTCATGATCCCCTATTCGTGTTCAGGATTGTTCAATGCAGTCAGCATTACCGCCGCAGCCCCCCGCCGATGGAACCGAAGGGCGCCCGGCGCCCGCAGCGGTCAAACTCAAAGCCGGTTCCGCCGCCTACCGTGCAACGGCGCGCGCCATGTTCGCCGGCGGTTTTTCTACCTTCGCCCTGCTTTACTGCACCCAACCCCTGATGCCGCTGTTTTCGCGCGACTTCAACCTCTCGCCTGCCGCGGCCAGCGGCGCGGTGTCGACGGCGACTACAGGGCTTGCGCTGAGTCTGATCCCGGCCAGTCTGCTGGCCGACAAAATCGGGCGCAAACCGGTCATGAACGGCGCGCTGTCGCTGGCCGCGCTTCTGATGGTGGCCGCCTCCTTCGCCACTAGTTTCCAGCAATTCCTGGTTTTGCGCACCCTGTTCGGCATCGTACTGGCCGGCCTGCCGGCGGTGGCGATGGCTTATCTGAGCGAAGAGATCGACCCCCTGTCGCTCGGACGCTCGATGGGACTGTATATCGCAGGCAATGCACTGGGCGGCATGTGCGGCCGCTTTCTGTCCGCCCTGATCGCTGATGGCTTTGGCTGGCGCCCTGCGATCCTGACCCTGGGCCTGCTCGGCGCAGCCGGAGCCTGGGAATTTCGCCGCAGCTTGCCCCCATCGCGTCATTTCAAACCGATCCGGCTCAACCTGCCCGGCCTGCGCCGCGATATAGCCAGCCATTTCAGCGACGACGGCCTGCCCTTGCTGTTTTTATGCGGCTTCCTGCTGATGGGCGCTTTCGTCAGCCTTTACAACTACCTGGGCTACCGCCTGATGGCCGCGCCCTACAATCTGCGCCCCGGCGCGCTGGGGCTGGTCTTTTCGCTCTATGTGGTCGGCATGTGGTCCTCGGCCTGGGTCGGACGCATGGCCGACCGCTTCGGACGGCGCAATATGTTGTGGATCATGGTTGCATTGATGGGCGTCGGCCTGAGCATCACCCTGTTCGCCTCGCTACTGCTGATGATGCTCGGTATCGCGCTGTTCACCTTCGGGTTTTTCGGCGGGCACTCGGTGGCCAGCAGCTGGATAGGTCGGCGCGCATTACGCGCGCGCGCGCTGGCCTCGGCGTTTTATCTGACCGCCTACTACCTGGGGTCCAGCCTGCTCGGCACGTTCTCGGGGCTGATGTGGCGCTATGGTGGCTGGAACGGTGTCGCGGCCATTCTCGGCTTCGCACTGGCCATTCTGCTGTGGCTTGCGTTACGCTTGCGCACTTTGCTGCCGCTGGCATCGGTGCCCGGCCCCGCCGCCAGGCCTTGAACAGCCAGCAAACCAGGGCACCTGGCGCCGGGACAGCCGCGACGGCAATATTCACCGTTATTGAGTCAAATCAAGAACTTGTTCTGCACAAGAACTAGAATTCGTCTCGTGGTGCACTGCAACATTTTCATTGAGGACTCTTAATACTATGCAAAATGCTCAAATTAGCTTTCATCTGGTAAAGCGCAACGAATTCTTCCGCCGCCCCGGCTGTACGACTTGGCTGCGCAAGCTCTCGTCCCACTCTGCCGAAGCACTGATCGGTGGTACCGCCCAAATCTTCTTCATTCGCGCCGACGAATGCGTATTGATCGAAGATTAAGCGCCCCCACCCCGCCGCGCGCACCACGCGCGAGGCACACAACAGAAAGCCCTTACAAACCCATTATTTGCAAGGGCTTTTCTTTTCGGTCTACCCCCGGGTCGCCGACACCCCGAGCCGGCGCAGCATGCTCGACTTTTTATCGTGGTGCGCTTCGGTTCGCGCGAGCACCCCGCTCAAGAAGCGCACCGCCCGGTCGATATACGGCCCCTTGTTCAGCATCACACACTCGGCCTGCCCGCCCATCGCCGCGTCGGTAATTTCTGCACGCGATGGCGCTCCGGTCTTGGCCAGGGTTTCCAGCACCTGCGTAGCCCAGATCACCGGGATATGCGCCGCTTCGCACAGCCAGAGAATTTCTTCTTGCACCTCGGCCAGGCGTTCAAAGCCCAGCTCGACGCCCAGGTCGCCACGCGCCACCATCACGGCGACCCGCGGGTGACACAGCACGGCAAGCAGGAGTTCCGGCAAATTCTCGAAAGCTTGCCGCGTTTCGATCTTGAGTATGATACCGACCCGGGTCGCCGCCTGTCGCTCGAGCGCCGCGCGTAAATGATGCACGTCGCGCGCCGTCTGCACAAAAGACAGCGCGACCAGATCGACACGCCCGGCAACCTGCTCCAGCGCGGCGAGATCGGCGGCAGTCAGGGCGGGCAGGCGCAGCGCGCTGCCGGGAAGATTGATCCCCTTGCCTCCCCCCAGATGCGCATGCCCGCCGGCGATATGATCGACCCTCACCCGCAGACGATCCGGGGCGACATCGAGCACGGTGGCGCCGATTTTGCCATCATCGAAGTACACGCGCGCGCCGACCGCCGCTTGGGCAAACAACTCGGTCAGCCCGCACGAAACGCAGGCCGGCGTCGGTGTCCCGCCATCGCCCGCGTCCAGCGCAGGACGCGCCGGCATTTCGCCGGGCACGATATCGAGCAAATCGCCGGGATGCAGCAGCAGCGAGCACTCGACCGCCGGCAAGCCGGCTACCTTCGCGGCGGCGACGACTTCGCCCGCACGCATCAAGGTCAGCGTCAACCCGGCCGCCAGATGGACCGAGGCACGGGCGTGACACAGACATGCCCCGCTCTCGACATCGACCACGCTCAACTCGCGCGCCTTGCCGCGAAAATCGATGAGCCGGATCCGGTCGCCGACCCGGGCCGGCAAGGGGCACGACAAGGGCACGTCCCGTGCCACGGCCTCGCCCTCCCACACCAGCCGCACGGCGGCGGCTTGCAATACGCGCCGCCGGGCATCGCGCAAGGGTTTGAACCTGACCACGCCTTCGCGCTTCGCAGCCGGGCCGGTACGCAACTTCGGACCGGCCAGATCAAAGGACAGCAAGCAGCTTCCGTCAGGGTCGAGGCTGCGCAGCCGCTCGGCCATACGCTGCCATGCCTGGGGCGTATCATGCGCGCCATTGATACGCAGAATATTCATTCCACTGGCCAGCAGACGCGGCAACAGATCGCCCTCGTCGGCGAGTTGCGATGGCGCCGTCACCATGATGCGCGTCCGGCGCCCGGCAGGGGGTGCGCCGAGCACCGAGGCCGCATGAAGACTCAAGAGTTCGCCGCCACGCTCGAAATCGAGCGGGTCGCGCGGCAAGCGGCAACGCGATAGCGGCTGCCGGGCCATACGGCACAGGGCCTGCAGCACGCTGACCAGCGTGGCCTGAACATGCGCTTCGATACGACCGAGCGAGCTGAGCCCGAGCCGGGCCAGGCGGTGCTGCGTGGAGCGCAGATCGATGCGTCGCATGGCCAGATAATGCAGAAGATTGCGCGCGCTCTCGTACTGCGAGGGGTGAACCGCGTCCAGTTCACGTTGAAATTCGCTCTCGATGGCCTCGCTCGCCGCCACCAGGCGCTCGAGTTCAGCAATCAGCTCGAGAAATTCTGCGTTTCCGGCGCGGGTTGACCGATGTGCGTTCATGGCAGCGACGACCCTGTTCATGGCAGGCATCAATTATGACACTGCAATGCCGTAATTTCATCGCGCGTCTACACCGGCCGGCACCGCCGCAGCCGGCGCAAACTCGACCGGGTGAGAGAAGAAACGAACTTCATGCCGGCGCCAGGCGGCCGGATGCCAGAGAAACCCTTGCGCCAGCGCGACGCGGCGGTAATTATTCCTGCCGGCCTGGATCACGTCGGGGCCAACGCGAGCGACACGGGTGTCGTCCAGCTCGGCGGGACGCACGATGGCGATATGTCCGGGGTGATCGTTGTGGTGGTTACGGTACACCGCCACCACCAGGCTCCCGAGGTTGGCCGCCTCCTGCGCGGCCAGTGCGCCATCGACCTCTCGCCACCCGGCTGCGCGGCCGGCGTCGCCGCCGAGCCAATCGTACTGGGCATTGGCCAGCAGCACCGCGCTATGCGCGGGCGGGCGCAACAGATACACCCCCAGCCGCTGCGCGGCAGCGGCAGCGAAGGCACTGCAATGGGTCCCCCCCGGGCGATGGCTTGGGCCTAGCGCGACGCCGGTGGCCCAATTTACCCGACTGCCGGCCTGCCAGAGGGTATCGAGGTCAAAGCCATCGAGAATCCGATCCAGTTCGTGTCCTTGCGGCGTCACGGCCGGCAGCGGTGCCGCTGGCGCCGCACTCGCCACCCCCAGCCATGAACAGACCCCTATCAGGGCGAGTCGCATGCCGTCCCCTTATTTGAGATATGAGCGCAACACGCGCAGAACCGGCTCAAGGTCGTGCCCGCGCTGCTCCGGGTCGATGGCTTCCGGGCCGAGATGGTCACGCAGATGCCCCTCCAGCACTTCATTCATCAGCCCGCTGACCGCCCCGCGTATCGCGGCGATCTGCTGCAAAATCGCTCCACACTCGCCGCCGGTCTCCAGCACGCGCTCCAGGGCATCGGCCTGCCCCTTGATGCGCCGAACGCGCGTGAGCAACGCTTTTTTCCCTTTTACGGTATGCGTCATACTATCCCCCAGTACATTGCTATATACTAGGGGCCAGTATACATTATTCGCGAAGACCATTGCGGAACGACAATCATGCCACCTATCGCCGAGATCATTCAGCAAGGCGCCGGCAACGCCTGGCTATTCATTCCGTCCGCCATTCTATTGGGTGCCCTGCACGGGCTGGAACCCGGCCACTCCAAGACCATGATGGCCTCGTTCATCATCGCCATCCGCGGGACGATAGGGCAAGCCGTCGTCCTCGGTTTGTGCGCAGCCCTGTCGCACTCACTGATCGTATGGGTGCTGGCGATGGCCGCGCTGCGCTTCGGCAATCATCTGATTGCGCAGCAGGCCGAACCCTATTTCATGCTGGTTTCGGCCAGCATCGTCATCATCGTCGCCAGCTGGATGTGGCTGCGCACCTGGCGCGATAACCGCGCGTTCGCTCGCCACGCCCTGTCGCGCGAGCATGCCCACGCGCCCGGTCACGCACATGACCACGACCACGACCATCATGGCGGCGAATATCAGGATGCCCATGAACGCGCGCATGCCGCCGAACTCGCGAAACGCTTCGATGGCCGGCCTGTCGGCACCGGACAGATCGCTCTGTTCGGTTTGAGCGGCGGCCTGATGCCGTGCCCGGCATCGGTTACCATTTTGCTGATCTGTCTGCAGCTGAAACAGTTCTCCCTTGGCGTCGCCATGGTGGCCTCGTTCAGTTTCGGCCTGGCCTGCTCGCTGGTCGCCGTCGGCGTCATTGCGGCCTGGGGAGCACGCCATTTGCACAAGCGCTTCGGCTCATTGAGCCTGCTCGCGCGCAAGATGCCCTATTTCTCCAGTGCACTGATGATGCTGGTCGGAGGGGGGATGGGCGTGCAGGGTCTGATCCAGATCGTTTAGTCCCAAGCTTGTCGCCAGGGCCGGAGCCGTCCGGTGCGGATGCCGATCGCGCGCCAGACGGGGAGGCAGCGCACCCGGGCACAGAAGCCGCCTTCAGGAGCGCAGGCGGCGGTAAGCGCCGACGGCGGGCGGCTGCCCGGCCGCCAGCGGCACGAGATGGATATGCCCGTGCCGGACGCCGGTCTGGGCGACCACTTCCTGCGCAAAGCGCTCGACCTCGGCGCTCGATCCGCGCAGGATGGCCGTCTCGATGCAATCCTCGTGGCTGAGGTGGGCATGCATCGTCGCCACGGTCATGTCGTGGTGATCGTGCTGCAGATCGGTCAGCCGCGACGACAACTGGCGCTCGTGATGATCGTAGATATAGCTGAGCACCGCCACGCAGGGCTGCCCCGCCGCCACGGTCAGCTCCATTTCGCCGAGTTCGCGCCGCAGCATGTCGCGAATCGCCTCCGAACGGTTGGCATAGCCCTTGCGCACCATCAGCGACTCGAAGGCCGCAGCCAGCTCATCGTCCATCGATATGGTCAGTCGTTGCATCATTCCCCCTCTTGCTTGCGCGCCAGTTCGAGCAAGCGCACATACCACGGAAGCACTTGCGCATCGTCGAGCCCCAGCAGGGTGTCGCCGACATACAGTTCGCTGACGCTCCAACCCGGCACGTCAGCCTCGCGCACCCCGCCAAGCAGCCAGCACCCCTCGGCTTCGGCCAGGCGGTCGCGCGCCCGTCGCACCCGTTCGGCTGGCGCATCGAAGTACAGGTGCAGCATATTGACTTGCGGGCGCGCGGGATTGACACGCACCCCGGGGATAGACGCCAGCCCCTGCGCCAAGCTCAGCGTGCGCCGGTAGCACGCATCCATCAAGCCCAGCCGCTCGTCGAAACGCATCGCCGCCGAGACCACCATCGGACTCTGCCGCACCAGCACCCCACCCATTCGCCGCTGCCACACGCGCGCCTGCGCGATGAACGCCTGGTCGCCGGCCAGCACCGCCCCGGCGATGCCACCCAGGCCTTTGTAAACCGAGACATAGACCGAGGCAAAACCGTGCGCGATTTCCGCATGGCTGCGGCCGTAGAAAGCACGGCATTCCCACAAACGCGCCCCATCCATATGCAGCGGCAATCCGCGCGCGCGCGCCGCATCCTGCAACGCCAGCAGCGCATCCCACTCCGGCAATTGTCCGCCGGCCTCGCGCAACGGCAGTTCAACTTGCAAGCACGCCAGAGGCTGCCGAAGCGCGGCCAGGTCGTCCGCACGCAATGGGCGCAAGCGATCGCCGAGCGCAACCGCGTGCAGACCGAACAGAGCCTGGTAGGCCTGCTCCTCATGCAGCAGCAGATGCGATGTCGGATGCAGGCCGATGCGCTCCACGCCTTGCGCCTCGCTCCAGATCCTCATGGCGATCAACTGCGCCATCGTACCGCTGGGCATGAAGACCGCAGCGGGTTTGCCAAGCACGGAGGCCACCCGCGCCTCGAAGCCGGACAGCAGATCGCCGTCGCCATAGAGATCGTGCTCGACGGCATGCGCCTCGCACCAGTCGGCCATGGCGCGAAACTCGGCGGCAGGCGTTGGCACATGAAAGCCGTGCAGAATGAGCGAGCAGCCCTGTCGCAGGCGGTCGGAGTCGGAAACGGTCATGACATTCTCTCGTATGACAGAAAGGGAACGCAGCCATGCAGGTGCGAGCGGTTCCTATCATACACGGTGAACTTCCCCGCGCGCCAAGTGCGGACCAAGGCGCGGCAGTGGGGAAAAGCGACAGCTATAAATTTAAATATCGAAATATGTAGATTTACATAGCGATATATCGCTATAATTCGATACAAATTCGGAGAAGAGGCCCATGAACACCGATGACATCATCAAAGCACTCGCGAACCCCGTGCGCCGCGACATTCTGAACTGGTTGAAAGACCCGCAGACCCATTTTCCCAATCAGGAACACCCGCTCGAACTTGGCGTGTGCGCCGGGCAGATCGACCAGCGCGCCGGATTGTCCCAATCGACCGTATCGTCGCATCTGGCCATCCTGCAGCGTGCCGGGCTGATCGCCAGCCGACGCGTCGGACAATGGGTTTATTACCGCCGCAACGAATACATCATCCAGACCTTTCTGGAAAACCTGCAACGCGACCTTTGAGAACGGAGCGTCCATCGACGCGATCGCCGCGCTTTAAATATCAGGAGAACGCCGCAATGACGATTTTGTTTTCCCCCCTCACCCTGGGCAAGATCGAGCTGAAAAACCGCATCATCATGGCACCGCTCACCCGCTGCCGCGCCGATGCCGGCCGTGTGCCGAACGACTTGATGGCCCAGTACTATCGCCAGCGCGCGAGTGCCGGCCTGATCATCAGCGAAGCGACCGCCGTCACCCCGATGGGGGTCGGCTACCCGGATACGCCGGGGATCTGGTCGGATGAGCAGGTCGAAGGCTGGAAAAAGATCACGACCGCCGTGCACGAAGAAGGCGGCCGTATCGTGCTGCAACTGTGGCACGTGGGTCGCATATCGGACCCAGAGTACCTTGACGGCGCCTTGCCGGTCGCACCGTCGGCCATCGCTGCCGAAGGCCATGTCAGCCTGCTGCGTCCGATGCGGGCATACACCACTCCGCGTGCGCTGGAGACGGCAGAAATCGCCGGCATTGTCGCCGCCTACCGCAAGGGCGCGGCAAATGCCCTCGCCGCCGGCTTCGACGGCGTGGAAATCCACGGCGCCAACGGCTATCTTCTCGATCAGTTTCTGCAAAGCTCGACCAATCAGCGCACCGACATGTATGGCGGTTCGGTCGAAAACCGCGCACGCCTGCTGCTGGAAGTCACCGATGCCTGCATCGAAGTATGGGGTGCCGGACGCGTCGGTATGCACCTCGCTCCGCGCGGCGACAGCCACACCATGGGTGACGACAACCCGGCCGAGACCTTCGGCTATGTGGCACGCGAACTCGGCCGCCGCGGCATCGCCTTCATTTGCGCGCGCGAGGCGCAAGGCGCCGACAGCCTGGGCCCGATGCTGAAGCGCGAATTCGGCGGCGTCTTCATCGCCAACGAAAAATTCAGCGCCGAGAGCGCGGCCAGCGTCGTCGAGGCCGGCACCGCCGATGCCGTCGCTTTCGGCGTTCCCTTCATCGCCAACCCCGACCTGCCGCGACGCTTCCGGACGGGGGCAGCGCTGAACGCGCCGCACCCGGAAACCTTCTACGGCTCCGGAGCCGCCGGCTATACCGACTACCCCGCCTTGTAAATCCGCCCCCCTCCCCGGCCCGTCTGCGTGCCGGGGAGGAAGGCGTGCGCCCTCAACAAACCACCCGGTTGCGGCCGTTCGCCTTGGCCAGATACAAACCCTGATCCGCCTTGCTCAGCAAGGCGTCAATACTGCCTTCCGTGGCCTGCAATGTCGATACGCCGACCGAGATGGTCACCGACAGCGTCAAAGTGCTGTCGACCTCGATCAAACAGCCGGCCACATGGGTGCGCAAGCGCTCCGCCACCTCCACCGCGCGAAGGCTTCCTGTCATCGGCAGCAAAATCGCGAACTCCTCGCCCCCCATCCGCCCGATGATATCGACCTCCCGCAAGCCGTCGCGAAACACGTGGCCGAGCCGCTGCAGCACGCTATCGCCGGCCTTGTGGCCCCAGGTGTCGTTGACATGCTTGAAATGGTCGATATCGATCATCAGCAAGGACAAGGGGTTGCCGTAGCGTGCGGAGCGCGACAGTTCGATCACGCTGCGTTCAAGGAAATAGCGGCGATTATTGACGCCGGTCAAGCCGTCCAGCCGAGCCTGGACTTCCAGTTCTTCCTGCAGCTTCTTGCGTGCCGTTATATTCTGGAAGGTACTGATGATGTACTGCGGCTGACCGTCTGCATCGCTGACGAGCGAAGCCGAAAGGTGGACCCAGACCGGTTCGGCATCGCATCGCAGATAACGTTTTTCGATTTCCAGACAGGCGACTTGCCCCTCGAACAGACGATTCAGATCCTGCCGCGTGATATCCAGATCGACGCGCAAGGAAAACGGTTCCGCCATCGACCCAGGCCGTTCCAGCTCCTCGCGGCGATGACCGATGATCGTGCAGAATGCATCGTTGAAATTGAGCAGGCCGCCGTCCAGCCCAATCTGGGCGATGCCGATGGCGGCATTCTCGAAAATACCGCGGAAGCGTTGTTCGCTGTCCTCCAGGGCCTGCTCCGCCCGCTTCAGCTTGTCGACATCGGTATGGGTCCCGCACAGACGGATCGGTTGCCCCTGGGCATCGCGCTGAACCACGCGCGCACGGTCAAGCACCCACTTGTAGCCGCCATCGCTGGTGCGCAGACGATAGGTCAATTCGTGCATCGCCTTCTGCCCGTTGAGAACGCTGTGGATCGAATGCCAGACCCGGTCGCGATCGTCGGGATGAATGAAATCGGTCCACTGCCGGGTCGTGAACTCGATCTCCTCGAAGGGGTAGCCAAGCATTTCGGCCCAGATCCGGTTGCGCTTGACGTGATTGGTCTGAAAATTCCAGTCCCAAAATCCGAGTTGCCCCCCCTCCAGGACAAAATTCAGGCTCTCTTCGTTTTCCCTGAGTTCACGCTCCCAACTGGACCAGGCCGCGAGCACCCGGCGCAGCAGCAAAAAAAGCAGCAGCGAGGTCAGTGCGATGAACAGCCAGCCCTTGGCCACGCTGATCAGGGCAAACACTCTGATATCGGGACTGAAAGCGGCGACCAGACGATCGCCGATGCCAACCCAGAGTACCGAGAATACCGCGTAAACAGCGACGATCTTCGTGGCCACATGCGGGGAGGCCCGGGGTCCGGAACCCGATAAAATCGAGCGATGCCTAGCGTTGCGAGGGTAGTCTTCAGTCATGGAACATTCGGTGCCATCGTCCTGTTCACGGCAAGGCAGGGTAGCTGCAGATGCCGGCTTGCACGGCATCGCGCCATGGGAACACACATTGCGGCGAGCCAAAATAGCCCTAGTCACCGGCAGATGCACAGTACGGACCGGGCGTTCACGCCTCGCTGTTCACTAGCGTGGCCGACCCTCATACTACCTTTTTGCGCTGAAAAATATAAGAAGGGATGACATAACACTAACCTGCCACGCAAAAAAACCCATCGTCACACAGGGACGATGGGTTCGGTGCCACAAGGGCTGTCCGGTTTACAAACGAGCCGCAACAAACCCGGCCGCGGGACTCTGGAAGTCGAGCGCCATCATCACGCTGAGTGCGGTGATGGTGACGATGGAAAAAACAAACACCTGGCGCGCCCAGGCCCTATCATCGACAGCCGAACGGTAGCCGGACAAGGCCATGCGCAGCCACCACAAGCTGGTGGCACCCGCCACCGCCAGATAACCGTAGCCGACATAACCACTGAGGCCGAGCATCAGCGTGGCGGCGGCGAAGGCGACGATGTACAGAACGATCTGGCGTTTGGCCGCCGTCACCCCCTTGACCACTGGCAACACGGGAATACCCGCCGCCTGGTAATCCGAAAACCGGAAAATCGCGATCGCATAGGAGTGTGGCATCTGCCACAGGCTGAACATCAGCAGCAGGATCGCGGCCCCCATGTCGAAACTGCCCTTGACCGCACAATAGCCAACCACGGGCGGCACCGCGCCGGACAAGCTGCCGACCAGCGTTCCATAAACGGAATGGCGCTTCATATACAGACTGTAAAGCCCGACATAAACCACATAACCGAAGGCGGCAAACGCCACCGCCACCGGCGTCGTCCAGTACCCGAGTATCCAGAACCCGGCAATGCCAAGCACCACTCCATGCGCGAAGGCTGCGCGAACGGAGATGGCGCCGGTCACCAGCACCCTGTTGCGCGTGCGCTGCATCTTGCGGTCGATATCGCGGTCGATGCAGTTATTGATCGCGCAGCCGGATGCCACCACCAGCGACAAGCCCAGCACGGTCGCCAGGAACAGGGCGAAATCGATACGCCCGCGAGAGGCGAGCAAAAAGCCCCCCGCGACCGAGATCAGGTTGCCGAAGATGATCCCCGGCTTGGTGACGAGCAGATAGCGCTTTAGCTTCACGGTGCGTACTCAGTGGACCATCATCAGGGTGGCGCTGGATAGGATCCAGATGGACAAGCCCACCAGCAAGACGATGACGAGCGCGGTGAACATGAACGAAAAGGAATTGATCCGCCCTTCACGCGTAAAGTTCAGGTGCAGGAAAGCCTTCAGGTGCACCAGAATCTGCGCAACGGCAAAGGCAAAGATCGAAATCGTCGTCGTATGGCGATCGAAGTGGCCGCTCATGACCATCCAGAACGGAATCACGGTCAGAATCAGCGACAGCACAAAGCCGGTGGCATAGGATCTGACGCTGCCGTGGCTCGCGGCATGACTGTTTCCTTGACTCATTTACATGGCCCCCATCAGATAGACGACGGTAAACACACAGATCCAGACGATGTCCAGGAAGTGCCAGAACAGACTCAGGCAACTCAGACGCGTCAGCGTGCGCGGCTGGAGACCGCGCTTGCGCGTCTC
Organism: Paludibacterium yongneupense DSM 18731; assembly: GCF_000422925.1. Lineage (GTDB taxonomy): Bacteria > Pseudomonadota > Gammaproteobacteria > Burkholderiales > Chromobacteriaceae > Paludibacterium > Paludibacterium yongneupense. The sequence continues at coordinate 308,422 of NZ_AUGZ01000005.1, forward strand.
GAGCATCAGCACGGCCATCCACAACAGCCCCGCCGTCACGTGCAGCCCATGCAGGCCGACGAGCGCGAAGAAGGCGGACAGGAAAGCACTGGCGTTGGGACCGTGGCCTTCGACGATCAGATGGTGGAACTCATTGACTTCCATCCCGATAAAAAGGGCGCCAAACAGGAAGGTCACCAGCAAGAAGCCGATCACGCCCGCCTTATTGCCCTTGTGGGCACAAATCATGGCAAAGCCATAAGTGATACTGCTCAACAGCAGAGCGAAGGTTTCGACGAGCACATACTTCAGCTCGAAGATGTCCTTGCCGGCGATACCGCCGGCCGTGTTCTGGAACAGCACCGAATAGGTCGCGAATGCGGTCGCGAACAGGATGCAGTCCGTCATCAGATAGAGCCAGAAACCGAGGACGGTACTGGATCCGCTGTCGTGGTGTTCATGCCCGTGGGCATGTGCGCTGTGCGCCGGGTTTACATGTGTCGACATGGTTGCTTAAGCCTGCTTCGCAATTTTTTTCAGATGTGCACTTTCGATACGCTCGATTTCATCGGGTTGCACGTAGTAATCCACATCGTCGTCGTAGGCGCGGACCAGGAAGCTGGCGACGACCCCGATCAAACCGATGACGGCCAGCCACCAGATATGCCAGATGGCCGCAAACCCTGCCACGCCGACAAAAGCGGCGATGAAAATACCGGCCGAGGTATTCTTCGGCATATGGATGGGCTCATAGCAGGCCGGACGGGCGTAAGCGATGCCCTTCTCTTTCATATCGGTGAATGCGTCGATATCGTGCACAACCGGCAGAGTGGCAAAGTTGTAGAACGGCGGTGGAGACGAGGTCGACCATTCCAGCGTATGGCCATTCCACGGGTCGCCGCTCACATCCTCGTTCTTCTCGCGGTCGCGCAGGCTGACATAGAGCTGCAGCAGCTGGCAGGCGATGCCAAGCAGAATCAGGACCGCACCGACGCAGGCCAGATAGAGCCAGGGCGTCCAGTCCGGATTGTTGGTGTGATTCAGGCGCCGGGTCATGCCCATGAAACCCAGGATGTAGAGCGGCACGAAAGCAAAGTAGAAACCGCTCTGCCAGAACCAGAACGCGGCCTTGCCCAGCTTTTCGTTGAGCTTGAAACCGAAAGCCTTCGGGAACCAGAAGCTGAAGCCGGCCAGATAACCGAATACGGCGCCCCCGATGATGGTGTTATGGAAGTGCGCGATCAGGAACAGGCTGTTGTGCAGCACGAAGTCTGCCCCCGGCACCGACATCAGCACGCCGGTCATGCCGCCGATGGAGAAGGTGACCATGAAGCCCAGCGTCCACATGACCGGCGCAGTGAAATGCAAGCGTCCGCGGTAGATGGTGAACAGCCAGTTGAACAACTTCACCCCGGTCGGCACGGCGATAATCATCGTCGCGATCCCGAAGAAGGCGTTGACATTGGCGCCGGACCCCATCGTGAAGAAGTGGTGGAGCCAGACCAGGAAGCTGAGCACGGTGATCGCGCCACTGGCCCAGACCATGGAGGCGTAGCCGAACAAGCGCTTGCCGGTAAAGGTGGAAATGACTTCCGAGAATACGCCGAACGCCGGCAGCACCAGTATGTAGACCTCGGGATGGCCCCAGGCCCAGAACAGGTTGATATACATCATGGCGTTGCCGCCACCGTCGTTGGTGAAGAAGTGGAAATCCATGTAGCGATCGAGACTCAGAAGCGCGAGCGCACCGGTCAGGATCGGGAAGGACGCCACGATCAGTACGTTGGCCCAGGTGCAGGTCCAGGTAAAGATGGGCATCTGCATCCATTTCATGCCCGGTGCGCGCATCTTGATCACGGTAACCAGGAAATTGATCGCCGTGAGCGTCGTCCCTACCCCCGCTATCTGCAGGGCCCAGGTGTAGTAATCGACCCCGACCCCCGGGCTGTAGGCCAGTTCGGCCAGCGGGGGATAGGCAACCCAACCGGTGCGGGCGAACTCGCCGACGCCGAGGGAGACATTGACCAGGGCAGCGGCGGCAACCAGCAACCAGAAGCTCAGCGAGTTCAGGAAGGGGAAGGCGACGTCGCGCGCGCCGATCTGCAGCGGCACCACGATATTCATCAGGCCGGTCATGAACGGCATGGCCATGAAGATGATCATGATCACACCGTGCGCGGTGAAGATCTGGTCGTAGTGTTCGGGCGGCAGCACGCCGAGGTGACCGTTGGTGGCCAGCGCGAGTTGCGTGCGCATCATCAGGGCGTCGGCGAAGCCGCGCAGCAGCATGACCAGGGCCACGATGATATACATCACGCCGATACGCTTGTGATCGACGGAGGTGAACCATTCCTTCCACAGATAGCCCCACTTGCCGAAGCGGGTGATCGCGGCGATCAGCGCTAGACCGACCACGCCGACACCGGCGAGCGTCACCATGATGATGGGTTCGTGGAAAGGGATGGCGTCCAGACTTAGTTTTCCGAACATCTCGTTCTTACTCCTTGGCGACCGGCGTACACGTGCCAGACTTCAGATCGGCCAACTGGCCGGGTTTACCGGGCGCTCGCATAACCATGTGGTTCGACATGTACCGGTTCAAAATCGTGGTAAACAGATCGGGCGTGACGGACGAAAAATACTCGACCGGATGGTTCTCGCTGGGCTTGGACAGCGCGTCGAAGGCAGCGGCATCCAGCGTGCGCGAGGATTTTTCGCGCACCTGTTTCACCCAGGCGTCGAATTCTGCCGGCGTACGGGTGGCGATCGCCTTGAAATGCATGCCGGAGAAACCGGCACCGCTATAGTTGGACGACAGGCCGTCGTAGCTGCCGGCTTCGTTCGCGATCAGATGCAGGCGAGTCATCATTCCGGTCATCGCGTAGATCTGGCCGCCGAGTTGGGGGATGAAGAAGGAATTCATCACCGATCCCGACGTGATCTTGAAATTGACGGGCACATCGACCGGGAAAGCGATCTGGTTGACCGTGGCGATATGAAGGTCGGGGTAGATGAACACCCACTTCCAGTTCAGCGACACCGCTTCGATGGTGACCGGTTTTTTGTCGGAATCCAGCGGGCGATAGGGGTCGAGACGGTGCGTGGTCTTCCACGCCAGGATGGCCAGGAACACGATGATGACACAGGGGACCAGCCAGACGATGGCTTCGATCTTGTGCGAATGCGCCCACTTGGGGGTGTAAGTCGCGTTCGTGTTGCTCGCGCGGTATTTCCAGGCAAACGCGAGAGTCATCACGATGACGGGAACGACCACGAGCATCATCAGCACGGTTGCCGTGATGATCAAGGACTTCTCATCCGCCGCAACCTGTCCTTTCGGGTCCAGGATGCCGCCATGGCAGCCGGCAAGCACCGCGACGAAAGCCAGCGCAAGCCCCCGTGCAATGGTTGGGTGTTTTCTGTTTATCATCTAAACGACCTTCATTGATTGAAAGCGGCATGTGTCGCCCCGGATCGGTATCGCACCGGCTGACGCGGCCGGAGGCGGCGGGACGGACCTTCACCACCCGCTGGGCGGACACATGACCCGTTGTCACAGTTCCGAAATCGACACCGGCAGCGCGATCCAGGCAAAACCGCCCCCGCAGGGCGTGAGCCGTCCTGCCCGGTCGAGCGTTTTTTTCTGTCATCCATGGCGAAGCGGATCCGCTGGTGCAGAGGCCGCGGCGGCAAGACGCCGTACTGCTTTTGACGAGGGCTTCGCCCAATATAAATGGCGAAGGATTTGAACGGATTTCACCGTCCGGGGTCTGAACTGAACGGTCTGTATTACAAACCATTTTCCCCGTATTTTCAAGAGTATTTATTGATTTAAAGACTGGAAACCGCACCCAAAAAAGGGTATTACGCGGAGAGAGCGCTATTTATTTAAACAAAAATATGAATTTATATAAACTTCATAAGCACTTGAAAAATAACATATTTATATAAAATAAATTTCAATAAAAAAACCATTTCATAAAAATGGTTTTAGCGGATCAAAATATTGTTGCGCACTCAACAATTCGCAGGCAAACGATTGCAGCAATACCCATTTCAAGCCCATGGTTGAGGCGCGGCTATTTGACTACATTCCAGTTTGCCTGCCCCCTCCCCTGCTCGGCTCATCCGCCAGCCGGCATTCAAAGCCATGAAAGACGACATCACCCTCCGACCTGCGCCGCCACGATGATCTCGGGACTGTCCGGCCGCCAGGGGGAGCCATCCCAGTCGCCATACCAACTCGCTCCCGCAAAACCTGCCGCGAACAAATGGTCGGCGAGACGCTCGCGCCCAATAAACCGCAGGCAACTGCTGCTGACGATTTCCGTATCATCGAGCGCAAACCGGTAGTGTTCGTCGAAAGAAAGACGCTCGCCATGCAGGGCGACCCCGTCATACCAGACCTCTACCGACTCCCCTGCCGCCGTCGTGATCGCCCTGCGCGAGGCATCCGGCCGCCAACGGCGCCAGGGTTCCAGCAAAGGATTGCGGCTTTCGAACAAAAACCGCCCGCCCGGAAGCAGCCGCGCGCAGAGGGCGCGCAGGGTCGCCAGTAGCGCCTTGTCGTCCAGCAGACACTGAACAGCATGTCCGGTCATCACGGCATAGTCGAAACGCTCGGCGACGGCCAGCGACTCGACCCCGCCCTCTCTCCAGTCCACGCCGGCACCCCCCTCGCGCGCCCGAGCCACGGACAGCATCGCCGGCGCCGGGTCCAGCGCCACCACCTGATGGCCTTGTGCGGCCAGGCGCACGGCGAAGCGGCCGCTGCCGCAACCGACATCGACAATACGGCGCGGCGAATCGCCCATCAGATGCTGATAGAACTGATAATCGCGCTCGCCCGCATTGAGCGCGTCATACAACGCGACCAGCCGCGGGTCCGTATATAGCGCATCATGTTGTCCTTGCCGCATGGCCACTCCTTTTCCCGGGCTGGCGCATCGTCTCTGCCCGGCGTATTTTTATGATAATTGGTAATTTTTGACAAAAAAAATAAACCGGAATGAAAATGGAACAGATCCGCTTGCTTCCCGTGCAAAAAAAGCGCTACGAGGAATTTTTCGAGCTGACACGCAAAAACGACGCTTTCCTGCGCGTCTGGCTTCCCTGGCTTGATGCGATGCAAACCCCCGTCAACAGCTTTCGCTACCTGGCCGACTGCGAACACAAATTCCGCCACCAGCTGGCCTACCATTATTTTCTGATCAGCAACGACGCGATCATAGGCACGATAGGTCTGCGCGACGTCATCGACCGCACCGCCCTGGTCGGCTACTGGCTGGATGAAGCTCACACCTGCCGCGGGATCATGTCGCAGGCGCTCGGCACCTTGAGCCTCCATGCCTTCGAGCGGCTGAACATCGACACCCTGTTCCTGCGCTGCGCCGAGCTCAACGCCGCCAGCAATCGCGTCGCACAGAAGGCCGGCTTTCACCGCTCGGGGCGCATCAACAACGGTGAAAATCTCTACGGCGTCCTGCACGACTTGATCGTCTACAGGCTCGACCGCGCCGACGTGGGCCGCTAGCGGACGCGTCCCCGCCGCATTCAGGGCGCCATGACGGCAGCGATGACCTCGACGCCGCGCCGGATTTCGGCCTCGGAAATACCCGCATACCCGAGCACCCAGCCCTCCTCGCCGACCTCGCCCAGATAATGGCGCCCCAGCGTTCGCAGGCAGACCCCGCGCTGCGACGCCTCCGCGGCCAGCCGCACCGCATCCATCCCCGACGGCAAGGTCGCCACCAGATGCATGCCGGCCTCCCCCGGGGACAGCTGCAGACACTCGCCGGCGCCACGCCCCAGCGCCAGGCGCAGGCACGCCTGGCGGCTGCGGTACAGTTCGCGCATGCGCCGGACATGGCGCGCGAAATGCCCGCGCTCGATGAATTCGGCCAGCGCCGCCTGCAAGCGATAGTGCCCCTCCGGATACAGTCTGGCGTTGGCGCGTCGAAAGGCGTCGATCAGTGCGTCCGGCAACACCAGATACGCGATGCGCAGGCCGGGATACATGACCTTGCTCATGGTTCCCACATAGATGACCCGCTCCGAGTCGGCAAGACCTTGCAAAGCCGGTATGGGCTGCGAACTGTAGCGAAATTCACTGTCATAATCGTCCTCGATCACCCAGGCATTGCTGCGTTCCGCACGTTCGAGCAACTCCAGCCGCCTGGCGAGTGTCATCACAACCCCCGACGGAAATTGATGCGACGGAGTGGTATAGATCAGCCGCGGCACGCGCGGGTCGGTCACGCCTTGCGGATTCAGCCCGTCGGCATCGACCGGAGCCGGCACCAGTTCGAGCCCGGCGGCGGCGAGCGCGGCCTTCGCCCCCAGATAGCCGGGCTCCTCCATCCACGCTACGTCGCCGGCGTCGGCCAGCAGGTGCGCCACCAGCGCCAGCGACTGTTGCGCCCCTTGGGTAATCAGGATGCGATCGGGATGGCAACGCACCGAACGCGACAGTTGCAGGTAATCGCTCAGCACTTCGCGCAGCGCACGCAGGCCGCCACCGGTCTGATAATTGAAATCCCGGCTGTCGGCATGGCGATTGTGACGGGCCTGCAACTGCTGCCAGATACGATGCGGAAAGGCCGACAGTTCCGGCACACAAGGCACGAAAGCCCCCTCCAGTTCCTCGCGCGGACGCAGGTAGCCGGTGCAGAGCCGCTGCCCGCGCATCGACAAGCCGAGCAGCGGCTCGCGCACGCAAGCGGGCCCGGCGGCGGGTGCAAACAGGCGATTGACAAAAGTGCCGGCCCCCTGGCGCGCAATCAGATAACCTTCGGCCAACAGCTGTTCATAGGCGTAGAGCACGGTATTGCGCCCGAGCCTCATCGACTGCGCGAGATCGCGGCTGGCGGGCAGGCGCACCTCGCCGACGAGGCGCCCGGCGACGATCCAGTCGCGCAGCAGCCGCGTGAGCTGGCGCGACAAGCCCTCCTTGCTGTGCCGGTCGAGCTCGCTTGCCAACGCTTCTATAATCCAGTGTTCGTGCAAAGTGGCCCCTCGATATTTAACTTATTTGGCCCTATGAAGGATCCTCTGTACTTTTATATCATGGTTCTGCCGCATACGGCACGCCGCCTCCAGCAGGCGGCCCTCAACCCCGCCAAGGAGTAGCCCATGGACCAAGTCGCGTTCTACCGCGCCAAACTCGCCTACGAAATCGACAGCGCGGATGTCGTCGAAAGCCAACGTCAGGGCAATGCGCCCGTGTTGATCGATGGCCGCTCGCCGGCCGCCTACGCCGCCGAGACACTGCCTGGCGCAATCAACCTGCCGCGGCCGTTCGACGCCGCGATAGTGGCACAACTGCCGCGCGACCGGTTGCTGGTCGCCTTCTGCGACGGCATCGGCTGCAATGCCTCGACCAAGACGGCGCTCAAGCTGGCCGAGCTGGGTTTCGACGTCAAGGAGTTGATGGGCGGGCTGGACTGGTGGAAGCGAGACGGCTACGCCACCACGGCAACACCGGGCAAGGCGGTCGAGTGCGGCTGCGGAGGCGGCATCTGATGCGCGCCCTCCTCCCCCTCGGGTACGAAGTCCCGGATTGGCAAGGTGCGGCGGCAGCGCACGGCACCGTGCTCGAAGGCCGTTTCTGCAAGCTGGAGCCCTTTTCACCACCGCGACATGGCCCTGGCCTGCGCGCGGCACTCGAAACCGATACCGATGGTGCCGGCTGGACGTATCTGATGCCGGCACCGCGCACAGACGCCGACTGGGATGCCTGGTTTGCCGGCATGCGCGACAGCCGCGATCCGCTGTTCTTCGCCATTATCGACCGTCGTCGCGAGCAAGCGGTCGGGATCGCCAGTTACCTGCGCATCGCACCGGCAGATGGGGCGATCGAGGTCGGCTTTCTGCGTTTCTCGCCCCTGCTTCAACGCACGCCGGCCGCGACCGAGGCCATGTACCTGCTGATGAAGCAAGCTTTCGCCTGGGGATATCGCCGCTATGAATGGAAATGCAATGACCGGAATGCCGCATCGATCCGGGCGGCAACGCGGCTCGGCTTCCGTTACGAAGGGACCTTCCGCCAGGCGCGCGTGCAATCCGGGCACAACCGCGATACCGCCTGGTTCAGTCTGCTCGACCGGGAATGGCCGGCCGCGCAAGCCGCGCTGGAAACCTGGCTGGCCGAGGATAATTTCGATGCCGATGGCCGGCAGCGGCGCACGCTGGAACAGTGCCGGCCCGCGCAGCACGAATCGGCGGCGACCCTGCGTGTAGCGACCCTCGATGATCTTGGCCGGCTGGCGCCGCTGTTCGACGACTACCGACGTTTTTATGGCCAGGACGATGCGGCGAGTTCACACGCCTTTATCCGCGAACGCCTGCTGCGCGGCGACTCGACCGTGCTGCTGGCCCTTGCCGACGGAGAGATCGAGGGCTTCACCCAGCTGTTTCCGCTCTTTTCATCAGTCGCCGCGGCGCCGGTATGGCTGCTCAACGATCTGTTCGTCGCACCGCAAGCCCGCCGCAGGGGAGTCGCGACCCGCTTGTTGCAGGCGGCAGCACAACGTGCACGCCGCCATGGCGTGGCCAGGCTGGAGCTGGCCACCGCCACCGACAATCTGGCGGCGCAAAGGACGTATGAGAGCCTGGGCTGGCAGCGGGACACGGCGTTTCTGCGCTACCGCCTGCCGCTTTGACTGCAGAAAAGGGCGCCCGCAGGCGCCCTTTTCATTCAGGCGTGCACCGATCAGGTGTTTTCTGGTTGCAACTCCAGCTGCCGGCGCTTGTGGCCCAGGCCGAAAACCTTGTACCCGACCGAAACGACGGCCAGCAGCAGGCTGCCGACGATCAGGGACACCCGGGTATCCGGGTTGATCATCATGCCGATCAGCACGCAGACCAGGAACGCTATCGTCAAATAGTTGGCAACCGGATACAGGATCGACTTGAACGGATGGCCCGGCATCGCTTCGCGGTTCGCACGGCGGAACCGCGCCTGGCAGACCAGCACCACGAACCAGGGCACCATGCCCGGCAATACACTGGCGCTGTAGACGTAGACAAACACGCGCTCGGGATTCGGGATGATGTAGTTCAGCGTCGAGCCGATCAGCAGGCAGGCGATCGTGGTCCAGATCGCATTGACCGGAACGCCGCCGCTGGACACTTTCGACAGAAAGGCCGGCAACTGGCGATTCCGGGACAAGGTGTACAGCATGCGGCCACAGCTGTAGATGCCGCTGTTACAGCCCGAGAGGGCCGCGGTCAGCACCACGAAGTTGATGATGCCCGCCGCCGTAGCGATACCGATCTTGGTGAACGTCAGCACAAACGGACTGCCCGCCGTGCCGATCTGATCCCATGGATAGATCGTGACAATGACGAAGATGGCGCCGATATAAAATATCAGGATACGCCAGACGATGTTATTGATCGCACGCTTGAGCGTGACCTGCGGATTCCTGGCCTCGCCGGCGGTAATCCCGACCAGTTCGACCCCCTGATACGCCGCGACAACCAGACACAGGGCAAACAAGAAACCTTTCCAGCCGCCGGCGAAGAATCCGCCGTGTTGGGTCAGATTGCCGAAGCCAATGGCAGGCATGGCATTGCCGCCCCACAGAATGAGTTTGGCACCGACCAGAATCATGACCACGATCGTGGAGATCTTGATCAGGCCGAACCAGAACTCGAACTCGCCGTACAAGCGCACCGCCAACAAGTTCGATGCCGCCAGGATACCGACAAAGGCAATGGCAGGCACCCACTGCGGCAACCCCGGAAACCAGTACTGCACATAGACACCTGCCGCCGTGATCTCGGAGATACCGACCGCGATCCACATCAGCCAGTAGGCCCAGGCGGTCAGATAGCCAAAGTAGGGACTCAGGTATTTATGCGCGTAGACGGCGAAGGAACCGGCGACCGGTTCGGTGTACAACATCTCGCCCATAATGCGCATGATGAAGAAAATGAACAGCCCGGCGATGGCATAGGCAAGCAGGACCGATGGCCCCGCCCATTTCAGCGTACTGGCCGAGCCCATGAACAGCCCGACGCCGATGGTGCCGCCGAGTGCAATGAGCTCGATATGCCGCGCCTCCAGGCCCCGCTGCAATTTTTTGTCTTGTTGATTCTCTGTCACGATATTTTCCTGTTTTTGTAATGACTACCGGCCTGTTTTTAAGGCCTGCGAACCTGCTTTGTCAAGGTAGGAAAACAGGTAAGGCAGCAGAGGAAACAACTGATAGTTCACATGAAAATCAGAAAAAAACCAATTCAGAAGCAAAAATATAAATTTTATACAACATAAATTCTTGCGTCATTTCCTTGCCCGAACGGTTCGGAAGCCTCGCCCATCAGTGCGCAATAGCGCTGCCTCCCCCGCCCTGATACTCCGAGACGTCGTTGCCGGAGATGCGATTCACGCCATCGGCGGTCATCCCGGGCCTTCTTGTGATGCGAGGCTGCCGCTCCCGCCGATGGTCCGCGTGGGCAAGGCCTTGCCTCCCATACGGCCATTGCATGAGCAACGGCCGGAAGGCGCGAACGGGGACAGGGCCAGCCACCCATGATAGGCTGAGCCCTCCCCCGACTGCCCATGCTTCAAGACATGCACATGAACAACTATGTCTACCTGGCCATCGCCATCGTGGCCGAAGTCACCGCAACCACGGCCCTGAAAGCCACGCTCGGTTTTACCCGCCTCGCGCCCAGCCTGGTAACGGTGGCCGGCTACACGCTGGCGTTCTGGAGCCTGTCGCTGACCTTGCGCACCATTCCGACCGGCATCGCCTACGCGATCTGGTCGGGCGTCGGCATCGTGCTGGTCTCGGCCATCAGCTGGGTCGTCTACAAACAGCGCCTCGATCTACCGGCGATCATCGGCCTCGCCCTGATCATCGCCGGCGTGATCGTCGTCAACGTGTTTTCCAAATCGGTCGCACATTGACAGACAGAGCCTCATGCCTCCGCCGCACATGTCGCCCGATGCAGTCCTAGCCAGCCACGTCGATAGGCCAGCGCCGCGCACACCAGCACCCCCATCAGAGCAAACTCGGCAGACAGGGCCGTCACGACGGCTTCGAGGTAGCTTCCCGAGGCGTGCAAGGCCTGTGCGAACACCGCACCGAGCAGGGCCGAACCCAGCCCGAACGAAGCCTGCTGCACGGTGGCCAGCATGGAGCTGCCCGCGCCCGCCTGGTCGGCAGACATGTCCGACAGGCCGATGCGGAAGAAACTGCTGACAATCAGGGCCTGCCCCCAACCGATCAGCACCGTCGCCGGCGCCAGATTGAGTATCCCGGGATGCGGCCACACCCAGCGCAGAGTCAGCATGAGCCCGAGCAGGCCACTCATCTGGATCGCACACCCCCAAAGCAGGGCCGGCACCATGCCGATGCGAGCGACAAGACGCGTACTCAGCAGGGAAGACACAAAATAAGAGGCCCCAAGCGCAATAAAAGCGTTACCCGCAGACAGCGCCGACAGGCCGGCCCCCGCCTGCAGCAACAGGGCCACCACGAACATGAAGCCGCTCCAGCAAGAAAAAAACAGCACCGCAATCAGCAGGCCGAAGCGGGCGCTGGCCAGACGCAGCAGCGCCGGCGGCAGCAGAGGATGACGGCCTCGCGCCTCTTGTCGCAATTCGACGTTGAACAGAACGATAGCCAAGGCAGGCACCGCCGCAAGCTCGGCCAGGCAGGGCCAGGACCAATGCAGGGAGGGTCCGAGCGCCAGCGGCAACAGCAGGCAGGCGATCAACAGCGCCAGAATGACGGTGCCGGGGACATCGACACTGACCGCGTTGGCGCGCCGTGTTTCCGGCACCCGGCTCCCCATGCGGCACAGGACGGCAAGGCAGATAGGCAGATTGATCAAGAAAACGCTGCGCCAGCCCTGCCCCGCAATATCGGACGACACCAGAAAACCGCCAAGGACCTGACCGACGATGAAAGCCAGGCCGCCGATGGCACCATACAGTCCCAGTGCCCGGGCGCGCTCGCGCCCCTCCAGACCGACATGTAGCGTCGCCAGAATTTGCGGTACGATCAGTGCCGCCGCGATGCCCTGCATCACCCGCGCGAGCAGCAGCTGCCAGACGGCAGCGGAAAGGCCGCACAGCAACGATGCGACGGCAAACAAGGCCACACCCCAGCCGAACAGGCGACGACGGCCATGGTTGTCCCCCAGCCGTCCCCCCATCGCCAGGCAGACGGCGAAGGCGACCCCGTATACCGCGACGATCAGTTCCAGCTGGGTATGCGAGGCTTTCAGCGAGCGCGAGATGGAATCCAGAGCGACATTGACGATCGAAAAGTCGATCATCGGCAGCAGCTGTCCGGACAACAAGACATAGAGACCGGCACGACTCAGGCGCGGGGATGCGGTGTCAGCGACCATAGCGAATTTCCTTGCAAAAAGAGGAATTGAGTCGGAGTATGCTGACAACGTTAACCGGGTACCAGTTCTTGTTTATCCTGGTATAAACAGCACCCGGTTGACTTCGGAGGAACTCAGCATGAATACGCCGCGCCAGGAAATACCCGTCGCCGCAAAACCGCAGATACTTGAGCCGCAACGGGTGCGAGAGCTCGGCATGTTCCTGCGCGCGCGGCGTGAAAGTCTCGATCCGCAGCGGCTCGGCCTTCCGCGCACCGGGCGTCGCCGCACGCCCGGCCTGCGTCGCGAAGAAGTCGCCCAGCTCGCCGACGTCGGCGTCACCTGGTACACCTGGCTGGAACAGGGACGCCCGATCCAGGCCTCGGCCCAGGTGCTCGGGGCGATTGCCCGCGCTCTGCAATGCAGCGAGGCAGAGACACGTCATCTGTTCATACTGGCCGGCATGAGCGACGCCTTCCCCCGCCAGGGCCCGAGCTGCGAACATCTGGGCGCCGCCAGCCAGGCCGTGCTTGAGCACCTGGACCCCTTGCCTGCGCTGATTCAGAACGCACGCTTTGATATTCTCGGCTTCACCCCCGCTTATTGCCGTCTGGTCGGCGTCGACCTCGAGCGCATCGCCCGCCGTGATCGCAATTGCATCTATCTGGCGCTGACCGATGCCAACTGGCGCGCCTGCATGACCGACTGGGACGAAATCATGCCGCGCATGGTGGCCTTCTTCCGTGCCTCGATGGCCGATCACATGGGCGAACCGGCATGGGAAGAGCAGTTGCAGCGCTATTTCGACGTATCGCCCGAGTTCAGCCAGATCTGGCAACGCTATGAAGTCCGTGGCATAGAGAACTACATCAAACGCTTCCATAACGACCGCGTCGGGGAAATGCGCATGCACCAGACCAACTGGTGGTCGGCTCCGAAAAACGGCGACCGCCTGCTGGTCTATGTACCGGAGGACGAGGCGAGCCGGGACGCGTTCGAGCGCCTGCTCGCCCTGCCTTTCACCGGCTGAAGCCTGTCGGCGCGCCGGGAGTGCCGTTGACATGCATCAAACCGCTCCGGCCAAAGGGATGACGCCGCGGCGCTTGATCGATAAACTGTCAGTGCGATAAATTTTATGGCAAACCCTTATGGAATTGCGTATCGATGCCGAGGCGCTGGCCGACTTTGTCGCCGCCCTGCTCGGCCAGGACAGCGAAGTCGCCGTGCACGACTTGTCCGACCTGTCCGCTTCGCTCAAGGTCATTCGCAACGGCCACCTGTCCGGCCGCGGCGTAGGGGCTCCGGCGACCGATCTGGCGCTGCGCATGGCGCAGGAGTGCATGGGCAAGGACAGGGAAAACTACCGTCTCAACTACCGCAGCAAGACCGCGCGCGGGAATCTGTTACGCTCGTCGACGCTTGTCATGAAAGATGACAGCGGCAAAGTCGTCGCCATGCTGTGCGTGAACTCGGACGACAGCCGCTACCAGCGTGCAATGGAAGCCGTGCAGGCGCTGCTGCCGACCGATCTATCGAATCAGCCGCCACAAGAAGTCCTGGCGGGCTCGGTCGACGATGTGGGCGTCGAGTTCATGCACAGCGTACTCCACCGCTATGGAGTCGATCCCGCGCGCATGTCGCCGGAAGAAAAGGCGCAGGCGGTCGGCGAGCTGAACTCGCGCGGCCTGTTCTCCATCCGCGGTTTCGTCGGCAAGGCTGCCGCCGCCCTCGATATTTCGGAACCCACGCTCTACCGCTATCTGAAACAAGGCCGGGACTAAGCATGCCCGCCTCCTCCCGCCGCCGCGCCCGGTGCGGCGAGCGGGCCGTTTCCGCTGGCGCCGCCCGCGAGGCGGCGTCGATTTCGTCCACGAAACTTGAAAGCATCGCAATGAAAGACATACTGTCCACCGCCGCCGCTCCGAGCGCGATCGGCCCGTATTCGCAAGGCACCGCCTTCGGCAAACTGGTATTCACCTCGGGTCAGATTCCGCTCGACCCTGTCAGCGGGCAGGTGGTCGCCGGCGGCATAGAGGCCCAATCGCGGCAGGCGCTGGAAAACCTCAAGGCCGTGTTGCAAGCCGGCGGCAGTTCGACGGCCCAGGTACTGAAAACCACTTGCTACTTATCCGAGATGGCCGACTTCGCCGCCTTCAATTCAGTCTACGCCGAGTACTTCGCCAGTGAAGCGCCGGCACGCTCCTGCTTCTCGGTAAAAGACCTTCCGCGCGGCGTGCTGGTCGAAGTGGAAGCCATCGCCTGGCGCGACTGAGCACAGGCTTGCGCCGATGTCGGCGTCGGCTGGCATGATGTTTCGCCCCCGGCATCGGGGGCCGATCAGGCGAAGGCCCTCGAGGCCATCGCGGCGCGGGTCGATGCCTCCGACCAGGAGCAGGTCCTCGCCCTGTTCGAAGCGGAAACGACCCTGATTCATCCGGCCGACACACCGGGCCGCTCTCTTGTGCGCGAAGAGGCGGGCCGCTGCGGCGGTGCCGCGGTTGATGTTCCCAAAGGACGGCATCGTCCCCCCGTTTGCAACCGGGCTTCTTCCGCCGGATCGCGCTGCGGCAACGTCACGACGACGGCTGGCCGTTTCCGGGCAAGGACGGTGCGACCGCCCCGGAATCATGGGCGACGCCGACGGCATCGCGGACATGGCCCCCCTGTTCCGGGTATGCAATCCGGCCGGCCGCCATCGGCCAGCCGTCCTGGCGAGCTTCACCGGCTTTCCTCATGTCGCGCGCGTCCTCGCCGATTTCATCGTTCGAGCACTGGCCGCCACAGGGCTGAAAATGCCCGGCCGCCGAGGCCCCGCGCAAGGGCTGCGCCAAGGAACGGCGCCAGTACTCTACAAAATCCCCGGCACTCAAGGGACGGCTGATCAGATAGCCCTGGATTTCGTTGCAGCCATCGCGGCGCAACTGCTCCAGTTGGGCGCCACTCTCGACGCCCTCCGCGATCACGGTCAACCCCAGTGCGTGTCCAAGCTGGACGACGGCGCGCACGATGGCTACATTTTTTGCCCCCATGTCGCGAACGAAGGATTGGTCGATCTTGATCTTGTCGACCGCGAAGCGCTGCAGATAGGCCAGACTGGAATAGCCGGTTCCAAAATCGTCGATGGACAGCTTGACCCCGAGCGCCTTAAGGCGCCCCAGGGTGGGCAACACCTGGTCCATATCGTGCAGCAGTATCGATTCGGTCAGTTCCAGATCCAGACACTCGGCAGGAAGACCCGCCGCCTCCAGCGCGGCCGCTACCGTCGCCACGATATTGCCGCGATTGAATTGCAGCGCCGACACGTTGACCGCGATAACGAGAAAAGGCAAGCCGGCGGCACGCCATGCCTGCGCTTGACGACAGGCCTGCCTGAGCGCCCACTCGCCGAGAGGAATGATCAATCCGCTATGCTCGGCCGCCGGGATGAATCCCGCCGGCCCGATCAAGCCCTCGCGAGCATGTCGCCAGCGCAGCAACGCCTCCACGCCGACGATGCGCCCGCTGACGGCATCGACCTGCGGCTGATAATGCAACTCGAAATCCCCGGCCGCCAGCGCATTGCGCAACGCGTCCTGGAGCCGGATCTGCTCAATGGCATCGCTATACATCTGCTCTGCAAAGACCCGATAGGTATTGCGCCCCGCCCCCTTGGCGTGATGCAACGCGGTATCGGCCTGCTTGAGCAGCAAGGCAAACTCGCTGCCATGTTCTGGAAACAGGCTGACGCCGACGCTGAAAGGCGCGTGCAGGCGATGGCCATCAAGGACAAAGGGCGCCTCGAAGCGCGCGATAAGGCGCTGGGTAGACTCCACCACCATACTCGCGTCGACCACATTGCCCAGCAAGACCACAAACTCGTCCCCGCCCTGACGCGTGATCGAATCGGCAGCGCCCAGACATTGACACAGACGCTCGGCAACGCAGGCCAGCAGGCGGTCGCCGTAACCATGCCCCAGGCTGTCGTTGATCTGTTTGAAATTATCGAGATCCAGATACAGCAGCCCCAGCCCCAGCCCCGCCTCTTGTGCGCGCACACGCGCCTGCTCGAACAGATCACCGAGCTGCAAGCGATTGGGCAGGCCGGTCAGGGGGTCATAATGCGCGAGGTAGGCGAGCCGCCTCTCCACCGCGTCGTGTCTGACACGGGCCCGCAAGGTCGCGATACCGAAGGCCAGGTCGCCGGCCAGTTCCTCCAGCAAGGACACCTCGTCCGGAATGAAGGCGCCGACCTCATGCGAGTACAGGGTCAGAACAGCGCGCACGCGCCCCTCGACGAGCAGCGGAAGCGCAATGCTCGACTCGAAGCCTCGAACCCGGGCCGCCTCGCGCCACAGCGCCACCTCTGCGTTATGACTATAATCCTGATTGACGACGGTACGCCCGCAACGAATCGCCGTTCCGGTCGGCCCCTGTCCGTGCGGCGTATCCGCCCAAGAAACGGCAACGTCTTCCAGATAGCCGGCATCCAGCCCCGCCACCGCCACCGGCAGCACGCTCTTGTCGGCATCGTCGCGCGCGAGTCCGACCCAGGCCATGCGATAGGCGCCAACCTCGACCGTGAGCCTGCAGATGCCGACCAGCAACTCGCGTTCGGATTCCGATCTCACCTGCAGGGCATGGCATTTCCGCACCAGCTGCAGCGCGCGTGTCATGCGCCGTTGGGCGGTTTCGGCCAGCTTGAATTCGGTAATGTCTTCGTAGATGCCCGCCACGCCGATCACACGCCGCTCGGCGTCACGCAAGGGAACCCTGGAGCTGCGGACCCAACGCGCCTCTCCAGTCGTGCTGATATGGGGCTCTTCATGGCGCAGGCGCGGCAAGCCCGTTTCCATGACCTGCAGGTCGGCCGCGCGATACCCACCGGCAAGCTCGCTCCAAACCATATCGAAGTCGGTCTTGCCGATCACATCCTCCGGCCGGCTCAAGCCCGCATCGCGGGCGAACAAAAGATTGCACCCGAGAAATCGCAGCTGAAGATCTTTCCAGAACACGCGAATGGGGATGCTATCCAGTGTCTCGCCCAGCAGACCGGCACAGACCTCCGGGGGTAAAACGTCAGTCATCGCACGCACACGCCGCGAATGGCAATCACCTGTATGCCTCCTTCTGCTACGTCCGGTTTGTCGTCGATCGCGCCCCAAGACTGGCGGATGTTACAACGAATACCGGTAAATATCACAGGCCCCTTAGTTTGGCATTTCCATTTGTCACAATTATGCCATTTGCAATTCAATTTGTCGCAAAATGGAAATGCCGTGAGCATTTGGTCGGCAATTTGTATCTACCGATCCGCGCCGCCCGTTCATTCCCAGCAAGCCGGGTACATCAAGACGGAACGACAGCTCGTAATTGTTATATTTCATAAGCTTAAGATACTTTATTCTGTATATTCCATCTTACCAACGGCAGACATGCCATGAAATTTTAGCGACAGAGACAGGGCCATCCGCCACACGTGGTTCTATATTGGTATTGACGTGGTATTAAATTACTATTACTTTGCGGAAACAGCCACAGCGGACGACCCGCTGGGCCACGAATTCGGGCGTAGTATTTGGCGAAAGTGACACATGGAAAACCGCTGGCTCGCACTCAAACCGGAAGAAGCAATCTCAACGCCGCTTTATCTGCAGCTGGCCCGCAAGCTAGCCGATGCGATCAATGACGGCTGGTGGCAGGCCGATGAGGCCTTACCTCCCGAGCGGACCTTTTCGGAAGAACTGGGCATCTCGCGCGTCACCGCTCGCAAGGCACTGGATGTCCTGCTGGAGCAAGGCTTGATCCGTCGCCGTCACGGCTCCGGCACCTTCATCACCCCGCGGCTGGAGCAACCCCTGTCGCGACTCACCAGCTTTACCGAAACACTGAAGATGAAGGGCTTTCAACCCTCTTCGGTCTGGCTCGACCGTTCGATCGGCATCCCCACTCACGACGAAGTCATCAAGCTGGGTTTGTCTCCCGTCGCGCAGGTCGTGCATATGAAACGTCAACGCCTGGCCGATGGAGTCGTCATGGCGATCGAACAGAGCACGCTGCCTCTCGCTTATCTGCCGGACCCCCTGGCCGTGGGCAATTCGCTGTACGCCCACCTCGATGCGCAAGGGCACTCCATCGTGCGCGCCTTGCAGCACATTCGAGCGGTCAACGCCTCGCCGGAGCTCGCGGCTCTGGTCGGCATCCGCACCGGCGAGGCCATGCTGCTGATGACGCGTATCGGTTACACCGTCGATAACACGGCAATAGAGCTGACCGACACTTACTGCCGCAATGATTACTACGACTTTGTCGCAGAGCTGAGAAGATGATGGAACACACCACATTACACGGCCGTATCCTGACCCCCGCGGGCTGGGTGGACGGCAGCATGACACTGGAGCACGGGCGCATCGCGCATATCGAAACGCGCTCGCCTCAAAGCGGTGCGCCGCGGCGCGTGATCCTGCCGGGATTCATCGATCTGCACGTCCATGGCGGGGGCGGCTCCGACATCATGGAAGCCGGCCAGGCGGCGCTGAAAGTGGCCAGAGCCCACGCCCGCTTCGGCACCACCTCGCTGCTGGCGACCACCATGACCGCCCCGACCGCCGAAATCGAAGCCGTGCTGGCCGACATCGGCCGCTGCTGCCACGAACGCCAGCCAGGCAGCGCGCGTTTGCTCGGCGTCCATCTGGAAGGTCCTTACATCAATTCGGGCAAGCTCGGCGCCCAGCCCAATCAGGCCTGCCGCGCAACGCTGGCAGAAATCGAGCACCTGCGCTCGCTCGCCCCGATCCGCCTGATCACACTGGCCCCTGAAGTCGCCGGCCATATGCCGGTCATCCGCGCCCTGGCCGAAGCGGGCGTACGCGTCCAGATTGGTCACACCCTCGGTTCCTACGAAGATGGCGTCGAAGCGCTGGCAAACGGGGCCTCCGGTTTCACCCACCTGTACAACGCCATGACCGGCTTGCACCACCGCGAACCGGGCATGGTCGGCGCGGCGCTCGCCCATGCGGACTATGCCGAGTTGATCCCGGACCTCCTCCATGTCCACCCGGGTGCCATCCACACCGCCCTGCGTGCGATACCGCATCTGTATTGCGTGACCGACTCGACAGCCGCCGCCGGCATGCCCGATGGCGAATACAAGCTCGGCTCGCACCCTGTGTTCAAGTGCATGGGTGGCGTACGCCTGAGCGACGGCACTCTGGCCGGCAGCACGCTAACCATGGATCAGGCCTTGCGCAATCTGGTGGCGATCGGCCTGCCGCTGGAAGATGCCTCGCACCGTTTGTCCCGCTATCCGGCCGACTACCTGGGCATCAACGACCGCGGCCGCCTGGCCGAGGGCGCCTGGGCCGATGTGGTCGTGATGGACGAAGAATTGAATCTGATAGACGTTTACCTGGAGGGAGAACGGAATGTCCTCGCTAATGCTTGAAGAAGCCCTGTCTGCACCCGAGGCGGTTGCGGCACAACATATGTATGCCGACGAAGGGCTGGCGGTGCTCGCCCGCGAGCTGGCCCTGCAGCCGCCCAAGCTGGCCCTGACCGTGGCCCGCGGCAGCTCCGACCATGCCGCCAACTACTTTGCCTATCTGGCCATGCAGCGGCTTGGCGTGCCGGTGGTGTCGCTGCCGATGTCGCTGATGACGCTGCACCACGCGCCGCTGGATGTGAAAAACCAGTTGGCGGTCGCCGTATCGCAGTCGGGCCGCAGCCCCGACCTGATCGACACCATGTCCGCGCTGGGGCATGGCGGCGCACGCACGGTCGCACTGGTCAATCAGCACGAGTCGCCGCTGGCCGATGCCTGCGACTGGGTCGTCCCGCTATGTGCGGGGGCAGAGAAAAGCGTAGCCGCCACCAAGAGCTACATCACCTCGCTGTCGGCCGTAGCCCGGCTGGTCGCGCACTGGGAAAACTCCGCTCCGCTACTGGCGGCGCTGGATACCCTGCCCGAGAAACTGACCGAAGCGACACGTCAGGACTGGTCCCTGGCCGTCGACACCCTGGCACCGGCCGAACGCATCATGGTCGTCGGACGCGGCTTGGGTTTCGCCGTGGCACTCGAGTCCGCACTCAAGTTCAAAGAGACCTGCGCGATCCAGGCCGAAGCATTCTCCAGCGCCGAAATCAAGCACGGTCCGATGGCACTGATCGATGAAGGCTACCCGCTGCTCGTCTTCGCTCCGCGCGGACCCGAGCAGGTCGGTCTGGTCGCTCTGGCCGACGAAATGCGCGGCCGTGGCGCCCGCGTTCTGCTCGCCGCACCGCACGACGTCGCCAGCCGCGACCTGACCCTGGCCACCTCGGACGACGAGGCGCTCGATCCCTTGCTGGCGATCCAGAGCTTCTATCTGATGGCGGCCAGACTGGCCGAAGCACGCGGCCTGAATCCGGACATGCCGCGCCACCTGGCCAAGGTGACCTGCACGCATTGACCCCCTCTCCCTCGTCCGACGCAGGGGGCCGGGATTCGATGACAGACCGCGAACAGGCCGGACCCTCGCGATCTGCCCGATAGTTCGACCGGCGGGGAAGGCGCTCCATAGAAGAGACGCCCCCCGCCAAGCAAAGGCACCGTACCGGTCACGCTCGACCGGTTCGCACCTGGATCCGGCAAGTCCGTATCGCTCGTACGGTTTCGAGACGTTTTCGATGCACAGTGGACATAAGTTGGAACGCTATAGCCAAAAGATGAGGCGCCGTCGCCCAGCGGGCCCGGCACTCCCATACTTTAAGGAGAGATGACGTGAGTACGAATAAATTTGCCAACATACAGCAACTGGGCCGTGCCCTGATGCTGCCTATCGCCGTATTGCCGGTGGCTGGCATGCTGCTGCGCCTGGGTCAGCCCGACTTGCTGAATATCGCCGTCATGGCCCAGGCCGGCGACGCCATTTTCGGCAACCTGGCACTGATCTTCGCCATCGGCGTGGCTGTCGGCTTCGCCAAGGAGAACAACGGCACAGCCGGGTTGGCGGGCGCCATCGGCTATCTGGTCGTCACCGCCGTCCTCAAGACGATGGATGACAAGATCAATATGGGGGTGCTCTCCGGCATCCTGTCCGGCCTGGTCGCGGGCGGGCTGTACAACCGCTACAAGGACATCAAGCTGCCCAGCTCGCTGGCCTTCTTCGGCGGCAAGCGCTTTGTCCCCATCGTCACCGGTTTCAGCATGCTGTTCATCGGCATTGCGCTGGGTTTTGTCTGGCCGCCGGTGCAGCACTTCATCGACGCGATCGGCAAATGGCTGATCGGCGCCGGTGCCGCCGGGCTGTTCGTCTATGGCGTACTCAACCGCCTGTTGATCGTGACCGGCCTGCACCACATCCTCAATTCGATGGTCTGGTTCGTGTTCGGTAACTTCACCGACGCCGCAGGCAAGGTTGCCCATGGCGACCTCGGCCGCTTCTTCGCCGGCGACCCGAGCGCCGGGGCCTTCATGTCCGGTTTCTTCCCGGTCATGATGTTCGGCCTGCCGGCCGCCTGCCTCGCGATGTATCACTGCGCAAAATCGGAAAACAAGAAAATGGTCGCCGGCATGCTGTTCTCCATGGCACTCACCGCCATGCTGACCGGTGTGACCGAGCCGGTCGAATTCGCCTTCATGTTCCTGGCCCCCGCCCTGTACGGCATTCACGCCGTTCTGACCGGTATCTCGATGGTGCTGATGTATCTGCTCCATGTCCGCATGGGCTTCACCTTCTCGGCCGGCCTGTTCGACTATGTGCTGTCGTTCGGCAAGGACCAGAACCCGCTGCTGATGCTCCCGGTCGGTCTCGCGTATTTCGCCGTCTACTATGTCTTGTTCATCTTCTTCATCAAGAAGTTCAACCTGGCGACCCTGGGGCGCGAAGAAACGAAGCAAGTCATGTCCACCGCCACAACCGCCAGCGGCCGTGCGCGCGGCTTCATCGAGGCTCTCGGCGGTGCGGCCAACCTGAAATCGGTCGACGCCTGCACGACGCGCTTGCGCCTGGCCGTCGTCGATTCGTCGGCGATCGACGAATCCGCACTCAAGGGCCTCGGCGCCCGCGGCGTGGTCAAACCGGCAGCAGGCAGCGTACAGGTCATTCTCGGACCCGAGGCCGATCTGGTAGCTGACGAAATCCGCTCCGCCCTCGGCGCCGACAGCGATGCGGTCCCCGCCGCGATCGCCGGTCACTGAGCGACTCCTCGCTTTTCATTCCCGAGCACCCTGGCGCCGGTCGGATAGACCGGCGTTTTTTTTACCTCTCCGCTGAGCGCGCTCAGCGGATTTCAAGCTCATACCAAAGAGCGCGGTAGCCGGGGCTGGTTTCGAATACCGCATGCGCGTGGTCGCCAGCCACCGGCAGGGCCTGCCGCCGTTGTCCGCGCTCGTCGAGCGCCCAGGCGCCGACCCGCGCCGCCGCGACCGGCAATACGATGCGGGCGGCAATACCCTCGACCCATACCGGCGCCTGCCCCCATTGCCGTCCGAGCGTGGTGTGCGCCTCGTCCAGCCAGCGCTGCCCGCTGTTTTCCTCGCTTCCGATCGCCGTCAGCAGAACCCGGCCCGGGTGCGAAAAGTCACGCCCGTCCATCAGTGTGGCCAGCAGCACGCCGCTATTGTGGCGGGCCTGCAGCAGACGCAAGCCCACGCCGCCGGCATCGACGTCCCGTCCCAATCCGGCACCGACCAATCCCTTGCTGCGCGGAGTGTCGATCACGACCGTCTTCCGGCCGTCCTCGCCCCATACCAATTGCCCGCCGATCGCACGCACCGGTAACGGCCGCGGACCGGCAGGCGTGCTGCCGAGCGCGACCGGCCGCCTCAGCGCTTCGTTGCGCGCGGTGCCAAACTGATCCGCCGCCGGCATGGTATTCCCGGCACGCATGGCCTCGATCATGGCCGCGGGCGAAGGTAAGGCGCCGCCCGCGCTCCCGGGCGTCGCAACGTCACCGCGCCGGAACAAGGCGGCCGCGGCCGGCAGCGCACTCATCTTGCCGGGATCGGCCTGAATGTCGAAATACGAAGCAATGAAACCCGGATCGTGATCGCCGGCACCATAATCGAAAACAAATACGCCATCCCAGTCCTGCAGGGCGGCATAGGCGGCCAGAAGCGGCAGTCCCTCGGCGACGAACTCACCCGGCGCGGGATGATTGTACTCGGTGACGACAAAAGGCTTGCCGGCCATGCGACGCAGAGCCAGGTCGGCCAGGGTGCCGCCGCCATCGATGCCCGCCATGGGCGTATTGGCCACACTCCAGTCTGCGGGATCCCACGGCCGGCCGGGAAAGCGCGGATGCTGCCAGTAAGCATGGCCATCCACGACATCCATCCGCGCCTGGATCGGGGCCGGGCTATACCCGACCTGCGTTCCAATCAGCAAGGAACGCAGGCCCACGGTCTGGCGCAGAAAATTACGCATGCCATCCCAGTATTCTGTTTCTGTGTCCCATAGAAACTGTAACCAGTCGCGCTGCCCCTGCGCGCTGCGGGCGCCCTCGTCGCCACGCGCAAAGATGTCGACTCCGCTCCCCTCGAGCGACTCGCCAGCCAGCAGTCCCAGGCGCCCTCCTGTCTTCAGGCTCGCCATGCCCAACCACAGGGTGGAGCGCTGTTCCCCGAGGCCGCCCAGCGTAAAACGCGCCACACCATCCCCAGCGACGGGGGCAAAGGTAAAACGATAGTCGCGCCATCGGGTGTCGACATCCACCGCCGTTTGCCACAGCGACTGCCAGGGCGGGTGCGCCTGCATCGCCGCCAGCCGCACCCGCAGCGGACGGTCGGCACGCAGCCGCAGTCGCAAGGTGTAGGGTTGCCCGGCCGCGAAGCTTTGCCGCAGCTGGTGCAGCTGCACATGCCAGTTCTCGCTGTCTGTCGCCTCGACCGTCACCCGCAGCGAGCCGTCGCCCTCCGTCTGCTGGCGCGCACGCGCCGGCTCCACCACCTGCAGATTCCAGCCATTGCCACCCGTATCGAAGCGCTCGTCTCCCTGCACGTCGTCACGTGCGCTCCAGGCGCGGGCCAGCTCGGCGGTCGACCGGTAATGCGCCGACAGCCAGCGATTCCAGCGCTGTCTTAATTCGGAACGATAGGGCTCGCTCATACGGTCAAGCGCCCCATCCTGCCACTCCCGTATCAAACCGTCCTCATTATTGATCTCGACCAGCGCCAGCGCGGGCTCGTCGCGGTATTGATGCCCGGTATACGGGTTGCGATGCGACAGCAGGGTGCGGGCATAATCGCGCTGCATCGCGATCATGGGCGGGTAGAACAGGTCGACGCCCTTCCAGTACTGAGGCTGCGGCCTGCCTTGCGCGTCGCTCCAGGGTGCGAACCCCGGATAGCTGCGACCGACATGCAGATTCAGATCGCTGTAAATGCCCACCCGTTTCAGGGCCGCGATGAAGTAGTCGAGACGGTCGAGTGCTTTCGGATCCAAGGTCAGGCGGTCCGCCAGCAGCAGGCCATCCGGAGCCGGCCGGGTGTCCATATGATGGAAGCGGACGGCATTGATGCCGAAGCGGGCCATGCGCGCGGCGATGCGCTCGGCGACGTCATGCTCGGGCAGCGCGCCGCCGAATACGCAGTTGACCCCCAGCAAGCGCAGGCGGCGGCCCTCGGCGTACAGATGCCCGTTGCGGACGCCGACAAAACCGGAACGCCCGGCAGGCGCAGGATTCCAGGCATGCAGATTACTGAGGTTCAGCGAAGCGTCATCCCAGGGCAAATGATAGGGGAACAGCGGTGCGTCGGCGGCATGCGCGCCGCAGGCTGCAAACAGGCATAGCAGCACGCGCAAACGTAGCGTCATCAAGACAGACCTCGCACGGGAGATCTTTGTATTCTAGGAGTCGGGCCGGCCGAAGCCAACGCTTCAAGTCGGCGACAGGGCAATACCGGGCCGGGCTAGCGCCACGAACAGGGTGAGTCGCACTGTGGACCCACGCTGCAGAATACGCATATAAGGACGCGCTGGCTCCCGGCGACTACGGCAGAGCCCGGGCCATCCGGCCCGGCGAATCCCGCTGGGTCAGACCGACAACGGCGGCCAGGCCGCTCTGCCAGTCTGGGCAACGGTTGTATCGAAACCATCACTTCACGGTAAAGGCATACTGTCCCTGGGTACGATGGCCGTCGGTTGCCACAGCCACCCATTGCACCTGATAGCGGCCTGGCGCAAGGACAGGCAGCGCCACATGCAGGGTCTTGCCATTCTTCGCATCGACGTCGGCATGGGCGGGACTCACCTGCCTACCGTCGGCAGCGAGCACGGCGATCGAGCTCAGGGCAGGCTCCAGCGTTTCGCTGAAGTCGATGCTCACCTCATCGGCGCTCGGAACAACGGCCTCTGCCGGCGGATTCAGCCGCGTCGGCTTGGCATGCGCCCATACCTGTCCGGCAACGATCATCAAGGCGGCAGCAGTGGCATAACGTAGGGTCGGGCTTTTCATCTTTGGTCCTGTCGGGCCGGCTGCGCGTCAGTGCGGAGCCGGGCGTATCACGCAGGACACAATTTATAACAATTCTCATTCGCAATAAAGCCCTGCCCCAGCAGTGCGACAATTTGCCGCAGCGCGTACCGCCTATTGCAGCAGAATCCACTCGCCATCGTCGCCGCGCCGCAGAACGACCTGATCGCGACTATCGGCGAGACGGATGCGGCAGCGATAACGCGGGCTGTCCCCAAGACGCTCGCAGGACACTTTGGAAAACCTGTCCTTGTCGACAATCAAAACCGGCAAAGCCCGCACCAGGGCTTGCCATATCTCGGCTTCGCTCGGCTCGGACGGGCCGAACAGACGCTTGAACCAGGAGAAGGGACCCCGCACACCCTCATCGTCCTCACTGCCCAGCTGAGCGAGCGCCCGGCCTTCAGCCGCGTGCGACAAGCGCTCGCGCTCGCCGGGCTCGGGAACCACCCAGCGCCTGTCCTTGAGAATCAGCATGCTCGTACCCGTATCGCCCTCGCCACCGCTATCGCGTGCCGCCTTGATCTCCGGCGTCAGCCAGGCTTGCGGCGACCTGAACTCATAGCGATAACGGGCCTGCGATACCTTGACTCCATCGATGTCCTCAGGCGCGCTGAACCCGTCTACCTGCGTGACATGAATCCCGGCCGCCAGACACAACTTGCCGTTCTTGACCGCGGCCTGCCCCACAGGGGTCAAGCGATAGCGCAAACGCAGAGAAAACAGACCGCTGCTCACGCGATCGGGCGCGGCGTACACCCCGGCTTTGACTAGAACGGACAGCCAGCGATTGCTGCGTTCGTCGAAAACCGGAACGAGTGCCGGACTGGAAGCATAGGGAAAATTACCCAGGCACACCTTGTCCTGGAAGGCATCGGGGTGAGCTGCCGCATAGCGGTCGATGGCCGCCGCGAACACCGACTCGGAGGGGGCCTGCGGCGCGAGCAGGTAATAGCCCGTACCGCAAACAAGCGCAAGCACGGCCACCCCGGCCAGATAGCGCACGGGGCGCACCGCCGCCCGGACGGGCGCGACGGGAGCGCGGCGGCGCGGCGCAAAAGGCTTGCCGCAGGCATCGCAAAAGCGGGCATCCTCATCGTTGCCCGCGCCGCAGCGAGTACAGAATCGTAGCATGACCCTACCTCAATTCATGCCCGCAATAACCGCAGAAAGCATCGTCCTCGTCTTCCAGTGCGGCATGACAATGCGGACATTCAACCCTCGGTGCGACGGGCGTCGCCCTGGCAGCCGACTCCGCAGCGGCGCCGTCGCGCCGCGCGTCTAGCCGCTGACGGAGTTCGTGCTGCTTCTGCTGCAGTTGCTGTTGGCCGCTTTCAAACTCGCGCTCGGCGCTGCCGATGTCCAATTCGTCGACAAGGCCCAAATAAATCAGACAATCTCCCTGCATGGCGATAAGCAGGGGGATCAGCATCGCCGCAGCCAGCAGCAGGGCGCTGCCAAGCGCTGCCCCGATCAAATGCCCGGACATGCCGCCCCCCATCCCCAGCAATCCGCTCATCAAACCCAGGCCAGGATTCAGGTCCCGCCCGATAATACCGATCGCCATACTGCTCACGGAGCTCAAGCCGAGTAAAACGACCATGCCGATAAACAGGCCGATCACGATGACCAGCAGCATCAGCAAGACTTTACGCACCAGCACGGTCAACAATTGCTGGCGGGCGACGGCCAGCAAAAAAATCAGCGTCTCGCGCACGCTGCAACCGGCCCAGGTCGACGCCGCCGCCAGCGGATTGAACACATAGCCGAGAGTGAACCCCAGCGTTCCCAAGGCCAGCGCGCTCGCGGGCAGCACCAGGACCAGCGCCACCGGGCCCAGCACCGGGATCTTGCACAGCAGAAACAGCAAGGCGACGATGACGAATAGCGACACCATGGCCGCCAACCCCGTCAACATGACCAGCACCAGACGATGACCGGTCAAGAGGGACTGGAAAACGGCATCGGCCAGCGACAACCGTTCTTCGCCGCGTGCGGCGTCCATGAGCACGATTCCGACCGCGTTGCCGCCGTAGAACAACACGGCAAGCGCGAGCAAGGCGCCCAGAAACACGAGGATGGCGCTACCGGTCATGGCCATCAGACAGACCAGCAGCATGGAGGCGGCGATGCTGCCTGCCAGCAGGGTCAGCGCCCGCCAGTTGGCAATGGCCGACGTTGCATCCAGCAACGATGCGCTTCCTGTGATTTGTTGCGACAAACGCATGGTAGACCCCTTGTTCAAATCGTTTGCCTGACGGAGCCGTTCGGCTGCCGCCAGGTCCGTTGCGCAGCAGGCTATTGCTCGTCCAGGCCCATCTGTTTTTTCAGCTCCTCTTTTTTACGGCGCAACTCTTCCAACTGACTGTGAGCCCGAGCGTCGCTACCCGTCGATATCTTCCCGGCAAGCGGTTTATGCACGGGCGCCGTCGCACTGCCGGCGCCAGCCCCTTCATGCCCCTCTTCAGCCTTGCGCGGCGCCGGCGGCACCGCCACAGGAGACGAACTGGCGGCGGCGCTCGCCGACGAGCGCGGCAACGGCACCAGGACGGGTTCAGGCGGCAGCGATTTTTTGTCTACGATGTGAGCCCCCGCACCGGGTGCCAACTCGAGTACGGCTGTATCCGCCGACGCTTGCGAAGCGGCCTTGCCGCTGCCCGGTGCGCCCCGGGCAGAAAACCCCCCGCTCAAGGCCAGGGCACCGCCGATGACAACGACAAGTGCGACAACAATGGCGGACCACAACAGAATCGGTCTTCTCCGCCATGACGCAACCGGCTGCCCCGCCGGTGCGGCCGGCGCGGCATGCAAACGGGCCTCCTGCACGAGTTGAGCCACCCTTACCGCTTGCGCCCCCTCGACGATCTTCGCTTCCCGCTCCGTTGCGGCCTGCCGTTCCGCTGCGGCCTGCCGTTCCGCTGCGGCCTGCTGTTCCGCTGCGGCCTGCCGTTCCGCTGCGGCCTGCCGTTCCGCTGCGGCCTGCCGTTCCGCTACGGCCTGCCGTTCCGCTGCGGCCTGTCGTCCCGCCGAGAACGGGGCGCCGGCATCGACGGCGGCAGATGACGATGCGACTTTTTCTCCGGACAAAGGCTGCCCGCAGCCCTTGCAGAAATTACGGCCGGCACGGTTAACCGTGCCGCAAGACTCGCATCGCCGTTCGCCCGCAGTGGGGGCTACGACAGGCGCGGTCAGCTCGACACCGCAATGTTGACAGAAACGGGCGCCATCGCGGTTGCTGCGGTGACAAGAAGAACATTCAGCCATGAAATGGATTCCACTTGGGCGAGCGGCACAAGGCGAACTCGCCTGCAGGGTTGGTCAGTGGCGCGGGCCGGATCAGTTGAACAGGCCTTTGCCAAAATTCACGACACTGTCGAAAGCGTTGCCAAGAGGAGACTGACCGAGGTTCTCCTGTTTTTCGCCCAAAATGATGATTTCGGTGCGCCGGTTCAGGCGACGCCCGGCTTCGCTGCCGTTATCTGCAATCGGATGGCTCATGCCATGCCCCTGCGCCCTGATCCGGTTTTTCGAAACGCCACGATCGACCAGCGCTTTCATCACCGACAAGGCG
Source organism: Paludibacterium yongneupense DSM 18731 (assembly GCF_000422925.1). Classification (GTDB taxonomy): domain Bacteria; phylum Pseudomonadota; class Gammaproteobacteria; order Burkholderiales; family Chromobacteriaceae; genus Paludibacterium; species Paludibacterium yongneupense. Next base: position 337,745 of record NZ_AUGZ01000005.1, read on the forward strand.
CGCAGCTCGGACAGCTCCTGGTTCAGCTCGCGGCTGCCTACATTATCGGTATACCCCTCGATCAAGACATTATTGCGGGTCTTGTCCTTGAGCAAGACGCTGACTTGATCGAGAAAAGCGTTGGCGCTGCCCTTCACCTCGTATTTGGCGGTATCGAACAGGATGGAGTTGGCAGAGCGGATCTCTACCCCACGGCTGGTCTGGCTGATCGAGACATCCTGACTCGACTTGGGCGCGGCGCAAGCGGACAGGACCGCGATACTGATCATCGCTAGCAGCAAGCTTTTCGACATCGAAGACTCCGACTTATCTCATTAAATTTACTTACAAATATGGCATAAAATAACAATACTTAACCTATATGCATAGCCAGAGGCCTTTGATCTGGCTCCCGTTTTCGTCGAATAAACCGTGTGCCGCCCTGCCTAGCGCGCAGCGCCCACGCAACCCTGCTCCAGCGGCCGGGCGGCGGAATCCGCAGCAGACGGCGTGTGGCGCACATTAGCATAGTATCGCCTCCCTTCTATACTGAAGGCGGCTGCCGTGGACTATCGAAGCGCCTGATTCAGGAAGATCGACATGAAAAGCACGCCCCGTTCCGTTTTGATCGCGGACGACACCCCCCTGATCCGGCAGGGACTGCGGAGGGTGTTGCGCGGCCGCGAGGATGACGACATCGTCAAACCATTCAACGCAGGCGCCGTACAGAATGCTCTCGATCGCTGCCTGCCCGCGGCCGGACACCGACCACACTCCAAGCCGGGAACACCATGACCTCTGCCCCTGAATCCATACCTGAAAAACAGCGCCTGGCCGCCTTGTATGCCTGCGGAATACTCGATACGCCACCCGAGCCTGCTTTCGATGCTCTGGCCGAGCTGGCAGCCCGGTTGTGCGCGACTCCTGCCGCGGCCATCTGCCTGGTCGATTCCGAGCGGCTGTGGTTCAAAGCGCGGTACGGGCTAGGCGGCATAGAACACACCCCGCGTACCGCTTCGTGCTGTGCCCACGCGGTATCGACGGCGCAATGGCTTGAAGTCGCCGATGCAGGGCTAGACCCGCGCTTTTGCGACCATCCGCTGGTCAGCGGCGAGTCTCGTCTGCGCTTCTATGCCGGCATGCCCCTGATCGATAGCCAGGGCCAGCCGCTGGGAACGCTGTGCGTGTTCGATACCCAGGTGCGGCAGTTGAGCGACGCTCAACGCCAAACCCTGTGCACGCTGGCGACGGCGGCAACCGGCCTGGTCGAAGCGCGCAGTGAAAGCCGGCGCATTCTCGACACGATGCCGGCGCTGATCGCTTATTGGGACAGGAATCTGTGCAATCGTTTCTGCAACGGCGCCTATCTGGATTGGCTCGGTCTGTCCGTCGAACAGGCCTACGGTCGGCACGCGCCCGAGCTGATCGGTCCGGACGAGTACCGTTCCAACCTGCCGCAGATGCACGCCGCACTACAGGGCAAACCCCAGCGCTTCGAACGCACGATCGTGCGGCACGAGGGCGGAACGATCCGGGCCTTGCTGTCATATGTCCCGGACGTGGCAAACGGCGAGGTGCAAGGGTTTTATGAACTGGCCAGCGATGTCGGCTCGCTGCACGAGGAAAAGACGGCGCGCGCCAATGCCGAAGCCTATCTGGAATGCATTATCGACGCCGCCAGTGAATTGGCCATCGTCGCCACCGATCTGGCGGGGACGATCACCCTGTTCTCGCGCGGGGCGGAGCGGATGCTCGGCTATAGCGCCAAGGACGTGATAGGCCAACTGTCGCTTACCCGCTTTCACCTTGAAGATGAAATAGAAAGCCGCGGAGCGGTGCTCTCCGAACTCGCGGGGCAGCCCATCTCCGGCTTCGATGTTCTGGTCAGTCAGGCCCGCCTCGGCATGGCCGATGCCGGCGAATGGACCTATCGCCGCAATGACGGCAGCCGCATATCGGTACAGTTGGTCATCGGCGGCATTCGCGGCATGGCCGGCGAACTGATCGGCTATGTCGGTATTGCGCAGCCGCAGCAACAAGCGCAATCGCTGACAACGGAAAAGCAGGCGGCGCAGACGGCCGTCCTAGCCAAGAGCCACTTCATCGCATCGATGAGTCATGAATTGCGCACCCCGCTCAATGCACTGCACGGCTCGGCCCAACTGCTCTCCCACTCGCCTCTGAATGCCGAGCAGCGCCAGTTCAGCGATGTGATTCTGGAGTCGTCGCACGCTTTGCTATCCCTCCTCGACGACATCATCGATTTTAGCAAGATGGAGACCGGGAAGATGGAGCTGGAAACCCGGCCCTTCTTTCTCGAGGACACCTTGAAGGCGACCGCCACGGCCATGAAGCATGCCGGTGGCGAGAAAGAACTGGAACTGGCGATCCAGGTCGATGCCGATGTGCCTTACGATCTGCTGGGCGACGGCTTGCGACTGCAACAGATCCTCAACAACCTGATCGGCAGCGCCATCAAACTCACCACACGGGGGGAAGTCGCACTCTCCATTCGGCGCGCAGAACAGGCCGCAGGCGGATTTGCGTTGCACTTCGAACTGATCGACAGCGGTATTGACCTGGCCGATTCCAGGCTGATGACGCTGTTCCCCCACCCGTCCCGGACTGCGGCCATCCCGTTGCTGGACAGCCGTGGTCTCGGCCTGATGATCAGCCAGCAACTGGTCACCCTGATGGGTGGCAGAATCGTGCTCGATACGCCGCCAGCCGGCGGTAGCCGCTTCAGCTTCGACCTTCCGTTCGGGATTGCGCCGCACGGCACGAACAAACGCTTCCAGCCCTCGTTCGGCCCGCTGAGGATATTGCTTGGCGACGATAATGCAACCACGATCAACGCCTTGCGCAGCCTGATTGCCTCCTGGGGCTGGCAAGCCGAGTGCGCGCTCACACAACAGGGGGTGCGCGAGCGATATCGACAATCGGAACAGGATGGCCGTCCCTTCGACCTGATCATCCTTAACTGGAAGCTGGACGGCGAGGACAGCGCCGCTACCATCCGCCACGTCAAGGCGCAGACCTCGCCCCCTCCGCTCGTGCTTCTGGTCCCGTCCGGTGGCAAAGCACGCCTGGCGCAGGGAGACGGCGGCGAAGATGCGCAACTGATCAAACCGGTGACCGCGTCCGCCTTGTTCGATGTCGTGCTCGATGTTTGTGCCAAAGCTCATCCCCACCCGCAGGAAGCGGCGGCAAGCGATGGCGAGAATATCGCACTCAGCGGGGTGCGCCTGCTGTTGGTGGAAGATAACCCGATGAACCAGATCGTCGGGCGCGGCCTGCTCGAGCAAGCCGGAGCCAGCCTTGCCATCGCCGCTGACGGGCAACAGGCCATCGAGATTATCGAACGGCAGCCCCAGGCTTTCGACCTGATCCTGATGGATATTCAGATGCCGGTACTGAACGGTTTTCAGGCAACCCGCCATTTGCGCGAGAAGCTTGGAATGCGGCTGCCCATCGTAGCCATGACGGCGGGCGTAATGCCTGAAGAACGCGAACAATGCTATGCAGCAGGCATGGATGACTTCATTCCAAAGCCGATAGACCGCGCACATATGATACGGGTGATTCTGCGCAACCTGCAGCCGCGCAACGAGACGGCGCTTCCTTTCGATCGGACCGACACGCTGGACATCGGTTCCATCCTGGATATGTTTCCCAACGACGAAGCATTCCGCAGTCAGGTCTCGACCATGCTGCAGCGCTTGCCCGAGATCGGCCCCGACCTGATAGACACGGTCAACGCAGCCTGGCGGCAAGGCAGCGTCGACACGGTAAAACAGTCGCTGCACAAGGCGCGCAGCAGCATCGGCACCCTGGGCGCCAAGCGTCTGACGGCGTTGACGATAGAGATCGAGAAGGCGATTGAGCAGGACCGCCCCACCGACGTCGAAACCGCACTTCCGCGACTGGAGAGCGAAATGGCCGCCGTCCTGCGCGTGCTCGACGAGTGGCTCGCCAGCGAAAGCGCGCGCAAGTCCGCGCAATCCGCCGATGCCGCCGCACCCTGAGACGGCCATGGAGACCATCGATGCCCGACACGCCTGGAGCCTCGTTCGCGACGGCTCGCATTTTCAATGGTATCTGCTTCCCTTGCTGCTTTTCGTCCTCTACCTCTACAACGAGCAGGCCGCGGCCGGACGCTGGCATGTCGTGTTCGGCGGCCTCGCCTTCTGGCTGATGGACTGGATCAGTGAGATCGTGAACGCGCTGATCGCCCATGGTTCCGGCTTCGCCCCCATCTGGGGCACACCAGGCGCATCTGCCTACGTGATACTCATAGGCTTGAATGTCGAGATCAGCGCCATGTTCGCCATCATGGGGCTGTTGGCCGTACGCCTGCTACCGCAGCGGCGAGACCTCAAGTGGCTCGGCATCGGCAACCGCTGGCTGCTTGCCGCGGTCAATGCCGGTCTGTGCGTCCTCGTCGAGTGCTGGCTCAACCACATCGGCGTCTTGACCTGGGAATGGCGCGACTGGAACGCGGGTCGGCCGTGGCTGATTTTTTTCGTCGGTTATCTGCCGTTTTTTCTAGTGGCCTACCGGGTGCACGATATGCGCGCGCGCCGCAGCCAGATAGTGGCGGTCGGCGTCCTGGCGGCGGCCGTGGCACTGGCGCTGGCGGTTTTCGGCGCGATTCTGGGCTGGATTTGATGTGCGGCACTTTCTTTCAGCGTCGGCTTTTGAAATACTGCGCAGCAATGCAATGACAATGCGAGGAAAAGGATGCGCCCTCCTGAGCCACCTTCGGCGCGGCGCCGGCGCCTTGCGCCGCAGATGCGTTTCTATCTGGCAGGCGTGCTCGTGCTTGTCGTGGGCCTGCTGTCTGCGGCCGGAGTCTATCTGAACGCCGATGACAGCCAGACCTATACCGTGGACTACGGCGGGGACCGGCGTGCCTCGCTCGCCCTGGAACGCGTCGGCGGCAAGGCGGCGGTCTGGGCGGTCGAATTCAACCAGTGGCTGGGTCACCTCTGGCACGGTCAGCAACTGGCCTATACTCTGGCCTATTTGACGCTGGGCCTCGCCCTGGTCTGTTTCCTTCTCGGCGACCGCTGTCGACGCTGAGGCAATACGCTTGCCGCTCAGGAGATGGGCAGCAGATAGCCGACACCGCGCTGGGTCCGCACCCAGCCGCAGCCCAGTTTGCGCCGCAAATTGTGCACGTGGACTTCGAGCGCATTGTCCGACCCGCACTGCAGGCGCGCGAGCAGGAGGTCGCGCGCAACCACCCGACCGCCCTCGCGGGCGAGTTCCAGCAGCAGGGCATATTCGGAAGGCGACAATGGCACATCGCCTCCTGCGAGAGTGACCTGATGCGCCCCGGTATCGATGCACAGCTCGCCAATATCCCAGCAATCGGAAGCCCGGGCTCCCTTGCGCCGGGTCGCCGCTCGCAGCCGCGCCAGCAGTTCTGCCATGGTGAACGGCTTGAGCAGGCAATCGCTGGCGCCGATATCCGTGCTCGGCAGCCGGCCCTCCACCCTGTCGCGCGCGGCAAGCACGATGACAGGAAGCCGGCTGCGGCGCTCGCGCAACTCGCGCCACAGTACCATGCCCTCGCCATCCTGCATGCCGAGATCCAGCAGCAGCGCATCGAGCGGTTCAGCCTGCAACAAGGCGCGCGCCTCTTTCAGACGCCGCACCCAGACCGTGCGCACGTCGATCTGGCGCAGGGCCATGCTCAAGGCATCGCCCTGCGCCAGATCGTCTTCCATCAGCAACACCTTCATGCCGGTCTCGCCGCCGTTCGGCGGAGTGTCCATGCCAATGAAATTACCAAGTATTTCAACATGATAAAATCATACCCCTACATCGCGGATCGGGAAACGCCGTTGCACATCGGCGCGACGGCCAGCGCTCTGCACGCCGCAAAAAAATAAGCGCCCGTCAAAAGACGGGCGCAAGACAGGAAAGACAGGGCAATGAGCAGTGGTACCGCTGCACAGTCTACCCGCCGATTGTTATGGATTTATGAGGCGGGCCCGGCCAGGCGCATATGCTAGGCTTCAAGTACAAGCCCGTCCGGGCCGAACAACAAGGAGGAGTTGCCCATGCTGCCGCGCTCGTCGCTCGAATCCATCCGCCTCGCCGCCGGGCACGGCGACGAGGCGGATGACCCGACTCCCGGCTTGCCCCTGTTCCGGCGTTATGAGAGCCAGGGCGTCGCACGCCAGATTTCTTTCTACTTGTCGGGAGAAATCGGCGCCCCCATCCAGTACACCGATCTGCTGTACACGCTGCGCACCGCTCGCGAAACCGACTTGGTCCTGTTGCACCTGAACACGCCGGGGGGCAACTTCGATACCGGCTTGCAGATCATCAACAACATCGGTGCCAGCGACGCTCATGTCATCACGGTACTCGAAGCACGCGCCTACTCGATGGGCGCGATGTTGTTTCTGGCAGGAGACGAGTTGATCGTCCACGACACCTGCCAGCTGATGTTCCACAATTATTCGTCCGCCCTGATAGGCAAGGGCAACGAACAGCAGGCGCAAGTCCTCGCGATGAGCAAGTGGTTCGAAAAAGTGATGCGGCAGGTCTGCCGCCCTTTTCTGTCGGACGCGGAAGTCGAGCGGATACTGCACGGCGAGGATATCTGGATGGACTCGGACGATATCCGCCGTCGACTCGCGCATCTGCAAAAAGGCGAGCCCTCGGTAAAACAGCGCAAGCCGCGCGCGGCGGCCACGCCGGCAACGGCAGGCGAAGCACCGCATTGAAATGCGGGCGGCCCCGGCAGCGATGGCAAAGCCGGGGCCGCTCTCGCACCCGCCTATTTTTCCAGCGCGATGATGGTATCCAGCGCCAGATCGACCTTGCGCATACGCTCGTACAGATCTTCGGTGCTGCTCATCATGCCGTCGACCCGGCCCTGGCTTTGACGCGCGGTTTGCGCCAGATCGCGCAGCAGCCCGGTCACCAGCGCCATCTCCTGCGAGAAGCTGCCGACATGCTCGTTCATTACGCGCATCGCGCCGCCCACCAGATGCACCCCGCCCATCACGTTATCGACCGCACCCCCGGTAGAATCGAGGTTGGACTGCGTGTTATTGGCCAGCTTGCGAACCTCATCCGCCACCACGGCGAAACCGCGCCCGGCTTCGCCCGCGCGCGCGGCCTCGATCGCAGCGTTAAGCGCGAGCAAATTGGTCTGTTCGGCTATTTTCTTGATCATGAGCATGACCTCGCCGATTTGCTTGGCGTCTTTTTCCAGCGACACGATGCTGTCGCTGGCGCTGGCCGAGGTGCGGCTGCCTTCTTCCACCCGCACCGAAAACCGTTCGATCGACTGTTCGATTTCCAGCAGATGATCGACCAGCTCACCCGAGGCCTGCCGGAACACGGGCAGGTTGTCCATCAATTGGCTGGCGAAGCTCTTGTATCCCTGCAACTCGTCGATCACCTTGTTCTTCATGCGATCGATCCAGTGTGCACGCGACACTTCACGGATATAGAAATAACTCTTGAAGTTTGAGTAATGCACGGGAAAACGCGCCACAAAATCGTCGCGAAACTCTGCCGTGGCAGGGTAGAAGAAAATGGCCGTCAGGGTCTGATTGATATTCACCCCCAGCAACTCGCCAAACGATGAAAAGCCGGCGACCGGCGTCGTGCCATAGACATTGCTGCGCGGCAGGGATTCGGAATTATTCAGGCGCCGCAAAATACAGTCATTGAGCAAACCGCCGATCGCGACCGGCTTGCCCGCACTATAGCGTTCGAAATCCTGCCGGGTGCGATCGGCCATATTCTCCTGCTGCAACAAATGCAATTCTTCGCCAAAAGATAAATCGCACGCAAACTGCAGCAATCCACGCTGCGTATCCACCGCCAGCACCGAGCGCACAAATATTTCGTTTTTGATTTTGATGCCGAAACTGTAATGGGTGAGCTTGGCGGCCACCTGGTCTTCGCTGCAGGAAAAATGTCGGGCCAACACCTGGATGATGGGGCAGATCTGCCCGTCGCTGTCGAGGACGGACATCAACTGCCGCATCTCGGTACTGGCCTTGGCAATGGTAAACGAAGTCCCTGTTTCCTTGAAATTCTGCGATTTGAACACGCCGTAGCGGTAGGCCGGCGTGAACTTCATGAACACCAGCACCGCGTGACCGTCGCGCTGCGACTGGCCATCGTGCAAGCGGGTCATCGAGAAATCGAGCGGTCCGCCGGCCGAACCGCCGACAAACAGATAGGGAAATTTGTCTGACTCGTACACCGCTTCCATCAGGTAGCTTTCGCTATTCGACAAGCCGTCCACCAGGGTCAGCACAAAGCCCTCCTGGTAGGTCATGGCGAACGATGGATGGGCGCGCGACAGGGCATCCACCAGCCTGCGCACACGGTCGTCATGCGAGACGGTCGGGTTTCCGGCCTTGATGTCTTCGCAGCCAAGCGGCACGCTGGCGACGTGGACGTCGCTAAGGATGCGATGATCGAAAACCTGGAACACCAGGCTGTCCCATTTTCCTTCGGTCGGCAGATACAGCGCATCGCCGGGGGCGGTGGAACACAACTCGCCCGCAGTCGTGGTCAGTGCCAGTTTCGCGCCGGGGAACACGGCGGCGACCGTACGAGCGATCTGGTCGAGATTGGCCCCCGGGTTCACATAACCGAGAACCAGCTTTACTCCCTCGAGTTTCAGGGCACGCAAATCGCGTTCGACGTTGCCGCTATTGGTACGGACAACCTGCACGGGTCCGAGCACAGCGGCGCTCGCACGTTCAGAAATTTTAGTTTTTGCTTTTTTCGAAAAAAACATATGTCGTGCCCCCCATCCTGAGAACTAGCATTCTTTATTTGCGACATCACACAACCGTGTTTTTAATAATACTCCCCGATCAAGTACAAGAATATCCATACGATGCCCGCGCGCCTTGCCTGCCGGGCGCACAACTTAGTCTAGACAAATTCTATCGGTTAAACCGCGGATTTCATACACCCGGTCGTGGCGCGCGATATCGGCGAATACAGGGTGTGCCAGCATGAAACAGCGATGCCGGGCGCGAGGCGCTGGAATTCGCCCTGCCCGGGGCCGGTTCGGGTCGAGCAGCATACTCATGGGCGTCTGTCAACAAAAAGCCATTGACACTAAGCAACGTCGAGGCCTAAAATACCGGCATTCCATTACTGGGGCTGCTGCCTTGGACTGTCAGAGTCGTTACACAGACGGTTTTTCCGTATAAGCCAGGCAAGATCCCCAGCCCGTTTCACCGGCCGCCGACTTGCTCTGGGCAAGCGGTGCGCGTCGTAGTCCGTTTTATCACGCACCCCTGATTTGTGTTTATCGAACGGAATCGTTCGCGTCGCGTGTCGTCGCTCGACACGGCCGCCGCCGCGACCCGGTCTGTACGCCAGGCATGGCCGATTCCTGCACGCGCAGGAATCCGCCCCGGTTCGACCCCTATTGCAGCATTGATAAGAGGAAAGGCAAATCATGGACCCATGGCCCAGTATCTCGGTCACGCCGACGAGGATGGCACCGCCAGGTAGATAATATCGCAGTCGTTTCACCCTGCCCCGCCTGCCGCGTTTTACCGACATCCCCCCAGCGTGACCTTCCCCGGAAACATGACCCCAGCGGTCATCATTCCCGCATTCCCGTAACCATCGACATCCGCCGCTCCATGCAGGATGCCTGGATATCCGGTTTCAGCGCCCTTCCGGCGGCAAGAGACAAGAAATCCAAGCGCCCCACCGGCCGATCCGCATGACGGGAACCCACTTAAAACAGATTCGAGCAGGGGAAGTTCCATGTCCGACAACAAAGAAGCCGCCGTTCTCGATACGGCTCACATCGGCGATATCCGTGGTGCGCTCGGCACCATCCGCCACGACGACACCGCTCCGCGCAACGGCTGGCTCGCGCGCTTCAAAACCCTGATGGCGATTCTCGGTCCCGGCCTGATCGTCATGGTCGGCGACAACGACGCCGGCGCATTCAGCACCTACGGCCAGGCCGGACAAAACTACGGCACCTCGTTGCTGTGGACGCTCGCGCTGCTGATCCCGGTTCTGTACGTCAATCAGGAAATGGTGCTTCGGCTCGGCGCCGTCACCGGCGTCGGCCATGCCCGCCTGATCCTGGAGCGCTTCGGCAAGTTCTGGGGCGCATTCAGCGCCATCGATCTATTTATCCTCAACGCCCTGACCATCGTCACCGAGTTCATCGGCATCAGCCTGGGCATGGAATACCTCGGCGTTCCCAAGCTGTGGGGCGTCTGCCTGGCCGCGGTTTTCATCATGCTGTCTGCCAGCACCGGCGATTTTCGCCGTTTCGAGCGCTTCTCGCTGATTCTGGTTTTAGGCAGCCTGATTCTGGTGCCCATCCTGGTCATCGTTCACCCCCCGATGACACAGGTCGCGCATGACTTCCTGATACCGCAGATGCCGGCCCAGGGCCGCCTTTCCGACGTGATGCTGCTGATCATCGGGATTGTCGGCACGACGGTCGCCCCCTGGCAACTGTTCTTTCAGCAGAGCTACATCATCGACAAGCGCATCACGCCGCGCTTCATCAAGTATGAGCGTGCCGACCTGTGGCTGGGCATCGCGCTGGTCGTCGTCGGCGGCGTGGCCATGATAGCCTTCAGCGCCCAGGTCTTCATCGGGCATGCCGAATTCGGCAACTTCCGCGACGCAGGGGCGCTCGCCGCCGGTCTCGGCAAGTATTACGGCCGGCTGCCTGGCACGCTGTTCGCCATCGCACTGATCGACGCCTCCATCATCGGCGCCATGGCGGTGTCCTTATCGACGGCCTATGCACTGGGCGATGTCCTGAGCCTCAAGCACTCGCTGCACCGCAAGCCGACGGATGCTCCCGGCTTCTACGCCATGTACTGCGGGTTGATCGTTCTGGCGGCTGCGCTGGTGCTGATCCCGGGCGTGCCGCTGGGGCTGCTGACCAATGCGGTGCAGACACTGGCCGGAGTCCTGCTGCCGAGCGCGACCGTGTTCCTGCTGTTGCTGTGCAACGACAAGGCCGTACTCGGACCGTGGGTCAACAGCCGCCTGACCAACGTGCTGACCGGCGTGATCGTGGCCATCCTCGTGCTGCTTTCCATCGTTCTGACCGCCGCGGTCGCTTTCCCGGACATGTCGGGTGCGACCATCGTCGATATCCTGATCGGCGGCAGTGTGCTGGGCGCCATCGTCACCATCGCCATCAACGTGCTGCAGGCACGGCAGGAAGCGGACAGCGGGGTCGTGCCCCAGCCGGCGCCCAAGGTCGAGCTGCAGCAGATGTACAACTGGCGCATGCCGCCGCTGGCCGCGCTCAAGCCGATGTTCCTTTCGCAGCGCAATAAAACCTGGATGGCCGTGCTGCGCATCTACCTGCTCATCGCGATGGCCATGGTGATCTACAAGGTGATCATGCTCGCACTGGTCTGAGCCCCCTGCCTGGAGCGAGGACTGAACGCCAACGCCCGGCTCCGGGATTCCTGCACCGGCCATCTGGTTGTCATTGACAACCAGATGGCCGGAATCTTACCCTGCCCTCATATCCTTTCAAAAAGGGCCGTCCTGTGACGATACCTTCCACGGCGGGAGAAAGACTGCGCGAAGTGGCCCGTCTCTACGTACGCCAGCAACGGGCGTTCGGCCCGAGCCGCTCGCGCTGCGACGTATTGAATGAGATTCTGCGCCATGGCGCCCTGTCGCAACGACAACTGGCGCAGCAACTGGGACTGGACAAGGGTTGGGTCAGCCGCGCCGTCGAAGCGCTGGTGCGCGACGGCAGCATAGACAAGGCGCCGGACGCGCACGACCGCCGCAGCGTGGTCTTGCGTCTGAGCGATACCGGCCTCCGGCGCGCGCAAACGCTCAATGCGCAATTGAACCGGCATGCGGAACAGCTGTTGGCCTCGATTCCCGAGCCTCGTCATGCCCGTCTCCACGCCGCGCTCGGCGATCTGTTGCAAGCCTTGCTCGAGCTGCAGCCGGACAACAAGGCCACGCCTCGTCCCGTGCTGCGCATGGCACTCGCCACGGACTGGCCGCCGATCGAACGTCTGCTGCTCGAATGCGGGTTGCCTGTCGCCGGCGCGCACGAGCATATCGACACCTTCGCCGTAGCCGAGATGGACGGACAGATCGTAGCCTCAGCCGGACTCGAGTTCCATGACGACGTCGCGCTGCTGCGCTCGGTCGCCACCGGGCAAGCCTGGCGACGCCAGGGCCTGGCCGAAGCGCTGCTGCGCGAGCAGATGCGACGGGCACGGGCACGGTCAGCGAAAACGCTCTATCTGCTGACCACCACGGCGGAAGCGTTCTTTCTGCATCACGGGTTCGCACCATGCGAACGAACCGGGGCACCCGCCGCGCTCGAACGCTCGGCCGAGTTCCGCGGTGCGTGTCCGGCATCCGCTCTCCTGATGCAATACACACTGGAAACAGAGTGACAGCCATGCCTCTCATCATCCGGCCGATGCAGGCCGACGACTGGGGTGCGGTCGCGCGCATCTACCTTGCCGGCATCGCCGGCGGCAACGCCACCTTCCAGACCGAGGTTCCCGAATGGGTGCAGTGGGATGCCGCTCATCTCGCATCGTGCCGCCTGGTCGCACAGAAGGAAGAAAAAGTGTTGGCATGGGCGGCGCTCTCAGCCATATCCAGCCGCGAGGTCTACCGCGGCGTGGCCGAACTCAGCATCTATGTGGACCCGGCCGTCGCCGGCACGGGGATAGGGACAGCGCTGCTGATGCGCCTGATCGACGAATCGGAACGACAGGGCATCTGGACACTGCAGGCGGGGATATTTCCGGAGAACGCCGCCAGCCTGGCCCTGCACCGCAGGCAGGGCTTCCGGCAGGTCGGCCGGCGGGAAAAGCTCGCACAGTTGCATGGCATATGGCGCGACGTGCTGCTCGTGGAACGCCGCAGCCGCCAGCCCGCTGCGGCCGCGGCCCGCCACCCGACGGCCGCAGCGCGCTGAACGTCAGCGCAAGCGCTCGAAGCGCTCGCCCAGCTCCTTGAGCGTCGCCGGCTCTCCGCGAACGCTGAAGAAAGCGCCCTCTTCGTCGGAACGCTCGGCCAGAACTTCGCACAGGGTATAGATCTCGCCGCGCAACTGCTGCGCCGACCAGGGCAGAAACAGTTCGGCCTCTATCAGGTCCTGCTGGAAAAAGCCGACGATCGCCGTGCGCAAACCGGCGACCTCCTCCGGACGGCGCGCGCTCATCACGATGCAGGACGGGTAGCGGGCACGCAATGCCTCGGCGCATCCGGCTTGCGCCGCCTCGTCGCCCACGTGGTCTATCTTGTTGAACACGAGCAGACGCGGCACATCCTGGGCACCGATTTCCTCCAGGACCTTTTCGGTCACTTCAAGCTGGCGTTCGAAACCGCTGTCGCTCGCATCGATAACATGCAGCAACAGCGAGGCATCGAGCGCCTCGTCCAGTGTCGACTTGAACGAAGCGACCAGCCCGTGAGGCAGATTCTTGATGAATCCGACGGTATCGCTGACCAGGACCCGCGGCACGCTTTCCGGCTGCAAAACCCGCACGGTGGTATCCAGCGTGGCAAAAAGCTTGTTGGCGACCAGCACTTCGCTTCCGGTCAGCGCCCGCATCAGGGTCGACTTGCCGGCATTGGTATACCCCACCAGCGTCACGCAGGCCAGACCCTGCCGCTCCTGGCGCCGGGCACGCTGTGTCTTGCGCTCGGCCTCCATCGCCACGATTTCTTTCTGCAACTCGGCGATGCGGTCGCGGACCTTGCGCCGGTCGATTTCGGTGTGCGACTCGCCTGCGCCGCGCCCACCGGTGCCACTGCGCTGCCGTCCTTGCGGACCGGCGAGCTTGGCCGCTTCGCGCAGGCGCGGCGCCATATAGCCGAGGCGCGCGATCTCGACCTGCGCGCGCGCGGCACGCGAACGGGCATTGCGATGGAAAATCTCAAGAATGACCATCGTGCGGTCCATCACTTCGCAACCCACTTCTTTTTCAAGGTTGCGCGCCTGCGACGGCGATATCTCGTGATCGACCAACAGCACATCGATATAAGCGTCACGCTCCGACGCGTCCTCCGCCTCATCCTCACGCTCGCCGTCATGACCGTAACTCACGTAGCGGGCAAGCTCCTGCCGCTTGCCTATCCCCAGATAGGCGGTGGCATCGAAACTCGAGCGCTTCTGCATGAAGGTGCGCACGACCTCGAACCCCAGGGTTTTAGCCAGCTCGCGCAACTCGGTAACCGAGGCTTCGAACTCGACGTCGCTGACGTCCGGCAGCTGCACGGCCGCCACGACGGCGCGCAAGGGATTCTCTTTGACTTCTTTCTGCATGTAGGAATGGCTTCAATTGGGTGTCGAGGACAGATAGTAACCGCAAATCGCCGCCAAGCGGCCATTGAGTTCGCACTGTCGACGGCATCAGCGGCCTGCGGCGTCATGCGCCGCCGCCGCAAAACGCGCGCGGTAGGCTTGCGGCGAAACCGCCATCACGCGCAACAGGCTGCGGCGCATCGTTTCTTCGCTGCCAAAACCGCAACGCGCCGCGACACGCTTGATCGGCAATGTGCTGTCGCTCAACAACAGACGTGCGGCTTCGACCCGGATGCGCTCGACCGCGCGGGCCGGCGTCATGCCCGTCTGTACGCGATAGTGTCGGATGAAACTGCGCTCGCTCATCCCGGCACGGGCCGCCAATGCCGACAGCGACAGATCCGCCGTCAAATGGCCGGCGATCCAGGCGTGAAGGTCGGCGAAACGTTCGCCCTCCCCTTGCAAGGACAAGGTCGCGCTGAACTGCCCCTGACCACCGGGACGCTTGAGAAAGACGACCAGTTCGCGCGCCACATCGAGCGCCAGCTCGCGGCCGGCATCGGCCTCCACCAGCGCCAGCGCCAGATCGATGCCGGCCGTCACGCCAGCCGACGTCCAGACAGGGCCATCCTGGATGAAAATCGGATCGGGCTCGACACATACGGCCGGATACGCCTGCGCGAGCCGGGCGCAATGCGCCCAGTGAGTCGCCACCCGCCGTCCATCGAGGAGGCCGGCCGCCGCCAGCAGGAACGCGCCGGTGCAGACCGACGCGACCCGGCGCGACAAGGCGGCATGAGCGCGCATCCATGCCAGCAAGGCAGCATCGCCCGCCGCCGCCTGCACGCCGACGCCACCGGCCACGATCAAAGTATCCGAGCCTTGTCCGGCGGCCGCCAGCGGTTGCGCCAGCAAGGCAAGCCCGGCCGAAGACAGCACCGTCTCCGTCTGCGCAATCACTTGAATGGCGTAACAGGGCGGCAGGCCGCGCGCGCGCGCCAGCTCGTTGGCCGAAGCAAAGACTTGCAACGGCCCGGTCACGTCAAGCAATTGCACGTCGGGAAAGGCAAGTAGAGTGACGTTACGCGGAATGGCGGACATGGTGGCGTGATTCGAGGTCGTTATGGCATTAACGCCATAGCCTAGTCAGATATCGTTGAACCGTCCACCCCGCCGCGCGACAGGCGTCAGGCAGGGACATTCATTCACGCACCCCATCGAGGATAGCCATGCCGCTGCAAATCGGATTTCTTCTCTTTCCCCAGGTCCAGCAACTCGACCTGCTGGGCCCGTATGATGTACTGGCCGCCTTGCCCGGCGTCGAGCTGCATCTGATCTGGAAAACGCTTGCGCCGGTCGCCAGCAGCAGCGGTGTCGCACTGACGGCCGATGCCACGTATGCCAGCAGCCCCGCGCTCGACGTGATATGCGTCCCCGGCGGCGCCGGGATCGCCGATTTGATGAGCGACGAGGAGACCCTCGACTTCATCCGCCGCCAGGCCGCAGGCGCGCGTTTCGTGACCTCGGTCTGCACGGGGGCGCTGCTGCTCGGCGCAGCCGGTTTGCTGCGCGGACGGCGGGCGACCACGCACTGGGCCTTTCACGATTTGCTCGCTCTGCTCGGTGCCCTGCCGGTGCACGAACGGGTGGTCCGCGACGGCATGCTGATCACGGGCGGCGGGATCACCGCCGGCATCGATTTCGCGCTGGTTCTGGCCGCCGAGCTTGTCGGCGTGGAGGAGGCGCAGGCCGTGCAACTGGAGCTCGAATACGCCCCGGCGCCGCCGTTCGACGCTGGCAGCCCGCTGACGGCGGCGCCCGCCGTACTGGCGCTCGTCCGCCAGCGCAATGCCGCCAGCGTCGCGCAACGCCGCGACATTGCTCTGCGCGCCGCCGCCGCGCTGGACGGTCCCCTATCGTTCGCGGTGCGCGACGGCTCCTAGAGCGCAAGCCGGAAGCCGGCGGCTGCCGCGTGCGGGCCGGATTGCGCAGGCGCGCGGGGGCCGCGTCCCGGCAGACTCGGTGCACATCCCTGGAACCGGGCCGGCCCGGGTTTGGGCGCCCCGCGCGGGTACCCGTCTAGAACAACAGCCGCGCCTGCGTCGTCAGCTCGCGCGGCGTGCCGACATTGACTTGCAGGCTGCTGCCGCTGGTCGAGGTGTAGTAGGTGCTGTCCAGCAGATTCTTGATATTGGCCTGAATTTCCAGCACATGCCCTTGTACCCGGGTCTGCCAGCTCGCGAACAGATCGAACAGGGTATAGGGGTCGAGCGAAAAACTGTTCAGCGCATCGCCCTGGCGACGGCCGACGTAGCGCGCGCCACCGCCGAATCGCCAGCGATCGCCTCCCGCGCCGGGCATGGCATAACTGAGAAAGGTCGAAGCCGTGTGACGCGCAACGTTGAATGGCTGCTTGCCGACATAATCGGCCTCATCCTCCAGCACAACGGCGTCGGTCAGGGCATAACTGGCGATCAGGCTGAGCCGGCGCGTCAGGCGGCCACTGACATCCAGCTCCACCCCTTGCGACCTCACCCGGCCCACGGTGCGCGACACGTCGTTCTCCGTGACCAGCACGTTGCGTTTCACAATACGGTATACCGCCGCATTGGCGCTGAAGCGATCGTCCTCATACTTGATGCCGGCTTCATGCACCACGCCGCGTTCGGGCTCGAACGGCCCGCCCGTATCGACCGAACTGTTGGGCTTGAACGACTCGCTGTAATTGGCATAGAGCGAAACAGCCGGCGCGAGGCGGTAGACCACGCCCAGCTGCGGCAGCGCGACATTGCCCGACGCCCTCCCGGTCACGACATAGGGATTCCCGGAGCCATCCTCCTGACGGTAGTGCTGGTAGCGCAAGCCGCCGACCGCGATCCAGCGCTCGCCCAGATGAATCGAGTCCTTGCCCAGCACCGCCTGGCTGTCGATCACGGTACGGGTATTGCTTTTGCTCGCGCTGTAAATGGAGGGTTCGGCCAGCACGCCATACACCGGGTCGAAAACATTGAATCCGCCAGTCGATTTACCACGCAAGGCATCGCCCTTGGTCTCGCTGTCGCGCTCGATATCGAGCCCGAACAGGACCTCATGCCTAAGCCCCCACAGCCTGACATCGCCGAGCAGATTGCCTGTCGCCAGCAGATTGTTGTCGTTGAAATCGCGATTGCCATCGGCGCTGCGGGTCAGGATGCCGGTTTTCGCATTATACGAAACCGGACGCGCCTGATTGTCGTCATAGCGCAGACTGCTCCAGCCCAGATTCGCCTGCACGCGCCAGCTTGCGTCGAGATCATGCTCGATGCTGGCTGTGGCGCTCTGCGTCGTGCCATTGGCCTGGTTCCAGCTCTCGTCGAGCCGTCGCTCGCGCGGGATGGCGAGCGGCTTGCCATTGACGAACAGCGTGCCGCGATCGTAGGGAACGCTATAGCTCATGTACTCGTATGCCAGCCGGATGCGGGTCGCGCCGTCGCGCCAGGCCAGGGAGGGGGCGATCTGCCGGCGGCGGATCGTCCCGAAATTGCGCCAGTAGTCGCTGTTCTCGGCGGAAGCGAGAACGCGGTAGGCGAGACCGGTATCGGCTATCGGCCCGGTCACGTCGAAGCTGCCGCTGCCGCCGCCAAACGCGCTGCTGCCGAGGGTCACGCTCCCGGCCTGGGTGTACTCCGGCTTTTTAGTGATCACATTGATCACGCCGCCGGGTTCCTGGATGCCATATAGCAGCGACGCAGGTCCTTTCAAGACCTCGACATGGTCGGTGCTGACGCTGTAGTTGCGCGGCAGCGCCGAGCGGATGCCGTCGACCAGGATAGAACCGTCGTCGCGGCTGCCGAAGCCGCGGCGCATGAAGCTGTCCCAGGTATTGGCCAGGGTATTGCCCTGGGTGATGCCGCTGACATTGGCCAGCGCGTCGTCCAGCGTCGCGGCCTGCTGATCCTGCAGCACCTGGCGGCTGACCACATTCACCGCTTGCGGCGTCTCGATCAGGGGGGCCGAGGAACGTGTCGCGGTAGACGCCGAGCGGGCCTGGTAGCTTTCGTCATCCAGCGCCTCGGCGTTGACATTGACGACGGCGAGCTCACCGGCGCTTGTGCCGTCCGCGTCGGCCGGACTATCGGCAAAGGCGGGCAGGCAGCACGACAGGCCCAGTGCCAGCAGGGAAGGTTCAAGTAGTTTCATCGGGTCTTTCCATCAAAGTTCGATGCAAATGATAATGATAATGGTTATTATTATCAATTCAAAACTGAATGAAGAGCCAAACCGGACGATGATGAAACGATGGATGATGCTAGTGCACCGCTACCTGGGGCTGACCGCCGCCCTGGCGGCACTGGTCCTCGGACTGAGCGGCAGCCTGCTGCTGGGACCGGGGTTGGCGGCTTCGCCCGCCGCCAGGCCGGCGACAGCCGATTTCGATGCACTGCGCGCAAGCCTGCAGCGGCGCTATCCGGGCGCCGGGTTCGACCTCTACCCGGCCCGGCAGGCACATGGAACCCTGCCGGCCAGGGTCCGGCTGCGCGACGGAACGCAACGCTTGCGGATGGACATGCGCACGGCGGGCATCGTCGATGCCGATACCGGTGCAGAAGACAGGTGGGAGCTGCTGCGCCGCCTGCATACGGCATTCGCCCTCGGCGCGGCAGGGCGCAGCGCGACCGGTGTCGCAGGCTTCGCCCTGCTGCTGCTGGCGCTGAGCGGACTGGCCTGCTGGTGGCCGCGCGACTGGAGGCGCGCGTGGCGGCCACGGCGCGGGAACGCACGCCTGCGCACGGCCGACTGGCATCGCTGGGCCGGCGCATGGCTCTCACCGCTGCTGCTGGTCTCGGCGCTGACCGGCTCCACGCTGGCGTTTCCGGCCTTGTTCGCCACCGCACCGCGCAGCAGCGCCGCGCGAGCGCCGCAGCCATCGCCCGCACATCCCGACGGCAGCGCCGCGCCATCGTTGAACCGGCTGGCCGCCCTTGCCGCCGCCGCCATGCCGGGAGGCACGATAAGCGCACTGCGGGTCGGCGCCGACCCGCGCCAGCCGATCCGTATCCGCGTGCGCCTGCCGGGAGACGTTCATCCCAACGGCAACAGCGTGATCGATATCGACCCCGCAAGCGGCGCGATCATCCGCAGCATGCCTTACTACCGCCTCGGTCAAGCCGCCCGCGTCAAGGCCTGGTTCTACGCCGTGCATACGGGCAGCACAGGCGGTCGTCCCTGGCGCGCACTCATGTTTGCCACCGGACTCGGACTGGCCGCACTCGGCGCCAGCGGGGTCTGGCAGTGGGCCGCACGCCCCCGCAGGCGCAAGGCACATGCCGACGCGGGCGAATGCGGCAAAAGGTAAGCGACGGCGCAGCCTGCGGCGAGAGCGAAGGCAGGTTTCGCCAACTTCGGCATCACGCCATGTCAAAAGAGCATTACACTTAACATGCCAATGAAATAATAATGGGTATAGCCCGCGGCGCGGCAAGCAGCCCCGGACACTAGAACCGCCGGCGCGCGATCCGCCCCGCCCCGTCGCCCGGCCATCCCCCAAAGGGAGTCGTCATGCTGACATTCTGGGTTGAATTTGCTCTTGTCCTCACCGCCATCCTGATCGGCATCCGCCGCGGCGGGGTGGCGCTGGGGATGATAGGGGGACTAGGCGTCGCGGTCCTGACCTTCGTTTTCCGCGAAACGCCGGCCGAGCCTCCCATCACCGTCATGCTGATCATCCTGGCCGTGGTCACCGCATCGGCGACGCTGCAGGTCGCCGGCGGCCTGGACTTTCTGGTGCAACAGGCCGAGCGGCTGATGCGCCGCCATCCGCAGCAGATCACCCTGCTGGCGCCGCTGTCCACCTTCCTGCTGACCATGTGCGTCGGCACCGGCCACGCCGTCTATTCGCTATTGCCCGTCATCGCCGATGTCTCGCTCAAGACGAGAATCCGGCCCGAGCGGCCGATGGCGATCTCCAGCGTCGCCTCGCAGATGGGGATCACGGCCAGCCCCGCCGCCGCCGCGGTCACCACCCTGTTGGCGCTGACCTCCAAAAGCGCAAGCCCGGTCACGCTCGGGCAGATTCTCGCCGTCACCATCCCCGCCGGTCTGATCGGCGTAGTCGCCGCCGCCGCATGGAGCATGCGCCGCGGCGTCGAGCTCTACCGCGACCCGGAATTTCTGGAACGCATGAAAGACCCCGATTTCAAAGCCGCCATCGAAAAATCGGTGACCACGCTGGACAAGACTCTGCCGCGCATGGCCAAACTGTCGGTCGTCCTGTTTTTCTCGGGCATACTCGGCATCGTCCTGCTTGCGCTCAACCCGCACTGGCTGCCGCTGAGCAAAGGGCAACCGGTACCCATGACCACCGCGGTGCAGTTTGTGATGCTGTCGGCCGGCGCCTTCATTCTGTTCGCCGCCAACACCAAGGCCGCCGCCATCGCCCGCTCCGAAGTCTTTACCGCCGGCATGATAGCGGTGGTCTCGATTTTCGGTATCGCCTGGATGAGCGACACCTTCGTCAATGCCAATCAGCGCTTTCTGGTCGCGCACATCAAGACCATGGTCGAGTACGCGCCATGGACTTTTGCGCTGGCCATGTTCGCGGTCTCGGCCTTCGTCAAGAGCCAGGCGGCGACGCTGACCATCATGGTGCCGTTCGGGTTGGCGCTCGGTCTGTCACCGCACCAGCTGCTCAGCATCATGCCTTCGTGTTACGCCTATTTTTTCTTTGCCTTCTACCCGAGCGACCTCGCCGCGATCAATATGGATCGCAGCGGCACCACCCACATCGGCAAATACCTGTTGAATCACAGTTTCATGATTCCCGGGCTGATAGGCGTCGTGGTGTCGACGCTCGTGGCATACGGTCTGGCGCAGGTTTACTTCTAGACAAGGGTCCGCAGTGGAAACTTACCAAGCAGACATCGTCATCGTCGGAGCTGGCGGCGCCGGATTGCGCGCCGCCATTGCCGCCGCCCAATCCGATCCGCAACTGAACATCGCCCTGATCTCCAAAGTCTATCCGATGCGCAGCCACACCGTGGCGGCAGAAGGCGGATCGGCCGGCGTCAATCAGGCGCACGACAGTTTCGATTACCACTTCAACGATACCGTCTCTGGCGGCGACTGGCTGTGCGAACAGGACGTCGTCGACTATTTCGTCCGGCAATGCCCGGAAGAAATGGTGCAGATGGAGCACTGGGGCTGCCCGTGGAGCCGCAAGGCGGACGGGCACATCAATGTCCGCGCGTTCGGCGGCATGAAGATCGAGCGCACCTGGTTTGCGGCCGACAAAACCGGCTTCCACATGCTGCACACTTTGTTTCAGACCTCGCTGCAGTTTCCGTCGATCAAACGCTTCGACGAATACTTCTGCGCCGACCTCCTCGTCGACGAAGGCCGCGCCCAGGGCGTGCTTGCCATCGAGATCGCCAGCGGCGAATGCACCCTGATCGAAGCGCGTTCAGTGATCATGGCCACCGGCGGCGCGGGACGGGTCTTTCGCGAAAACACCAATGGCGGCATCGTCACCGGCGACGGGATGGCGCTGGCCTACCGCCACGGCGTGCCCCTGCGCGATATGGAATTCGTGCAATACCACCCGACCTGTATGCCGCGCACCGGACTGCTCTTCACTGAAGCCTGCCGCGGCGAAGGCGGTTTTCTGATCAACAAGGACGGCTACCGCTATTTGCAAGACTACGGCCTCGGCCCGGCCGAAGCCCAGCCGCGCAACAAGTTCATGGAACTGGGACCGCGCGACCGCCTGAGCCAGGCGTTCTGGTACGAGCAGCAGAAAGGGCGCACCATCGATGGCCCCCTCGGGTCGGTCGTCCATCTCGACCTGCGCCACCTCGGCGCCGCCGTGCTGCGCGAGCGCCTGCCGCTGATCTGCGAGCTGGCCGAAGACTTCCTCGGTGTCGATCCGGCGCGTGAGCCCATCCCGGTCCGGCCGGCCGTGCACTACACCATGGGCGGCATTCTGGTCGACGGCCGTTGCGCCTCTCCCCTGCCAGGCCTGTACGCGGCCGGCGAATGCTCGAGCGTCGGCATTCACGGCGCCAACCGCCTGGGCTCGAACTCGCTGGCCGAATTATGCGTATTCGGCAAAGTCGCCGGCATCGAAGCCGCCGCCTTCGCACGTGCCACGGCGCGCGGCAACAGCGCGGCCCTGCTCGCGCAGGCCGTCGCCACCGAAGCGAAACTGCGCGCCATGCTGAACCACGACGGCAGCGAACGCATCGCCGTCCTGCGCCGGGAGATGGCCGAAACGATGGAACAAGGCTGTGGCATCTACCGCCAGCACGACACCATGCAGCAATGCTGCGATACGCTGGCCCAACTCAAGGAACGCTTCAAGCAGGTCAACATCGAGGACAAGTCCAGCGTCTGGAACAGCGACTGGATGCTGGCCATCGAGCTTGGCTACCAGTTGGAAGTGGCGGAAGCGATGGCGCATTCGGCGCTGCAGCGCAAGGAATCGCGCGGCGCACATCAGCGCCTCGACGGCTTCGAACGACGCGACGACGAAAACTATCTCAAGCATTCGCTCGCTCTGCACCGGCCCGATGGCGCGCCCCGGATAGAGTATGGCGCGGTCAACATCACCAAATCGCAACCCGCCGTGCGCGCCTATGGCGCCGCCGGCCTCGCGGCCGAAAAGGAGAGCGGACATGACTGAGCAGATCATTCGCATGGAGGTCATGCGCTATCGACCCGAGCAGGATGAAGCCCCCTGGCTGCAATCCTTCGACGTCCCCTATAGCGATGATATGTCGGTGTTGCAGGGACTGAACTATATCAAGGACGAGCTGGACGAATCGCTGAGCTTTCGCTGGTCGTGCCGCATGGCCATTTGCGGCAGCTGCGGCATGATGGTCGACGGCGTGCCCAAGCTCGCGTGCAAGACCTTTCTGCGCGACTACCCCGGCACCGTCCGCGTGGAAGCGTTACACCACTTTCCGATCGAACGCGACCTCGTCGTCGTGCTCGACGACTTCATGGAAAAACTGGAACGCATCCAGCCCTACATCATCCCGCGTCAGGAGCAGGCGCTGTCGGAAGGCGAATACCTGCAGACGCCGACCCAGCTCGAACGCTACGCGCAGTTCAGTTCGTGCATCAACTGCCTGCTGTGCTATGCCGCCTGCCCGCAGTACGGCCTCGATTCCAGCTTTCTCGGTCCGGGCGCCATCGCCCTGCTGCATCGCTACAATATGGACTCGCGCGACGGCGCGAGCGAACAGAGGATGGAGCTCGTCGCGGCCGAAGAAGGCGTGTTCCATTGCACCGCCGTCGGCTACTGCTCGGAAGTCTGCCCCAAGCATGTCGACCCGGCCAATGCCGTGAACCTGAACAAGACCCGCGCCGCCGGCGATTATTTTCTGCGCTTCGCCAAACCCAAAGGGAGGTGCCAATGAACAAACGTCGCCCCTATGTCCGGCCGATGGAGGGCTGGTGGAGGAAGAACCCCTATTTCATCGAATATATGGTGCATGAAGGCACGGCGCTGTTTGTCGCCGCCTACGCTCTGGTACTGCTCATCGGGGTCGTGCGGCTCGCTCAGGGCGAAGCGGCATGGAAGGCCTGGCTGACGGCGCTGCAAAGTCCGCTGTCCGTGTTCGCCCATCTGATCCTGCTGCTCGCGATCGGCTATCACAGTTACACGTGGTTCAAGATCATGCCGCGCACCCTGCCCCCGCTCAGTCTGGGCGGCAAGCGCGTGCCGGGCGGCGCGATCACCGCCACGGGTCTGATCGCCGTCGCGCTCGCCAGCCTGGCGCTGCTGGCCCTCGCCTGGAGGATCTCCACATGAACCGTCCGTTGAAACGTTCCAACGCTCCCATCTTCTGGGGATTGTTCGGCGCAGGCGGCATGCTCGCCGCCCTGCTCGGGCCGATGCTCATCTTCATCACCGGCATCGCCGTACCGCTCGGGCTGCTGCTGCCGCGCAGCGCCATGAACTATGCCGCCATGCTCGCCTTTGCGCGCCATCCGCTGGGCAAGGGTTTCATCTTCATCGTGATAGCCTTGTTCTTGTGGCATGCCGCGCATCGCCTGTTCCACAGCCTGCACGATATCGGCATCCACGGCGGCACACTGGCCAAGCTGCTGACCTATGGCCTGGCCGCGGCCGGAACGGTGATCGCGGCGGGGGCCCTGCTGGCGACCGGGTTCTGACGCTGGCAGGGCGGGGGCGGCGGGCTTGAGCCGTGCCGTTCTTCACCACGGGGAGGACTGCGTCCTCCCCGTCGGCATGTCCCTGCGCGGAGGCACCGCTCGCTGAATCCGCCCCGCCGGTCCGCTTGACACGTCCGGCCCGCAGGCGGCACGATCGGCGAACTCGAAGCGACACGAACCGTAGCGCCCCCGCTCGAACTGGAGAACATCATGGCCGTCACCACCCTGGACCCCCGCAGCGCCCTCATTCTCATCGACCTGCAAAAAGGCATCGTCGCCTACCCCACCGCCCACCCCGCCGACGCGATCGTCCGTCATGCCCGCGCACTCGCCGACGCCTTCCGCGAGCAGGGCTTGCCGGTGGTGCTCGTCAACGTGGCAGGCGCCGCGCCCGGACGCTGCGAACAGCCGCGCAGCAGCGCGCCGCCGGCACCCGACTGGGCCGAACTGGTGCCTGAGCTGAACCCTCAGCCACAAGACCACCTCGTGACCAAGCGCACCTGGGGCGCATTCACCCATACCGACCTCGACAGCTATCTGAAGAGCCAAGGAATCACCCAGATCGTTCTCGCCGGCATCGCCACCAGCATCGGGGTCGAATCGACCGCCCGCCAGGCGCACGAGCGCGGCTACAATATCGCCCTGGCCCTCGATGCCATGACCGACATGAATGCCGATGCCCATCAGCACAGCATCAGCCGCATCTTCCCGCGCCTGGGCGAGACCGGCACGACGCAGGACATCATCGAATGGCTGCGACAGGCAGGGCGTGGCCCCTCCGCCCCGGCGGAGAGCGCCTGAGCCACGGCGATGCGTGCGGTCTGCGCCGCGCACGCTGGTAGCGCCACCTTCCTCAATCGCAGCAACGATGAGGCACAGCGAAATGGAATGCCCCGATCGAAGGCGATCCGAAAATCACCGCGCTAGCCGGCCAACGGATCTATCGGGGCGATGTCGGACAAACACCCTGCTTCCAGGGGTCGCATGCCACGCGAGCAGCGAGACCGGTCAGCACCATACCCATCATCCTGCGCTGTCCCATTGGCCATGTCGGCTACCCTATGGCAAGCGGATCGATGTCTGGGACACTTTCCAGAGCCAGGGACTAAGTCAATACACGGCCACGACCCGCGTAATGGATTGGGGGCGACATGATTGCAACCCTGAGCAATAGAGAAAAAGACAACCCCCTTCTCTATTGCTCAGACTCCGACGAATTTTATTTACTCTAGCTGCCAAGACCAATTCAAAGTCGTGAACTCGGCCCCTTGCCACGACTGGCTTCCTGAACAACTCCGCCATCGAAAAATCGAGCCGAAGCAGCGAACAGGTCACGCGATTCGCTGCGGCCGCGCGGCCGCCTCCGTGCAGACAATGGGGACGCGATCAGACAACTCGCCATCGACGGTCTGGGGGTTGCCTTTCTGTCTTCGGTGCTGGTGGCCGAGCCGCTCCGGGCCGGCCTGCTGCATCCGGTCCTGCCGCAATGGAGCGGGCGGGAAAGCGGCGTCTACGCGGTCTGCCCTCCCCCCGCTCCGTTCAGGCCGGCAGCGCGCACGCTGATCGATTTTCTACAGACCCGCTGGCAGAGGACGGCCGCGAGCCGGGTCCAGCCACGCCTTGAGGCGGTGAGTCCCTGCCCGATTCCGGCAGACCGGCCCGATCGCAGCAGCAGCCTGTATCAGGATCAGATTGGCCGCCCCGGCCATCCTCTCCCAGTGCCGCCCGGCAACAGGGCTGGGGGGATCAGCCGGGGTAAAGCGACTTTATCAGTGCGCCAAGGGTGGCGAGCGCCTGCTCGAAGTCGGCACTCCACGGCGAGCCGAAGTTTAGCCGGATACAGTTACGGTACTGGCGGCTGGCAGAAAAAATGGGGCCCGGCGCGATGCTGATGCCCTGCGCGGCAGCCAGCCGGTGCAATTGCAGCGTATCGAAACGGGCGGGGAACTCCACCCACAGAAAATACCCGCCTTTGGGACGGGAAACGCGGATATCGTCCGGAAAATGCCGGCGAATGGCTTCGTTCAGGCTAGACGACTGGGCTTCCAGCGCCTGCCGCAACTTGCGCAGATGCTTGTCGTAGCCCCCGGTTTGCAGATAATCCGCGATCGCGGCCTGTGCCGGCACGCTCGCGGAAAGCGTGGTCATCAATTTCAGCTGCTCGATTTCCTTGCCGAAACGTCCGGGCGCGACCCAGCCTATGCGATAGCCGGGAGCCAGACACTTGGAAAACGAGCTGCAGTGCATGACCAGCCCTTCTTTGTCGTAGGCCTTGGCCGGCAAGGGCCGCCTGTTGCCGAAATACAGCTCGGTATAGACATCGTCCTCGATCAGCGGAATGCCATGCCGCGCCAGCAGGCTCACCAGTGCCTGTTTGGCGCCATCGCTCATCGTCGTTCCCATCGGGTTTTGAAAACTGGTCATGAACCAGCATGCCTTGACCGGATGCTCGTGCAAGGCTCGTTCCAGGACGAGCAGATCGACCCCCTCCTGCGGATGCACCGGAATCTCGATCGCCTTCATCTTCAACCGTTCCAGCGCCTGCGCCGCCGCATAAAAGCCGGGGGACTCGATAGCGATCAGATCGCCGGGTTGTGCCACCGCGCTCAGGCAGAGATTCAGCGCTTCCAGTGCGCCGTTGGTGATGATGATCTGCTCGGGTGCCAACGGCATGCCCATGCCGAGGTAGCGTAGTGCAATCTGCTGCCTGAGTGCGGGATAGCCTGGCGGCAGACTCGCCACGGTATCCCAGGGATCGACGAAACGCGCCGAAGTCGCGAGCGATCTGGCCAGGCGCGGCAAGGGGAATAATTGCGGCGAAGGAAAGGCAGAGCCCAGCGGAAGGATGTTCGGGTCCTGAATGGCCCCCAGTACGGAAAAAACCAGCTGATTGATGTCCACCGCGCTCGACAGGTGCGGACGCGAAGCCGGCTCGGGTTCGCGCAGAGGCGCTTGCCCGCTGCCGGCCACGAAGTAGCCCGAGCGCTCATAGGCACGCACCAGTCCCAGATACTCGAGCCGGTAATAGGCCTGAAAGACCGTCGATGGACTGACGCCGTGCAATTGCTTGAGCTTGCGGATCGAAGGAAGCCGCGTGCCGGCAGCAAGCCTGCCATCCCGGATATCTGCGGCCAGCAGCTCGGCCAGCGCCTCATAGCGTTTCAAAGCCATCCCATCCCCCTCGATCTGATCCGCTAAATTATCGCCGTTCTGATTCTGTAATGTCAGGTTTTCCGTCTTCATACTCCATGAAGTCAAACACTCCGCCGGGGCGACGCCGGACGCTGCGATCCCGCGGCGCGGTCGTCGGCACGACCGCACGACGGACAGCACCGGCGCGCGCGGAGAAGAACGCAGACAGACGCCGTAGCGGGATTGCGTCGTCGCGGCGTCACAGGGAGGCCGCCGCAGACGACCCGGCTCAAGTGTCCCGCACGCGGGCGCAAGAGAGTACGGATAACGATAAATGAGGACCATGAATGATAGACATCGCCGCGATAGAACTGGCACGCATCCAGTTCGCCTTCACTGTTTCGTTTCACATCATTTTTCCGGCCACGACGATAGGACTGGCCACGTTCATCGCCGTACTGGAGGGCTTATGGCTGAAGACGCGACGCGAGGTGTATTACACGCTCTGCCGCTTCTGGTCGCGGGCGTTTGCCTTGTGCTTCGCGATAGGTGTCGTCTCCGGCATCGTCATGAGCTATCAGTTCGGCACCAACTGGAGCGTATTTTCGAATTTCGCCGGCAGCATCACCGGCCCGCTATTGACCTACGAAGTGCTGACGGCCTTTTTCCTCGAAGCCGGCTTTCTCGGCATCATGCTGTTCGGATGGAACAAGGTCGGCCCCCGCGCCCACTTCGCGGCCACCGTCGCGGTCGCGACGGGTACGCTGATCTCCATGTTCTGGATTCTCGCCTCCAACAGCTGGATGCAGACCCCGGCCGGCTACCGCATCGTAGATGGACGCGTAATGCCGGTGGATTGGATGGCCATCGTATTCAACCCCTCATTCCCCTACCGCTTCATGCACATGGCGCTGGCCGTGTTTGCCGTGTCCATGCTGCTCGTTAGCGCAACATCCGCCTGGCATCTTTTGAGAAATCGCGACAATGGCGCGATGCGCACGTCTCTGGTGATGGCCCTCGGCTGCCTTCTCGTGGTGACGCCGCTGCAAGCCCTGGTCGGCGACGCTCACGGCTTGAATACCTTGAAATACCAGCCGGCCAAACTGGCGGCAATCGAAGGACTGTGGGACGTCCACCCCGAAGGCACGCCGCTGAACCTGTTTGGCCTGCCCGACATGGAGGCCGAGACCACCCGCTATTCGCTGGGGATTCCGCATCTTGGCAGTCTGATCCTGACCCATAGCTGGACAGGGGCCGTGCCGAATATGAAACGTTTCCCGAAGCAGGACCGCCCCGATTCGCGCATCGTGTTCTGGAGCTTCCGCATCATGGTCGGACTCGGCATGTTGATGATCGTGCTCGCAGTGACGGGAGCTTGGCTGCACCGCCGGGGCCGCTTGCAGCGAGCGATCGGATTCTTGCGCTTTGCGGTCGCGATGGGACCGGCCGGCTATGTTTCGCTGCTGGCCGGCTGGATCACAAGCGAAGTCGGACGCCAGCCATGGGTGGTCTATGGTCTGCTGCGGACCTCGCAAGCCGCGTCTCCGGTCACCCGTCAGCAAGTCGGCCTCTCCCTGCTGATCTTCGTGACCCTTTACACCCTCGTCTTTGGCACCGGCCTCTTCTATCTGTTCAAGATACTGCGCACGGGACCGGAACCGGCGCCGGCCCTCCCGCTATGGAACGACGCCGCCGCACGGCCATCCGGTCGCCATCCGCTGCAGGGCGCCAGCCTCGAACACAGCAGCCGTCAAGGAGACAACCATGCTTGACCTCGCATTGATCTGGGCGCTCATCATCGCTCTCGGTGTCTTGATTTACGTGATACTCGATGGTTTCGATCTGGGTATCGGCATAGTGTTTGCTTTCTTCCCGCACGATGAAGACCGGCAGGTCATGATGAATACCGTCGCTCCGGTTTGGGACGGCAACGAAACCTGGATGGTGCTCGGCGGCGCCGGACTGTTCGCGGCGTTTCCCGTGGTCTACTCCGCCGTCTTGTCGGCCCTGTACCTGCCGCTCGTGCTGATGCTGGTCGGACTGGTGCTGCGCGGCGTCGCGTTCGAAATCAGGGGCAAGTCGCAGCGCACGCGGCCGGTATGGGATCTGGCCTTCATGACGGGCTCGGCGATGGCCACCTTCTTCCAGGGCGTCGGACTGGGCGCCTTCATTCAGGGCATTGCGGTGGTAAACCGCGAATTCGCCGGCAACGGTTTCGACTGCTTCACCGCTTTCAGCCTGTTCACAGGAGCCGGCCTGATGGCAACGTATGCCATGCTCGGGTGCGGATGGCTGATCATCAAAACGGATGGGCAACTACAGCGCAGAATGTTCCGGCTCATGCCAGCACTGACCATCGCACTGCTGGCCGCGATGGCCGTGATCAGCGTGTGGACGCCTCTGTCGCAGCCTGCCATCGCCAGCCGCTGGTTCGGGCCGGCGCTGAGCATGCTGTGGCCGGTTCCGCTGGCGGTTCTGGCGTGCGCACGCGGCATTCTGCAAGCGGTCAAGACCGGCAATGAAACCCGGCCCTATCTGCTGACGCTCGCCTTGATCGCACTCGGCTATCTCGGCTTTCTGATCAGCATCTGGCCCAATCTGATCCCCCCCGGTGTCAGCCTGTGGGCGGCTGCGGCACCGGAGAGCAGTTTGAAATTCACCCTGATCGGGGTCGTCGCCATCCTGCCCGTCATTCTGTTCTACACCGGCTACTCTTACTGGGTGTTCCGCGGCAAGGTCCGTCCGCATGACGAGGGGTATCACTGATGCCCGGGCCGAAGACAGGGCGACCCGGCATCCGCGCCCAAGCCGTCTGGTTTGCCGGCTACTGGCTGGGTGGCGTCATCGGCATGGGCATCGTGACCGGCCTGCTTGAAACGGGGATGAGGCTGCTGCGCTAGTCGCACATTTGCCGGCCTGCGGCCGGCGACGGGCTCTTTCCCGGCGCCCCCGACAGCACGCATCGCAGAAGGATGGGCAAGGACAAAGGGGCGACGGCCCCTTTGCTCGTTCCCGGTCCGGACAAGCCCTGCCCCGATCAGTCCGATTTCGCCCTTCCTGCCCGTTCAGTGCGTTTCCCGCGGGGCAACCGATGCGCGTATCCGGCAGATTCCGGTTTTTCATGCCGCAACCGTGCCATCCGTACGATAGCGGACAGACGACGTTTCCCGCGATCGCTATGTTCAACGTGCAAAACCATCGACCCACCCCCGCACCAGGAGATACCGCATGAGTGAGAAAACCGCCAGCGTTCATTGGGAAGGCCAGGGCAAACACGGCCAGGGCAAGATCAGCACCGAAACCGGTGCTTTGAAGGACTACCCGTACGGCTTTGCCAGCCGTTTCGGGGAAGACAGGCGCGGCACCAATCCCGAGGAAATTCTGGGCGCCGCCCATGCAGCCTGCTTCACGATGGCATTCTCGTTCGCCTGCGACCAGGCCGGGTTGGCAACGACCACAATCGAGACCACGGCGAACGTTCGCCTGTCCAGACAGGGTGACGGGTTTGTCATCGACCACATCGCACTGATCATGCAGGCTACCGTTCCCGGCATCAATGAAACGACCTTTCAGGAAATTGCCAGCACGGCGAAACGCGACTGTCCGTTATCGAGAGCGTTGGCCGGCGTTACCGAGATATCCTTGCTGGCGACGTTGAAGTAGCGCCGTCGAAGCCATGGACACACGGCCGAGGCGCGAGCGGCCCGTCCGGGTGATTTCTCTCCCGACGCGCAGGCCCGGGAGAAAAACCGGTCCGGGGGCGAAGAAACGCCACAGAGCGGCCCCTCGCAGGCCCTTATCACGAGGAGTTAACCATGAACCGTTTTCAAATCGTCCCCCCCGCCGCGATGCGGCGTATCGCGCTCTGTGCGCTGGCACTGTCTGCACTTTCGACGCTGGCAAGCGCCGACGAGCTGAAGTTCAGGCTCTCTGGCGCGATGGAGGTCCCCCCGGTCACAACGATAGCGACGGGCAATGCAGACATCACTGTCAATAAAGACATGACGGTCAGTGGCCACATCGCGACGTCCGGGATTAGCGGCACGATGGCGCACATCCATCGCGGCAAGGCCGGCTCGAACGGGCCTGTGATCGTGACGCTGACGAAGAGTGGCGACGACGGCTGGATGGTACCGACAGGCACCAAACTTGACGAGGCCGACTTCAAGGCCTTCATGGCCGATGGCCTCTATGTCAATGTGCATAGCGCAGAAAACAAAGGCGGAGAGATTCGCGGGCAGTTGATGCCCAGCATGCCGATGATGAACAGCCAGTAAGGCGCGCGCGCGGGGCCGCCCCATCCAGGCCGGACAGGCAGCCCCGCCACGCAGAATTGGCACGCCAATGGAACCCCATATCCAGAACGGGCACTGCCTCTTTGCCTGTGAACGGTGTCCGTAGCCCCCCCGCACAGCCCTGACGATCTTTCCGTTGCGATACCCGCTCTTCTTGGCTACAGTTCCCCGGGTAAGGCGTCATGATCTCCGGGGCGAGTATGACCGGCATGTCCGCTCATCGTCGGTTCGACCTGGCCGCATCTAGATTCGGGTACCGACTAGAAGCGGCTTTTCGGAACGGTCGGTCCCGGACCGACTATGGTCCGGGCAGGCGAGGTCGGCGCCGGAAGGTGTTCAAACCCTTCAGCGGTAACGATGAAGACGCCCTGCGCGCGCTCTTCTCGCCCTGTCATCCTTACGGCTCCGTGAGAGCTGAAACCCAACGATTGCGAGGACGGCCATGACCGATGCAAACGACTATACGCCTCCGAAGGTGTGGACCTGGACAAAACCCTGCGGCGGCGCTTTTGCAAACATCAATCGCCCCGTCGCCGGCCCGACTCACGAAAAGGAACTACCGGTCGGCAGACATCCCTTGCAACTGTATTCGCTGGCAACGCCGAACGGCGTGAAGGTGACGATTCTGCTTGAGGAGCTGCTCGCGCTGGGTCACGCCGGAGCCGAATACGATGCCTGGCCCATCAGGATCGCCGAAGGTGACCAGTTCGGTTCGGGATTCGTCGGCGTCAACCCGAACTCCAAGATCCCGGCATTGCTGGACCGGAGTGCACCCACGCCAATCCGCGTGTTTGAATCAGGCTCGATTCTGCTCTACCTGGCCGAGAAATTCGGCGCTTTTCTTCCCAAGGATATCGCGGCCCGCACAGAGACGCTGAACTGGCTGTTCTGGCAAATGGGGAGCGCCCCCTATCTGGGCGGCGGGTTCGGCCATTTCTACGCCTACGCCCCCACCAAGATCGAATACGCAATCGACCGATTCGCGATGGAGGTGAAGCGGCAGCTCGACGTACTCGATCGGCGCCTGGCCGACAGCGAATACCTCGCAGGGGAAGCCTATACGATAGCGGACATCGCCGTATTCCCCTGGTACGGCGGGCTCGTAAAGGGCTGGACCTACGGTGCAGCAGAGTTCCTGAGCGCCGCCGAATACCGGCATATCCACCGTTGGGCCGACCTCATTCTTGAGCGCCCGGCCGTGAAACGGGGGCGCATGGTGAACTGCACATGGGGCGATCCGTCCCAACAGCTCCACGAACGTCACAACGCCAGTGATTTCGACATTCGGACACAAGACAAGATCGCTCGGGCACCGTCTTGAACCTTACCCATCACGGCTCATCCGGCTGGCGAACATGCCCGGGAGATGCCGTCGCGACCCTGTCTTCCGCTGCGGCTGGCAGGGCTGCCGCCGGGCTCCCTCGCCGGAAACGGCCCGTCGTCGACAACGGCCGTGGCCATGTGCAACCGGCAGTGGGTTCAGGCTGCGCAGAACCTGGCGCAACGGTTCGGGATCGACGATGCCGCCTGAGAAAATCGGGTTAGCGCTCAGGCCGAATTCCAGAGCGAGTATCGAAACCGGGAGGTCAGGCTCGCACGCCGCCATCGCCACCGGCAACCTGAAATCAGGCGCGTCGTTCGGGCGTCCCTTGCGGTTTGAGCCCCGCGTGTTCAACGTATCCTAAAGCCGTTCCCGGCACCGAGTTTGATGGAAGCGGCTTTGAGCGCTCCCCCATGGCTGTCCATGCCGCCTCGGCATGACGCTTGCACAAGGGAAGAAGGGGGGCATCCGGATGCAGGCAGGACGCAAACAGAAAGATTGTCGCGGCGGGGAAGAGTCTGTCATGGCCCAGGAGGAAACGCTAGCGAGGGCTCAGAAAAGTCAGGACGATCACGAGGCCGAATGATCGGCGTTAAGATAACCGGTGATATATTCCTGCGATACTTCGCCGCAATAACGTCCATCACCGTCGACCACTGGCATCCAGGTCAGATTGTGTTCGTACAACCGCGATAACACGACCCGCAAATTGTCGCCTTCCAACGACGTCACCGCGATGGCCTGCAGGTAGTCCTTGCATGTGCCCTTTCCACTCTTCGCATCGCGACGTTTTATGAAGCCGAGCGGCAGGCCGTTCGCATCGACAACGGTAAGATGCAGCAACTCGCTATCGTCCATTTCCGCGAAGGCAACGGCAACGGTGGACGATAATGTTGCGGTCTGCGTCTTCTGCATCGCGGCGACCTGCCCCGCCTGTACAAGCAGCAACCGTTTGAGCGAACGATCCTGCCCGACAAAGCTGGCGACGAACTCGTCGGCTGGCCGGGCCAGGATCTCGTCGGCGCTTGCACACTGGACGATGCGTCCCTGGCGAAATACGGCGACCATATCTCCCAACTTTATTGCCTCATCGATATCGTGGCTTACCAGGAGTACGGTTTTGCCCAATTGCTGCTGCATCAACAAGAATTCATCCTGAATTTGCTCGCGATTGATCGGATCGACCGCACCGAAAGGCTCATCCATCAACAGCACAGGCGCATCCGCCGCCAGGGCACGAATGACCCCAATACGTTGCTGCTGCCCGCCGGACATCTCGTGTGGATAACGCTTGAGGAAACGATCGGCATCCAACGCCACCATTGCCATCAGCGAACGCGCGCGCTCCCGGCATTTTTTCTTGTCCCAGCCCAGCATGCGGGGGACGATAGTAATGTTCTCCTCAATAGTCATATTCGGAAACAAGCCAACCTGCTGAATCACGTAGCCGAACTGACGACGCAGCGTGACACGATCTACCCCCGAACTATCCATGCCATTGATGAACACCTTGCCCGAACTTGGTTCGATCAACCGGTTGATCATTTTCAGGGTAGTGGTCTTGCCGCAACCGGACGGCCCCAGCAAGACGCAGGTTTTTCCTTTAGGGACATGCAGGTTGACCTGGTCCACGGCATTGAACATCTTCCCGTCTTTCTGGGGAAATTGCTTGCACAAGTTCTGAAGTTCAATCATTTGCGTATTCCTTTCGGTGTCAATACGCCCTGTAGCTGTAACAGCACCCAGTCCATGCCGATGGCCAGCAGGCTGACCATCACGGCACCGGTCAGCAGCATGCGAATATCGCTTTGGCTGATGCCATGAAGAATCAGGGTTCCGAGGCCACCGGCACCGATGATGGATGCGATAGCCATGACACTGATATTAAGGATCACGGCTGTGCGTATCCCGCTGAAGATCACGGGGACCGCCAATGGAAGCTCCACCCAACGCAAGCGTTGCCAGGAGCTCAGGCCAATGCCCAGCCCTGCCTCGCGCACGCCTGGGCTGATATCGGTCAGTGCGGTATAGGTACTTCGGACAATGGGCAGCAGGGAGTACAGAAACGCGGCGCTGATCGCCGGGACAGCGCCAATACCCTGGCCAATCATCGAAAAAACGGGAATCATCAAACCGAACAAGGCGATGGCGGGAATCGTCAGCAATACCGTGGCGAACCCCAAGACTCCGGTCGCCAACGTTCGAAAGCGGATGATCATCATTCCCAGTGGTACGCCAATTAATACAGCCAGACCGACGGCTATGCCGACCAGCATCAGATGCTGGCGAGCCAACCCGAGGATATACGGCATATTGTGTCCAATGTAGCCCAGCACCTGCTTCAATGTCTCCATATGCCCTTTCTCAAAGTAGACTGTGTGCACGCAAAAACTCGGTGGCAACCTCGGCGACAGGCCGATGGTCGATATCGACCTCGGCATTAAGCGCGATCATGGTTTCGTTATTGAATAGCGCAGCCAATGTATTCAACAGCCCCTTGAGTTGCGGATGAGCCAGCAGCACTTCGTTGCGAATCACGGGCGTGGCGGCGTAGATAGGGAAGTAGGCCAGATCATCCTTCAGTACCAGAAGCTTGAATCCCTTGACCCTGCCATCGGTGGTATACACCAGACCCGCATCGACAAACCCATCGCGGATGGCGTTGTAAACCAGACCGGAATCCATTTGTCTGATCTGCGAGCGGATCAACGGCAGTGTGTACAGCTTTTGCATCGGAACCAGGCCGTCGGTACGGCCGGCGAACTCCATGTCCATCCCGAGCTGCCATGGGCTGGTCGCCTGTACCATGGACATTCGCCGCGCCAGATCTGAAATGGTACGAATGTTTTCTGCGCGCGCCCGTTCCGTTTTCATCGCCAGCGCGTAGGAATTATTGAGCGCAGAGGGATTCAGCCAGGTCAGACCACGTGGCAGATCCAGCCCCTTGACCGTTTCATACGCTTCTTTGTCCGTCATCCGCTTGCTGATGCCGTCGTAGATTACCAGGGCCGTGCCGGTGTATTCCCAGACCAGATCAAGCTGCCGATTCAGCAAGGCGTTACGCATGATGACCGAGGCCAGATCGATCTTTTGTTCAACCTGATACCCCATATGCGTCAGATATTGTGCAGTGATGGGCGATAACAGTCGCTGCTCGGTAAAGTTCTTGCTCCCCAGCACGAGCTCGGCGCTAAAAGCCTGAGCGGGACACAGCAGGACGGCGGCCAGCAGGACATGGCGTAGCGTCGACAGAAACGACAACAGAGTACTCATGCGAGATCCTCGTGGAGGGGGCCGGCCGTGGACGATCGAAGAGACAAGAGTGTTCATGCAATACCCGACGGGCTCATGAGCCGACCGATACCGGCGACCAACTGATCAAGTGTCAGGGCAAGGAAGGCCGTGGCAATGGCTCCGAGTAGCAACGTGACGTTGTTGTTGAGGTAGATGCCAGGAAAAATCAGCTCGCCATAGCTGCTGGCGCCGATAAGAAACGCCAGCGGCGCAGTGCCGACATTGATAGCCAGTGCAATGCGAACGCCGGACAGGATCACGGGCAAGGCGTTGGGCAATTCCACCCGCCACAACCGCTGCCTCGCGCTCATTCCCATGGCGTCGGCGGTATCCAGTAACAAGGGAGGCAAACCCGTCAGGCCGGCATAGACGTTGCGCACGATGGGAAGTAACGAAGCCAGGAACAGGGCGATGATGGCCGGCGTATCGCCGATCCCAACCAGCACCATGGCCAGCGCCAACACGGCCATCGGAGGCACGGTATTTCCGATAGTAAAAATGCGCATCCAGTACTCGGCGCTGCGCCGCTGCGAGGGACGGCTCAGCACGACCCCACAGGGCAAACCAACGGCAAGAGCCAGCCCCATCGACACGGCCACCAAATAACCGTGACGCAAGCCCAGATAGATCAAGTCGCCACGATAGTGCCGCAGAACGGCGGGGCCAAAGCCGTAGCCGACCATTATCAGTGCCCCCACCAGTAAAGCAGCGCCGATAGCGGTGTTCGTGAAAAGCGTTCTCTTGTGCATGAACTGTCTTCCTGACCAAACTGCGCGCGGTATCGGAACGAGAGGAAAAGCATCCGACTGGCCAGGACAAGGTGTCATGCAGATGAGCGAGGGTCTGTACGATAACGCACAGTAGATCGCCGGGTTGCGACCGCGTGAGATAAGCGCATCGAAGCACAATTAACGCACGATGACATTCGACCGGGGTTTGTCACGCCGGCCACGCTTGGCGTTTTGAGCACAGATGCCATCGATGTGCAGATAACCCATCCGTGAAAGAGGGTCTTGAAGGGGGTTATCCGGGTGTTTCTTCGGAAGCTTGCCGTGGTAGCGCCGATTGCAGAATTCGATGATCCCGTCAAGGCAGCGGCGATGCGCGTACACGAACCTATCCCGAGCGAGATATTGATCGTAGCGATAGCTTCTGGCGGCATTGAGCATGCGCATGATGCGACTAGAAGCTTTAGCCCGGGTCTGCAATGGTTGCATATCGCTGTTCGGCCGATTCCGCATCGATCGCCTTTGCATGAACCTGGTCACCCGCATCGGGTGCGCTCAATGCCGACGACGAAGCGGGGCATCAGGCATGTTCGTACCAATCCTTCGAGGAATTTACGACCTTAACAACCAGTAACATGACGGGGACTTCAATAAGCACCCCGACCACGGTGGCCAACGCCGCACCCGACTCGAAACCAAACAGACTGATCGCTGCGGCCACCGCCAGCTCGAAGAAATTGGACGCGCCGATGAGTGCAGACGGACACGCGACGTTGTGCTTTTCGCCTGCAAGCCGATTGAGCCAATAGGCCAAGGCTGAGTTGAAGAACACCTGAATCAGGATGGGAACCGCCAGCAAGGCAATGACCAGGGGCTGTTTCAAGATGGCCTCCCCCTGGAAGGCAAACAGCAGTACAAGCGTAGCCAGCAAGGCCGAGATAGACCACGGCCCGATCTTGGCCATGGCAGCCTCAAACGCGCTCGGCCCACGAGACAGAAGTGACTTGCGCCACAGCTGAGCCAAAAGCACCGGAATGACGATGTACAGCACCACAGATGTAATCAGGGTTCCCCAGGGCACCGTGATTGCCGAAATACCCAGCAACAGGCCGACGATCGGGGCGAAAGCAAACACCATGATGCTGTCGTTGATAGCGACCTGCGACAGGGTGAACAAAGGGTCGCCTCCGGTCAGACGGCTCCAGACAAAGACCATGGCAGTACATGGCGCGGCAGCCAGCAGAATGAGGCCCGCTATATAGCTGTCGATCTGGCCGGCCGGCAGCATGGGAGCAAACAGGTTGCGAACGAACAGCCAGCCGAGGAATGCCATGGAAAACGGCTTGACCACCCAGTTCACAAACAATGTTACCCCGATGCCCCGGACATGATTTTTCACCTCATGCAGAGCGCCAAAATCCACCTTCATCAGCATTGGGATAATCATTACCCAGATGAGCAGGCCAACAGGAAGGTTTACGTTAGCGACTTCGAGATGACCAACGGCCCTGAAGAGCCCGGGGGCCAGCTGCCCAGCCCCAATGCCCGCCACGATACACAGGAATACCCAGACCGTCAGATAACGCTCGAAAATGTTCAGCGGCGCTGCGGCGAGCGGCTTGTTTGTTACTTCGCATTGGACAGGCATCGTTCCTCCTTACACTCCTAAAGCGGCACGAACGGCAGGAACCAGTCGGGCACGGATGTCATCACGGACGGCTATGAAGCTGTCCAGCGGCTCGTCATGCGGGTCATGGAACGGCAGGTGAATCCGTTTTACCGGTCGCGGAAAAATGGGACAGGACTCTTTGGCGTTGTCGCAGACACTGACGACCAAGTCGATAGACTCGTCCAGCAAGCCATCGATCGATTTCGGATAGAGACCTTCCGTCGGAAGGCCTGCCAGCTTCAATGCCTCGATGGCTCCATCTGCAACCTTGGGCTGTGGAATAGTGCCGGCGGAAATCCCGCGTACCAGGCCAGCCAAGTCATGGTTCAGTATGGCCTCGCCCATCTGGGAGCGGCAGGAGTTGCCGGTGCACAGCACCAGGACCGTTTTGAGGCTGCTCATCATTAGCACCTATGCAGTGTGTCGATCAATTTGTAGCGTCGTGCTCGCGGTCGATTGCATCTCCACGGCGCCTGGCCACCGAGTCACAGCTTGCCGTCTTGGGAAGACACGCCTTTCCCTGGCAACAGTTGTGTGTCAGGAAGGCAATCAAGTCGTCCATGGTTCCGAATTCGGC
This sequence comes from Paludibacterium yongneupense DSM 18731, assembly GCF_000422925.1. Taxonomy (GTDB): domain Bacteria; phylum Pseudomonadota; class Gammaproteobacteria; order Burkholderiales; family Chromobacteriaceae; genus Paludibacterium; species Paludibacterium yongneupense. Next base: position 377,182 of record NZ_AUGZ01000005.1, read on the forward strand.
GGAATAGTGGATGAATCGGCTTTCGCGCTTGCCCTTGATGAGCCCAACCCTGCTCAAGTGCGACAGGTGAAAGGACAACGTAGCAAGCGGTAGCGCCAGCCTTTCGCCAATCGCACTGGCGTTCATCCCGGACGGACCGACCTCAACCAGCATCCTGAAGATGGCCAGGCGGGACTCGTGCCCCAGGGCAGCGAGCAGTTCTGCTGCGTTCGATATTTCCATATTTCCAGTTTTATCGAAATATAAAATGATGTCAATGGCCTTTTTGCGACAGGCGGCGTTTATCAAGGCCGTCGTCGCGGAAGCCGATTCAGGCCGCCGCTGACGGTGACACTGCCTGGCTTTCCGGATACCGCCTATGCGCATGCTGAAAGCATGCGCACCGTCTTGCCTGCCACAGTTCCATGCCATGGCCGGCGGTGCAGACCGAGAAGCAACAGGCCGCTACCGGAGAAGGCCTTGCACCGCCTGGCATTGCCAATGCACCGGCCCTTTCTTCCAGCAAGCCCCCTCCTCTCCACCGGCTCGCGATCGCGCCGCCGAACCCTTCGCCTGGCTTGGCCTGTGTTTCGCTGCGGACATTCCTGTACCTAGCGTCCAGCCCCTCGGGGCGCTCGGCCATACCCAAAGCCAAGGGCCCATCTTAGCGACTTGCGGCAGTCTGTGGCAGCATCCCGGCCGGAGCGGGCATTGCCCATGAACGCCTCGACGGCCTACCATAGGCCAGATAGCGGGCATTGCCAAGCTGCGGGAGTTGGATGGCAAACTGGCGTTTTGCCAGACTAGGGGGGCCCGCTTACCTTCGCCGACCTCATGCTTGTGGGGCCCTCTGAAATTCGTGCCAAGGTCGCCCGGAAACCATGCCAATTAACATGGACAATACCAGTGCAAACTGAACTTCAAACTTCACGGCTTATCCTGCGTCAGATTAAACGGCAAGACTATTCATTTTTTATGAGTCTGAATATGATGCAGGAAGTCATGCGCTATATTGATCCAGAACGCAGCGAACAAAAAAACGCTTATTTGTTTGAGGGCTACCTCCCTGATTGGACCCCGGAAGCAAGACAGACAATGATGTGGAGCATCGAAGAGCGAGAAAGTCACTCATTGATCGGAACTTTTTGTGCAAAGTTGCAAAATCCTCCATTAGGTCCAGCCGAAATTGGCTATCGGCTACACCCAGGCAAGCAGGGGCATGGGTATGCACGGGAAGCCGCTAAAGCCGTATTGCACTTTTTGTTTCTGACCTGCCGCACTCACAAGGTGACAGCTGTTGTGACCGAAGGAAACATGGCATCGATCAAGTTATTGGAAAAATTGGGATTTTCTCTGGAGGGGGTATTACGTCAACAATACCGAATGGCAGATTCCTGGTTTGATGATCTGCACTATGGACTCATGCGGAATGAGCTGCGTTAAACGGTACAGTTACGCCAGGATCGACAATCACAGTCCGTACCACGATGCATCGCCACCGATTACTGGCCAACAGCTGCAACGATTGAAATTGACTCATCATGACCATTCTCGGAATCAGTCATCTTGCTTTTATCGTTCGCGATCTGAATAGCACATCAAATTTGCTTTCGATCGTACCTGGCGCGCAAGGCGTATAGGATAGTGCCGGGGATAATTTTTCATTATCCCGAGAAGCGAGGGTCGGCTATTCGTTGACCAGTGGCGCGCTCTTGCATACGGCCAAAATGGTTTTGCGGAGCCAGCGATGTGCGGGGTCTGCGTGGAGGCGTGGGTGCCAGATGGTGGACACCTTGATTGGAGGGGTAGGCACCGGCCGCTCGAAATGCTGAAGGCCCGTACTCATGGCCGTGGTGCTCGTCGCCCCTTTGCCGAAGCTCGAGAGCGGAACAAGCCCGATCAGGTCCGAATTGCGTACGACCTGCATCGCGTTGGCATAACCCGGCACGACCATGACAACCGTTCTACGCAAACCCAACTGTGCCAGGGCATCGTCCACCGGCCCGATGAATTGGCGTTTGCGCGATACGATCACATGAGGGTAGCCGGCATAGCGTTCGGCCGTCACCCCGGGCTCGCTCAAAAGAGGATGACCCGCTCGACAGATGCCGATGAATCGGTCGTGGAAAAGAAGCCGTGTCTTCAATTCTGGGGCATTTGTCCCGATGAACCCAATCGGGCCTGCAGCCGTAACGTCCTTACACCTTATAGTCAGCAATCATCCCCATCATGCGATGCGCCAGGCTATCGATTTCCGTTGCCACATCATGGGTGTTCTGTGCCACCACGCTGTTTTTCTGTGTCGTACTAGCCACCTGATCAATCTGCTCTGACAGGCGGATGCTGACCTCGTTCTGCTCTTTGATCGCCTGGCTGATTTCCTGGGCAACCCGCGCCGTGTTGCTACTTCCCTGCTCAATGCTATGAATGGTTTCGGTCACCTGACCTGCGCGTGCGACCCCCTGATCCACTCTGGAAACCGCTTCGTCCGTACTGAGCACCGACTGCGTCGCATTTTCCCGCATGCCCTGGATCGTCCGGGTAATTTCACGGGTTGAGCTTGCGGTTCTTTCCGCCAGTTTGCGCACCTCATCGGCAACGACAGCAAAGCCCCGCCCCGCCTCGCCGGCCCTGGCGGCCTCTATCGCGGCGTTCAAAGCAAGCAGATTGGTCTGATCGGCAATTTCGCCGATTTCTCTTGCTACATTTTCAATCTGCTGACTGCTGTCAACCAGACCTTGAATGCCTTCGGCTACGGTGCGGACAGAGCGAGAGATTTGATGAATGTCCTGTACGGTAATCTCGATGACCGTACGTCCTTGCTTGGCAAGCTGGCCACTTTGCGATGATATTTCACGGGCTTGCTCTGCCTGGGTTACCACTTGACCAATGCCTGCTGCCATTTGCTCGACGCCCGTCGCCATCGCTGAAACGGCACTGCTCTGGCTATTGCAGCTATCCGAAACCTTGCCCGAGCTTTGTGTCAGGCTAGAGACGGTTCCCCCCAGTGCATGCACATCCGCGCGCAGGTTCTTCAGGGTAGCCTGCAATTTTTCCACCAGTCGATTGATGGCCACGACTGTTTTGCCGACCTCATCCTTCCGGTCGCTTTCCATGGGAATGCGGTGGGAGAAGTCCAGGTGATCGCAAATGTCGACGACCACGTACTGCATATGCGCCAAGGGCAAGACAAAGTAGCGATACAGCCACCAGATCAGCAAGAGATTGACACTGAGGACGAGAAAAAGCCCGGCGATTTCCATCCATCGGATTTTGTCCGAGCCCGCGGACAAGCTCTGTTGAAGATCAACATAGCTTTGCTGGGCCGCGTTGTGCATCACTTGTAATTTGCCATCGACTTCGCTGGTGGAATCGTCAAAACCGGTTTTGGGGCGTTCCATGATGGCATTGCCTGCCGCTTTACCTTTTTCCAGATAGGCGTGAGCCATTTCCACCCCGGTCTGGTAAATGAAATCGGCCTTCTGCTGCAAGGCCGAAACGGTCGCCTGCTGCTCCGGATGCAACTCGGCAATGCGGGTCAGTGCCTTTTTCAGCAGTTCGTAGTGTTCTTTCCCTTCCTTGAAGCTGCCAGCACTCCCCGTCAGACTGGCATCCGTCAGGAACTGCTGGACCTGAACGGAATCATAGCGGGCCAGCATCAGCGTATTGGAGTATGCGCTGGCGTGTGGAAAGTCTTCGTTCTGGGCATGCTCCAGGTAGTTCATCCCGACAATCGTGACGGCCAGAAGCGAACACTGCAGCAGCATGGTCAAGGCGCCGAAAGCGATCAGCGCCTTTTTGAAGGTCAAAGAAGTCAGCATATCCATTTCCACCTTAAAAGCGCCAGGAGCCCAGCTCGGGGAAAGACACCGAGGAAAGCCAATCATTCGGCCTTCGTGAAGTGTTTGATTCAGACAAGACAGCATGCCACTCAAGACGGATGGTGGTACGCCCCATCCGGATAAATCGATAATATGACTTATAGCTTTTTTCGACAATTATTCAATGCATAAAAAAAGTGGACAAAACCGCGGCGAGATAAGAAAAGAGAAGACAGTCCGCCCTCAGTCAACCTAAGGAATACATTCAGGGCCCCGGTCTGGCTTGTCCGGATTTCTGGGTGAACCAACCATCAATCATTACATTGCAGGGCGCAGGAAGCGCTCGATTTTCTTGACGCTCGGGGTGCAATAGCAGAGGAAGAATACCGAATTCCGTCCTCTGCTCACTACGCGATGGGACGTGAGCCATTACTCTTGGCTCTGACAATTCGGCCGCTAGACGGGTATATCGGGCTAGCGATTCGCTGTGAAATGCGGCAGCCGATTCGGAGACGGCAGAGCCGATCCGTCTGGAACTAGCGACGAGTGCACGGGACGTAGCGATCGATCCTGCCATCAGAGAGCCAACGGAAGTGCGCCCTGCGCGCCATGCCGGATCGCTCAGGCTGAGCAAAATTGAAACCAGTGTTCCAACTCGGACCTAAGTTGCGAAAGCGAATCAACCACAGCAAACGCATTTTCGAATTGATGCCCCCTAGTCAGCGGGGTTTGGACAACGATGCAGGGCACACCCGCGGCTTGAGCCGCTTGCATTCCGCGAGGCGAATCTTCAACCGCAATGCACCGCTCTGGGGGAACTCCCATTCTACCGAGCGCGACCCGGTATGGCTCAGGATCCGGTTTGGCTTTCAAATAATCCCCCGCGGCGATGACGTGTTCCAGGCAGTTCAGAATCCCTTTCCTCATGGATTGCTTGTGAATCCGGTCGAAATGCTCACGCCTGGAGCTGGTTACCACGGCCATGCGTGCCCTGCCGCTGAAGGATAGAACCAATTCGTCCATACCCGGTTTAACAAGTTCACTGGAGGCATCGAGCATGTCGCGGTAAAGCTTGTTGCGACAGAGCCGCCCCATTGCTACGTCATCTTCCGTCCAGCCCTGGGCGCGCAACAGATGCCATGCGCCAATGTCACGACACAGGAACCATTTGTAGAACTCCTGTTCACTGAGATGAATACCATAGGGGCTCAAAAACGCACGATTGGCCTGGTAGAAGAGAACCTCTGTATCAGCGAGAACGCCATCGTTGTCCCACAGAATGACTGGTTTCATAAACGTTGCAGGACCAAAGTGTTAATCAGTGCTTCGAATGATCATTCTGATTGTACCGTAGCCCGAATCTAGAAGCGGGGATAACAACATGGCTTTCTTCAATTTCGGCCGATCTGCCGGCCCCCATCAGTTGGACGATCCGGTAGCGACAGCCAAGCCGCTGGCTGCCGTCGGCGAACTGAGCACAGGGGGCTGCTCCAGGCAGATGGCTGCCGTTGGCCCGCAGACAGCACAACCGCAACGGATCGAGAACACGCGTTCTCCGACCTAGGTCAAGCGCGCCCCAGGTCCGATGAGGTTCGTTTCTCAAGCTCAGCGGGGCCGGAGCGGCCCAGGCAGGCCATCCCTTTCCCGACGTTGCCGGGTCTTGATCAACAAAGCTGCGCAATTTCAGTTTCATTTGCCGTTCGGCGGCGTAAAACAGGTGGATAGGTCGGGAAGGACCTTCCTATTCGGGGAGCATCTGAATCAAGTCACCCGACGCGAGGTCTTCGGCGACGGCAGGTTCATATATCGATATGGCCAGAGGAAACTTCACGCGGCCTGGCCGTTGTGGCTGACCCGGCTCCGTCCCTGCCGCGCTGCATTAAACAGCGGAAGAGTGTAGGCAGCAGGCATTCCCAGACAATGAGAGCCCCCGCTCGGCAAAAGCCGGGAACGCTTGATTCGACATGGCTGGCTGGACATGCGTTTCGCCAAGCGACGGACGGACCATGTGCGGTATCGCACTGCCAAGGCGAACAGAGGCGCGCATTCTCGAGGCCAGACACTAGGAAGATAGAGTGTGGACGAAATCATTGCTCTTGGCATCATTGGCAGTCTGCGCAAAGCCTCCTTCAATCGTTGCCTGCTCCGGGCATGCACAGACGCTGATGGGCATCCAGACGGGGGCATCGGCCGAGCGCCATGCCGGCTGCGCCAGATTCTCGTCGCTCAAGAGATGCCCGCCTTCAATCAGCCCGCAGTGATGATCGCGAATGCCGCGCAACCGTTTGATGAAAACGGTAAGCTGCACGACGCGCAAACACAGCAACTCATTCAGAAACAACATGTTTCGCTGGTGAACCTTGCACGACAGGTTGCGCAGGGCATCACCGACGCAGGGAGTAATCGTGGCGGAATACCATTTATTGACGACCTGGCGCATCGATGCCCCCCTGGAGCAGGTCTTCGAGGTTGTCGCAGACTCGCTGTCCTGGCCAGACTGGTGGCCGAGCCTATGCCGTGTGGAGCAGATGGCAAACGGTAATGCCGATGGCGTGGGCAACGTGCGACGTTACACGTGGCAAGGTCGGTTGCCCTACCGAGTGGCATTTGAAGTGCGTGCCACATTGATCAAAAAACGGGAAGCCATCGACGGCATCGCGCAAGGCGACCTTGAAGGTGTCGGTCGCTGGAAGTTCTCGCGCCAAGGCAGAATCAGCGTCGTCCGCTACGAATGGCATGTCCAGAGCACCCGGAGGTGGATGAACCTCATCGCTCCAGTTGCGCGCTCGATGTTTATCCGCAATCATGCGCGGATCATGGCGCAGGGGGGACGAGGACTGGCTCGCCGGCTCGGGTCCTCTCTGGTGAGCCAGGAAACCATCGACTTGATGGCTCAAGCCTTTCCCTCGAAGGCAAGGCCAGGACGCCGGTGGAAACGCGGGCAGCTCGATCTGATGATGGCGTTCGTTACCGGCCTTGGCGCCGGGGCGATCGTCATCGCGGCACAGTTTGGCCTGTGGTGGCTGGCTGCCATGCCCCTCCCGGAGACCTTTTTTCGAGACGTGCGTTTGACGGCAGCCATGGTCATGGGTACCCGTGTTCTGCTGCCGCCGCCGTCGACAGCGTCATGGGACATCCTGCTGGTCGCGACGCTCATCCACTTTACCCTGTCCATCGTCTACGCGGTCATTCCGGCGCACTTGGCCGGCCGCCTGCGCCTCTCGCCGTTTCTCATTTTCGGCGCCGTGTACGGCTGGATGATTTACGTGGTCAATCTATACGGATTCACGCTGTTGTTTCCCTGGTTCGCCGTCGCCCGAGACGGCGTGACCCTGGCGGCGCACCTTGTTTTTGGCGTGACCCTGGTAGCGGGATGCAGGCTGTTTGTCAGTCGTTCGGCGACGAACGCGGGAATAATGCCATGAGGTCCTTGCATCGCCACGCCGAACATCATCACACTGAGCGCATCGGCTGGCTGCGCGCCGCTGTATTGGGGGCCAACGATGGCATTGTGTCTACCGCCAGCCTCATTGTCGGAGTCGCCGCTGCCAACGCCAGCCCCGCCAGCATCTTGGTGACCGGCGTCGCGGCACTGGTGGCTGGGGCCATGTCGATGGCCGCTGGCGAATTCGTATCCGTCCATTCACAAGCCGACACCGAGAAGGCCGACCTCGCCCGCGAACAAGCTGAACTCGACAAAAAACCGGCCGCCGAAAAGAACGAGCTTGCGGCCATCTATGTCACCCGCGGTCTGAAGCCGGATCTGGCGCAACAGGTGGCGGAGCAACTGATGGCGCACGATGCGCTGAGTGCCCACGCGCGTGACGAGCTTGGTATCTCTGAAGCCCTCAGAGCACGACCGGTGCAAGCCGCCTTGGCTTCTGCCGCCAGTTTTGCAGCGGGCGCTGGACTTCCGCTAGCCGTGACCGCAATCGCGCCGGTATCGGTTGTGATTCCCTTTGTTTCGATCGCTTCGCTAGCTTTCCTGGCAGTATTGGGCGCCCTCGCCGCCCGAATAGGAGGCGCCAGCACGATGCTTGGCGCATGGCGGGTCACATTCTGGGGGGCTCTCGCAATGACGATAACGGCAGGTGCCGGCGCACTGTTCGCTGGGTTGGTCTGAGCACCCGTTGCGAAGGGAGACCCTACCGGGCGGCTTCTACTGAAATCGTCAGGAGCTTGGTTCGCTGACGAACCGACCCCGCCATCAGGAGGACGTATTTTCGGGTATTGACATCCCATCCACTCCCAAGGGAGAAGACTATGCTGAAGTCACGAGAAGGCCAAAAAGTTCCCAACGTCACATTCTCCATCCGAGTCAATGATGAATGGCAGAAGGTCGGCAGCGACGACTTGTTCGCGGATAAGACCGTGGTTCTGTTTGCACTGCCGGGCGCCTTCACACCGACCTGTTCCAGCACGCACCTGCCGCGTTACGCAGAGCTGGCGGGGGTCTTCAAAGCAAATGGGATCGATAGCGTCATCTGCCTCGCCATCAACGATCCCTTCGTGATGGAAGCCTGGAAACAAGAACAGAACGCCGAGGACATCTACTTTCTACCCGATGGCAACGGCGAATTCACCGAAGGCATGGGCTTCCTGGTGGATAAGTCGGAAATCGGCCTGGGTAAACGTAGCTGGCGCTATTCCATGCTGGTGAAAGATGGTCTGATTCAAAAGATGTTCATCGAGCCGGAAGAACCGGGCGATCCCTTCAAGGTCTCAGATGCCGACACCATGCTCAAGCACATCAACCCCGATGCGATCATCCCGCCACGAATTACTTTTTTCAGCAAACCGGGCTGCCCGCATTGCGCGCGTGCACGCAAGATGTTGCGCGAGAAGGAGCATCGCTTTGAGGAGATTGTGTTAGGCAGCCATGGCGTCAGCTACAGCTCTCTGCAATCGGTGACCGGTCGCGGCACAACACCTCAAGTGTTTATCGATGGACAGCACATCGGCGGCGCCGATGAACTCGCAACCTGGTTGGCAAAGTGAGCCCGTTCGGGCCTGGCTCATGATGGCGACGCAAATGATGCATACCGGCGGCATTCCATCGCTCCCGGAATGACGATGGGAGCAAATCAGCATGACCTCAATTCAAGTCGATGTCGCCATCATTGGGGCAGGTACCGCCGGCATGGGCGCCTATCTGGCCGCACGAAAACAGACAGACTCGGTCTTGGTAATCGAGGGGAGAGCCTATGGCACAACGTGCGCTCGCAACGGCTGCATGCCCAGCAAACTGCTGATAGCCGCAGCGCAAGCCGCTCATCAGGCCCGGCATGCCGCACCGTTCGGCATCAATGTAGCCGGGATAAGCATAGACGGCGCGGCGGTGATGGCGAGAGTGACGCGCGAACGAAACCGCTTTGTCGGATTGGTGCTGGCGTCGGTTGAAGCCATTCCCAAAGAGAGCCGATTGAAGGCAATGGTCCATTTTCAAGATGCCAATACCCTGGCGACGGAACAGGGGCAGTTGATTCATGCGAAACGCGTCGTCATCGCCACTGGCAGCATTCCGGTCCTTCCACCCATGTTGAGGGCGTTGGGCACGCATCTGCTGACCAACGAAAGCATCTTCGATTTGCCCTCTTTGCCGAAAAGTCTGGCGGTGTTCGGCTCGGGCGTGCTTGGAATGGAGCTGGCACAGGCGATGAGCCGCCTGGGGGTCAGTGTCAAGGTGTTCGGCATAGGCGGTGGCATTGCCGGCATCCATGACCCGGAAATGCTCGACTATGCCGACAATTTATTCAATGAAACGTTTTATCTGGATGCCTCGGCACAGTTGGAATCGGTCAAGAAATCCACAACGGGGGTCGATGTCCATTACCTGAATAAGGATGGCGCCTGGCAAACCGAACCGTTCGATTATGCACTGGCGGCTACCGGTCGCGCTCCTGATGTCGCTCGGTTGGCGCTGGAGAACACAGGGCTCGCGTTGAATGACCTCGGCGTGCCCTTGTTCGATCGCGATACCGGGCAGTGCGGCAACAGTTCGATCTTCATCGCCGGCGACGCCAGCAACGAGATACCCCTGCTGCACGAAGCGGCCGATCAGGGTCACATCGCCGGCGAGAATGCCGGACGTCATCCCGATATCCGGCCCGGCTTGCGTCGCGCGCCTCTGGCCATTGTCTTCACCGACCCGCAAGTGGCGTCGGTGGGTTTGAACCTGAAGCAATTAAACCAGCATTTCAAGGGTCGGTTCGCCGTGGGGCAGGTGTCCTTCGAGAATCAAGGCCGCAGTCGGGTCTTGCTGTGCAACAAGGGAATGCTGAAAGTCTATGCTGAGCATGGCAGCGACATGTTCCTGGGTGCAGAAATGTTCGGCCCCGCCGCGGAGCACATCGCGCATCTGCTGGCCTGGGCGGTGCAAGCCCGCATGACTGTTTCGCAAATGCTGGACATGCCTTTCTATCATCCGGTCATCGAAGAAGGACTGCGTACGGCACTCCGGGAACTGAACCATAACCTGCATAACACATCGGAAAACATTGAGCATAGTATGGATTGCGGGCCTGGCACTTAACAGAGCCATTGAACATACGCTGTTACTGCTCCATCCGAGTTCGGCATGCACAAGGCTGTCCGGCGGCGGTTCTGTCTCTGTAGATCCCACCTCGGCGCCCCGTTCGAACGTCGGTAATAGCCTACCGCCGGGTCGGCCTTGCCAGTTGCAAGTCATCGGCCATTGCGGCCGTTGGCGCTTTCCTGCAGGGCCGTCTGGCATGGAACCATGACCGGCCGGAGGCCACGGGCCCGCAGTTTAAAGTCGTAAACACGGCCCCTTGCCGCGACGGGCTTTCAGAACACCTCGGCCCTGAACACCATGAGTCAAAGTCATGAACAGGTCTCATGGCTAACGGCAACAATGGCACAAGCGAAAAATTAAAGTCGTGAATAACACACGCCCGCGTAGCCGCAGTAGCGTACGACTCGCCGATGGTCCAAGCCCCCTCATGCCGCCCATTCCCATGGATTGAAGAGAGCGACGCCGCCGGGCTGAAAATCGGCTACGTTGCGAGTGACAACCGTCATGCCATGCACAAGCGCCGTCGCCGCGACAAGCGCGTCACGCTCGCTGCGCCGATTGCGAGCATGCCGTCGTGCGCAACGAAGTGCACCAGCAGAATCCACGGGCAATGCTCAACAGCACATGGGCGGGCTTGCCGCGATCGGCGATGATCACGGGGCCGCTCCGAGACACTTTCCTCGCCCGGGAAACGTCCTGGTTCAGCTCCCGACGGGATAAGGTCGTGATGGTCATGATAGCGGTCTCCATGCGAGCATATGCAGGCGCATTGCTACATATTGACAAGAAGGGCAATCGCGGAGCCCCCCTATCCGCGCACGCCGACACGGCAGGCGCCGCATCATGGATTGGCGCGTCGAACGACAACGCCAGGCGCCGATCCCCCTCGACCCGGCCTGGCCAATGGGCAGTCAAACGCCCCGCACGTAGCGGGGCGCGTTTCCAACCAGTTCACGACTTTAATTGGCATGAATACCAGTCAAATCAAAGTCCCCCGCCCTACTCCACCGTCACCGATTTAGCCAGATTGCGCGGCTTGTCGATATCGGTGCCGCGTATCACGGCCGTATGGTAGGCGAGCAACTGCAGCGGTACCGTGTGCAGAATGGGCGACAGCAAACCGTAGTGCTCGGCCAGCCGGATCACATGCACGCTCGGGCTCGCGGTCACCGCGCTGTCGGCATCGGCGAATACATAAAGCTGGCCGCCGCGGGCATCGACCTCCTGCATGTTCGACTTCAGTTTTTCCAGCAGCGCGTCGTTGGGCGCCACCGTGACCACTGGCATGTCTTCGCTCACCAGTGCCAGCGGCCCGTGCTTGAGTTCGCCGGCGGGATAGGCTTCGGCATGCAGATACGAGATCTCCTTCAATTTGAGCGCCCCTTCGAGCGCCACCGGGTAATGCATGCCGCGCCCGAGGAACAGCGCATCGTTGCAGCGGGCGAAACGCTCGGCCCAGGCGATGATCTGCGGCTCCTGCGCGAGTACGGCCTGCAGGGCCAGCGGCAAGTGGCGCAAGGCTTTCAGATGTTCCGCCTCCTCGCTATCGCTCAGGCGACCGCGTACCTGGGCCAACGACAAGGCGAGCAGAAACAGCGCCACCATCTGGGTGGTGAAGGCCTTGGTCGAGGCTACGCCGATTTCGACGCCGGCATGGGTGATGAAAGACAACGCGCATTCGCGCACCAGCGAACTGGACGCGATATTGCAGATCGCCAGAGTCATGTCCATGCCCTGTGCCCGCGCATGGCGCAGCGCGCCTAGCGTGTCGGCGGTTTCGCCGGATTGCGACACCGCCACGACCAGCGTATCGGGGTCGGTCGGGCTATCGCGATAGCGGTACTCGCTGGCGATTTCGACCGTGACCGGGATGCGGGCGAGCGTTTCTATCCAGTACTTGGCGGTCAGGCCGGCGTAGTAGCTCGAACCGCAGGCAATGATCAGCACCGTCCGCACGCGTGCGAAAGCAGGCCAGGCCTTGTCGCCGAACAGCTCGGGCATCACGCCTTCCACGTCTTTCAGGGTGTCGGCGACGGCGCGCGGCTGTTCGAAGATTTCTTTCTGCATGAAGTGGCGGTAAGGGCCGAGTTCGGCGGCGCCGGTGTGGACTTGCACCGTCCTCTGCGGGCGTGTGACGGCGCGCCCGTCGGCATCGGCCAGCCAGTAGCGTTCGAGCTGGATATCGACGATATCGCCATCTTCGAGATAGACGATCTGGTCGGTGACTCCAGCCAGGGCGAGGGCATCCGAGGCCAGATAGTGGCCGTCGGCGCCGACGCCGACCACCAGCGGCGACCCCTGGCGCGCGCCGACCACGCGATGCGGCTCTTCCGGGCTGCACACGGCCAGGGCATAACTACCGTGCAATTGGGCGACCGCTTGCGCCACCGCCTCGAACAGATCGCCGCGGTACAGATGATCGATCAGATGGGCGATGACTTCGGTATCGGTCTGGCTGGCGAACACATACCCGGCTTCTTCGAGCCGCCGCCGCAGCACCTCGTGATTCTCGATGATGCCGTTATGGCACAGCGCGATGCGCGGCTGCGCTTCGCTGGGCGAAAAATGCGGATGTGCGTTGTGGGTGGCTGGCTTGCCATGCGTGGCCCAGCGGGTATGGGCGATGCCGGTCAGCCCCTGCAAACCCAGATCGGCCACCCGTTGCGCGAGGTCGCTGACACGGGCGGTGCTGCGCGCCGATTGCAAGCGACCATCGTCATACACGGCCAGGCCGCATGAATCGTAGCCCCGGTATTCGAGCCGTTGGAGTCCTTCGAGTAGCAGAGGGACGATATTGCGCCGGGCGACGGCGCCGATGATGCCGCACATAAGCAACTCCTGGTCAGCGGTAAGTGATGTGCCGATGGTAGAATGCGCGATAAGAAGTTAAATTTCTAATTATCAATATTTTTGAATTATTAAATCACACAAGCACCATTATCATTTATAAATTCATATCTACTATATATTTGAAATTATAAGTCACCGATCAGTAGCGACTCTCCCCTCAAGCCGTGGCGCAGCGCGACGGCGCCCTGACGGACGGGGTTTCGACTACCGAAGGAAAAGGAATGAATGATGAGCACTCTACCGATCGAACTCGACGACCTCGACCGCCGCATTCTCAAGCTGCTGCAGAACGATGCCTCGCTGAGCAATGTCGAATTGGCCCTGCGCGTGCATGCCTCGGCGCCGACCTGCCTGCGCCGGGTCAAGCGCCTGCGCGACAGCGGCGTCATTGCACGCCAGTTGGCCTTGCTGGCACCGGAAAAGCTGGCGCCCAGCCTGACCGTGATTGTGGAAATTTCGCTTGATCGGCAATCGGCCGAGGATCTGGCCGCGTTTGAAGCGCTACTGGCACCCGAGGATGCCGTACTGCAGTGCTACCGTGTTTCTCCTGGACCGGATTTCGTCGTACTGCTGTGCACGACCGACATGGGGGACTACCATGCTTTCGCGCAGCGGGTCTTCGCCGCCGCGCGCAACGTCCGCAATGTGCGTGCGTTCTTCGCCACCCACTGCAGCAAGTTCGAGATCAATCGCCCGCTGCAATGACATGCGGCCGCCCGGGGCGGCCGCATGCGGATACGGGGGATCAGTGTGCGGCGCTTACTGCCGTCTTGCCCCAGCCGGCTTGCAGATACATGGCATCCATCAGCTGCTGTACCACTTCACCGGTATTGGGAAAATGGTGGAATATCGAATTTTCCCAGCGGCCAGTGACAATCAGGGTGCCAGTCTTGGCGTCGAAGATGGACACATCGAGCGCCTGCAGATACATGGTCAGATCCCAGCGCCACGCATCTTCATAGGTGACGATGGCATCGACTCCCGGCACGCTGCGCACGCCTTCGCTGGCATTCTGTTTTACGACAAGGCCGTGCGAGTGCATACCTCGCAGCATGGCTTGATCCATATCGACAGAATTCCCCCCTTTGCTGACAAAAGCAGCACTATGAATCGGCGCTGTCTGGCCAGTGTTGCCCATCATGACCCGGGTGGAGGTTGAACACGCAGCCAACCCGAGACACAGGCAGAGTGAAACGAGAATTTTTTTCATAATGTTTTTAGGTTAAAAATACATATAGATTATGCCTAAAAATTTATGAAAAAACACGTAAAGATGCGCAGGCACACCACCGGCCAGGCCTCGGGGCATGAAAGCGCTCCCTCCTCTCATCCGAGCGGCAGAAGTCGCCCTTGGGACGCGCCGGAATTCGCCGGGTACCCGGCCGACTAGCGCTTTGCGCTCCTCCCCTGGGCGGCCGTTCTCGCCATTCGCGCGGATCCGCGGCCTGCCGCGCCTCGATTGGCGCGGCATTTTCGCAACGCCACCGTCCATCCTCCATCCCCACTGCCCGAGCCCCTGCCACGGCTGCTTTTCTCTCGCCGCGCCCCTGCCTCCCCACAGCTGCACGCCCCGGATATTGCATTGCAACACAAGATATTGTTACCCATTTCAGATTTTCCATATCTATCCCAAACGCCTTGTGGTAGTCTGTAACCGGTTTCTGAGACCGGTTTCATTAATGCACACCGGCCTGGATGACTGGTTAAATTTATGGCACGACTCATTGCACTTGGAGGAGATAGCGATGGTAAAAATATTCCTGTGTTGCGCCGCTGGGATGTCGACCAGCATGGTTGTCAGCAAGATGCGCCAGGCAGCCGCCCAACAAGGCGTCGAAGCCGAGATCACCGCAGTCAGCATGGAGGACTTCGATCGGACCTTGCCCGACTATGACTGCTGCCTGCTCGGACCTCAGATCAAATACAAACTCGACGAGTTCAAGACCAAGGGCGCCGCCCTCAACAAGCCGGTATCGGTCATCAACTCGATGGACTACGGCATGATGCGCGGCGACAAAATCCTGAAAGAAGCGCTCGCGCTCCTGGCCCACTAAACAGAACAGGGAGCCCGCCATGTCAACTAGCCAAGCCTTTTTCGAGTTCATCGAAAACACCATCACGCCGATAGCCGCCCGCGTCGCATCCCAGCGCCATGTCATGGCCGTCCGCGACGGCTTCATTGCCGCCATGCCATTCATGATCGTCGGTTCCTTCTTGCTGGTTTTTGCCTTCCCGCCATTTTCCGCCGACACCCAGCTGGGGTTCGCCCAGTGGTGGTTACGCATCGCCAAGGAATATCAGGGGCAGATTCTGACCCCGTTCAATATGAGCATGGGGATCATGGCCTGTTACATCAGCGCCGGGATCGCTTATAACCTCGCGCAGAGTTACAAGCTCGAGGCATTCCCGATTTCGATGCTGGGTTTGATGGCATTCCTGCTCATCGCCGCACCGCTCAAGGATGGCATGCTGCCGGCCTCCAATTTGGGCGGAACCGGCATTTTCACCGCCATCATCGTCGCCATCTTCACCGTCGAACTGGTCCGTTTGCTCAAGGCATACAACATCGGAATCAAACTGCCCGAGCAGGTGCCGGAGAAAATCCGCCACTCGTTCAACATGCTGATTCCGGCCCTGGTCATCATCCTCACGCTCTACCCTCTGAATCTGTTCATCCAGCATCAGTTCGGCATGCTTCTACCCGAAGCGATCATGGCCATTTTCAAGCCGCTGGTTTCGGCCAGCGACACCCTGCCTGCGATTCTGCTCGCAACCCTGCTATGCCATATTCTCTGGTTTGCCGGCATTCACGGAGCGGCCATCGTCGGCGGCATTCTGCAACCGTTCTATCTGGTCAACCTCGGTGCGAACCAGGCCGCGCTGGCAGCGGGCCATCCGCTGCCGCATGTGTTTATCGAAGCGTTCTGGAGTTTCTTCATCACGCTAGGCGGTTCGGGCGCCACGCTGGGACTGGTTTTACTGTATATGCGCAGCAAGTCGGCGCACCTTCGCTCAGTCGGGGGGCTGGGCATCGTGCCCGCGCTGTTCAATATCAATGAACCCATCATTTTCGGCAGCCCGATCGTGATGAACGCGACCATGTTCATTCCCTTCGTCTTCGCCCCGATGATCAACGCCACGATCGCCTACTTCGCCATCCAGGCCGGTCTGGTCGGCAAAGTCATCGCCCTCGTGCCGTGGACTGCACCCGCTCCGATCGGTGCGGCCTGGGGCGCAGGCTGGGTCATGGGCAACGGCATTCTGGTCCTGCTGCTTATCGCGCTCGACCTGCTGATCTATCTGCCCTTCTTCAAGATTTATGAAAAGCAGTTGCTGGAACAGGAAGCGCTCGAAGAGCAGGACACGCCCGAACACGGCGGCGTCGCTCAAACCGCGTAGACGTCAGACGGTCCGGCGGCGAAGGCCGGACCGGAACACCCACCCTGTCAGGGTTATACCCGGAGTCACGGTAATGGATATCGAAACCACGGTAATGGAGCTGATCATTGCCGCCGGCGAGGCAAAAAGCCTGGCCATGCAGGCTTTGCACTCGGCCAAGCGGGGCGAGTGGGCCCAGGTCGACACGCTACTGGCCGAATCGGCGGCCGCCTCGCGCAGCGCACATGAAGTTCAGACCACACTGATAGGCATGGACGAGGGCGAGGGCAAGCTGCCCGTCACGCTGATCCTCGTCCATGCGCAGGATCACATCATGACTTCGATGCTCGCGCGTGAAATGATCGCCGAGATGATCGAGTTGCATCGCACGATTCAACAATTGAAGGAACCGGCATGAGCGTTTTTCCTCCCGATTTTCTGTGGGGCGCCGCCACGGCCGCCTACCAGGTCGAAGGCGCCCACGACGCCGATGGCAAGGGCCTGTCCAACTGGGACGTGTATTCGCACCTGCCCGGCACCACCTACCAGGGCACCAACGGCGATGTTGCCGCCGACCACTATCATCGCTTCAAGGAAGACGTGGCATTGATGGCCGAACTCGGTCTCAAGAGCTACCGCTTCTCGGTATCGTGGCCACGGCTGTTCCCAAACGGACGAGGCGAAGTCAACGAAGCCGGGGTCAAGTTCTACAGCGACCTGATCGACGAATTGTTGAAATACGGCATCGAACCGATGCTGACCCTCTACCACTGGGACTTGCCGCAAGCCTTGCAGGACGCATTCGGCGGCTGGGAATCGCGCGAGATTGTCGACGCCTTCGATGCCTATGCCCGGCTGTGCTATGAACGCTACGGCGACCGCGTCAAGTTGTGGGCTACGTTCAATGAGACGATATGTTTCATCGGACTAGGCTATCTGACTGGCATGCACCCTCCAGGCGTCAAGGACCCGCGCCGCGCGCTGCAAGCCTGCCATCACGTCTTCCTTGCCCACGCCACCGCCGTGCGCTCCTTCCGCAAGTCCGGTATCCAGGGGCAGATCGGCTTCGTCAATGTGATGCAGCCGAACGACCCGATCACCGACTCGCCGGACGATGTCGCCGCCTGCGCCTGGGCCGAAGGTGGTTTCACTCACTGGTTATTCGACCCGGTGCTCAAGGGCTGCTACCCGCCAGAATTGCTGGCCGCGGCGCAACAGGGATTGGGGGTACCGGTGTTCGCCCCCGGCGACGAAGCCTTGCTGCGCGACAATATTTGCGACTTCATCGGGCTGAACTACTACAAGCGCGAAATGGTTGCGGCGAATAATGATGTCGACGGCTTCGCCATGAATACCTCGGGCCAGAAAGGCGCCGGTGGCGGCATGGGGTTCAAGGGACTGTTCAAGTTCGTGCGCAACCCCAAAGGGGTCTATACCGATTGGGACTGGGAAATCTACCCGCAAGGGCTGACCGACGCGATCATGCGTATCAACACGCGCTACGGCCGGGTTCCTATCTACATCACCGAGAACGGGCTCGGCGCCAAGGACCCCATCGTCGATGGCAAGATACTCGACCAGCCGCGTATCGATTATCTGCGCGACCACATCGCCGCCATCGGCGAGGCCATCAAGCTGGGCGCCGATGTGCGCGGCTACTACCCGTGGTCCTTCATCGACATCCTGTCCTGGCTCAACGGGTATCAGAAGCAGTACGGTTTTGTCTACGTGGACCGCGACAACGGGCTCGCGCGCAAAAAGAAACTCAGCTTCGACTGGTACCGCAGCGTCATCGACACCAACGGCGAACGCTTGTAAGGCAGATGCCGTCGATGCCGGGGGGCGTCGGCGGCAGAATGACCCGACATGACAAAAGGAGAGTGAAATGTTTGAATCCAGCGTAATGATTGCGGCGGAGAACGGATTCCACACCCGTCCGGCTTCGATCTTCGTCAAAGCAGCCAAAGCGTATCAAAGTGAAATTTCCGTCATCAGCGGCGAAAAATCAGCGAACGGCAAAAGTCTGTTCAAACTGCAGACCCTGGGTCTGAGCAAGGGCACGACCATCACCATTCGTGCCGACGGCCCCGACGCCGAACAGGCCGTGAGCGCCCTGAGCGAACTCGTCGAAACCATAGAGGATTGAAGAGCGACCGCGACCATGACATATATCGAACCGCTCAGCGGGATTCCCTGCTCTCCCGGCGTCAGCATCGCCCGCGCGCTTGTGATAGGCGATGACGATATCGTCATCAATCCGACGCCGATCGAAGATGGCGCGGTCGAAGAAGAGATCGCGCGTTTTCACGCCGCCCGCGACGCGGCGCTCAGTCAAGTGCGGGCGATCTCGGACCACCTGGCCCTGTCCGGCAAGGTGGAACAGCAGGCGATTTTCGAAGGCCATCTTGTGCTGCTCGAAGACGAAGAACTGGAGCACGATGTACTCGCGCTGATCCGCCAGTCGCACTACCGCTCCGAGCAGGCTATCCACGAGGCGATCGAGAGCTATGCCAAAATGGTGTCCGATCTGGACGACCCTTATCTGCGCGAGCGCGCGACCGACTGCCGCGACATCGGCGCGCGCCTGATCCGCAATGTACTCGGCGTGCAGACCTTCGACCTCGGCTCGATCGCAGAAGACACGATACTGGTCGCGCGCGACTTCACGCCATCGCAGACCGCGCAGATCAGCCTCGAGCATGTCAAGGGATTGATCTCCGAACTCGGCGGCCGGACCTCGCACTCCGCGATCATGGCGCGCTCGCTGGAGCTGCCGGCCATCGTCGGCGTCAAAAACGCGACCCTGCATATCCGTAGTGGCGACCTGATCGCGCTCGACGTCGAGCACAATCAGATCTGGGTGCGGCCGGATGCGGCCAGGCTGGCCGACATCCGCGCGGTTCAGCGGCAGTACGCGCTGCAGCGCGAGAAATGGCAGGCTTTGCGCGATTTGCCTGCGCTCACGCGCGACGGACATCGTGTCGAGTTGTGCGCGAATATCGGCACGGTCCGCGACGCCGATAGCGCGCAAGCCAACGGGGCTGAGGGCATAGGCTTGTATCGCACCGAGTTCCTGTTCATGGACCGCCCGACCCTGCCGGGCGAAGAAGAGCAATATCTGGAATACAGTGCGATTGCGCGCGCGATGTCCGGCAAGGCCGTCATCGTGCGCACGATGGATATCGGTGGCGACAAGGAACTGCCGTGCCTGGACTTCCCCAAAGAACTCAACCCGTTTCTCGGATGGCGCGCGATCCGCATCTTCTTCGACCGCCCCGACATCATGCTGCCGCAGCTGCGCGCCATCCTGCGCGCCTCGGCCCACGGCCCGCTGCGCATCATGTTTCCGATGGTCGCTGCCGTTGAAGAGTTTCGCGCGCTGAAAGCCCAGGTCTGCGCCCTCAAGGACGAGCTGCGCGCAGACGGGGTCCCTTTCGACGAGGCGATCCCGCTCGGTGTGATGATAGAAACGCCGGCGGCGGCGGTGCTCGCGCGCTTTCTCGCACGGGAAGTCGATTTTTTCAGCATCGGCACCAACGATCTGACCCAGTACACCCTGGCGGTCGACCGCGGCAATGAACAAATCGCCCGGATGTACCAGCCACTGTCGCCGGCCGTGCTCGGCCTGATCCAGCAGGTGATAGACGCCAGCCACGCCGCAGGCAAGTGGACCGGCATGTGCGGCGAACTGGCCGGCGACGAGCGCGCGACCGCGCTGCTGGTCGGCATGGGCCTGGACGAATTTTCGATGAGCGCCATCGCGCTGCCGCGCATCAAGGCCATCGTGCGCAGTCTGGACTATGAGGCGGCGCGGCAGTTGGCGGTACAGGTACGCGAATGCGCGACGCTGGAAGAGGTCGAAGACAGGCTGCAGGCCTTCGCACGCCAAAACAGCGGCGCCTCGGAGGCTTACGAGTGAAGAAGGCATCCCTTATGTTAAGCTTGGTCTTTTGTGCACGACCGCATTAGCGGACCGGGCGGCCACGGTCGGCCGTCCGCCTCGATTGCCACCGAACGACGCATGTGAAGAGGATGAATCCATGGCCACGATAACCGATGTCTGCCGTGTCGCCGGCGTATCCAAGGCCACGGTGTCGCGGGTGCTCAACAACACCGGCCAGGTCAAGGAAAGCACCCGTGAAATCGTCATCCAGGCCATACAGGCGCTGGATTACCGGCCCAACACCCTGGCCCAGGCGCTCGCCAACCAGCGCTCCGACACCATAGGCCTGATCATCTCCGATTTCGCCGGCGGCTATTTCGGACGGCTGCTGCGCCAGGCGACGCGCAGCGCGGACGAAGCCGGCATGCAATTGATCGTGACCGACGGCCATGAAGATGCGGAGCGCGAGCGCAAGGCCATCGACATGCTCGTGCATCGCCGCTGCGATGCCATCGTGCTCTACAGCCGCTGCATGGGGGATGCCCAGCTCACGCAATTGACGCGCGAGCTGCCGGTTCCGCTGATCGTATTGAACCGCTACCTGCCCGAGGCTGCCGAGCGTTCGGTCGTCTTCGAGCAGTCCGGTGCGGCGCGGATGGCGACCGAACATCTGATTGCACTCGGCCATCAGCGCATCGCCTGCATCACCCCCAAGCTGGCTTCGCGCACCGGCCAGCTGCGCTTGCAGGGCTATAAGGACGCGCTCAACGCTCACGGCATCGCACTCGACGAAGATTTGATCAGCGCAGGCGCGTTTTCCCCGTCAACCGGCTACGAGGCATGCAGCAAGCTGCTGCAGACGGGCAAATCCTTCACCGCCCTGCTCTGCTGCAGCGACATGATGGCCGAAGGGGCCTATCGCGCGCTGGCCGAACGCGGGCTGAAAATTCCCGAAGACGTCTCGGTATTCGGTTTCGACAACGATCCGGCCACGGCCTACATGATTCCGGCACTCTCCACTGTGAAGCTGCCTATCAGTGAAATGACCCGGCAGGCGATCCAGCAGGCGGTCAAACTCTCGAACGGGCTGCCGGTCTCGCCGATCCCGCCCTTCATCGGTCAGCTGATCCTGCGCGAATCGGTGGCCAGCGCCTCCGGGCAGGTCTCGCAGGAAAAACTCGCGCCTCCGACCGAGATCGAAGACGACTGAAACGCCGCATCCAGCTGTGGGGCCCCGCGCATATCGCTTGCGACCTGGCGCAGCCAGTTGGCGAGCGCCTGGTAGCGCGGACGCTGGGCGTGATCGCGCGAACAGCACAGACTGTAGCTGCGCTCGGCCGGGATCGCTTCGGTGAAAGGCAGAGTCAACTCCCCTCTGAGCACGGCCGGTTCAACCAGATGCCAGCGCCCCATGGCGAGCCCCATGCCGTGCTTGGCCGCCTCGATCGCGACCGCGTGCTGATTGAAGACATACTTGCGATTGCGGTGCGGCAATTCGATACCGACCACCGTGCTCCATTGAGTCCACTCCTGTGCCAGATCGCGGTTCTCTATCGATTCGGTGCAGTGCAGCAAGGAACAGCCGCGCAAATCGCGCCGTCCGGTCAAGCCGTGATCGAGCGCGTAGGCCGGACTGCACACCGGCAACAGCCATTCGTCGAACAACGGCCAGACCTGCAAGTGCGGCATGTCGGAACGGCCATAGTGAACGGCCATATCGATAGGATCGGCTTCGAAATCAGGCAAGCCGCTCTGCGTCTGAAACACCAGATCCAATGATCGATACTGGGATTTGAAGCCCTGCAGCAGCGGCATCAGCCACAATTGCCCGAAAGCCGGCGGCAGACCGATGACCAGGGTGCCCCGCAACTCCTGAAAACGGATATCGGCGATGACTTCGTTGATATGCTGCAACGAAACGGACAAGGCGGCCAGCAACTGTTCGCCCTCGGCCGTCAGCGACAGTCGGCGCGAGAGGCGCAAGAACAATTTGAACCGCAGCATCGCTTCGAGCCGCTGCACGCGCTGGCTGATCGCCCCCTGGGTCAGATGCAGCTCCTCCGCCGCACGGGTAAAGCTCGAATGCCGTGCGGCGACTTCGAATGTATGCAGCAGAGCCAGCAGGCTTTGTTCAACGAGCACAGCATCCCCCTTTCCGTTCCGTTTCCGGTGTCCCCAAACCACGCGCGCGACGAAGCCCGGCGCGGCGGCCGGGCTTCGACACGCGTCGGCAGCGCCCGTTCTTACATCAGATGGCGCGCGCAGTACTCTTTGAACTGCGGCAGATAACGGATGTTCTCGCGAATCGTTTCATCCAGCGCCGTCTCCAGCACCTGCCCGGTCTTGACCAGCGGATTCAGGTTCAGGGCGCGCAGGGCCGACTGATAACTTCCGGTCACCGCCGCATCGATGGTGAACCGTTCGTAGGCCTTCATCAACACCAGCATGGCCTCGGTGTCTTCATCGAAGCGCGCCACATTGAGCGGCAGCGGGCCGGCGCGGGTTATCAGCGACGTGGTCTCGATCGCGCAATCGTCGGGCAGGCAGGCGATGGTGCCGTTATTGCGCACATTGACATGCATGAGCACGTGCTTGTCGTTGTAAATCGCGCTCATCAAATCACATGCCGCGTCGGAGTAATACTGACCGCCGCGCCCTTCGAGTTCGACCGGCTTGCTGTACAGGGACGGATTTGCATAGATCTCGAACAGCCGGGTTTCCAGCGCCTTGACCACTTCGCCGCGGGTGCCCTCCTTTTCGGCTTCCTCGACGAAATGGGTATAGGTGTCGTCGGCCTGAAAATAGTAGCGATGATAGGGGCAAGGAATCTGGCGCCGCTGTTCAAGCAATTTACGCGGCCACTGCGCGTGCGGAATGTTTTTCGGGTTGAACGCTTCGTTGTCTTCGAGAAACAGTTCCAGAACCTCGGGCAGCACATCCTTGCCATGCAGCATGACCTGGCGCGCAAAAATAAAGTGGTTCAGACCCGACACCTGCAGCACAACGTCCTTTTCCTCTGCCTGCAAGGCCTTGGCGATCCCCTTCTGCATCAGCACCGGCACATTGCACAAGCCAACCGCCTTGACTTTGGAATGACGCAAGATGGCCTCGGTCACGATGCCCGACGGGTTGGTGAAATTCAACAACCAGGCATCCGGGCACAGCTGTTCCATTTCATGACAGATGTCCAGCACCACAGGAATCGTGCGCTGTGCCTTGGTAAAGCCGCCGAGGCCGTTGGTTTCCTGGCCCAGCATGCCGTACTTCAAGGCGATGCGCTCATCGCGGATCCGCGCTTCGAGCAAGCCGACACGAAATTGCGAACAGACAAAATCGGCGCCGGCGAGCGCCGCCTTGCGATCGCGAGTCAGCACCACCCGGGTATCCAGGCCCGCATGCTCGATCATGCGCCGTGTCAGCGCGGCGATGATTTCCGCCTTATGCCAGCCGTCATCGATATCGACCAGACACAATTCGCCTATCGACAGTTCTCCGCGCCGGGCGATAAGACCATCGACCAATTCCGGGGTATAGCTGGAGCCGGCGCCTATCACGACCACCTTGATTTTGCCTTGCATCTTCCCACTCCTCTGTCATTGAACGTACAATACCGATGTAACCGGTTTCAAAAGACAACAAGCTAATTGTAACCGGTTTCAAAACAAGGAGAAGCGAAAAATCCTCCACCATGGATTAGCCATACTAATGCCAGTACCGAATATGAAGACAGTGAGCACCCCGATCTCCCATTCCGGATAAGGACACAGCGGCAAGCGGGCCGTTGCGCGCAGGAGGCCACAGCGATTCGAAAAGGAAGACTGCCCCAATGTATGTATCCCGACTTTTGAAAGGCGCCGCGGCCGGCGCACGTGCGAACCTGGTGCCCGGCCTGATCCTGCAGTCCGCCGCGGCCATCATTCTGGCTCTCTATTACCTCGCGCCCGGATTGCGTCCGGGCTTCGAGTTTTTCTCGACACTGAAAACGCAGTGGGGCTATCTGTACTCGGCGCTCACCACGGCGCTATGCGGCGGGCTGGTGCCCTATCTGTTCTTGCGGCTGACCGGGCGAGGCCAGGCCAGCGCCGGGCGCGAATTGAGTTTCTACCTGCTGTTCTGGGCCTTCCTCGGCATCCAGGTCGATGCGCTCTACCGCGGCCAGGGTGTGATGTTCGGCAATGACGTGACTCTCGCGGTACTGGCCAAGAAAGTGGCTTTCGATCAATTCGTTTTCACCGCCTTCTGGTCGGTACCGCTGGCGACGATCTGTTATATGTGGAAAAACGCCGACTACCAACTCGCGGCGCTGCGCCTGCAACTGCGCCGCGAGTTCTTCGTACTGCACCTGCCGACCATGGTGGTCTCGGCCTGGCTGATCTGGATCCCGGGGGTTGCCATCATCTACAGCCTGCCTCCGGCCCTGCAGATTCCGATGTTCAGCCTGGTGCAGTGTTTCTGGTCGCTGCTGGTCGAAGTGCTCAATAGCGCCAAGACGGCCAGCGGCGCGACCCCGGCGCGGATGACCGCGTAAGCGCATGACTGCGCCCTTCCTTATCACGATCGAGGAGTCGATATGACAATTAAATTTCCAGACACATTTCTGTGGGGTGGCGCCGTGGCGGCCAATCAGGTCGAAGGCGCCTATCGCGAGGACGGCAAAGGGTTGTCCACGTCCGATCTGCAACCGGATGGGCTCGTGCATGACAGCGTCGAGCGCATCGATGGCGATTGGGGCATCAAGGATCAGGCAATCGATTTCTATCATCGCTATCCCGATGATATCGCCCTGTTCGCCGAAATGGGCTTCACCTGCCTGCGCATCTCGATCGCCTGGACACGGATCTTTCCCAATGGGGACGAAGACACCCGAACGAAGCGGGTCTGGCCTTCTACGACGCCCTGTTCGACGAAATGCACAAGCACGGCATCGAAGCGCTGGTCACGCTCTCGCACTACGAAATGCCTTACGGCCTGGTGAAACACTACGGCGGCTGGGGCAATCGCCGAACCATCGATTTTTTCGAACGCTACGCCCGCTCGGTTCTGACCCGCTATCGCGGCAAAGTCAAACGCTGGTTGACATTCAATGAAATCAATACCTCGCTGCATTTTCCGTTCACCGGCGTCGGCCTGCCGGAAGCGAGCGGCGAAGCCGCGATCTATCAGGCCATCCACCATCAGCTCGTCGCCAGCGCACGGGCGGTGGAAGCCTGCCACGAGATCATTCCCGATGCCACCATCGGCAATATGTTGCTCGGCGGCATCCGTTACCCGCTGACCTGCCATCCCGACGACGTGATCGAGACGATGAAGTCCAATCGCGACTGGCTGTTCTTCGGCGACGTTCAGGCACGCGGTTATTACCCGTCCTATATGCGCCGCTTCTTCCGGGAGCGCGGCATCGCGCTGACGATCACGCCGGACGATGAAAAGACACTGCGCGCCAACACCGTCGATTTCATTTCCTTCAGCTACTACATGAGCGGTTGCGTGAGCACGGATGCGGAGAAAAACCGGCTGGCGCGCGCCAATATTCTGAACATGGTGCCCAACCCGTATCTGCCCAGTTCCGAGTGGGGCTGGCAGATCGATCCGCAAGGCCTGCGCTACCTGCTCAACGTCTTGTACGACCGCTATCAGAAACCGCTGTTCATCGTCGAGAACGGCCTCGGCGCCAAGGATGAGCCCGAGGCCGATGGGTCGATCAACGACGACTACCGCATCGCCTACCTCAACGATCATCTGGTACAGGTCGCGGAAGCCATCGACGACGGCGTCGAGGTGCTCGGCTACACCAGTTGGGGACCGATCGATCTGGTCAGCGCCTCGACCGCGCAGATGTCCAAGCGCTACGGTTTCATCTACGTGGACCGCGACGATCAGGGCCGGGGAACGCTGGAGCGGCGACGCAAGAAAAGCTTTTACTGGTATGCGGACGTGATCAAGAGCCACGGCGCGACGCTGCGGCGCCAGCCTGCGCGCTGATGGGCAAGCGCCGGCCGCGCGGACGCGAGCGTCCGTGCGGCCGGACACTCAACGGCAGGCGTTAAAATAAACGGTCACGTCATCTTTCCCGACCTCGATATTGAGCTGCTCAATCGCCAGAGTCAGCAAATTGGAAAGCGTGATCGACTTCTGCTCGGTGGTGCCAGCGATATCCACCACCGCCTGCGTGGAACCCGCGAGCAGCACGCCGGAAACATAACGCGCATCTTCAAGATCCCACAGGACGTAGTCGTCGATGTTATCGCCAGTAGAGTAAGTCTCGACGACCCGACTATCCACTTTCGTAAATTGGCTGGCGGCCAGTTCGGCATAGATCTTCTCCGACGTCGGGTAATCGAGTTCCTCCCCTTGTCGGACAAAGAACATGAAGCGCCATTTCCCGGCAACCGGAAACGGCACCTTGTCCCTGACTTGCGCATGCCCCGAAACCTGCAGAACAAACTTGGCCATATCGCCTCCGCAAAGCAATGAATGGAAATGCCGTACCGCGGATGGCGGTACGACAAGAACCGGCCCGGGAAGGGTAAAGCCGGAAATCCCGGATGATGAACGGCCCTCAGAGTTGGAACGCGGCAGACCGACGTGTGTGAAGCCATGCCGCACAGGCAGACGAAAGCGGGCCGGGGGCATGGCCCCCGACCCGCTTTTAGTCCGGCGAACCCGCCCTCGTTCAACCGGCGAACTTGACTTCCGGCAGGCCGGCCACGTCCACCTGGAACAGGATGACCGCGCCTTCGTTGGGGTTGGCCGCCAGTTGTTCCGGCGTCATTTTCTGGCAGGCGCTGGTCACGAACATCGTCTTGTAGTCGGCGCCGCCGAAACACGGCATGGTCGGAATCGATACCGGCAGCTCGACGGTTTGCAGCAATTCTCCCTGCGGACTGATGCGCAGGATCTTGCCGCCCGCGTACAGCGCGGACCAGTAGCAGCCTTCGCTATCGACCGTACCGCCGTCGGGACGGCCCCAGCCTTGCGGGACGACGAAGAACTCGCGCTGATTGCTCGCATCGCCGGTCGCCGGGTCGTAATCGCACTGGTAGATGGTCAGGCCCGGGGTATCGGACCAGTACAGGGTCTTGCCATCCGGGCTGAAGGCCATGCCATTGCAGGTCCAGCTCTTGCCGATCAACTGGCGCACGGCCAGCTTGGCATCCAGCTGATAGAAGGTGCCGTAGGAGTCGTCTTTGCGGCCATTCATGGTCCCGGCCACCAGTCGGCCCTGACGGTCGCAACGGCCATCGTTGAAGCGCTGATGCGGTTTGTCCGCCTCCGGGTCGACGATCGGACGGACGACCGGATTGAGCAGATCGTCGATAAACGCCAGGCCCGACTGCAGTCCCACCACCATGCCGCCCTTTTCGCGCAAGGCGAAGCAACCGATTTCTTCTTCCAGCTGGATCACATGACGCGAACCGGTAGGCAGATGATGTCCGAGGATCTGGTGTTGCAGGATATCGACCCACCACAGGGTATTCGTCTGTTCGTCCCAACGCGGGCACTCGCCCAGCTGATAGCGGCCTTCGGATAGTGTTTTCATCGATCGTCTCGTGTCAGTAGTAATAAGGCTGCGGTCCATCCGCGGCCCCGGGCGGCGCAAAGGGCAACAAAATGTAACCGGTTTCATGTCTGGCAAGATCATAGCACCGCCGGACGGCCCCGCCAAGCGGCGGCAACGCGGCCAGCGATCCCGTTTGCGATCGGTCAACAGACGCCGCCCGCGACGGGGACTCGGGCCTAGCCTCCCATGCCATGCTCGACCGCGTACACGGCGGCCTGCACCCGGCTGGAAAGGCCGAGCTTCTTGAGAATATTCTGCACATGAATCTTGACTGTGCTTTCGGCCAGATCGAGATCACGCGCGATCAGTTTATTGCTGTCGCCGCGGGCCAGGCAAGCCAGCACCTCCCTTTCGCGAGCGGTCAAGCGCTCGTGGTCGGCAGCCCCCGCCGGCGCATTCGCCTGACCGGCCAGGCGAAACTGCTGCACCAGCTTGTCGGTCATGGCTTCCGAGACCACGGCCTCGCCGGCGCAGACGCGACGAATCGCGCCGGTCAGACTATCGGCATCGATGTTTTTCAGCAAGTAGCCGCGTGCCCCCGCGTGCAGCGCGGCAGCCAGATCGGCAGCGTCCTCCGACACGGTCAGCATCAGTACCGCCTGAGCCGGATGATCCTGCAGCATCAGGCGCAGCGTCTCCACTCCGCTGAGTCCCGGCATGTTCAGATCGAGCAACACGATGTCGGGCGCCAGTTCGCTCACCCGCTTGATGCCTTCGCTGCCGTCCGGGGCCTCCCCCACGACATTGAAACCGGGCTGGCGGGTCAGCAGCAAACGCAAACCGCTGCGAAACAAGCTATGGTCGTCGACCAGCAGAATCGTGATGGCATCGCTCATTCTTTTTCTTCTCCTTCCCGCCGCGGCAGGAACAGACGCACCTCGGTGCCGCCGCCCGGGCCGGGCAGCCAGTCGAGTTCCGCCCCCAGACGCTGGGCGCGTTCTTTCATGATACGCAGGCCGACATGCTGCTCGGGCAACACGGCGGCCGCATCGAAGCCGCAACCGTCGTCGCACACGGTCAGGCGCACGTCCGTCCCCTGGGCATAGACGACGTCGACCTTGCGCGCGTGCGCGTGTTTACGGACATTGGACAAGGCCTCCTGCAGAATGAACAGCACCTGCAGTTGCGCATCCGCCGGTAGCGGCGCCCCCTGCCCGCCGGCTTCGAAATGCGTGTCGACGCCGGACTGCTGACCGAATTTATCGACCGCGATGCGCATCGCATTGGGCAGGTCGCCCTCTTGTAAACGACTGCGAAAATTCAGCAACAGCTCGCGTACGTCGTCGTAGCTCTCCTGCACCCCGGCCTTGAGCATGGGGACGATGTCCAGCCCCTCCGCCAGCTGCCCTCGGGTGAGCGAATCCTCCAGCATCTGCACCTGCAGATTCAGGAAGCTCAAGCCCTGCGCAATGCTGTCATGCAAGCCCTGGGCCAGTAGCCCGCGTTCTTCCGAGACCGCCAGTTCGCGCTCGCGCGCCGCCAGCCTGACGTTCTCCAGCGCGGTTCCGAGGTGGTTGCCCAGGGTATCCAGCCATTGGCGTTCGCGCGCGCTGAAGGTGCGCGTCGTGCGGAAATGCAGATTGAAGGTGCCGGTCTGGCGGTTGCGCGCGCGCAGCGGGAATACGCCGAGCTGCAAAAACCCTTCATCAAAGCAACCGGGACGGCGCAAGGGAAGCTGGCGCCGCAGATCGTAGAGCGTCGCCATGGTCCCGCCGACATTCTCGCTGCACAGACAATCCCCTGGCATCAGGCACTGCTCGGCGGCGATCAGGGCCGGCGACAGGCCGCTGTGCACCGTCAGAAACGACGCGCTATTGAGAGGATCGAGCGTACGCACGCTGCCGCCATCGGCGCCGAAGCCCTCCATCACCCTGTCCAGGAAACCGCGGCACATCGTCTCGGCATTCTGGGTATCGTTCAAAAAGGCGGCAATATCGTATAACAGGGCCAACTCGCGGTTATGGACATTCAACGCCGCCGTCTTGTCGGCGACCCGGCTCTCGAGCGTGGCGTAGGACTCGGCGAGCCGGGCAGCCATGCGGTTGAACCCGGATGCCACCTCGCCGAACTCGTCACCGGATTCGACAGGAAGGCTGACGCTGAAGTCCTGCTCGGCCATGCGGGCGATCCCCTCGCGCAAGCGGCCGAGCGGGCGAAACACCAGCAGGAACATCAGATATATCTGCGTGACGGTCCCGACGACCGCCAGCGCCACCAGTAGCATCTGCGAGGCGCGCAACCACAAGGTGTGACGTTCGTTAGTCTGCTCGATGGAGAGCACCAGGCCATCGACCTCGTGCACAAACGCATCGAGATCGGTGCGCAAAGCGAGCCAGTCTCCCAGCCGTTCGCCGCCGAGTACCGCCTCGGCGCGCGCAGCGACGTTTTGCTGATAATGCCGCTCGACGCGGGCGAAGCGCGCCCGCACGTCGGCGTCGGCCGGCAGGTACAGCGGTCGTCCCGGGTCGCCGTTGCGCAGCAGGGCCAGAGTCGCGTCGAAACCCCGGCGTTGGCGCAGGATTTCGACGCGCAAGGCCTCATCGGGCGCCACCGCATAACGTTGCAGGGAGAGTCCCAACTGATAGCTTCGCATGCGCAGGCTGCCGGCGGCATTGATGGCGGCACCCCCGCCCTCGAGCTGCCACGACAGGTACAACGTGCTGCCGATGGCGAGCAGGCCGAGCAGCAGCGCACCGAGCAGCATGGCACTGACCCGGATCGCCAACTGCCGCCGCAGCGGCAGCGCGCTGGCGACGGCCGCCATCATCGGCCGCCGGCCGGCGCCGGCCTTGCTCTATGCATCATGCCCAGCCTTTCTCGATCAGCGCGGACGTACCAGTTGCCAGGCCCGCGTCAAATAGCCCACCGTGGCGAAACCGCTCCAGACATGAACCAGACGGGTAAACGGAAACAGAACGAACAGGGTCATGCCCATCGTCATGTGCAACTTGAACAGCCATGGCGCAGCCACGATAGAGTAGGCCGCATCCGCACGCAAGGTGACGATACCCTGTGCCCACTGCATAAACAAGACCATCATCGCACCGTCACGATGCCCGGCCGACACCGCGATCGTCGACAGTCCGAGCGCCAGCGTCGCCCATAGCCAGAACAGGGTGATGCGATCGCCGAGGCCGGTCGCCGCGCGCAGGCGCGGGTGACTGAGGCGGCGCCAGATCAGGATGTTCAGGCCGGCAAAGGCCATGCCGCCGAGCAGACCGCCGGCGACCATCGCCAGCATCTGCTTGGCTTCATGGGTGATACCCAGTGCATTGAACACGGCGATCGGTGTCAACAGACCGGCCAGATGGCCGCCAAAGACGCCGAGCACCCCGACGTGAAACAGGATGGACCCCAGGCGCAGGGCGCCGGGATAGAGCAGCTGCGTGCTTTCCGAGCGCCAGGTATATTGCTCGCGCTCGAAGCGCAGCAGGCTGCCAAGCAGAAAAACGGTCAGCGCGATATAGGGATAGACCCCGAACAGAAAGGCGTGGACAGGACTCATGGCTTGGCTCCCGAAGTCGTGCGCGGATAAAAGGTGACCTTGGCCGGGGCTTGAGCCGGCAAGGGCTCGGTTCCGTCGATGGCGGGACCGAAACGCTCCATCATCTCGTCCATGTCGCGCACAGGCGGAACCGCCAGCGGCAGCGGCGCTTCCGGCGACATGGCGACCAGGACATCGAACACACAGGCATAGGCATTGCCTGCCTCGCTCAGCGAGCGGCCGATCACGGCAATCACATGAATGGCCTCGCCCAGCAGCGCGCCCGCCTCTGCCGGGGCTATCCGGCTCAGCAGTTCGAGAAACATCGGCAAGTAGTCGGGCAGTTCGTCGGCGGCCACGATGAAGCCGTGTTTTTCGTACTCTTCCGCCAGACTGATCATGGCCGGCCCGCGCTCGCGCGACTCGCCGTAGACATGTTCGAACAGATGCAAGCTGAACGCACGCTGCCGGTCGAAGGCGGCGACGTAGTCCTGTTGCAGATCGATCAGATCGCCCTCTGCCAAGGTGTCGAACAGCGGGGCGAGCTGTGCCCGCGTCGCGCCGTCGAGCGCGGCATCCAGCTCGGGCAGGGCCTCGATCAGCTCGCGCGACGGATAGCACAGCAAGGCGGACAACACCGCATGAACCGTCATCACTTCTTCCCCTTTCTCGATTTCGGCATATCGGCAAAGATCACCGAGCCCTGCTGCTTGCGACCGAACACGGTCCCTTCCGACACCCCGCCCGAACAGCCGTTGCCGAAGCTAAAGCCACAGCTGCCCTTTTCGTTGAAACTGTCCTCCGCCTGCTCCTTGTGACTGGACGGCACCACGAAACGATCTTCGTAATTGGCGATCGCCATCAGTTGATACATCGCCTCAACCTGCTCCGGCGTCAGCCCCAGCCCGGCGAGCAGCGCGTTTTCGTCGCCGCCTCCCACGTTCTGTGCCCGCTTGTGCGCGCGCATCGCCAGCATGCGTTCCAGCGCCAGCTTGACCGGCGCTTCGTCGCCGGCGGTCAATAGATTGGCCAGGTAGCGCAAGGGAATGCGCAAGGAACCGACATCGGGCAGGATGCCGTTGCGCCCAAGCACCCCGCTTTCGGCCGCCGCCTGGATGGGCGACAGCGGCGGCACATACCAGACCATGGGCAGCGTGCGGTATTCGGGGTGCAGCGGAAAGGCGATCTTCCATTCGACCGCCATCTTGTATACCGGCGAGCGGGCGGCGGCGGTCAGCCAGTTATCGTCTATCCCCTGCCGCCGCGCCTCGGCCACGACCGCGGGATCGTTGGGGTCGAGAAACACATCCAGCTGGGCCTGATACAGCGAACCTTCATCTTGAACCGAAGCCGCTGCGGCGATGCGGTCGGCATCGTACAACATCACGCCGAGATAACGGATGCGACCGACACAGGACTCGGAGCACACCGTTGGCTGACCGGCTTCGATGCGCGGGTAGCAGAAAGTGCACTTCTCGGCCTTGCCCGAAACCCAGTTGAAATAGATCTTCTTGTACGGGCATCCAGAAACACACATGCGCCAACCGCGGCATTTATCCTGGTCCACCAGCACAATACCGTCTTCCTCGCGCTTGTAGACCGAACCGGACGGGCAGGACGCGACACAGGCCGGGTTCAGGCAGTGTTCGCACAGACGCGGCAAATACATCATGAAGGTGTTCTCGAAGGTCGAGTACATCTCCGCCTGCACCTGATTGAACAACGCATCGCGCGAACGCTTGGCGAACTCGCCGCCGAGGTCGTCCTCCCAGTTCGGCCCGGATACGATCTTGTCCATTTTCTTGCCGGTCAGCACCGACACCGGACGCGCGGTCGGCGGCGTCTTCATCGCCGGCGCGTTTTGCAAATGCTCGTAATCGAAGGTGAACGGCTCGTAGTAGTCGTCGATCGCAGGCAGGTTCGGGTTGGCGAACAGATTGGCCAAAATGCGCAATTTGCCGCCCTGGCGCGGTTCGAGCGTGCCCGAATCGGTCAGTTTCCAGCCGCCGCGCCATTTTTCCTGGTTTTCCCATTCACTGGGAAAGCCGACGCCGGGCTTGGTCTCGACGTTGTTGAACCACGCGTACTCAACGCCGTCGCGGCTCGTCCACACGTTCTTGCAAGTCACCGAGCAGGTATGGCAGCCGATGCACTTGTCGAGGTTGAGAACCATCGCCACCTGGGCACGAATTTTCATAGTGATCTCCTCAGTGGCCAGCCACATCGTCGGCGGGACTGTCCATCCAGTCCACGTCGCGCATCTTGCGGATAATGACGAACTCGTCGCGATTGCTGCCCACGGTTCCGTAGTAGTTGAAGCCGTAGGATTGCTGCGCGTAGCCGCCGATCATATGCGTGGGCTTGAGCACGGTGCGCGTCACCGAGTTGTGGATGCCGCCGCGCTTGCCCGACATTTCAGCGCCGGGAACGTTGACGATTTTTTCCTGCGCGTGGTACATCAGCGTCATGCCGACCGGCACCCGCTGCGACACCACGGCGCGGGCCGTCAGCGTGCCGTTGACGTTGAACGCTTCGATCCAGTCGTTGTCCACGATGCCGGCGGCACGGGCATCCTCTTCCGACAGCCACACATGCGGGCCGCCGCGGCTCAGCGTCAACATGCGCAGATTGTCGCTGTAGGTCGAGTGAATGCCCCACTTCTGATGCGGCGTGATGAAGTTGAGCACGATCTCCGTGTTTCCGTTCGGCTGGCGGTCGCGCATCGGCGCGACCGTCTTGAGATCGACCGCCGGCTTATACACACACAGTCCCTCGCCAAAATCGAGCATCCAGCGATGATCCTGGTAGAACTGCTGCCGCCCGGTCAGCGTGCGCCACGGAATCAGCTCGTGCACATTGGTGTAGCCGGCGTTATAGCTGACCTCTTCGCTTTCCAGTCCCGACCAGGTCGGCGAGGAGATGATCTTGCGCGGCTGCGCCTGCACGTCGCGGAAACGGATGGTGTCGTGGGCGCGCGGCAGAGCCAGATGGGTATGCTCGCGCCCGGTGATCTTGCCGAGCGCGGCCCAGGCTTTGACCGCAACATGGCCGTTGGTCTCCGGCGCCAGCGTCAGGATCATTTCGGCGGCATCGATGGCGCTGTCCAGCCGCGGCCGGCCATGGCCGACTCCCGGCCCCTCCACCTTGCGATTGAGCCCGGCCAGCACCTGCACCTCGTCGCCGGTCTTCCAGGCAATGCCCTTGCCGCCATTGCCCAGCGACTCCAGCAAGGGGCCGACCGAGGTGAATTTGTCGTAAATCGCGCCGTAGTCGCGTTCGACCAGCGTGATGTTCGGCATGGTACGCCCCGGCACCGGCTCGCACTCGCCGCGCTTCCAGTCGCGCGGCTCGAACGGTTGCCCCAGCTCTCCCGGCGTATCGTGCAGCAGCGGCGTGAGCACCACGTCCTGGCGCACGCCAAGATAATCGGCGGCCAGTTCGGAGAATTTGGCCGCGATGGTCTTGTAGATTTCCCAGTCGCTTTTCGCCTGCCACAGGGGCTGGACAGCTTCCGACAAGGGATGGATGAAAGGATGCATGTCCGAGGTATTGAGGTCGTCCTTCTCGTACCAGGTCGCGGTCGGCAGCACCACGTCGCCATACAGGCAGGTGGTCGACATGCGAAAATCCAGCACCGTCAGCAGATCGAGCTTGCCCTCCGGCGTATAGGGCCGGTATTTGACCTCGCTCGGACGGATGCCGTCCGCTTCGTCGGAGAAGACCGCATTCTGCGTGCCGAGCAAATACTTGAGAAAGTATTCGTGGCCCTTGCCCGAGGAACCGAGGATATTCGAGCGCCAGACGAACATATTGCGCGGGAAATTGTCCGCATTGTCCGGATCATCGCATGACATCGCCAGCGAACCGTCACGCAGCACATCGACGGTATAGCGCACGGCATCGACACCGGCGGCAGCGGCGTCACGCGTGACATCGAGCGGGTTGCGCTGCAACTGCGGCGCCGACGGCAGCCAGCCCATGCGCTCGGCGCGGGCGTTGTAGTCGATCATGCTCATGCGCCCCTGCCCCGCCGCCTCGGCGGTCGGTGACAGGATTTCATCCACGGCCAGCTTTTCGTGTCGCCACTGCCCGGTATGCGCGTAGAAGAAGCTGGTCGAATTCATCTGCCGCGACGGCCGCACCCAGTCGGTCGCGAAGGCCAGCGGCACCCAGCCCTGCTGCGGACGCAGTTTTTCCTGGCCGACATAGTGCGCCCAACCGCCGCCGCTTTGGCCGACGCAACCGCACATCATCAACAGATTGATGATGCCGCGGTAAGCCATATCCATGTGGTACCAGTGATTGAGACCGGCGCCGACGATGACCATCGAGCGGCCGTGGGTCTGGTCGGCATTGTCCGCGAACTCGCGCGCGACGGTGATCACGTCGTGCGGCTTGACTCCGGTGTGCTTCTCCTGCCAGGCCGGGGTATAGGGCACGTCCTGCATGAAATCGGAGGCCACATTCCCGCCGCCGTGACCATTGTCGACCCCATAGTTGGCCAGCATCAGATCGTAGACCGTCGCGACCAGCGCCTCCGTGCCATCCGCCAGACGCAGGCGCTTCACGGGCACATTGCGCAACAGCACCTCGCCATGTTCGGCGCCGAAATACGGGAAGCCCACCCCGATCACATCATCGCTGCGCCCTTTGAGCGACAACGCCGGATCGATGGCGGCACCGTCAGCGCCTTTCAACTCCAGATTCCACTTGCCGACCCGATCGCCGCTCTCGCCCCAGCGCAGGCCGATGCTGCCGTTCGGCACCACGATGGCATCGCTCTCCGCGTCGATCAGCAGGGTTTTCCATTCCGGATTGTTGGTCTCGCTGTTGGCGAGCAATTGCGAAGCGCGCAGGTAGTGGCCACCCACGAAGTAGCCGTCGCGTTCTTCCAGCCGTACCAGCATGGGGAAGTCGGTGTACTGTTGACCGTAGCGACGGAAATAGTCCGATTTGCCGCTCTGATGGAATTCCTTGAGCACGACATGCCCCATCGCCAACGCGAGCGCGGCATCGGTGCCCTGGCGCGGCGCGAGCCAGATATCGCCGAATTTCACCATCTCGCCGTAGTCGGACGACACCGCCACCGTCTTGGTGCCGCGATAGCGCACCTCGGTATAGAAATGGGCATCCGGCGTACGCGTCATCGGTACATTGGAGCCCCATACCATCAGATAACTGGCGTTATACCAGTCTGCGGACTCCGGGACATCGGTCTGTTCGCCCCACACCTGCGGCGAGGCCGGCGGCAGATCGCAATACCAGTCGTAGAACGACATGCACACGCCGCCGATCAGGCTCAGGTAGCGGCTGCCGGCGGCATAGGACACCATGGACATGGCCGGGATGGGACTGAAGCCGATGATGCGGTCCGGCCCGAAGCGCTTGATGGTGTAATTGTTGGCGGCGGCGACGATCTCGGCTGCCTCGTCCCAGTCCGAGCGCACAAACCCGCCGAGACCGCGCGCCGACTTGTAGGCGCGCGCCTTTTCCGGGTCCTGACTGATGAACTCCCATGCCTCGATCGGTCCCATGGTACGGCGCGCCTCGCGCCACATGCGCGCGAGCACGCCGCGCACCATCGGATACTTGATGCGCTGCGCCGAGTAGACATACCAGCTGTACGACGCACCGCGCGGACAGCCGCGCGGTTCGTGGTTGGGCAGATCGGGTCGCGTGCGCGGGTAATCGGTCTGTTGCAGCTCCCAGGCAATCAAGCCGTGCTTGACATAGACGCGCCAGCTACAGGAGCCGGTGCAGTTGACGCCATGGGTGGAGCGCACCACCTTGTCCTGGCTCCAGCGGCGGCGATAGGCCTCCTCCCAGCGCCTGTCCTCCTTGACCACGGCACCATGCCCGTCCGCGAAGCGGTCGCGCGTGCGCGCAAGAAAATTCAGTCTGTCCAGAAAATGACTCATTGTGCCTCCTCAAGGCGTGCGCCTTCACGGCGCACACCGTCATCGTCTCGTGCCGTCATCAGCACGGCATCGCCGCGCCCTTGCGCGCGTAGAACACGGCACAAAGCACGACACAACTCAGGTAGAACGCGATGAAGCAATAGAGGGCCAGTTGCGGACCGCCGCTCAGCCGCATCGAGGTTCCGAAAGCCTGGGGAATGAAAAACCCGCCGTAAGCGCCAATCGCACTGATAAAACCGGCGGCCGCGGCCGACTCGCGCACACCGTCGAGCTGGGCCTGCCGCTTGGCCGCTTCCCCGCGCCCGCGCGCTTCGTTCATGCACTGCGTGGAAAAAATCACCGGAATCATGCGATAGGTCGAGCCGTTGCCGATGCCGGTACACGTGAACAGCAGCAGGAACATGGCGAGAAAGCCGGGGAAGCTGCCTTCGCCGCCGGCCCCGGGCAGGAAATGGAGGGCGCCGAGCACGGCCAGCGCCATTACCACGAAGATGGTCAGCGTGACGCGTGCGCCGCCGATGCGGTCCGAGACCATACCGCCAAGCGGGCGGGCCAGCGCACCGAGCAGGGGACCGATGAATGCATAGTGCACCACCACGACATCGGGAAACTGCGTCTTCGTCAACAGCGCGAAACCGGCGGAGAAGCCGATAAAACTGCCAAACGTGCCGAGATAGAGCCAGCACATCAGCCAGTTATGCATCCGTTTGAAAATGACGGCCTGTTCGGCAAAAGAGGCGCGCGCGTCGGCAATGTCGTTCATGCCGAACCAGGCGGCGATCGAGGCGATCGCGATCAGCGGCACCCAGAACAGACCCGCATTTTGCAACCACAGGATGTTTTCGATTTTGTCATGGATCGTGTGCTGCCCCGGACCGCCGATATCGCCGAACACACTGGCGCCGATGACGAGCGGAATCACGAACTGCGCGATCGAGACCCCGAGATTGCCGAAACCGGCGTTCAAGCCGTTAGCCCCGCCTTTGCGTGCGCGCGGAAAAAAGTAGCCGATGTTGGCCATGGAACTGGCGAAGTTGCCGCTGCCGAAACCGCACAGCAGCGCAATCATCAACATCGTCGGATAAGGCGTGGTCGGGTCCTGTACCGCACTCCCCAGCCACAAGCAGGGAATCAGCAGCGAGGCGGTCGACAAGGCCGTCCAGCGCCGCCCGCCGATAAAGGACGGCATAAAGGAGTAGAAAATCCGCAATGTGGCGCCGGACAGGGCCGGTAGTGCCGTCAGCAAGAACAGCTGGTCCTTGGTATAGGCAAAACCGACGGCCGGCAGCTTGAGCGTGACCACGCTCCACAGCACCGACACGATGAAGGCCAGCGTCAGACAGGGAATCGATATCCACAGATTGCGCCGCGCAATCGAGCGCCCCTCGCGCTCCCAGAACTCCGGATTCTCCGGCTCCCAGCGCGTCAACAGGTAGTCAGACATGTGCTTTTCCTCGACAAGTCATTAAGGCATGCGCCCGCGAACGGTCCAGGCACAGCGTCAGGATCAGCATAGGGCGCGGCCGGGTGCGGGGAAATTCGCAGGAGGGAGGGGACGGGGCAAGCAAACGGGCTAGACGGCTAGTTACTTTGAACTAGGCCATTATCCCACCCGCCATGGCCGGTTTACTTATCTTGATAATCAGAAACACAAAGCAAACTAATTTCTGTGAAAAATACCAAAAGCATTGCAATATTGTTTTTTAATGCATAATCTAAACAAATTAAGTAAATTATTAGTGTTGTACGTTAAGAATGATCAAGGAACAGATCAAGAGGAAGCCCAGGCTCACGCCGTTGCCGCCCACCCATCTTGCTCACGGAACGTGAAAGGACTTTGCGATGAAAATGAAAATTAAACCGCTGCTTCTCCTCATCCTCGGAAGCATGGCTGTCGAGTACGCCCAGGCTTCCGGCGATGTCCTGGTATACGACGGGTCATACAGCGACGTAGCCGCGACCTTGGCCGCGCGGCAAACCGCGGCCGGAAACACGCCGACCGTCATCAGCTGGGTTGGCGGCTCGGTCGCGGCCCTTCCGGCCAACCTGAGCACCTACAAGCAGATCTGGGACGTCAACGGCAACACCGCCCTGACCGCCGCTCAGCAGACCGCCTACCTGTCCTATCTGCAAGGCGGCGGAGCGCTGTTTCTGATGGGGGAGAACACCGGTTACGGCGCCGCGCGCAATGCCACGCTGATCACCTTCATCCAGGCAGCGGGCGGCGGCACGGTCGCCATCACCAGCAACGCAGGCAGCGCAGAAACGGTAGACAGCGCCTTGCAGTCGCCTCATGCCATGAGCACCTTCTCGTATGCGGCATCCGGTAGCTATACGACGCCGGGAACCGGCATCTGCCTGACCAAGAACAGCTCGAATACCTGCTCCGCCATCGCCTTCAATGTCGGAACCCTGGCCAATGCCCGCTACGGTTCCCTGGTCAGCGTGCTCGATATCAACTTTCTCGAGAGCAGCCGTGCCGGAACGTCCCAGGACTTCGTCGACAACCTGATCGCCTACCTGGCCGCCCAAGCGGCGGCCGGACAGGCCGCCATCAGCGGCGGCAGCGGCGGCAGCGGCAACTCCGGCTTTATCCCCCACTCCAACTCGGTCAGCCAGGGGGCGGCCGGCGTCCTCGACCAGTTGACAGTGGCGACCACGATCGACGTCGATATGGCGACCGCGATCGGCCAGCTGTCGGCAATGTCGGCATCAGGACAAAGCGCCGCGCTGGAACACATCGCGCCGCAGACCAACCGCGCCGTGACCGTCGCTTCGAGCCAGACCGTCAATGGCGCACTCGACACGGTCGCATCGCGACTTGACAGCTTGCGCAGCACCGGCTTGAGCGCCGGGCTGAGCGACGATCTCGACAGCGGCAAGATCAAGGTCGCCGGCGGCGACCTGACCGCACTGTTCGACGGCAGCTCCGCAAGGCGAAACAGCGCCTGGCTAAAGGCATTCGGCGCGAAGAGCGTGCAGGACATGGCTCAAACCTACTCGGGCTATCACGCCACAACCGGCGGTATCGCACTTGGAGTGGATACGCTGCTGCGCAATCACTGGGTCGTCGGTACGGCACTGACCTATGCCTCGACGCGGGTCAGCATGAACGACTACCGCACGGGCGATGCGACCGGCATCACCAGCTACCAGCTGACGGGCTACGCTAGCCGCGATTTCGGAAAATGGTATGTCGACACGATGTTGGCCTACGCCAGGCACGACTACAACTCCACCAGAGATACGACGATAACCGGCACCGCTACTGGTAATTACAGAGGCGAAGAATATGCTGCCCGCGTGAATGCAGGTTATCCCTTTGCTATTGGCGGCGAGAGGACCTTGACCCCCTTCATCGGCATCGAGGCCAATCACAGCAGGCAGGACGGCTATACCGAAACGGGCGCCGGCCCCCTGTCGATGACGGTGCAGGGCAGCTCGGCCGATAGGCTGCGCAGCGTGCTCGGCGCCAAGTTGGCGACGTCGCTCGATATCCTCAACGGCATCAATGTCAAGCCGTCACTTACCCTCGCCTATCGCCACGAGTTCCGCAACAACGGGGTCGATTCGACGTCCACCTTCACCGGTGGCGGCGCCTCGTTTACCACCCCGGGGCAGAGCCTGGCCCGCGATACGTATGCGATCGGTCTGGCAAGCACCTTCAGCAAGAGCCGCAATGTGAACGTCAAGCTCCAGATCGACCAGGAACTGGCCGCCGGCTACCATTCGCTGGCAGGGCAAGTGATGGGGCAATGGCTGTTCTGAGCCGGTCGCGTCGCGAGACGCGGCTTCCACCGCGGTAGAGAGGAAACAGGCCGCACTCCCCGCAATGGATGTGCGCGCCCCGCAAGGCGCCTCGATGCGCATGAGCAAGACATCGAGGCGCCTGTGTTCCTGCATCGTTTCACCGGCACGGCGTTCGGGCATGCCCGTCGAGCGCCGTTCTTGCCGCCGCGACAGAGCATTGCACGGATGTTCGCGCGGCAGCTCGTCCCATCCGCCCATCCGCCCGGGCGCACAGCGATCAGCGCCGGTCGGCGCCCCTCTCCGCGGCGGCTTGCGCAGAGCGATGTCCAAGCAGGCAAGCGAATCGCCGTCGACAAAAATCTAGCCCCCTCCCGGATTTACCCACCCGCCGAAAAATAAATCGTTATATACTTTTTGCTATTACCCTGCGCTGGGAGTGGGATATGGAAGAAACGACCAAACCCGCCGTGGCGCTGGATGGCGAATTGTGGCTGTCCATGAACGGCTTGAGTCTGGCCGGTCTCAAACGCATCGAACTACTCGAACACATCGCCGCCTGCGGCTCCATCACTCAGGCGGCGCGGCGTCATGGCATCAGTTACAAAAATGCCTGGGACATCGTCGACATCATGAACAATATGGCCGGCGAGCCGCTGGTCGAACGCAGCACCGGTGGCAAGGGAGGCGGCGGAACCCGCCTGACGGCAGCCGGACTGCAACTGATCGCAACGTTTCGCCAGCTCGAGACCGAACATCGTCGTTTTTTGCAATCCCTGGGCACGCGCTTACCCGGCATTGCCGACAGCTTGCCCTTATTACGGAGACTTGCCATGAAAACCAGCGCACGCAATCAGTTTTTCGGTACCGTACGCCGCCTCACCCTCGGCGCGATCAACGACGAGGTCGAGATCGAACTGAAAGGCGGCGATCGCCTGGTCGCCGTCATCACCCATGAAAGCACGGAACGGCTAGGCATCCGCGTCGGCGGCGAAGCCATCGCCCTGGTCAAGGCGCCGTGGATCATCGTCATGACCGACGACGCCGGCGTCAAACTGTCCGCCCGCAACCGCCTGGCCGGCGAAGTCGTCGCCCTCGCCCCTGGCGCGGTCAACACCGAAGTGACGATCAAACTCGCCGGCGGCACTACCGTCAGCGCGATCATCACCTCGCAAAGCGCTACCGAGCTCGGTCTCGCCGTCGGCAAGAGCGCCAGCGCCGTGTTCAAGGCGTCGCACATCATCGTCGGCGTTCCCGAATAAACCGCGCCACAGCACGAGAAAGAGACATCATGCAAATGAAACGCAAGGCGCTGACGCCTCTCGCGCTGGGTCTGATGCTGCTGGCCGCCCCGGCGCTGGCTGCCGAGGTGCAGGTGGCGGTCGCCGCCAACTTCGCCGGACCGATGCAGAAAATCGCCGCCGAATTCGCCCATGACACCGGCCACAAGGCACTGGTATCCA
This sequence comes from Paludibacterium yongneupense DSM 18731, assembly GCF_000422925.1. Classification (GTDB taxonomy): domain Bacteria; phylum Pseudomonadota; class Gammaproteobacteria; order Burkholderiales; family Chromobacteriaceae; genus Paludibacterium; species Paludibacterium yongneupense. The sequence goes on from NZ_AUGZ01000005.1 coordinate 419,801, forward strand.
TAGGCGCCACCGGCGCTTTTTATGCGCAGATCCGCAACGGCGCGCCGTTCCAGGTCTTCCTCTCGGCCGACGATGAAACGCCGGCCAAGCTGGAGAATGAAGGACGCACTGTCAAGGGCAGCCGTTTTACCTACGCCATAGGCAAGCTGGTGCTGTGGAGCGCCAAACCGGGATTCGTCGATGGCAATGGCGAGGTGCTCAAACAGGGGCATTTCAACCACCTCGCGATCGCGAACCCAAAGACGGCCCCCTATGGGACGGCTGCCGTCGAAGCGATGAAAAAGCTCGGCCTCTACTCCGGTCTGGAAGCGAAGCTGGTCCAGGGTGAAAATATTGCCCAGACCCAGCAATTCGTCGCCAGCGGCAATGCCGAACTCGGCTTCGTCGCCTTGTCTCAGGTCTGGAAGGACGGACGCGTCGTTTCGGGTTCGGCCTGGCCGGTACCGGCCACCCTGTACACGCCCATCCGCCAGGACGCGGTTCTGCTCGCCAGCGGCCGCGACGATCCGGCCGCGCATGCGCTGCTCGACTATCTGAAAGGCGACAAGGCTCGCGCGATCATCCGCTCCTACGGTTATGCCTTCTAGAGGTCGGGCATGAACCTGCCCGGCGCGGCCGACCTGGCCGCCATCCAGCTCACGCTGGCTCTGGCGGCCACTACCACCCTGTGCCTGCTCGTGCTCGGCACCCCGGTCGCCTGGTGGCTCGCCCGCACCCGCTCGCGCGCCGCGGGCGTCGTCGGCGCACTCGTGGCCTTGCCGCTGGTGCTGCCGCCGACGGTGATCGGCTTTTACCTGTTGCTGCTACTCGGGCCCGATGGTCCGCTAGGCCACGCTAGCGCGGCGCTCGGACTCGGCTACCTGCCGTTTACCTTCGCCGGTCTGGTAGTGGGTTCGGTGGCCTACTCCTTCCCGTTCGCGGTGCAGCCCCTGCAAAATGCGTTTGCCGCGCTCGGCAGCAAGCCGCTGGAGGCCGCCGCCACCTTGCGCGCCGGTCCGGTCGACCGCTTCATTCATGTCGTCCTGCCGTTGACGCGCCGCGGCTTTGCCAGCGCCGCCGTACTCGGCTTCACCCACACCGTGGGTGAATTCGGCGTGGTGCTGATGCTCGGCGGCAATATCCCGGGCAAAACGCGCGTCATTTCGGTCCAGATCTTCGATCATGTCGAAGCGATGGAATACGGCGAAGCGCACTGGCTGGCCGGAACGATGGTCGTTTTATCTTTCCTGGTCTTGTTCCTACTCTATCGACGCAGATCCGATGCCACCTTCTGATCGCGGGCTCGAGCTGAAGATCGCGCTCACCCACCCCGGTTTTGCCCTCGCGGTCGATCTCGAGCTGCCCGGCCACGGCGTGAGCGCCCTGTTCGGCCCATCCGGCTCGGGCAAGACCACGCTATTGCGCGCGATCGCCGGACTGGAAAAAAACGCACGCGGCCATATCCGTATCAACGGCGAATGCTGGCAGGACGGCAAAGGCAGCCTGCCGACACACCGGCGCGCGCTCGGCTACGTCTTTCAGGAAGCCAATCTGTTCGAGCATTTGAGCGTGCGCGGCAATCTCGAATTCGGATTCCGCCGCGCCAGCGGCGCCCGGCGCGACCGTTTCGAACGCACGGTCGAACTGCTCGATATCGGCCCCATGCTCGCGCGACGCCCGGCCACCTTGTCGGGAGGCGAAAAGCAGCGCGTCGCCATCGCCAGGGCGCTGGTAACCGAGCCCCGCCTGCTGCTGCTGGACGAGCCGCTGGCCGCGCTCGATGCGGCGCGCAAACGCGACATCCTGCCTTATCTCGAACGCCTGCACACCGAACTCGACATTCCCGTACTCTACGTCAGCCATGCGCCGGATGAGGTGGCGCAGTTGGCCGATCATCTGGTCCTGCTGCAAGACGGTGCGGTCATCGCGCATGGTCCGTTGCGTGAAATGCTCGCACGGCTGGATCTGAACGAAGCCTTCGGCGACGAACACACCGTGGTGCTCGAGACCCGCATCGGCCGGCACGAAGACGATGACCATCTGAGCCGGCTCGATTTTGCCGGCGGCAACATTCTGGTTGCGCGCAGGCCGGAATCCCCCGGTCACGGGCTGCGCTGCCGAATCGACGCGCGCGACGTCAGTCTGACCCTGCACGCAAGCGAGGACAGCAGCATCCTCAATATCCTGCCGGCCATAGTGGACGCCATTGCCGACACCCGTAACCCGGCCAATGTACTGGTACGGCTCGACGTCGGCGGCACGCCCCTGCTCGCTCGCATCACCCGCCGCTCGCTGCACCGCCTTGGGCTTGCGCCCGGCACGCGGGTCTGGGCGCAGATCAAGTCGGTAGCGCTACTCGGCTGAACCGCCGGCAAGACTGTGCCGCAGAGGGCGGCCGCAACGACCGTGAAACTCGCGTCAGAGTTCGCAGGCCCCGACTATAGTTGCACCAGGCCGGGCCGGCCTTGCACGGGGCGGCGCCTTCTGCCGCTTCCGTCGCGCTCGACGGGGGAACCGATCGCGAAGAGGGCTCGCGTGACCCCCATGCCACCGGAGACAGGAGTCACACGATGACATTGCGTGGGATGCGCGCACGGAACAATCCGCTGTTCATGGCTCTGCTGCTGGCTTGCCATGGGCTGCCAGCCGTTGCCGAACGGCTCGAACTGGCGGCGGCGAATACCTGGCCGACCGCGTATGAGCTCAACGGCAGACCGACCGGTGTCCTGGTCGAACTGGTCACCGAGGCCTATCGGCGGGCCGGGTATCGGGTGACATTCAAGCTCATGCCCTGGTCGCGCTGCCTGGGCGAAGCCAAAACAGGGAAGGTCGACGGCGTATTCTCGACGTTTCGCTTGCCCGAACGCGAGGCGTTTCTCTATTTCACCCATGAAGTCTTGACGGTGCAAGTCATCAGCCTGTTTGTGCGCCGCAATTCGACTCTACGCAATGGAAACGATTTCGTGGCCCTTCAGGAGTTGAGGGCGGGGGTCATCAGAGAAACCAGCTATGGCACGAAATTCGATGACGCCGTCAAGACCGGAGCCCTACGGTATGTTTTCCCTACCGATAGTATCGAAACCAATCTGAAAATGCTGATGGCTACGCGCGTTGATTTCATTCCGAGCTATCGTTCTGTCATGCTCAATACCGCTAAAAATCTTGGTCTCCTGGGACAGATCAAAGAGCTGACGCCGCCGCTCGAATCCGTGCCCAGCTATCTGGCCTTCACCCGGGTCAAGGACAGGCGCAAAGCGGCCATGGACTTCGATATTGCACTGGCTGCGATGAAGCGTGACGGGACGTACCAGCGAATCGTCGAAAGGACGCCGTATTGATTGACGATAAACCAAAGCGGCATCGGCGCAGCCAGCAAGCGCCGGACAAGCGCCCACGGGTCAGATTTCATCACGGATGAAGCGCATGGGGTTCCCGAGCGCGAACAGGCACTGCCGAGTTCAGACGACAGTGCCCGTGCCCTTGACCGGTCAGACCGAAGGCTCAAGACCGGACGACGAGTTTGCCGATCGCCATTCCGGCGTCAAGCCCCCCCCTGCTCGCCCAGTGCCTGCTGCAAGGCCTGCAGCCCCCTGGCCGCACCATCCGCGGAAATGCCATGCCCGAGACCGTCGATCTCGAAAAAGTGCACCGGGAAGCCCGCCGCCTGAAATGCCGCCTGCGCGGCGCGGCTTTCTGCCACCGGGATCGTCGAGTCATCGCTGCCATGCACGAGCGTCAGCGGCGCGCGCCCCGGCGCGGCGATAGCCGATGCCAGACGACCGGAGTAGGCCACCACGGCGCCGAGCGGCGCCGACGCCACCGCCAGATGATGCATGGCCATGATGCTGCCCTGCGAAAACCCGACCAGCGCCAGCCGCTCGGGCGGCACCTGCCAGAAGGCCAACTCGTCCTGCAAGCGTCGAGCCAGCGCCGGATAGGCTTGCGCCACGCGCTGGCCCCGGTTGGCAGGACTCACGCCGGCCAGGCTGAACCACTGGCGCGCGTCGCCGCCGCCATCGAACGGTTCGCCGCCGTCGAAGGAGGCAAAGGCGGCGCCGGGCAGCGATTCCTCCCAGGCCTCGGCCAGAGGCAACAGATCGCGGCCATCGCTGCCGACGCCATGCAGCAATACGACAAGCGAACCCGCTTGCGAGGCGGCCGGACGCAAGCGCCAGCCCTGGTCAAAGCGTTGCCATTTCATTGCGCTTCCTTTGCAAAAGATCCGAAGACAAAACCATCCATACACAACACACCGAGATCGATACCACCGTCCAGCCTGGCAAGCTGCTCATCGTGCCCGGCCCCGAGCGCGGCAAACAGCGGCAGCAAATGCTCATCGCTCGGATGCGCGCGGCAGGCATGCGGCGCCTGGCGCCGATAATCGAACAAGGCGTCGAAATCGCGCGCGGCCAGACGTGCCGCCATCCACTCGCCGAACTGACGCGCGTAGTCGCGGGCCTCCGGCTCGACGCGATGGATATCGCGCAGATTGTGCGTCATGCAGCCCGAGCCGACGATCAGCACGCCCTCGCGCGCCAGCGGCGCCAGCACCTGCCCCAGACGGAAGTGATAGTCGGGCGGCTGGCGCGATTGCAGTGTCAATTGTGTCACCGGAATACCGGCATCCGGGTACATCTGCCGCAGCGGCACCCAGCTGCCGTGGTCCAGGCCCCAGCTGTCGTCGCCCACGGCTTTCATTCCGGCTTCGCGTAACAAGTGCAAGGTTCGCGCCGCAAGTTCGGGGGCGCCCGGCGCCGCATAGTCGATACGGGAGAGCTCGGCCGGAAAACCGTAGAAATCGCGGATCTGGGCCGGATGCGGCTGGGTGCCGATGCGCAGGGTCTCATCGCACCAGTGCGCGGAGAGCACCAGAATCGCGCGCGGACGCGGCAAGCGCCGGCCAAGGGCGGCAAGGGCGGCCCCCGCACGCCCGGGATGCAAGGCCATCATCGGCGACCCGTGCGATAGAAACAGCGCGGGCAGCGGCGGCGGGTTCGACTGTGTGTTCATGCTGGGAGCTCCGATTCGGACTACGGCCGGTACGCCGTGAATGGAAGCACTGTAGAGCAGGCAAGCCGGGCGATAAATCCGCTGTATCGAGATGGATCATGCACCATTGGTAAACAATCGCCCCACGACCCGCCGCGCACGCAGAGCCGGGGCGGCCGATCACCGCCACTCCCCCTAATCGGGCTGCGGCAACGGCGGCGTGAGCCTGGCGTCGCGCTGCAGAACAATGGCAGGGCCGCTGCTCGCCTTGACGCGCAGATTGCTGTGCCGCAGTGCAACATGACGCAGCAGCAACCCGCTCTGCGCCGTGATGTCGATGTCGCGCAGCACGAGATCGGCGATGGGGGCCTCGGGCAGGCCGATAATGCTGCCGGCCGCGCGCGCATCGCGCGCCACCAGTCTTTCCACCGTGATGTCGTGAATGCGCGGCGTGGTCGGCGTGAGCGCCTGTGCCGGCTCGTCCTCCGGCCCCGGGCTCGGGTAGTAGCCGCTGATGGAAAGCGCCACGCCGACTTTGTTCATGGTCAGCATGCGCAGGGTAATGCGGCCGATGTCGGCGCCGCGGTCGCGACCGGTCTTGATGCGCACCCCGTTGTCGGTGCCATTGAACACCACGCCGCGCACATCGACGTGGCTGACGCCGTTCAGCGTTTCGCTGCCTATCGACAGACCGTGGCCGAAGCCGAAGTCGGACTCCTGGATCGTGATATTACTCGCGGCCTGCGCCGGCAAGGCAAAACCGGCCAGGCCCGATTTGATCGCGATATTGTCGTCTCCGGTCGAGACATGGACATGACCGATATGCACCTTGTTGCTGGATACGATATCGATGCCATCGGTATTGGGCGCATCGCGCGGATTGTCGATGGCGACACCCTCGATCTGGACATTGTCGCAATAGCGCAGAACGAGCCCCCACATCGGCGCATCGCTCAGCGACACCCCGGTGAGCACGATGCGCGTGGACTGATAGAACTCGACGAGCCACGGCCGCGGCAGGCCGTTGCTGTCCGGTACGCCGGGATGGCTTTTCGAAATGCTGCCACTGTCGCGCGCGGCGCGCGCCTCGTCCCACCAACTCGTGCCCTGCCCTTCGATGCGACCGTGGCCGATGATCCCGGCATCGGTCACGCCGACGCCGGAAACCAGCGCTTCGCCCGTGCGATAGGGCCAGCCGATAAAAGCGCGTTCGAAACGCGAGGGGGTCTCGATCGCACGCAGGATCGCACCCTGGTCCAGGTTAAGAAACACATAGCTGCGCAGCTGCAACGGCCCTGACACATACACGCCGCGGACCAGCCGCACCTGGCCGCCGCCGTTGGCGGCGCACGCATCGATCGCCTTCTGCAAGGGACGGGTATCGTCGCTGACCGCGTCGCCCTTCGCACCATAGGCGGCCGGATCGCAGATGCCGTCGGCGCTGGCTGTCGCCATCAGCAGCGCCAGCAGCACGGTCGGCAGCAGGTAGCGGATGATGGGCATCATACGGCGAGTTGGCGCAAATGATCGGGCGTCAGCAGGGCCAGCGACGGCAGCTTGAGATCGGCGATCGAAAAGCGCGGATCGTCGAACACGGCACTGTCCGGCACCGCCACCGCAGCCATCGACGCCGACTTGCACGCCAGAAGGCCGGTCACGCTATCCTCGAACGCAATGCAGCGCGCGGCTTCCGTGCCGAGCAAACTCGCGCAATGCAGATAGACCTGAGGATGCGGCTTGCCATGGTCGAGGTCGTTGGCCGATACGACTGCCGCGAATCGAGGTCCGATGCCGAGGCGTTCCAGCACGGCATCGATGATGGGACGCGGCGATGAGGACGCGAGTCCGAGGGTGAAACCGCGCTCGCGCAGCAGATCGAGCACGGCCATGACGCCGGGCATCGCGCAGGCATGCTCGGACAGCAGCTGCGTCACGCGCGCCTGCAGGCGCGCCGCCGTCGTGGCGATGTCGCCGGGCAGTTCGCGCCGCGCATACCAGTAAGCGGCGATCTCGGCGATACGGCGTCCGCGCGTCAACGCACACATGCCGGGCGTCAACTCCAGCCCCATCTGACCGAACACATCCTGTTCAGCCCGTTCCCAATAAGGTTCGGAATCGACCAGGAGCCCATCCATGTCGAAAATCGCAGCCGTGTGCATCAATGTCATCGCGAGTGTGCGCGGCCAGGCCGCTTCCGGGGTTCCAATCGCACTAGTGTCCCCATCCCGCCTACCCGCTGTCAATGCGTTTCAGGGCACTCGCCTCGACTCCGCCTTTCCATTACAATGCGGACAGTCATTGGGGAGTAGCCGGCTTCCGCCAGGAAGCGAGCACATCAACAAACTTGGCCGACCGGCCATGGTGTGTTCGACCGCAAGGTTTGGCGAGACCATTGGCGCAGTGCCACGCCCGGGTCGGGCAGGTGGCGCTGTGTCCAATATTCTCGCTGCCCGACCGCAAGGACGCATTTTGGAAGCTTTTCTCGTTTCGGTCAGTGCCATCACTCTAGGCGAAATCGGTGATAAAACGCAGTTGCTCGCCCTCGTGCTTGCCGCGCGCTTCAAGCGCCCGCTTCCCATCGTGGCCGGTATCGTGGTCGCCGTCGTCGCCAACCATCTGCTCGCCGGCTATGCCGGCCATCTGCTCGGCGCGCGGCTGAGCCCCGACATCGGACGCTGGATACTCGGCCTGTCGCTGCTCGCCGTCGCACTGTGGACGCTCAAACCCGACACCATCGACGAAGGCGCCGAGCCCACCAACGGCTACGGCGTTTTCGTCAGCACCTGTATCGCCTTTTTCCTCGCGGAAATGGGCGACAAGACCCAGATCGTCACCGTACTGCTGGCCGCGCGCTTCAACGACCTGCTCGCCGTCGTCGCGGGGACCACGCTTGGCATGCTGATCGCCGACCTGCCCGCGGTTTTCATCGGGCACCAGATGGCCGATCGTCTGCCGCTCAGATTCATCCGCTTCGGCGCGGCGGCCCTGTTCGCCGTTCTCGGCGTGGTCACGCTGGCCGGACTCTGAGATGACACGTCAGGGGGCCGGGTCGGGTCAGACGCCGCCCCCGGAAAAACGGGCCGGCCCGGCCTTACCCCGAAGCCGACGCGCGTGCGTGGCACACGCGGTACAAGGCGGCCACGTGCGATTCGACATTGGCGGGGTTCGCGATGCTGGCGGCGTCGAGCACCCGCCGCGAGCGCTCGCGGTAATCGTCCAGCCCTTCGTCGTGGTGGCGCAGGGCCTGCAGCAGGGCCCGGCCGCCGGCGGCGGCATCGAAATCGGGGTAGTAATAGCCGGCGTCGCGGATGAACGGCGAGTTATGCACCAGCGGGAAGCCTGCGTGCAACACGTCGTAGTACAGATAATTCAGACCGTTCTCCCACTGGTGCGACACCACCACATCGGTGAACTGCGCGAGGCTGGCCGGCAGGTCGTAGCGCGCCTCGAAGCCGAGCTTGCCATCGCGAAACAGATCGAGCGCACGCGCAAGGTACTGCAAAGTCGGATTGTCGCCCAGTTCGGCGGTGTTGGTCGCATACACGCCGGCGATCAAGGCCGGGGCCTGGCGATAGGCCTGCTCGCACACCAGCAATGGATAGAGGCAGTTTTTGATCACGTTCAGATTGGGTTCGAACACGGCGATACGGCGCGGCCCGCTCCGAGGCGCATACGCGACCGGCACGCCGGGAAGCATCGCTTCGAACCGCACGCGCGCGCAGTCGAAAAAATACGGATCCCATATATGCGGCAGCACCCGTACCGGCGCGCGCAACACGGTTTCCCAGTAGCCGCGGCAGCTTCGCTCGTGCTGCGGCTGGGTCCAGACTTCGTCGAAAGCAAGCCCCGTCACCAACGGTCCGGGCGCGAGGTCGAAACAGATCCGTTCGGCGTCGAGCACATAGTCGTTGCCGCAGCGGTACGCCACGATGGCGCCCCCGCGCCGCCGGATCGACGCCGCCACCTCGACCGGCACCTGGGCGCCGCCTTCGATCAGTACGTCGAGCCGGGGCGCGATATCCGCCATGTTCGCCATGCGCAGATCGAGGCCGTCGAGCAAGAGCGCGGGCGGCACCGCATCGCAGTCGCCGTCGCCGCCATTGACCAGCCACACTTCGCCGATATCGGGCGAAGCCCGCAGCATCAACACTAAAAAAACGATGTTCTGCAGCGTGCCGTTGGACCAGATCGTCTGCTCCGGGTCGCGCATCAGAAAAAACGTGACGCCGACCTTAAGTTTCCGGCTGCCATCCACCCGGCGCATGGGTTCGGGGTTCATACTATTGTCCAGCTCCACGGCACGATATCGCCCCGATGCTAGCAGATCGGGACACCAGCGGCACACCCGCACGTTTTTGATTCAGGACAAAACCCGTTTCGCCATCTGCCCCGATACTGTCCGCGGCGACAGCGCGTAGACGCCGGGCCACTGCCAGACATCCCCGCAGGCGGTGCGTCGAGGACAATGCGGGACAGACGAAAGAACCATGCAAACCATCGAATTGATTCGGCAAGCAAAGCCGGCTCAGCAAAGCGGTCCGGCCATCGTCGGCAGCCGGGTCGAGCTGCAGTTGCTGACCACTTTGCGCTGCAACTTGAAGTGCACCTACTGCTCGATCGCCGAAGGCGACGTGCGCGAATCGCAGGGCAATGTCAACTATAGCCCCGAAGCGCTCGACCGCTTCATCGCCACCCAGCTCGACGGTTACGATGTCTATGTCACCTTCTATGGCGGCGAGCCCACACTCAATCGCAGCTTCATCCGCGATGTAATGCAGCGCCACCCCCACTTCCGTTACCAGTTGCAAACCAACGGCACCCTGCTCGACGATCTGCCGGACGAGGTATTGAAACGGCTGTCCAACATCCTGGTCTCCATCGATGGCGGAGAAACGGTGACCGACGGTTTCCGCGGGCGCGGCATCTACCGTCAGGTGCTGAAGAATCTGGAGGCGGTGCGCGAGCGCGTCGACGGCACACTGACCGCGCGCGTGACCTGGAGCAGCAGCGACATCGGCTTCGACGAATTGGCGCAGTTGTGCGAGCGCTTCGACTATGTCTATTTCCAGTTCGTGGCGGGCGAAGCCTATGCCGCCGCAGACATGGAAAAGCGCAAGGCGGTGCTGCGCCAGCTGATTGACCGCTTCTTTGCCAGCCGCGACACCCTGTTCCCCTTCATCCCTATCATGGGCATGGTACGCAACAAGGTCATGCCCAAACGCGCCGAAGAACTGTATGACGGCCACACCCAGTGCCGTGTATCGACCCACATTCTCAATGTCATGCCGGACGGGCGCATCTACCCCTGTCCCGACCTGATGCACCTGCCCCACATGTTGCAGGGCGACATCAAGGAAAACTGGCTACGGCGCAGTCCGTTGCAACGAGATCCGGCCATGCCGTGCGAGGATTGCGAGGCTTTTGCCTGGTGCCGCGGCAACTGCATGAAAAACCTTTACCTCGCCTATGTCGAAAACGACAAAAACTACCGGGAAAAGGTCACCGACCCGATCTGCGAGCTGGTGCGTTTCATGGGCGAGGAAATCGACCGCCACGATCCGCAGGCCTGGTTCGCAAGCCTGCCGCTGGCCTTGCGCCGCCAGATCACCGACTGCGAAGTCTATGAATACGTAGAAATCATGCCTTGAACGGCGCGGCGCGGCCCCCGCGACAGGCGGGGCCGCGCCGGCTCTTACTCCTGCTCCGCCGCGCGGTACATCTGGCGGATTTCTTCTTCCTTGATCGCCAATTCGACGTGCATCAGCACCGATTCGACATCGACTGGCCTGTCGTCTTCTTCCACGATCCCGGTCAGCACTACGTCAGGGTGCAGCACGCCCTCTTTATACAAGTTCCAGATTTCGAGCCCGTAGCGGGTCGTGTTCAAGGCTGGAGCGAACGCACCGAAATACGCGCGCAGATTGCTCACGTCCCGCTCCAGCATCTCGGCGGCATTGCTGTTGCCGGCGGCATCGACCGCCTGCGGCAGGTCGATGATGACCGGGCCGTCGGCGCCGACCAGAATATTGTATTCGGAAAGGTCGCCGTGGATGATGCCGGCGCACAACATGCGCACCACCTGATTGACCAGCAAGGCATGGTATTCGAGCGCCAGCGCCTCGCTGAGTTCGACATCGTTCAGGCGCGGCGCGGTGCCGCCGTCCGCATCGACGATCAGATCCATCAACAGCACGCCGTCGTAACACAGATGCGGCTGCGGCACCCGCACCCCGGCCGCGGCCAGACGATACAGCGCGTCGACCTCGGCGTTCTGCCACACCTCTTCCTGCATCTTGCGTCCGTAGCGGCTGCCTTTTTCCATTGCGCGCGCCTGACGGCTGTTCTTGACCTTGCGGCCTTCCTGATAGTTGACATTGGTCCGGAAACTGCGTTTATGGACTTCTTTATAGACTTTGGCGCAGCAGATCTTCTCGCCGCAACGGACGATATATACGGTGGCTTCCTTGCCGCTCATCAACTGACTGATCACCTCGTCGACGAGGCCTTCGTCGACGAGTGTTGCAAGTCCTTTTGGGGTCTTCATTTCGTTCTGCCAAGTCGGGTCGGTCACCCCGTGGACGCAGGCGACATGGGAACATGGGCGCGCATTCGACGTTCGGGATGGCATTTACAGGTCGGACACGCCCGGGCGGCCAGAGACCGCGTTCCAGGCGGGAATGTCGTGTCGGTACTAAACGGGGCCGGTCCCGGCGGGGACGGCGGCGCTTGGATACATGTGCCCTAGTTTAACAGTTGCACGCGAGGAAGCTCGGAACTTTATGCACGAGCGGCCGGAGTCTGAGCGTTGACGCGCCGCCATCCCTCGGGCAAAAACCGCCGTCCTCGCCGACACGCCCATCAAAAGGCGGGTCGGCAGACGATACGGCGCCGTTTCACCGGGCTTCGGGCCTGCCCGCCTGCCGCGCCGCCCGGCGCGCCGCACGCACGCGACGGTGCCAGGCAAAAAACCGCGCGGGCGCCGTGACACGGCCGCTGCGGCGGCGCTTGCGGCCTATCTTCAGCATCAACAGATGCCAATTCTGAGCAATCAGCTCCGGTGGTTTGGCGACGTGCAACAGATCCACGATCATGCGCCACTCCGCGCATGTTCCTTTCCAGTAACCGAGCTTCTCGGTCTTGCGCGATTGCGTGACCCGTTTCCAGCGCGTGACCGCGATCGAGAGTTGCCGCGCGATGATTTGCCGGTTCATGAACACTTCGATCCCGAAACGCGGCAGATCGTGAATCTGCAGCAGGGTATCGCTGAGCAATTCCTTGCGTATCACCCGCTCGCCCGAGACGAAATCGAGGCCGATCGCTCGAAAGATGGGCAGGCTGTTCTGGCGCAGGCTGAGGCTGAGGTCGGAGTCGCCAGCCAGCACGGGCGCAGCCAGCGCACTGACATGCTCGTGCGTCAGTCCCTTGAGGTCGGCATCCAGCAACATCAGCAAACCGTGGCGCGCGGCGGCGATGCCGGCGGCCATGGCCGCGCTCTTGCCGTGATTGGTCGGCAGCGACAGCAGCCGAACGGAAGGAAAACGGCGCACCACATCGGCCGTCGCGTCGAGCGAGCCGTCGTCGACGACGATGACTTCGTCCAGCAGCGGATGTACGGCCACGACCCGAAGCACGGCGCCGATCCGCGGCGCTTCGTTATAGGCGCAGATAACGCAGGAAATCCCGGCACCGGTGTGCGGCGCGTTGCTATCGCTCATGGGGGAGCCCGGTCCAGTCGTAGTGACACGACGATGACGGGAAGTTTACAGACAGGTGATGACAGATCTGCTACCGGATAGCGGTTTTCGCGCGCCGCCAGCGAGGCCTTGCCGGCGGACGCCGAGCGCCCGCCCCTTTGCCGCTCAGCTGCGCTGCCCGGCCAGAACCCGCCCGTAGTGCGCTTTCGACTCGCCGGTAATCAGCGCGGGCTGCAGCATCACGGTCTCTTCGCCTGCGCAGGGTTTGACGGTGATGCGGAACAGAAACAAGGAGTCGCCGACCGTGTACATCCAGGCGGCCGCTTCGCACTCCACGCACTGCTCGACCGAGCGCCCGTACCAGGAGCCGTCCCGGAACACCGGCGCACGATCGTCCAGCACCCGCTCCAGGCTTCCGTCGGGGTGGACTTTATCGACCAGCACATACTCCAGCGCCGCATCGCGCTTGGGGGCGAAGGAAAACACCCAGTTGTAATGCGACCCTGCGGGATCCCCCGACTTCAATGACGCGTCCAGGCCCGCCGTCTCGACCTTGTAATCCTCACTTTCAGCGGGCAAGGCCCCCGCTGCGCTCATCGACATATTCACGATATTCCCACCGTTTGCATAGAATGCGGACACAGCCACGCCGACGAAGACCGTCGGCCGGTGCGAACACGGACGCCGGTGAGTCAGGCAGGGCATGGATAGTCAAGGCCGTGCGCGAGCGAGCGCGCTTGCGCCGTCAAGGGCGCACTGCAGCGAAGCATATCAATGCCGGGAGGGGGAAATCGCTCAGACTACGTTCTGTTTGATCCAGAGCAAGCGGTGCCCGGACCGTGCGCGCACGGGCCGGGCACCGGGTCAACGGCGCGGCTTGCCTTTTTTCGGCGCCTCGTCCTGGAAACGCTTGCTCGGGTGATGCGCGGTGCGAGCCGTATTGAAACGCTGACCGCGCGCGGCTTCGTTCGCCTGGCCGGCAGGCTGGTTGGTCGGAATCAACTGGTGCTTGGCGTAGCCGATCAGATCCTCGCGCCCCATCGCACGCAGCGCTTCGCGCAACAACGGCCAGTTGGCCGGATCGTGATAACGCAGAAAAGCCTTGTGCAGCTTACGGCGAGCGCCGTCGCGCACGACATCGACCTTTTCGGAGCTGCGCCCGAGCTTCTTCAGCGGGTTGCGCCGGGTGTGCCACATGGTCGTCGCCAGCGCCATCGGCGTCGGCACGAAGGTCTGCACCTGATCGAGACGGAAGTTGTTTTTCTTCAGCCACAGGGCCAGATTCATCATGTCCTCATCGCTGGTGCCCGGATGAGCGGCGATGAAGTAAGGAATCAGGTACTGCTCTTTACCCGCCTGACGCGAAAAACGTTCGAACAGCTCCTTGAATTTTTCGTAGGCGCCCATGCCGGGTTTCATCATCTTGGACAGCGGGCCATCCTCGGTATGCTCGGGCGCAATTTTCAGATAGCCGCCGACGTGGTGCGTGACCAGTTCCTTGATGTACTCGGGCGAGCGTACCGCCAGGTCGTAACGCAGGCCGGAACCGATCGAGACCTTCTTGACGCCGGGCAGCTCGCGCGCCTTGCGATAGAGCTGGATCAGCGGACCGTGGTCGGTTCCGAGATTTTCGCAGATACCGGGGTAGACGCAGCTCAGACGCCGGCACGAAGACTGGATCTTCGGGTCCTTGCACGCCAGGCGATACATATTGGCGGTCGGGCCGCCAAGATCGGTGATGTGACCGGTAAAGCCCGGGGTCTTGTCGCGGATTTCCTCGATTTCCTTGAGGATGGAGTCCTCGGAGCGACTCTGGATCACGCGGCCTTCATGCTCCGTGATCGAGCAGAAGGTACAGCCGCCAAAGCAGCCGCGCATGATATTGACCGAGAAGCGGATCATGTCCCAGGCCGGAATGCGCGCTTCGCCGTAAGACGGGTGCGGATTGCGGGCATAGGGCATACCGAACACGTAATCCATTTCTTCCGTGGTCAACGGTATCGGCGGCGGCGTCAGCCACACATCGCGCTCGCCATGCAGTTGCACCAGCGCACGCGCGTTGCCGGGATTCGATTCCAGGTGCAGCGTGCGGCTCGCATGCGCGTACAGCACCGGATCGAAGGCGACGGCCTCGTAAGCGGGTATGCGCACGACCGTACGCAGGCGCTCGGCCTTGCGTGCCGCGACGCGCTCGGCCGCCGGCACGATGCGGACAGGCTGCGCGCCGTCGGCGAGCGCCGTTGGCGCTTTGGCCGGCGCGACGTCTTCGTAGGGATTCAGGTGTTCATCGACACGTCCCGGGATGTCCACGGTCGTCGAATCGACCTCGGTCCAGGTTTCGTCGGGTTTCCAGCCGTGAGGCACCATGAAGGCGGTGCCGCGCACGTCGCGGATCTCGGACAGTTTCTCGCCCGCGGCCACCCGGTGCGCGATTTCCACCAGCGCGCGCTCGGCATTGCCATACAGCAGAATGTCGGCCTTGGCGTTGATCAGAACCGAGGGCCGGACTTTATCGCTCCAGTAATCGTAATGTGCGATCCGGCGCAGGCTGGCTTCGATACTGCCTATCATCACGCCGACCCCGGGATAAGCCTCGCGGCAGCGTTGCGCATAGACGCCGACCGCACGGTCCGGACGGCGGTTGGGTTCGGCATTGGGCGTATAGGCATCGTCCGAACGCGGCTTGCGGTCGGCCGTATAGCGGTTGATCATCGAATCCATATTGCCGGCGGTCACCCCGAAAAACAGATTCGGGCGTCCGAGCGCACGGAAAGGCTCGGCGCCGTGCCAGTCCGGCTGACAGATCAGACCGACGCGAAATCCCTGCGCCTCGAGCAGGCGGCCGATCAGCGCCATCCCGAAACTCGGATGATCGATGTAGGCGTCGCCGCTGATCAGGATGATGTCGCAGGAATCCCAGCCCAGCTCATCCATTTCGGCACGGGACATCGGCAGAAACGGTGCGGTGCCGAAGCGGTGCGCCCAGAATTTTCTGTAGCTTTGGATCGGTTTTACGGTCGGTTGCGGATAGCTCATGATACGGTCGGATTTGGGCAGACGCGCATTGTGCCAGATTTGGCGCGCGCCGTTAAATGATATTTGTTTTCAACGTTGTAGCGAACGCCTGCGACTGGAGCGCGCCGATGCCGCGGCCGGACGGACCCTGCTGGCGGCAGGGTTATGCCAAATTATCCTTAATCATTAACGACCTGCCGCGCGAGCGGTGCAGACGACGCTTACGCCGCCGCCCCGATTTGCTATGATTCGAACCGTCCACCTTGCCGCGTGCCGTTCATGATAGTCAGTCAGCTCAACCAGATCCTCTCGCTGATGCAGCAAACCTGCGTCTACCTGGTGATCGCCTACCTGCTGAGCAAGACCCCGTTGTTCCTGCCACTGATGCAGGTCACCATCCGTCTTCCGCGCAAGGTCGTCTGCTACCTGGTGTTTTCGATGTTCTGCATCATGGGGACCTATTTCGGGCTGCGCATAGAAGACTCCATCGCCAATACCCGCGCCATCGGCGCCGTGCTCGGCGGCGTGCTCGGCGGTCCGCTGGTCGGCTTCGCCGTCGGCCTGACCGGTGGGCTGCACCGTTATTCGATGGGCGGCTTCACCGCCTTCGCCTGCATGCTGTCGACCATAGGCGAGGGTCTGATCGGCGGCCTGTTGCATACCATCATGGTTCGCCGCGGCACCGTAGGCCGCCTGTTCGACCCGCTCGTGGTCGCCCTGACCACGCTGCTGGCCGAGGTGATGCAGATGGCGGTGATCCTTGCCGTGGCGCGCCCGCTGCCGAGCGCCGTGCATCTGGTGCAAAGCATAGCCCTGCCGATGTTCGTCAACAACACCGTCGGCGCGGCAATGTTCATGCGCATTCTGCTCGACCGTCGCCTGATCATCGCCACCTACTCCACCACCTTCTCCTCCAAGGCGCTCAAGATCGCCGCCCGCGCGGAAGGCCTGCTGCGCACGGGCTTCAATCAGGAGAACAGCATGCTGGTGGCGCGCATCATTTACGAAGAGCTCGGCGTCGGCGCCGTGGCGATCACCGACCGCGAGAAGCTGCTGGCCTTCATCGGGATAGGCGACGACCATCACCTGCCGGGCACACCGATCACCTCGCCGCTGACACAGCGCGCGATCGAGAAAAACAAGGTCGAGTACGCCGATGGCAACGAAACCCCCTACCGCTGCTCGATCAAGCCGGACTGCCCGCTGACGTCGTCGCTGGTGATACCGCTGCGCGGCGAAGAAGGCTTCGTCATCGGCACCATCAAATTGTACGAGCCGCGGCGCAAACTGTTTTCCAGCATCAATCTGACCCTGGGCGAAGGCATTGCCCGCCTGCTGTCGGCCCAGATACTGGCCGGTCGCTACGAACAGCAGAAGCAGTTGCTCGCGCAAACCGAAATCAAGCTGCTGCACGCCCAGGTCAACCCGCACTTCCTGTTCAATGCGCTCAATACCTTGTCCGCCGTCATTCGCAGCGACCCGGAGCGGGCCCGGCAACTGGTCCTGTATCTGTCGACTTTTTTCCGCAAGAACCTCAAGCGGCCGAGCGAAGTCGTGGCCCTGGCCGACGAAATCGAGCATGTCGACGCCTATCTGCAAATCCAGCTTGCGCGCTTTGCCGGGCAATTGACGGTGGAATACGTATTGCCCGAGCCGAAGCCACCGGCACGTCTGCCTGCCTTTTCCCTGCAACCCATCGTCGAAAACGCGATCAAGCATGGGACTTCGCAACTGCTCGGCACCGGGCACATCCGTATCGGCGCCGATTGCAGCGAGGACAGTCTCACGCTGTGGGTCGAGGACAACGCCGGCCTGTACCGCGCCCATCCGCCGTCTTCCGACGGTCTGGGCATGAATCTGGTCGACCGCCGCATCAAGGCGCGCTACGGCGAACAGTACGGTGTCCGCGTGGAATGCGAGCCGGAGTGCTTTACCCGCGTCATTATTCACCTGCCACTGGAAAAAGAGGCCATCACCCTATGATGCGAGTCCTGATCGTCGACGACGAACCGTTCGCCCGCTCCGAACTGAAAAGCCTGCTCGCCACCAGCGACGACATCGAGATCATCGGCGAGTGCGCGAACGCGATCGAGGCCATTGCCGCCATCCACCGCCAGAACCCCGACGTGGTCTTTCTCGACATCCAGATGCCGCGCATCAGCGGACTGGAAATGCTCGCGATGCTGGACCCGGCCCAGATTCCGCACATCGTGTTCCTCACCGCCTACGACGAGTACGCGGTACAGGCTTTCGAGGAACACGCTTTCGACTACCTGCTCAAGCCGGCCGATCCGCAGCGCCTGGAAAAAACGCTGCAACGCCTGCGGCGCACGCAGCAGCCACGCCCGCTCGACGCGCTGACCGATGCTGCGCCGCTCAGCTTCATCCCCTGTTACGGCGTCAACCGCATCTATCTGATGAAGCTGGACGAGGTGGAATACGTGGCCTCGCGCGCGAGCGGCGTCGGCGTATTCGGCAGCGACCAGGTCGAGCGCGTGACCGAACTCACACTGCGCACGCTAGAGGAAAAAACGCCCCTGCTGCGCTGCCATCGCCAATACCTGGTCAACCTCGCGCTGGTGCGTGAAATCCGGCTATCGGAAAACGGCCTCGCCGACATCATCACGCGCAGCGAACAGACGGTTCCGGTCAGTCGCCGCTACCTGAAACCCCTGAAAGAGAAACTCGGCATACCGGGGTGAGCGCGCCGCTTCCCCCTCTCTGCCGACCGTTCGCAGCGCGATGCTGCCGCTCGCACCGGCAGCGGATTCTTTTGCCGCGGGAAGTGTTTATGGTGACAACTGAACTATTTCAGGAGAGCCAACATGCCCCACGCCATCACCTTCGTGATCGCCACGCTCTGCATCCTTGTGATCTGCTACCGCCTGTACGGGGTCTTCTTCACACGCACGGTGCTCGGCTGCAACGATAAAGACGAGACCCCCTCCCATTCGCTGCAGGACGGCAAGGACTACGTGCCAACCCGCAAGTGGGTCAACTTCGGCCAGCACTTCGCCGCCATCGCCGCCGCCGGCCCGCTGGTCGGACCGGTACTGGCCGCCCAGTTCGGCTACCTGCCGAGCATACTGTGGCTGCTGATAGGGGCCGTCGTCGGCGGTGCCGTCCACGACACCGTGGTGCTGTTCGCGTCGATGAAGCACCAGGGCAAGTCGCTGTCCGAAGTCGCCAAGGCGGAACTCGGCCCGATCGCGGGCTGGTGCACCGGCCTGGCCATGCTGTTCATCATTACCATTACCATGGCCGGTCTGTCGATGGTGGTGGTCCACGCCCTGGAACGCAACCCCTGGGGTACGTTCGCCGTCTTCATGACCATCCCGATCGCCATCTGCCTCGGCCTGTTCGAAAAAGTCTTCGGCGCCACCAAGTATGCGACCTATGTCGGCGTCGCCGCCGTCCTCGCCTGTGTCTTCATCGGCCCGTCGATCCAGCACAGCGTATTCGGTCAGTGGCTGACCTTCAATGCAACCAGCGTCAGCCTGCTGCTGCCGATCTACGCCTTCTTTGCCACCGCGCTTCCGGTCTGGCTGCTGCTGACCCCCCGCGGCTATCTGTCGAGCTTCATGAAAATCGGCGTGTTCGGGGCGCTGATCATCGGCGTCGTCTTCATCAACCCCGAAATCCGCTTCCCGGCACTGACCCAGTTCATCCACGGCGGCGGCCCGGTACTGGCCGGCCCGGTATGGCCGTTCATCTCGATCACCATCGCCTGCGGCGCCATCTCCGGTTTCCATGCCTTCATCGGCTCCGGTATCACCCCGAAGCTGGTGGACAAATGGAGTGACGTCCTGCCGGTCGGCTTCGGCGCCATGCTGGCCGAATGCGTAGTGGGTGTCATGGCCCTGATCGCCGCAACCTCGCTGCACCCCGCCGATTACTTCGCCATCAACTCGAGCCCGGAAGCGTTCAAGGCCCTGGGCATGAGCGTGGTCAACCTGCCGCAACTGAGCCAGGAAATCGGCATGGACCTGTACGGCCGCACCGGCGGCGCCGTCACCCTCGCGGTCGGCATGTCCTATATCTTCACCAAGATCAGCTGGTTCAACCATCTCGCAGCTTATTTCTTCCAGTTCGTGGTCATGTTCGAAGCGGTGTTCATCCTGACCGCCGTCGACTCCGGCACCCGCGTCGCTCGCTACCTGATCCAGGACTTCGGCGGCGACTTCTATGCCCCGCTCAAGCGCCTGGACTGGATGCCCGGCGCCATCGGTGCCAGCCTGCTGGCCTGCGCCCTGTGGGGCTACCTGCTGACCTCCGGCGACA
The DNA here is from genome assembly GCF_000422925.1 of Paludibacterium yongneupense DSM 18731. GTDB lineage: Bacteria > Pseudomonadota > Gammaproteobacteria > Burkholderiales > Chromobacteriaceae > Paludibacterium > Paludibacterium yongneupense. The sequence continues at coordinate 439,759 of NZ_AUGZ01000005.1, forward strand.
TCGGCTCGGTATGGGCACTGTTCGGGGTCTCCAACCAGTTGATGGCATCGGTCGGCCTGATCATCGGCGCCACCATCATCCTGCGGATTTCAGCCAAGCGCCGCTATGCGCTGACCTGCCTGATCCCGCTGGCCTACCTGTACGTTACCGTCAACTATGCCGGCTACTGGATGGTGACCCATGTCTACCTGAATCCGGCCGCCAAGGGTCACAATATGTTCAACGCGGCCATCTCGATCGTGATGCTGATCCTGGGCGCCGTGATCCTGGTATCCGCCGTGATCAAGTGGAAGGAACTGCTGGCCCGTCATCCGCGCAGCCAGCGTGCGCTGCACACCGCAAGCGCCCGCGCCTGACCGCAGCACAACGATCGCACCCGACCCTCTGCCGCCGCCCCCGACCGGGCGATCCCCGGCAGGGGGTTTTTTTATTGCCCGCTCCCGGCTACGCGGACTCGGGCTCAAGCCTCCCGGCCCGGGACCGGCATTCGTCACCGCAAGCCCCCTGACGCCTTGCCCCGGGTGGAAAGCCGTTCGCCTCTGGCACCCCTCCCCATCAACTCCATTCGCATGTTTTCAATAACAAAAATGACAAACATGTACCAACGAACAGGCAGGTCACGGCCCCCTGCCGCAGGCGAAACACCCAATCCATTGAATAATATGGAAATTTCCCTTAACTCACACCGGTAGCGGTCGCCTTCGTGGCCTGCGCTGCCCTTTCGAACAGGCGGCACCGGGCCGCGGCGCATGTCTAAATGGTTGCGGCATGCCACTCCCTCGCCTGGCGCAGGCGACGACCCCGGTTACGACCGGACCCGATCCCCATACTGACGAGAACACTATGTCGACAAAACGCTTAATTGTGTCCGGCCTGGCCGCGCCGCTCCTCGCGCTGACCCTGGCCTCGCCGCCCGCCCTGGCGCTGCCGTCCGGTGCGCAAGCGACGCAGATCGCTGCGGCACCGCAGGAACGCGCGTACCAGGACAGCACCGTCTACCGCTTCGGCCCCGACGATGCCCTGCCCGCCGGGCTGGTGACCGAGCAAGCCGCCATCAGCAACGGCCAGGTGATGGTCGACGGACGCAGCATCTCCTATACCGCCACGACCGGGCATCTCACCGCCACCGACCCGCAGACGCAGCAGCCGAAGGCGACGATCTTCTACGTGGCTTATACCGCCGCGCGGCAAGGCGGTGCCGAGCGGCCGGTCACCTTCTTCTATAACGGCGGCCCGGGCTCCTCCTCGGTCTGGCTGCACCTCGGCTCCTATGCACCGAGGCGCATCGTCACCGGCGACCCCGTGGCGGATACAAGCAGACCGTTTCCCTTCGTCAACAATGCGCAGAGTCTGATCGATACCACCGACATGGTATTTGTCGATGCCGTCGGCACCGGCCTCTCCGAGGCGATTGTGCCATATGCCAATCGCAGCTTCTGGGGCGTCGACGCCGATGCAGCCGTATTTCGCGATTTCATCAAACGCTACCTGCTCGTCAACCACCGCAGCGCCTCGCCCCTCTACCTTTTCGGCGAGTCCTACGGCACACCGCGCACCGATGTCCTGGCCAATCTGCTAGAAATGAGCGGTACCCGCCTCAGCGGTATCGTGCTGCAGTCATCCATCCTCGACTACAACTCGAACCCGGACATGGGCAGCGGTTCTTTCGCACCCTATATGCCGGGCTATGCCGCGGTCGGAGCCTACTTCAAGCGGGTCATGCCACCTCCCGCGCAGCTGGAGCCGTTCTTGAACCGGATGCGAAGCTTTGCGAGCGGGCACTATGGCCCCGCCGTGCGCGCCTTTCTCGGCGCGCATACGCCACCGGCCCCCGATTTGCTGACGCAGCTTTACCTGAATACGGGATACCCTGCCTCGGCCTGGCAAAGCCATTTCAACCTCGATGAAACCACCTTCCGCACGGGCCTGATCCCGGGTTACGTGCTCGGCCGTTACGATGCCCGCGTCATCGCCGCCAACGGCAGCCCGATGGCCGCCGACGGAGATCCATCGAGCACGCTGATCACCCGTCCCTTCACCGACCGGATCAACGACTACCTCGTGCACGGGCTCAAGTACGGTACGGTCACGCCCTACCACGTCGAAAGCGACGATGCCATCAACGACTGGGTCTGGGCGCATGACGGACTGGCCATGCCGGACACCCTTCCCGATCTCGCCGCGGCAATGTACCTGAACCCCGCACTCAAGGTCCTTTCGATCAACGGCTATCACGACCTCGCTACGCCGTTCTTCATCACGGAGCAGGACCTCGGTCGTCTGGGCACGGTTTCGGGACTGAAGATCGCGCACTACCCGGGTGGGCATATGACCTATCTCTACGATCCGGCCCGCCCCGACATGAAGCGCGACCTGGTCGAGTTCTATCACCGTCAACCGTGATGCGCGCCAAGCGCGCATCGCCTCCACACAGGGACCGAACCGCCATGACACTTTCTATACGATGCCGTACCGCGTCCGCTGCGCTGCTGACAGCGCTGCTGACCGTCTCCGCGCAAGCCAGGGACATGGAAGATGCCCCGCCCGCTCCCCAGACACGCCAGGGCATGGCCCAACTGGGCGACCCCTATGTTCCGCCGCGCGTACGCGCCTCCGCGCGCAGCCTGCTGTCATCTCCCGCTTCGACGCTCAGCCTGCAGGACAGGGCACTGGGCAAGCTGAAGAAAAAATTCGACGAAGCGGACATCGACAACAGCGGTCGCGTCTCGCAAGCCCGGGCCGCGCAGGCAGGCTTCGGCTATCTGGCCGACCACTTCGCCGAGATCGATATCCCCCGGCGCGGCAGCATTTCGTTCGAGCAGCTCAAGACATTCATGCGGGCGAAGGGCGCCCGGTTTTAACGTCCTCCACGGCGCCAGGCATCCGCAAACGGGTAGACAGGCGCTGGTCGCACGACTTGGAGGCGAGGGATTTCCGTCCTGAACCGGGCTTGCATCCCCCGGCTACCGACGGCGCCAGGGGCTGAAGCGCAAAAAAAACGGCCGCCGGATGCGCCCTATGGCGCACCCGGCGGCCGTGGCCGTCCCGAAAAGCGGTCAGGCGGTCTTCAAGGTATGGCGGTCCAGCAAGAACACCACCAGGCCGACACCGACGCCACCCCCGACGATATTGCCAAGCGTGGCCGGAATCAGGTTATGCACGATGTTCGGCCACGTCATCAGATCGGATCCTTGCAGCACGCCAAGCGCGAAAAACGCCATGTTGGCGATGCTGTGTTCGTAACCGGCAAAAAAGAACACAAAAACCAGGAACATGGTCATCGCGACCTTGGCGGAGTCGCCGACCAGACGCATCGGAACCCATACCGCCAGGCAGATGATCCAGTTGCACAGCACGCCACGCCAGAAGATCGTCATCGTATCGGCATGGATCTTGTGCTCAAGCACTTGAAACAGCACATTGTCCTTGGGCAGGGCGCCCAGCGCCCCGGCTTGGGCGAATACCCAGGCGAAGACAACGACGCCAGCCAGGTTGCCCAAGTACACCATCATCCAGCTTTTCAGCGCATTGATGACAGTGGTCTGACGAGCCAGCACCCCGACCGAGAAGTACATGATATTGCTAGTGAAAAGTTCGACTTTACAAACAATAATGGTAACGAGAGCGACACCGAAAAAGCCGGCGACACTGGCGTAGTAAACCGGGGTGCCCGTGGTATAGAATGCCTGACCCAATTTGATGGCCACTGCCAGCACGACGGCAATCAGTGCGCCTGCCATCATGGCCGACAGAAAATAGCGCAGCGGTTCGGTGTTCAGGACTTTCTGCTTGTTGGCGGCTTCGCCGACAACGTAGGGGAGAGCTTGTGGATGACTCATTTTGACTTCATTCGCTAGTTTAAGAAACCGGGTGGACGTACTGCGTGGAGTACTTTCCGAGTATTTTCGGGCATTTTGCGGCACTTTATTTGTTCGGATAGGCGTGTTGAAGCGCATCTTCGCTTCGAAAACGAACATCCGCCGCCAGCCTCCCGCCGGCATCGAACCTGAATGCCGCAATAGCCTGCAAAATCAGGGCATAAATCTATCGTAGTTGCGGCAAAACGCGTAACATTACCGGCAATCGGCTTGATCCACATCAAGTCTGTTATACCCGAAATTCACATAACATTGCTTCGCTAAATTACATTTCTGTTCGTATCCGAAAAGGAGACAACTGTGGACGCGATCAATCAAGCCGTAACCGCCGCTGACCCGTGGGCTGGCTTTGTCGCCGGCGACTGGCAAAAAGGCATCAACACCCGTAACTTCATTCAACTGAACTACACCCCCTATGTCGGCGACGACACCTTCCTGGCCGGCGCCACCGCCCGCACCAAGAAGATCTGGGACATCCTGGGCGAACTGCTGAAAGCGGAACGCAAGGCCGGTGTACTGGATGTGTCCGCCGACCGCGGCTCCTCGATCACCGCGCACGATGCCGGCTATATCGACAAGGACAACGAAGTTATCGTCGGTCTGCAAACGGATGCGCCGCTCAAGCGCGCCATCATGCCGAACGGCGGTCTGCGCATGGTCGAAAGCGGCCTGGAAGCCTTCGGCTTCAAGCTCGATCCGTCCATCCATGAAGTCTGGACCAAATACCGCAAGAGCCATAACCAGGGCGTGTTCGATACCTACACCCCCGAAATCATGGCCTGCCGCAAGTCCGGTGTGATCACCGGTCTGCCCGACGCCTACGGCCGCGGCCGCATCATCGGCGACTATCGCCGCGTTGCGCTGTACGGCACCGACTTCCTGCGCAAGGAACGTCAGGCTCAATTCAAGGACCTGAACACCGCTCCGTTCACCGAAGACGTGCTGCGTCTGCGTGAAGAACTGTCCGAGCAATTCCGCGCGCTGGACGAACTGCGCGAAATGGCCGCCAAATACGGTTGCGACATCAGCCGCCCGGCTGCCAACGCCCGCGAAGCCGTGCAATGGACCTACTTCGGCTACCTGGCCGCCGTCAAGGAACAAAACGGCGCCGCGATGTCGATCGGCCGCATCTCGACCTTCCTCGACATCTACATCCAGCGCGATATCGCCGCCGGCACGCTGACCGAAGAACAAGCGCAGGAAATGATCGACGACATGGTCATCAAACTGCGTATCGTCCGCTTCCTGCGTACCCCGGAATACGATCAACTGTTCTCGGGCGACCCGACCTGGGTGACCGAATCCATCGGCGGCATGGGTGAAGACGGCCGTCCGCTGGTCACCAAGAACAGCTTCCGTTTCCTGAACACCCTGTTCAACCTGGGCCCGGCACCGGAACCGAACCTGACCGTTCTGTGGTCGACCCAACTGCCGCAAGGCTTCAAGGACTTCTGCGCCAAGGTCTCGATCGAAACCAGCGCCATCCAGTACGAAAACGACGACGAAATGCGTCCGCACTGGGGCGATGACTACGGTATCGCCTGCTGCGTGTCGGCGATGCGCATCGGCAAGCAGATGCAGTTCTTCGGCGCCCGCGCCAACCTGGCCAAGGCCATG
>NZ_KE383958.1:0-188978 GCF_000422925.1 Paludibacterium yongneupense DSM 18731
TACTGGCCATCATGGCCACGTAAAGGCTTCACCTCACTGGACGAAGCCCGGCAATGGGTAAAGCGTTTCATCGACTGGTATTGCCACGCCCATCGTCACAGCGGCATCCAATTCGTGACCCCGGCTCAGCGGCACCAAGGGCTGGATAAAATCTTGCTGGCGAAGCGCCATCTGGTCTATCAAGCGGCTCGCACCGCACGGCCAGAACGCTGGCAAGGAGAGACACGAAATTGGGCCTGGAACGATGCGGTTCAGCTCAATCCGGATCGACCGATTACGCAGGAGAAAACCGATAATTTATTGGCTGCATAAATCGTAAAATTATCTCAACACCTTTGACAATCGCCGCCTACCGTGATGCAGAGGGTTTGCCGCTGGTGTCGGTGGTAAGGCTTGAGCCGGGACTGAATGGGCGCAGCAAAGACTATTTTCCGTTGTCGGTTTGGCAAGACAGCGTGACCGGCAAGCGTGAATGGCGCTGGAAAAACCTACCGGCCCCGCGCCCGCTGTATGGCCTCGATCAACTGGCCGCGCGCACTACCGACCCGGTTGTGGTATGCGAGGGCGAGAAAGCCGCCGATGCCGCCGCTAAGTTGTTGCCGGATCATGTCGCCGTCTGCTGGATGAACGGCGCGGAAGCGGTCAGCAAGGCCGATTTCAGCCCCTTGTCTGGTCGTGACTGCCTGATCTGGCCGGACAACGATCAACCGGGCGCAGATGCGGCGCAAGCGGTTGCGACCGCGTTACAGAAAGTGGGCGCGGCATCGGTGGCACGGGTGGACCTGTCCGGCTTCGCTGCGTTTGTACCTAGCGAAGACGGTGGCAAGCTGGTGCTGGTCGAGGGTGGCCAGTGGAGTGTCGGCGATGATGCCGCCGATGCGCTGGCGCGCGGCTGGACGGCGGGACATATCGAGTTGTTGCGTGCGTCCGGTCAGTGGCTGGTGCTGGATGCCACCGCCCCGGTGCAGGCCAACCCTGGCACCGCCAACAGTACCAGCAACACCAGCGTGGAGAAGTTCGCCAAGGCAGAGAAGCCCAATACCAGCCGTACCAAGAAAAGCGCGCCCAAGCGCCCGACGACCGAAAGCGCGGGCAGTCCGTTTCATGTCACCGATAGCGGCGTGTGGTTCAAAACCGAGGACATGGACGCGCCGTTGTGGATCTGTGCGAAGCTGGAAATCTTGGCGCATACCCGAGACCAAAACGGTGAGAACTGGGGCATTCTTGTCCGTTTTTCCGATAGGGATGGCATCACAAAAGAATGGAATATTCCCGCTGAAAAACTTGCGACGGTAGAGGGCGCAGACGTGTTCCGGGAACTCAAGTCGCGAGGCTTGAAAACAGGTTCCGGCCCCAAGGCCCGTCAACGGTTGATTGAATACCTTGAGCGTGACGATTGTGTTAGTAGGGCCACGATAGTGGCGCGCTTGGGGTGGCATAACGGCGTGTTTCTGTTGCCGGATGGTCAGCTTGGTGAGTGTGCTGAAATGCTGGTGTTTCAGGCGTCCACCGAACAGCGCAAGGTGATGCAGGTTGCCGGGACGCTGGCGGATTGGCAAGAGCAGGTGGCGCGCTACTGTGTTGGCAATCATCGTTTTGCCTTTGGCGTATCTGCGGCGTTTGCGGGGCCTATCATGGACATTGTTGGAGCAGAATCGGGCGGATTTAACTTCTACGGAGATAGCTCGCAAGGCAAAACGACCTTGCTACAAACGGCATGCAGCGTTTTCGGTTCGCCAGGCTATATGCAGACGTGGAGACAAACCGACAACTGTCTGGAGAATGTCGCAGCGGCCTATTCGGGTTGTCTGCTGGCTCTGGACGAGCTGAAACAGTGTGATCCTCGCATCGTCGGCGAAACGGTGATGATGTTGGGCAACGGCAACGGCAAAGGCAAAGGCCGTGCGAATGAGCGTGGCGGAAGTCGAGGCGGCATAGCGGCCTGGAATGTCATGTTCTTGAGCAGTGGTGAAAAAACACTCGCGGCCCACATGGCTACAGTCGGCAAGAAAACCGATGTGGGGATGGATGTCCGAATGCTTGAAATCCCTGCTGACCCCGGTGCTGGGTTAGGGCTGTTTGATGTTTTGCATGACAAACCAACAGGGACCGCTCTGACAAATCACCTGAAAGCTGCGTGCAGCAAATACTACGGTACTGCCGCGCGGGCGTTTATTTCCCGGCTGGTGTCGGAGCGTTTGCAACAGGCTGCCACTATCATTGATCAAGTATCACGTTTTGTCCGTGAGGTTGTGCCTGATGAAGCTCATGGACAAATCCACCGCGCTGCCGCTCGTTTCGCGCTGGTGGCAGTGGCGGGTGAAATGGCAAGCGCCTGGGGCGTCACTGGCTGGCCGAAAAATGTTGCTTGGGATGCGGCCAAGGTGTGTTTTGCCGACTGGCTCAAGGCGCGAGGTACGGTTGGCAATGCAGAAGACGAGGCCATCAAGGCCCGCATCCGACTGCGCTTTGAGATGGACGGTGAGTCACGGTTTACCCGGCTATCAACAGGGGCTATCTTGTACGAAGCCGATGGCAAAGTCCCCGACCCGGACGACCATGCACCCAAGACTATCAGCCGCCTGGGCTATCGAATGAGAGACCCCGTCTCTGGTCTGATCAAGTATTACGTTTTGCCAGAGGCATTTCGTCAGGAAATCTGTGCCGGTCTGGACGTTAACCGCGTGTGCCGCTTACTGGCAGAAATGGGCGCCCTGGAAACCACTACAGGCGCGGGGAATATGCTGCAAACCCGAATCACTCCCGAGGCCAAGTCCAGTAAGAGCGGGCGGGCCAAGGTGTATTGCGTGACGTCCGCTATATACGAGCAGGGCACAATCATTGATGACGGAGAGGAGACCAGTTATGACTGATCTTGCTGATTGGTTCGGCGGGATTTCGTCTCCGCCTGCGATGAATGATCCTCCCCCACCAACCGCCCTTACAAGGGCGGTTGGCATTTCTGAGGGGGGAAATCCTGTTGCTTTATCTGATCCGCTGACGCTGGCGTGGTGTGCCGATCAGGAGGGGGAAATCAGTGGCATTGAATCCGCCAGCAGCGGCCCATTGCTGTGTCGTGGCTGCACCTCACTGGGTGAGGGACGCTGCGACCGGTTGGGGGCTACCCCGGTTTTCGAGGATGCCGCCTACTGCGCCCGTTTCCGCCCCCGCGCGGGTGTCGTGGTTGGGCGTTGCTGGCTGTGGCGGATTGAGTTACCCGGTAACAAGCTGGTGTGGTTCATGACGTTGCCCACGGCCGACCAATCCATGGCTATCCGCTGGGCGCGGCAACACTACGGGGATGCCGTGCAATCTGTTTACCCCGTTCCGGGCGCGTCCGCGCTGCCGTCACCGATGGCATCCAAAATCCAAAATTCAGGAGTTTCCGTTCATGAGTAACCCGATGTATTACCCTGCTATCTATGTCGGCGCATACCCCAATGCGCCGGCCGCTCTGGAGCGTGTCGGCATTGCTGGCGATGAGGCTCATTTCTGCCTGGCTGGATGTGATATCCACGGTGGTGAGCCATGCGTGTTTGAAGTCGTGATCGAAGACCACGATTGCCGCTTGTCTGACCTGCCAGTGAGCAAAACCGCCGTTGTCCTGATGGCGCAGCAAGATGGACTGATTGGCTTGTGGTTCGGGCTGTTCCAGTTTTTGCGCGACAGCGAAGGGGATGCCCTTGAAGCCATGGTGAATGACTTGATTGAGCATCCTCAGGATGAGCCGCCGACGGTAAATGTTTTCGAGTGGGTGCCGGTTTCGGAGGTCCTGCAATGATCGACATCTCCATCAAGATAAATACCAAGGATATTCAATGTGCGTTGGCCGCGCAGATGGATAGCGTGGTCAACAAGGCTGCGGTGCGCGCGATTAACAAAACCGCGATGCAGGCTCGAACTGAGTCCGTGCGCGCGGTGCGGACTGCTGGTTACAACATAAAGGCATCGGCGGTTCGAAATTCGTTCAAGCTACAGCGCGCGACAAAGAATAATCTCACTGCCGTTCTGACTTCGACCGGCAAGCCGATTGCCCTGATTGACTATGGTGCGCGGCAGGTCGGCAGTGGTGTCAGTGTTGCCGTAAAGAATGGGCGGAAGATCATCAATCATGCGTTCATCGCAAAAATGCGCAGTGGCCATAAAGGGGTGTTCGTGCGCATCGGGAAGAGTCACAGAACCGTTGTTCGTAATGGCAAGCGAGTGCGCACGGGGTTGCCAGTAAAGGAATTGTTCGGGCCATCCGTGCCGACTGCTCTTGCAAATGAAAAGGTACAAAACGCTGTGAAAAGGCTGATCAAAGAGAAGCTACCCAAAATATTTGCGCATGAGCTGAGGTTCGCCAGCATGGAAAAGAAGAAATAGCGTCACCAGCGCCAGCGCATCGCGTCATGCTGGCGCTGATCCTTTTGAATTCATCAGACGTCGGAATAGGCTGTCGGGCTATTGGTGATCTGTTTCCCTGCCTGGTGTCGATCCGGCCTCCGCCCCAGCGGCATCGCGTCGAGCGCGTGCTGGTGATCCCGTCGCCCGTGCCGGCGTCTGTCCGGCCACCGCCCCCAGCGGCATCGCGTCGAGCGCGTGCTGGTGATCCCGTCGCCCGTGCCGGCGTCTGTCCGGCCACCGTCCCCTGCGCCAGCCCGTCGAGTGCCTGCTGGTGATCCGTTTCCCTGCCTGGTGTCGATCCGGCCACCGTCCCCAACACCAGCGCGTCGAGTGTCTGCTGTATCCATATCATCAGTACCGAGCATCAAACAGAGAGCTTCAGGCTGTCACTATAGTGACACCCCGTTCTGTCACTATGCGCCAAGCAAAAAAACCCTTTTAAAATCAATGGTGTCACTATGTCACTATTGTCACCACGTATTTTTAGAGGGGTAGGGAAAACGCGCCGTCAATTTCCCCCCACGATCAAACAGCGATGAGCATTGGGCCGGATCGTCCCTAGCACCGTGCCGGGTTTGATGCCTGACTTTGAGAATGTCAGGCATACGTGAATTCGCATGGGTCCTTCCAATGCATGAGGCTAAGGCGGGTACGATGACTCGCGGAAAAGAATCAGGGGCTGCATTGCTGGGTAAGTGAAATTCACCCGATCAGGTGAAATGGTGAAATACGCCAAATGGGCAGCGGGTCCTTCCTTGGAAAGCGTGGGGTGCGGGTGCAAGTGACCGCGATCTCTTTCTAGCTGAAAACCTCTATAGGGTTAGTTAATTATTCCCCTGTGCCGATGGCTGGCCGCCACCATCAGCGTTCGCTCGCCGAGTCTATGCTGGTGATCCGTTTCCCTGCCTGGTGCCGATCCGCACACCGCGCCAGCGCCAGTGCGCCGAGCGCCTGCTGGTGTAGCTCGTCGCCCTGGCCGGCGTCGATCTGGTCACCGCCCCCAGCGGCAGCGCGCCGAACGGCTGCTGGTGATTCCGCCCATGCTGGCGTCGAACGGGCTTCGCCTGCGTATCGAGGGTCTATGAGCGGGTCCTTCCTGGACATATCAGGGGTGCGGGTGCAATGAGCCCCGATTTCTGTCTAGGTGAAACGTGGCCTAGGCTTCCTTCCTTTTTGTCGGGCGGGTCCTTCCTTGAGATTTCACAGGGGCGGGTCCAATGACGCGCGACCATTCCCCAGCCGCAAAATTCTCCTATGGGGGTTGTACCGTATTCGGCCCCTGTCTGGCAGGGCAAAAAATAGGCGGAATGAGGGGGTACTTTTTGTTTTGGGTACACAGGTGGGTACACAAAATGAAATGTGATATGCAAGAATGCAGCAACGGCGCGGCTTGTGGCGGCGCTCGCTACATTCTGCATCGGTCCCTGTCCGAGTAGGTCCGGCGTCATCCGGAATTCAGCTGGAAGCCCCGTCTTTGGGGCTTTTTTGTTCCGCAGGCGTCCGCGGGCATCCAGTGGCATCTTTACGTTTCAGGTGCGCAGGTAGGTGCTCCGCCAACACGTCAGCTACCTGTTTATTAAGCTGAATATAAAGAGTTTATTAGTCGGCGGCGAGTCGACGCCGGTTTTGCATGCATGCGTGAGAAAAATTGACGAAATTTACAGCGTAGTTTCGAGCATCGCATGCCCTTCTTGTAAGCTTCCAACCAGAAGAACGAACCTGGTTGCCGGCTGTTCCCCCCGATACCCCGCAGCCAATTTACAACTGCAGCCTACACCGAGCAGACTGATATGCCTTTGTGCTAGCATGGCTGCTAGCGGCCATGATCGGTCGTTCGTAGATATCGCTTTTGTTGTATTCCGGCCGGTAAATGCCTTGCTGCTGCAATGAGACAACTGGCACCAACTGAAATCGAAACCTACACCAGTATCAGTCAATGAATTCCTAGACCATGCGCATTGGATGTCTACATACCGCAAGCAGTAATATCGATGTCTTCGAGGCTGCGTTGGGTAGTCTGGATCGAGCCGACATTAAGCTTGGACACATGGTACGTCCAGATCTTTTGGCGGCTGCCGCGCAAGCTGGAGAAATGAACGAAGCGATCGCCATGCAAACGCGTAAGGCGTTGGCGGTGCTATGTGCACAAAATGATGCCGTGTTACTGACCTGCTCGACACTAGGCCCAGCAATTAAAGCTATTACATCGACCGTTCCTGTTCTGCGAGTGGACGAAGCCTTGGCTAGACAGGCAGTGGCAGATGGTGAGAAGGTGATTGCGCTCTGTGCGGTGAAGACTACCCTGCTTCCTACATTAGATCTGTTCAAAATGGTTGCCAAAGACACTGGCGTGGCCGTTGAAGTTCGACTGGTTGATGATGCATGGGACTATTTCATGGCCGGTGATTTAAACCGCTACTTTTTGACGATGGCCGAAGCGGCTGACCGTGCATATGTTGATGGTGCTGATGTCGTCGCATTCGCGCAGGCGTCCATGGCTGGTGCAACGGTGTATGTGAAGCAAAGCAGGAATCCATTAACAAGCCCGTTCTGTGGTTTGTACGCAGCAATCGCAGCATGCCAACGTAAATTGGATTGATCTGTGCCGGCGAGTAAAGCGTTGATGGCTAACGCCAATGGCGGAAGCGGGTTGAATGCCGGCATAGGGGGCTGGTGCTATGATGGCTGCTATCGGCCAGTAACAGACATTCATTCTCCTGCCGCGACATGACCGAAACGGGAGGATTGCACGCTCACCGCATGGCGTTCCGTTGCGCATCTTCACCCATGTTGCTTTGACACGAAAAACAGTCATGATAAAATACATCATGGCTGATAAAAAAGTGACTGACGACTATCACAAGATCCCGGACAAGCGCGGAAACGGAAGTTTACGGCGCGAAATCTGGGTTGATGAACGGGGTCGGGTAACCCGCTATAACCTGGCGTACATCAATCACCGGTTACATCACGGTGACAATGGACGCGTCATCGGTTACGACAATGCTCACGATGGCCACCACAGACACTTCTTTGGTCAAATTGAGCCCGTCGTTTTTGTGAGCTTCGACGACATTGAAGAGCGTTTCCAGCAGGATTGGGTAGCATTGAGGGATAAACCATGAGCGTACTCATTGTAAAAACCGCGACTGAAGAAGAATTTTTCAAACGTGGCCGTAAGCTGGCCGCCCTGGCAGACCAGGGTTCCCCCCTGCCTGAAGAGTGCGTAGTGAGCTTTGAGGATCCGTCCGATGTGCTGAAGCTGCTTACCGTCGCCCGCTTGGCTCTGTTTCGTGCGATCAAAGACAACCCCGGTTCGATCACCTCGATTTCCGAACGTCTTCACCGGGATCGCAGCGCGGTAAAACGGGATGTAGACGAGTTGGAAAAGGCGGGGTTGCTGACGGTCGAGTCCAAAGTGTTGCCTGGACATGGACGCATGAAGGAAGTCAGCGTCGCGGCTCAGCAGTTCAAGTTAGAAGCATCTATTTTTTGACCCGGCATCTTGAAGGCCTGTTTTAAACGGATAGTTGCCTTTGGGTCTTTGACTGCCTGACCGTCCGCAACGGGTCGGTAGCCGTCGTCTGCAGCCGTCGGTATTCATGCCCTCTATCGGCCTGAAGCGGCTATCAAGTCAACCCTAACAATGGTGATTTCATGACCTGCCAGGGAATTACGTTACGTCCGGCTCGGCAATCCGATGAAAGTTTTCTCCTCGACCTGCGCAAGCAAGTCATGACAGAGCACCTGATGCGGGTCGGGGAAGCAACGGATGATGATGCGCATCTTCAACGAGTGCGTTATTGCTATACCGATGCTCAGATTGTGCTCATCGGCGACGTCCGTGTGGGGTTGATGAAGGTTTGCAGATCCGCGCAAGAATGGGTTCTCGTGCAAATTCAAATCCTGCCAGGATTCCAGGGGCAAGGAATAGGTCAGCATCTGCTTCGCGTCTTGCTGGAAGATGCGAAACAATATGGGGTTGCGGTTCGCCTCAGCGTCCTACGTGGCAACCCTGCCCGCCGCTTATATGAACGGCTTGGGTTTTGCATGGAATCCGAAACGGGCAAAGAATATGGTCTTGTTTTCCGGCGGTAATGCTTTCTGCTTTGGCGAACTGGATACGATTGTAGGCTGCGTCCTGAATTTCCACTCAGGGTCGTCAGCCCGCAACGGGCGATGCAGGGCCGGTCAGGTGGTGGCATCAACGCCGCGCTGGGCCTGAAGGTTCTGTGCCCAGCAAGGCCCTGCGAGTTGCAGAGTCAGAGGCACTGCAGGCGTGAAAGTGCGCGTGATCTGCCTGGCGAGCGAGATGTGGATCACCTGTCAGGCAGACCCGAAACGACAGGCTTTTTATGCTTCTACTGCCTCGGTTTTAACCGAGCCTGAGAGATATTTTTCATCAACGACGACCTCCGTGCCTGCGAACACGATTTGTGAGCGACCGACGCCCTTGACGATCGTTGCCATCACGAAGCCACGGGCGTCAGTGCGGTCCCACGTTTCAGCCTTGTCTTTTTCTATCGTGAAGTAGCTCGTATCGCCGCCGCTTCCCCAGTGGTTGATCGAAACCTTGATCGGAAGACCGGTTTTATTGATAACTTTGATCATGAGAAAACTCACTTTCGTTTGGGGTTCAAAGACCTTTGTCATGGTGTAGCTATCAAGGGTATAGATTATGTTTAATGCTATTGTCCTGACATAAAGGTCAGTATTCAGGCAATTGACATTGGCGACTCAGGCGAGTCAACAGAAAGGAAATGCCGTGGCGACGGCTTCATGCGGGCTTGAACCGGGCATGCGCAGAGACAATAGTATGTCGCCCGCCACGGCGGGTTGCACCGGGCGGCATCGTGCTGGTCAATCGCAGAAGCAGCCTTCTCCCATCCGTCCCCCCGCAAGCAACGACGCCCTCCGCGAGGAGGGCGTCGTCCGGTGCCTGCCGCGCGCGGTCAGATGCCGCGTTCGCTCGCGACTTGCTGGATGGCGGTGACGACCGATTCGGCGCCCTGGCGGATCTGATCCATGACATTGCCGACTTTGTTGACTTGTACCACGCTGTCCTGAACCTGGGTCCTGATCTGCTCCATGCTTTCGACGGCCACGTCCGTTTGCGACTGGATGGTATTGACCATGGTCGAGATCTGCGCGGTCGAGGAGGATGTGCGCTCGGCCAGCTTGCGCACTTCGTCCGCCACCACGGCAAAACCGCGCCCGGTCTCGCCGGCGCGCGCGGCTTCGATCGCGGCGTTCAGCGCGAGCAGGTTGGTTTGGTCGGCAATATCCTTGATCGTCTGGACGATGGAGCCGATCTGTTTCGAATGCTGGCCGAGGGTCATGATATTCTGGCTCGAGCTTTCGATATTGTTCGCCATGCCCTCGATATTGCTCACGCTGCTGGCAATGTCGGTCACGCCTTCCTCGGCCCAGTGCCGGGTCTGCTGCGAGGTGTTGAAGGCGAACAGCGCGCTGTCGCGTTCCTGGATGCTCTTGTTGACGCTCGCAGTAATGTCGGTCGCGAATTTGATGACGGACACGACTTTTCCGCTGGAGTCGAACACCGGGTTGTAGCTGGCTTCCAGCCAACGCTCGCTTCCGTCCCTGGCCAGGCGCTTGATGCGTCCCGAAGATAATTTTCCGTTCCGCAGGTTAGTCCACAATTGCGGGTATTCCTGGCTCTGGACGAATTCCTGGCTGCACAGCTGACGGTGGTGCTGCCCGATCAGTTCGCTTTCCTTGTAACCCATCACATGCAGGAAGTTGGCGTTGGCCGCCGTGATCGTGCCATCGATGGTGAATTCAATGGTAGCCATCGAGCGGTCGACGGCCGCCAGAATGGCCTTGTTTCTGGCGGCCGCGAGCACTTTGCCGGTGATGTCGGTGGCGAATTTGATGACGCCCGTGACTTTGCCGCTGCTGTCCTTGAGCGGATTGTAAGTCGCTTCCAGCCAGATGAAGTCGCCGTTTTTCCGCTTGCGCTTCACTTCGCCGATGAAGGGATCGCCGCGGCGCAGTTGCGCCCAGACTTGCTGGTATTCGGGGCTGTTGGCAAACTCGGGATCGCATAACATGCGGTGATTCTTGCCGAGCAGCTCGCTGGCGCCATAGCCCAGCGCGGTTTGAAAAAGACTATTGGAGTCGATGATGTTTGCATCGAGGTCGAACTCGACGCGTGCCATTGATCGGTCGATGGCAGCGAAAACAGCATCCTGGCGCTGAAGCTTGTCTTCCTGGTTCCGAAGGGACGCCAATAGTTTTTTGTTGAACATGATATCCGATCCAAGTTGCGCTGAAAGTGTTGATGATCCGGTCCAGATTGGGTGGGGCTCATTAAAAAGTAGCCAAGTGGTGCGGAAATTGCAATTCTGAGGATAGTCGCGACCTGAATGTATCTAAAGCCGGCGTTCTCGCGAGGGCAGTGCGGCCACTCGTACGGCATCCTGTCGGCCGATCCGGGGCGTAGCAGCCTCCCTCCACTGCGTGTGTGCTCGATGTATCTAGGCTATTGAAAGGATGATTCCGATGTTAATTCGCTTGCTGACGCCGTCCGATGCGCTCGCATATAAAACGCTGCGCCTGCTCGGCCTGACGACTGACCCCCTGGCCTTCCATTCGTTTGCGGACGAAGAGGCCGATCTGCCGCAGAACGTGCTTGAGGCGAAGCTGTCGCAGGCGCCGGCAGAAGGCGTGCTGGGGGCGTTCATGGCCGACGCGCTGGTCGGCATCGTCGGCCTGCGGCGCAGCCCGCGACGCAAGCTTCGGCACAAGGCGACTATCGTCGGCGTTTATGTGGCTCCGGAGGCTCGCGGCCGCGGCATCAGCCGCGCCCTGCTGCTGGCCGCCATCGAGCGCGCACGCCTTGCATCCGGGATCCGCTGTTTGCAGTTGAGCGTCTACGCCGGCAATCAGGCCGCCTTGTCCTTGTATCGTTCGCTCGGTTTCGAGGCTTACGGCCAGGAGGACGCGGCCTTTCAAGTCGATGGGCGTTTCTATGATGAGGTTCTGCTGGCCTTGCCGCTGCGGGACGACTAGCCGCCCCGCAGCGCGGGCGGCTCAGTTCTGCAATGCTTGCGCCACTGTGGCGGCTAGCGGCGTGGTCGGGCGTCCGATC
This sequence comes from Paludibacterium yongneupense DSM 18731, assembly GCF_000422925.1. Taxonomy (GTDB): domain Bacteria; phylum Pseudomonadota; class Gammaproteobacteria; order Burkholderiales; family Chromobacteriaceae; genus Paludibacterium; species Paludibacterium yongneupense. The sequence continues at coordinate 11,498 of NZ_KE383958.1, forward strand.
AGGGTGCTCAGCTGGTGACTGTCGTCGAACAGCCCGCCGCGGGCGGCACCGGCATCGGAGTCGGCCAGCAGCTGCGCGATCGCTTCGGGCAGGCCGGCGCCGGTCAGGGCGGTGCGGAAGGCGGCCTCCGGCATGTCCTGGTAGATGACCGTGCGCCCGCTCTGCTTCGTGATCTCGGCGGCGAATTGCGTCAGGGTGTAGGCGTCGTCGCCGGCCAGCTCGTAGATGCGGCTATCCGATACGCTCTCGGCGCTCAGAACCGCGGCAGCGGCAGCGGCATAGTCGGCACGGGCGGCGGAGGCGATACGGCCTTCGGCCGCGCTGCCGATATGCGCGCCGTGCTGCAGGGCGGAAGGGATGGAGGCGGCGTAGTTTTCGCTATACCAACCGTTGCGCAACAGGGCAAAAGGCAGGCCCGAGGCGCGGATGGCGGCTTCGGTCTGGCGATGTTCCTCTGCCAGGCCGAGCGGCGAGCTGTCGGCGTGCAGCAGGCTGGTGTAGGCGAGTAGCTTGACGCCCGCGCGTTTGGCGGCGTCGATGACATTGCGGTGCTGGGGCAGCCGTTGTCCGACTTCGCTCGACGAGATCAGCAGCAGGCGGTCGATGCCGACGAAGGCGGCATCGAGTGTTTCGGGCTTGGTGTAATCGGCACGGCGGACTTCGATGCCCAGTGCAGCGAGGTCGCCGGCCTTGGCGGTATCGCGCACCGCGGCGACGATGCGGGCGGGCTCGATGGTTTGCAGCAGGGCGTGCACGACGAGACGGCCGAGTTGGCCGCTGGCGCCGGTAATCAGAATACGGGCTGGTGAGGCGGGCATGGAGCTTCTCCTTGTGGTTTATATTGAATACAAGGTCTAATATAGAGACCATGTGACTGCGCCACAAGGAGGCAGTTTTTTGTTTCCAGGTTACCCGAAAGGAACCCTCTCATGAATGCTGGCGTTCAACTGGCCGCACGGTATCAGGAATGGCAGGGGCAGCCATTCGACGGCAGCTGCTGTCCGGTACGCGATGTGCTCGATCATATCGGCGATAAATGGACGGTATTGATCCTGATCGTACTGGCGGATGGAGCCGCACGCTTCAGCCACATCTGCCGCGCGGTGCCCGATATTTCCAAACGCATGCTGACTCAGACCTTGCGCGAGCTGGAGCGCGGCGGCTTGATCACGCGGCATGTCTTTCCGACCAAGCCGCCGAGTGTCGAGTATCGGCTTTCTGCGCTCGGAGAGTCCTTGCTGGGCCCCATCGTCGGCCTGGTTGCATGGGCGGAGACTCACCACGATGAGATCCGCGCGGCGCGCGCGCACTTCGATGCGGCGCTTGCAGAGAACGGGTCTGACGGGCGCTGAGCCGTCGCACGCAGGGGTTTGGATCTATTTGCGACAGTATTTGCCAGTCAGCCCTTAAGGTCTTGACTTTGCTGCCGATAAATAAATCAACAGGCATATTCAAAGTGGAGGACGCGATGCCCCAAGCAATCGGAAACGTATCCGGCCCATCTCAATACCAGCCGTCGCAGTCGGTCGCTTCTCCGCCACCACGCGGCGAAAACGGTCGCGGTGCGGCGGCGCGGCAGGCGCAGGCACAGGCACAGGCACAGCAGGCCCAGACTCCGGCCCAGATTCTGGCGCAGGCGCAGGCGCTGGCTCAGCAGACGCAGCAGGCGAATGCTGCACAGTCTTACTCGACACCGACACTGGGGTCGAATATCAATACGAGCGCCTGAAGTGGCGCGGCGTTCCCGCCGGCCCCCTGCGCGACCATTCAAGTGTGATGTGTGTGTCGTTCCATTCGATAAACCGCCGTGCGTGAGCATGGTGGTTTTTTTTTATTAAGAATCAAGCTATTGCTGTGCCATGTGGTGCCAGGGCAACACTGGGCGCCCGATTTTGTCGGGTGGCCGGGCTTGCTCTTCAGCTTCGATGAAGGGGGCCGATAAGAGAGCAGGAAGGTGTCTTGGTCTAACCGTGGAGGACATGGATGACGCAGTCGATAGAACCTGTTTCGGGCCAATCGTATTACCGGGCGATGCTGACCAGTGCGTCTCCGACGCCGATGGCTGCTCGCGCTGGCGACGACGATGCTGGCAGCAGCGATAGTGAAGGGCAACAGACAGAATCCGGCACCACCACGATTTACGCGACAGTAGGCACCCTCATCGATACTACTGCATGACACCCCGTGTCATGGCGTGACTACCCGGGCGGGTGACGGGAGCGGCCCAGTCTGTTCGACAGCCCCGCCGGTTTGAATCGGCGGGGCTGTTTTCGTGTCCGGGTTCAGTCGGGTTTGTCGGGGTCGTTGGCCGCGGTGCGCCAGGGGGCGGTCTGTTCGTCGTACCAGGCAATCCTGTCATCGAGCACACGCAGCGCGCCCTGCCATTGTTCGATGCGTTGCGCGACCCGTTCCCGGTGCTCGGCCAGCAGTGCGCGCCGCACGGGAAAAGTCAGGTCGCCCTGGCGGCGCAGGGCGGCGTAGGCGCGCATCCCGGCGATAGACATCCCGGTGGCGCGCAGGCGCTGGATGAATTCCAGCCACGCGCGGTCGCGCGCATTATAACGGCGATGGCCGGCCGCATTGCGTTCAACCGGGTCCAGCAGTCCGATGCGTTCAAAATAGCGCAAGGCATGCTCGCTCAAGCCGCTCAGGCGCGCCAGCTGCCTGATGGTCAGGTTTTCTTCGTTCATGGCTTTTACCTCCAGTAGCCGGGGCGGCACCCGGGCAAGCGGCACGATCGCGCTCAACGCTCCCGCATCATGAAGCTGCAGGCAGAGGCGAGTAGCGAGCAGGCGAGAATGGCGTAGAACACGGCGTGAAATCCCCAGGCGTCGGCGATGCCTCCGGCGATGGCGCCGGCAATGATGGCGCCGGTGCGGGTCGATGTGGCGAACAGGGTGGTCGCGGTGCCGGCGCGACCCGGCAGCAGGTCCTGAAAATACAGCATGCCGGTGCCGGCGATGATCCCGATAAAGATGGCGTTGCCAAGCTGCAGTGCGATCAGCGCGGGCTCGCTGTCCAGCAGTACCATGCCGGCATAGAACAGCACGCCGGCAGCCGTGGCAAAACGCAGCATGGCGAGTTTGCCGAAGCGGCGGGTGCTGAAGCCGGCGACCAGCATGGCCGGGATTTCAAGTGCGGCGGCGGTGCCCATCAGCAGGCCGGGCGTGCGGGTCGGCATGTTCAGCGTGTGCGTGACGTAGAGCGGCATCGCGATCAGGTACATGCCGTTGCAGGTCCACATCAGGGTCGACGCGATAAAGGGCAGGCGAATCGCGGGATCGCGCCAGCCGCCGCCGTGATCGGCCGCATGCGGTGCTCGCGGAATGAAGGGCAGCGTTCTGGCCACCAGGGCGGCGCAGGCGAGAAAGGCCACGCCCGCCGCCAGATAGGTGGCGGTGTAGCCGAAGCCGATGACCAGCGCGAAGGCCAGCGGCGGGCCTATGACCCAGGCCAGTGATATCTGCGCGCGCATGATGGAGTTGAACATCGTGGCTTCGCGTGCGGTGTAGTCGGCGTGCTCGCGCGCAAGGGCGAAGACTTGCGGATTGGCGGTGCCGCCGAAGCTGCCCAGCAGCACCCCCATGCTGATCAGCAGGGCGAAATGGCGGTCGAAGGCGAATTGCAGGCAGCCGAGAAAGCCGGCTACACAGCAAAGCAGGATCAGACGGCGCCGGTCGCCGCCACGGTCGGAACGATGAGCGAGAACCTGGCTGACCACGATGCCGACAATGGCGCTGACCGTGTAGAACAGGCCGATCATATAGGGCCGCACCCCCAGTTCGTTGCCGAGAAACAGGCTCAGAATCGGGACTTGCAGGGCGCTGGCGATTCCGGTCAGGAAGGCGACGACGAGAAACGCCAGCGAGGCCGGGTCCAGCTTGCGGCGCAGGCTTGCGGGGTAGGCGAGGTTCATGACTGCGATCGGTCGGCGGCGAACCGGCGGCCACGGTGCGCGCAAACGGTTCGATCTATGAATAATACGGTTATTCTATTCGATCATCATCGAGCGTGCACTGCAGAAAAGGGCTGCCGCGCTGGCTATACAGCAGGCGGGGGGCTTCGTATGATCGATTCCGGATTCTGACGAGAGTGAAAGAATATGGTCGCAAGTATCGGGGATTTACTGGAAGACGCGCGTCGGCTCAGCCTGGGGGGTGAGCATCTGCAGGCCGTGCAGCGTCAGATCGAGGCGGTGAACCGGATGCAGGCGCAGGGGCTGGCTTGTATCGCCGAACTCAAGACCCTGGGCTTGTTGTTCCATCGGCTCGGGGATGCCGCCGCCGCCGCCGCGACGTTTTCGCGGCTGGTCGGGGTTGCCGGCGATGACGCGCAGGTCTGCGGCAATCTTGGCGTGGCCCTGCTGCAGCTGGGCTGCGCGGCCGAGGCCCTGCCCCAGTTGCGGCGTGCGGCAGGGCTGGAGCCGGATGCGCCGAACTGGCAGGATGGCCTCGCTCATGCTTTCAGCCGGCTCGGGCACACCGAAGACGCCCGCGCGGCGGGCATGCGCAGTCTGCGCCTCAAGGACGAGGCGGCAGGACCCGCACCCGCCGTGCTCGCACGCACGGTGGCACCCGAGTTCGACGTCGGCCGGCCGCAGCGCAATCTGATCGTTTTCAGTTTGTGGGGCGATTCGCCGCGCTATCTCGAAGGCGCGCTGCGCAATGCCATGCTCGCGCCCGACCTGTTTCCTGGCTGGACCTGTCGTTTCTATTGCGACGACAGCGTGCCGCCAGCCCTGCTGCGGCAGCTGGATGCACACGGGGCCGAACTGGTGCCGATGGCGCGGCCGGTGCGCTTCTACGACGGTCTGTTCTGGCGTTTCTCGGTCATAGGCGATGCCGGCATCGACCGTTTTCTGGTGCGCGATGCCGATTCGGTCCTGTCGGCGCGCGAAAAAGCTGCCGTCGACGAGTGGTTGCTGTCCGGTGCCCTGTTCCACGTGATGCGCGACAATCCCCTGCACAGCGAGTTGATGCTGGCCGGCATGTGGGGCGGCGTCGGCGGCGCCTTGCCGCCCTTTGCCCAGCTTGCGCGTTTCAGCATCGAGCATACGCCGACGCGCCATATCGACCAGTGGTTCCTGCGTTCGGTGATCTGGCCGCGCATCCGCGCGCATTGTCTCGTGCACGACAGCTTCTATCCTGTCCCCGGCGCGCGGCCGTTTCCGCCGCAGGCTTGGGCCGCCCCCGATTTTCATGTCGGCATGAATTATTCGGCCAGCGCGCGTGCGCGGCGCGAACCGGCACGCTTTCGGGGGGCTGGCGCGGAGCAGGCGAGTGACGTTGGTGGTGTTTAATGCTATGTTGCGGGGTGATGAGTCCCAATAACCGTCTGATCGCTACCGGATGACCGCCCTGTCGCACCTGCTTCGCGCTGTCTGCTGCGGCTTGTTGCCGGGCCTGGCCTGTGCCGCGCCTGCGCCGCTGGTCCTGGCCTTCAGCACCCTGCCGCCGTGGAAGATCATCAATGCCGATGGCCGGGCCAGCGGGCCGTATCTCGATATCGTGCGCGTGCTCGCCGAGCGGGTCGGACATCCCCTGCAACTTCGGCGCTGCCCGCTGCCGCGCTGTCTGGCGCTGGCAGCCAGCGGCGAAGTCGATCTGATGATAGGCGTACGCAGTCGGCCAGGGCGCGACGACAAGCTGGATTTTCTGTCGCCCCCGTTTGCGGGCGGGACGCCGCTCAGTTTCATCCAGCGCCGCGCCGATGGCCGTCCACTGCGCAATTATGGCGATCTGCAGTCCTTGCGCATCGGCGTGGTCGAGGGCAGCACCTATTTCGAGCGTTTCGACTCCGATCGCAGTCTGATCCGCGATCCGGCGCCGGACAGCCAGAGCAGCCTGCGCAAACTGCTCGCCGGCCGCGTCGATACCGCGATTTTCAATTATGGACAAGCCAAGTGGATGCTCGAGCACATGTCGTCGGGCGCCGGGCTGAAATTCGCGGCTTACCGGGTGCATAACAGCGAGCTGCGCCGCGTGGCTCTGGTGCGGGCCTCTCCGTTCTACTCCCTCAAACCGCGGCTCGAACTTGCGCTCGACGGCATGGTGAAGGATGGCACCGTCCATCGCCTGCTCGCACCGATCGAAGAAGCTCCGGTCTCCTCGCGCTAAGTACGGTTCCGGCACCTGTTTATTTAGCCTGCCTGCCCTCCTGGCGATAGTCAGCCGCTCCGCGTTTGCTTATGCTATAGGCAAGGCCACTTCACGGGACTAGGATCATGTTGAAAGAGGTGGATGTTCTGGTGGTGGGCGGGGGCATCAATGGTTGCGGTATCGCGAACCTTGCTGCCCAGGCGGGCTTGAGCGTCCTGCTGGTCGAGCGCGGCGATCTGGCCGGGCAGACCTCGTCGCGTTCGAGCAAGTTGGTACACGGTGGACTGCGCTATCTGGAGACGCGCGAGTTCCGTTTGGTGCGCGAAGCGCTGGCCGAACGCGAAGTCCTGCTGTCACTGGCCCCGCACATCGTTCACCCGCTGACTTTCGTGCTGCCGCACAATCCTTCACTCAGGCCTGCCTGGATGATTCGCGCCGGCCTGATGCTGTACGATCATCTCGGACGCCGCGAATCGCTGGCGCCCAGCCGTCGCCTGAATCTCGGTCGGCATCCGTTTGGCGAACCCCTCAAATCCGGTTTCGGGCGCGGTTTCAGCTATACCGACTGCTGGGCCGACGATGCGCGTCTGGTGGTGCTCAATGCCTTGCAGGCGAGCGAATACGGGGCCTCGATCTGCACGCGGACGCAGATGACGGCTGCCGAGCGCGGTCGCGATGACTGGTGCGTCACGCTGGAACGGCAGGGCAAGGCCCCGACGACGATACGGTGCCGGGTGGTGATCAATGCGGCCGGGCCGTGGGCAGGTGAAATCGCGGCGCTTGCCATGGGCCTCGCTTCGCCGGTGCCGTTGCGCCTGGTCAAGGGCAGCCATATCGTCGTGCCGCGGCTGTACGCCGGCGAGCAGGCCTATATCCTGCAACTGGACGATTCCCGCATCGTGTTCGTGCTGCCTTATGGTGCCTACAATCTGATCGGCACCACCGATGTCGATTTCAGCGGCGATGCGCGTACGGTAAGTGCGGATGCCGCAGAAATCGCCTACCTGTGCACGGCCGTGAATGGCTATTTCAAGCGCCGCCTGACGCCGGAAGACGTGGTGTGGAGTTATGCCGGCGTGCGGTCATTGTACGACGACGGCACGGTCGAGGCCGCTCGCGTAACGCGTGATTATCACCTGAAGTACGACGCGGCTGCGGCCCCTTTGCTGTCGGTTTATGGCGGCAAGCTGACCACCTATCGCCGCCTTGCCTTGTCGGCCTTGCGCCTGCTGTCCCAGCGCTTCGACTTGCCGCTGCCGCCCGACGCGCCGCCCAAGTTGCCCGGCGGCGTGTTGCCGACCGCGGACATGGCGAGCTATATGGCCGACCTCACCCGGCGGCTGTCTTTTATCCCCGCCGCCGATCTGGTCGAGATGGCGGGTCGTCACGGCAGCCGCTGCGAGCTGTTGCTTGCGGGCGTCAGCTCGCGTTCGGACCTGGGGCTGGCGTTTGGAGCCGGCCTCTACCAGCGCGAGGCCGAGTTTTTGCGCAGCGAAGAGTGGGCGACCGAGGCCGAGGATGTCCTGTGGAGACGCACCAAGTGCGGCTTGCGCATGAGCGCCGCCCAGCGCGAACAGTTCACGAACTGGTGGAATGCGGCGGTCTGAGCGGGAAAGGCGGGGATCGGATGGCAAGACAACGCCGCCGGGGGTAAGCCCTCCGGCGGCGTCATGCCGTCAGCAGCCTTGGGCGAGCGCCAGCTCCAGGCTCTGGCGGTAGTGCAGCTCGGCCGAGTCGGCTTTGCCTATCGCCTGGAACAGGCTGACCATGGCGGCGTGCGCACTCAGAGTCGGCTGGATGGACAGACTGGCTTCCAGGTAGTTCTGCGCCTTGCCCCACAGCCGCTGGGCATAGGCCAGCCGTCCGAGAGCCAGCAGCAGCATATGGTCGCGCGGGCGGCGGGTCAGCCAGCCTTCGGCCGATTTCAGCAATTCCAGGCGGCGCGTCTCGCTGAGCTTCTCGGCCAACTGGCTGAGTTCGCGTGCGAGCTCGGGCGTCGCCTGTTCGTCGTCGGCGAGGGCTTCGGCCAGCAGGGTCGCCGCCAGATCGTAGTCTTCTGCCAGCAGCAGGCGCTGCACCATGGCGCCGACCAGGGTCGGGTTGTGCCGCTCCTGCTCGGGAATGCGCCGCTGCCAGTCGCGGATCTCGCGCCCGTCGATCAGCGTTGCCAACTGCTGGGTGTAGGCGGCCAAGCGGTAGCGGCGGGCCTGATCGGCATCCAGCGCGTCCGACTTCAGCAGCTTTTCAGTCAGCGCGAGCACGGCTTCCGGCTGTTTCAGCAGCAGGCGCACTTTCAGCTCGATGCGCAAGGCATTGGTGAGGTTGGGCGAGATCGAGCGCGCGCGCTCGACGGCGGCCAGCGCACCGGTCAGATCCTTGGCGTCCAGCCGCAGCTCGGCGTCCTGCATATGGCGCGCAAGTTGCAGGTTCTCCGGCAGCGCATCGAGGCGTCCGAGGTAGGCATCGCGTTTTTCGACATCCTGCATGATGCCGGCGGAGCGTGCCGCGATCAGCAAGGCGAGCGCGCGGTTTTCCGGGGCGTACTCGTCGTCGACCGCTTTTTGCGCCGCGCGTTCGGCGCGCTGGAAGCGGCCCTCGAAATAGGCGATGGCCGCATCGCGCAGCGCGTGGCGGGCGCTGCGCAATTTCTTGCGGCGCTGGAAGCGGCGCACTTCGGCCGGCAGGCCGGCGGCGATGCTGAACAGCCGCAACCCGAAGTGGGCGAGCGCGATCGCGAGCACGATGCCGACGATGAGCAGATTGAACGAGATCTCGATGCGGTAGGGCGGCATGAACAGGATGGCGTAGCCGCTGTTCAGGGTCGCCGCGAGACCGACCAGTACGGCCAGCGCGAACAGGCCGGTAAACCAGAGTACGAATTTCACAGCCTATTCTCCCGGGTTGCCCTGTGCGTCGCGCACGGCTTTCAGGCTGCCGGCCAGGTCGGGCAGCGTCACCCCCAGCGGTGCCTGGCCGAGCTCGGCCAGCAGCGACAGCCATTGCTTGGTCGCTGGTGCGTCGCGGTCGTAGTAGCGCAGGGTATACGCCTGCGCGGCGGTCAGGTCGGCCTTGAAGCTGTTGCCATCGCGCTGCAGCAGCGCCAGGCGCGCATCGAGCAGGCGCATCTTGAGGTTTTCGCGCAGGAAGAAGGCCTGTTCCGGAGACAGCAGCAGCGCTTCGGGTTTGTCCATGCGCCGGATGCGGACCATTTCGCCCAGGCTGCGGCTGATGTCGCCGATCAGGCGTTCCCACAGCGGAGCCGAGGCGCTGGCTACGCGGGCGGCATGTGTGCTGCTGTCCAGGCGGTTGCCATCGACCGCGAGCGGCATGGCGTCGACCGCCAGCATCAGGCGATCGATCTTGACCGTCAGCCCGATGCTATCCAGATAGGGCAGTTCCTTAAGCGTTTCCAGGTCCTTCGAGACCGCTTTTTTCAGTCCCAGCAACTGCGGCTGGTCGTTATGTTCGAGGCGCGTGTCGACCGCCTGCAGCGCGGAGATCGCGGCGGGAACGTTGCCCGCGAGCTGCAGCTGCTGGCTGGCGATCGTGAGCGCATGCTCGATTTCGGCGAGCTGCCAGTCGCTGCGGCTCTTGTTCAGTTCGCTGTACATCGAACTGAGCGTCGCGTACTGGCCGGCCGCTTCGTTGACGCGCGATTCGAGTGCCAGCAGGCGCGCGTCGCTGGAGCGCACGGTATTGATCGCCTGTTGCGTGGCGCCCTGCATGTCCTTGGCCGAGTTGTGGCTGTCGGCCAGCCGCCGCGCGAGCTCGGTCCGGGTCGCGGTCAGCTGTTGTTGGGTGGAATAGAGCTGCCAGGCGGATAGTCCCAGCGCGGCGAGCGCCAGTATCAGTGCCAGGTTCAGCGGCTTCTTGCGCACCGGAGTGGCGTTGTCGACGATCGGAGTTTCGCTCATGGGTGATGGAGGAACCATTCACTGAGGCCGGCGACGATTGCGGCGTCGTCGGCCCGGGTTGTTACGATCCGCGCCGCGCCCAGGGACGCGAGTCGTTCCGCGATGCGGGGGTGCGGCACACAATACTGCAAGCATTGTAACGTTCTGCCACGAGCGGGGCCAGCAAGCCGGAACATCCGCTCGGCGATTTCGCCCGATGTGATCACGACGGCGTCCAGATGGCCCCCGGCATGAAGGCGGTCGAAGTGCTGCCAGTCGGGTTCGCCGTCCTGGCGGCGGTAGACGTCGGCCGGCACGACGGTCGCGCCGCGCGCGGCCAGCGTGGCCGCCGGTTCCGCCCGTCCGTCGCTGCCGCGCACGACCACGATCCTGCTGCCGGCCGGCGCGGCGAACTCGGGCAGTGCGAGCAGCGCCGCGCTATCGCTCGCGTCGGTGGGGTGCAGCACCGGCCGACCCGAGCGGCGCGCGAGGGCGGCGGCACTGGCGGCGCCGACCGTCGCCAGGCGGACCTTCGGCGGCAGCGACCTCAGCCGCGGCCAGGCGATGTCGATGGCGCTCGGGCTGATGAAGATCAGCCAGTCGGCATCGGAGGCCGACTGCTCAAGCGCGTCCAGGGCCAGCGGACACGGTTCGATGCGCAAGACCGGGAAATGCTCGGGCCGGGCGCCTGCGTCGGCGAGCAAAGCCAGCAGCCGCGCGCTTTGCGCCAGCGGGCGCGTCACGAGCACTCCGCGCCCGGCGAGGCTCATGCCGTCTCCGGCAGGATGGCGGCGATAAGCGCGTCCGCGCCGTCCTGTTGCAACTGGTGCGCGACCGCGCGGCCGAGTGCGTCGGCGTTGCTGCGTGCCGCCGACGCCTCGGCGCGCAACACGGTTTTGCCATCGGGGCTGGCGACCAGTCCCGATAGCGTGATGCGGTCTCCGCGAATTTCGGCGTAGGCGCCGAGCGGCACCTGGCAGGAGCCCCCGAGCGCGCGCGCGAGCGCCCGTTCGGCCGCCACGCAGGCATGGGTGTCGGCATGGTCGAGCGGGGCGAGCAGCGCCATCAGATCGGCCCGGTCTTCGCGAATCTCGATGCCGAGCGCCCCCTGGCCGGCAGCCGGCAGGCTGTCGCGCGCGGGCAGGGCGGTGCGGATGCGGGCGCCCAGGCCGAGCCGTTTGAGCCCGGCGGCGGCCAGGATGATGGCGTCGTAGTCGCCGTGGTCGAGCTTGGCCAGGCGCGTTTGTACATTGCCGCGCAAGGGGTGGACGAGCAAGTGCGGAAAACGCGCGCGTAGCTGCGCTTCGCGGCGCAGGCTGGAGGTGCCGACCACCGCGCCCGGCGGCAGGGCGTCCAGGCTCGCATAGCGCGAGCTGACGAAGGCGTCGCGCGGGTCTTCGCGCTCGCAGATGGCAGCCAGAGCGAAACCGGTCGGCAGCAGCATGGGCACGTCCTTGATCGAATGCACGGCCAGATCGGCGCGGCCATCCTCGAGCGCGAGTTCGAGCTCTTTCACGAACAAGCCCTTGCCGCCGATCTTGGACAGGGTCTTGTCCAGAATGCGGTCGCCCTGGGTGGTCATGCCGAGGATGTCGACTTCGAGTCCGGGGTAAAGCGTTTCGAGGCGGTCCTTGATATGCAGGGCCTGCCACATGGCCAGCCGGCTCTCGCGGCTGGCGATGACGATTTTGTCCATTGAAACGGTTTCGCTTGTCGATTGAGATGAGGTATCAGCGGATTTTACCATCAGATGCCACGCCAGCCGCAGGCGATATGGCCCAATGATGCAATTTGGAAGCGCGATAATAATGATTGACTTGCCGTCGTGCGAATTCGAATATTGTAGTTCGATTACGAACAAAAAATGACCGGCGCAGACCGGCACGACGAGGGTAGGGTAATGACGGAACATGAGAAGGATTTACCGCTCAGGCAGGACCTGGCCAGGATTGACCGACTGCTGAGCGAGGTGTTGAACGAGCAGGCCGGCGCGACCTTGTATGACGAGATGCGCGCCATTCCGCACGATATGCGCCAGCAGGGCGATTTGCCGCCGCAGTTGGTCGACAGCGCCGACAGTGCGCTGGTTCGCGCCTGCGGCTTGTACTCGCAGTTGTACAATATCGCCGAGGATCTGCACCATACCCGGCGCCGGCGCGCGCACAGGGTGGCCGGCTCGGCGGCGCAACAGGGCAGTCTCGAGCGCGCGCTCGAACACTTGCGCCAGGATGGCGTCAGCCTGGAGCGCTTGCAGGCCCTGCTCGACGACGCCTCGGTCGCGGCGGTCATGACCGCGCACCCGACCGAGGTGCAGCGGCAGAGCGTGCTCGACGGCCACCGCGCCGTGCGTCATTTCATGAGCCAGCTGAACAATCCGCTGCTGACGCCGGATGAAGTCCTCGAATTCGAAGCCAAACTCAAGCGCGTGATTCTGGCATTGTGGCAGACGACCGAAATCCGTCATTTCCGCATGCGGGTCGAGGACGAGATCGAAAACGGCATCGCCTACCACCCGATGACTTTTTTCAACGCCCTGCCGCGCCTGTACGAGCGGCTTGGGCGCTTGATCGCGCACCACTGGGGCGAGACGCCGAGGCTGCCGACGTTTCTGCGGGTGGCGAGCTGGATAGGCGGCGACCGCGACGGCAACCCCAATGTCGATGCCGGCGTGCTCAGCAGCGCGGTGACGCGGCAGGCGCAGGTGGCGTTCGACTATTACTTGCACGAACTGGCGGCGCTCTATCGCGAACTGTCGCTGTCGACGCGCCATGTCGAGGTCAGCGCGGCGGTGACGCGGCTGGCCGCCGTCTCGCCCGACCATGAGGACAGTCGGCGCGAAGAGCCGTACCGGCTGGCGATCGCGACGATTGAGGCGCGTCTGGCGGCGACGGCCGCGGCGCTCGGCGTCGCTGTGACGTCGCGTTGGGCGCCGGGAGCCGCGTATGCCGATGTCGGCGCCTGCCTCGCCGATGTGACGGCGCTGGCCGATTCGCTGTGCGCGCATGGCAGCGCGCTGCTGGCGGAGGGCCGCCTCGGCCGCCTGGCGCGGGCGCTCGATGTGTTCGGCTTTTTCCTGATGCCGCTGGATCTGCGCCAGTTCGCCGGTACGCATGGCGCAACGGTCGCCGAGCTGTTTGAACGCGCCGGCCATCCGGGCTGGAACGATCTGCCCGAGGACGAGCGTGTGCGCGTGTTGCTGGCCGAGTTGTCGAGCACGCGCCTGTTGTTCTCCCCCTATGTCGACTACAGCGCCGAGACCGGCAAGGAATTGGCTATTTTCCGCGAGGCGGCACGTATCCAGCGCTGTTTCGGCGTCGACGCCATCGGGCAGAGCATCATTTCCAACTGCGCTTCGGTCAGCGACATTCTTTCGCTGGCCCTGCTGCTCAAGGAGTGCGGCCTGATCCGGCTGGAAAACGGGCAGCCGCGCTCCAGCCTCAATCTGGTGCCTCTGTTCGAGACCATAGGCGATCTGCGCGCGGCGCGCTGCGTGATGGAGGCGTTGTTCGCGTTGCCATGGTATCGGCAGCTGCTGCAAAGCCGGGGTGGCATGCAGGAAGTCATGCTCGGGTATTCCGACAGCAACAAGGACGGCGGCTATGTGACCAGTCAATGGGAGCTGTATCAGGCCGAACGGCAGCTGGTCGAGTGTTTTGACGCCGCCGGGATCAAACTGCGGCTGTTTCATGGCCGCGGCGGCTCGGTCGGCCGGGGCGGGGGGCCTTCGTTCGAAGCCATTCTGGCCCAGCCGCAAGGCTCGGTCGGCGGGCGCATCCGTATCACGGAGCAAGGCGAAGTGATCGCGTCCAAATATTCCGACCCCGATATCGGGCTGCGCAATCTCGAGACGCTGGTGGCGGCGACGCTGGAGGCGAGCCTGAGCCACGGGGCCGGCGGCGGCATAGACGAAGCCCTGCTCGACGAGTTGTCGGCAGCGGCGTACGCCGCCTACCGCGAATTGGTCGAAACGCCGGGCTTCATGCAGTACTTCCTCGAGGCTACGCCGATCAATGCCATCGCCAAGCTTAATATCGGCAGCCGGCCGGCGTCGCGCAAGAGCTTGAATTCGATCCAGGATCTGCGCGCCATTCCCTGGGTCTTCTCCTGGTCGCAGTCGCGGGTGATGCTGCCGGGCTGGTACGGCTTCGGTTCGGCGGTCTGTGCGTTTCTGGCCGCGCATCGCGACGAGGGGGTCGGGCGGCTGCGCTGCCTGTATCGCGATTGCGGCTTTTTCCAGGTCATGCTGTCGAATATGGAGCAGGTGCTGGCCAAGGCCGATCTGCGCGTGGCCCGCCGCTATGCGGAACTGGTGAGCGATCCCGAGCTGGCCGCAAGCCTGTTTGCGCGCATCGAGGCCGAATGGCAGCGCAGCGTGGATGCGCTGTTCACCATCACCGGGCAGAGCGAACTGCTGGAACGCAATCCGACGCTGGCACGCAGCCTGGCTTCGCGCCTGCCGTATCTGGACGCGATGAACCTGCTGCAGATCGACCTGCTGCGCCGTTTGCGCACCGATCCGGATGATGCCGATGCGCTGTACACCATCCATCTGACCATCAACGGTATTTCCGCCGGCCTGCGCAATTCAGGCTGAATCGCGACGGCCGATGTCGAATTCGCGACATCGGCCGTGGTCTGGTTATAATGCCCCATCGACCTTAGTCTCCCGGGATCCCGACATCATGCAAGATAGCAAAGCCTGGTCTGGCCGGTTCTCAGAACCGGTATCGGAACTCGTCAAAAAATACACCGCATCGGTAGGGTTTGACTATCGATTGGCCGAATTCGATATCGAGGGTTCGCTTGCGCATGCCGCCATGCTGCATCGCGCCGGCGTGCTGACGGCCGACGATCTGGCCGCGATTCGTGGCGGCATGGAGGCCATCCGCGAGGATATCCGTGCCGGACGCTTCGAGTGGAGCCTCGATCTGGAAGACGTGCACATGAATATCGAGCGGCGTCTGACCGAGAAAATCGGCGATGCCGGCAAGCGGCTGCACACCGGGCGTAGCCGCAACGATCAGGTTGCGACCGACATCCGGCTCTGGCTGCGCCATACCGTCGATAGCATCGTCGGCCTGCTGGCCGAGCTGCAGCGTTCGCTTGTCGATCTGGCCGAGCCGAACGCCGCGACGGTGATGCCGGGCTTCACCCACCTGCAGGTCGCGCAGCCGGTGACTTTTGGCCACCACCTGCTGGCCTATGTCGAGATGCTCGCCCGCGACGCCGAACGCATGGGCGATTGCCGTCGCCGCATCAACCAGCTGCCGCTGGGCGCCGCCGCGCTGGCGGGGACGACCTACCCGATCGACCGCGCGTACACCGCGCAGTTGCTGGGTTTCGATGGCGTGTGCCAGAACTCGCTGGATGCCGTTTCCGACCGCGATTTCGCGATCGAATTCAGCGCTGCCGCCAGTCTGGTGATGGTGCATCTGTCACGCTTGTCGGAAGAGCTGGTGCTGTGGATGAGCCCGCGCGTCGGCTTTATCGACATCGCCGATCGCTTCTGCACCGGCAGCTCCATCATGCCGCAGAAGAAAAATCCGGACGTGCCGGAACTGGTGCGCGGTAAAAGCGGCCGTGTGATCGGGCATCTGATGGGTTTGCTGACGCTGATGAAGTCGCAGCCGCTCGCATACAACAAGGATAATCAGGAAGACAAGGAGCCGCTGTTCGATACGGCCGATACGCTGATCGACACGCTGCGCATCTATGCCGACATGATGCGCGGCATCACCGTGCGCGCCGATGCGATGCGCGGCGCGGTATTGCAGGGTTTTGCCACCGCGACCGATCTGGCCGACTATCTGGTGAAAAAGGGCCTGCCCTTCCGCGATAGTCACGAAGTGGTCGCTCTGGCGGTGCGTCATGCCGAAGGGCAGGGCGTCGACCTGTCCGATCTGACGCTGGGAACCTTGCAGGGTTTCTGTCCGCTGATTGGCGGCGACGTCTATACGGTGCTGACGCCTGAAGGCAGCCTGGCACAGCGCGACCATGTCGGCGGCACCGCGCCGGCGCAAGTGCGCACCCAGATCGCCCGCCACCGCGCGCGGCTGGGCTGAGCCGGTCCGTCCGGCGCGACCGCACCCCGCCGCCGATCAGCGGCTCAGGGTGCGGCCGACCGCCTCGCGCCAGCCGCTGTACAAGCCGGCTCGGCGCACTTCTTCCATCTGCGGTTTGAAATCCGCTTCCAACTGCCAGCGGCCCGCCAGCTCGTCGAGCGAGGAGAACAGCCCCGCGCCCAGTCCGGCCAGAAAGGCGGCGCCCAATGCCGTCGTCTCGGTGACGCACGGTCTTGCTACCGGCAGCGCCAGCATGTCGGACAGAAACTGCATCAGCCAGTCGTTGCCGACCATGCCGCCGTCGACACGCAAGGCGGCGGGCTCCGTGCCGATGTCGGCCGCCATCGCCTCCATCAGATCCCTGGCCTGATAGCAGACCGACTCCAGCGCCGCACGCACGATGTGGGCAATGCCCGAGTCGCGGGTGAGTCCGATGATGGCGCCGCGCGCGAGGGGGTCCCAGTACGGCGCACCCAGGCCGGTGAAGGCCGGCACCAGGTAGACGCCGCCGGTGGTTTCGACCTGGCGGGCCAGCGTTTCGCTTTGTCCTGCGTCGTCGATCAGCCTGACCGCGTCGCGCAGCCATTGTACGGCCGCGCCGGCAACGAAGATGCTGCCCTCGAGCGCGTACGTCGTGTGGCCCGAGATGCGATAGCAGACCGTCGACAGCATGCGGTGCGACGAGCGCACGACGTGCGAGCCGGTGTTTTGCACCATGAAGCAGCCGGTGCCGAAGGTCGATTTGATCATGCCGGGGCGGAAGCAGGCCTGACCGATGGTTGCCGCCTGCTGGTCGCCGGCCATGCCGGTGATGGTGATAGGAGCGCCGAACAGCCGGGTTTCGCCGAACTCGGCCGCGTTGTCGTGCACCTGCGGCAGCAGCGCCGCGGGAATGCCGAACAGGGCCAGCAATTCGTCGTCCCATTGCTGGCTGTGGATATTGAACAGCAGGGTGCGCGCGGCATTGGTGGCGTCGGTGGCATGCACGCGGCCCTCGGTCAGCCGCCACAGCAGAAAGCTGTCTATGGTGCCGAAGGCCAGTTCTCCGCGCTCTGCCCGTTCGCGTGCCTGCGGCAGGGTATCGAGCAGCCAGCGTATCTTGGTGGCGGAAAAGTAGGGATCGAGCAGCAGACCGGTCTTGTCGCGGATCCGGGCGAGGGTGTCAGGCGTGGCCAACAGCTCGCACAGCGGCGCGGTGCGCCGGTCCTGCCAGACGATGGCATGGTAGATCGGGCGCCCCGTGGTGCGATCCCACAGCACCGTGGTTTCGCGCTGGTTGGTGATGCCGGCGGCGGCGATGGCGGCAGCGTCGACACCGGCGCCGTCCAGCGCCCGGCGGCAAACATCGAGCGTGTGCTCCCATATCGTCTCGGGATCATGCTCGACCCAGCCCGGTGCCGGGAAAATCTGCGGCAGAGCGCGCTGCGCGCTCGCCTGGACGCGCCCGGCGGTATCGAACAGCATGGCACGGGTGCTGGTTGTGCCCTGGTCGATGGAAAGCAACAGTTTCGGCATGGTCTCTCCTGTGTTTGCGGCGGATCAAGGCTTGTGCGGCATTCTTATTTGCCCCGGGCGGCCAGACTATGTTAATAAAACTACAGTGATTTTCGAAATCGAACCGATAATGAGCCGCCCACCCCGCCACGAAAAAATATTACACCTGGTTCGCGAGAACGGCTTCATGCCGATCGAAGAGCTGGCGCGTCTGCTCGATGTGACGCCACAGACGATTCGTCGCGATATCAACCAGTTATGTTCCGACAACTTGTTGCGCCGCTATCATGGCGGCGCCGCGCTCGGCAGCAGCGTGGAAAACGAGGACTATTTCGCCCGCAAGGGGAAGTTGCAAAGCGAAAAAGCGCATATCGCGGAGATGATCGCGAGCAGCATCCCCGACCATGCCTCGCTGTTCATGAGCATAGGCACGACGATAGAGGCCGTGGCACAGGCCCTGACCGGGTCGCACAAGGGCCTGCGCGTCATCACCAACAATATTCATGTTGCATCAATCATGTCGGCCAACCCGGATTTCAATGTTTTGATCACATCCGGGACGGTACGGGCCTCCGACGGGGGCATCACCGGCGTGGCGACGCTGGACTTCATCAATCAGTTCAAGGTGGACTATGCCATTCTCGGCGTTTCGGGAATAGAGGATGACGGCTCGCTGCTCGATTTCGATTATCGCGAAGTGCGGGTGGCGCAGGCGATGATGGAAAACGCGCGTCACCGCTATCTGGCGGCCGACCACAGCAAGTTCGGACGCAATGCGCTGGTGCGGATGGGGCATATCAGCGAGTTCCATGTGGTCTTTACCGACGCCCTGCCGCCCGATTCGCTGGCGCGTCTGCTGGAAGAACACAATGTGAGGCTGCAACTCGCCATCTGAACGGCGGCCACGGTCCCACTGCACGGCGCGCGCAGCTGTTATAATCCGCGTTTCACGCAACAGTCCGGCGCGCTAGATGAACGTCTTTTACGAAGAGAGCGGCAGTTTCAAGGTTGGCACCATCGTTTCCCGCAGCGATGCCAGCCTCCAGGTGGATACCCAGCACGGCAAAAGGGCCAAGATCAAGGCGGCCAACGTCATGCTGGAATTCGGCCTGCCCCTGAACGAATTCCTGCCTGCCTGCGACGCCCTGTCGGCCGAGATCGATCTGGATTTCCTGTGGGAATGTTGCGGCGAGGGCGAGTTCGGCTATGAGGAGCTTGCGGCCGACTACTTCGGCCATGCTCCGTCCCCGGTCGAAGCGGCGGCGCTGATCATGCGCCTTTCGGCCGCCCCGATGTATTTCTACAAGAAAGGCCGCGGCCGCTACAAGGCGGCCCCGCTGGAGTCGCTGCAGGCCGCCCTGGCCGGCATCGAACGCAAGAAGCGCGAGCAGGAAACCATAGACGGCTGGGTGGCCGAGCTCAAGAGCGGCCAGCTGCCCGCCGCGATTCGTCCGCATCTGATGCCGCTGCTGTTTCGTCCCGACAAGAACACCCTCGAATTCCGCGCCTTCGACCAGGCCAGCCGCGAAACCGGACTGCCGCCGTTGCGTCTGGCCGAGCACGTCGGGGGCATACGTTCGGTTCCCGACTATCTGATGGCGGGTTTCCTGCTCGAATACTTCCCCAAGGGCGCGCAATTCGGCGATCTGCCCCTGCCCGAGTTTGATGCATCGGGCTTGCCGCTGGCCGATGTGGCCGCCTTTTCCATCGATGATGCGGGCACGACCGAAATCGACGACGCGTTGTCGGTGGTTGAACTGGCCAATGGCAACCGCCGCGTCGGCATTCACATCGCCGCGCCGACGCTCGGCATCGCCCCCGGCTCCGAGCTGGAGCGCGTGGTGCATAGCCGCTTGTCGACCGTCTACTACCCCGGGGGCAAGATCACCATGCTGCCCGACAGCGTGGTCGCCGCCTTTACCTTGCAGGAAGGCCGGGCTTGCCCCGCGCTGAGCCTGTACGCCGAGGTCTCGCCCGAATTCGAGCTGCTCGCAGTGGAAACCCGGGTCGAGAGGGTCCCTATCGCGGCCAACCTGCGCCACTCGACGCTCGAGCCGCTGTTCAACGAAGACACCCTGATCAACGATACGGGCGAAAGCTACCCGTTCAAGCAGGAACTGGTCTGGCTGTGGCATTTCGCCAATGCGCTGGAACGCCGCCGCGGCAAATTCGATCCGACGCGCCCGATCCAGATGGACTACAACTTCGATGTCGTCGACGATCATGTGTCGATCACGGTGCGCAAGCGTGGCGCCCCGATGGACAAGCTGGTGTCGGAGCTGATGATTCTGGCCAATTGCGAATGGGGCCGCCTGCTGGGCGAAGCCGACATACCGGGGATGTACCGCGCGCAGAGTATGGGCAAGGTGCGCATGACGACCCGGCCCGAGCCGCATATCGGGCTTGGCGTCGCCCAGTACGCGTGGGCAACGTCCCCCCTGCGACGTGCGGCGGACTTCGTCAATCAGCGCCAGTTGCTGGCGATGGTGAACGGAGAGAAGCCGCAGTACGAGCAGAACGACGCCATGTTGTTCGGCTTGCTGCGCGACTTCGACGCCAACTATTCCGCCTATCTGTCGTTCCAGGACAAGATGGAGTATTTCTGGTGCTTGCGCTGGTTTACCCAGGAAGGCGTGCGCGAGCCGGTGGCGACGTATATCAAGGACGATCTGGTGCGGCTGGATGGTTTGCCGATGCGCTTGCGCGTACCGGGCCTGCCGCCGCTGGTCAACGGCGACAAGATACGCCTGTCCATCATCCGCATCGACGAGCTGATGCTCGAGATCGAATGCCGCTTCCTGGCTCCGGTGGCGGTGGCGGTGCCGCCGGCGGCCGAGCCCGACGCGGGGGCCTAAAGCAGCGCGTCGTGGCGCGTTGCGTCGGCGGCCAGGCTGTCGATGGCCTCGCGCAATTCCGCCGCGTCGATTTCCAGTGCCGCCAGGGCGGCAGTCGGCAAGGCGGTCACCACCGCTTCGTCATGCTGGCCGCGCAGAAAGGCGGTGACCAGGAGGCTCGCCAGGCCGCACAGGGTGGCGTAGGGCGCAGCCGGATCCGGCAGGTCGAGTTCGTGCTGGCGCCGGATCGCATGCTGTATCGTTTCCGGAAGATCCCAGCGGCGGGCGAGTTCCGCCCCGACCTGGGCCAGATCGAAACCCAGGCGTTCCTGTTCCGTCTGGTAGCGGTCGCTGCCGGCTGCGACCTGTTGATCGATCTGCCGCGCCTCTTCCGGAACCGCCACATGCAGCACCAGTTCGCCGATATTGGCCAGCAGGCCGCAGGTATACGCGAGCTGGCCGTTCAGCCCGGCCAGTCCGGCCAGGCTGCGCGCGGTGGTCGCGATGGCGAAGCTGCGCTGCCAGAACGGAAGCATGTCGACCCCGGGCACGGCGCTGCTCAGGCCGCTGACGCCCGAAGCGATCACGACGACCCGCAAATTGTCGAAGCCGAGCAGCATGACGGCATCTTCGAGCGAGCCGATACGGCGCGCATAGCCGAAGCGTGCGCTGTTGGCCATGCGCAGTACCCTGGCCGAAAGAACCTGATCGTGCCCGACCTTGTCCGAAATATCTTCGGCGTTCGTATCTTGACGCTGAAAACTGGCGATCAATTCCTGCACGACTTTGGGGATCATGGGGAGACGTCCCGACGCCTTTTCGAAAATCGCTTCCAGATACATTCAGGCTTCTCCTCGAAACGTTGTCTCGCTTCTCCCTAGTGTATTCCTCCTCGATCCCCTGCGCTGCGAATTTGTCTCATTTCCGTCGAAGCGAGCGGCGGAAGCCGCTTCAGAACAGCTCCAGTTCCCCGGCGGAATCGGCCTCTGCCAGACTGCGGTCGACATCGAAATCCAGGGTTTTGTCGCGTGCCGTGCACAGGCAGACGGTAACATTGAAGCGGACGGCCTGCCCGATTTCGACGGCGATGGTTCTGATCCGCTGTGGGGCGAGGATGGCGACGTGGCCGAGGCAGCTGCTTTCCAGTGCGAACGGTGTCGACATGCCTGCGTGCCAGAAGGTGGCGGATAAGCCGCGATTGACTGCACCGCAGATCATATTGACGAGTTCCGCACACGAGTCGAGCAGCGCCTGCCCCTCGAGCGGACGCGGGCTGCGCGACAGGGCGGCCAGATGCGCGGCGGTTGCATCATCCAGTGCGAAGTCGAACATGGCGACCAGGCGGAACTGGTAAGAGGAAATATTCAGCACGATCAACTGGCGCCGGCCTTCGCCGACGAGAGGGGCATCGTGGTGCGAGAGGACGCAGGATTGTCCGCCCTCCGCCAGACTGTTCTCGCGAATGCCCTGCTCGAACAGCCAGTCTATCGCCTCGCAGGCACGGTCGGTGATCATGATGCGCGATCCGCGACGATGGCGGCCAGTATCTTCTCGCTGGTGGCGCCGAGGCCGGACACGGCGGTGCGTATCATCTTGCTGCCGGCCTGCATGTCCTGAAAGGTGGTGATCGTGACCAGATCGTTCTTGTCGAGGTTGCTGCGGTAGTCCTGTGCGAGTTGTGCCGAGGTCAGCGCCAGATCGCGCACGCCATCCGCGACGACGGCGAAGCCCCGTCCCTGTTCGCCTGCGCGCGCCGCTTCGATCGATGCATTGAGCGCCAGCATCACGACGTTTTTCACGATGCGTGCGAAGCCGTCGTTCTGCTCCTTCAGATGGCGGTTATTGGCCAGAATGGCCTGCATCTCGTCGTGCCAGCGCTCAACGGTATGCGCCATGCCCAGCAACAGCTCGACGTCGCGTCTGAGGGTGTCGTGTTCGGCCATCATGTCGGCGCGCAGCCTTGCCAGTTGTGCCTCGTGTTCGTCGCGCAAACCGGCGGCGAGCGCTTCGCGCTCGCGGGTCTGGCGCTCGACCGCAAGCGTCTCGGCGGCTTCGACGTCGCTCTGCCGCTGCACGAGCTGCTCGGCATGCTCGGCTTCGAGCCGGGTGCGCAATGCGGCCAGGCGCGCGTCGACCTCGGCCGGGGGCACGTGATCGCCGAGCGTTTTCAGTCTGCTGTCGCTTTCGTCCAGTCGTGCGCGGCAGGCGCGCAGCGCGCGCGCCCCCCGCCATGCCACCAGCGCCAGGCTGAGCCCCCATGCCGCGCCCAGCGCCAGCCATTGCGTCAGCGTCAGATCCATCTCATATCCATCTGTATTCTCTCTACCGGCGGGAGCTTGCGCACCGGCCTTCGTTGTCAGGCGGTAACCAGTTTCTTGAGCGTAGCCAGTACCGCGCCGCCATTGAACGGTTTGACGATCCAGCCCTTGATCCCGGCGGCCTTGCCGCGTTCCTTCATCGCGGGGCTGTTTTCCGTGGTCAGCATGATCACGTGAACCGCCGCATTCTTCAGTTCGCCGCGGATTTTTTCGGCCATGGTCAGGCCGTCCATATTCGGCATGTTGACGTCGCTGATCACCAGCCGGATAGCCGGATCGGCGCGCAGCTTGTCCAGACCGTCCTTGCCGTCTATCGCCGGGGTAACGGTCAGACCGTTGGATTTCAGAAAGTCGCATACTTCGTTGCGAACGGTGCTGGAGTCGTCGACCATCAGTACTTGTGCCATGAGAGTTCCTTTAACAAGCGTGTCGAACACGCGATCAAAACAGTTCGAGTTCGCCGGAGTCGAATAATGACTCGACGGAAGGATTTTCCCTGAGCTGATCCGGGGACCAGTTGAGGTTGAAGACAAAGCGCTGGTATATCGGTGTCGGCGGTGCGTCGGGGTAATCGCGCTCGCGCAGGGTGTATTTCAGACAGAGTTGCGGGTCGTCCGAGCCGAAGGAGATAAAGCGGCGCTGATGGTTGATGATGATGGGAACCTGGGTCTGCGACAGCGAGGCGGTCTCATGTCCGACGTAGCGGTTCTTGAAAGAACCCCATACCAGATTGGTCGTTTCGCCCAGCACGCTGTTGAGCTCGCGGAAGGTCATCGCCTCGCCTTCTTCGCCCGCGCCGCGCCGCACGACGCCCATCAACGCGTCCTCTTCGGCCTGGAACATCATGTAACCGCGGCACCAGTGGCTTTCGATGGCGATCAGGGTGAACACTTCGCCGTAGATGATGCGGTCCTTGACCAGATACGGTGTCTCGACGTCGATGTCGCAGTTGGCGAACAGCGTTTGCAACGATGCGCGCGTCATCTCGGTGATGCCGCGCACCAGATCGGTCGGATAGACGCGACTGAATATCGAAGCTTCAAGCGTAACGCGCAGATGCTGCAGATCGGCCAGGGTGTAGGCGCAGCGGAACATCGCTGCATCCTTCTCGTTCAGTCCGGCGACATTGGCTACGCCGTCGCGGCGCAGAAATAGCGGCAGCTCGGGCCGCGAGGCGTGGATTTCGCGCGCAAGCTCGATGCCGCCTCCCGTGCGAGCCCCGAAGTGTTCGTACAGCAGAATGCCGCCGAGGTCGACATTGGACTTGAGGATGGCCATGATCCGGGACATGCTTTTCTGTTGCGGGCGTATGCCTATCAGTCCGCATTCGTCGCAGAACGCCTTCAGGCTGGCGAAATGCACGTCGGCGTCGTCCAGTACCAGCACTTTGCTGACCACGCTGTTTCCTTCTCGCATCGATCTACCTTCGTTATTCGTATTGCCGGTTCGTATCCGGCCTCAGGCGCCGGCCACGCTGTTTTGTTGGGCCGGCTTCGCTTCGGCAACACTGGCGGCCGCCGTGGCGGCGCTGCCGGCGCCGGCGTCGACAGCGATGGCAATGTTCTCGGGCAAGCACACCACGGTTTCGAAACGGCGGAAGTCGGCGCCGACCTCCTCGTCCAGAAAGCGCAACGTGATCTGGCCGCCTTCGCGTTTGATGAATGATTGCACCGCGTCCATGCCGACGCCGCGGCCGGAGACTTCGGTGACTTTGGCCGCCGTGGAAAAGCCCGGGCGGAAGATCAGGCGGGCGATTTCTTCGTCGCTCAGTGCGGCATCGGCTTCGATCAGGCCCTTGTCGAGTGCGCGTTCGCGGATGCGCCCAAGTGCCAGGCCGCGGCCGTCATCGCTCATGCGCAGTTGCAATTGCTTGTCGACCACATTCATCGCCAGGCGTATGGTCCCGGCGACCGGTTTTCCCAGGGCGACCCGTTCATCGGGCGACTCCAGACCGTGGTCCATCGAGTTGCGGAACAGATGCATGAATACGTTCTTCAGCGTCCCCGAAGCCTGGTTGCGGACGACATAGCCGTTGTCGACGATTTTGACCAGCGGGGTTTCCTTGCCCAACTCGTCGGCAAGCGATGGCAGCGATTCGAGCAGGCCGGCCAGCGTCTCTTCGATCTCTTCGGTACCGAGCAGGCGCAGTATCTTGTGCACGGCATTGCGGGCCGCGATCAGCTCGTGCAGATTGCCGGTATTGACGGTCTCCAGGCGATGCAGGGTTTCCTGTATCTGCGCTTTTTCCACCATCAGGTAGCGCTCGATGCTGCCGCGACGGCCCGGCCCCTTGCGCCCGAGGCTGACTTCGTTGATGCGTGCATAGCGATCGATGGCCGCGCGCACGCCGGCCAGCTCTTCGCGCAGGCTGGCCGGGTCCCAGGCGATATCGGGATTGGGCTTGCGCAAGGCATCGTAAGTCTGTTCGGCTTCGTGCACGATATTGGTCAGGTTGTGCAGCCCGTAGGTACGGGCATTGCCTTTGATGGTGTGCATATTGCGGAACAGCTGCGCGATCGTTTCGCTATCGTGCTTCGCGTGTTCGCGGATCAACTGTTCGTTCTCGTCGACGAATTTGATCGCGCCGGCGATGAACTCGTGGAATTTATCCTGGCTGACCGCGAGGATCTCACCAATGATTTCCAGTTCGCGCTTCTGTTCATTGGCTTCCGCCGCCAGTTTTCTCAGTTCGGTGACATCGCGTACGCACAGGATAAGGCGCACGACGGTGTCGGCATCGTCGGTAATGGGGGACCAGTTCAGGTCGAGAATCTTGACGCGTCCGTCCGGCATGCGCTTCTCGATTTCGCCGACCAGCAGATGCTCGTTGAATTCGTAGTTCATCACGTCTTCGCCGATGCAGGAGCCTACGGCAGCATCGATCTGCGACAGGATGTCGGAACCGAGGGTGGTGTCACTGAAAACCAGATCCGGCAGGGTGCGGCCCGCTATATCGCGGGTCTCGAGTATGCTCTCCAGATGGGCGGAATACTCGTGGTGAATCAGGCCGCCCTCGGTGAGGGTCAAGATCCCCTGCGGGATGTTTTGCAGCATGGTCTGGATATCGTTGGTTTTCTGCTTCAGCAGGATCGAGTTTTCTTCGATCTTGGCGATCATGGTGTTGAAGGCGATGATCGATTTGCCAATTTCATCCTGCTGATCGACCGGCACGCGGCGGGTGAAGTCCTGGCTGGTTGCGATCTCGCTCATCATGTGCTGCATGCGGCTGATGGGACGCGTGATCTGGCGGTATAGCAGGATGCCCATGGTGAACAGTGCCAGCACGGTGATCAGGGTGACCCCGGACAAGGTGGTGACCGTGCGTGACAGATTCTGGTTCAGTGCCGCGGTCGCGGCATCGGTGCTGCGGCTCTTTTCAACACGCAGGGCCTGGATGTTCTGTTGCAGATTGACCTGGTATTGCGAGACGCCGGCGTAGAAGGTGGCGTTGGCCAGATCGTTCTTGCCGGCCAGTTTGAAGCGGGCGGCGTCGTCGATAGACGAAAAATAGTCTTGCAGCGAATCGTGTGCTTCTTGTATCAGCCCGCGCTGCGTGGCGCTGTCGGCATGTTTGAGCTGGTAGTCCAGCCCGGCCTGCAGTCGAGCCTTGCCGGCGGTCAGTTGTTCCTGTGCCTGCTGGGCGATGTTCTGGTCGGGCGCTGCGATCAGATTCATCGTCGCCAACTGCACATCCTTGAGCTGTGCGACGAGATCGGATGAGGCCAGCGTGCTGGGGACGATGCCTTCTGTAACGGTCTTGACTTCGGATGCGTTGCCGCGCGACTGGAATACGGCGTAGCCGCCGATGGCAGAAATAGCGACAAAACTCAGGACGACCAGCATTGTAATGCGGTGTCGGATATTCATTTCACTTACACCCCCAAGGCGTAGTCGGCCGGGGTCTCACTTGAAAATGAGGGGGAAAAACCCCGGGCAACTCGTTGGTAAAGTTACGAATGACGAACCCGCATTCTTTCAGGGGGAGATGAAAGAAATGTGAAATGGCGAATTTATCGTCCAGGCTCCGGGCCGCGAGTGCTTATTTTTTGATCTGGCTGCGCATCGATACGCGCATGTCACTATGTGATGGTTGAGGATATGACGAGCCGCGCCGCAAGCCGCGTTTGGCAAGGCGGGATGCCGGTCGATATCGCGCCATCTGTTCGTTCGCAGCCGGGTCCGAACGTCGAGCCGCACACTCGCTTTCTCGCTCGAAGCGGAGCTTGCCATGCCGATTTCCAGGCGTTTTCACCCGCATGGCGCCGCTTGTCCTGCGGGTGCGACGCAAGCCGGGACCACGGGCCGGCGGGGGCTGCATCGCCCGGCAGCGCTTCGGCTTGGTATGGTACGCCAGTGCCCCTCTGCCCGATGGCGCGCGATACGCACGAACGGATGGGCGCCCATTCCGGAGCACGCCGGTGTCCGGGCTGATGGCGGCGGCACAGGCCGGCGCAAAAAAAGGCCTCCCGTGGGAGGCCTCTGGTGCAATCCGCGGCATGCGCCGCCGCCGCGCTTACTTCTTCAATGCGCTGGCTTCGCGTGCCAGGGTGGTGATGCGTGCCCAGTCGTGGGCGGCGACCGCATCGTCCGGGGTCAGCCAGGAGCCGCCGACGCACAATACGTTCTTCAGCGCCAGGTAGTCGGGCGCCTTGGCCAGGTCGATGCCGCCGGTCGGGCAGAAGCGCAGGTCGGGCAGCGGGCCGCTCAGCGACTTCAGCAGCTTGATGCCGCCAACGGCTTCGGCCGGGAACAGCTTCTGGTACAGGAAGCCTTCATCCTGAGCGCGCATGGCTTCGGATATGGTGGCGACGCCCGGTACCAGGGTCATTTCGCTGCAGCGCGAAGCGGCGGCGAGTTCGGCGGTCAGCCCCGGGCTGATGCCGAACATCGCGCCGGCATCGGCGGCGGCTTCGAAATGAGCGCGGTTGCGCAGCGTGCCGGCGCCGACGATGGCATCGGGCACTTCGTCGCGCATGCGGCGGATGGCAGCCAGAGCCGCCTTGGTGCGCAAGGTCACTTCCAGCACGCGGATTCCGCCTTCGACCAGGGCATGTGCCAGGTCGACGGCGACAGCGGCGTCATTGATAACGATGACCGGAACGACCGGACCCTGGCGCAACAGAGTTAATGCATCCATTTTCAATCTCTCCAAAGCGGGTGGCTGAAGCTCATCGCACCCTGTTCTGCGGCATCGGCGGTGTTGCGGAATACCGCAAACAGTTCGCGACCGACGCCAAAATCATTATGGGACATATCCACATGCACGGCCTCGCGCGTAGCCCATTCCTCGGCCGGAACCACGACTTCGAGGGTTCCCGCTTCCGAGTCCAGACGCACGATGTCGCCATCGCGCACCTTGGCGATCGGGCCGCCCGCCAGCGCTTCCGGGCTGACGTGGATCGCTGCGGGCACCTTGCCCGACGCACCCGACATGCGGCCGTCGGTGACCAGGGCCACCTTGAAGCCGCGTTCCATCAGGATGGCCAGCGCCGGAGTCAGTTTATGCAGTTCCGGCATGCCATTGGCGCGCGGACCCTGGAAGCGGATGACGGCTACGAAATCCTTTTCCAGCTCGCCGCGCTTGAAAGCGTCCAGCAAATCGTTCTGATCGTGGAACACGACCGCGGGCGCTTCCACGATACGATACTCCGGTTTTACCGCAGAAACCTTGATCACGGACCGTCCCATGTTGCCTGAGAGTACGCGCAGGCCGCCGTCGACGGCAAACGGTTCGCTGGCAGGACGGATGACGTCGCGATCGAGGGGAGCGGCAACGGCCGGGCGCCAGGCGAGCTTGCCGTCGGCGAGCCAGGGTTCTTCCGCATAGCGGCGCAGCCCGTGGCCGACTACAGTGTTGACGTCTTCATGCAACAGGCCGGCGTCGAGCAGTTCGCGGATCACATAAGCCATGCCGCCGGCGGCATGGAAATGATTCACGTCGGCCTTGCCGTTCGGGTAGACGCGGGTCAGCGAAGGAATGATCGCGGAGAGGGCGTCGAAATCATCCCAGTTGATGTCGATGCCGGCGGCGCGGGCGATCGCGACCAGGTGCATGGTGTGGTTGGTCGAGCCGCCGGTGGCCATCAGGCCGACGATGGCGTTGACGATGACTTTTTCGTCGACAATGTCGGCGATCGGGGTGAATTGCTTGCCCTCGGCCGAGATGGCGACAGCCTGGCGTGCGGCTTCGCGCGTCAGCGCTTCGCGCAGCGGGGTGTTCGGGTTGACGAAGGCGGCGCCCGGCAGATGCAGGCCCATGATTTCCATCAGCATCTGGTTGGAGTTGGCAGTACCGTAGAAGGTACAGGTCCCCGCACCGTGGTAGGACTGCGCTTCGGACTCGAGCAGCGCGTCGCGTCCGACCTTGCCTTCGGCGTACAGCTGGCGGGTCTTGGCTTTTTCGTCGTTGCTGATGCCGCTGGTCATCGGGCCGGCGGGAACGAAGACTGCAGGCAGGTGGCCGAAGGTCAGTGCGCCTATCATCAGGCCCGGAATGATCTTGTCACAGACGCCGAGGTAGAGGACGGCATCGAACATCAGATGCGACAGGGCGACGGCGGTGCTCATGGCGATCACGTCGCGAGAGAACAGCGACAGCTCCATGCCGGGTTGACCCTGCGTCACACCGTCGCACATGGCCGGCACGCCGCCGGCGAACTGGGCGGTGGCGCCGACCTTGAGCGCTTCTTCCTTGATCCAGGCCGGGAACATATCCAGCGGCTGGTGTGCCGACAGCATGTCGTTGTAAGCGGAAACAATGGCCAGGTTGGGAAGCGTCGCTTCCTTCAAGCGGATCTTGGTCTCGTTCGGCATCGCGGCGAACGCGTGTGCCTGGTTGGTGCAGGATAATTGCGACCGTTCGACCTTGCCCTTGAGGGTGGCGGAACGGATGCGGTCCAGATAGGCAGTGCGTGTTCTACGGCTGCGTTCGATAATGCGGTCAGTGACGTCGACGAGGACGGGATGTTTGGCCATGGTATAACCCCGTGGAAGGTAGTATTTAGATGGTAATTTTACTACAGTCAAAAAGCAAGGCGAATCCCCTTTAATGCCTGTGGGATTGTGGATATCTTTGTTAACGTCCTTGATTTTATTGGCTTGTAGGTATTTGGTACATCAAGTCTCACAGAAATGAATGTTCGTTTCCTTGATCTATCTCCAATAGACAGGGCGTTTTCGAGTGGTAATATAACTACATCGAGCCCCTCATTTACTATGGATACCATTATGCGTACTGGAATTGACAACACTCCGGCTTTTGACATGGTGCTGTTTGGCAGCACCGGCGATCTCGTCATGCGCAAGCTTCTGCCCTCCTTGTACCAGGCGCATGCGGCCGGCCTCTTGAATGAAAACGGACGCATCCTGTGTCTGGGACGCAAGCAAATCTCGCTCGACGAATACCTGGAGCTGGTTGAAACCAATTCGCGCCAGCACGTCAAGGCCAAGAGCGAGGAAAGCTGGAAAGAATTCCTCACGCGCGTCGACTATCTCAAGGTCGATGCCGGCACCGGTTCCGACTACCCGGCCCTGGCCGAGTGGGTTGGCCCGGATACGCAGAAGAGCGTTGTCTGCTACCTGTCGCTGGCTCCGGAGCTGTTCACCGTCTGCTGCGAACACCTGGCTGCCGTCGGCCTGAACCGCGACAACGTCCGCGTCGTCCTGGAAAAGCCGCTGGGTACCGACCTCGAATCGTCCAACGCGATCAACGAAGCCGTCGCCAAGCACTTCAAGGAAGAACAGCTCTACCGTATCGACCACTACCTTGGCAAAGAGTCGGTTCAGAACCTGATGGCCATCCGCTTCGGCAACGCCTTGTTCGAACCGCTGTGGCGTCGCGAGTGGGTCCATGATGTTCAGATCACCATCGCCGAAGACCTCGGCGTCGAAGGCCGTGGCGATTTCTACGACGGTACCGGCGCTCTGCGCGACATGATCCAGAACCACCTGCTGCAATTGCTGTGCATCGTCGCGATGGAACCGCCGGCCAATATGAGCGCCGACGCCGTCCGCGACGAAAAGCTCAAAGTACTCAAGGCCCTGCGCCCGTTCACCAGCAACGAAGACGTGGCCAGCAACACGGTCCGCGGCCAGTACAAATCCGGTGCCGTCAACGGCAAGCCGGTCAAGGCCTACCGCGAAGAGAAGAACGTACCCGCCGACAGCCAGACCGAAACGTTCGTTGCCATCAAGGCCGAAATCGAAAACTGGCGCTGGGCCGGTGTTCCGTTCTACCTGCGTACCGGCAAGCACTTGCAGGAACGTCTGGCGGAAATCGTCATCAACTTCCGCGACGTGCCGTATCAATTGTTCCCCAGCCCGGTCGGCAGCAACACCGCCAACCGTCTGGTGATCAGCCTGCAGCCGGACGAAAGCATCCGCATGCACTTCCTGGCCAAGGAACCGGGCGACACCATGCGCCTGCAACCGGCTTTCCTGAACCTCGACTTCAACCAGGCCTTCTCCGTGCGTCGCGCCGACGCCTACGAACGTCTGCTGCTCGACGTGATTCGCGGGCAGCTGGCTCTGTTCATGCGTCGTGACGAGCTGATCGAAGCCTGGCGCTGGGTCACCCCGATCATGGAGGCCTGGAAGCACTCCACCGTACCGCCGAAGCTGTACACTTCCGGCACCTGGGGTCCGGCGGCATCCAGCGCGCTGCTGTCGCGCGACGGCGTGTCCTGGCACGAAGAAAGCTGATACGGAGCGGGGGGCTGGCGTGTGCGATGCGCCAGCTTCCTGTTCTTGATAGTAGTTCCAAACTCCCTGCGCCGCTGGTGTAAACCGGTGGCCGCGGGAGTGGCGTCACCCGGTCGGGGAGCGTCTCTCCGGCCGCTGCGCCTTTTCACTGTACCCATTTCCGATTGAACCGAGGTTGCTCTCGATGTCACTTGAGCCAAGCTATCCACGTCTACTCGCCGATATCGGCGGAACCAATGCCCGTTTTGCCCTGGAAACGTCGGCCGGCGTTCTCGAAAAAATCGAGGTCTTGCCGGGAGCGGACTATCCGACGCTCGAAGCGGCGTTGCGCACCTATCTGCAAGGTGCCGGAGCGGGAGGGAAGGTGAGACACGCGGCCATCGGCATCGCGAATCCGGTGACGGGCGACTGGGTGCAGATGACCAACCACCACTGGGGTTTCTCCATCGAGGCCACGCGGCTGGCCGCGGGGCTCGACACACTGGTCGTCATCAATGATTTCACCGCCCTTGCGCTGTCGCTGCCGCATTTGCCGGCGGACGAATTGCGCCAGGTCGGAGGTGGCAGCGCCCGGCCCAATGCGGTGATGGGCTTGATCGGCCCCGGTACCGGGCTCGGCGTTTCCGGCCTGATCCCGGACGGTGCCGGCGCGTATACGGCGCTGGCGGGCGAAGGCGGGCATGTGAGTTTTGCGCCGTTCGACGAACGCGAACTGGCCGTCTGGCGGTTTGCGCGCGAACGGCACGAGCATGTTTCGGCAGAACGGCTGCTGTCCGGGCCGGGTCTGGTCCTGATACACGAAGCGCTATGCCATCTTGCGGGCGAGGCGTATATGCCGGCGACGGCGGCGGAGGTCACCCGCCGTGCGCTGGAGGGCGAGTCCGTGCGTTGCCGCGAGGCGGTGGAAGTGTTCTGTGCGATGCTGGGCGGAGCGGCCGGCAATCTGGCGTTGACGCTGGGTTCGGTCGGCGGCGTTTATATCGGTGGCGGCATCGTGCCGAGGCTGGGCGAGCTGTTCCTGTCTTCGCCCTTCCGCTCGCGCTTTGAGGACAAAGGACGTTTCTCGGGCTATCTGGCCGCGATTCCCGTGTTTCTGATCGAAAGCCGGTACCCGGCCCTGATCGGGGCGGGGGCGGCTCTGTCGGCCCGTCTCGGGAAGGTGCAGCATGCTTGAACGTATCCGCTTGCAGTTGTCCGAGCTCTCCGGTGCCGAGCGCAAAGTTGCGGAATTGGTCCTGGTGCAGCCGTACACTGTCATGCAGGCGGCCGTTGCCGACATTGCCCGCAACGCCGGGGTCAGTCAGCCGACGGTGATCCGCTTCTGCCGCTCCATGGGGTGTTCGGGTCTTCCCGACTTCAAGCTCAAGCTGGCGGGGAGTCTGGTAACCGGAGTACCCTATGTGCATTCCAGCGTTCGACCGGAAGATCCGACCTCCGAGATCGCGGCCAAGGTATTCGACAACACGGTGTCGGCACTGATCAAGTGCCGCAACGATGTCAGCCCGGCGGCAGTGGCCGAGGCGGTCGAATTGCTGTCTCACGCCAAACGGGTCGAATTCTACGGGCTTGGCAATTCGGGCATCATCGCGCAGGATGCCCAACACAAATTCTTCCGTTATGGCATCCCCACTGTTGCCTACGCGGATACTCATATCCAGGCCATGGCGGCGTCCCTCCTCACGGAGGGCGATGTGCTGGTGGCGATATCCAATTCCGGTCGCTCGCTGGAATTGCTGGATGCGGTGGACGAGGCGCTGCATGGCGGCGCCCGTGTGGTGGCTATCACGCGCGGCGGTTCCCCGCTCGCTCGCAAGGCGACTGTGACGCTGGTTGCCGATGCGCCCGAGGATGCCGAAACCTATAGCCCCATGCTGTCCCGTATCGTCCACCTGGTATTGATCGATATCCTGGCGGTCGGTGTGGCCTTGCAGCGTGGTCCGGGTCTGATTACACAGCTGGAAAAAACCAAGCACAGTCTGAGGAGTCGACGGCTGCGCGAATAAACAGACGAAAACTGAGGCGATGTATCATGAGTGTATTGACCGAGTTACCTGCCTGGCAATCGCTATGGCAGCATTTTTCCGAGACGCGCCATCTGCATATGCGGGATCAATTCCTGAATGATCCCGAGCGCGCCGAACGGTATTTCCTCGAAGTCGGCGACGTTTTTCTCGACTATTCCAAAAACCGCATCAATGACGAGACCATCCGCCTGCTGATGCAGCTTGCCCACGAAGCCGGCTTGCCTGACAAGCTCAAGGCGATGTTCAAGGGCGAAAAAATAAATACCACGGAGAACCGCGCCGTTCTGCACGTCGCACTGCGCAATCGCACCAATTCGCCGATCATGGTCGACGGAGAAGATGTGATGCCGAAAGTGAACAGCGTGCTCGACCGCATGGGCCGCTTTTCGCATGCAGTGCGTTCCGGCGAATGGCTCGGTTATACCAATCAGCCCATTACCGACGTGGTCAATATCGGCATCGGCGGTTCCGACCTCGGTCCGTTGATGGTCTGCAGCGCGCTCAAGCCCTACGGCCACCCGCGCATGAATATGCATTTCGTCTCGAATGTGGACGGTGCGCAGTTGAAGGAAACGCTGAAGAAAGTCCATCCAGAGACCACACTATTCGTGGTGGCCTCCAAGACTTTCACGACGCAGGAAACCCTGACCAATGCGCTGACGGCCCGCGAGTGGTTCCTCCGCCATGCCGACGACGAGAAGAACGTCGCGAAACATTTCGTCGCCGTTTCGACCAACCAGAAAGCGGTGGCCGATTTCGGCATCGACCCGGCCAATATGTTCGAGTTCTGGGACTGGGTCGGCGGACGCTACAGCCTGTGGTCGGCGATCGGTTTGCCCATCATGCTTTATCTGGGCGTGGAGAATTTCACCGAGCTGCTCAATGGCGCCCACATCATGGACCAGCATTTCCGCAACGCGCCGCTGGAAGCGAACATGCCGGTGCTGTTGGGCATGCTGGGCGTGTGGTACATCAATTTCTACGGCGGCGGCAGCCACGTCATCGCACCTTACGACCAGTATCTGCATCGCTTGCCCGCCTTCATCCAGCAGCTGGACATGGAGTCCAACGGCAAACAGGTCATGCATGACGGTCAGTCGGTCGATTTCGAGACCGCTCCCATCATCTGGGGCGAGACCGGCATCAATGGCCAGCATGCCTTCTTCCAGCTGCTGCATCAGGGTACGCACGTATCGCCGATCGACTTGATCGCTTCGCTGGAAAGACGGGCCTCGCTGCCGGGGCACCATGAAATCCTGCTGGCCAATGTCTTCGCCCAGGCCGAGGCCTTCATGCGCGGCAAGACCGCGGACGAGGTGCGTGCCGAATTGTCCGGCCAGGGCATGGGCAAAGAGGCGATGGAGGCGCTGGTGCCGCACAAGGTATTTGGCGGCAACCGGCCGACCAATACCCTGCTGATTTCGCGTTTGTCGCCGCGCAACCTCGGTTCGCTGATCGCCTTGTATGAGCACAAGATCTTCGTGCAGGGCGTGATCTGGAATATCAACAGTTTTGACCAGTGGGGGGTGGAGCTCGGCAAGCAGTTGGCGAAAACCATCCACGGCGAACTGACCGATAAGCTGCCGCCGGCCACGCACGATAGTTCGACGGCCAAACTCATCGACTTGTTCCGCCGCTACAATGCCTGATCGACCGTCGCCGCCGGCTCATGCCGGCGGCGACGGTTTTTTCCGTCGTCCTCTTCTCCCCGGATTTTTCCCGTCTGTTTCGCAAATACCACGACTTATGCGGCAAGAATGAGAATGTGTATCATTCTCTGGACGCTCTGCCGCGTGCCCGATATC
The DNA here is from genome assembly GCF_000422925.1 of Paludibacterium yongneupense DSM 18731. Classification (GTDB taxonomy): domain Bacteria; phylum Pseudomonadota; class Gammaproteobacteria; order Burkholderiales; family Chromobacteriaceae; genus Paludibacterium; species Paludibacterium yongneupense. The sequence goes on from NZ_KE383958.1 coordinate 46,726, forward strand.
GTCGTCTGATAGCAACCCTCATCTAATAAAACAATGGTTAGATCGATGACAACGGTTTTCGAATCGGTGCTCGCGCCCGGCTGCCTGGCCTTGTTCGCCCTCGGTGGCGCCGTGGCGCAGACACTCCCCGACGCCGATCCACGCCGCAGCGAAGAGGAGGTGCGCGAGGGAGGGGCCGAGTGCCTGGCGGTGACGCGCGTTCGCATCGTCGGTGTTCATGCCCTGCCGAGGCCCGCAGTCGACGCCCTGCAGCCCGAAGACGGCAGCTGCCTGTCGCGCAAAGCCCTCAATGTCCTGCTGCGAAGTCTGAGCGCGCTCTATCTGCAGCGTGGCCATGTTGCCGCGCGGGTGCTGCCGCAGCCGGTCGCGGCCGATGGCGAACTCGTGCTCAGGGTCGATGAAGGGCGGGTCGTGCGAATGGAGGCGTCGTCGGCCAGGGGCGACGTTGCCGCCCTTTTCCCCGACGCGCTGGGCAAGCCGCTGGATCTGCGGGCGCTGGAACAGGGCCTCGATCAGGCCAATCGCCTGCCGACGGTGGCGATGCATGCGCGCGTGAATCCGGTTCCGGGCGGAGTCGAGCTCGCGATCGATGAACGATCCACCGGCGGCAGGCACGGCTTCATCGCGCTCGATAACGGCGGCGAACCGGCTACCGGCGTCGTGCAGGGCACGCTCAGTTTCGGCATCGACAATCCGGGCGGCGTCTACGATGCCGCCGGCGTCAGCGTCGGGCAGACGCTGGATCGCTTGCCCGGACACCGGCGGCGCTCGCTGGCGTTGTATTACTCGCGTCCTTACGGCTATTGGACGACGAGTCTGGCAGCCGGATGGTCCGATTATTACAACCGGCAGCGCCTGATCTACCACACGGTTGCGCTGAGCGGACAGACCGCATCCGCCAGCGTGAAGCTGGAGCGCGTGCTATGGCGCGATGCAGAACATATCGACGGTTTCTCTCTGCAACTGACGCATAAGCGACTGCGCCACTATCTGATGGACGAACTGCGCGAGCTGGCCAGCCCGACACTGACGGTGGCGGGGGCCGGATATACGAAGCGGCGAGTCTTCGCGCGGGGCGAAGTATCCGTCCGCGGCGGGCTGGAGCGCGGCGTGGGCTGGCTGGGGGCGAGGCAGCCGCATGGGGGCATAGAGGGGGCGCCCGTCGCGCGCTTCAACAAATGGGTGTTCGGCATCGACACCGATTTCAGTTTCGCAGGCGGCACCTTGAGCAGCCGCTTCGACTGGCAGGCGAGCCGCGATGCCCTGCCGGCGGCCGAGCAAATGGAAATCACCGCGCCGGGGGCGATACGCGGGCATGCGCGCAATCCGCTGGCCGGCGAATCGGGCTGGTTCTGGCGCAATACCCTGCAATACCGCATTGCGACGGCACAGGGCGGGCTGCTGCCGCGTCTTGGCCTGGATGCGGGCCGCGTGCTGTGGCATGGCGCCCGGCCTCCGTGGCGGGGCGCCAGCGGCGCGAGCGCCGGCCTCGGCCTGCTGCACGGCAGGATCAGCATGGATCTCGAATATAGCCGTCCACTCGGGCGGCCGTCCGGTTTTGTCGCGGAGGGGCACCGGCTGCTGGCCGGTGTCGCCTGGCTCTATTGAGCCGGGTACGGCAATGCAACGCGCGTAGACGCGTGGGCAGCTACAACACCACACATCATAAGGAGCAGTGCCATGAATACGCGTTTCCAACTATCCATGCAAGGGAGAGTCTCGGCTGTCGTCACTCTGGCTTTCGCGCTGGCTGACCCGGTCCTGTGCGCCGAAATCGAGGTGGCGGAGGGGAGCAGCACCCAGGTCGCACGCAGTGCGACGGGGGTGGCCGTGATCGCGATCGCCGCCCCGAGTGCCGCCGGGCTGTCGCACAATCATTTCAAGGAATACAGCATCAGCGCGGCGGGGGCCGTCCTCAACAACGCCGTTGCCGGCGGGCGCTCGCAGCTGGCGGGCGAGCTCGCCGGCAACGGCAGCCTGGGCGGGCGGGCGGCCGCGGTCATCCTCAACGAGGTCGTCGGCCGCAATCCGTCGCTGCTTCTCGGCAGGCAGGAGGTGTTCGGCCAGGCCGCCGACTACGTGCTGGCCAACCCTAACGGTATCCAGTGCCAGGGTTGCGGCTTCATCAATACCCCGCGGGCAACCCTGCTCGTCGGCCGCCCCGAAGTCGAGGGCGGGCGCCTGCTCAAGCTGACGACCGGGGCAGAGGGCACGCTGACGGTGCGGGACGCGCTGACGACGGAGGGGGCTCTCGACCTTGTCGCCCCGAGGGTGGATGCACAAGGCCGGATCGAGGCGGGGGACAGGATCGACGGTCTGAGCGGGCAACTCGAGGTCGGTTATGAAGACGGCCTGGCGAAAGGCCGCGGCGAACTCGATAGCGTCTATCTGGGCGGAATGAAGGCTGGCAGGGTGCGCCTGGCCGGCTTTGGCGGGATTCATGTCGGTGCCGATATCGCGGCCACCGAAGCCATCGCCGTGGACAGCAGCGCCGCGCTGGAATTGGAGGCGGCCACGCTCGCCGCTCCCGATATCCGTCTGACCGGGCGGACCGTGCAACTCGGAGGGCACGTGGATGAAAGCACGAGCCGCAACGACACGCATGAGGAGAGCTGGTTCATCTGGCAGACCGGCGCCCGCGACAAGGGCAGTTATAGCCATGGCCAGACCGTGAGCGGGACGCGGCTCGACGGCGGACACGTGACGCTCGCTGCCCGCGACAAGGTAGCGCTGACGGCGAGCAGCGTGCATGCGCACGACGTCAGCATCGCGGCGAACGAGGTCGAGCTCGGCGCACGGTTGGCGACGACGCTCACCGGCAATTACGACAATGCGTGGAAAGACTCGTGGCTGCGGCACAGTCTGGACGAAACGGAAAGCAGCGTGGCGCATGGCGTCGATATCGAGGCAGGCGCCACGCTGAGCATGTCGGCCGGCAGCGGCGGCATGCGCATCAGCGGTGCAAAGCTCAGATCAGGAGGCGGGCTGGATCTCGCCAGCGGCAGCGATCTGCGTGTGGATGGCGTGCGCGAGAGCCGGAGTCAACGCCAGAGCGGGAGGCGTGTCAACGAGGGGGCGGGGCTGGAAACGGGCAGCTGGAACCGGAGCGAGACGGAAGAACGCATCGTGGGCAGCGTGCTGTCCGGTGGCGGCGGCGCCAGGCTGACGGCTGCCAATGATGTGAATCTGGACGGCGCCGTGCTGGTGACGGGGGGCGACTTGGTCGTCGGCGCCGGGCGCGACCTGATCGTGAGCGCGGCCGAGGCCGTATCGCAACGCAGCAGCCGTGACGACAATACGCTATGGGGCGGGATCGCAGGCGGAGGCACGCATGCGGACAGCGGCGACGCGTCGAGCCTGAGTGCGTCCGAGATCGGGGCGAACGGCCGGCTGGGCATGGCCGCCGGGCGGAATATCCATATATCGGGCAGTGCGGTACTCGGCCGTGAAGATGCCGTGGCGGCGGCAGGCGGCGATGTCGTCATCGACAACGGTATCGAATCGACGCAGACCCGCGTCCGCGAGAGCCGGGGCGGCGTGTTCAGCATCCCGACGGCTTCGCGCGACGACAGCCGTTCGGAAGAGCGTGCGATAGGATCGGAGGTCCGCGCCGAATCCAATCTGCGCATCGGCAGCCAGGGCGATTTTGCCCTGATCGGCAGCCGCGTCGATGCCGGCGGGTGGCTGGCGATCGATGCAGGGGGCAAGGTGGAGATCAGGGCGGCATCGCAAGAGTCGCAAGCGCATTCGCATACCTCGGCGCTGGAACTGGGCGTTTTTTCCGGGATGGAAGGGGACAAGCAGTACCGCGCCGGGTGGCAGGCGGAATACCGGCGCGACACGCAGGATATGGAGCGCGTCGATACCCTTGCGGCCAGCGTTCGCGGCGGCGACGTGACTATCCGGGCCAGCGGGTCAGTGAAGCTGGAGGGGTCGCAGATCGCGGCTGGCGGTGACATCGCCGTCACCGCGACCGATGTGGATCTGGCCGCCAGCCGCGATACGGTGCAGCAACGGACTACGGCGTCGGCGCTTGCCGGCGGAGCGTATGTGAGCGGCGGCATCGATCGCGCGGGCGACGGGGTATTCCTCGGTCAGCGCACGACTACGCATGCCTCCGAGGCCAATAACGCACAGGTGAGCAGCATGGATGCCGGCAACGCGCTGACGCTGGACGGCAGCAAGGTGCAAAGCGAGGGAGCGCGCCTGAACGCCGCCGGTGCCTTGCACATCAGCGCCGAGGACATCGCGCAGCGCGCCGCCTCCTCGCAGCGGGATACGCGCGATGGCGAGCTCAAGTGGGGTGCCGAGTTGGGGCCGAGCGCCGATTATGGCGAAGTGCTCCGTCCCGTCGTCAAGCTGGCGGGCGATCTGCCTCTGGTGCAGCCCGACGCCGGGAGCGTGGGCAAGGCACTGGCGTCGGCAGCGCAGAGTGCGGCGCGCGGCGACTGGAAAGGAGCTTACCAGGCCGGGATTTCCCTGCTGGGCGATCCGGGCGACGCGAAGGTCGCCGCTGCGCTGGGGGAGGCGGCACGGCATGCGGCCGACGGGGACTGGAAGGCCGCTTATGCCGCGATCAGCGGCATCGGCATACCGGATGCCGGTTTCACCCTTACGGTCAGGGCCAACGCCAGCAATAGCCACGACAGCCGCCTGCAGGCCGAGCCGACACAACTGCATGGCGCATCCGTGACGGTCGAGGCGACCGGTCGACTGCTCGATCAGGGGACACAGTATAAGGCCGAGGCGGGGAGCGTGGCCTTGTCCGCCGGGAGGCATGTGTCGGACGTCGCCGTCAGCGAGAGCCGGCATGAAGAAAGCGCCGACCGGGGCGAGGCTGGATTGCGTGTGGCGACCCGCACCGGCTACGACTTGCAGGTGAAGGGTCAGGGCGAAGGCGAGGGGCAGAAGGACACGAGCCTGGTCCGGCACGAGCAGGGGGGGACGATAGCCGGCAATGCAATCGACATTCGTGTCGCCGGCGACGCCACTTATAGCGGCACGCGCATCGAGGCGGGGGCGGGCGGCATCGCTATCGATGTCGGCGGCACGCTCTCGTTGGCGGCCGCGCACGAGCGGCAGCAGGAAACGCACGATCGCACGCATGGCGAAGGCCGTCTCGGGCTGGCGCTGGGCGAGACCGGCGACTCCGGGTCGGGCCAGGCCGCCGCCGGGGGGGCGCATCGGCAGGCGAGCGCCACGACCGTGCAGGCGGTCGGCCTGAACAGTCCGGGGGCGGTAAACGTCGCGGCCGGCGGCGACCTTCTGCTGGATGGGAGTCGCATCGGAGCGCGCGATGCCGAGGCCGGTCCGGTGACGCTGGCCGCCGGCGGCCGAGTCGAAATCGACGCGGCACGGGGGCAGACGCAGTCGGAAACGCTCGAGTGGAGCGGCCGCTCGGCGGTGGCGGCAGGTGGCGAAGCGGTGGAGGTCGAAGGCGCGGGAACGGTGGGGCGGAAGCATGATGCCGGGACGACGGTTCAAGCCGCCGTCATTGTCAGTCGCGAAGGCGTGGCCGTGTCGGCCGGTGCGGAGGGCGCAGACGCGTTGCGGGTGGAAGGTGCGATGCTGACGGGTTCCGGCGTTGAGCTGCGCAGCGCGGGAGCGATGACGCTGGAGTCGGCGACGGGGACGAGCAGTGGCTCCGAACTGCGGGTGGAGGCCACCCTGGCCGGCAAGCGCAAGTCGCCCACGGCAGAAGCCAAGGCCAGCCTGGGCGCGGATGTCGACCTGCGGGTGGAGCAGGGCGAGCACGGCGGGCTGCATCAGCTCGGAACCCGGGTCGAAGGGGGACACGTGATTCTGGCGTCGTCCGGCGCGGTTCTGTCCGGTGCCGAGGTGGTGGCGGGCACGGTGGACATGCATATCGACGGCGCCTTGCACCTGCAGGGGCGTCCGGACAGCGCCGATAGCGGAAAAGGCTCGCTTGCCGCGTCGCTACAGGGCGGCGTGCCTGGGGGGGGCGTCTCCTTCGAGCGCATGCACGACGACACGGTCGTGGCGGCGACCGGCGTGATGGCGCGCGGCGATGTGAAGCTGGATGCGAGCGGGGGCATCGACATCGTCGGCGCGCGTGTCGAATCGAGCGGCGGCAAGGTCGAGGCGGAAGGCGCTCAGCTATCCCGTTTACCGGGGCGCCATTCGAGCCTGAGCGGCAGCGTCGATTTCAGCGGAGAGAAAGCCCCTTCGTACGCGCATCGCGACGAGGATGCCAGCGTGGCCGGCACCCTCGTCGGCGTTCAGCGATAACGCGCGTCGGCGAGGAAAGGGTTCGAGCGTTTTTCGTCGCCAAGCGTGGTCAGCGGCCCGTGGCCGGTGACCACCGTGGTGGCGTTGGGCAGGGTGAACAGCTTGTCGTGAATCGCGTTCAGCAGCTGTGCGTGGTTGCCCATCGGGAAGTCGGTACGGCCGATCGAACCCTGGAACAGGACGTCGCCGGCGATCAGCAAGGCGGCAGGCTCGCTGTAGAACACCACATGGCCCGGCGTATGGCCCGGGCAGTGCAGCACCTGCAGGGTCTGCTCGCCGACGGTCACCGAGTCGCCCTGCTCGAGCCAGCGGTCCGGTGTCAATGCCGGAACCTGGCGAAAGCCGAACATGGTGCCTTGCTGAGGCAATTGATCCAGCCAGAATGCGTCTTCACGCTGCGGTCCCTCTATCGGAACAGCATGGCTCGCCGCGAGCTCGGCGGCGGCGCCGGCATGATCGATGTGGCCATGCGTGAGCAGCAGTTTTTCCAGGGTCAGGTTGCGCGTCGCCAGCGCGTTCTCGATCAGTTCGAGATCGCCGCCTGCGTCGACCACGGCGGCTCGCTGCGTTTGGTCGCACCACAGAATGGAACAATTCTGGGCGAATGGCGTCACCGGGATGACATGAAATTTGAGGGACATGTGTGTTACCGCCGCGAATCTTCAAACGTTAATTGTGGCATGCGTCCGGCGTCAGGAGAAGGTCGGCGCCGTGCCGGCGGGCAAAGTCGCGTTTGGCCTCCGGCGCCAGCCGCTTGAGCGCGTACTCGGCTTGCGATGCCTGGCGGCGGTCGCCGAATTCGACGACCGCCAGCAGCCGGCGCGGCGGGCGCATGCGCGTATAGCGTGCGCCCTTGCCGCTCGCGTGTTCACGCCAGCGGCGGCCGACATCGGTCGTGATGCCGGTGTAGATGCTGCCGTCGCTGCACTCGATCAGGTACAGGAACCACGCCGCCATCGCGACTAGAGCCCGCCGTAGGAGTGGAGACCGGACAGGAACATATTGACGCCGAGAAAGGCGAAGCTGGTGATGACGACGCCGAACACCGCCCACCAGGCGAGGGGCTCTCCGCGCCAGCCCTTGATCTGGCGCATATGCAGCCAGGCCGCATAATTGAGCCAGACGACGAGCGCCCACGTCTCTTTCGGATCCCACGACCAGTAGCCGCCCCAGGCGTCGGCAGCCCACATGGCCCCGAGGACGGTGGCGATGGTGAAGAACAGGAATCCGACCGCGATCGCCTTGTACATGACTTCGTCCAGAACCGCCGCCGGCGGCAGCTTGCCCTTGAGGTGGCCGTGCCTTTCCAGCAATTCGGCGACGCCGAGCATGGCGGCCAGCGAGAACGCGCCATAGCCGACGAAGTTGGCCGGAACGTGTATCTTCATCCACCACGATTGGAGAGCCGGAATCAGCGGCTGGATATCATGCGCCTGGCGCGCGATGCCATACCAGAGAATGAAACCGACCGCCGCCGAGATCACGAGCAGGACAAAGGCGCCCATCTGCCGTGCCTGGAAGCGCGCCTCGTAATAGAGATACATCAGTGCCGTGATCAGGCAGAACAGTACGAATACTTCATACAGATTGGAAACCGGGATGTGGCCGATGTCGGGGCCGATCAGATAACTTTCGTACCAGCGTGTCAGCATGCCGGCCAGGCCGAGCGCGGCGGCGCTCCATGTCAGGCCCGAGGCGATGCGCGCGAGCAGGGCCGAGCGCGCAAGCAGGCCCGCCCAGTAGAGCGCCGTCGCCAGAAAAAACAGAAAACACATCCACATGATGGACGACTGGCTGGAAAACAGATATTTGAGTCCGAACGCATGCTGGCCGCGGTCGAGGTCGCCGTGATACTGGCCGATGGCTGCCAGGGCGGTCAGCGCCGCCACCGGGAAAAACACCCGCCAGGCTTTCCAGAACCAGCCCAGTGCGATCAGGCCGCCGGCGGCCCCGAACAGGATGGCGATCTCGTAGGCGTCCATGCCGGAGCCGTAACGACGCAGCGCGACGCCGGTCGCGAGGGCGATGGCCAGGGCATACAGACCGTCGAATTTATCCAGCCGCTTGTAGAAGCGGGGGGTGCCAAAGTGTTGAGCGATTTCCATCATTCACCTCGCAGCAGCTGTTTGAGCGCGTCGCGATGCCGGTCGAAATCGGTATCGAGGTCTCGGTTATGGCGATTGGACGTCATGGCTATCCTGACATCATGCCCCGACAGCACCACCCAGATTCGGAGTTCGCGTACATAAAACATAAGAAATATGCCCAGGACCAGTAGCATGGAACCGAGATAGACCAGAGTCTTGCCTGGCGAGCGCGTGATCTGCAACCCGGTGGACTGGACCTGCTTGAAACTGCGCAGTTGCAGCAACACCGGAGAAGCATAGTCGTTAAGCGCGCTCATTGCCACCAGGCCGTCCAGCAGAAAGCGGTAGTGGGATTCGTTCATGCGCAGCGGTTCGGCGCCGGCGGCCTGGTCTGCCACGTCCATGGCGTCGATGATGGCGCCCTGCAAAATCTTGACATAGGTCTGCGCGATGTCGGCGCGCTTGTCAGCCGGCACGCGCTGGTCGAGAAAACGTTCGAGTCCGGCGAAGCCGCCCTGTGCGAAACGGGCGAGTATCCATTTGACGCTGTCGCGGAAGCGGTCGCGCATATCGGACGAGATCGCCTGGCCTTGCAGCGCCTTGGCGGTACTTCTGGCCGCGATGGCTTCGTAGCGGCCTGGATCAAGCAGCGTGGCGCGCAAGCGCATGAAGCGTGCGATGGACATCTCATCGTCGAGCGGCAGGCGCAGATAGCGGAAAGGCTGGCCGACTTCGCTGCGCATGCCTGCCAGTACATAGTTGGCGCCATCCAGCCTCACGGGCGTCATGTATTGCAGGTATTCGTGCGCCTGTCCCTGGCTGTCCCGCAGTTTGAAGCTGATGCTGGGGCCGACATTGTGCAGCGAGGTGTTGTCCTTGCGGACCGAGCGCGCCTCGTTCATGCGCTGGGCCAGCGTCGCGGGCGCCGCCTGGGCGGCGGCCATGTTCTCGACATTGATCACGCGCAGCTCGCCGAATTCGAGCGTGTAGTTTTTGCCGTTGGCGACAAGCGGCTGGCTGGACAACGATTGAGCGTTCAGGGTGACCGGCGCGATCTGCGGCGCCTCCAGATTCCAGGCGTCGAAAACGAGCGGCGAGCCGCCGTCGCCGAAGCTGGCCTGGTAGATGGCGATGCCTTTGACGATCAGCGGATGATTGACTTCGACCCGGGCCGGCGTTTCCTTGCCGCTGGCCTTGTCGGTGACGACGATGTCGCTGGCGAACAGCTTGGGCATGCCATTGCTGTAGTAATCGACGTGAAAGGCCTTGAGCGTGACGATGAAAGGCAGTTCCTGCACGAGATAGCCTTGCCCCGCGTTGATGAAGACGACATCGGCACTCTTGTTCTCCGCGATATTCACGTCGCCGCGAAAGGACAGATTATTCAGGCCGAGACGGCTTCTGGCGGGAATCTGCGCCTGTGGAATCTCGCGGGTTTCTGCCTGCACCCGCCCGGTCCACTGCGCAAGCTTGAGCGGCAGGTTGCCGTCTATGAGTCCGCCCAGACAGATCAGCACCATGGCGCCGTGAGCGAAAAAGTAACCGAATTTGGTCGCTGTTCCTTTTTTTGCCGCGAGCAGCGTACTGCGGTCGTCGCGTTCGCTGATGCGAAAACGGAAGCCCTGCGCGCTCAGATAGGCGCCAATCGTGGCCGGGTCTGCCTCATGCGAGCGAAAGAGCGCCGAATGGCGCATCGAGGCGAGAGAACCGGCAGTCGCATTCTCGCGCCATGACTTCATATCCTTGATATAGGCCGGTCCGTTGCGCACGATGCACAGCGTGGTCGACAGGACCAGGAAAGACAAAATCGTCAGAAACCAGCCGCTATGATAGACATCGTACAGGCCCAGGGTTTCAAACACCCGGAACCAGTAGGCGCCGAACTCGAAAGCGTAATTGGGGTAGGGCTCGTTCTGTTTGAGGACGGTGCCGATGACCGAGGCGATGGCGACAATGGTCAGCATGCCGATGGCGAAGCGCATCGAGCTTAACAGCTCGTAGAGAGAACGCAGTGTGAATGAGGCAAGCCTGCGGTTTTTCATAGAGGATCTGATCCGGTTTTTCCCCTCCCGCGCGTCGTTTGCGTGCGGCACGCGGGAGGGATGCCCCGCCATCCTGCGGCAGTCCGGGGGACGGGTGTGTTGCGATCACGTGGTGTGGATGGTGCCGCGCTCAGCGCAATCCGGAAATGTACTCGGAAACCGCCTTCATCTCGCTGTCGGACAGGCGCGCGGCGATGTCGTTCATCTGGCTGGGCTTGCCGTCGGGGCCTTTGCGCGTCCCTGCCTTGAAGTCGCCGAGCTGTTTGGCGATGTATGCGGCCTGCTGGCTGCCCAGGCGTGGGAACTGGTCGGGAATGCCGGCGCCGCTCGGGCCATGGCATGCCATACAGGCGGGGACGTGAGTCACGGCGTTGCCGGCGCGGAACAGCTTCTGGCCCGCGACGAGCTGGGTCTTGTCCGCGGCTTCGCGGGGCAGCGGCTTCTGGGCGGCGAAGTAGGCGGCGGCATTGCGCAAGTCGTTGTCGTTGAGGGTGGAGAGGATGCCGCTCATGACCGGATTGACCCGGGCCTGACTCTTCATGGACTTGAGCTGGTTATAGAGATAGGCCGGATGCTGCCCGGCGAGCGACGGGTTTATGGACGCCACGCTATTGCCGTCGACGCCGTGGCAGGCGGCGCACACTTTATCCGCCAGCAATTTGCCTTGCGCTGCGTCCCCTATGTCGGTCGTGCCCTGGGCCAGTACGGTGCCAGCCAGTGCCGCGCTTGCCATCGCCAACAGCATCTTACGTTTCATGGTCACTCCTTGACTTTGTATTTCGTAAATATCTGCAATAGTGGCAATTTCAAACCTGTTATTCTATACCAACTGATTTCGCCCTTACTACCATGACACTATTCCAGAACGCGCAGTTTTATACCACCGTCAACCATCTGCGAGATTTGCCCGCCACGCGCGCCGAAGTGGCTTTCGTCGGCCGTTCGAATGCGGGCAAATCCAGTGCCATCAATACATTGTGCCGTCGTACGCGATTGGCGTATGTATCTAAAACGCCTGGACGTACTCAGCATATCAATTTTTTCGACCTGGGGGATGAACGCTATCTGGTCGATTTGCCCGGGTATGGCTACGCCGAGGTCCCCGAAGCGGTGCGCGCGCACTGGATCGAGCTGCTCGGGCGCTATCTGCAGACGCGGCAGAGCCTGATCGGCTTGCTGCTGATCATGGATGCGCGCCATCCGCTGCGGGAGCTGGATATCAAGATGCTCGATTTTTTCCGTTCGCAGCAACGTCCTGTACATATTCTGCTGTCCAAGTCGGACAAGATGAACCGGCAGGAACAGCAAAGGACGCTGGCTTCGGTAAAAAGGGCGATGACGGATTATCCCGATGTGTCGGTGCAACTTTTTTCAAGTCTGAAGAAATCGGGTTGCGATGAAGTGGAAGCGGTCATGGCCCGCTGGTTCGACGAGTCGTCCGCCGGCGAGGACGAGGAACTTTGTCCGCCGCAGCCTGACTAAGAATGCAGACGCTTCATGCGCCTCCCGCTTACCTCCCTGAGCGGGTGCCTTTTGCTGATACTTAAGGCTTTTCCGCCCCGGCATTTCGATGTGCCGGGGTTTTTTATCGCCTGTGCGCCAGAAACGAAACAGGGCGAAGGACCGTAGTCCTTCGCCCTGTGTGGCAGTGTGTCAGTCAGTCAGTCTTGCCGTCAGTTCATGACGATGTTTTCAACGTTGAGGCTTTCCGCCGCCGTGCGGACTTCGTCAGCCGAAGGGAAAGGTCCGAGGCGGACCGTGTATACCCCTTGCTGGTTGACGATGCCAAGCTTGGTGTCGTAGCGCTGGTCGAGTTCGTCGACCATCTTCTTCAACATCGCTTCGGCGCTGGCCAGTTTGTTGAACGCGCCCAGTTGCAAGTACTTGGGCGCGGCAGCAGCGATAGGGGCGGCGCGAGGCGCCGTGGCCGCCGCGACATGCTCGCCGCCGGCATCAGGCCATACGCGTTCGACCATCACGCTGGCGCTGCCTTGTCCGACAAAGCCGAGGCGATGCGCGGCAGCGAAGGACAGGTCGAGGATGCGCCCGCGGTGAAACGGCCCTCTATCGTTGATGCGTACTACTACGGTCTTGCCGTTTTTCAGGTTGGTCACCTTGACGTAGCTCGGAATCGGCAACGTCGGGTGAGCGGCGGTCATCGCGAACATGTCGTAGCGTTCGCCCGATGTGGTACGACGACCATGGAACTGCTTGCCGTACCAGGACGCCTTGCCCTTTACCTTATAGGGGCTGTCGCTGGTATCCGGGCGGAAGTTCATGCCCAGGGCTGAGTAAGGCAGATTGGCTGCCTTGATCAGCGGCTCATCCTGAGGTACGGCGTTCGGGACCAGATCCAGATTAACGGGTATATGGTCTGCCGGACCATCGTTCTGGAAAAAGGCACCGGACTTGACCGTTGCTTTGCTCGCCGTTTTTAGCGGCGTTTGACTGATGGCGCTTGCGGTCTTGACGGTGGAACAGGCCACTAGCACTAGACTGACGAACACTAGCCACAGCCATCGGTATGCAGGTTTCATAGACCTCCCTTGATGCTGTTGGGCCAATACGTGAACCGCTAGATTCCTCCCGCGAAGTCTAGTTGCCGCCACGCCTCATAAACGGTGACGGCCACAGCATTGGATAAATTCATGCTGCGCGACTGGGCTTGCATCGGTAATCGCATCCTGCGCGTGGCCGGGAAGGCGTCCAGCACTTCCTGAGGCAGTCCACGCGACTCCGGACCGAATACGAATACATCCCCGGGTCGGAATTCAATCTGGTCATGGCGCGTTGCGCCTTTGGTGGTAGCGGCGAAAAGACGCCGCCCCTTGAGTACTGCCTGACAAGCTTCCCAATTCTCGTGCACGACGAGACGAGCGTACTCGTGGTAATCCAGACCGGCACGCCGCAATTTTGCGTCGTCCAGCGGGAAGCCCAGCGGTTTGACCAGATGCAGTTCACAGCCGGTATTGGCACATAAACGAATCACGTTGCCTGTATTAGGCGGTATTTCCGGCTGGTATAAAACAACAGTGAACATCGTTGGCAGGATGGATTGTTCCAAAAAATCAAAAAGTTGGTCAAGTTTTTATTGCTACGGCCCGGGATAGTGCCCAGGCAAGGACCCGGTTTGGCCCCCCTTTTTTGAGGGTTGCAGCCATCTCCGAGAGGGTCTCGCCCGTTGTCGCCACGTCGTCGACGATGGCGATGGAGAGGCCTGCCACGGCGGGATCTACGCAAAATGCATCGCGCAGATTCCGGCGCCGGGCGGCGAGGTCGAGACCGGCCTGAGCGGCAGTGTTGCGTTTTCGCCCACACAGCGTCGGGTCGAATCGAGAGCGTATTGTACCAGCGAGTGAACGGGCAAGCTCGGCACTTTGGTTAAAGCCTCTTTCGGCAAGTCGTTCTTTTGCCAAAGGAACGGGTATGACAACGTCGATTCCACTCGTGTCTGATGTAACGCCGTGGCATAGCAAATGACCGAGAGCGCTTGCCAGCTCGATGTGTCTGCCGTACTTGAAGCGGTGAATCAAAACGTCGAGAGGGTAGCAAAAGACATAGGGTGCGTGTAATGCATCGAAGGCGGGGGGGTGTTGCAAACAGGCACCGCACAGACCGGCGGCGCTCAGGGGGAGCGCGCAGCGGATGCAGCGGCTATCGGGTGGTAAAGGGGTTAACAGGCGCAGACAGGCGGGGCAGATCCCGTGTGCGCATGAGACAAGCCCGCAAAGTTGGCATTGCTGATTAAATATTGAGCAATTGTCAATTATTTTGTGTAAAATGTTTGACAGCATAGCCGGCACGCGCAAAGATGCAGCCCTGCTTGTTTATCCATTTTTCCGGACGAAATGGCAAGGCGCGGCGCCTGCCCTTCGTTCCGAAGGCCGAGGCGAGGATGTCGTATGCAAAAGACTGTTGAATTCAGCAAGGGCGCAACCTTGCATCCCGAAAACGCGGCGTGGAGCGTCGAAGACGTCGAGGCGCTCTATAATCTGCCGTTCATGGAGCTGGTGTTCCGCGCCGCCGAAGCCCATCGCCAGTTCTTCGATCCAAGCAAAATCCAGCTGTCGACCTTGCTGTCGATCAAGACCGGCGGCTGTTCCGAGGATTGCGGCTACTGTCCGCAGTCGACGCACCATGAAACCGCGGTCGAAGACCAGCCGATGCTGAGCGTGGACGAAGTCGTCGGCCTGGCGAAGCAGGCGCGCGCCAACGGCGCCGGTCGTTTCTGCATGGGTGCCGCCTGGCGCGGTCCCAAGGATGCCGATCTGGAAAAGACGCTGGACATGGTGCGGCGCGTGAAAGAGCTGGGACTTGAAACCTGTGCGACCTTCGGTTTGCTGCGCGATGGCCAGGCGGAAAAGCTGAAGGATGCCGGCCTCGACTATTACAACCATAATCTGGATACGGCGCCCGAAAAATACGGCGATATCATTCAGACGCGTGCTTACGAAGACCGGCTCGATACCCTGGGCAAAGTCCGCCAGGCGGGATTGTCGGTCTGTTGCGGCGGCATTGTGGGACTGAACGAGACCCGCCGCGATCGCGCGGGCCTGATCGTGCAACTCGCCAATCTTGAGCCGCAGCCGGAATCCGTCCCGATCAATAATCTGGTCAAGGTCGACGGCACTCCGCTGGAGGATGCCCCCGATCTGGACTGGACCGAATTCGTCCGCACCATCGCCGTGGCCCGCCTGACGATGCCATCGAGTTATGTCCGCCTGTCGGCCGGACGCCGCGGCATGTCGGAAGCGGTACAGGCCTTGTGCTTCATGGCAGGTGCCAATTCGATATTCTATGGTGACAAGCTGCTGACTACGGGAAATCCCGACGTCGACGCCGACCGCGCGCTGATGGCCAAGCTGGATTTGCAGACATTGTGATATTTTGACCGAAGTTGCTGAATTATAAATCATGAAGACGCCCGATTCTGTTACGGAACGGGCGTTTTTCACAGGAGGCCGCGGATGGGACCCGACGAACTCGCGAATGGACTGGCAGAATTGTCCGTGCAACACCGGCGGCGCAAGCGGATGGTCATGCAGGTAGCGCAAGGTGCGCTGGCAGAGTGCGAGGGCCAGCCCTGCCTGAATTTTGCCGCCAACGATTATCTGGGGCTGGCCGGGCACCCGGTGCTGGTCGACGCCTGCATCGCGGGCGCGCGGCGCTGGGGCGTGGGTAGCGGAGCATCGGCTCTGGTCAGTGGCTATTATGATGCACACTGTCAGGCCGAGCGCGAATTGGCTGCCTTTGTCGGTCGGGACGCGGCCTTGCTGTTTACTTCCGGCTATGCCGCCAACCAGTCGGTGCTGGGCAGTCTGCTCGGCCGTGGCGACGCCGTATTCGGCGACCGGCTGAATCATGCATCGCTCAACGATGGTTGCCTGTTGTCGCGCGCGACCTTCCGCCGCTTCCGTCACAACGACCTCGACCATCTCGCCAGCCTGCTGGAGGCGACCCCTGCGCGAACGAGGCTGATCGCGGTCGATGCGGTGTACAGCATGGATGGCGACGAGGCGCCGCTGGCCGACTTGCTGGGCCTGGCGCGTCGCTATGATGCGTGGCTCTATGTCGATGACGCACATGGCTTCGGGCTGCTGGGCGAGGGGCACGGCAGCGCATGCGCAAGCGGGCTGGCTGACGATAGGCTCATCTATATGGCAACGCTCGGCAAGGCGGCGGGGGTCAGCGGCGCTTTTGTCGCCGGCGGCGGCGAATTGATCGAATGGCTGGTCAATACGGCACGCGACTATATATATACGACAGCGGCACCGCCCATGCTGGCGGAGGCGGTGCGCGCGAGTCTGAGGCTGATCGCCGGGGAAAGTTGGCGCCGCGATCGTGTCTTCGCGCACGTGCGCCGCCTTGGTGCGGCTCTTGCCGTGGGGGAATTTGAACATCCCCCTTCCCGGATGCCGATTCAGCCACTTATTATAGGAAACAGTGAACAGACATCGAGCTTGTCCGAGCGATTGCGTGCCCAGGGAATCTGGGTTCCCGCGATCAGGCCTCCTACCGTGGCGGAAGGACGTGCGCGATTGCGCATATCTTTGTCCGCAGCTCATGACGATGACATGGTGTCGCGCTTGATCGCGGCCCTGGGGGACGGCGGTCATGGTACGGCGGGCGATCGCGATGATGTCGGGCCGGGCAGCGGCTAACCCTACCATAGATGACAAGATGAACAGCTCGGCTGAATACCTGTGTGTACCCGAGTCGGCAGCGGCGCGAGCCCTTCGGCTGCTGTCTGCGACGGGGACGCTCGTCGCCGCCGCCGTGTGGAGCCGAGTCGGCTCGGTATGGCATCGGCTGGCCGATTACGGCGCGGCGGAGATCCTGCCTGAAGTCGCGGCCCTGGAGCAGGGGCGACTGCCGGGGCCGGAAGGTGGCGCCCTCGCGCTGCAGGATGGTGCGACGGTGGTGGGCTGGCTGGTGTGGCGTGGGGTTCCGGCCGTTGCGGCCGAGGCAGTGGCCGAGCTCTTGAGTGGGCATGTGCTGGCCGCGCGGCTGCGTTCAGAGCAATCCGCCGCCCGCGTGGAGCAGGATACCTTGCTTGAAATCAGCCAGACGGCGGGAGAAGGGCCGGATCTGGGGGCCAGTTTGCCCCGGTTGCGCCGTCTGCTGTCACGGTTGTTGCCACACTCGCAGTTCGGCGTGCTGCAGAGCGATGGGCAAGCTCTTGCGACGATCGGCGCCGGCGGCGAGGCCGATAGGCCAGCACAGACGGGGGGAGAGGACGCTGTCTTGATCGCTCAGCTGCTGCGCGAGCGCAGGCCCCTGGCGCTGGACGCGCAGGGGGTAGAACGTCTGAGCGGCCAGGCGCGGGCCATCCCCGGCTGGCTGGGCGTGCCCCTGAGCGATTGCGGCGGACAGGGCATCGGTGCCGTTGTTGCGCGGCGCGAGGCCGGGGGGCAGCCCTACAATGCGACCGAACAGCGGATATTCCTGTGTGCCGCGCGTCATATCGGTTTCGCGCTCGAGCGCGACCGTTTCCAGCGGCAGCTGGAACAGCAGATCCAGCTGCGATACCGCGAGCTGGAGGGCATGCAGGCCAGGATGCAGGCCGAGATAGACGACCGCAAACGCGCGCAGAAGCTGCAATCCGTCTTGTTTTCCATTGCCGAGCTGGTCAATACCAGCCTGTCCTTGCAGGCTTTTCTCTGCGGCTTGCATCGCTTGCTGGTCGAGCTGGTGCCGGCCCGCAATTGCACGATGGCACTATGCGGCGCAGATAGCGGTGCGCTCGATTTTACTTACTGTGCAAATGCCTTTTTTGCGCCGATGCTGCCGTCCCGGCTGGACAAGACGTATATCGGGCACGTCTTGCACAGCGGGTGCGCGCAGCGACACGGGCACCCGGGCGGAGACGATGCCGATTCGTGCGCCTGGCTGGGCGTACCTTTATACAGCGGGCATGAATTGCTCGGCGTGTTGTCGGTGCAGCGCAGCGGCGATCAGGCCGAGTTCAGCTTTCACGATCAGGAAGTGCTGGAATTCGTCGCGAACAACATCGGTTCGGCTCTGGCCCGCGTGCGTGCGCTGGACGAGTTGCAGCATGCCTATGACGAACTCGAGTCGCGGGTGCGCGAGCGGACCAGCGAGCTGGACGCCGCCAATGCGCAGCTGCAGTTCGACAGCCAGCACGATGCGTTGACTCACCTGCCCAATCGCGTGTTCTTCGCACGCACCCTGCGCCGCAGCTGGGAAAATTACCTGGCGGGCAGCGGCGAGCGCTTCGCGGTCTTTTTCATCGACCTGGATCGCTTCAAACTGGTCAACGATACCCTCGGCCATCTGGCCGGCGACCACCTGCTGTTCGAGGCGGGGGCGCGCATACGCAGTTGTCTGCGCCATTATGATTTCATGGCGCGGCTGGGGGGGGACGAGTTCGCCGTCCTGTTGTTCGGAATCGACGGCGTGGAAGGCTGCGAACAGATCGCGCAGCGCATGGTCAGCGAATTCGAGCGCCCTATCGTACTGGCCGGCCGGGAGGTGTTCACGACTGCCAGCATCGGCGTGGTACTGGCCGATCGCGATTACTATCACAAATCGGATGATCTGCTGCGCGATGCCGACCATGCCATGTATTGCACCAAGCAACAGGGGCGGCATGGCTACACCCTGTTCAATCATGAGTTGCGCGAAAACCAGGCCGACCAGCTGGCGCTGGAAACCGAGTTGCGCCGGGCGCTGGATGAAACCGGTCAGCTGATCCCCTACTTCCAGCCGTTCATTCATTCGGGCAGCGGGGAACTGGTCGGTTTCGAGACGCTGGTCCGCTGGCAGCATCCGACACGGGGGCTGATCGGGCCCGGGCAGTTTTTGTCTGTCGCCGAAGAAAGCGGGCTGATCATGCGGCTGGACCGCTATATGATTCATGCGGCCTGCCGCCAGTTGCGGCAATGGCGGGAGCAGGGACGAATCGGAGACGGCATCACCCTGCATATCAATTTGTCTTCGGCGAATTTCCACGACCCCGAGCTGGTGTCATGGATCGCCGAGCAGATCGAAACCTGGCAGTTTCCGCCGAGCATGCTGCATCTGGAAATCACCGAAAGCGCGCTGATCGATGTGCCGGAAATCGCGGCCTCGATCATGCAGTCCCTGCATGCCCTCGGCGTGCGTCTTGCGCTGGACGACTTCGGCACCGGTTATTCGGCGTTGTCCTATCTGCATCGCTATCGTTTCGACGTTCTCAAGATCGACCAGTCGTTTGTCGCCGATGTGGACAGCAAGGAGGAGTCGGCCGCCATCGTGCGTGCGATCCTGGCGCTGGCAGCGGCTCTCGGCCTGGACGTCGTGGCGGAAGGCGTCGAGACGGCGTCCCAGGTCGAGCACTTGCGCAAAATGGGATGCGCGAAGCTGCAAGGCTTTTATTTTGCCCCGCCCGCGCCTGCCGATGAGATCGATTGGCCGCATCTGGCCCGCATCCGCGGGGATTTTTCCTGTGCCGCGTGAGAAGGCCCGCACGGCGGTCGAGAGTTGCCTGGAATGAACTTGTATATTGAAACGTCGGGGCGTGGCCCCGACCTGGTCATGCTGCACGGCTGGGGCTTGCACGGCGGCATTTTCTCCAACGTTGCCGCTGCGCTGTCGCGGCACTGGTGCGTGCATCGAGTCGACCTGCCTGGCCACGGCGCGACGCCCTGCCTTGCACGGTTTGACGCCGATGCCGTGGCCGATGCGCTGGCCGCCGCGTTTCCGATCCCGGTGCATGTGATCGGCTGGTCGCTGGGTGGCCTGATCGCGCAGTACTGGGCGGCGCGACATCCGCATGCTGTCTCCAGCCTGGCGCTCGTTGCCAGCAGTCCGTGCTTTGTCGAACGCGAGGACTGGCCGCACGCGCAGAGCCGAACGGCGATCGAAGCGGTCGGTGCCAGCCTCGAGCGAGAGTTCGAGGCGACGCTCGAGCGTTTTCTCGCCCTGCAGATGCTGGGCGCTCCGGGGGCGCGCGACACGCTGAAGGCCGTGCGCGAGGATCTTTTTTCGCACGGGCGACCGCAAGGGCTGTTGGCGGCGCTGCATTTACTGTTGAGTACCGACGCGCGTGCGCTGGCCGCGCGCATTCGCTGCCCGGTCGGTCTTTTTTTCGGCGAGCGGGACGTGATCACCCCGATCGGCGCCGGGAGGTGGCTTGCCGAGCACTTGGCGGATGCCACTCTTTATTCTTTCCCCCGAGCTTCGCATGCGCCTTTTTTGTCGCACGAAAAGGAGTTTTTGCAGGAGATCGGTAATTTTCTGGATAGTCATGCATGAGTGAAGTGTTTTATACCGACAAAGAACGGGTTCGCCGTTCCTTCGATCGCGCCGCCGGCAGCTACGATTCGGCCGCCGTGCTGCAGCGCGAGGTTTCCACCCGCATGGCATCGCGCCTCGACTATGTGCGGCATGCGCCGTCCCTGATTCTGGACGCAGGCAGCGGCACCGGTTTCGGGGCTGCCGAGCTGCGGCGCCGTTATCCGGATGCGCGTGTGCTGGAGCTGGATCTGGCACCGGGGATGCTGCTCGAGTCGCGCGGCAAGCAGCGCGCGAGCGGCGGCAGGGTGCGGCGCTGGCTGCGCCCTGCGCGGCCGTGGCAGATATGTGGCGATATCGAGCGCCTGCCGCTGGCGGATGCCAGCGTCGACATGATCTGGTCCAATCTTGCCATCCAGTGGGTCAATATCCCGGACGCCATGTTCCGCGAGTTCCGCCGTGTCCTCAAGGAGGGGGGGCTGCTCATGTTCTCCACGCTCGGGCCGGACACGCTGAAGGAACTCAATGCGTCCTTCGGCGGTCTTGATGAGGCGACCCATGTGAACCGCTTCATCGACATGCACGACCTGGGCGATGCCCTGCTGCTGGCCGGTTTTACCGAGCCGGTAATGGACACCGACCGCATCGTGTTGACCTATGACACGGTTCGCGACGTGATGCGCGACCTGAAGGCGCTTGGCGCGCATAATGCAACGGCAGGCCGCCGTCGCGGTCTGATGGGTAAGGAAGCGTGGCGCCGGATCGAGCAAAACTACGAGACATGGCGCCGCGATGGCGTGTTGCCGGCAAGCTACGAAGTGGTCTATGGGCACGCCTGGAAGGTTGCAGGCCAGGGCAAAGGACAGACCTTGCCGGACGGCCGCCAGATTATCGAGTTTATCAAACCAAAGTGAAGCCGCCCGTATCGGCGGCGTTACAACGTCAGCGTGATTTCTGCATGAAAACCTTAATACGTACAGTCGTATCCCTGGCTGCCATCGGCAGCCTGGTGGCCTGTTCTTCCATCGTGGCGCCCAAATCGACCGCCGGTAGCGGTTCTGCTGCGGTCGCGCAGACGCCGAAAACACACCCGCCCATCCATGTCCGCATCGGCCTCGCGCTCGGCGGTGGCGCCGCCAAGGGCTTCGCCCATATCGGTGTCATCCGCGTGCTGGAAGCAAATGGCATCGTCCCCGATCTCGTGACGGGAACGAGTGCCGGCAGCGTGGTCGGCAGCATGTATGCTTCTGGCATGAACGGCAACGAGCTGCTGAAACGGGCAAACCGTCTCGATGAAACCGATCTCGCCGATTTCACCTTGTCGACGCGCGGCTTCATCAAGGGGCAGAAGCTGGCCGATTTCATCAATGCCCAAGTCGGCAATCGTCCGCTGGAGAAGCTGGCCAAGCCCTTCGGTGCCGTAGCGACCGAACTGGACACCGGCCGTCGCGTCGTGTTCAGGGTCGGGAACACCGGGCAGGCGGTGCGTGCCTCGGCCAGTATCCCGAATGTATTCCTGCCGACGGTGATTGCCGGCAAGCGCTACGTCGACGGGGGGCTGGTCAGCCCGGTTCCGGTCAGTGCCGCGCGTGAAATGGGGGCCGATTTCGTCATTGCGGTCGATATCTCGGCGCGCCCGCGCGCCGGCAGCGCCACCGGCTATCTGTCCATCCTCGATCAGAGCGTGAATATCATGAGCGTGGCGGCGTTGGGGCAGGAGCTCAAGCAAGCCGACGTGGTGATACGGCCGCAAGTCCAGAATATCGGGTCGACCTCTTTCGACGCCCGGCGCGAAGCGATGGCCGCCGGCGAGAAAGCGGCGCTGCAGGCCGTGCCGGTGATCCGCTCGCTGTTGATGCAGAAAGAGCAGGCAATGGCCAGATAATGGCATAATCCCTCTCTGCCGCAGTGTGTGGCACTGATTCAGGAGAGACGTTGCATGATTAAACTCTACGGCGCCCCGATGTCACCGTATTTCAACAAGGTCAAGATCGCCCTGCTGGAAAAGGGGGTGAAGTTCGAGGAAGTGTTGCAGCGGCCGTCGCAAGAGCCCGATGTGCTGGCCCGCAGTCCGATGGGAAAAATCCCCTTTGTCGAAGTCAACGGCCATGCGATCTCGGAGTCGACCGCCATTCTCGAATGGCTGGAAGATGCGTATCCGACGGCGGCGCTGTTGCCGCCGACGCCCAACGGCCGGGCGCGGGCGCGCGAGTCGATGCTGGTCATCGACTTGTACCTGGTGCCGGCCTGTGCGCCGCTGACCCGGCATCTGGTGTTCGGCCGCGAGTTGAGCGACTCCGCGCGTGCGGAAGCCGACGCCGCGCTGAGGCGTGGACTGGCGGCGCTAGAGAGGCTGGCCGATTTCGGCCCGTGGCTGGTCGGCGAGTATTTCAGCTTCGCCGATATCAGCGCCGCCTCGGCGCTGCCGCAGATTGCACATGCGACACAAGCGCTGCTCGGACAGAATCTGCTCGAGCTGCTGCCCGGCGCAGACGACTATCTGGCCTTGCTGCGGAAGCGCCACAGCATCGCCAGGACCTGGGACGACAAAGATGCCTTCCTTGCGGGGATGGACAAGGCCTAGTCCCACAAGCCCAGTTGGCGTGGCGGGGCAGCGGGACCGGTTTCGGCCAGCCGAACGCCAACGCCGAGCAGACGCACCGCTTTGCTGCCCCGCGCGTAGCCGGTCGCGGTCAGCTCCGTCAACGCCTCCAGATCGATCCGCGTTCCGGCGTGTTCCACCGTGGTCTGGGTGAAATCGGCAAACTTGATTTTCACCGACAGGCCGCGAAACGGCGGTGTGCCCGCCCGCTCGATGCGGCGTGTCAGGCGCTCGATCAAGGGCGCGAGCGCCGCGAGCACGGCGGCCAGGTCCGGCAGATCGCGATCGAAGGTTTCCTCCACGCTGATCGATTTGCGCTCCCGCTCGGGCGTGACTTCGCGCGTATCCACGCCGCGCACCAGATCGTACAGGCGCGCGCCGAAGCGTCCGAAAGCGTTGACGAGTTTGGCCAGTTCCCATTCCCGCAGGTCCCCGCAGGTCACAACCCCGGCACGATTCAGCTGCGCCGCGGTGACCTTGCCCACGCCCGGTATCTTTTTGACTTCCAGCTGTGCGACAAAAGCATCCACATCCTGCGGACGAATCAGAAACTGGCCGTCGGGTTTGTTCCAGTCGCTGGCAACCTTGGCCAGAAACTTGCTGGGAGCGATGCCGGCCGAGGCCGTAATGCCGACTTCGTCCGCGATGCGGGCACGAATGGCGCTCGCCATCAGCGTTGCGCTGCCCTGGCAGTGGGGCCGGCCGCTGACATCGAGATAGGCCTCGTCCAGCGACAGAGGTTCTACCAGCGGGGTGAAGTCGCGATAGATGTCGAGAATGGTGTCGCTGGCCGTCTTGTAGCGGGTGAAATCGGGAGGCAGGATGATCAGTTCGCGGCACAGGCGCCGGGCGTGGCTGGACGGCATCGCCGAGTGGATGCCAAAGCGGCGGGCAATATAGTTGCAGGTCGAGATGACTCCGCGCCTGTCCGGGCTGCCGCCGACGGCCAGCGGGACATCGCGCAGTTCGGGACGGTCGCGCATTTCGACGGCGGCGAAAAAACAGTCGCAGTCGACGTGAATGATTTTGCGCACGGATGCCGCCAGCCGTTCAGGGGCGGTCGCTGTGTCCAAGGGGTTTTTCCGGCGCGATGCAGTCGCGCAGCCTCTGCTTGAGGAGTTTCAGTTCGGGAAAGCCGTCATCGATTTTGCGGTCCCACAGGACTTTCCCGTCGAGTTCGATGCGGAAAACGCCGCCGTGTCCGGGAAGCAGTGCGACTTCGCCCAACTCTTGCTCGAAGGTGGTCAGCAGTTCCTGCGCCATCCAGGCGGCGCGCAGCAGCCAGCGGCAGCCGGTGCAGTAATGAATGGCAAGCCGGGGGAGGGGAGCGATATCGGTCATGATGAAAGCCGGGACGGTAAAGCGACAGCATAAGGCAATACGAGGTGAAGAAACCACCGGTTCCCTGGTCGCGGTGTGCGGCTAAGCCGCTCCTCCATCGTTATTATGTGTCAAGGTGAAACCTGGCGCGACGTAACGGGAACCGGTGTCAGCATATGAACGACTGTTCTAGGCTAAATGCCTGAACCCAGTCTGCCCCGCCCTGACGCGCGAGTAAAGCGCGGCGCCGGGTCGAAGCCGGATGCTGCAATGCATGATGTCCATTCTATACAACGAAAGCGGTTTGGGTTGAGCCGCGGCCGTTGCCAGGCTATTGCGCCTGGACCTTGACCTCGACTTTGACGTCTTCGCCACGATCGAAGTGCAGCGTGAGCGGAAAGTGCTCGCCCGCCTGCAGCGGTGCGTGCAGTCCCATCAACATCACATGCAGGCCGCCGGGCGCCATGACGATGCGCTGATGCGGCGCGAGCAGCAGGCCGTTCGCCAAAGGGCGCATGCGCATGACGCCATTGTCGTTGACGTGCTCGTGCAGCGCGATGTCCATCGCCCTGTCTCCATGCACGGCCAACAGACGCAAGGGCTGCTGGCCGGTATTCTCCAGCGTCAGGTAGGCGGCGCCGTTGTCGCCGGGTATGGCGCGTGCCCAGGCGGTGGCGTTGATGGCGGCGGCCGCCGCGCTTGCGGTGGCGGTGGCGAGGATCAGGGCGGCGATGGGCAGAAGCGTTTTCATCGGTACGGTTCCCGGCGGTTTTGACAAGCTGGCACCCTATCATGCCGCTGCCATTTCCGGAAATGCGACATTTTGACGCAGGCTTTGCGCGCCGGAAGCGAAAAAGAGGGGGCGCTTGACCTTAGTCGATTGCAGTCGCGCACGATTTCCGACACACTCGGGGCCGGTTGTGGCCGGTGTGCGACACCGCCGTTTCATTCGCCCTGTCAGGAGTGGAGTGACCCGTTACCCGGGTCCGTATCATGTTCAAAACGCTGTCCTTACAATTCTTGTTCGGTGGGCTGATCAGTCTGGTCACCATCACCAATCCTTTGTCCAAGATTCCCCTGTTCGTCACGCTGACCCGGGAGATGAGCGAGGCCCGCCGCGCGAGCCAGGCCAAGTGGGCCTGTCTGTACGCCGCCATGATCATGGTGGTCTGCCTGCTCGCCGGAAACGTGATTCTGGCCGTGTTCGGCATCTCCTACGGGGCGCTGCGCATCGCCGGCGGCTTCGTGGTGGCCGTGCTCGGCTATCGCATGCTGTTTTTGTCGATGGATCCGGGAATGGCGCCCAGCACCAGCGGTTCGCGCGAAGACTTCGCCTTCTTTCCCATCGCGATGCCGGGCATCAGCGGGCCGGGTACGATTGCCGTCGTCATCGGCATCTCGACCGAGATCGCCGAGCAGGCTTCGCTGCCGGCCAAGGTGCTCGCCTTTTCGATGACGCTGACCGCGATCTTGCTCACCTGCTTCGGAACGTGGCTGGTGCTGCGTTCGTCGACGCTGATCTCGCACAAGCTCGGCCGTTCCGGCCGCGAAGTGATGACGCGCTTGATGGGCTTTCTGCTGATCTGCGTCGGCGTCCAGTTTGTCGTGTCCGGCATCCGCAGCTTCATGGCCGGTTCCTGAGCGGAGCAATCTCGTTCAAGACAGACGCCGCGCGCCTGCGGGATGATCGGACATGCCCCACTCACGGAATTGAAATGTCTGCATCATTGCGCCAATGCATGGCCGGCGCGCGCGATTCGACCCCCATGCTGGTCGGGGCGGCTCCGTTCGGCCTGATTTTCGGCACGCTTTCCAGCGGTGCCGGGCTGACGGCGGGCGCGACGCTCGCCATGTCGGCCTTCGTTTTTGCCGGTTCGGCCCAGTTCATCGCCTTGAGCCTGATGTCGGGCGGCGCCGGCTTGCCCGTCATCTGGCTGACCACCCTGGTCGTCAATCTGCGCCATGCCCTCTATAGTGCGACGTTACTGCCCTACGCCCGCTCGTGGCCGCTGGTCTGGCGCTGGCCGCTGGCGTTCTGGCTGACCGACGAGACCTTTGCCGTGGTCGAGCATCGCTTTCGCGCTCACGGGGGCGACCCCTGGTATCAGCTTGGTTCCTCCCTGGCGATGTATGGCAACTGGCTGCTGTGGACGGCGCTGGGGCTGCTTGTCGGCCACTCGCTGCCGGGAGTCGCACAATGGGGGCTGGATTTCGCCATGGTCGGCACCTTCAGCGCGCTTGTCGCCTTGCAACTGAACAAGCGCCCCTATCTGTACGCCGCGCTGAGCGCGGCGGCAGTCGCCTTGCTGTGCCGGGGCTTGCCGTACAAGCTCGACTTGCTGCTGGCCGCGTTCAGCGGAGTGACGGCAGGGATGCTGACGGAGAAACGCGCATGACACAGTGGTGGATGATAGGCGGCATGATGCTGCTGACCCTGGCGACGCGCGCGAGCTTTCTGGTGTTCGGACAGCATATGCGGTTTCCGCCCCGGCTTCAGCGGGCGCTGCATTATGTGCCGGTGGCCGTGCTCAGTGCGCTGATCGCACCGATGGCGCTGGCGCCGGCCGGGAGCCTCGCCATCGGCCCTGGCAACCCCTACCTGGTGGGAACGCTGGTAGCCGGCGCCACGGCGGCGTTGTCGCGCAAGACCCTGCCGGCCATTCTGCTCAGTTTCGCCGTCTATGGCGCGATGCGTTACTTCGTATAGTCGGCGGGGGGGCCGAACAGCCGGCGGCAGCGCTGTTTCGCGCCGCTTGCCCTGCGTGTGTCGCTCAGTATCTGCCGCCATTCAGCCAGCATCACGGTCCAGGGATTGTTGCCGGGAACCGGTTTGACCGTGCCGAAACGGCAGGGCTCGGCCGGGTCCTGGGCGATATAGCTCCCGAACAGGTGGTCCCAGATCATCAGCACGCCCGCGTAGTTGCAGTCCAGGTAGCGTGCGTTGCATGCGTGGTGGACCCTGTGGGCGGAGGGTGTGTTCAGGATCAGGCTCAAGCGGCCGAAGCCGTCGAACAAGGTGGTGTGGACGAAAAACTGCAGTGCGAGGTTACCGAGCACGGTGGTGATGATCCAGACCGGCTCGAAGCCGACCCAGGCCAGCGGCAGCCAGAAGGCCCACATGGCTGCCAGCGGGTAGAGCGGACTTTGTCGCAGCGCGGTCGAGAAATTCATTCGCGTCGAGCTGTGGTGCACGCTGTGCGCGGCCCACATCCAGCGCACGCGATGGCTGGCGCGGTGGAAAAGGTAGTAGAGCAGATCCTGGGCGATGAACAGGGCGATAAAGCTCGGCCAGCCGGCATCGATGTGCCAGAGGCGGTGCTGGTGCAAGCAGGCGAACAAGGGCAGGGTGGCAAACCAGGCGGCTTTGTCGCTCGCCTGCTGCGCGAGGGCGAGCGCGATATTGCAGGCGGTGTCCCGCATGGCGTAGCGCTCGTCCAGACCGCGGCGGCGCAACAGCCAGTACTCGGCCGCCATGCTGGCGATAAACACCGGCGCGAGCGCCAGCAGCAGACTGTCGGGGGCGATGGACATCGGGTGCCTCGGCCGGGATCGGGTATCCGTTTATCCTAGCCGAGGTTTACGTAAACGTCACTTGCGCAGGTTGGCAATTCCCATCAGCATGCCCATGCTGATAAACAGGGTCACTGTCGCCGTACCGCCGTAGGAAACGAAGGGCAGCGGCACGCCGACCACAGGCAGGATGCCGGACACCATGCCCATGTTCACAAAGGCATAGACAAAGAAAGACAAGGTGATCGAACCCGCCATCAGCCGTCCGTACAGAGTCTGTGCACGCGCGGTGATCATCAGGCCGCGGCTGATGACTAGTAGATAAAGCACAACCAGAATGATGTTGCCTATCATGCCGAATTCTTCCGAGAACACGGCAAAAATGAAGTCGGTGGTGCGTTCCGGTATGTAGTCGAGGTGGGTCTGCGTCCCTTTGAGCCAGCCTTTTCCCCATGGGCCGCCCGAGCCGATGGCGATCATCGACTGGATGATGTGGTAGCCCGCCCCCAGCGGATCCTGCATCGGGTCGAACAGGGTCAGCACGCGTTTTTTCTGGTAGTCGTGCATCATGCTCCAGATCACGGGCAGGCTGGCGGAAAACGCGACCAGGCCGCCGATGATGATCTTCCATGACAGACCGGCAAAGAACAGCACGAAAAAACCGGCCGCCATGATCAGGGTGGCGGTGCCGAGATCCGGCTGCTTGAGGATCAGCGCCACCGGCAGCGCGATCAGCACCGAGGCGACCGCATAATGCCACCATCGCAGCTGGGTTTCATACTTTTGGAAAAACCAGGCCAGCATCATCGGCAGCGCAATCTTCAATATCTCCGAAGGTTGCACGCGGGTGACGCCCAGCGACAGCCAGCGGGTCGAGCCGTTGACGGTTACGCCCTTGAAGTGAACGGCGATCAGCAGCAAAAGGCCGATGCCATAGACCGGCGGCGCCAGATGCATCAACAGTTGCGGCCGGGTGCGCGAGATGGTCCACATGATCAGCAGCGACAGCATCGTATACACGATTTTGTTGTCGATCTTGCCGAAGCTCTGGTTGGACGCCGAGTACAGCACCATCAGGCTGAGCAGGAAGATCAGGCCGAGAAACAGCATCAGCCAGCCGTCCAGCGGTTCCTTGATCAGGTTCCAGATATGCTTAATCAAGTGGGGTTGCATTGCTGGACGGAGCCTCGTGCGGAACGGTCTTCAATTGGTCGATGATGGCGGCGGGTATCTTGCCGGTCATATAGTAGTCGAACAGACCGCGTGCGATCGGACCGGCCGCGGCGACGCCCCAGCCGCCATTCTCGACGATGACGGCGACGGCGATCCGTGGATTTTCCACGGGCGCGAAAGCGATGAACCACGAGTGGTCGCGATTGCCTTCGGCCAGTGCCGAGGCGTTGTACTTGGCGCCCTGCTTGATCTGCACCACCTGTGCGGTACCGGTCTTGCCCGCCATCGTGTATTTCAGGCCGTAACCGATGGCCGCCGCCGTGCCGCCGGGTTGCAATACGCTAGCCATGCCCTGTTTGACATACTCGAAGTTCTCGCGTTTGAACGGGAGGACGCGTTCCGGCTTCGCGTCGAGAAGGGTGACCTTGCCACTGCTGGTGTCGACGATTTCCTGCACCAGATGCGGCTTGAAGGCGACGCCGTCGCTGGCGAGTATGGCCGTGGCGTTGGCCATTTGCAGCGGGGTATAGGCATTGTAGCCCTGCCCGATGCCGATGCTCACCACGTCGCCCGGCAGCCATTTGCTGTAGGCCGCGCCCAGGCGTGCGAAGCGTTTGGCTTTCCAGGCCTTGGATGGCAGTACGCCGATGGCTTCGCCATCCAGGTCGATGCCGGTGCGCGAGCCGAGGCCGAACTGCCCGACCGTCGGCGAGATGCGGTCTATGCCCATGTCCCAGGCCAGACGGAAGAAAAAGGTATCGCTGGAGACGGTGATCGCCCGTTGCAGATTGACCATGCCGTTGCCCTTCTTGTCGGCGTCGCGGAACTGGTGCGAGCTGCCGGGCAGCGTGAATACGGCGGGTGCGGGGCGGATGTCGTTGGGGCCGATGACCTTGGTTTCGAGCGCCGCCATCGAGATGAAGGGCTTGAACGTCGATCCTGGCGGGTAGACGCCGCGCAGTGCGCGGTTGATCAGCGGTTTGCGCGGGTCGCCGTTGAGCGCGGCCCAGGTCTGATTGTCGATGCCATCGATGAACAGGCTGGGATCGAAGCCGGGCTTGGACAGAAAGGCCAGCACGCCGCCCGTGCTCGGGTCTATCGCGACCAGCGCCCCGCGCCGGTCGCCGAACAGCTTGTCCGCCACTTCCTGGAGCCGGATATCGAGCGCGAGTTTGAGCGTGTCGCCGTTGACCGGAGGCGTGCGCTTGAGCGAGCGCAATGCGCGGCCTCCGGAGTCGGTCTCGACCTCCTCGAAGCCGACTTTGCCGTGCAGCTGGTCTTCGTAGATCGCCTCCAGCCCGGTCTTGCCGATATAGGTGGTGCCCCGATAGTTGGTGGTCTTGTCGTCTTCTTCGAGCTGATCCTTGTCCTGCTGGTTGATGCGTCCGATATAGCCGAGGACATGGCTGGTCAGTTCCTTGTACGGATAGTCGCGGAACAGGCGGGCCTTGACCTCCACTCCGGGAAAGCGCCAGCCGTTGGCGGCGACGCGCGCCGCCTCCTCGTCGGTGAGTTTGACCTTGAGCGGAACGGCTTCGAAGCCCTTCGAGTCTTCCAGCAGCTTGCGAAAGCGTTTCATGTCCCGCGCCGTCACATCGACCAGCTTGCCCAGCTCGGCGATCGTGGCGTTGAGGTTTTCTATCTTGCTCGGCGTCAGCTCAAGCGTATAGGAGGCGAAATTCTGCGCGAGCACCACGCCGTTGCGGTCGACGATCAGTCCGCGGTTGGGCAGGATCGGGACCAGCGAGATACGGTTGTTCTGTGCCAGCGTCGAGAAGTGCTGATATTGAAATACCTGCAGCCAGACAAACCGCGTGATCAACAGCACGAACAGGATGATCATCACCGAGTAGGCCGCCAGCAGTCGCACCTGGAACTGGCTTTCCTCGGCTTGCACGTTTTTCAGGCGGGTGGGACGGTCCATGTTCACTTATACGTTGTGGTGGCGGTAGGGCAGCAGCAGGAGCTTGGTCAGCAGGGGCCACAAAATCGCACTGGTGAGCGGGGGCAGGAAATAGCTCCAGCCGGCGAAGGCCGAGCCGGTCATCATGCGCGCCACGACCATGATGATCTGGTTGGCCATCATCAGGCCGAGCACGCTCAGCGCCTGCTGGCCGAGGTTGAACATGACCAGCTGGCGCTGGCGCAACAGGGCCAGGTAGGCCGTGATCGAATACGCGAGCGCGTGCTGGCCGAACAGGCCGGCAGTGGCCATGTCGGCGATCAGGCCGAAGGCGAAGGCGGCGCCGACACTGATGCGGCGCGGCTGGTTGATGACCCAGTACAGGATCAGCATGCCGATGAAGTCGGGCAGCCAGCCGACGATGAAATCGGGCAGGGGGATCAGTTCCAGCAGCACCGCCAGCGCGAAGGTGGTGTAGATGAAACGTCGCCGAACCGGCTTCAGCAGTTCTTTCGGTCGTTCGAACGACATGGCTTACTCCGAATCGTCAGAAGACGGCTTGCTCTTGGGTTTGACGGGCACGACCGGTTCGGGGGGGCGGGCGGGAACATTGGTCTTTTCGTTGAGCACCAGCACATAGCGGCCATGCTGGACGCCGGCTACCGGCATGCTGTTGAGCCGGATGAAGGCGGCATCGGGATTGCGCTCGACGCGGCCAACCTGGGCTACCGGAATACCGGCCGGGTACAGCCCGTCGATGCCGGACGTGACGAGGAGATCGCCGGTGCGCACATCGGAATGGACCGGCAGGTAGCGGGCCTCGACCCCTCCGCCGTAGCCGTACAGCACGGCCCGGATCCCGTTGCGCTGCACCATGACCGGCACCATCAGCGTCTTGTCTATGACCAGCGTCACTTCGGCCGTCAGCGGCTGCACGCGCGTGATCTGGCCGATCAGGCCCTGGTCGTCCACCACCGGCTGGCCGGCGCGCAAATGCGCATCCTCGCCCTTGTCGATGATGATCTTATAGGAAAAGGGATCGCGTCCGGTGTAGAGGATTTCTGCCAGTCCGCCGGCATCCTGGCGCATGGACTTGAGCTGGTTCAGCCTGCGCAGCGCGGCGTAGTCCTGCTCCAGTGTTTCCAGCCGCGCCAGCCGGGCCGCCATCGCCAGATGCTGGCTGCGCATCGCTTCGTTTTCCGCCTTCAGATTGGTCTGAGTGGTGAAAAAGTCGTCGACGTGCCGCGCAGCGGTAATCGGGAGATTGACCGCACGCTGCAGCGGGTAGAACACCACGGACAACGCTTCGCGCGCCTTGTCCATCAGTCCGTACTGGCTGTCGCCGATCAGGAGCAGGACGGAGGTCAGCACGGCGGCTGCCAGGCGGGTGCCAGGTCGTGGCCCCTGCCGGATGAAGCTGGGATTGTTGGCGAAATCCATCGACACATACGCCGCCCCTTGTCAGGGCGGCGCCAGATCCGGTTTGATTACGGTACGTTGGTGAAAATGGTACCGATCTTGTCCATTTTTTCCAGTGCTTTGCCCGAGCCGCGTACGACGCAGGTCAGCGGCTCTTCGCCGACGAAGACCGGCAGGCCGGTTTCTTCGGCCAGCAGGCGATCGATATCTTTCAGCAGGGCGCCACCACCGGTCAGGACCATGCCCTTTTCCGCGATATCGGCGCCCAGTTCCGGCGGGGTCTGTTCCAGTGCGATCTTGACGGCGGATACGATCTGGTTCAACGGCTCGGTCAGCGCTTCGAGGATCTCGTTGGACGAAACGGTGAACGCGCGCGGGATGCCCTCGGCCAGATTGCGGCCCTTGACTTCCATTTCGCGGACTTCGGCGCCCGGAAAGGCGGAGCCTATCGTCTTCTTGATCTCTTCGGCGGTGGTCTCGCCGATCAACATGCCGTAGTTGCGACGGATGTAGTTGATGATGGCTTCGTCGAACTTGTCGCCACCGACGCGGACCGAGTTGGAATACACGACGCCGCCCAGCGAGATCACGCCGACTTCGGTCGTGCCGCCGCCGATGTCCACGACCATGGAGCCGGTCGGTTCTTCCACCGGCAGGCCAGCGCCGATCGCTGCCGCCATCGGTTCTTCGATCAGCTCGACGCGGCGTGCGCCGGCGGCCAGGGCCGAATCCTTGATCGCACGACGTTCAACCTGGGTCGAACCGCAGGGGACGCAGATGACGATACGGGGGCTGGCGGAGAAGAAACGGCTGGGGGTGACTTTCTTGATGAACTGCTTGAGCATCTGCTCGGTGACGGTGAAGTCGGCGATCACGCCATCCTTCATCGGCCGGATGGCTTGGATCGACCCCGGGGTGCGACCCAGCATCTTCTTGGCTTCCAGTCCGACGGCGAGGATCGACTTCTTGTTGGTGGGCGCATCGTTGTGGATGGCAACCACCGAGGGTTCATCAAGTACGATGCCTTTGCCGCGCATGTAGATCAGCGTGTTGGCGGTGCCAAGGTCAATGGCGAGGTCATTCGAAAAATATCCGGTTAGCGAACGAAACATTGGGCGATCCTGGTCAGTTTCCATTATTCGGGCGCCGGGCACGAGCCCGTAAATCCCCGGGCCTTGGCCCGCAAAACCCGAGTGAACAGTGTTTTACCATCCCGGCGCGATAATATCGAGTGCGCGCCGTTAAAAACGTTAGCGGCGCGGACCCTGCAAATTTTCCGTCGTTATGGCGTGTCGATCTTGGGTGAATCAAACGGGCTATGATACCCTATAAAACTTGAAATATTAAAGGTTTTAGAGAGATCGCCATGTCACTGACGCATCAGGATGTCGCGCGCATCGCCAAACTTGCTCGAATCAATGTCTCCGACGATGAAATCGATGCCGTGGGTGCCCAACTCAATACCATCTTCGACATGATCGCCAAAATGCAGGCCATCGACACCGATGGGGTGGAGCCGATGACGCACCCGCAGGACAGCGCCTTGCGCCTGCGCGAGGACATCGTGACCGAACCGGACCGTCGCGATGCCTTCATGGCCATCGCGCCGCAAGCCGAGGCCGGGCTGTTCCTGGTTCCCAAGGTTATCGAATAGACGGGTGCGCGTCGTTGGATCCCGTCCCCGTATTTACCCGGAAATTGATTACGACATGATTAACTCCACGCTCAAGGCGCTGTCGCAGCAGCTTGCGGCCAAAGCCATTTCCAGCGAAGAGCTCGCAGGCCTCTACCTTGACCGCATCGAGGCGGCCAACCCGCTGCTCAACGCATTCATCACCGTCGACCGCGAGCGCAGCCTGCAACTGGCGCGCGCTGCCGATGCCGTGCGCGCGCGCGGCGAAGCGGGGCTCCTGACCGGGGTGCCGGTCGCGCACAAGGATATCTTCTGCCAGCAGGGCTGGAAGACCTCCTGCGGGTCCCGCATGCTCGACAACTTCATTTCCCCTTACGACGCGCATGTCATCGAGCGTTGCGCACAGGCGGGCCTGGTGACGCTGGGGCGGACGAATATGGACGAGTTTGCCATGGGCTCGTCCACCGAAAATTCGTGGTACGGTCCGGCGCGCAACCCCTGGGATCGCAACGCCATTCCCGGCGGTTCGTCCGGCGGTTCGGCAGTCGCGGTAGCGGCCCGCCTCGCACCGGCCGCAACCGCGACCGACACGGGGGGGTCGATACGGCAGCCGGCATCGCACTGCGGCATCACCGGCCTCAAGCCGACCTACGGCGTGGTCAGTCGCTATGGCATGGTCGCTTTTGCCTCTTCGCTCGATCAGGGCGGGGTGATGGCGCAGACCGCGGAAGATTGCGCGTTGATGCTCAATACCATTGCCGGCTTCGATGAGCGCGATTCGACCAGCGTCGAGCGCACGGGGGAGGATTACACCCGCAAACTCGGCGACTCGCTTGCCGGCCTGCGCGTCGGCCTGCCGCGCGAATACTTCGCGGACGGACTGTCGGCCGATGTGGCGCGCGTCGTCGAAGCGGCTGTCGCCGAGTTGAAAAAGCTGGGCGCCGAAGTCGTCGATATCAGCCTGCCGAACACCGAATTGTCTATCCCGGCCTACTATGTGATTGCGCCGGCCGAAGCGTCGACCAACCTCAGCCGCTACGACGGGGTGCGCTATGGCCACCGCGCGGCCGAGTATCGGGATCTGGTCGACATGTACGAACGCACGCGGGCCGAGGGCTTCGGCCGCGAGGTGAAGCGCCGCATCATGGTCGGCACCTATGTGCTGTCGCATGGCTATTACGATGCCTATTATCTGAAAGCGCAGAAAATCCGCCGGCTGGTGTCGGACGACTTCAAGGCCGCGTTCGAATCCTGCGATGTCATCCTGGGCCCGGTGGCGCCGACGGCCGCCTTCGACCTGGGGGCGAACGCCGACGATCCGCTGCAGATGTACCTGTCCGATATCTATACCTTGTCCGTCAATCTCGCCGGGCTGCCCGGCATGAGTGTGCCGGCCGGCTTTGCCGCCAACGGCCGCCCGATAGGCTTGCAGATCATCGGTAACTACTTCGACGAAGCGCGCATGCTGAATGTCGCGCATCGCTTCCAGCAGGCGACCGACTGGCATCGGCGTGTTCCGGCGCTTTAACAGAACGAGAGTGAGCAAACGATGAAATGGGAAGTCGTCATCGGTCTGGAAGTGCATGTGCAGCTTTCCACCGTATCCAAGATTTTTTCCGGAGCGTCGACGGCGTTCGGCGCCGAGCCCAATACCCAGGCTTCGGCGGTCGAACTGGCCTACCCGGGGGTGCTGCCCGTGCTCAATCGCGCGGCGGTGAGCCGCGCGATCCGTCTGGGGCTGGCGCTTGGGTCGAATATCAACCGCAAGAATGTGTTCGCGCGCAAGAATTACTTCTATCCGGATCTGCCGAAAGGGTATCAGATCAGCCAGATGGATCTGCCCATCGTGGAAGGCGGCCATCTGACCATTCAGGTCGGCGATGAAGAAAAGCGGATACGCGTGACCCGCGCCCACCTTGAGGAAGACGCCGGCAAATCCCTGCACGAGGATTTTCACGGCATGACCGGCATCGACCTCAACCGCGCCGGCACGCCCCTGCTCGAGGTCGTGTCCGAGCCGGACATGCGCAGCGGCGAGGAAGCCGTCGCCTATGCCCGGACCCTGCATTCGCTCGTGACCTGGCTCGGCATCTGCGATGGCAATATGCAGGAGGGGTCGTTTCGCGTCGATGCCAATGTCTCGGTGCGTCCGTTCGGGCAGGCCGAGTTCGGCACGCGCTGCGAGATCAAGAACCTCAACTCCTTCCGTTTCCTCGAGGCGGCCATCCAGTATGAGGTGCAGCGTCAGACCGAGCTGATCGAGGATGGCGGGCGCGTGGTGCAGGAAACCCGCCTGTACGATCCCGATCGCGGCGAGACGCGCTCGATGCGCTCCAAGGAAGATGCGCACGATTACCGCTACTTCCCCGATCCTGATCTGTTGCCGGTTCGGATCAGCGAAGCGCAGATCGAGGCCGAACGCATTGCAATGCCCGAACTGCCGTCGGCGATGAAGGGCCGCTTCATGAGCGAATACGGCCTGTCCGCCTATGACGCCGATCTGCTGACCTCGAGCCGCGAACTGGCGGCCTATTTCGAGGAGGTTGCCCGCGCTTCGGGGCAGGGCAAACTGGCTGCGAACTGGGTCGCTGGCGAAATCGCCGCCCGCCTCAATCGGGCCGGCCTGTCCATCGCGGCCTGCCCGCTCGATGCCGGTCGTCTGGCGGGCCTGCTCGCGCGTCTGGTCGACAACACCATCTCCGGCAAGATCGCCAAGGATGTGTTCGAACTGATGTGGGAGAGCGCGGACAGCGCCGATGCCATCATCGAGGCCAAGGGCTTGCGCCAGATTACCGACAGCGGTGCGATCGAATCCATCGTCGATGAAGTGATTGCCGCCAACGCGCGCTCGGTGGAAGAGTTCCGGGCCGGCAAGGAAAAGGCGCTCAATGCGCTGGTGGGGCAGGTGATGAAGGCATCCAAAGGCAAGGCCAATCCGGCTCAGGCCCTGGAGATTCTGAAGAAAAAATTAACTGCTTGATAGTTGTAATTTAAATGAACAAAGGCGGCACTATCAAGTGCCGCCTTTGTTTTAAAGCCATCATGAAAAATTGTCTGTTTTTTCCCAATTCATACCGCACTTTGAGTGATGAATTTAAGCCACTGATTTGGCTGAAATAATATTCCTCCCCTCATTCCCTAAGTCTTTGTCGCAAAAGGTGATTTGCTTGTCGTTGATATTGACCCGACTCGTCTTCTTTCTTATAGTGGCGGAATGTGGGGTAAAGTGGGCGAAAGTGGAGAAAAGTAACGCTAACCAGGACGACGCACGGAAATCATGATTGGTGGTGTCAGCATCGTGTCTCTCGACAGCAAGGGGCGCCTGGCCATTCCGGCCCGGCACCGGGAGACGCTGTTGTCTGCGTTTGGCCACAAGCTGGTCGCCACCCTCGAGTCGCCTGATCATTTGCTGCTGTATCCGGAGCCGAACTGGCGTCCGGTGGAAGCCCGGCTTCTCGCACTGCCCAGCGGCAACCCCGTGCTTAAAAGGTATCAACGTCTGGTGCTCGGTCATGCCGATACGCTGGAAATGGACTCCGCCGGCCGCATTCTGCTGCCGGCCCGCCTGCGCGAACTGGTCAAGCTCGACCATGAAGTCGCGCTGGTCGGCATGGGCAACCGTTTCGAGTTGTGGAATGCCGCGCAGTGGGACGACGTTACCAACGAGGCCCTCGCCCTCGATCCGGCCGATCTGGCCTCGCACCTTGGAGATTTCACGCTGTGACAGCCTTTGTGCACCATACGGTGCTATTGCCCGAAGCGGTAGCGGCGCTCGCCATCAAGTCCGATGGCGTGTACGTCGACTGCACCTTCGGACGCGGCGGCCATAGCCGACTCATTCTGTCGGAGCTCGGCCCGCAGGGCCGTCTCATCGCCTTCGACAAGGATCCGCAAGCGATCGCCTCGGCCCGCGCCCTGGCGAGCGAAGATGCGCGTTTTACCCTGGTTCACAATGGTTTCGAAACCTTCGACCAGGAACTGGACCGCCTCGGCATCGACCGGGTGGACGGTGTATTGATGGATCTGGGCGTGTCCTCGCCGCAGATCGACGACGGCAGTCGCGGCTTCAGCTTCCGCTTCGACGCGCCCTTGGACATGCGGATGGACACGACGCGCGGAATCACGGCCGCACAATGGCTCGCCAGTGCGGACGAGGCCGAAATCAGGGAGGTCATCAAGACTTATGGTGAAGAGCGGTTTGCTCGCAAGATCGCAGCAGCCATTGTTGCGCAACGGGAGCTCGCTCCCCTCACGACCACACGCGAGCTCGCCCTGCTCGTTGGGCAAAACGTCCGTACTCGCGAACCAGGTCAGGACCCCGCGACGCGGACCTTCCAGGCCGTCCGTATTTTCATTAACCGCGAACTGGAAGAGCTGAAGGCGGTACTGCCCCAGGCGGCGCGACGGCTGACGACGGACGGGCGGCTGGCGGTAATCAGTTTTCATTCTCTCGAAGACCGCATCGTGAAGCAGTATCTGCGCGCGGCCAGCACGGCGGATACGCTGCCGGCATGGGTGGTCGTGCGGGCGAGCGATCTCGACGAAGCCCCGCTGGCCGTAGTCGGCAAGCCGGTGCGGGCCGGGGACGAAGAGCTCGGCGCCAATCCGCGCGCGCGCAGCGCGATCATGCGGGTGGCCCGGCGTACGCCGGGACCGTGGCGCGAGGTGGCCGCATGAATCGGCTCAACGCGGTACTGCTCGCCATTCTCGTGGTCGCCTCCTGGTCGGTGGTGACCTCGCAGTACGTCTCGCGCAAGCTGTACAGCGATCTGCAGA
The DNA here is from genome assembly GCF_000422925.1 of Paludibacterium yongneupense DSM 18731. Taxonomy (GTDB): domain Bacteria; phylum Pseudomonadota; class Gammaproteobacteria; order Burkholderiales; family Chromobacteriaceae; genus Paludibacterium; species Paludibacterium yongneupense. The sequence continues at coordinate 85,175 of NZ_KE383958.1, forward strand.
AAGAACAGAAATCGGAGCAGCAGCTGGACGTCGAGTACGGCCAGTTGATGCTCGAGCAAAGCACCTGGGGCGCGCATGCGCTGATCCAGCACGCCGCGGAAACCCGGCTCGACATGCACACTCCCGATCCGCGCCAGGTTCAGGTGATCAGCCCCGGAGGCGGTGCGTGATGCGAGGCCATTCGGGGGTCCGTCGCTCCACTCTCGCCCAGGCGAGCCCGGCGCTGCGCATGACGCCGGTGCGCGTGCGCGTGGTGCTGGGAGCGATAGGCGCGCTGTTTGCCGCGCTGATCGGACGGGCCGTCTATCTCCAGGTCGTGCAACAGGATTTCCTCGTCAATCAGGGCGATGCCCGCTTTCGCCGCGCGATGGTGCTGGAAGCCAACCGCGGCGTGATCTCGGACCGCAATGGCGAGCCGCTGGCGATCAGCACCCCCGTGCAGACCATCTGGGCCAGCCCGGCCGATATGGATCCGGTGCCGCCGGCCAAGCAGCGCGAACTGGCGCGCCTGCTCGATATGTCGCCGGAGGAGCTCGACAGCAAGCTGTCGGAGCGCAAGCGCGAATTCGTCTATATCAAGCGTCAGATCAATCCTGAAATCGCCGACAAGGTCATGGCGCTCGGCATCCCGGGGATTGCCAAACAGCAGGAATACCGGCGCTTCTACCCGGCCGGCGAAATTGTGGCGCAGATAATCGGTTTCACCGGGGTCGACGGCAAGGGACAGGAAGGGGTGGAGCTCGCGCGCGAGAAGATGCTGGCGGGGTCCAAGGGCCGGCGCGTGGTCCTGAAGGATCGCCGCGGCCAGATCATCGAAGACGTCGGCGCCATCGAACCGCCACACGATGGCCAGACCCTGATGCTGGCCATCGATCACCGCATACAGTATCTGGCCTACCGCGAACTCAAAGCGGCGGTCGAAGAAAACAAGGCCAAGGCCGGCAGCGTGATCGTACTGGACGCCAAGAGCGGCGAGTTGCTGGCACTGGCCAACTATCCCTCGTACAACCCGAACAACCGGGTCGGGACCACGCCGGAAATGTTGCGCAATCGCGGCGTGATCGATCTGTTCGAACCCGGTTCGACCATGAAGCCGCTGTCGATATCGCTGACGCTGGAAGAAGGCAAGGCGACGCCGCATACCGTGCTCGACACGCATCCCTACTTCATCGGCCCGGCGCGGATTCACGATGTCGCCGACTCCGACCACCTCGACATTCTCGGTGTGATCCAGAAGTCGAGCAACGTCGGCGCCAGCAAACTGGCGCTCATGGTTTCGCCGCAGAATTACTGGAACTATCTCGATTCGCTCGGCTTCGGCCGAGGCCCGGACACCGGCTTCCCTGGCGAAGCCGCCGGCCGCCTGCGCGACTGGAAGAGCTGGCGGCCGATCGAGCAGGCCACCATGTCCTTTGGCTACGGTCTGTCGGTCAGCCTGCTGCAGATGGCGCGCGCCTACACCATTTTCACGACCGGCGGCGTTCTGCTGCCGGTGTCGCTGTACAAGACCAATAACCCGATGCCCGGCCGGCGCGTGCTGAGCGAAAAGACCGCCGACGAAATGCGCGACCTGCTGATCGCGAACAGCCAGCCCGGCGGCGGCGCCGTCGGCGGCCGCATCATCGGTTATAGCATCGGCGCCAAGAGCGGAACCGCGCGCAAGCTCGAAGGCCGGACCTATGTCGCCGACAAACACCGTGCCTTGTTCATGGGCTTCGCCCCGGGCAAGGCACCCAGACTGGTTGTGACCGTCATGATCGACGAACCTACCGCCGGCAAGTATTACGGCGGCGCGGTGGCGGCCCCCGTCTTTTCCAAGGTTGCCGGCGGCGCCTTGCGCATTTTGAATGTGCAGCCCGACGAACCTTTTAACAACACCTTGCTACCGGAATCCACGCCGGTACCAGCGGACTTTTAAAGATCAGGGAAATGAAAAGCCGCATGACTCCGCTGCCGGACTGGGATCCGGTGCAACTCGAACAACTGGGCGTCGCCATCAAGCGCGTCGAGTCCGACAGCCGGCGCGTGCTGGCGGGCGATGTGTTTCTCGCCTGTCCGGGCCTTGGCGCGGATGGTCGCGACTATATTCCGATGGCGCTGGCCAATGGCGCGGTGGCGGTACTGTGGGATCCGGCCGGCGGCTTCGTGTGGAACGATGGCTGGAAGGTCCCCAATCTGGCGGTGGCGCAATTGCATGACCGCGCCGGTCTGATCGCCAGCCATGTCTACGGCCATCCCAGCCAGGAATTGCTGACCATCGGCATCACCGGCACCAATGGCAAGACGTCGATTTCGCACTGGCTCGCGCAGGCCTATACCCTGCTCGGCCGCAAGGCCGCCCTGATCGGAACTGTCGGTAACGGTTTCTACGGTGAATTGAAGTCGACCTCGCATACCACACCCGATCCGGTGACCATACAGCACAAGCTGGCCGAATACCGTCGCCAGGGCGCTTATACGGTGACGATGGAAGTCTCGTCGCACAGCCTCGACCAGGGGCGGGTCAATGGCGTCTCCTTCTCGACGGCCCTGTTTACCAATCTGACGCGCGATCACCTCGACTATCACCAGACGATGGATGCCTACGGCGCCGCCAAGGCCCGCCTGTTCCACTGGGAAGGTCTGAAGAATGCGGTAATCAACGTCGACGACGCCTTCGGCCGCAGTCTGGCCGCTGGCATCGATACCAGCGAAACCCAGGTTTTTGCCTACGGCCTGTTTCAGGGCGATATCCGGCCGCTGACCCTGACGGCTTCGCTGGAAGGGCTGGCGATGCGGGTGACGACGCCATGGGGCGATGTCGACGTGCGCAGCCCTTTGCTCGGCCGTTTCAATGCGTCCAACTTGCTGGCCTGCCTGGCGACCCTGTGCGCGAACGGCGTGACACTGGCCGATGCCGCACGGGTGCTCGGCCAGATCCAGCCGGCGCGCGGCCGCATGCAGCAGCTCGGTTGCGTGCACGAGCCGCTGATCGTCATCGATTACTCGCATACGCCCGATTCGCTGGAGAAAGCGCTGAGCACGCTGTCCGAAATCCGCACTGCCGAATCACGGCTGTTCTGCGTATTCGGTTGCGGCGGCGACCGCGATCGCGGCAAGCGCCCGCTGATGGGCGGCATTGCCGAGCGCATCGCCGACGTAGCGGTACTGACCAGCGACAACCCGCGCACGGAAGATCCGCGAGCGATCATCGACGATGTGCTGGCAGGAATGAGCCATCCCGGGCACGTGGAAATCGACCGCGCGCGCGCGATCCAATGGGCGATAGGCGAGGCCGGCGCGCGCGACATCGTGCTGATCGCCGGCAAGGGACATGAGGAATACCAGGAGATCAATGGGGTGAAGCGCCCGTTCTCGGACTTCCGCGTCGCCGAACAGGCCCTGATCGATTGGGGAAAGGCACATGATGTTCAGCCTGATTGAAGCGGCCCGCCTCGCCGGCGGTCAAGCACACGGCCCCGACCTCGCGCTGCGGCGCGTGGTGACCGACAGCCGTGTCGCCGCGGCGGGCGATCTGTTTGTCGCCCTCAAGGGCGAACGCTTCGACGCCCATGATTTTGTCGCCGATGTCGTCGCGCGCGGCGCGGCGGTCATGGTGAGCACCGTTTCGCCGGCTTGCGAAGGGGCATCCGTGATTTGCGTCGAGGACACGCGGCTGGCGCTCGGCCGCCTGGCCGCCGGCTGGCGCGCCCGCTTCAGCCTGCCGCTGATCGGCGTGACCGGTTCCAACGGCAAGACCTCGGTCAAGGAAATGCTGGCCGCCATTTTGCGCGCCGCCGTCGGCGACGAGGCGGTGCTGGCGACGCAGGGCAATTTCAACAACGATATCGGGCTGCCGCTGACGCTGCTGCGGCTGAACTCGCGCCATCGCTTCGCGGTGATCGAAATGGGAATGAACCACCCCGGCGAGATCCGTTATCTGGGAGGCATCGCCCGCCCCGATGCGGTGGTGGTGAACAATGCCCTGCGCGCCCATCTGGGCGGTTTCGACGGTGTCGAAGGCATCGCCCGCGCGAAGGCCGAAATTTTCGAGGACCTGTCCGCCTCCGGCGTGGCGGTACTGAACCGCGACGATGACAACTACGCGCTGTTCTGCGATTTGGCCGCCGGCAAGCGCCAGCTCGCCTTCGGTCTGGACAGCGGCGATGTCCACGCCCGCGATATCACGCTGAGCCCGCGCGAGAGCACGTTCGACGTGGTGACGCCCGCAGGCGGTGTCGCGGTGCGGCTGCCGGCTCCGGGCGTGCACAACGTGCGCAACGCGCTGGCCGCCAGCGCGCTCGCCCACGCCGTCGGCATCGACGCCGCGACCATCGCGCGCGGCCTGGCCGCGATCAAGGGGGTCAAGGGACGACTTCAGTATTCGCATGCCGCCAACGGCGCCGTGTTGATCGACGATAGCTATAACGCCAACCCGGACTCGATGAAAGCCGGGCTCGATGTACTGGCCTCGGCCGCTGCGCCGCGCTGGTTTGTCATGGGAGATATCGGGGAGCTGGGCGAGACGGCTCCCGCGCTGCACGCCGAAGTCGGCGCCCACGCACGCATCTGCGGTGTGGAACGCCTGCTGGCGCTGGGCGAGCTAAGCCGGCACGCGGTCTCGGCTTTTGGAGCCGGGGCCGAGCATTTCGCGACGATTGAAGAGTTGACCGCCTATCTGGACGGTCATTTGCCGGCAACGGCCACGGTATTGGTCAAGGGCTCGCGCTTCATGCGCATGGAGCGCGTGATCGAGCACCTTGGCACGCGCCATAAAGAGGGAGTCTGACGTGCTGGTCTGGTTGGCGGAGTGGATTGCGCATTATGTCCGCGCTTTTAATGTTTTCAATTATGTAACGCTGCGCGCGGTGCTGGCATCGCTGACATCGTTGGCGATCTCCCTGTGCATGGGGCCATGGGTCATCCGCAAGCTGACGCAGCTGAAGGTCGGACAGGCGGTTCGCTCGGATGGACCACAGACTCATCTGGTCAAGGCGGGGACGCCGACCATGGGCGGGACCCTGATCTTGATGTCGGTCGGCATCACCACCGTGCTGTGGACCGACTTGCACAACAAATATATCTGGCTGTTGCTGGCGGTCATGTTCGGTACCGGTGCGCTCGGCTTTTACGACGACTGGCGCAAGGTGGTCTATCGCGACCCCAAGGGGATTTCGGCGCGGATGAAGATATTCTGGCAGTCCTTCATCGCCATTGCCGCCGGCGTGTTTCTGGTGGGGACCGCCAGCCTGCCGGCATCGACCGACTTCATCGTGCCCTTTTTCAAGCATGTGGTGTATCCGTTCGGTGCTGTCGGGTTTTGCGTGCTTACGTATCTGGTCATTGTCGGCACGTCCAATGCGGTCAACCTGACCGATGGCCTGGACGGGCTGGCGGCGCTGCCTGTGGTCATGGTGTCGGGCGCGCTGGCGATTTTCGCCTACATCGCCGGCCACTCGGTGTTCTCGCATTACCTCGGCCTGCCGTTCATTCCCGGCGCGCACGAGGTGGCGGTGTTCTGTGCGGCGATTTGCGGTTCCTGCCTCGGCTTTTTGTGGTTCAACGCCTATCCGGCCCAGGTGTTCATGGGCGATGTCGGGGCGCTGGCCCTGGGGGCATCGATGGGGGCGGTGGCCGTCATCGTGCGCCAGGAAATCGTGTTGTTCGTCATGGGTGGGCTGTTCGTGATGGAAGCGCTGTCGGTGATGATTCAGGTCGCATCGTTCAAGCTGACCGGCAAGCGCGTGTTCCGCATGGCGCCTTTGCATCACCACTATGAATTGAAAGGCTGGAAGGAAACGCAAGTGGTGGTGCGTTTCTGGATCATCACCATGATGCTGGTGCTGGCCGGCCTGTCCACCATCAAGCTGCGTTGAGGAAATGATGCGATTCGATAAAGCTCACATCGTCGTTGTCGGTCTCGGCGACACCGGACTGTCTGCCGCGCGCTGGTTGCTGGCGCATGGGGCACGAGTCACGGTCGCCGACAGCCGCACGTCGCCGCCAAACGCGGACGCGCTTGCGCGCGAGCTGCCGGGTGTCGTCTTGCGTGCAGGCCCGTTCGACGAGACCAGCTTCGCCGACGCCGACCTGCTGGTGACCAGCCCGGGCGTGCCGCTGGCCACACCCGAGATCGCGGCTTACCGTCGCCGCGGCGGGGAAGTCGTGGGCGATATCGAATTGCTCGCACGAGCGATCGCGGGGGACGGAAGTCGCGTGATCGCGATTTCCGGTTCCAATGGCAAAAGTACCGTGACCACGCTGGTCGGTCATTTGTGCGCGGCCGCCGGACTGGACGTCGAAGTCGCCGGCAATATCGGCCTGCCGGTGCTGGAGGCCTTGTCCCTGCGCGAAGCCGCTGCCAGCCGACCCGACGTATGGGTGCTCGAATTGTCCAGCTTCCAGCTGGAAACCACGAGCAGCCTGAACGCGGCGGCGGCAACGGTCCTGAATATTTCAGAGGACCACCTCGACCGCTACCAGGATCTGCTGGACTACGCGCATAGCAAGAGCGCGGTATTCAACGGCAGCGGCGTGCAAGTGCTGAATCTGGACGACACGCTGGTGCGCGCGATGCAGCGCGCCGGCCGTACGGTAACGGGCTTTGCGTTGAATGCGGCGGCCGAATACAGCCTGGTCGAGAGCGATGGCAGCCACTGGTTGACGATAGCCGGCGAGCCGGTCTTCGATATCCGCCGCATGAGCTTGCAGGGCCTGCATAACGCCGCCAACGCACTGGCGGCTCTCGCGTTGTGCGAGGCGATCGGCCTCGAGCGGGCGACCTTGCTGGCTGCGCTGGAAACATTTACCGGCTTGCCGCACCGGGTCGAATTTGTCGCCGACGTCGGCGGTGTGCGTTATATCGATGACTCGAAGGGAACCAATGTCGGCGCGACCGAGGCGGCGCTGTACGGCATGACGCGGCCGGTGGTCCTGATCGCCGGCGGCGACGGCAAGGGACAGGATTTTGCTCCGCTCGCGCCGGCCTGTCGCCGCATCGCGCGCGCAGTGGTCCTGATCGGACGCGACGCCGGCAAGATTCGCGCGGCGCTGGCGGATAGCGGGGTCGAACTGTGCGATTGCGCCGACCTGCCTGCGGCCACGCGCGCGGCGGCGGCTTATGCGCAGGCAGGCGACGTCGTCCTGCTGTCGCCCGCGTGCGCGAGTCTCGACATGTTCCGCAACTACAAGGAGCGGGCCGACGTGTTTATTGCAACGGTCAAGGCCCTGGCCGCGGAGTCGGGGAAATGAATATGGCGGGCGTGAAGCGCTATGCGCCGACCAAGCCGATCGACGAGGCGCTGGCCTGGGCCATCGCCCTGCTGTTGTCGATCAGCCTGGTCATGGTGTATTCGGCGTCCATCGCCTATGCCGAGGGCGATGCGTCGACGCAGAACCGTTACTACTATCTGATCCGCCACCTCGTGTTTCTGGTGATCGGTCTGAGCGGCGGGTATGTCGCTTTCCAGATCCCGACCGCGTTCTGGCAGAAGTATTCGAGCAAGGTATTCCTGCTCGGCATTGTATTGCTGGTGCTGGTGTTGGTTCCCGGCATCGGGCGTGTGGTCAACGGCTCGCGGCGCTGGATCTCGCTGGTGGTGATCAATTTGCAGCCCTCGGAAGTCGTCAAGCTGGCCACGGTGCTGTACGCGGCGGATTACACGGTGCGCAAGACGCATAAGCTGCACAGCCTGAAGGAGGGCTTTTTGCCGATGTTCGCCGCCATGGTGGTGGTGGCCTTCCTGCTGCTGCGCGAACCGGACTTCGGCGCGCTGATGGTCGTGATGAGCATCGCCATGGGCTTGCTGTTTCTGGGCGGCATCAATATGCGGATCTTCTCCGGCCTGGCCGCGATGGCGGTCGTGGCGATCGCCCTGCTGATCGTATCGTCGCCGTACCGGCTCAAGCGGGTGCTCGGCTTCATGGACCCGTGGGACGATCCCTACGGCAAAGGTTACCAGCTGTCGCATTCGCTGATCGCCATCGGGCGCGGCGAGTGGTTTGGCGTCGGACTCGGCGCGAGCGTGGAAAAATTGTTTTACCTGCCCGAGGCGCATACCGACTTCATTCTGGCGGTGATCGCCGAGGAATTCGGTTTCGTCGGGATCTGCATCCTGATCGGCTTGTATGCCTGGATCGTGCGGCGCGCGTTCCATATCGGCGTGGAGTCGAAGAAGCTCGAGCGCTACTACCAGGCGCTGGTGGCGCAGGGGATAGGCATCTGGCTCGGTATCCAGACCTTCTTCAACATCGGGGTGAATATGGGCTTGCTGCCGACCAAGGGCCTGACCCTGCCGCTGATGTCGTTCGGCGGTTCGGCCATGATGTTCAATCTGATTTCGGTCGCCGTGTTATTGCGCGTCGATTACGAGAACCGGCGCATCATGCGCGGTTACAAAAACTGAGAAGGATAGGGCGGCGGGCGTGTTCCGCGCCAGGATGAAAGACATGGCGAACAAAACGGTGATGATCATGGCGGGCGGTACCGGCGGGCATATATTCCCGGGCCTCGCCGTGGCCGGAGAACTGAGCCGGCGCGGCTGGCAGGTGATCTGGCTCGGCGCCGCCGGCGGCATGGAAACCCGGCTGGTGCCGCAGCATGGTTACGCCATCGAGACCGTGAAAATCGCCGGGATGCGCGGCAATGGCATCAAGCGCTGGCTGTCGCTGCCGTTCATGCTGACCGGGGCCTTGTGCGCCACGACGGCGGTGATCCTGCGTCATCGTCCGAATGTGGCGATCGGTTTTGGCGGCTATACCGGCTTTCCCGGCGGGCTGATGAGCCGCGTGCTCGGCCGTCCCCTGGTCGTGCATGAACAAAATTCGGTGGCCGGGCTGACCAATCGCCTGATGTCGCGTATCGCCAGCCGGACCCTGTTTGCCTTTCCCGGCGCGTTTCCCGGACGCGAGGGCCTGGTCGGCAATCCGGTGCGACCGGAAATCGCCGCCGTCGCCGCGCCCGAGCAGCGCTTTGCGGGACGCGAAGGTCGCCTGCGCCTGCTGGTCGTCGGCGGCAGTCTCGGCGCGAAAGTCTTCAACGAGAGGGTGCCGGCGGCGCTGGCGCGGATAGCGCCTGACCTGCGGCCACTGGTGGTGCACCAGGCCGGAGTGAAGCAGATCGACGCCTTGCGCGAGAACTATGCGGCGGCGGGAGTGGATGCCGATTGCCGCGCCTTCATCGACGATATGGCCGCCGAGTACGGGCGGGCCGATCTGGTGATCTGCCGCGCGGGCGCCCTGACGGTGGCGGAGCTGGCCGCCGTCGGCGTCGGCAGCCTTCTGGTGCCGTTCCCGCACGCGGTGGACGACCATCAGACCGGCAATGCGCGCTATCTGGCCGATGCCGGTGCGGCGAAACTGATCGCCCAGGATGCTTTCGAGGTGGAAGGCCTGGCGCAGCTGATCCTGAATTTGACGCGCGACGAGTGCCTGCAGATGGCACGCAGCGCACGGAGTCTCGCCATCATCGATGCCGCCAGTCGCGTCGCCGATGTGTGCGAGTCGCTGACGCAGTATTGAAATGGCCGCCCGGTGGGTGGCCCAGCCAAGTGAACGGTAATGAAAAACAGAGTCAAGCATATTCATTTTGTTGGAATCGGTGGTGTCGGCATGTGCGGCATCGCTGAAGTCCTGCTCAACCTCGGCTATCGTGTGTCGGGCTCGGACATGGCCGATAACGTGGCGACCAAGCGTCTGGTCGAGCAGGGCGCCGACGTGCATTTCGGGCATGACGCGACCTATATCGAAAACGCCGATGTGGTGGTGACCTCGACCGCCGTGAAAGCGGACAACCCCGAGGTGCTGGCCGCCAAGGCACGCCATGTTCCCGTGATCCCGCGCGCGATGATGCTGGCCGAGTTGATGCGCTTCAAGCAAGGCATCGCCATTGCCGGCACCCACGGCAAGACGACGACCACGAGTCTGGTGGCCTCGATTCTGGCTGCGGCGGGGCTGGACCCGACCTTCGTCATCGGCGGGCGTCTGACCGCAGCGGGAACCAATGCCCGTCTCGGGCGCGGCGACTTTCTGGTGGCCGAGGCCGACGAATCGGATGCGTCGTTTCTGTACCTGACGCCGGTGATGGCGGTGGTGACCAATATCGACGCCGACCATATGGATACCTATGGTCATGATTTCGAAAAACTGAAGCAGGCCTTTGTCGACTTCCTGCAGCGCTTGCCGTTCTACGGTTGTGCCGCCTTGTGCGTCGACGATCCGAACGTGCGGGCAATATTGCCGGCGATCACCAAGCCGGTCACGACCTACGGACTGGACGATTCGGCCGATATCTACGCCGACGATCTGCGTGCGGTGGCCGGGCAGATGCACTTCGATGTGGTGCTGAAACGTGCGGGGGGCGAGCGCTTCCCGGTGGTGCTCAACCTGCCGGGGCGGCACAACGTGCTCAATGCCCTGTCGGCCATCGCCATGGGCCTGGAGTGCGGTTGCGACGTGCCCGCCATCCAGCAGGGCCTGGCGCAGTTCGCCGGCGTCGGCCGCCGTTTCCAGCGCTACGGCGAGGTTCCGGTCAAGGGGGGCGGGCATTTCACTCTGATCGACGATTACGGCCATCACCCGGTGGAGATGGCGGCGACGCTGGCGGCGACGCGCGGCGCGTTTCCGGGGCGGCGGCTGGTGCTGGCTTTTCAGCCGCACCGTTACACCCGGACCCGGGATCTGTTCGAAGATTTCGTAAAAATACTGGGCGGTGTCGACGCCCTGTTGCTGGGCGAAGTCTATCCGGCGGGCGAAGCGCCCATCGTGGCGGCCGACAGTCGCGCGCTGGCGCGGGCGATCCGGGTATCCGGCAAAGTGGAACCGGTATTCGTCGAGGCGATCGGCGACATGCCGCAGAGCATTATCGATACGGTGCGGGACGGCGACGTGGTACTGACCATGGGCGCGGGCTCGATCGGCGGCGTGGCCGCCAAAGTGGTCGCATTGGGCTGACCCGAGGGCAAGGACGGAAGAATGAAGCAGTACGGTAAAGTCGCAGTAATGATGGGTGGACGCTCCTCGGAGCGAGAAGTGTCGCTGATGAGCGGGCAGGGCGTGCTGGGCGCGCTGCAGTCCCGCGGAGTCGACGCGCATGCTTTCGACCCGTCGGAGAAACCGCTGGCAGCGTTGCAAGCGGAGGGATTCGAACGCGTATTCATCGCCCTGCATGGCCCGTTCGGCGAGGATGGCACCCTGCAGGGCGCGCTGGAAACCATGGGTATTCCGTATACCGGTTGCGGCGTGATGGCCTCGGCGATCGGAATGGATAAATGGCGCAGCAAGCTGCTGTGGCAGGGGGCCGGCCTGCCTATACCCGGATTCGTGCTGCTGACCGCGGACAGCGATTTTGCCGCCATCGAGGCCGAGCTGGGCTTGCCGCTGTTCGTCAAGCCGGCGACCGAGGGCTCGAGTATCGGCGTGACGAAGGTCAAGGCACCGGGCGAGCTGGCGGCGGCCTTCGCCGAGGCCCGTCGCTACGACCCGCTGGTGATCGCGGAGCGTTATATCGGCGGCGGCGAGTATACCTGCGCGGTGATCGGCGAACGCGCGCTGCCGACGATCAAGATCGAGCCGGCGACCGAGTTTTACGACTATCAGGCCAAGTATTTCCGCGACGATACCGTATATCGTTGCCCGTCGGACCTGTCCAAAGAGGCAGAGGACGAAATGCGGCGCCTAGCGCTGGTCGGATTCAACGTGCTGGGCGGTACCGGCTGGGGCCGGGTCGACTTCCTGGTTGATGACGCGGGAAAGCCGTATTTGCTGGAAGTGAATACGGCTCCGGGTATGACGAGTCACAGTCTGGTTCCCATGGCGGCGCGTGCCGAAGGCATGAGCTACGAGGACCTCTGTCTCGCCATCCTGGATATGGCGCATGTGGGATAGCCCAAAAATTCTGAGGGGGGTGGCGAATGTTTTATTGCTCATCGCCCTGGCAATGCTGGTGTATTCCGCGGGGTACTGGCTCACGCATTCGCCCCTGTTTGCGGTCAAGAAAATCCAGATCAGCGGAGATATGAAGCGCGTAACGCCCGAGCAGCTCAGATTCATCGCCGAGCACGAGCTGTCCGGAACGTTTTTTACCATGGACATAGATAAGACCCGCGCGGTTTTCGGCAAATTGCCGTGGGTCAGGGAAGCCCAGGTCCGGCGCCGCTGGCCCGACTCGCTGCTGATTACGGTGGATGAGCATGTGGCACTGGCGCGCTGGGGCGAAAACGGGCTCGTCGACGTACGTGGCGAGTGGTTCGACGCCGCGAGTGGCGAGACGCTGCCGCTGCTGTACGGGCCGGCTGGTGCACAAAAAGAAATGAGCGACATGCTGGCGCGTCTGCGCCAGGTGTTTGCGGTTGCCGGCCTCAAGCCGGTGACGATCTGGTTGTCCGACCGTCGTGCGTGGAGCGTGGCGCTGGATAACGGGGTGCGCATCGAACTGGGACGCGGAAATGTCGAACTTCGCGCCACCCGCTTCGCGACGCACTGGAAAGGAAAGTTGGCGGCGCTGCCCTTCCACATCGAATACGTGGATATGCGCTACCCGAATGGATTTGCCGTGCGGATGCCCGATTACAAGGCCCCGCCGGCGCAAGGTCAGAAGTAATCGCTTTGGAGCGACAGGTGAGCAAACCGAAGGAAAGTAAGAACATGCTGGTTGGCCTCGACATCGGCACGTCGAAGATCGTGGCGATTGTCGCGGAGGTCCTCGAAGACGGTCAGCTCAATATCGTCGGGATGGGGCACGCCCCCTCGCGCGGTCTCAAGCGCGGGATGGTGGTCAACATCGAATCGACGGTGCAGGCCATCCAGCGCGCGCTGGAAGAGGCCGAACTGATGGCCGACTGCAAGATCCACGAGGTCTTCACCGGCATTGCCGGCAGCCATATCAAGAGTGTGAATTCACACGGCATGGTGGCGATCAAGGATCGCGAGGTCACGCAGATGGATATCGACCGCGTGATCGAGACCGCGCGCGCCGTGACGATTCCGCCCGATCACCAGGTGCTGCACATCCTGACCCAGGAGTACAGCATCGATGGTCAGGAAGGCGTGCGCGAGCCGCTGGGAATGAGCGGCGTCCGCCTCGAAGCGAAGGTGCACATCGTGACCGGCGCGGTATCGGCTGCACAGAACGTGACCAAATGCGTGCGACGCTGCGGGCTGGAAGTCTCCGATCTGGTGCTGCAGCCGATGGCGTCGGCGATCGCGGTTTTGTCGGAAGACGAAAAGGATCTGGGGGTATGCCTGATCGATATCGGTGGTGGCACCACCGATCTGGCGGTCTATGCCAACGGGGCTATTCGCCATACCGCCGTGATTCCGATCGCGGGTGACCAGATCACTAACGATATCGCGATGGCCTTGCGCACTCCGACCAAGGAGGCCGAGGACATCAAGATCCAGCATGGGGTCGCCCTGGTCAGCCTGGCCGATCCGGGACAGATGATTGAAGTCCCCGGCGTCGGGGAACGCGGTCCGCGCCAGATGTCGCGCGCCACCCTGGCCGAAGTGATCGAGCCGCGGGTCGAAGAATTGTTCCAGCTGGTGCAGCAGGAGCTGCGCCGCAGCGGTTTCGAAGAAATGTTGTCCTCGGGGATTGTTCTGACCGGTGGCGCCAGCCTGATGCCGGGCATGGCGGAACTGGCCGAGGAGGTGTTCCACATGCCGGTGCGCATTGGCGTACCCAAGTATGTCGGAGGCCTGTCCGAGGTTGTGAAGACGCCGCGGTTTTCAACCGGCGTCGGCTTGCTGCTGTACGGCAAGGATCAAGTGCAGGGCAGCGGGTCGAGCAAGGCGGACACGGCGGGCGTGGGCCAGCTGTTGTCGCGCATGAAGGCGTGGTTTGCAGGTAATTTTTGATAGTCGATCGTTTCGGGCGAAGTGATTGAATCCGGTTGAAGCTCATCTTTGATAGAGGAGAGAAAAATGAGCGGAATGGTTTTCGAAGTAATGCAGGATGCGGCTCAAGAAGCCGTCATCAAGGTCATCGGCGTTGGCGGCGGCGGTTGCAATGCCATCGATAACATGATCGATGGCAAAGTCCAGGGCGTCGAGTTCATCTGCGCCAATACCGATGCGCAGACGCTGAAGCGCAATCGTGCTCCGATCAAGCTGCAACTCGGGACGAACCTGACCAAGGGACTCGGCGCCGGCGCCAATCCCGAAGTCGGTCGCAATGCGGCGCTGGAAGATCGCGAACGCATCGCCGACACGCTGCGCGGCGCGAACATGGTGTTCGTGACGGCGGGCATGGGCGGCGGCACCGGTACCGGTGCGGCGCCGGTGGTGGCCGAAGTGGCGAAGGAAATGGGCATCCTGACCGTCGGCGTGGTGACGCGCCCGTTCGATCATGAAGGCAAGCGCCTGAAAGTCGCGCAATCCGGCATCGACGATCTCAAGCGTCATGTCGATTCCCTGATCGTGATCCCGAACGAGAAGCTGATGGAAGTTCTGGGCGACGACGTGACCATGCGCGAAGCGTTCCGCGCGGCCGACGACGTGCTCAAGGGCGCGGTGGCCGGCATCGCCGAAGTCATCACCTGCCCGGGCCTGATCAATGTCGACTTTGCCGACGTCCGCACCGTGATGGGCGAGATGGGCCTGGCGATGATGGGCTCGGCTTATGCCGCCGGTATCGACCGCGCGCGCGTCGCGGCGGAACAAGCCGTTGCCAGCCCGTTGCTGGACAACATCACGCTCGAAGGCGCACGCGGCGTCCTGGTGAATATCTCCACCGCTCCGGGTTGCCTGAAAATGAGCGAGTACCGCGAGATCATGTCCATCATTCGCCAGTACGCCGACGAAGATGCGCAGATCAAGTTCGGCACCGCCGAAGTCGAGGATATTCCGGAAGACACGATCCGCGTGACCCTCATTGCGACCGGCCTCGGCAAAAAACCAAGCGGACGCGGCGAAGAGCGGCCCGAGTATATCAAGATCGTCAAAACCGGCACCGATGACCGTCCGGTCGAAGTGTTGAACTACGATGATTTCGATACGCCGGCGATCATGCGTCAGCGTGGGCGGCGCGGAAACACGTCGATGGACTTCTCGAACCCCGAGGTCAGCGAGTCGTTCGATATTCCCGCCTTCTTGCGCAAGCAGGCCGACTGATAGAGACAGGCTATAGAGGGAGCAGGAGCATTCAATAAAGCACACCTTGCCGCTGTGCTAGAATCGGCTCGTCCCCGACTGGCTGAAAGCACGACATGATTTTACAGCGCACGCTGGAACACGCGATAAGCGCCACGGGTGTAGGGTTGCACTCCGGGGAAAGGGTACGCCTGGCCATGCTGCCGGCGCCCCCCGACACCGGGATCATCTTTCGCCGTACCGACTTGCCCGAGCCGGTATCGGTAAAAGCGCAACCTTCGCTGGTGAACGATACACGCCTCTCCTCCACGCTGGTCGATCCGACCGGCGTGCGTGTCGGCACCATCGAGCACCTGATGTCGGCTTTGGCCGGTCTGGGGATAGACAACCTGATCGTCGAAGTGACGGCGGCGGAAATACCGATCATGGATGGGTCCGCCGCCCCCTTTATCTATTTGTTGCAATCGGCCGGCATCGTCGACCAGAGCCAGCCCAAGCGCTTCATCCGGGTCAAGCGCAGGGTCGAAGTCCGGGACGCCGACAAGTGGGTGCGGCTGGAGCCGTACGACGGTTTCATCGTGAACCTGTCGATCGAATTCAATCACCCGGCCTTCAATCTCGCGCCGCAAAACGTGACGGTGGATTTTGCCAAGCATTCCTATATCGATGAAATCAGTCGCGCGCGGACCTTCGGTTTCATGCACGAAGTCGAGTACATGCGCAATCATGGTCTCGGCAAAGGCGGAAATCTCGAGAATGCTATCGTGATCGACGATGAGTTCGTCCTCAATCCGGAAGGCTTGCGCTTCCCGGACGAGTTCGTGCGCCACAAGATACTCGATGCCATCGGCGACCTGTATATCGTCGGTCATCCCCTTATCGCCGCTTTTTCCGGCCACAAGTCGGGACATGCGATGAACAATAGCTTGCTGCGCGAGTTGCTGGCGACGCCGGATGCCTGGGAGTATGTGTCTTTCCGGGATCCTTCCGAGGTGCCGTCGAGTTTTCATCGCTTGCCCGAGGTGATTTGACGATGTACTGGCTGGTCAAATTCTGGTTGTACGCGACAATGCTGGCATTCGGCATCGCTCTGATCCGGCATGCCCGCGATGCATCCAGCGATATTCTGCCGCGCACCTGGCGGCAGATCCGCCGCAGCGGCATCGCGCTGGCAGCGATACTGCTGCTGTGGACGCTGTGGCGCCTGCGTCACTGACGCGATTCGAGAGCGAGAAAGCCCATGTCCGGATTCACCCATTTCGACGCGGCCGGTCAGGCGCATATGGTCGATGTCGGGGCCAAGGCGGCGACGGTGCGAGTCGCGGTCGCCGAAGGCCTGATTCGCATGCAGGCGCCGACCCTGGCCCTGATCGAAGCCGGCAATCACAAGAAAGGCGACGTGCTCGGGATCGCGCGCATCGCCGCCATCATGGCGTCGAAGCGTACCGCCGAGCTGATTCCGTTATGCCATCCGGTCGCGCTGACCCGCGTCGCCGCCGAGTTCGAGGTGCTGACTGCGGAATCGGCGGTCAGACTCCGCGTGACGGCAGAATGCGTGGGCCAGACCGGGGTCGAGATGGAAGCGCTGACCGCCGTCAATGTCGGCCTGCTGACGATCTACGATATGTGCAAGGCCGTGGATCGGGGAATGGAAATCGGCGGCGTGCGGCTGCTGGAAAAGCGCGGCGGCAAATCGGGGCACTGGGCCCGCGAGTGAAGCGGCCGCCCGCAAAACCGGAAAACCAGTCCTTTGTCTGAGCGTTTTGCCTGATCTTTTTACTCCGCCCGCACGTACCTTCCTTTATGCTTCTGTGAAACCTGTTTAAATCATTCGATGAAACGGCAGCGCCCGGCGGCGCTGCCGCGGATTCACGGGAGCCGGCGTGAACAGAATCAAGTCTCTGGATGCCCTGCGCGGACTGGCGGCGACAGTCGTCGTCTTCTCGCATATCCATGGCGTCTTTTTCGTCCACCACATCTGGCTCGACCTGACCCCCATGCGCCTGCTGTGGGCGGGGGGCGAGTCGGTCATCCTGTTCTTTGTGCTCAGCGGCTACGTGCTCAGCGCGCCTTACTGCCGCAGCCAGGACGGCGTGCCCTACGGCCGCTTTCTCCTCACGCGGCTGAGCCGTATCTATCTGCCCTATCTGGCGGCCATCGCCAGCGCTCTGCTGCTGTCGTGGCTGGTATACGACCCGGCAGCGGCGGCAACCCAGCCGTTTCTTGCCAAGCTGTGGCCGCAGCGGGTCGATTGGAGCCTGCTGGCAAGCCATGCCATCGTGCTCGGCAATTTCAATACGGATGCCTACGATGTGGTGATCTGGTCGCTCGTGCACGAGATGCGCTTTGCGCTGATCTTTCCCGCTTTCATCTGGATGGTGCGAACGCTGTCGTGGCGCCAGGCCCTGCTGGCCTGCGGCGTGCTGTCGCTTGCGGCCGCAGGGGCGAGCAGTGCGGGGCTGGACCCGGTTATCGGATTCAAGAACAGCTATTTATACAGTGCGCATTACCTGCTGTTTTTCCTCGTCGGCGCGCTGCTGTGCCGGCATGCGCCCGCGCTCGCGCCCCTGCTGGCTGCGCTGAGCAGGCGGCAGACCGGCTACCTGCTGGTTGCGGGGCTCACCCTGTATGTCTACTCCGACGTGCTGTACTCGCTGCCGAAGAAGATGAGATGGCAGAGCCTGACCGATTACGGCAGCTTCATCGAAGACTGGGGGGTGGGGCTGGCGGCAGCCGTCCTTATCGCGCTGGCCGTGCATCACCCGGGCGTTTCCGCATTTTTGAACCGCAGGCTGTTTGTCTTCCTCGGCAAGATATCCTACAGCCTGTACCTCGTGCATATCCTGGTTCTGGCCGCCATGTTGCATCTGCTGAACGGACAGCCGACCTGGCTGTGCGTGGCGTTGGCGCTTCCGCTGATCTTCATCGCGGCCATACTGTTCCATCGTTGGGTCGAGCAACCGGCGCACGCGCTAGGGCGGCGCCTGGCTGCCGGACGAGCGGCGCTCGCCCGGCAACAGCCGTAGCGGAAGGACGCCAGGCGAGGGTTTACAGCCAGGGGGACTTCTTCAGCAGTTCGAGCGCGCGTTCGGTCGAGCTCGGGACTTGCCCGTCCGGACACATGTCCGAGCGCAGGCGCACCCGGACGGTGTCATCCGGGGTCAGGCGGCGCCATGCCGACTTGCGCGATTCGATCCAGCGATGATTGATGGTATCGCCGAAGGCGTACACGCGCAGTGTGCGCGCGTCGCAGCGCAGGCCTTCGTAGCTGAGGTTGACGGCGCCTTTCTTGCTGACGGCGCGCACGGTCATGCGCAGTACGCCGTCGCTACCCAGCGCCAGGGTGTTGGCATCGATGGAGTAATCGAAGGTCTGGTCCAGCGGTACGAAAAATCCGACCCAGTTCGCTTGCGTCGGGTAAGCCGGCAACTCGTAGCTCGCTTCTTCCCAGACCTTGTCCTCCTCGAAGACATAGTTGGGGTTGACGAAGCGCTTCATCGTGTCCGACGAAGCCTGGGCCGCACTGGCTAGCGCCAGCGCGGCAAGAAACAGCAATCGCTTCAAAACTCTCTCCTGAATTAACGCGCAGCCGGGACGGCTTGCCCCGGGCGCAGGGTAAAACGACGGCGTCCCGTTTCGCGTGCGGCCAGGCCGAAGCGTCGTTCGGCGAAGGCGACATCCCCTCGCGCCGATACGGTGACCAGCATGGAGGCGCAGGTGCCGTAATCGCGGTGCTGGACGAATACCGGAGCCAGCGCGCGCTCCAGCGCCGAGCCGACGCCGGTATTGGGCAGCGCATGCGCAGGCACCGCAGTGGTGTCCTCCAGCCAGCCAAAAGCCTGATCGTCAGTCGGCGGTCGGCGCAAGTCGCGCAGGTGGTCGGCCAGGCGCACGCATTTCGGCCACGCCGTGTCCAGCGTTGCGTTGGACAGGGTATGTATCCCCGGCGTCACACGTTCCAGCCGCGCTCCCCGGCTGTGAAAATGGAACAAATCGCTGACTTGTCCGAACAACAGATTGAATGGGGCATAATGGGCGCATTCTTCCTTGAGCCACCCGGCAAAGGCCAGCGGCTCCATATCCGAGGTCACGAAGCGTTCGACCAGTTCGCCGCGCGAGCGTTCTCCGGTCCGGGCATACCCTTCGCGGAAATTCGTCACCGCGGCAAAGCGCCCGCGCACATCGACCGCCAGCCAGCTGCCGCCCGCCTGCAAGTCGCGTCCGCCCAGTGTCCCGGGGTGGTCTTCCCACCAGTCGAGCGGCGCGCTGGGACGGGCATAATACTCGTCGCGATTGGCGATAAGAACCAGCTGACCGAGTGACGGCATTTTATAGGCAAAAGCAATAACGCACATGATTATGGCCGACTTTGGTTTGGGTGTGGCGAGCCACACATCGTAAACTACACATCATTATTGTAACGTGAATGGTTGAGGATAACCGAGATGCAGCCCGACAGAACCCTAGATCTTTCCGGCCTCAACTGCCCGCTGCCGATTCTGCGGACGAAAAAGGCGCTGGCCGGGATGGCGAGCGGCACGACGCTCGAGGTGATTGCCACCGATCCCGGTGCGCCAGGCGATTTCAGTGCATTCTGCCGCCAGACCGGCAACACCCTGTTGCAGTCCGAGACCACGGAAGCCGGCAAATTCCGCATGGTGGTGCAAAGACGATGAGCGAGCACCGAATGGATAGTCTGACGCTGACGCAACCCGACGATTGGCACCTCCATCTGCGCGACGGCGCCGCTCTGGCGGCGGTACTCCCCGATACCTGTCGGCAGATGGGGCGCGCGATCGTCATGCCCAACCTCAAGCCTCCGGTTACCACTGTCGACGCGGCAGCCAGCTATCGCGAGCGCATACTGGCAGCCCGCCCGCACGGCAGCCAGTTCGAGCCGTTGATGACGCTGTATCTGACCGATGGAACGACGGCCGATGAAATTCGGCGCGCGCGTGCGAGTGGATTCGTGCACGCGGTCAAACTCTATCCGGCGGGAGCCACCACCAATTCGGACAGCGGCGTGACCTCGATCGAGCGCGCCATGCCGGCGTTGGAGGCCATGGCGGCATGCGGCATGCCGCTGCTCGTACATGGCGAGGTGACCGACCCTGCGGTCGACGTGTTCGATCGCGAGGCGGTGTTTCTGGAGACCGTGTTCGCGCCGCTGCATCGGGCTCTGCCCGAACTGCGCGTGGTGTTCGAACATATCACCACGGCCGAGGCGGCCGAGTTCGTGGCGGCGGCGGAGGGGGATGTGGCGGCGACAATCACCGTCCATCATCTGCTGCTGAACCGCAATGCCTTGTTCAACGGCGGCTTGCGCCCCCACCACTACTGCCTGCCCGTGCTCAAGCGCGAGCGCCACCGGCAGGCCCTGCTTGCCGCGGCCACGTCCGGCTCGACCCGTTTTTTCCTCGGCACGGACAGCGCGCCGCATGCGCGCCATGCGAAGGAAAGCGATTGCGGTTGCGCCGGCATGTATAGCGCACATGCCGCACTTGAATTGTATGCAGAAGCCTTCGACTCGGTCGGCCGACTCGACCGGCTCGAAGCGTTCGCCAGCTTCAACGGTCCCGATTTTTACCGCCTGCCGCGCAATACCCGCCAGCTCACCTTGCGCCGGCAGCCAAGCGAGGTCGCACCGCAGCGGCCTTATGCGGACGGGACTCTGGTGCCCTTGCGCGCCGGAGGTCGGCTCGAATGGGCTTTGCAAGCGGAAGGGGAATAAATCGACAAAAAGTTGACCTGGGCCGGGGTGTGCGGCTAAGGTGATGCGCATAATGTCAGGTGGCCTGACCACTAGACCAGTGTCAGGCTTTCGATCTGAATGTTCCTCCGTTCGAAAGGCAAAATGCTTGGTTTGGCGCAACAACAAGGCGCGTTAGGCTGTGCAGCCCTTGCGAGCGGAGCGATACTTTTCGCACACGAGCGATTATTAACTGAGGACAGCCGGACTGGCTGAGTACTGATATGCGTCGACATAGAAATGCTAGAATCGTTGCCACCCTTGGCCCTTCCAGTTCCGATCGGGAAACCATCCTCAAGCTGGCTTTGGCCGGCGTCGATGTTTTCCGCCTGAATTTCAGTCATGGTACCCATGCGGATCATGCCGAACGCTATAACACCATTCGCGATATCGAGCAGGAAATCGGTCGCCCGATCGCCATTCTGCTCGACTTGCAAGGCCCCAAGCTGCGTGTCGGCACGTTCGCGAACGGCCCGGTCACGCTCGAGAACGGTGCCACATTCCGCCTCGATCTGACCGATGCGCCGGGAACGGCCGAGCGTGCCCGCCTGCCGCACCCCGAAATTTTCGCCGCTCTGAAGCCGGGCAGCGAACTGTTGCTCGATGACGGACGCTTGCGGCTTGAAGTCGAAAGCTGCGACGCCACCTCGGCCGTGACCCGCGTCATCGTCGGCGGCAAACTGTCCGATCGCAAGGGCGTGAACGTCCCCGGCGTGGTGCTGCCCTTGTCGCCGTTGACCAAGAAGGATCGCGAAGATCTGGCCTTCGGCCTGACGCTCGGCGTCGACTGGATCGCCCTGTCCTTCGTGCAGCGCCCGGAAGACATCCAGGAATTGAAGGACCTGGTCGGCGACAAGGCCTGGGTCATCGCCAAGCTGGAAAAACCGGCCGCGATCGAAAGGCTGGAAGACATCGTGGCGCTGACCGATGGCGTGATGGTCGCCCGCGGCGATCTGGGCGTGGAAATGCCGCCGGAACAAGTGCCGCGCATTCAGCGCAGCATCGTGCGCGCCTGCCGCAGCCGCGGCATTCCGGTCATTGTCGCAACCCAGATGCTGGAGTCCATGGTGACGGCGCCGGTGCCAACCCGTGCCGAGGCCTCGGACGTCGCCACGGCGATCTATGATGGCGCGGATGCCGTCATGCTGTCGGCTGAATCGGCTTCCGGCCAGTTTCCGCTCGAAGCGGTGTCCATCATGGACCGCATCATCGTCGAAGTGGAGCAGGATCCTTTGCATCGCAATATGATGAATGCTCAGCACAGCGAACCGTCGTGCACCCCGGCGGATGCGATCAGTGCGGCCCTCAGCCAGATCACCCACACGCTGTCGCTGCCGGTGATGGTGACGTACAGCAACTCGGGCCGTACCGCCTTGCGCGTCGCGCGCCAGCGTCCGGAAGCACCGATTCTGTGCGTAACGCCCCGCATCAATACCGCGCGCCGTCTGGCGCTGGTCTGGGGGGTGCATTCTGTCGTGACCCGCGATGCCGATTCGGTCGACGGCATGACGGCCGATGCGACCCGTCTGGCCCGAAGCGAGGGTTTCGCCAAGTCCGGCGATTCGCTGGTGATCGCGGCCGGGCTGCCGTTCGGCACCCTGGGGGCGACCAATCTGTTGCACATCGCGACCGTGCTTTGATGGCGGGCTGATACCCCTCCCGGCAAAACAGGCCCGCTAGCGGGCCTGTTTTTTGCTTTTAACGCGCATTGACTACGCAATTGGGGTCAATGTGTGTATGACTGCTAGTGGTAGACCATAGACACGACAAAGCTGCAACAGAATCGCGATTGTCGGACAGCGTGGCGGGCGACGGTTTGCAAGTCGGCGCCATCGCGGTAAAGGCGTCCCATGCCAACGAAATATCGTGCGCTAAAAGCGAAACCATGGCAGGCGAAGAATACTGTCCGCTTGCTGTCACAGGCTGGAAATCCGGGCTTCTCAGGCCGGAGGGTGTGATGGTGCGTCGCGGGCGGAGTCATCGAACGCGGATCGCGCGCGAGCGCGCAACGGATGTGGGACGTTAAAAAAAGGGGCTATTAGTGGTATATGAACGTCATTAATTAGCCAATAAGCCTTACCCAATGACCGAAAATTCTGTGGCCTGCCCAGACTCCCTCTTGAAGTAGCCAAAACAGCAAGAGCATAATGCCAGCATACCCACTTTACCCCCAAGTGGGTTTATTCATAAGAAAACCGCGCATCCGCGGACTGACAATAGAAAACAGGAGAGTAGGCGAAATGAAACAAGTGAAATCGCTTAGCGTTCTGGCGGCCTCTGTCGCCCTGGCCCTGGCCGGCGCATCCGGTGTGGCCACGGCAGCCAAGGTTCCGGCTGGCGTCCAGCTCGATGCCAAGCAGGAACTGATCCGCAACAATGGATCCGAAGTCGAATCCCTGGATATTTCCCAGGTTGAATCCTACCCCGCCATCAGCGTGACCAGCGATTTGTATGAAGGACTGACCCGTCGCGACAACAACAGCAAGATCCTGCCGGGGGTTGCCGAAAGCTGGAAGCAAACCTCGCCGACGACCTGGGTCTTCCACTTGCGCAAGGATGCCAAGTGGTCCAATGGCGACGCACTCACCGCTCAAGATTTCGTCTTCTCCTGGCAGCGTACCGCCGACCCGAAAACGGCGACCAAATACGGTATTTTCTTTGAATTCCTGAAAAACGGCAAAGACGTGCTGGCCGGCAAGAAGCCGGTAAGCGCCCTCGGCGTCAAGGCTGTCGATGCGCACACGCTGGAAGTGACGACCGATGTTCCGACCGCCTTCCTGCCCGATCTGCTGACCAACCCGCAGATGGCCCCGCTGCACAAGGCGTCCTACGAAAAATTCGGCAAGGACTACACCAAGCCGGGCAAGCTGGTCAGCAATGGCGCCTACACGCTGTCCGACTGGGTCGTCAACAACCGCCTGGTGCTGGTCAAGAACGCCAATTACTGGGATGCCAAGGACACCAAGATCACCAAGGTGACCTACTTGCCGGTTGAGGACGAAGCGACCGAATTGAAGATCTACCGCGCTGGCGAGGCCGACACCATCGACCGCCTGCCGGCCGGCACCTTCCAGCAAATGAAGGCGCAGCTGCCGAAGGAAATGAAGCCGAACAAGATTCTCGGCCTCTACTACTATGGCCTGAACTGCAATGACCCGGTGTTGAAGGACAAGCGCGTACGTCAGGCCCTGTCCATGGTCATCGACCGCGATGTGCTGGTCAACAAGGTGATGGGCAACGGCGAAGCGCAGGCCTACAGCCTGATCGTAGCCGGCACCGCCGGCGCCAGCGTGACCGGCTACGATTGGCAGAAACTGCCGATGGCCAAGCGCGTGGAAGAAGCCAAGAAACTGCTGGCCGCCGCCGGCTATGGCCCGAACAAGCCGCTGCACCTGAAGTTCTCGTATAACACTTCGGAAGTGCACAAGAAGGTCGGCCTGTTCGTGATCTCCGAATGGAAAACGAAGCTCGGCATCGTGACCGGCATGGAAAACCAGGAGTTCAAGGTCTTCCTGAAGACCCGCCACGACGGCAACTATCAGGTTGCGCGTAATGGCTGGAGCGTCGACTACAACGATGCCAACAGCTTCCTGGACCTCGTGCGTTGCGGCAGCGATCAGAACGATAGCAAGTACTGCAACAAGGCTGTCGACGCCGAGATCGCCAAGGGCAATCTGACCGTGGACGCTGCCAAGCGCAAGGCGCTGCTGACTTCCGCGACCAAGCTGGCCATGGAAGACTATCCGATCATTCCGTTGTTCCAATACGTGCAGCCGCGCATGACCAAGACCTGGGTCGGCGGCTGGACGACGACCAACCCGATGGATATCTACAAAACCCAAGAGCTGTACATCGTTAAGCACTAAGCCTCGCGCCTAGTGCCGCGACACCCGGACCCGCCCCGTTCTCGAGGCGGGTTCGGTGTTGATGGGTGTACCGGAAGTACCGCGGCCCTGCCGCCCGATGCCCGACGGCCATGTGCTGCCGGGTCCGTTTGTGGTCGACCGTCCATAACGATGGTAACGACGGCAGATCCTCTGGAGTGCCAATTCATGTTGTCTTATATTTTTCGGCGCCTGTGCGGCGCCGTTCCCACTATTCTCGTCGTGGTGACAGTGTGCTTTACCATGCTGCAACTGACGCCGGGCGGGCCGTTCGATAGCGAACGCAAGGTCTCGCCCGAGGTGCTGGCCAATCTGCAGGCCAAATATCACCTCAACGAGCCGATCTACAAACAGTATGGCTATTACCTGAACAACCTGCTGCACGGCGATCTGGGCGCGTCCTTCCGCTATGCCGACTGGTCGGTCAACAGCCTGGTCGGCAATGCCTTGCCGATTTCGCTGACCATAGGCTGCACGTCCATGGTGCTGGCGCTGTTTTTCGGCGTTCTGCTCGGCATCGTTGCCGCACTGAAACAGAACAGCCTGGTCGATTATTTCGTGATGTTTCTCAGCAACTTCGGCAGCGCCGTGCCCTCGTTCGTCATCGGACCGGTGCTGGTGCTGGTGTTCTGTCTGTGGACCCCGTTGCTGCCTTTCGGCGAATTCCGTCTGACACCCGCGTACATCCTGCTGCCGGTGGCCCTGCTGACACTGATCAATGTGTCGACGCTCGGTCGCGTGATGCGCGGCAGCCTCATCGAGGTGCTCAACAGCAACTATATCCGCACGGCGCGCGCCAAGGGCCTGCCCTTGCGGACCATCGTGCTGCGCCATGCGCTCAAGCCGGCCCTGCTGCCCATCGTGACCCTGCTCGGGCCACTGGCGGTAGCGACGATCGCCCAGGCGGTGGTGACCGAGTCGGTGTTCGCGATTCCGGGCATCGGCCGTCTGCTCGTCAACGGCGCCATCAACCGCGACTACACCCTGGTGCTGGGTCTGGTGCTGCTGGTGGCGATCGCGACCGTCCTTTTCAACCTGATCGTCGATGTCGTCTACGCGTTGCTCGATCCGCGTATCCGTTACTGACCGGGGAGCGACTATGTTGTTTCAAAAAGCCAAACGCCAGGCCCTGGCCGAATCGTTGTCCGCGACGACCGACGCCGTCATCGAAGGCCGCAGCCCCTGGGCCGATGCACGCCGCCGCTTCCTGAAGAACAAGGCCGCCGTGGCCAGCCTGATCGTGTTGCTCGTGATCGGCATCCTGATCGTGGCCGGCCCGTGGGTGTTGCCGCACGCCTTCGACGATACCGATATGGATGCGATGAATTTCGCACCGACGCTGCAGGGTTTCCACCTGTTCGGCACCGATGACCTCGGGCGCGATCTGTTGGTGCGCACGCTGATCGGCGGACGCATCTCCTTCATGGTCGGCATTCTCGGGACGGTGGTCTCGGTCGTGATCGGCGTGTCATGGGGCGCGGTCGCCGGTTTCTTCGGCGGCAGGATCGACGCGCTGATGATGCGCTTCGTCGACGTGATGTATGCGCTGCCCTTCATGCTGTTTGCCATTCTGTTGATGACCTTCTTCGGCCGCAATCTGGTGCTGATGTTTGTCGCGCTGGGTGCGATTTCCTGGCTCGACATGGCGCGTATCGTGCGCGGGCAGACGCTGTCGCTGAAGTCCAAGGAGTTCGTCGAAGCCGCGCATGCCATCGGCGTGCCGCGTCGGCACATCATCTTCCGTCATATCGTGCCCAACCTGCTGGGCATCGTCGTGGTGTACGCCACGGTGACCATACCCAATGTGATCTTGACCGAGTCGGTACTGTCCTTCCTCGGCATGGGGGTGCAGGAGCCGATGACGAGCTGGGGCGTATTGGTGGATGAGGGCCAGTCCAAGATGGAAGCGATGCCGTGGCTGCTGCTGATTCCGGGCTTCATGCTGTCGCTGACGCTGTATTGTGCCAATTACGTGGGCGACGGGCTGCGCGATGCGCTGGACCCGAAAGACCGCTAACCGGGGAGAGGACACGATGTCTCTGCTGCAAGTGAAAAACCTCGGGGTGCAGTTTGCGACCCATGATGGTGTTGTTACCGCCGTGAACGGCGTGAATTTCGAATTGGACCCGGGCCAGACCCTGGGCATCGTCGGCGAGTCCGGCTCCGGCAAGAGCCAGTCGGTGCTGGCGATGATGGGCCTGCTGGCGAAAAACGGCAGTACGACCGGCGAAGCGCTGTTCCAGGGCCGCAACCTGCTGGCCATGGACGCGCACGAGCTCAATCGCATCCGCGGCGATCGTCTGTCGATGATCTTCCAGGATCCGATGACCTCGCTGAATCCCTACCTGACGGTCGAGCGGCAAATGACCGAGGTGCTGGAACTTCACAAGAACATGAGTCGCGGCCAGGCCAAGAAGCGCGCGCTCGACTTGCTGGAAGCCGTGCGCATTCCCGATGCCGCGCGCCGCATCACGATGTATCCGCACGAATTCTCGGGCGGCATGCGTCAGCGGGTGATGATTGCGATGGCGCTGTTGTGCGAGCCGGAAGTGTTGATCGCCGACGAGCCGACCACCGCGCTCGATGTGACGGTGCAGGCGCAGATACTGACCCTGCTCAAAGAGCTGCAACGCGATTTCGGCACCGCCATCATCATGATCACTCACGATCTCGGCGTCGTCGCCGGGCTGTGCAACAAGGTGATGGTGATGTATGGCGGACGGGTGATGGAGTACGCTGCCGCCGATCGCATTTTCTATCAGCCGTCGCATCCCTATACCATCGGTCTGCTCGGGGCCTTGCCGCGGCTGGACCACGACGGTTCCGAACTGGTCAGCATTCCCGGCAATCCGCCGAATATGGCGCATATGCCGGCCGGCTGCCCGTTTGCCGAGCGCTGCACGCATCGCAAGGATCGCTGCCAGTCCGAATTGCCCTTGCTGCACCCCGCCAGCCACGATGGGCAGGTATTACGCGCCTGTCACATGCCCTCGCAAGAACTCATCGCGCTGAACGAGGCGGAGATTCATCATGTCTGAACAAGCGATTCTGTCCGTACGCAATATCAAGGTTCACTTTCAGGTGGACGGGCACGGCCCGCAGTGGCCGTGGACGCCGAAGAAAGTCCTCAAGGCGGTCGATGGCGTATCCTTCGACCTCTATCCCGGCGAAACGCTTGGCATCGTCGGCGAGTCCGGCTGTGGCAAGTCGACGCTGTCGCGCGGCATTCTCAATTTGATCCCGGCGACCGAGGGCGAGATCGTCTGGATGGGCAAGGATCTGCGCAAAGGCTCGGAAAGCGACTGGCACAAGGTGCGCAGCGATATTCAGATGATCTTCCAGGATCCGCTGGCATCGCTCAATCCGCGCATGACCATCGCCCAGATCATCGCCGAGCCGCTGAAGACGCACCGTCCCGGCATGTCGGCGGCAGAGGTGAAAGATCGCGTGCGCAAGATGATGCGGCGGGTGGGCTTGACCGAACAGCAGATCAACCGCTATCCGCATGAATTTTCCGGCGGTCAGTGCCAGCGCATCGGCATTGCCCGTGCGCTGATTCTGGAGCCCAAGCTGGTGATCTGCGACGAACCGGTGTCCGCACTCGACGTCTCGATCCAGGCCCAGATCATCAATCTGCTGAAGGAGCTGCAGCGAGAGATGAATCTGGCGCTGATCTTCATCGCGCACGATCTGGCGGTGGTCAAGCATATTTCCGACCGCATCCTGGTGATGTATCTGGGGCGCGAGATGGAACTCGCGCAGAAGAAGGCCTTGTACGACAAGCCGTCGCATCCGTATACGCGCGCGTTGCTGTCGGCGATTCCGATTCCGGATCCGGAGCTGGAGCGCAACAAGGTGATACAGATTCTGACCGGGGATCTGCCTTCGCCGATCGACCCGCCGTCGGGCTGCGTATTCCGTACCCGCTGCCCGCTGGCCGAGCCGCGTTGCGCGCAGGAAAGCATCGCCCTGCACCGCGTCGACGACGATACCCAGTCGTCCTGCCTGCTGGTGTGAGAACGACGCCTGACGCCCGGCCAGGCCCGGGCGTCAGGCGTTTTTCAGCAGTTTCT
The DNA here is from genome assembly GCF_000422925.1 of Paludibacterium yongneupense DSM 18731. Taxonomy (GTDB): domain Bacteria; phylum Pseudomonadota; class Gammaproteobacteria; order Burkholderiales; family Chromobacteriaceae; genus Paludibacterium; species Paludibacterium yongneupense. Next base: position 113,947 of record NZ_KE383958.1, read on the forward strand.
TCAGAATTTCCGCCACGGCGAACAGACCGAAGCTCGCCGTCACGACCATGCTTGCGCCGAAGCCGGCGCACGACAGCCCCTGCGGGCCGCGATCTGCGGTGTCGCAGTGTTCTCCGCCCTGCGGATAGATGAGAGTCTCGGTCGAATAAACGCAGCTCACCCCCATTTTCTTGCTGCCGTCGCGGCTGAAGCCGTAGTGGCGGCGCAGGCGGTAGCGCATGTTCGCGAGCAGCGGGTCCTGGGTGACCTGGGTGAGGTCGGCGACGCGGATGAGACCGGGGTTGGTCTGACCGCCCGCGCCGCCGCTGACGATCAGCGGCTGGCGCCGACGTAGGCACCAGGCCGCCAGCGCGGCCTTGACCCGGACATTGTCTATGGCATCGAAGATGCAATCGAAGCCCGCGCCCAGCATGGTATCGAGCGTGTCTTCCGCGATGAAGTCCTCGACCTCGTCGACGCGGCAGGCGGGATTGATGGCACGTACGCGCTCGGCCAGCGCGGTCACCTTGGCCATCCCGAAAAAGGGATCGAGCGCCGGCAGTTGCCGGTTGACGTTGGAGATGGCGATATTGTCCAGATCGATCAGGGTCAGCCGGCCGACGCCGCTGCGGGCGAGTGCCTCGACGGCCCAGGATCCGACGCCGCCGACGCCGATCACGCAGACGTGGGCCTCGCGAAAGCGTTCAAGGGCGCGCGCCCCGTACAGGCGGGCGATTCCGCCGAAACGGCGTTCGAGTTCAGGGTCGGTAACGGTCATCGGGTGGTCGCAAAACTGGTCGGGATCGAACCCGACAGGATACGCGAGCTCGGGCGCGCGCGGTAGTCAAAATCGCTTGGGGTCGTGGTTGGGACTGCCTATCATGGATAAGGATCGCGTATGAATCCGGGGCCGGATTCCTCTGCGCGGCCAAGGTGTCCCGGGGCGGGAACGCTTGTGTTTCCGCGGCCGGGTGCTTTCTTTTGGGAGAGACCCATGAAGCAGCCCCGTTTCGATATCGATCTCGACAAGCACTACAACGCCACCATGGTCATCGCCTGCGCGGTGTGCGGGCACGAACACAGGATGACGCTGAAAACACTGAAGCCGGACACCAGTATGACGTGCCAGTGCGGCGCGCCGATCACGCTGACCCCTCATTCCATCATGGCCGCGCAGAAACGCGCGGCCGAAATCAGGCAGGCCTATCGGGTTTGAACGCCGAATCCTGAATGACTACCCGCCAGCGCGCCAAGCTGGCATGATCGGACTCGGGTCCGAGCGCTGCCGCCGAGGCGGAGCGCAGTTGTAGCGGCGGCCCACGGGCCGCCGCTCGTCATTTCAGCAATGGAGAAAACAATGCAGTGGATCGATATGCGCAGCGATACCGTGACCCAGCCCACGCCGGCAATGCGCCGCGCGATGGCCGAGGCCGAAGTGGGGGACGATGTCTATGGCGACGATCCCACGGTGCTGCGCCTGGAGAGCGAGGCGGCCGAACGCCTGGGCAAGGAAGCGGCTTTGTTTGTCCCGAGCGGCACCATGGGCAATCAGTTGGCGCTGTTTACGCACTGCCAGCGCGGCGACGAAGTGATCCTGACCGACGATTGCCATATTGTCTGGCACGAGGCGGGTGCCGCCGCAGTGATCGCGGGCGTGCAATTGCGGACCCAGGCCAGCCTGTCCGGCGCGCTGGACCCGCGCGCGCTCGACGCGGCCATCCGCCGTGGCGACGATATCCACTGTCCGCGCACCGGGCTGATCTGCGTCGAGAATGCGCATTCCAACGGCCGGGTGCTGCCACTCGCCGCGATGCGCGATGTGTGGCAGCTCGCCCGCGAGGCCGGCGTGCCGCTACATCTGGACGGCGCACGCGTATTCAATGCGGCTGCGCATCTCGGGGTCGATGTGCGCGAGATTACCCGCTATGCCGATAGCGTGATGTGCTGCCTGTCCAAGGGGCTGGCGGCCCCCGTCGGCTCGCTGCTGGCCGGTTCTTCTGCCTTCGTCGCCGCCGCGCGCCGCAAACGCAAGCTGCTCGGCGGAGGTTTGCGCCAGGCCGGCGTGCTGGCGGCGCCGGGGCGGCTCGCCTTGTCCGAGATGAGCGTGCGGCTCGGCGAAGACCATGCCCATGCCCGCGAACTCGCGCAGCGTCTGGCCTCGCTGCCCGGCATCGATGTCGACTGCTCGGCGGTGCATATCAATATGGTCTGGTTTACGCTATCCGCCGCCATCGATCAGGCGCGTCTGATGGCGGCTCTCGCCGCCGCCGGTATCCGCGCGAACCCGCCCGAGGGCGGGCGCATGCGGCTGGTGACCCACTGGCAGATCGGAGCGCCCGAGATCGAGCGCGTGGCGGCGGTCTTCGCCGCCCAGACTGCTCTCTGATCGCAATCCGTAGGGATGATGACCATGGTGCGACGGCTGTTTTGCCTGTTGCTGCTGCTGGCCGGTTCCGCTCGCGCCGCGCCCGTCAGCGGGGTCGTGACCTTGCCTACCCGTCCCGGTGTCACGCAGCGCTTTCTGCTGCTGACGCCATCGCAGCCGGCGGTCGCGAGCGTGGTGCTGTTTGCCGGCGGGGACGGGCATATCGGCATCGGCGACGACGGCCGTCTCGAGCGTGGCGGCAATTTTCTGGTGCGCACGCGAGAGGCGTGGGCGCAGCAGGGGTTTCTGGTCGCGGTGCCGGATACGCCATCCGATCAGGACGGCATCGCCACATTTCGTGAAAGCGCGGAGCATGCGACCGATATTGCGGCCGTTGTCGATTTCCTGCGGCAACGGGCGGATGTGCCGGTATGGCTGGTGGGGACCAGCCGCGGCACGACCTCGGCTGCCGCTGCGGGCATCCGCCTGCAATCGCGCATCGCGGGCGTCGTGTTGACGTCCACCGTCGCCCGCGGTCGCGGCAATGTCGCCGGATTGGAACTCGGGCGCCTGGCCCGGCCGGTGTTGCTGATGTATCACCGCGACGACAGCTGCAAGGCGACGCCGCCGGCCGGCGCCGAAGAGATTGTGCGTGCCCTGTCTGCCGCGCCGGTCAAGGCCAGGATCGCGGAAGAAGGCGGCATCAGCCGCGGCGAGCCGTGCGAGGCGTTCGCCTACCACGGTTACAACGGCATAGAAGAGCGTGTCGTGCGCGATGCGGCCGACTGGATCAAAGCGCCGCATGCGCTGCCCTGACAGCCCTGCGCGCGCGGAGCCGCGCGAAAGGTGAAGCTGTGTTAAGCTCGGCGCAAACGATCAAACCCGGGTTCAACATGTCCGAAATTCTGGATCCCTATCTGTGGCTGGAAAACCTTGACGACGACGATGCCAGGCGCTGGGTCGAAGGCCAGAATGCGCTCAGCCAGGCTCGCCTGGACGGCGACGCCCGATTCGAGTCGCTAAGCGCCGACATCCTTGCCACGCTGCGCGATACGCGGCAGATTCCTTTCTTCAGCGAACACGACGGCTGGTTATACAACTTTCATCAGGATGCCGAGCACCCGCGCGGGATCTATCGCCGCACTCGTCTGGCCAGCTACCGCGCGGCCGATGCCGAATGGGAAATGCGGCTCGATATCGATGCGCTGGCCGCAAGCGAAGGGCAGGACTGGTATCTGGACGGCGTTTCCCACTACACGCTGGAACCGTGGCGCTGCCTGGTCAGCTTGACCCCGGGCGGCGGGGACGCCACGGTCGCGCGTGAATTCGATCTCGAGCGTGGCGAATTCGTCGCAGACGGATTCTCCTTGCCGCTGGGCAAGAATCATTTCGCCTGGCGCGATCGCGACAGTCTGTTCGTCTGCCCGGCATGGGAGGCCAGCCAACTCAGCCGCGCCGGCTATCCGCGCGAGGTGTGGCTGCTGCAACGCGGCCAGGCGCTGAGCGATGCCCGGCACCTGTTTCGCGCCGCGCAAGCCGGCATGATGGTCGCCGCCTGGCGTTTTCTCGCGCGCGACGGCGGGGTGCTCGACATGATCGAGGCTTCGGACAGCTTCTATCGCAAGACCTACTACCGCATCGACGGCGACGGCCGGACGAGCGCCTTGCCGCTGCCCGCGCGTTGTGACGTGGAAGCGTGGCTGGATGGCGACCTGGTGGTCAAGCTGGCCGAGAACTGGCGCTGGCAGCAGCAGGACTACGCGGCCGGTTCGCTACTGGCGGTTGCCGTCGATCCTGGCGGCGCGCTGGGCGCCGCGCAATGCCTGGTGGCCCCCGATGCCCGTCTTTCCATCGAAACCGTCGAGGCCAGCGCTTCCTTCATCCTGGTCGGCTTGCTGGAAAACGTCAACAGCCGGCTGATCGGTTTCGAGCGGCGCGACGGATGCTGGCAGCGGTTCGAGACGGCCGCGCCGCGCGGGGGCGTGATCGAGTGGGTCGATCAGCCATGGGCGAGCGATGTGCTGTATTACAGTTTCAGCGATTTTCTGACGCCGACCGGCTTGTACCGCTTGACGCTGCCCGCGGGCGAACCGGAATGCCTGCGTTCGCAGCCCGCCAGTTTCGACGCCGCGCCGTTCTGCGTCGAGCAAGCCGAGGCGATCGCGGCGGACGGCACGGCGATCCCGTATTTTCTGGTGCGGCGACGCGATGCCCCCTTCGATGGCGAGCAGCCGACGCTGTTATATGGTTATGGCGGTTTCGAAGTCCCGATGCTGCCCTACTATGTCGATAATTTCGGCCCGCAGTGGCTGGAACGAGGCGGGGCCTTCGTCCTGGCCAATATCCGCGGCGGAGGCGAATTCGGCCCTGCCTGGCATCAGGCGGCACAAGGCGTGCGCCGGCAGGTCGGCTTCGACGATTTCATTTGCGTGGCCGAGGATCTGATCGCCCGTGGCGTGACGCGGCCGCGCCGGCTGGCCATCGAGGGCGGAAGCAATGGCGGCCTGCTGGTCGGGGCGGCGATGGTGCAGCGCCCGGAGCTGTTTCAGGCCGTGGTGTGCGAGGTGCCGCTGCTGGACATGCTGGGCTACACCCGGCTGTCTGCCGGAGCCAGCTGGATCGACGAGTATGGCGATCCCGACGATCCGGAGCAGCGCCCGCATCTGGAGGCGTATTCGCCCTATCACCGTTTGCAGCCCGGTCAACGCTATCCGAAGGCGCTGTTCACGACCAGCGGCAGCGATGATCGCGTGCATCCCGGCCACGCGCGCAAGATGGTGGCCCGTCTCAACGAGCTCGGCTATCAGGCCCTGTTTTACGAAAGTGGAAGCGGAGGCCACGGTGGCAACGCCGGACAGGAACAGACGGCGCAGGAACTCGCGCGCGTGCTGGTCTATCTCTACCAGCAACTGATGGACGATTGATGGGCGGCCGGGCCGCTAGCGGCTCTCCAGTTCGGCGATACGCGCTTTAAGCGCTTCGACTTCGGCCTCCAGACTGCTTACGCGCGCCGCCAGTCCGCTTTCGGCGGCGGGTGCCGTGGCTGCGATCTGCGCTTCGCCGTACAGCAGGTGGGCCCAGCGCGCTTCGCGGGCGCCGGGTTGCCGCTCCATCAACTGCACCAGTGGCGGGTATTTGTCCGCCAGTTGCTGCAGAGCGTTTTCGACTTCCGCAACGCTGGAGAACGGGTAGAGGCGACCGCTGCGAGCCCGGATTTCGGCCGCGGTCTGCGCGCCGCGCAGCATCAGCAGCGCGAGCGTGGCCGAGCGCGCGCCTTCTATATTCCATTCGTAAGGCAGACGGTGCTCGTATTTCACCACGCGACTGCCGGAGGGCTGACGCTCGGCGATCAGACGGCGCGCGCTCAGCGCGTCGATCGCGGCGACGACGTCCGGCTCGTCCAGCTGGAGGACCGGTTCCCGGCTCGTCAATTGATTGCAGGCGTTGATGATGGCGTTGAGCGTCATCGGATAGGCGTCTGGTGTCAGCGCTTGCTTTTCGACCAGAACCCCCAGTACGCGGACTTCGGCGGGGGAAAATTCGTACGTATCCATTGGCGGCTCTCCGGGTGAATGCACAGGAGACCGCGGCGACGGACTCCATCAGGCGATCATGATCGCATCATTACGCTCCAGGGCCAACGGACTTGACAGCGCGAGTGGCGAGCGCCACGCTTGCAGGCGATTTTTCTTCCGTATGACGACCATGATTCGATGCGATCTATTGCTTGTTGAACAAGGGCTGGCGGCATCTCGTACCGCGGCGCAGAACCTGATCGCCTGCGGGCGCGTCAGCCTGGAATGCAACGGGCGTCTGCAGCCTGTGAGCAAGCCCAGTCTGAAACTCGACCCCGGCAGTTGTCTGCGGGTTAGACCCGATGCGGCCGATCGCTATGTGTCGCGCGGCGGGCTGAAGCTGGAGGGCGCGTTGGCGCAGGCGGGGCTCGATGTAAGCGGCATGAGCGCGCTCGACGTGGGGCAGTCGACCGGCGGTTTCAGCGACTGTCTGCTGCAGGCCGGTGCGCGGCATGTCGTCGGCGTCGATGTCGGGCACGACCAGTTGGCAGCCCGTCTGCGCAATGAGCCGAGGCTGCGCTATTTCGAGGGTGTGAACGCGCGTGCGCTGGATGCCGCCACCCTGTTGCAGGCCAACGGGGGGGAAGCCTTCGACTTGATGGTCTGCGATGTCTCCTTCATTTCGCTGACGCTGGTTCTGCCTGCCGCCTTGCCCTTGCTCGCGCGCGACGGCTGCCTGCTGTCGCTGGTCAAGCCCCAGTTCGAGGTCGGACGCGAGGGCCTGGGCAAGGGGGGCATCGTCAAGAATGAAAATCTGTACCCGCGGGTGCGGGAAAAGATAGGCGATGCCCTGTTCGCCGCCGGCTGGGCAGAGTGCGCCTGGTTCGACAGCCCCATTCGCGGCGGCGACGGCAACCGCGAGTTCTTCGTGCTCGCCCGGCGCGCCGGCGCCGACTAGAGGGTCGGCGCGCGCAGCGCGTGCGGCGGCTCATCTTGCCGCTGAGTGACCACCAGCAGCGGACAGTGCGCATGATGCAGCACGTTCTCGGCGAAACTGCCGAGCAACAGATGCCTGATGCCGCTGCGCCCGTGGGTGCCAAGCACGATCAGGTCGGCGTCGTGGGCGGCCGCGTATTGCAGCAGCACCCGGGCCATCTCCTTGCCCCCTTCCCAGCTTTCGCCCACATGGTCCTTGCCGCCCGGCAGGCCGTGCTCGACCAGCATGTCACGCGCGCGCGCGAGGATTTCATGCCCATGGCGGTGCGCGCGCTCGTGCAGTTCGTGGCTGCCGAGCAGGCTGACTTCTTCTTCCGCCAGATCGCGCAGGTTGGCGATATGCACCAGCGTGAGCGCCGCATGGCACTGGGCGGCCAGTCCGGCCGCCTGCAGCAAGGCTTTGTCTGCGTTATGACTGCCGTCGACGGCGGCGATGATATGACGATACATAATTGCCCCCACATGTCTGTTGTGCCGTCGCGAACGCGTCGCGGCGGGTTCTGGCGCCGTCAATCGCTGGCGGGCAGCACGCCGTCGCGCACGGCCCGGCGGAAGCTCTCGTAATCGGCTTCGGCCTGGTCGGCGTAGCGGGTGGCATACAGGGCCAGCGCATCTTCGAAACGCGAAGTCTGTCCGAGATAGCCCGCGATCTCGGCCGCACGTCCGCCCGACTTGGAATGCGCGCGCGCAAGCGCCCAGGCACAGGCTTGCCCATAGGCGGTCAGCGTTTCGACGCTGAAATCTTCCGCGGCGATGGTGACCTTCATATCGCGCAATTGGCGCACGTAGTAGTCGCAGCCGTCCGGGCCGCGCGTCCAGCCGAGAAACAGGTCGCTGGCCGCCTGCATCAGGCGCTGGCCGAAGACCACGCGCTTGCCCTGATTGCCATGGATACAGCCCTGGGTAAAGGGTTCCAGTACCGAGGCGCGCGCTTCCTTGAGCTGCAGAAACAGCGGCGTATCATAGCTGTCCTGCAGCAGCGCGACGAGGCAGCGCGTTCCGACGCTGCCGACGCCGACCACTTTGAAGGCCAGATCGACCAGACGGAACCGGCGTGCGAGTTCCGCCCGGTCTTCTTTCAGCGTTCCGATATACGTTTGCAGCATCGCTTCGGCCTGTTCGCGCCAGTCGGAACCGGCGGGCCAGGTGACCGAGCGTATCAGCGTGGTATCGCCGGTATGGAATAGCACCGGCGGGTTGTCCTTCAGGCGCAGCAATCCATTTTCATCGGCAGTAATCTTGGGGAGCAAGCGCTCGCTGGTACGGTTGCGCGCGCGTTCGGCCAGTTTGAGCAGAGTCTCGCGCAAGGCCGGGTCCTGTGCCATGTCGAGCAGATCGCCATAGCTGATGCGGCTGTACCAGATATCCATCTGCCCCATGCAGGCGAAATGGTGGGTGCGATGGCGGTAGGTCCGTACCGCGAGGCGCACCGCCTCGGCTGCGGCGACCTCGCTGAATCCGCGCGAGCGGGCGGCCAGTACCAGACTGACGGCGAGCCGTTTGACATCCCATTCCCATGGTCCGGGGTGGGTTTCGTCGAAATCGTTGATATCGAAGACGAGATTGCGCTCGGGCGAAGCGTAGAAGCCATAGTTCATCAAGTGCGCATCGCCGCAGAGCTGCAGAACGATGCCGCTGGACGGGCGGTTCGCGAGATCGGCGGCCTGCATCATGGCCATGCCGCGGAAGAAGGCGAAAGGCGAGGCCTGCATCCGGCCATAGCGCAAGGGTATCAGTTCCGGGACGCGGCCCTGCGAGCTGGCGGCCAGAACGGCCACCGGATCGCGCCCGGGTGCCAGGACAACCTCTGCCTGATCGACGCGGTGACAGATCTGACGGCGGGCCTTGCCCTTGGCGTAATACTCGGCAAACAACGGGTGGTCTGCGGCCATGTTCGATTCCTGTAGCGTGAGTACGGGAATTCTACCGCCTCGCGGCAGCGCGGTGCGACCGGAACAAGAAAATGCCCGCGCGTGAGCGCGGGCAGGAAACTGGCTTGCGGGGGCCAATGAGCAATCCAGTAGATGCTCACTTCCTTTGTATGTAGCCGGAAGCGCCGGCGCAAGGTTAAACAGTTGTGATAGGTGATACTACTTAGGCCTTTGGAATCCGCCCGCAACTTATGCACAAAACGCTGCACAGCTTATGCACACCATGCACAGCGACCCGCGCGACAGCCGGTTTGTCCACAACGCCGCCTGCCGCTTTATCCACAGAGTTATCCCGGAGTGTGCACACTATCCACCGCTTCGCGTCATGAAGCGCACTTATCCACAGCGTCAGTCCATGCAGCGCTGAATCATCTGACGCCAGCTCGGCGACAGGGGCATTCCGTTGGAGGTGACCGTGACCTGGCTGCCTGGTTCGTGTGCGACGATAGCGATGCCGAGCCCGACGCTGCCGGTCAGCGGATTGATCAGGCCGAGCGAGGCGCTGCTGTCGTCGCGGCGCAGCGGGGAGATAAAGGAAGCCGGCAGCTTCAGACGATGCAGGCCGGCATCGAGGCAGTCGGCAACGGCGGCCGGGGAACGCGGGCCCTGCAGAGTATACGGCGGCTCGGAGGCGGAGGCCGAGAACGCCACGGCGAGCATGAGCGGGGCAAGGAAGCGCTTGATCATCGAACTCTCATCCACAATGGCAGGTGGGAGTTTGTCCGTGCCCGATGGCGCAAGTTCCGGCGCAGCGCCGGGCGGCAGGTAAAAGACTGTTCAGGAACGCACCTGGCCGTCTCCGAGGACTATCCATTTCTGGCTGGTCAGGCCATGCAGGCCGACCGGGCCGCGCGCATGCAGTTTGTCGGTGGAGATCCCGATTTCGGCACCGAGGCCGTATTCGAAGCCATCGGCGAACCGGGTGCTGGCATTGACCATGACGCTGGACGAGTCGACCTCGCGCAGAAAACGGCGATTGCGGCTGTAGTCCTCGCTGACGATGGCATCGGTGTGGTGGCTGCCGTAGCGATTGATATGCTCGATCGCTTCGTCGAGGTCGCGCACGACGCGCACGGCGAGAATCGGTGCCAGATATTCGGTGTACCAGTCGTCATCGCTGGCGGCAGTCACGCTGTCGCCGAGGATGGCGCGGGTGCGCTCGCAGCCGCGCAGTTCGACCTGATGCGGGGCCAGCGCCGCGGCCACGCGCGGAAGGATGAATTCGGCGAAGGCGCTGTGCACCAGCAGCGTTTCCATCGTGTTGCAGGTGCCGTAACGGTGTGTCTTGGCATTGACGGCGATCGCGACCGCCTTGTCGGGATTGGCCGTATCGTCGATGTAGACATGGCAGTTGCCGTCGAGGTGCTTGATGACCGGTACGCGCGCTTCTGCGCTGATGCGGGCGATCAGGCCCTTGCCGCCGCGGGGGACGATCACGTCCACATAGTCGGGCATGGTGATCAGTTCGCCGACGGCGGCGCGGTCGGTCGTCGCGAGAACCTGGACCGCGGTTTGCGGCAAGCCGGCACGGGCCAGGCCTTCGTGCACGCAGGCGGCGATGGCCTGGTTGCTGTGGAAGGCTTCGGAGCCGCCGCGCAGTATGGTGGCGTTGCCCGATTTCAGGCAGAGCGCGGCGGCATCGGCGGTAACGTTGGGACGGGCTTCGTAGATGATGCCGACGACCCCGAGCGGAACCCGCATCTTGCCGAGCTGAATGCCGGAGGGGCGGTAACTGAAATCGTTCATCTCGCCGATGGGATCGGGCAGCGCGGCGACCTGGCGCAGTCCTTCCGCCATGCCGGCTACCGTCTTTGCGCTGAGGGTCAGACGGTCGATCAGGGCGCTGTCGAGGCCGTCGCGGCGGGGCGCTTCGAGGTCGCGGGCATTGGCGGCCAGCAGGCCCGCCTGTTCGCGCTCGATGGCTTCGGCCATGGCCAGCAAGGCCTGGTTCTTCTGGGAGGTCTCGGCGCGCGCCATCGCGCGGCTGGCCTGGCGGGCGGCGAGGCCGACCCGCTGCATATAGTCTTTCACGTCCATTGCGGGCTCTGCTGAGTCGTTGTGGTGGCAGTTGATTAGATCAGATTAACCGAAAAACGACCACTCTGCTTGCCGATCCCGCGCGCTGCGCGCTGAGCGTCAGGCCAGCGCCATCGCATGGAAGTCGAGCGCGGCGTTGTCGTCCGCGACTTCCTGTCCGAATTCGAGAATCGTGTCGTCGTCCTCGTCATAGTGCCAGTTCAGGGTGATGCTGTTGCCGGCAAGGGCTGCGGTGTTCAGCCGCTCGAACAGGCTCATCAGCAGCTTGGTGCTGGAACTGTTGAAGTAGGCCAGTTGCACGTTGACGGTGATACGGCGGTCGGTATGGGTGGCCAGATACGCTTCCAACTCGGCCAGCACGGGGCCGTAAAATGCCTGGGCGTTTTCCGGGTAACTCTCGCCACGCAGCGAGAGGACATGAGCCGCGAAGTCGAAATCGATTTCAGGGGTGGCCGCGGTGGCCGCGATTTGGATTCTGTTCATGATCAGATGGTCGCCTTCAGATAAAACATGATGTTTTCGCTGTCGCCGTTATCGACGAACTCGAATTCGATCGGTTCCGACGCATCCCGCGCCACCGTCAGAAAGCCAAGGCCGGCTCCCTTGCTCTGCGCTTCGCTGTCGAGGTGACGCTGTTCCCGGTAGCGCGACTTGATTTCCTCGTTGCTCATCTGACGCAGCGGCTCCAGCTTTTCGCGCATCCGCTCCTGTTCCGAGCGTTGCAGAGGATTCGCGCAGACGACGAAAAACCGGCCGTCGCGTTCTCCCACCCATACCGCGCCACGGCGGATCTCGTGGTTGGACGCATTCATGGGCGTCAGGTGTTCGGCCGAGTAATGCACGACGTTTTGCGCAAGCTCGACGAAAGTGGAAAACAGGCGTCGGCGCGCCACATTGCTGGCGTCGAGGTGGTTGTTCAGGCGCTGGCGCAGGGCATCGCCCATGGCCGTGATGATGGTCTGAGAAAAATAGCCGCTGTAGTAGAACAGGACGCCCTGATCGATGGCGCTTTTCTGAAACTCGTTGAAGACGTTCAATTGCATGCTGGATTCCCGGGCCGGAACTGGAGGCGCTTAGGCGATATGGACGCCGAACAGGCTCACGTCATCGCGGCGGGCATTTTCGCCTTGCCACTGACGGAAGGCCTGGATCAGCTTGTGTTGCTGCTCCGCCATCGGCAGATGGCGATGGGTGAGCAGCGATTCTTTGAAACGTTTCTTGCCATAGCAGATGCGCTTGGCGCCGCCGATCTGGTCGATGATGCCGTCGGTACAGATGTAGAGGCGGGTCCCCGGCTGCAGCTGGACGCGATGCGTGTCCCAGCGATAGTCGAGCGCGGTGGAGACATAGCCGACGCCCTTGCGGTTTCCGTCTATGGTAATGATGCCGTCCCCGTTTTCTTCAAGCAGGAAAATCGGCGTTTTGGCCCCGGCATAGGACAAGGTGCGGCTGGGGGCGTGGTACCAGCAGAACGCGCAGTCCATGCCATCGTCGGAATGCATGTCTTCGTTGCGCACATCCTCGCCGCCGAGGTCGTCGCGAGCCAGCTGGCCCAGCGACTCCTTGACCTGGCGGTTGATCGCGGCCAGCAGTTCGGCCGGCTCCTGCAAATCGTGCGTGGTCAGCACCTGCTTCAGCGCGGATGCCATGATCAGGGTCATGAAGGCGCCCGGCACGCCGTGGCCGGTACAATCGATGACCGCGACGAAAAAGCCGTCGTTGCGTTTGACGAAGTAATAGTAGTCGCCGCCGACGATATCGCGCGGATCCCAGAACATGAAATAGTCGGACAGGGCGCCGGCCATGTCGCGGCGCGAGCTTTGCAGAAAAGACTGCTGAATCACCGAGGCGTAGTGGATGCTTTCCATCATCTGGCGATGCTTTGCCGCTTGCTGGTCGGCCAGCGCCTGCATCAGGGACACCCCCTGGCCGATGCCGAGATAGCGCCCCTCCGATGTGATCAGAAAACCATCGGACAAGCCTTTTTCGCCGATATCGAGCACGAGGTAGGACAGTTCGGTCAGCGGAGTGTGGTAATCGACGATCAAGGGCGACGGATTCATGAAGGCGGTGCAGGACTTGCGGCCGAATATTTCGCGGTGGAACGGCCGCGCGAGCGTGCTCATGAAGGTATTGCGGTTGATGATGCCGATCGGGTGGCCATCGTTGACGACCGGGATATTGCCGAGCTCGGGTGTGGCAGTGAAAAGTTCAAGAATGTCGTAGTTGGTGTTGCTGGAGGCGACAGTAATGGGACTTTCCAGCAGGTCGCCGGCGACATGACCGCTGCTCCCGGCGGGGGCGCTACTGTCCAGAGGCATGATCCGAACTCCTGACATTCACAAGATCACCGCAGTCTAGCGGGCGATTGTTTCATTTCCGTAACAGCCAGGTTAAGCATGGCGTGGCTGTTAATGCCGGCGGCACGATTTTAAAGGGAATGCCGGATGGAACGGAACATTCTGCCTATATAACGATATGATATTAATGTATTTCACATTAGTATTAATGGGAATAACCTGGCGCGGTATAGTGAGCAAATCGTCAACCCGTAACGGGGAAAGGATTGTTCATGAAGCGTCGCCTCCTGATTTTGACCGCGGTCATGCTGCTCGCGCGTGGCGCACTGGGGGCGCCGGTATTGCTCAACGCCTCCTACGATGTGATGCGGGATTTCTACAAGGATTACAACCCGCTGTTCCAGAAGGCATGGCGCGCGAAGAGCGGGGAGACGGTTACCGTGCAGCAGTCGCACGGCGGCTCTTCCAAGCAGATATTGGCCGTGGTCAACGGCCTGCCGGCGGATGTGGTCACCATGAACCAGGCCTCCGATATCGACGTCCTGGCCACACGCCATCTGTTGGCGGCCAATTGGGCGCAACGCTTCCCCGATCACTCCGTGCCGTTCACCTCGACCATGGTCTTGCTGGTGCGCAAGGGCAATCCCAAGCATATCCGCGACTGGCCCGATCTCGCCCGGCCCGGTGTGCAAGTGATTCTGGCCAATCCGAAAACATCGGGCAACGGCCGCTACGGCTACCTGTCGGCCTGGGCCTGGGCCTTGCGGCAGCCCGGAGGCAGCGACGCCCGCGCGCGGCAGCTGGTCGGACATATCCTTGCCAACGTTCCCTTGCTCGATGGCGGCGGTCGCGCCGCGACCACCACCTTCATGCAGCGCCAGATCGGCGATGTGTTGATCACCTTCGAAAACGAGGCGGAGATGATTTCGCGCGAGTTCGGTCGCGGTCAGTTCGAACTGGTCTACCCGACCTTGTCGGCGCGCGCCGATAACCCGGTTGCCGTGGTCGACAGCGTGGTCGACAAGAAGGGCAGCCGTCGCCAGGCGCAGGCCTATCTCGACTATCTGTGGAGCCCGGAAGCGCAGGCGCTTGCCGCGCGCTATTTCCTGCGTCCGGCGAATCCGCAGGTCGCGGCCCGTTACGCCGCGCAGTTTCCCTATGCCCGCACCTTCGATGTGCCGTCCGTGTTCGGCTCCTGGCAGTCGGCCATGCAGAAGCATTTTGCCGACGGCGGCGAGTTCGATCGCTTGATGGCGCATAAATGACGGGGGCGGCATGAGTTTATTGAACCGGAGTTACAGCGTCTTGCCGGGTTTCCGCCTCGGCTTCGGCATCAGCCTGGCCTGGCTGGGGCTGATCGTGCTGCTGCCGCTCGCGATGATGATCGTCGCGACCAGCCGCATGGGATGGCCGGCCTTTCTCGGTACGGTCCTCGACGAGCGCGTGCTCGCATCCTTGCGGCTGTCCTTCGTCGCGGCGGCCATCGCGGCAGCCATCAATGCGGTATTCGGTCTGTTGCTGGCCTGGGTGCTGGTTCGCTACCGCCTGTTCGGCAAGCGTTTCATCGACGCGATGGTCGATCTTCCCTTCGCCTTGCCCACCTCGGTGGCCGGGATCGCCCTGACGACCTTGTACGCGCCCAATGGCCTGGTCGGACAGTATCTGGCCCCGTTGGGGATCAAGGTCGCGTATACGCCGCTAGGCATCGTCGTGGCATTGACGTTCATCGGCCTGCCCTTCGTGGTGCGTACGGTGCAGCCGGTGCTGCAGGAACTCGAGCGCGAGCTGGAGGAGGCGGCCAGCTGCCTGGGCGCGAATCGCTGGCAGACCGTGCGCCGGGTCATTTTCCCGACCGTGCTGCCCGCGCTGATCACCGGTACGACCCTGGCATTTGCCCGCGCGACAGGCGAATACGGTTCCGTGATTTTCATCGCCGGCAACATTCCGCTGGTGTCCGAGATCGCGCCCTTGATCATCGTATCCAAACTCGATCAGTACGACCAGAACGGCGCGACCGCGGTAGCCGTTGTCATGCTGCTTATTTCTTTTGCGTTGCTGCTGCTGATCAATTCCCTGCAATGGTGGTCTGCACGGCGTAACGGCGCGCAGCGCTGATGAGAGGAGCCCGCCATGTCCGATTCGTATAGCGCCACCGCCGAGGCGCGCTGGGTGCGCTGGAGCCTGTGCGGTGTGGCTCTGGCATTCGTGTTTCTGTTCCTGCTGATTCCGCTGTTGTCGGTCTTTCAGCAGGCCCTGTCGCACGGCGTCGGCCTGTACCTGGCGGCGCTGACCGAGCCCGATGCCCGCGCGGCGATCGGGTTGACGGTGCGTTCGGCTGCGATCGCGGTGCCGCTCAACCTGGTCTTCGGTATCGCGGCGGCCTGGGCGATCGCGCGTTTCGAGTTCCGCGGCAAGACCCTGCTGACTACGCTCATCGACCTGCCGTTTTCGGTGTCTCCTGTGGTGGCCGGCCTGATGTTCGTGCTGCTGTTCGGTGTGAATTCGCCGGTCGGCGCCTTTCTCGCGGCCCACGGGATGAAAGTGATCTTCGCCGAGCCCGGCATCGTGCTGGCGACGGTGTTCGTGACCTTTCCCTTCGTCGCACGCGAACTGATTCCCTTGATGCAGTCGCAAGGCGCGGACGAGGAGCAGGCGGCGCTGGTGCTGGGCGCATCCGGCTGGAAGAGCTTTGTGCGCGTCACGCTGCCGAATGTGAAGTGGGGCCTGCTGTATGGCGTGATCCTGTGCAATGCCCGCGCAATGGGCGAGTTCGGCGCCGTCAGCGTGGTGTCGGGCCATATTCGCGGCGAGACCAATACCATTCCGCTGCACGTGGAAATCCTCTACAACGAATACAATTTTGTCGGCGCCTTTGCCTGCGCTTCGATCCTGGCCCTGCTCGCCCTGCTGACGCTGGTGATCAAGTCGCTGATCGAATGGCGTCAGGCCAGGGAGCAGAACCAGGCGTCGGGACGGGTGCAACTGGCACGGGTCCGTCGCGCGGGAGAGCACGCATGAGCATTGAGATCCAGAATATCCGCAAGCAGTTCGGCGACTTCGTGGCGCTGGATGACGTCAATCTCACGGTCAACGATGGCGAGTTGCTGGCCTTGCTCGGGCCGTCCGGCTGCGGCAAGACCACCTTGCTGCGCATCATTGCCGGCCTGGAACGTCCCGATGGCGGGCAGGTGTTGTTCGGAGGGGAGGACGCCACCCATCGCCACGTCGCGGAGCGCAAGGTCGGCTTTGTGTTCCAGCATTACGCCCTCTTTCGCCATATGACGGTTTTCGACAATGTCGCTTTCGGGCTGACGGTGAAACCGCGGCGCACGCGACCGTCGCCGGAGGCGATACGCGAACGGGTGATGGAGCTGCTGCGGCTGGTGCAGCTGGAATGGCTGGCCGACGCTTATCCGCCGCAACTGTCCGGCGGCCAGCGCCAGCGCATCGCCCTGGCGCGCTCGCTGGCGGTCGAACCGCGCGTGTTATTGCTCGATGAGCCCTTTGGGGCGCTGGATGCGCGCGTGCGCAAGGATCTGCGCCGCTGGCTGCGCGAGCTGCACGATGAAATCCATCTGACCAGCGTCTTCGTCACGCATGACCAGGAGGAGGCGCTGGAAGTTTCCGACCGGGTGGTCGTGATGGATCACGGCCATATCGAACAGGTCGGGCGGCCCGATGAAATCTATGAAAATCCGGCTTCGCCCTTCGTTACCCAGTTCCTCGGCGACGTCAATTTGTTCCACGGGCGGGTCGAGAGGGGTTTGTTCAGGGTGGGAGACTTCGCCCATCCGCTGGCGGGGCACGACGACAGCGATCAGGCGCTGGCCTATGTGCGGCCGCACGATCTGGATGTTTCTATGTCGGCTGCGCAGGCGCTGGCACAGGGACGGATCGAGCATATCCATGCGGTGGGTCCCGTGGTCAGGCTCGAACTTCGCCAGGACGACGGCTCTGTCATCGATGTCGCCTTGAGCAAGGAGCGCTATCGGGAGCTGGGGCTGACGCCAGGCGATACCGCGTTCGTCCGACCGAAAAAATTGTCGGTATTCAACGGCGATGCATCCGATTACGTGATCTGAGGGTCAGCGTTTGCGTTGGTTGGCGACCATCCTTGCCAGCGCGGCGCTGACCAGCGGATTGCCGACCCGTGCGGCGGCCCGTTCCATTTCGTCGAGCGCGTGCGGGCTGATCCCGGCGGCCCGGGGCGGGGCGGCCTGCCTGAGGCGGATGTCGACCTTCACCTTGACCCGCACCGCTTCGTGACCGAGCGCGGCCAGCGCCGGCAACAGACCCGGGGAGAGGATGCGCAGCCGGGCCGCGACCATGCCGCTGTCCGCGAGCAATTGAAGCTCGCCGTCGCGGATGCATACGGCACGGCAACTGGGAGCGAGTCCGGCCGGCAGCAGGGAGCGGAAGGCGCGATCCATCTCCAGCATCGCCCTGGCGGCCGTCGTCAGACGGGCCAGCATCTGGTCCTTGCCCGCTATATCCTTGAACGATAGACAACTCATGCGCTGCTGCGGCCGGAATGATGAAAACGTCCCCATTCTAGCCCACGGACGCCCGCTTTCCTACGAAAGCCGCACGGGTGGCGCACGATGTTTTTGCACAGGGACTTGACGCAGATTGTGCTCGCCCCCATCCCCCTTCCATTGGATGTGCTACACTTTTCTCCATTTTTCCCGGCCCGCAGGGCTTCTGGATTCGATAGATGATTTCCACGCTACTCAAAAAAGTGTTCGGCAGCCGCAACGATCGGCTCCTGAAGCAGTATCGGCAGGTGGTGTTGCGTATCAACGCACTGGAAGACGGCATGCTCGCCTTGTCCGACGAGGCGCTTGCGGGCCAGACCGCCCTATTCAAACAACGCCTGGCCGGCGGGGAGACGCTCGACGATCTGTTGCCCGAAGCGTTCGCCGTTTGCCGCGAGGCGTCGCGCCGCGTGTTGGGAATGCGACACTTCGATGTCCAGCTGGTCGGCGGCATGGTTCTGCATGACGGCAAGATCGCCGAAATGCGCACCGGCGAAGGCAAAACCCTGGTGGCGACGCTGGCGGTCTACCTCAACGCGCTCGCCGGCAACGGCGTGCATGTGGTGACGGTCAACGATTACCTGGCCAGCCGCGATGCCGGCATCATGGCACGGCTGTACAACTTCCTCGGCCTGTCCGTCGGCGTCAATCTGAGCCAGATGGCTCATGACGACAAGCAGCGCGCCTATGCCTCGGACATCACCTACGGCACCAACAACGAGTTCGGCTTCGACTACCTGCGCGACAACATGGTGTTCTCGCTGGGCGAGAAGGTGCAGCGCAAGCTGTCTTTCGCCGTGGTCGACGAGGTCGATTCCATCCTGATCGACGAGGCGCGCACGCCGCTGATCATTTCCGGCCCCGCCGAAGATAACGTCGATCTGTACCGCCGCATCAACGAATTGCCGGCTCGCCTCAAGCGTCAGGAGACCGAAGAGGGCGAAGGCGATTACTGGGTCGACGAAAAAGCGCATTCGGTCATGTTGTCCGAAGCCGGGCACGAGCACAGCGAGCAGATTCTCAGCGAGCTGGGGCTGCTGCGCGAAGGCGACAGCCTGTATTCCGCGACCAACATCACCCTGATGCACCACCTGTCCGCCGCGCTGAAGGCGCATGCGCTGTTCTTCCGCGACCAGCACTATGTCGTGCAGGACAACGAGGTGGTGATCGTCGACGAATTCACCGGCCGGCTGATGGCCGGCCGCCGCTGGTCAGAAGGTCTGCATCAGGCGGTCGAGGCCAAGGAAGGGGTGGAGATCAACCGCGAGAACCAGACGCTCGCCTCCATCACGTTCCAGAACTATTTCCGCCTGTACGGCAAGCTGTCGGGCATGACCGGTACCGCCGATACCGAGGCTTACGAGTTCCAGGAAATCTACGGCCTCGAGACCGTGGTGATCCCGACCAACAAGCCGATGGTGCGCAAGGACGCGCAGGATAAAGTCTACCGGACCGCGCGCGAGAAATACGAGGCCATCCTGGCCGACATCAAGGATTGCCAGGAGCGCGGCCAGCCGGTGCTGGTCGGGACCACGTCGATCGAAAACTCGGAATTGATCGCGGAACTGCTGACCCGGGCCAAGCTTGCGCATAACGTGCTCAACGCCAAGGAGCACGCGCGGGAAGCCGACATCATCATCCAGGCCGGCCGTCCCGGCGTGATCACGGTGGCCACCAATATGGCCGGGCGCGGCACCGATATCGTGCTCGGCGGCAATCCCGAACCCGAAATCCGCGCGGTTGAGGACGATGCCTCGCTGACCGATGCCGCTCGCGCCGAGCGCATCGCGCAATTGCGCAGCGAGTGGCAGTTGCGCCACGATGCGGTGCTGGCCGCCGGCGGCCTGCATATCGTCGGCACCGAGCGTCACGAATCGCGCCGTATCGACAACCAGCTGCGCGGTCGTTCCGGCCGTCAGGGCGACCCGGGCTCCTCGCGGTTCTACCTGTCGCTGGAAGATCCGCTGCTGCGCATCTTTGCCTCCGATCGCGTGGCGGCCATCATGGACCGCCTCAAGATGCCTGAAGGCGAGGCGATCGAGCATCCGTGGGTCAGCCGTTCGATCGAAAACGCCCAGCGCAAGGTCGAGGGCCGCAACTTCGACATCCGCAAGCAGCTGCTCGAATACGATGATGTCGCCAACGACCAGCGCAAGGTGATTTACCAGCAGCGCGCAGAGATTCTCGAGGACGAGGATGTCAGTGCGATGGCGATCAATATGCGCGAGGGCGTGCTCTCCGATATGGTCGACGAGCACTTGCCGCCCGAGTCGATGGAAGAGCAGTGGGACGTCGCCGGGCTGGAAAAGGCGCTGACGTCCGAGTATCTGCTGAGCGCGCCGGTGGGCGAATGGCTGAAGGCGGAACCGACGCTCGATATTCCCGACGTGCGCGAGCGCATCATCAAGATCGCGGCCGATGCGTACGCGGCCAAGGTCGCGCTGGCCGGAGAGCAGGGCATGCGCCAGTTCGAACGTTCGCTGCTGCTGCAGATGCTCGATAACCATTGGCGCGAGCACCTGGCGGCGATGGACCATCTGCGCCAGGGCATCCATCTGCGCGGTTATGCGCAGAAGAACCCGAAGCAGGAGTACAAGCGCGAGGCCTTCGAACTGTTCGCCGACATGCTCGAGCGCATCAAACGCGGTGTGGTCGGTGTTTTGCTGACGGTACAGGTGCGCAGCCAGGAAGACGCGGTTATCGAGCAGCACGAACCGGCGGGCATGGAGATGAGCCACGCGGAGCCGGAAGCGGTCGATGCCGATAATCCCCTGTCTCCGGAAACGCTGGCCGCGCAGGGTCTGCGTGTCGGCCGGAACGATCCCTGCCCGTGCGGCAGCGGCAAGAAGTACAAGCAGTGCCACGGGCGTCTGGGCTGAGTCCTGCCCCCGGTCCCGCCGCGGAACCTTTCCCTCCCCTGCCCGCGGCGGGCCTCTGATGTTGGCGCCGGGGCGGGGACACTAGGGAATCCTTCATGACCACGACTCTGTATCTGGCTTCGGCCAGCCCACGCCGCCGCGAGCTGCTCGCGCAACTGTGCCCGCATTTCGAACGCATCCATGCCGAGATCGACGAGACCCCGCGCCCGGGAGAAGAGGCCGTGGCCTATGCCGAACGCATGGCGCGCGAGAAGGCGGTCGAAGGCTGGCGCACCGTGGTCGAGAGCGGCCTGCCGGTGCGTCCGCTGCTGGCTGCCGATACCACCGTGGTGCTCGATGGGGTGATCTACGGTAAACCCGTCGACGCCGCCGACGCGCGGCGCATGCTGCTCGCCTTCTCCGGAAACACCCATCAGGTGGTCACGGCCCTGGCCGTGCGCGAAGGTGAGCGGATGCTGCAGCGGACTTCGATCACGGATGTCAGCTTCCGCGCCTTGAGCGCGGATGAGATCGACCGTTATCTGGATAGCGGGGAAGCCTTCGACAAGGCCGGCGCCTACGGCATCCAGGGCAAGGCATGCGTGTTTATCGAACGCATCGCGGGGAGCTACACTGGAGTGATGGGCCTGCCGCTGTTCGAGACGGCCGCTCTGCTCGCCGAGTTCGGCTTCTCCTTCCCGTGAAAAGACACGTCATGCTGCATCAATCGATAGCTTTGCCGCGCGATCTGCCGCGCCCAAAAGAACAGATTCTGGTCAATATCACGCCGCAGGAGACGCGGGTGGCTGTCCTGGAGGACGCGATCGTGCAGGAGCTGCACGTGGAACGCGCGGCCAGCCGTGGCATCGTCGGCAATATCTACCTGGGGCAGGTCAAGCGCGTGCTGCCCGGCATGCAATCCGCCTTTATCGAAATCGGGCTTGAACGCGCGGCCTTTCTTCACATCGCCGACGTGCTCGAGCAGCGGCAGCACCCCGGCGAGCCGCAGCGCATCGAAAAAATGCTGTTCGAAGGGCAGACGGTGCTGGTGCAGGTGATCAAGGACCCGATCAGCACCAAGGGGGCTCGGCTGAGCACGCAGATCAGCCTGGCCGGCCGCTTCCTCGTGCATTTGCCGCAGGAAGAACATATCGGCATCTCGCAGAAGATAGACAACGAAGAAGATCGCCTGTCGCTGCGGTCGCGCATGGAAAAGCTGCTGTCGCCCGATGCGCCGCACGGCTATATCATCCGCACCAGCGCCGAGACCGCCGACGATGCGGCACTGGCGGCCGATATCGAGTACCTGTCGCGGCTGTGGTCCGACATCCGCACCCGGGCCAACACGCTGCCGGCGCAGTCGTTGCTGTACGAGGATCTGCCCTTGTCGGTGCGCGTGCTGCGCGACATGGTCAGCGAGTCCACCGAACAGGTGATCGTCGACTCGACCGAGAATTACAGCCGCATGGTCGATTTCGCCGAGCAATACGTGATGTCGGCGGCGAGCAAGATCCAGCGCTATAGCGGCGAGCGTCCGCTGTTCGAACTGCACGGCATCGAAGCCGAGATCGACCGCGCGCTCGCGCGTCGGGTCAATCTGAAGTTCGGTGGCTACCTGATCATCGACCAGACCGAGGCGATGACCACGATAGACGTCAATACCGGGGGCTACGTCGGCAATCGCAACTTCGACGAGACCATCTTCAAGACCAACCTGGAAGCCACGCACGCGCTTGCGCGCCAGCTGCGGCTACGCAATCTGGGCGGCATCATCATCGTCGATTTCATCGACATGGACAGCGAGGAGCACCGTTCGGCCGTGCTCAACGAACTGGCCAAATCGCTGGCGCGCGACCGTACCCGCGTCACGCTCAACGGCTTCACCAGCCTGGGGCTGGTCGAAATCACCCGCAAGCGGACGCGCGAAAGCCTGGCCCATGTGCTGTGCGAGCCGTGTCCCATGTGCCAGAGCCGCGGCGAGATCAAGACGCCGCAGACCGTCTGCTACGAAATCCAGCGCGAAATCGTGCGCGAGGCCCGGCAGTTCGATGCCAAGGGTTTCCGCATCCTGGCCGCGCAGCCGGTGATAGACATGTTTCTGGACGAGGAGTCGCAAAGCCTGGCCCTGCTCGTCGATTTCATCGGCAAGCCGGTTTCCCTGTCGGTCGAAGCCACGTACTCGCAGGAACAGTTTGACGTAGTATTGCTATGAGGCGTCCGATGCCGTTGCGGAGTAAATCGATGTCCGATACCGACCAAGATCCCTTGTGGGAAACCATACGGTGCGAGGCGGCCCAAGCGGCCCGCACCGAGCCCCTGCTGGCCAGCTTCTTGCATATGACCGTGCTGCGCCACGGCTCGCTGGAAGACGTGCTCGCCTTCCACCTGTCGAGCAAACTGGCCAGCCCGGTGATGGATGCCCGTGCGTTGATGGAACTGTTCTGCGAGGCGCTGCGCAGCGAGCCCTCCATCTGTACTGCGATGCGCAACGATATCCGTGCCTGCTACGATCGCGACCCGGCCTGCGATCTGTATTCGATCCCCTTGCTCTACTTCAAAGGGTTCCACGCCTTGCAGAGCCAGCGCATCATGCATTGGCTGTGGAATAACGACCGGCGCACGCTGGCCTATTTCCTGCAAAACCGCATTTCTGAAGTGACCGGCGCCGATATCCACCCGGCGGCGCGCTTTGGCGAAGGCGTGATGCTGGACCACGGCACCGGCATCGTGGTCGGCGAGACGGCGGTGGTCGGCAATAACGTTTCCATTCTGCAAGGGGTGACGCTCGGCGGTTCGGGCAAGGAATCCGGCGATCGCCATCCCAAGATCGCCGACGGCGTGATGCTGGGGGCCGGCGCCTCCATCCTGGGCAATATCCGCGTCGGTCGCTGTGCGAAGGTCGGCGCTGGCAGCGTGGTGCTGGAAGATGTGCCTGCGCATTGCACCGTGGTCGGGGTGCCGGCGCGCATCGTGCGCCAGGACGTGCCGGGTACGCCTGCACTGGAGATGGATCAGCGCGTTTAGCGGACGGCACGCCGAGTGCCGGCCCGCCTGCTGCGCAAAACGCACGGATCGGGCTCCCGCTCTGTTAAAATCGGGGTTTCGACGATTCTTCCGTGGCGACAATGAGCTCAGATCTTCTGGCAGGTCTCAATCCCGAACAACTCCGCGCCGTAACGTGGCCCGCGCGTTCTGCGCTGGTGCTGGCAGGGGCCGGAAGCGGCAAGACCCGGGTGCTGACGACTCGCATCGCCTGGCTGATCCAGAGCGGGCAGGTCAGCCCGGCCGGCGTGCTGGCGGTGACGTTTACCAACAAGGCCGCGCGCGAAATGCAGACCCGGCTGTCCACGCAATTGCCCGTCAACATCAAGAGCATGTGGATCGGGACATTCCACGGTTTGTGCAACCGGTTTTTGCGCATCCATCACCGCGACGCCGGCTTGCCGCAGACGTTCCAGATTCTGGACAGCGCCGATCAGCAGGCGGTCGTCAAGCGGCTGCTGAAGAGCCTCGAGCTTTCCGACGAAAAATTCCCGCCGCGCGCCGTGCAGCAATTCATCAATGGCAACAAGGAGGCCGGACGCCGCGCCGACACGCTGGATGCGGCGGACGCGTATACGCGCAAGCTGGTCGAAGTCTACGCCGCCTATGACGCCCAGTGCCGGCGCGAAGGCGTGGTCGATTTCGCCGAGTTGCTGCTGCGCAGCTACGAGGTGCTCAGCGCCAACCAGGCTTTGTGCGAGCATTATCGCGAGCGTTTCCATCACATTCTTGTCGACGAATTCCAGGATACCAATCGCCTGCAATACAAGTGGCTGACCCTGCTGGCCGGGCGTGACAACGCGGTATTCGCCGTCGGCGACGATGATCAGTCCATCTACGCCTTCCGGGGGGCCGAAGTCGGCAATATGCGGTCGCTGCTTTCCGATTACGGCATCGGCGAACCGGTGCGGCTGGAGCAGAACTACCGCTCGATGGGGACCATCCTCAAGGCGGCCAACGCGCTGATCGAGCGCAACGACGGCCGTCTGGGCAAGAACCTGTGGACCGAGGCGGGAGAGGGCGAGCCGATCCGCACGTATCAGGCCTGGTCCGATGGCGACGAGGCCGAGTTCATCGTCGACGAAGTGCGCGCGTTGAAACGCGAAGGCGCTTCTCTGGTCGACATCGCCCTGCTTTATCGTTCCAATGCGCAGTCGCGCGTGCTTGAACACGCGCTGGTCAACGCGGGCTTGCCCTATCGCGTCTACGGCGGCTTGCGTTTCTTCGAGCGCCAGGAGGTCAAGCACGCGCTTGCCTATCTGCGCCTGATTGCGAACCCCGAAGACGACAATGCCCTGCTGCGCGTGATCAACGTTCCCGCACGCGGCATCGGTGCCCGCACCGTGGAAACGTTGCAGGTCAATGCGCGCGAGCAGGGTTTGCCGCTGTGGCAGGTTGCCTGCGCCGCAGGCGGCGGCCGCAGTGCGGCCAGCCTCGGTCGCTTCGTGCTGTTGATCGAGTCGATGCGGCAGCGTGCGGAAGGCTTGTCTCTGGCCGAGTGCGTGAGCCTGGCCATTGCCGATTCCGGCTTGCGCGAAATGTACGAACAGGATCGCAAGGATGGCGAGGAGCGCATCGCCAACCTGGATGAGCTGGTCAATGCGGCTGCCGGCTTCATCGCCGACGAACGCGAGATGGCGGTGATCGAGTTTCTCGGTGCCGCATCGCTCGAAGCGGGCGAACACCAGGCCGAGGCCGGACAGGACGCGCTGCAGTTGATGACGGTGCATGCGGCCAAGGGGCTGGAATTCGATGCCGTGTTCGTCACCGGACTCGAAGAAGGGCTGTTCCCGCATGAAAACAGTTTCAACGATCAAAAAGGGCTGGAAGAAGAACGGCGGCTGATGTACGTTGCAGTCACGCGCGCGCGCAAGCGGCTATACCTGAGTTGTGCTCAGGCACGGATGCTGCATGGCCAGAGCCGTTTTCCGATCCGCTCGCGCTTTTTCGACGAGATACCGGAAGAACTGGTGCACGAGCTGTCGCCGAAACCGCGTCCCGAAGCGCCGCCGCGGCCGCCTGCGCGAGCACCGTGGCACAATACGGCCGCGCCGCTGAGTTCGCACGACTATATGGGTTTCCGCATCGGGCAGTCGGTCGGCCATGCCAAGTTCGGACTGGGTGTGGTGGTGAATGCGGAAGGCGCGGGGGACGATGTGCGGCTGCAAATCAACTTCGCCGAGCAGGGATTGAAGTGGCTGGATCTTAGATATGCGCGACTCACGGCCGAATAAGCGGTCGCGGGACAGAATCATTCGAACGGAGCGCGATGGAACAACAGTTTCCCCTGCCGGGTAGCGGCGAGCAATCCGGCCATGCCGCACACGAGGATCCGTATTCCCGGCGGCTGTTTCTGGTTGTGGACAGCGTGCCGGAGATGCAGCGCGCGCTGGCGATGACCCTGTCGTCGTTCGGCGCCGATAAGGTCGAGTTCGCGAGCAAGGCCGGGGACGCGCTGGCCAAGATGAGCCGTTACGATTTCGATGTGGTGTTGTGCGACTATGACCTCGGCAGTGGTTACGACGGGCTCTATCTGTTCGAGGAGGTCAAGGAACGCAATCTGATCAAACAGTCCTGCGTGTTCATGATCGTGACCGGCGAGAGGCGCGCGCCGCGCGTGATTTCCGCTGCCGAACTGGCTCCGGACGACTATTTGCTCAAGCCGTTCACCGGCGAGGTGCTGCGGCTGCGACTGAATAAAGCGATGCGCCGGCGCGAGGCATTCCGGCCCATCGACGAAGCGATCATGCGCAACGAATACCTGCTCGCGATCGAGACCTGCGACGGAAAGATCGCCGAGCGCGGCGAATTCACCCTCGATTTCATGAAGCTGAAAGGCTCGCTCGCGCTGAAAATCGGCGACTTCGACACGGCGCGCGGACTCTACCTCGACGTGCTGCGCATCAAGGGTGTGGCCTGGGCCAAGCTGGGCCTGGCCAAGGCTCTGACCGGTCTGCGACAGTACGACGAAGCGCGCATGTTGTTCGAAGAGGTGCTGGCCGACAACGACAGGGTTATGGAGGCATATGACTGGCTCGCGCAACTCGCGCGTGGCAGTCACGATCTGGCGCGCGCGCAGGACGTGCTGGCGCGCGCAACCGAGCTGTCGCCGGTGGTGATCCGCCGTCAGCAGCAACTGGCCGAAGTGGCGCTGTTGAACAATGATCTCGATACCGCGCTCAAGGCGAGCAGCGAGGCGCTGGAAATCGCCAAATATACCTGGCATCGCAGCCCGACCCAGTATGCGATGGTGGCCCGGGTCCAGCTCGAGCTGGGCGAAGCCGGCAGTGCCGGACGCACCTTGTCCAATCTGCGGCGAGACTATCGCTACAACGAGGCCGGCGCATGGATGGCCGATGTCGTCGACAGCCAGATCCAGCTCAAGGCGGGCAATCGCAACCGGGCGGAGCAGTTGCTGGGGCTGGCCGAGGAAAGGCTGGCCGGGCTGACGGGGCAGTTGACGCCCGAGGCGCAGATGGAGTTCGCGCGCGCCTGTTACCAGCAGGGGAAACACGCGGCCGGCGACGAGACGATGCGCGCCCTCGTGCGCAACCATCACGATGACGAGAGCCTGCTGGCGCGGATGGGCGATGTGTTCGAGCAGGTTGGGCGCGGCGAAAACGGCCGCCAACTGATCGCCGAAAACGTGCAGTCGGTGGTCGATCTCAACAACGTGGCGGTGCGCGAGGCGCAGGCGGGGCAGCTGGATGCCGCGCTTGAACGCTTCGCGCGTGCGCATACCGAAATGCCGTACAACATTCAGGTGATGCTCAATCTAGTCAATGCCACGATGGCTTATGTTCATCGCAATGGCTGGCATGAGAGCCATATGCGGCGGGCCAGCGAGATGTTGCAGCGCGTGCGCGAAGTCGCGCCAGCGAACAACAAATTCCAGAAAATGCTGCAGTCGTGGCGTATTTTGACCGAAAAACTGGGCAAGCCGCACTGGGGCGTCTGAACCGGTGCGTCCCCCGTTTTTCTCATTTCCCGGCGCGAACGAGGTCTGCCCATGCGCATGAAGCCGCTCCATCTTGCCTCTGCGCTGCTATGGCTGGTGTTGAGCGGCCTGATCGCGCAGGCCTTCGTCAATCGCGCCGTGTCCCGCGCAGATCAGCGTCTCCAGTCTCTCGCCGACCGGCTTGGCGGCGAGCTGGCGCTGCAATGGCAGAGCGGGTCGGCGCTACTCGATAGCTATGCCATTCTCGACGGGATGAGCGGCGCGCCGCGCGGAAAGACCGGACGCGACGCTGGCGGAGACCTGTTGCGCGGAAGCGGCAAGGCCGGTCTCGCTTTGCTGCGGGCAGAGGATTTCGCGACAGCCGACTATGTCGCGGTGGCCTCCGTGGATGGGTCGGTCCGCCCCGACCCCGCTGTCGGCGCGATGGTGCGCGCGACCGGCCGCGCCCTGGTGCGAGGCGCGGGTGTTGCCGTCTCGCCGCCTTTTGTCGCGGCTGGCGGCCGGCGCGTTTACCTGCGGCTGCGGCCACGAGCGGCTGCGACGGCTCAGGGGCCGCGAGCCGTCATCGCGGTGTTGGCTGCGGCCGACGCCTTGACGCCGGACCTGAAGGCCCTGCCGGCCGGGGCTGGCGTGCGTCTGAGTCTGGCGCCGGGCGCGCACGCGGCTGCCGGGGCGGGCTTTTTCGAGCGTCGCGCATTCGATGGCGGCTGGCTGGCGCGCCGCTTGCTGCCACGGCTCGAGGCCGAACGCCATCCCGCGATGACCGCCCCGATGCTGCGGCTGGACTGGCAGCCGGGCTTCGAGATTGTCGACGGCTTCGAGTGGGCGGCGATGAGTTGCCTGTCGCTGGCGCTGTCCGGTCTGCTGGTGTTCGCACCCGCCGTACGTCGCCACTGCCGCGGCGACCGTTTCGAGCATGAGATGCGCGAGTTTTACCAGGCCAACCACGACCGCTTGACGGGGTTGGCCAATCGCAATCTGTTTTATGACCGCATGCAGCATGCCATTGCGCGTCTGCAGCGCAACGGACGTCAGCTGGCGATCGTGTTTCTCGATCTTGACCGCTTCACCGCCGTCAACGACACGCTCGGCCAGGCGGGCGGAGACCAGGTGTTGCGTTCGGTCGCCGGGCGGATGCGGACGTGTTTGCGCGGCGAGGACACGGTGGCCCGTTTCGGCGGCGACGAATTCGTGGTCATGCTTGAAGATATCGGCGGTTATCAGCAGGTCGAACGCGTGCTGGCGCGGTTGAAGCAGGAACTGGAACGTCCCTATGCGCTGGAAGATGGCCGCTCGCTGCAATTGGGGGTCAGCATCGGGACGGCCTACTACCCCGACGACGGAGAACGGGTCGAAGAATTGCTGACGGCCGCCGATCGCGCCATGTACGGCGACCGGCACGAGCCGGTCATTGTGCTCTGAATGGCCGTGCATCGGTTACACTAGCGAAAACAGAAGGAGAATCGGATGTACGTTTCGGAATTCACCAAGTTCATGGATGAGTACCTTGAGCAGCACCCGGCCGTCGACAGCGAGCGCCGCGAGCTGCGTTTGAAGCTGTGGGATACGACGCTGGACCTGGACGATCAGCGCCGCTGGAAGGAATCGCGCGTCGCGCAGAAGCCCTACGTCTATCAGCCCGACTGAACGCTGCCATGACCCGTCGTACCGTGGCGCTGGATGGCGCCCTGAGTGAATACCTGTTGCAAATCGGATTGACCGAAACGCCGGTGATGCGCGAACTGCGCGAATTTACGGCGACGCATCGCCAGGCCAAGATGCAGATCGCCCCGGAGCAGGGGCAGTTTCTCGGCTGGCTTGCGCAACTGACCGGCGTGCGCCGCTACCTGGAAATCGGTGTCTTCACCGGTTATAGCACCCTGGCCGTGGCGCAGGCGATGCAGGCCGACGGAACGGCGGTGGCCTGTGACATCACGCCGGCCTTTACCGACATCGCGCGCGAATACTGGCAGCGGGCAGGGGTGGCCGACCGTATCGAATTGCGGCTGCAGGCGGCGCTCGATACGCTGGATGCCCTGCTGGCCGAGGGGCAGGCAGACAGCTTCGACCTTGCGTTGATCGATGCCGATAAGCCGAATTACCGTGCGTATTTCGAAGCCTGCCTGAAGCTGGTGCGTCGCGGTGGCGTGATCGCCATCGATAATGTCTTTCTCTCCGGTCGTGCGATGGCGCCGCAGCCGCAGGACCCGCCCGGCGTTCATCTGATCCATGCGTTCAACGCCGAGTTGGTGCGCGATCCGCGAGTGCGGCTGTGCGTGCTGCCCATGGGCGACGGCATGACGCTGGCGACGAGATTGTGACGCGCATCCGCGTGCTGCGGAACTTTTCCCGGTTCTCGCAACTCAAAGAACCTTGCCTTCAATCGAATTCTTTACGGCCGCGGAGCACTCTCCCCGTCGGAATTTTCCCCAGACATGCTCAATCGTAGACCCCGCCGCCAAATGAACCAGATGAACGTTGTGCCTTATATCGACGTCATGCTGGTTTTGCTGGTGATCTTCATGGTGACGACGCCTATGTTTTCCCCCGGCGTCGTCGACGTTCCCAGCGTATCGCACGCCAGAGCGATGGATTCGCATCCCGTTGAAATCGTAATGGACCGTGCCGATCGCATCGTCGTGCGTAGCGGCAGCGCGCCCGATGCGACTGTCGCATCGGCCGAGGAACTGGCCGATCTCGTACGGAGCATGGCTGCGAACGATCAGCCGTTCGCGATCTCGGCCAGCCGGGAGCTTAAATACGCAGACGTGATCAAAGTCGCGGATGCCTTGCACAAGGCCGGCATCAAACGCGTGGCCTTGACGGTGAAGCAATGAGTCGTGGCCGCCTGGGCGCCCCTGCCGTCCTGTCCGTTTTGTTGCATGCCGGTGTCGCCGCCTTGTTGCTGTGGGCCGGTGTGCAAAGCCGTGTGACCCGCGAGCCGCCACCGGTTGCGGTTGAATTGTGGAGTAGTGCGCCGACACTGCCGTCGCCCGCCGCACCCGCTCCGGCTCCGGTCGAAACGCCGCGGCCGCAACTGCAGGCGGTGTCGCCGCCGGAAGCTCCGGCCGATGTCAACCTCGGCCATGTCCGCCATCCCGTCAGGCCGAAGAAAGTCGCCTCCGAGCCCGCGCCGGCAAGAGTCGCGCCCACGCCTGTGCCGAAACGGGAACCCAAGCCCGCACCCAAGCCGGTGCCCAAGCCGGTGCCCAAGCCGGTGCCCAAGCCGGTGCCCAAGCCCGCTGCCGTTCCGAAAGCGCCGCCCGCGGCGACAAGACCGGCGGCCGCGCCCGCCCCAACGCCCAAACCGGCGCGCCTGCCCAGGGACAAAGCCGCGCACGCCGATCCGGCGACCGATGACATGCTGGCAGATCTCGGCAGTGGCAACCACCCGGCCACCGGCAAAGTGACCCAGGCCGGCAAAAGCAGCGGCGTGGTCGGCGGGAGCCAAAACGGTAGCGCGCGCGCGGGCAAAGGCTATGAGCAGTTGGTGATTTCGCGGGTGAAACCGCTGGTGGCGGTTCCGCCCGGCACTCAGGGCAATCCGAAGGTGGTGATGGGGATTCATCTGCTGCCTTCGCTGGAAGTGCGGTCGGTGACGGTGTTGCGTTCGAGCGGCAATCCTGCGTTTGATAATGCGGTGCGGCAGGCCGTCCTCGACGCAGGCAGTTTCCCGCACCTGCTGCCGGGGATGGCGTTCGACGATATCCGCGATCTCAAGCTCACCATTACGGCAAACTAGATACGTGATAGTGGTATAAATAAATATTTGGATATTAGAGGGAACTAATGCTCAAGTTGCAGACTCTAGTAAAAGGTCTGATGACCCTGGCACTGGTACTGGGTGTGGTCAGCGGCGCACGCGCCGAGATGAACGTCGAGTTCAGTGTCGATGGCAGCGCCGGGCGCTATGCGATCGCGATCGTTCCCTTCAAGGACGAGGCTGCATTGCCCACCGCCCCGACGCCCGTGGTGCGAACGGATCTGGCCTTGTCCGGCGAGTTCCGCATGGTGGATGGCAGCAGTGTGGCCAATGTGCCGTTCGACCCGACGCAGATCGATTATGCCAAATGGCAGGCTGCCGGAGCGCAGGCCATTGCCGTGGGGAAAGTGGTGGCGGGCGCCGGCGGTCAATCCACCATCAGCTTTCGTTTGATGGACGTGGGCAGGAAGAAGGAGCTGACATCGGGCCAGTTTACCGTGCCGCAGGAGCGGGTGCGCGAGGTCGGGCACACGATCGCCGACATGATTTATCAGGCGATTCTCGGGCAGCCGGGGATATTCAATACCCGTATCGCCTATGTGCTGAAGCAGGGTCGCAGCTACCAGCTGCAGGTCGCCAATGTCGACGGTTCCAACCTGCAGACCATCCTGCGCTCGCGAGAACCCATCATGTCGCCGGCATGGTCGCCCAATGGGCGCTTTCTCGCGTATGTGTCGTTCGAAACGCACAAGCCGGTGGTGTGGGTGCAGGATCTGGCGACCGGTTCGCGCCGGGCCGTCGCCAACTTCAAGGGCAGCAATTCGGCACCGGCATGGTCGCCGGATGGCAAGCGGCTGGCGGTGGTGCTGACCACCAGCGGCAACTCGCAGATTTATCTGGTTCCGGCGGCTGGCGGATCGCCGCGCCGGCTTACCTATAGCGATGGCATCGATACCGAACCGGTCTGGGCACCCGATGGCGGCACGCTGCTGTTCGTCTCCGATCGCAGCGGCGGGCCGCAGGTGTACAGCGTCGACACGGAGGGCGGGACGCCGCGGCGCCTGACGTGGCAGGGGAGCTACAACGTGTCGCCGCGGATATCGCCGGATGGCAAGAGCTTTACGTATATCCGCAAGAATGGCGGCGAATTCAGGGTCGTGATCCAGGATATCGCTGGCGGCGAAGGGCGTGTCCTGTCGACCGGGTATAACGAACGTCCGAGTTTTGCCCCGAACGGGCGCATGGTTTTGTACGCCAGTGTGGTCGGGGGCAAGAGTGTGTTGTATGCCGCCACCCAGGATGGTGGCAGCAAGGTGAAACTCGCCGTCATCAACGGCGATGTGCAAGATCCGGCATGGGGGCCGTTTAATAATCCCTGAGTATTGCGCTGGCCGCGAGACCAGGCGCTGTTGATCGATTTTCCAATCTGGAGTCAGAAAAATGAATTTGAAACAGTTGTTCATCGGAACCGCCACTGTCACCCTGCTGGCCGCTTGCGCCAGCACCAAGCCGGTTCCCGCGCCGGTGGCCCCGACGACCGCCAGCTCCGCCGCCGGCACCTCCCAGGCCGCGGCCGCCGATAGCAGCAAGACCGTGCTCGATCCCTTGAAAGACCCGAACAGCCCGCTGGCCAAGCGCAGTGTTTACTTCGATTTCGACAAGTCCGAGTTGAAGGACGAGTTCAAGCCGCTGGTGGCCTCGCATTCCGATTATCTGAAACAGCATGGCGAACAGAAGATCGTGATTCAGGGTAATACCGATGCCGTCGGTAGCCGCGAATACAACCTTGGCCTCGGTCAGCGCCGCGCTGAAACCGTCAAGAAGGCGATGGAAGTCCTGGGTGTGAACGGCAAGCAGCTTGAAGCGGTCAGCTTCGGCAAGGAAAAACCGCGCGCCGAAGGCAATAGCGATGCGGCCAACGCCGAGAACCGTCGCGACGATATCGTCTACCAGGGTCAGTAAGTCTTTCGCCGACGGCCGAGGGGCTGTCGGCATCAACCCGGCCTGCTACACTGGCGGGCAACGCCTTTTTCTCCGGAGTTCGATATGAAACGGTTTGCCATCGGCAGTCTGCTCGTGGTCTCCCTGGCCGGGTGCGCGACGAGCTCGGACCTCGACGCGACCCGTCAACAGCTCGACCAGGTCACCCAGCAGGCCAATCGGCGTCTGAGCGATGTCGAAAGCAAGTTGTCCAACGACAAGCTGCTGGATCTGGTAACCGAAATCGACAAGCTGAAGGCCGAAGTCGCGCATATGCGCGGCCAGCTGGAAGAACAGAACTACACTGTGCAGACGACGCAAAAGCGGCAGAACGATCTGTACAACGACCTCGATTCGCGCCTGGCCAAGCTTGAATCCGCATCGGCTCCGCTAGCCCGGGTCGCACCTCCCGTACCTGCCGGCGCCTCGGCACCCGCCGCCCAGACTGCCGCTGCGGCCGGAGCCGCACAGGCCAGCCCCGATTATGATCGTGCCCTCAATCTGTTGCGCAACCGCGATTTTGCCAATGCCAGCGTCGCCTTGCAGCGCTATATCGAGCAGAACCCGGAGTCGCCGCAGACGCTGGATGCGACTTACTGGCTCGGTGTCTCGCACGCGGCCCAGCGCCAGTACGATGCCGCCATCGACATCCATCGCCGTTTTGTCGAAGCGCACCCGGAGAACCCGCATGCCCCGGACGCCATGCGCAATATCGCCAACTGCCAGCGCGACCTGGGCCAGGTCGACCAGGCCCGGGCAACGCTCAAGCGTCTGATCAAGCTGTATCCGAAGACCTCGGCGGCGATCAAGGCCAAGGAAATGCTCGCCCATTTGTGATGCGGGGCCTTGAGGCGCTAAGTGCCTGATTCGCTTCAAGTCGAGAGATAAAACGTTTCCGGCGGTGGTGACGGATCGGGTAAAATCCCGTTTTCGCAATTTGACGGGCTTTCCCCATGATCGAAGTCGGTATCGTAATGGGTAGTAACAGCGACTGGGATGTCATGCAGCACGCTGCTCGCGTGTTGAAGACCTTCGGCGTTGCCTTCGAGACGCGTGTGGTCTCCGCGCACCGGACTCCCGATCTCTTGTTCGACTACGCATCCGCTGCCGCCGGGCGTGGCCTGGCGGCCATCATCGCCGGCGCCGGCGGCGCCGCGCACTTGCCTGGCATGCTGGCGGCCAAGACTATCGTTCCCGTGCTCGGTGTCCCGGTCCCTTCCCGCTATCTGCGCGGCGAAGACTCGCTGCTGTCCATCGTTCAGATGCCGAAAGGCATTCCGGTCGCCACCTTTGCTATCGGCGAGGCCGGTGCGGCCAATGCCGCACTGTTCGCCGTCGCTCAGCTTGCGCTGACGCGGCCGGCGCTGTCGGCGCAGCTGAGTGCCTTCCGTCAGGAACAGGAGCGCGCGGTGCTGGCCATGACGTTGCCGGAGGTCGAATGAGCATGCCGGCCATTCTGCCCCCTGCCATGTTGGGAATTCTCGGTGGCGGCCAGCTCGGCCGCATGTTTGCTGTTGCCGCGCGCACCATGGGCTATCGCGTGGCAGTGCTCGACCCCGATGCCGGAGCCCCGGCGGCGGCGTTTGCCGATCTGCATGTGTGCGCCGCTTTCAACGATCCGCAAGCATTGGCGACCCTGGCCGCGCAGTGTGCGGCGATCACGACCGAATTCGAAAACGTGAATGCCGATGCCATGCGCTGGCTGGCCGAGCGGGTGCGGGTGTCCCCTTCCGGGGACAGTGTCGCCATTGCCCAGGACCGTATCGTGGAAAAAGCGCACATTCGACGCGCCGGCCTGGAGACGGTACCGTATCTGGCGCTGGAGAGCGTCAGCGATCTCAATGTGCGGCTGGAGCCGTATCTGCCCGGAATTCTGAAAACCGCCCGCCTTGGCTATGACGGCAAGGGACAGGTCCGGGTGGCCACCCCGGCCGAGGCGCGCGCCGCTTTCGCCGACTTCGGCGGCCAGCCGTGCGTGCTGGAGAAGCGGGTGGAGCTGGCTTGCGAAATCTCGGCGATTGTCACGCGCGTGAGCACGGCCCAGTGTGCCGTATTCCCCGTCGCGGAAAACCGGCATCGCGCGGGCATCCTGGACATCAGCCTGGTGCCGGCGCGCATCGACGCCGCGCTGGCCGCGCGCGCGCAGCAGATGGCCGTGCGCCTGGCCGAGGAGCTGGACTATGTCGGCGTGCTGGCGGTCGAGTTCTTCGTTCTTGCCGACGGCTCCTTGCTGATCAACGAGATGGCCCCGCGTCCGCACAACTCCGGGCACTATACGCTCGATGCGTGCGTGACCGACCAATTCCAGCAACAGGTGCGCGCGATGTGCGGGCTGTTGCCCGGCGACTGCTCCTTGCTGCGCCCGGCCGCGATGGTCAATCTGCTCGGCGATTCCTGGCGAGAGGACGGAGGTCAGCCCGAGTGGGCCGTGCTGATGGAGGCTCCCAATGCCCATCTGCATTTGTACGGCAAGCGCGAGGCGCGGCCCGGTCGCAAGATGGGGCATTTCACCGTCCTGGCCGCCAGCGCCGATGCCGCGCTCGAGCAGGCCGAGGCATTGCAGGATACGTTGTAAGCCGGGCCCGGTCGGGCCCGGCGCAGGATTATCGACAAGGACCGAATTCATGACCGCCAGCACCACTCCTTATTTGCAGAGCCTGCCGAAAATCTACTCCGGCAAAGTTCGCGATCTGTACGCCATCGACGATAAACGCATGCTGATGGTTGCCTCGGACCGCCTGTCCGCTTTCGATGTGATTCTCGACGATCCGATTCCCGGCAAGGGGCAGATCCTGACCTCGATCTCCAATTTCTGGTTCGAGACGCTGGGAGAGCTGGTACCCAATCACCTGACCGGAGATCGTCCCGAGGATGTCGTGTCCGCCGCCGATCTGCCGCTGGTAGAAGGCCGCGCCGTCGTGGTCAAACGCTTGCGACCGGTGCCGATCGAAGCGATCGTGCGCGGCTACCTGGCCGGATCGGGCTGGAAGGAATACCGCCAGGTCGGCAGCGTCTGCGGCATTGCGCTGCCGGCCGGCTTGCGCGAGGCCGACCGCCTGCCGCAGCCGCTGTTTACCCCGTCGACCAAGGCCGCCGTTGGCGACCACGACGAAAACATCAGCTTTGCCGCCTGCAGCGAGCTGATCGGCGCCGATCTGGCCGTACGGCTGCGCGACACGGCGATCGCTCTCTATCGCGCTGCCAGCGAATTTGCCGCCGCGCGCGGGATCATCATTTGCGACACCAAGTTCGAGTTCGGTCTGGACGAAGACGGTACGCTGACCTTGATGGATGAAGTGCTGACGCCTGATTCCAGCCGTTTCTGGCCGGCAGACAGCTATCGTCCCGGCAGCAATCCGCCGAGCTTCGACAAGCAGTTCGTACGAGACTGGCTGGAAGCCAGCGGCTGGAACAAGCAGGCGCCCGCGCCGCAGGTTCCGCTCGATGTACGCGAAAAGACGGCGGCCAAGTACCGCGAGGCCCTGACCCGCCTTACCGCAGTCTGACGTCCAGCGGCCCCGGGGGGGCGGTGACATCGTCCGTGTCCGCGGCTTAGAATGCGGTGTGCCGCTATAGGGAGAACAACGATGAAGCTGACCCGGGGTCAGACCCCCCTGTCTACCGGACGCCTGCGCTTGATGCCGTCCGACTCGGGATGGGCGGCTGCGATGCTCGATTATCAGCGTCGCAACCGTGCCCATTTTACCGAGTGGGATCCCGCGCCTGGCGATCTTTTTTTCACCGAACATTATTGGAATGCGCGCCTGCATCAGCGCAGCCGCGAATGGGACGACGGGCGCGGCATGTCGTTTCTGCTGACCATGGCGGACGAGCCGGACACGGTCATCGGCGTGGCCTCACTTTCCAATATCGTGCGCGGCGTGTTTCAGTCCGCCTATCTCGGTTATTCCATCGATGAGCGCCACGAGGGCCGCGGGCTGATGCGCGAGGCGCTTGAGGCCGTGCTCGACTTCGCTTTCCGCGAGCAGAACCTGCACCGGGTCCAGGCGAATTACCAGCCCCACAATGTGCGCAGCGCAGGCCTGCTCAAACGCCTCGGTTTTCATGTCGAAGGCTATGCGGTGGATTACCTCTATCTCAACGGTGCCTGGCGCGATCATGTGCTCACCGCACGGCTCAATCCCGAATTTGCCGGCGCACGTCTGATGACGTGAGGCGGCATGAAAGAGGCCCCATGCAGACCAGACTATTGACCGCCGGCGACGGCGAAGCGATCACTCTACACGGCTGGATGCCCGACGCCGCCGCTCGCGGCGTGGTTCTGCTGTCACACGGCATGTCGGAGCATGGGGCCCGCTACGATACCTTCGCCCGGACTCTGGTTCTGGCGGGCTGGATCGTTTACGCCCATGACCACCGCGGCCACGGAGCTGGCGCGCGCATTCGCGGCTGGTTTGCCGAGCGCGACGGCTGGGAGCGGGTGGTCGACGATCTGCATGCCGTGCGCGAATGGGCCGTCGCGCAGCATCCGGGGCTGCCGGTGTTTCTGTTCGGCCACAGCATGGGTTCTTTCATCGCTCGCAGTTATGTCGTACGCCACGGCGACGGCCTGGCCGGACTGATTCTGTCCGCGACCGGCTATCGGCAGGGGGTGGTTGCGCGCGCAATGCGCAAGATCGCGCGGTTGACCGCGCGCTTCGGCAACAAGGAAGACCCGAGCCGCGTGATGGGCTGTCTGGTGTTCGGCAGCTTTAATCTGACCTTCATCCCGTCGCG
The DNA here is from genome assembly GCF_000422925.1 of Paludibacterium yongneupense DSM 18731. Lineage (GTDB taxonomy): Bacteria > Pseudomonadota > Gammaproteobacteria > Burkholderiales > Chromobacteriaceae > Paludibacterium > Paludibacterium yongneupense. The sequence goes on from NZ_KE383958.1 coordinate 151,883, forward strand.
TAGCCCGGTCGACTGGCTGACCCGGGATACTGCCGAGGTCGATCGCTATCTGGCTGACCGCTTGTGCGGTTTTCCGCCGACGTCGGCCATGTGGATAGATCTCTTCGATGGCGTGATCGAGATGGAACGGGCCGAGAAAAACGGCTCGCGGCTGCCGAAGCACTGCCCGCTGCTGCTGCTGGCGGGCAGCCGCGATCCGGTCAGCCTGGGCCGCTTCGGCCTCGAGCAGCTCGCGCGTCGTTACCGCCGCGCGGGCGCTGGCGATGTGACGGTCAAAGTCTACCGCGGCGGTCGCCACGAGATGCACAATGAACTGAACCGGGACGAAGTCATGGCCGACCTGGCGACCTGGCTCGATCAGCGTGCTAACCAGAACGCCCAGGCCGCGTAGTGCAGCGCGACGATGCCCCATAGGGGAATGCGGTAGCTCCACTTGCGGGTTTTGTGGTGCAGCACGGCTTGCGCCAGTAGCGCGCCCGGCCAGCCCCCCATCAATTCCACGCCATGCAGGGCCGTTTCGGCGATGCGGAAGCCGCCTTCGCGCGCTCGCCGCTTGTCGCTGCATTGCTGCCCGGCCGCGACAAGGCTTGCCGCCAGATAGACGGCGGCCGGCCACGGGTTTCCCTGCGCGGCCATCCAGGCGGCGGCGGCGATCAGCGGCAGCACTGCCAGCATGCGTATCAACGTGCCGTGGCCGGTATTTCGGGCCACAGCGGGCGGGCCAGTTCGAGGTGGGCGTCGAGCAGTAGCTGCGGAAGCTCGGCCGCGATGCGCCAGCGCAGGTCCCAGTAGTCCGCCGTATCGCTCCACAGCCGCAGCGTGAATTCGGGGCCGTTGCTGCCGAGTTCGCTGACGAAAACCTGGGGCGCCGGATCGTGCCGCACCGGCTCTAGTGTATCGACATAGCCGCGCAATATGGCCAGCGCGTGCATCGTGTCGCTGTCCGGCGCCAGACGCAGCGGCAGATCGAGCCTTCGCGTCGGATTGCGGCTGAAGTTGGCGATGGTGCTGCCCCATATCTGGTTATTCGGGACAAACAGATGGATGCCGTCGAAGCGTTCTATCAGCGTGCTGAAGAGTCCGATTTCGCGGATGGTGCCGGAAAGGGTGCCGCTGCATTCGACGTAATCCCCGACTTTGAACGGACGCAGAAGGACCAGCATGATGCCGGCGGCGATATTCTGCAGCGTCCCCTGCAAGGCGAGGCCGACGGCGAGGCCGGCCGCACCGAGCACGGCGGCGATGGTCGCCATCTGCACACCGATCTGGGCCAGTGCCATGGCCAGCGCCAGTATCTTGAGCGACCAGGCTGCCAGGCTCAGCAACAAGGGCCGCAAGGTGGCATCGACCCGGCCCGACAGATTCATCATCTTTTCCAGCGCGCGCTCGATGCGGTGCGCGAGTTTCCAGCCGACCCATAGAAAGAGCACCGCCAGCAGCAAGTCGCTGCCGATGGCGAAGCCACGCTCGAGCAGGCCGCTTTCCAGTTTCGTCAGGGCGAGGGAGAGGAGGTCGTTCATCGTGATTCCTTTACGCTAGCAGGTCGTCGGCACTGTCGCGCGTGCGGGCGATTCTGTCAATCAGGCGGCCAGGCGATGCGCGAAGCGCCCATGCCATTGACAACTTACCTATTGGTAAGTATGGTCGTGACTGCCGCCATCCACACGCCTGGAGACTCCATGACCGCCTTTCCGCATCTGCTGGCACCGCTTGATCTCGGCTTTACCACCCTGAAAAACCGCGTGCTCATGGGATCGATGCATACCGGCCTGGAAGAGGCCGAACGGGGTTTCGAGAAAATGGCCGCCTTCTATGCCGAACGTGCGGCCGGCGGCGTCGGCCTGATCGTGACGGGCGGCATCGCCCCCAATCGCGACGGGCGGGTGGCCGACGGGGCCGCCATGCTGGACCGTGCCGAACACCTGGACGGTCATCGTCTGGTGAGTTCGGCCGTGCATGCCCACGGCGGGAAGATCTGCCTGCAGATCCTGCACAGCGGTCGTTACAGTTTTCAGGCAGACTGCGTTGCGCCTTCGGCGTTGACCGCTCCCATCAATGTGTACCGACCGCGCGAGATGAGCGGCGACGACATCCGGCGCACGGTGGCCGACTTTGCCCGCTGTGCGGCGCTGGCGCGCGAGGCCGGTTATGACGGCGTGGAGATCATGGGCTCGGAAGGCTATCTGCTCAATGAATTCATCGCCGCCGAGACGAATCGCCGCCAGGACGAGTGGGGGGGCAGCTTCGAAAATCGCATCCGATTTCCGCTGGACGTGGTGCGTGCGGTGCGCGCCGCCGCCGGCGCCGATTTCATCGTGATCTACCGGCTGTCGATGCTGGATCTGGTGCCCGGCGGCAGCAACTGGGAAGAGGTGGTGGCGTTGGCGCGTGCGGTGGAACAGGCGGGCGCGACGATGATCAATACCGGCATCGGCTGGCACGAAGCGCGGGTGCCGACCATCGCGACCCGGGTCCCGCGGGCGGCTTTCAGCTGGGTGACGCAGCGTCTGATGGGCGAGGTCGGCATCCCGCTGATCGCCACCAACCGAATCAATACCCCGGAAGTCGCGGAGCAGATACTGGCTTCGGGGGCCGCCGACATGGTTTCCATGGCCCGCCCCTTTCTCGCCGACCCGGCCTTTGTCGCGAAGGCGGCGGCAGGAGAGCGAGACGATATCAACGTGTGCATCGCTTGCAACCAGGCCTGTCTCGATGCGATCTTCGAGGGACGGTCCGTATCCTGTCTGGTCAATCCGCGCGCCGGGCGCGAGACCGAACTCAACTGGACGGCCAGCACCGCTGTACGGCGGCTGGCCGTGGTCGGGGCCGGACCGGCCGGACTGGCCTTTGCAACGACGGCGGCGGCGCGCGGGCACCGGGTCACGCTGTTCGATGCCGGAGACGAGGTCGGCGGACAATTCAATGTGGCGCGCAAGATTCCGGGCAAGGGCGAGTTCGCGGAGACGCTGCGCTACTTCCGGCACCGCTTGGCAAGCACCGGCGTCGAGGTGCGGCTTGGACGTCGCGTCGACGCCGGGATGCTGACCGGTTTCGATGAGGTCATCCTGGCGACCGGAATCGTCCCGCGGCGGCCGCCGATTGCCGGTATCGCGCATCCCAAAGTGTTGTCCTACCTTGATGTATTGCAGCATGGACGCCAAGTGGGCGCCAGCGTGGCGATCATCGGCGCTGGCGGCATTGGCTTCGATACCGCCGAATTCCTGGCTCATGCTGCGGTCGGGGCCGGGGACGAGCTGGCTGCCTTCATGCGCGAGTGGGGGGTGGATATGACCCTAGGCGCGCGCGGCGGGCTCGCTGCGGCCGGTGTCGCGCCGGCGCCTGCCGCCCGCAAGATTTACCTCTTGCAGCGCAAGAGCACGCGCCCGGGCGAGAATCTCGGCAAGACGACGGGATGGATACATCGGGCAAGTCTGACGAAGAAAAACGTGGAAATGCTGAGCGGAGTCGAGTATCACCGCATCGATGACGAGGGATTGCTGATTAGCCACAATGGCGTGCAACGCCGGCTAGCGGTGGATAGCGTGGTCGTCTGCGCCGGGCAGGAGCCGGAGCGCGAATTGCTGGCCCCCCTGCTCGCTCGCGGGGTCAAGGTCCACCTGATAGGCGGAGCGGCTGAGGCCGGCGAACTCGACGCACAGCGGGCGATCGATCAGGGCACGCGCCTGGCCGCGGCAATCTAGCCGCTGCGGCAAGCGCCCGGCTTGCCGCAGACCCTGTCAGGCGCCGGGAAGGTAGGGCTTGCCGAGCGCGGCCGGCACGCTGGTCTGCAACAAGCGCTGCTTGCGCGACATCAGCACCAGCGCCACGATGGTGGCCAGGTAGGGCAAGGCCGACATCAGTTGCGAGGGCAGGGCTATACCCAGCCCTTGCGCCTGCAACTGCAGGATGGTGACGCCGCCGAACAACCAGGCGCCGAGCAAGAGCCGACCCGGTTTCCAGGCGGCGAATACCACCAGCGCCACAGCGATCCAGCCTCGACCCGCCGTCATATTCTGGACCCACAGCGGCGTATAGACCGTCGAGAGGTAGGCGCCCGCCATGCCGGTGAGCGCGCCGCCAGCCAGTACCGCCAGCGTGCGTATCCACAGTACCGGGTAGCCGAGCGCGTGAGCGGCCTCGGGCGCTTCGCCCACGGCGCGCAGCACCAGACCAACCCGGGTGCGCGCAAGTATCCATGACACCGCAGCGAACAAGGCCAGGGTGAAGTAGACGACCGGATCCTGATGGAACAGTACCGGACCGAGCAAGGGCAGTCCCGACAGCAGGGGGAGGTTGACCGGCTGCAGGCCGGGCAGACTGTAGCTGACAAAATGCTGGCCGATGAAAGCCGACAGACCGGTGCCGAAAATCGTCAACGCGATGCCGGAAGCGGCCTGGTTGGCGGCCAGCCAGACTGCCAGCACGGCGAAAATGGCGCTGCCCGCCGCGCCACCGATCGCGCCGGCGATCAGGGCGCCGGCTACGCCTGTGCCGGTGGTGGCCGCGCAGGCGAAGCCGGCGATCGCCCCCATCAGCATCATGCCTTCGACGCCGAGATTCAGTACGCCGGCGCGCTCGGTGACGAGCTCGCCCAGTCCGGCCAGTACCAGCGGTGTGGCGGCGGGCAGCGTGCCGGCCAGGATGGGAACCAGATATTCGATCATGGGTTGCTTTCTCAGGCTGGATGGCGCCGCGGACGGCGTAGTCGGAAATCGACAAGGACATCGGCGCCGAGCAGGAAAAACAGCAGCATTCCCTGAAACAGGCCGGTAATGGCGGAGGGCAACTGCAGCGTCACCTGGGCGGCTTCGCCGCCGAGATAGATCAGTGCCATCAGCAGCCCGGAAACGACGATGCCGATCGGGTTGAGGCGACCGAGGTAGGCTACGATGATGGCCGCAAAACCGTAGCCTGGGGATAGATTGAGGTTGAGCTGCCCGACCGGGCCGGCGACCTCGCCGACACCGGCCAGACCCGCGCACATGCCGGATATCACCAGGCTGAACCAGACGGTGCGCGCGCCGGAAAAGCCGGCGTAGCGCGCGGCATGAGGCGCCTGTCCGGCTACCGTCAGCTGGTAGGACAGGAAGCTTCTTGCATTGAAAAACCAGAAGCCGACGATGGCGAACAGCGTGATGAACACGGATGCGTTGACCCGCAGGCCTTCGAACAGCAAAGGGAACAAGGCCTTGTCAGAAAACAGGATGGTCTGCGGGAAGTTCATCCCGTTCGGATCGCGCCAGGGGCCGTTGACGAGCCAGGCAAGCCCGAGGCTGGCGATATAAGTCAGCATCAATGTGGTCAGCGTCTCGTCGGCGCGAAACCGCGTCTTGAGCAGGGCGGGCAGGGCGCCCCACAGGCCGCCGCCGACGGCGCCGGCGACGATCATCAACGGCAGTGTGATATGCGCGACGAGAGGGTTGCCGCTGCCATCCAGCCACAAGGCGACTCCCCCTGCCAGCGTGGCGCCGGCGATCAATTGGCCCTCGGCGCCGATATTGTAGACCCGTGCGCGAAAACCGACGGCCAGGCCTTGCGCGATCAGGATCAGAGGTGAAGCCTTGAGCAGCCATTCGCTCAAGCCGTTGGCGCTATTCAGCGGATCGATGAAGAAAACACGGAAGGCGAGTACGGGGTTGTGGCCAAGCAGCCAGAACAGGATGGCGCCGCCGAACAAGGTCAGCACGCAGGCCAGCAAGGGCGAGAGCAGGCGCATCCATTGCGAGGGTGCCGGGCGCGGTTCAAGCAGGGACATGGGGGACTTCCTCGTTCGAAGCGGGTTCTTGCGCGCCGGCCATCATCAGGCCGATCTTCTCGCTATCGGTTTCACGGGTTGGGATGGCCTCGCTCAGGCGTCCGTCGGCCATGACCGCGATGCGGTCGCAGATTTCGAACAGTTCCTCCAGTTCTTCCGAAACCACCAAAATCGCCACCCCGCTGCGGGCGAGGTCGAGCAGGGTCTGACGCAGGAAGACCGCCGCCCCGACGTCGACGCCCCAGGTGGGTTGCGCAACGATCATGACTTGCGGGTTCTGCGCGACTTCACGTCCGACGATGAATTTCTGCAGGTTGCCGCCCGACAGCCGACGCGCCGCGCTGGCGGGGCTGGCGCCGCGCACGTCGAAGCGTGCGATCACGGCGGCGGCAAAGGCCCGCACGGCCTTGTGATCGATCAGGCCGTGCCGCACGAGTCCGCGGCGGTGCGCGGTAAGCAGCGAATTGTCGCCCAGACTGAGATTGGCGGCGGCGCCTCGGCCGAGACGTTCTTCCGGGACGAAACCCAGCCCGATCTTGCGGCGGCGCCCGGCGTGGTAGTGGCCTATGGGGCGTCCGTCGAGACGGATGGCTTCGGGCGCGACCGTGGTCTCGCCCGAGAGCGCAGCCAGCAGTTCGGCCTGGCCATTGCCGGACACACCGGCGATGCCAATGATCTCGCCGGCCGACAGTGTCAGGCGGATATCTTTCAAGCTGGGGGCAAACGGGTCGTCCGGCGTGAGCGACAAGCCGGAGATCTCAAGCCGCGGCCGGATCACGCCCTGGTACGGCGGCGCGCTGCACACGGGCAGATCGCGGCCTATCATCAGCCGCGCCAGACTCTGCGGCGATTCGCGTGTCGGGTCGACCGTACCGGTGACGCGCCCGCTTTGCAGCACCGTCGCGCTATGGCACAGATCGCGGATTTCATGCAGTTTGTGGCTGATGTACAGCAAACTGACCCCTTCGTCGGCCAGACGCCGCAAGGTATGGAACAGTTGCCGCACCGCCTGTGGAGTCAGTACCGAGGTCGGCTCGTCCAGTATCAGCAGCTGCGGGTTCTGCAGCAGGCAGCGCACGATCTCGACGCGCTGGCGTTCGCCGACCGAGAGGTGGTGTACCAGACGCGCGGGGTCGATGGGCAGGCCATAGCGTTGCGACACTTCGCTGACCCTGCGCCCCAGGCTCTTCATGTCTTGACGGCCACCCAGGGTCAGGGCGATGTTTTCGACCACGGTCAGCGACTCGAACAGAGAAAAGTGCTGGAACACCATGCCGATGCCGAGCGCGCGCGCGGCGGCCGGATTGGCGATGGCGACTTCTTTGCCGTTGAAGCTGATGCTGCCGCTGTCCGGCGTGACCGCGCCGTAAATGATCTTCATCAGCGTACTCTTGCCGGCGCCGTTCTCGCCCAGAATCGCGTGAATCTCGCCGGGCGCGACCGCTAGACTGATATCGTCGTTGGCCACCACGGTGGGGTAGCGCTTGCTGATATTGAGGAGCTCCAGTCTGGGGATGCTCATCGATGGACTCCAATGCGAAATGGTGGGGCGGCGTATCGAAGGTTCGAGCGCGACAGGCTGCCTGTAGCAATATTCGGGCCGTGCGGTATGGGGCGCGGCACAGCGCGGTTGCACCGCGCCCGCATCTTAGCGTTTGGCAGGGGTGGCGTCACGCATTAATCGGGAAAGAACGAAGCGGATGTCTGTGTGCACCGTCGGGGTGCCCATTATCGCGCCAATGCCATAATCTGGTGCATATGTTTGTGGTTTATGCCTGATTATGGTTTGTCTTTATGTGGAGATATGACGGGCAGGGCCCAGAATATAATTATCTCTACGTTAAAATATATTTTGCGTTTTGGCGGGATAAGAATCCGCTTTGCTATCATTGAGATACGGCAGATAGCATAACTCTTGCTAGAATGGCAGCTGTATTCCGGATTTTAATGAACAAATACGCATCCATTCTAAAGCCAGGAGATTTCTCCCATGCAAAAATACCGCTGTCTGCTTAAATTACTGCCCGCACTGATGTTGTGCGGGCTGGCCTCGGTGGCGCAGGCCGCCGACCCGCTCAAAGTGGCCTTCGTCTATATCGGCCCGGTCGGTGATCACGGCTGGACCTATGCCCACGACGAAGGGCGCAAGGCGCTCGAAGCGGCGCAAGGCTCCAAAGTGAAGACCACCTTTGTCGAGAACGTACCGGAAACCGCCGACTCGGAGCGCGTGTTCCGCCAGTTGGCCCAGCAAGGCAACAAGATCATTTTCGGCACCTCGTTCGGGTATATGAACCAGGAAGCCCGCGTGGCGCAACAGTTCCCGGGCACGGTCTTCATGCACGCGACCGGGTACAAGCAGGGCAAGAACCTCGGCCTGTACGATGCCCGCACTTATGAAGGCGCCTACTTGCTTGGCGTGGTTGCCGGCAAGATGAGCAAGACGGGCAAGCTCGGCGTGGTGGGGTCAATCCCGATTCCCGAAGTGATCCGCAATATCGATGCCTTTACCCTGGGCGCGCGCAGCAGCAATCCCAAGGCAAGCACCAACGTGGTCTGGGTGAATAGCTGGTTCGACCCGGGCAAGGAACGCGAGGCCGCGCTGACCCTGATCTCGCAGGGCGCCGATGTATTGATGCAGAACACCGACTCGCCGGCCGTGGTTCAGGCGGCTGAAGAGAAGGGGGTGATGGGCTTCGGCTGGGATTCCGACATGACCAAGTTCGGTCCCAAGGCTCAGCTTGCCGCCGCCGTCATCCACTGGGGCGTGATCTACAACAAGACGGTTCAGGATGTGGCGGCCAATGCCTGGAAGCCGGGCGACATCTGGTGGGGGGTGAAGCAGGGGGCGGTGAACATCGAGAACTTCGGTTCGCGCGTGCCGGCCGATGTCAAGAAACTGGTGCTGCAACGTCGTGATGCGCTGCGCTCGGGCAAGCTGCATCCCTTCACCGGTCCGCTGAAAGACCAGCAGGGCAAAGTGATTCTGGCTGCCGGCAAGGTCATGCCCGATGCCCAGCTGCGCCAGATCAAGTTCTACGTCGAAGGCGTACAAGGCACCGTCCCGCAATAAGACGGTCGGTAGCGCGGGCGCCGTCCGGCGCCCGCATCGCCACGGGCGGGGCCATCCCGGCTTCCGCCATCTCAGCGCGAGGCACGATTCGCCATCAGCGTCACCATCCCTGCCATCACCCTTTCCCGCAGCCAGCTGCAGTCGACGTCGGCATGCGTGCGTTCATGCCACAACAGGTAGTATTCGATCATGGGGCAGGCAAAAGGCAGTTCGACGATGACGAGCGTGTGGCGGTGCGATATGGCGAAGTGCAGCGGGCAGGTGTACAGCAGGTCGCTGCGCGTCAGTATGGCCGGTGCGTAGCCGGTGGCCGATATCCGGATGACGACGTGCCGCCGCAGCCGTTCGCGCGCCAGAAACTGGTCCAGCGTGTCGCGCGGCGCTGTCGCGCCAGCGGCCATCCCCAGATGCTCCGAGGTGAGATAGGCCAGGGTGTCCAGGCGCTTCTCAAGCGGGTGGCCGCGCCTCATCAGGCAAACCAGGCGGTCGCGAAACAGCGGCGCCAGCCGCAACTTGGGTGCGGGGTGCGGCCAACAGCCGAGTACGAGGTCGAGCTCCCCCGTTTCCAGTGCCTGCGCATAGTCTTCGTCCGGACCCAGTGCCCGAAAAGTCATGCGCGATTGCGGCGCCAGTCGGCGCAGGTCCCCGCTCAGTTCGCCGAGCAGGTCGGGGATGGACAAATCGGGCGAGGCCAGTTCGAAGTGACGGTGTGGCGCCCCCGCTTCGGAGCGCCGCCGCCGCCCGGATATGCGTTCAATCTGCTCGAGCGCGATGCTTGCCGCGATTTGCAGTTCGCGCCCGTACTCGGTCGCGACCATGCCGTTGCGGGAGCGGATCAGCAAGGGATCGCCCGTGATATGGCGCAGCCGCTTGAGCGCGGCGCTGACCGCAGGCTGCGACAGATTGAGGCGTCTTGCCGCCCGCGAGACATTGCATTCGAGCAGAAGAATCTGCATCACCCGCAGCAAATGCGAATCGAGCCGTGGAGAGGTAGCGTCCATGGTATCTATCCGGAGTGATGGAGAATGCGCCAGGCCGGGCTAGCGCGCGTCCCGGAGCGCCGCGCGCAGGGCAGACTCGTCGAGCGTGCCGGCGAAGCGCGCCAGCGGGCGCCCTTGCCGATCCAGGAGCACGGTGAAGGGCAGAACGCCTCGCGCGTTGCCGAGCTCGCGCATCAGGGCCAGAGTGTCTTCGCGGTCGAGCCAGACCGGGTAGCCTATCTTCAGCGCGGAGACAAAGCCGGTGACGGCGGCGCGGTCATCGAGCGCGATGCCGACCACTTCAGTGCCTCCCGGGTGCAGCTTGGCACGCAGTGCATTGAGCATCGGCATTTCCTGTCGGCACGGTGCGCACCACGTGGCCCAGAAATTGACGATGCTGACATGGCCACGCAAGGCTTGCGGCGCGACGGGGCGGCCGGCGAGGTCGATGAAGCGCTGCGCAGCCAGGCCATCGGCGCGCGCAGGGGCGAAAACGAGCCAAAGCGCACCGGCGCACGCCGCCAGGCGTTGCCGTAAAATCCCAGATTGCATAAGCCCTCCTGCGTGGGAACGACACCCGAACTGACGGGTGGTCTTGAATATGTTGGGCGCGACCCAACCATTGTTAGCTTAAAGTGCCGAATCTCGACCAATTAGGGGAAAACCATGACCGTGCCTCACCTGGCAACCGCGCAGACCGGACCGTTGCTGGAACTGGAAAGCCGTATTCTGGCTGCCCAGCCACAAATCGAACACTGGTTCCGCAGTCAGTGGCATGCACACGCGGCGCCGTTCTACGGTTCCGTCGATTTACGCAACAGCGGCTTCAAGCTGGCGCCGGTCGATATGAATCTGTTCCCCGGGGGCTTCAACAATCTGAATCCCGATTTTCTGCCGCTGGCAGTGCAAGCCGCGATGAGCGCGGTTGAAAAAGTCTGTCCCGAAGCGCGCAGCCTGCTTCTGATCCCAGAAAACCATACTCGAAATACTTTCTACCTGCAAAACGTCGCCGCATTGGTGCATATCTTCGAACAGGCCGGACTCAAAGTGCGCCTGGGGTCGATCAATCCGGACATCACGGCCCCGACCGAACTTGTGGCGGCCAACGGCGCCGTGGTGGTCCTGGAGCCTGTCCAGCGCCGTGGAAACCGGCTGGTGCTGGAAGACGGTTTCAATCCCTGCATGATATTGCTGAACAACGATCTGTCGGCCGGCCTGCCGCCCTTGCTCGCCAATCTGGAACAAAGCCTGTTGCCCCCGTTGCATGCGGGATGGGCGGTACGGCGCAAGACCAACCATTTCCAGGCCTATGACCAGGTTGCGGCCCGTTTCGCCGAGCTGATTTCGATCGATCCGTGGCTGGTCAATCCCTATTTTTCCCAGTGCCGCAATCTCGACTTCCAGTCGCGCCAGGGCGAACAGGAACTCGCGGATACCGTGGATGCCCTGCTCGCGCGCATCCGTGTCAAATATGCGGAATATGGAATAGAGCAGGATCCCTTTGTCATCGTCAAGGCTGACGCAGGGACTTACGGCATGGGGGTGATGAGCGTCAAGAGCGGGGCCGAAGTGGTCGGCTTGAACCGCAAGGCGCGCAACAAGATGGCCGTGGTCAAGGAAGGACTGGAGGTGTCCGAGGTCATCGTGCAGGAAGGGGTCTACACGTTCGAGACCATTGAGGAGGCCGTGGCGGAGCCGGTTGTCTACATGATGGATAGATATGTCATTGGCGGCTTCTATCGTGTTCATACCGACCGTGGCATCGATGAGAACCTGAACGCGCCCGGGGCCCGATTCGTCCCGTTATCGTTCGAATCGGCTTGCCTGCCCGATCGCAAGGGAGAGCCCGACTGTCCGCCGAACCGCTTCTACGCCTATGGCGTGATCGCCCGCCTGGCACTGCTGGCCGGCGCGATGGAATTGGAAGCGACCGATCCCGATAATGTCTGAACCGGCGTCTGGAGAAATCATGAAAATACTGTTTATTGCCGACCCGCTCGAGCACTTCAAAATTTACAAAGACACCACCTTCGCCATGATGGAGGAAGCGGCCGCGCGCGGACACGCGCTGTCCTTCGCCGAAGCAGGGCAGATGTCGGTGGAGGGGGGGCGCATCCTGGTCTCCGCCTGCGGCGTGACGCTGACAGGGAACAAAAACGACTGGTACCGTACCACGGACAGCCAGCGATTGCCGTTGACGGCGTTCAACGCGGTAGTGATGCGCAAGGACCCGCCCTTCGACATGGAATATCTGTACGCGACGCAGCTGTTCACGCTGGCAGAAGAGCAGGGCGCCCGCATCTTTACCAGCGGGCAGGCACTGCGCGATTTCAACGAAAAGCTGGCCATCCTGCGCTTTGCGGAATGGACGGCGCCCACGCTGGTCACCAGCAATGCCCCGCGTCTGCGCGATTTTGTGCGTCTGCACCAGGACGCCATCCTCAAGCCGCTGGACAGCATGGGGGGCGACAGTATCTTCCGGGTTCGCCCGGACGATCCCAACCTTTCCGTGATTCTTGAAACAATCACCGAGCGCGAAAGTCGAACTGTAATGGCGCAGCGGTATATTCCGGAAATTCGCGATGGGGACAAGCGAATTCTGGTGATCGATGGCAAGCCGGTCGATTACTGTTTGGCGCGTATTCCGCGCGCAGGCGAAACCCGCGGCAATCTGGCCGCCGGGGGGCGCGGCGAAGCCCGTCCGCTCAGCCCGCGCGACCGCGAGATCGCCGAGGCCGTGGGGCCGGAGCTGAAAAAACGCGGGATCCTGCTGGCCGGGCTGGATGTGATCGGCGACTACCTGACCGAGGTCAATGTCACGAGCCCGACCTGCTTTCGCGAGATCATGGACCAGACCGGCGTCAATGTCGCCGGTCTCTATATCGACGCCCTGCAGGCCGCCTGCGGACACTGAGCGCGCAGGTTGCCGGACGGGCGCTACCACCTGGAGCGACGATGCAGCAAGAAAGTCCGTTCAAAGGCAAGACCGGCCTCAGCCGGCTCATCAATGCGCTCGGATATTCCATCGACGGTTTTCGCGCAGCGTTTCGCCACGAGGATGCGTTCCGGCAACTGGTGGTTCTGGCGCTGGTGCTGATTCCACTGGCTTTTGTCGTGCATACCGCGCCGTTGGCGCGGGCCCTGTTGGTGGCATCGTCCCTTGCCACGCTGATCATCGAGTTGCTCAATTCGGCGATCGAGGCGGCGGTCGACCATACTTCGCTCGAGCGTCATCCACTGGCCAAGCGCGCCAAGGACATGGGGAGCGCCGCGCAGTTGCTCGGCTTGTGCAATCTGGCCGTGGTGTGGGCTATCGTCCTGTTCGCCTGAGCGGGGCTGCTCAGGCGTGCCGGGCGGGCGCGCGTTCTTCTTCGCGGCGGTAGACGAAGCCGGGAAATACCCGGATCGTCCCCCGCTCCGCGGCAACCTCGTCCTGCTCTCCCACCAGTGACCAGCGCGAATCGCTGGCGATCAGGTAACGGTAGACCGGCGTTCCTGCCTGATAGAACAGCAACTCCTGGCCGCAAAAAGGGTCGAGCGGCAGCAGCGGTCGTTCGTGGCGCGCAAGCAGCATGCCGATGGCTGCGCTATCCATGGCTTCTATCTGTTCGCGATCGGCGCTCATCAGTCCCAGAAAAGCGACCAGCAGCGCGAGCGGCAGCAAAATCCAGCTGGCGTTGACGGAAAAGACGAGGGCAAGCACAGCGGCCCCGGTAAAAAGAAATCGGCTTGTCAGTTTCATCATCGAAAAATAGGCAGTGAAGCCTCTGCGTACAGTCGCTCGACGCAGGGCGGGCGGAACACGGGAGACACAATGCAAACGCCGTGCCATGCCGGCACGTCATCCAAGCAGCGAGTATATTCTTGCCGGTCCGGACTTGCAGAATGAAATCAATGATTTATTGATGACAGCGACGTGAAGGCGCGCCCGGCCGGGCGCAGCGGACGGACGCCGGCCGGCATCCGTCCGCCGGGTTTCACTCCGCCTTGGCTTCGGGCGGGGTCACGACTTCGCTATAGCCGCATTCCTTCTGCGGGCAGACTTTTTCGGTGCCACGGCGCTTGGTGGTTTTCAGCGTCAGAATCGGCCAGCCGCATTGCGGGCACGGTTCGGCGATCGGCGGATTCCACGTCGCATACTTGCACTTCGGATAGGTGTTGCAGCTGTAGAACAGCTTGCCGTAGCGGCTCTTGCGCTCTATCAGCGAGCCGGCCTTGCACTCCGGACACTCGACACCGGTATCGCGCGGTTTTTCCAGCGGTTCTATGTGCTTGCACTTGGGATAGTTCGCGCAGCCGATGAATTTGCCGTAGGGCCCTTTCTTGATCACCAGTGCGCCGCCGTCCTGCGGGCACACGCGGCCTTCGATCACTTCCGGTTCTTCCGGCTCCGCCGCCGATTCGGCGGTTTCGTTCATATTGCGCGTGTAGTCGCATTCCGGATAGGCGGAGCACCCGACGAAACGGCCGCGCTTGCCGAAGCGTATCATCAAGGGCTTGCTGCACTTGGGACAGGCTTCATCCAAACTCTCGGTGGTGACTTCTGCCCGTGAAATGCTCTCTTTTTCGGTGACCTGCTTGGAAAAGCCTTTCCAGAAGGCATCCATGACCGGGACCCACTCACGCTGGCCACTGGCGATCTCGTCGAGCTGGTCTTCCAGCTTGGCCGTGAAGTTGTAGTCGACGTACTGACTGAAATGCTCGGTCAGGAATTTGTTGACGATGTCGCCGGTGTCGGTCGGCATGAAACGCTTCTTGTCGAGCGTGACATACTCGCGGTCCTTCAGCGTGAAGATGATGCTCGCGTAGGTCGACGGGCGACCGATGCCGAACTCTTCCAGCGCCTTGACCAGGCTCGCTTCCGAAAACCGCGGCGGCGGCTGGGTGAAATGCTGCTCGCCGGACAGTTTGTCGACCGGCAAGGTTTCGCCTTCTTCCAGCAGCGGCAACTTGGCATTGTCTTCATCTTCGGCGTCGTCGACGTCTTCCTCGTAGATCGCAAGGAAGCCGGCGAACACCTGGACCTGACCGCTCGCGCGGAATACGGCGTCGCCGACGGTGATGTCGACGCCGGTGGTGTCGAAGCGGGCCGGCGACATCTGGCAGGACAGGGTCCGCTTCCAGATCATGTCGTAGAGCTTGAACTGGTCGGCTGTCAGGAAGGGCTTGACCGATTCCGGTGTGCGCAGGATGGAGGTCGGGCGGATCGCCTCGTGCGCCTCTTGCGCATTCTTGGATTTATTCTTGTAGGTGACCGGGTTTTTCGGCAGAAAATCGGGTTCGAACTGGGCGGTGATGTAATCGCGGATCTCGGTGACGGCTTCTGCCGCCAGCACAACGGCATCGGTACGCATGTAGGTGATCAAACCGACCGTACCCTGGCCGATATCGACCCCTTCGTACAGTTGCTGTGCCGTGCGCATGGTGCGGTCGGTGGTCATGCCGAGCTTGCGCACGCCTTCCTGTTGCAGCGTCGAGGTGGTGAACGGTGCGGCCGGATTGCGCGATTTCTTTTTCTTCTCGATGGGGCCGACCGTTGCCGGGCAACCCTCGATGCGGGCCAGGATTTCACTGTGGCGCGCGGTATCGGGAATATCGAACTGGTCGAGTTTCTTGCCTTCGAACTGGCTGAGCTTGGCGCGGAATTTCTGGCGGCCCTTGTGGCTGTCGAGGTGGACGCTCCAGTATTCCTGTTCCACGAAGGCACGGATTTCGTTCTCGCGCTCGCAGATCAGCCGCAAGGCCGGGCTTTGCACCCGGCCGGCCGACAGGCCGCGACGAATTTTCTTCCACAGCAGCGGCGACAGATTGAAGCCGACCAGATAGTCGAGCGCACGGCGAGCCTGCTGCGCATCGACCAGCGGCTGCAACACTTCGCGCGGATTCGCGATCGCTTCCAGCACCGCGTTCTTGGTGATTTCATGGAAGACCACGCGTTGCGTGGTCTTGCCCTTCAGCAGTTTCTTGCTGGTCAGAATCTGAACCAGGTGCCAGGAAATGGCTTCGCCTTCGCGGTCCGGGTCAGTCGCCAGGTAGACGTTGTCGACTTCGGCCACCGCCTTGAGAATCGCATCCACATGCTTGGCGTTCTTCGGGATCAACTGATACTTCATGGCGAAATTCTTGTCCGGATCGACGGCCCCGTTCTTGGGCACCAGATCGCGGACATGGCCGTAGGACGCCAGGACTTCGAAGTCCTGACCCAGGTATTTCTTCAGCGTTTTCGCCTTGGACGGCGATTCAACGATCAAGAGGCTTGAGGGCATTTTTATATTCAATCGCAAACCCGGCAGTCCCGGGCTGACACATCCTGTATCCGTCAAATGAAACAAGAGCGCAAGGTGGCGCTCATGGCGAAGGTGCGTCAGACAGTCAAAAAGACCGCGATACTATGCGGCGCGCTGTCGCTTGACAAGCTATTGCATGGTCGGCTCGCCGTGTACGGCGTCGAGTAATTCCTCGCCCAGCAGAATGGGCAGCTCGGCCTTCTGGACCCACAACACCATCAGTGCGACCAGTTTTGCCGACGCGACGGTGATTTCGTCCGCGGGCAGGGCCAGCAGGCGGTCGATCACCATTTCACGCTGCGCCGGCGACAGGGCGGCGTTATCTTCCAGAAACTGCAACAGGCCGCGCACTTCGATGGACATGCGCTCCTGCTCCAAATCGTTGTATAGACGCATGCCAGACGATTCGTTGATGGCAACGAACAGGCCATCTGACATATTGCACAGACTCTCGAGCCAATCCAGCGCGTCCTGGATTTCGTCGTCATCGAAGCCGGCGGCGGTCAGTTCGCGCATCAGTGCGCCGCGGTCGTCGCATGACTCCGGATCGCGGTATTGTTCAAATAGAAAAGCGAGAACGTCAAACATGAGGCTCACATCACATGGGCTTGAAACGCCTGGATCCCTTGTCAGAACAGGCGCTGGAAACGACCGCCCGGCAGGCTTGCCACCCGGCCTTCCAGTTCAAGCCCGAGAAGCATCTCGTAAAGCTTGGGCGCCGTCAACCCGAGCTTGGGCGCCAACTGGTCGGCGCTGACCGGGTCGAAGCCCATGGCGGCGAGCAGGGGGGGCGTTTCGACGGCCGATTCGCTGGCGGCCGGGAAGCCGGCCTGGCCGACTTCATCGATAATGTCGTCCAGGCTCTCGACCAGCCGGGCGCCCTCCTTGAGTAAACGGTGGCAGCCGCGAGCCTGGGGGTTGTGGATGGAGCCGGGCAAGGCCATGACTTCGCGCCCGGCCTCCAGCGCGTAGCGCGCGGTGATCAGCGAACCGGACGCGATACCGGCTTCGACGACGAGGCAGGCGCGCCCCAGACCGGCGATAATACGGTTGCGCCGTGGAAAATGTGCGGCCAGCGGCGGGCTGCCCAGGGGGAATTCGGACAGAATCAGCCCTTGTGCGGCGATGCGGTGTGCGAGGTCGCGGTTGGCCGCCGGATAGACCCGGTCGATGCCGGTGCCGACCACGGCCACGGTCGACGCCTGGCTGCCGAGGGCGCCCTCGTGGGCCGCGCTGTCTATTCCGTGGGCGAGACCGCTGACCACGGTGTAGCCGCTGGCGGCGAGGCCGGCGGCGAAGTCGCGGGCCGTGGACCGGCCTTGTGGCGTCGGGTGGCGGCTGCCGACCACGGCCAGCATGGGCGAGGCCAGAAGTTCGCAGCGGCCTCGGGCGAACAATAGCGGCGGAGCCCCTGGCGCCTCGGCCAGCGGTGTCGGATACTCTGCGTCCAGAAGGGTCAGCAGACGGCAGCCAGGGCGGGTGGCCCATTCGAGAGCGGCTTCGACTGCCGCGTCTGCGGCGCGCGCGACCAGCGCGTCGATGGCGGCGGGCGGCAGGCGGTTTTCCAGCTCGCGCCGCGGGGCGGCGACGACGGCCTGCGCCGATCCGAAAAACCGGATCAGGTCGAGAAACAGGCGCGGCCCGACGCCGGGGGCGAGCGCGAGGCGCAGCCAGTCGGGATCGATTTGCTTCATCGCGCCGTTACGGTTGGCATCGCGGCCGGAGATGGACTACTTTTGCTCATCAGAAATGCCCCCATATTTCAAAACCAGGCTCGCACACCCGACCGGCCGCATACCCCCGCGGCGCGAGTACGGCTATTATCGGTGTGCTGGAGCGATTACGACAACTTGGAGCGACCCATAACCATGGCACTCTTGAATATTCTGCATTACCCGGACGAACGTCTGCATACGGTGGCCAAAGCGGTCGCCGTTGTCGACGACCGCGTGCGGCAACTGATCGACGATATGGTGGAGACCATGTATGCGGCAAACGGCATCGGACTCGCTGCGACGCAGGTGAATGTACACGAGCGCGTGATCGTCATCGACCTGAGCGAGGAAAAAAACCAGCCGATGTCCTTCATCAATCCCGAGATCCTCGAGAAAAACGGCGAGCGGGTATACGAAGAGGGTTGCCTGTCGGTGCCGGGGATCTACGACAAAGTCATGCGCGCCGATAGGGTGCGCGTGCGCGCGCTCGACCGGGACGGCAAGAGTTTCGAGCTCGAGACCGGTGGCTTGCTGGCGATCTGTCTGCAGCATGAAACCGACCATCTGGAAGGCAAGGTGTTCGTCGAATACCTGTCTCAGCTCAAGCAGAATCGCATCCGTACCAAGATGAAAAAGCGTGAACACAGCACGATGTGAGTGCGGCAACCGATAGCAGGCAGGCCATGAAACTGATTTTTGCAGGAACCCCGGACTTCGCGGCGGGTGCGCTGGCGGCACTGATCGCCGCCGGACACGATATCGCGCTGGTGCTGACCCAACCCGACCGGCCGGCCGGCCGCGGCATGAAGCTGCGGCCAAGCCCGGTCAAGGCGCTGGCGCTCGAGCACGGCTTGCGCGTCGAGCAGCCGCTGACGCTGAAGAGCGAAGAGGCCCTGGCCATGCTCGCCGCCATCGATGCCGAACTGATGGTGGTTGCCGCCTATGGCCTGATCCTGCCGCGGGCGGTGCTGGATCTCCCCGCGCGCGGCTGTCTCAACATCCATGCCTCGCTGCTGCCGCGCTGGCGCGGCGCGGCGCCTATCCAGCGCGCACTGCTGGCCGGCGATGCCGTCACCGGCATCACCATCATGCAAATGGACACCGGGCTCGATACCGGCGCCATGCTGTCCACGCACCCGGTCGCGATCGAGGCTGCCGATACTGCGCTCACCTTGCACGACAAGCTTGCCCGCGTCGGCGCCGATGCCATCGTTTCTACGCTGGCAGCCCTGCCCGGGCTGAGACCGCAGCCGCAGCCGGAGGACGGCGTCACTTACGCCGCCAAGCTCACGCGCGAGGAAAGCCGGATAGACTGGACCCGCGCGGCGGCCGACATCGAGCGCGCGGTGCGCGCCTATAACCCGGCGCCGGGCGCGCATACCCTGCTCGACGGAAGCGTGTTCAAGCTGTGGGGCGCGCGTGCCGTCGATGGACGCGCCGAACCGGGGCAACTGGTCGTGGATGGCGAAGGACGCTGCTGCGTGGGAACCGGGCGCGGCCTGCTCGAGTTGACCGAAGTCCAGGCCGCGGGCTCCCGGCGGCTCCCGGCCGCCGATTTCATGCGCGGACGCGCGGAACTGGCGGGAACCCTGCTCGGCGTCTGACGCTCCAAGACGCATCCTCCTTATCTGCAGAAGAGAAAGTCATGAACCTGAACGGACTCAAGACCGCAATGCTGATGGCGGCGATTGTCGCGCTGTTTGGCGTGATCGGCGCCGCGCTCGGCGGACGCGGCGGCATGCTGCTGGCCCTGCTGTTCGGTGGCGGACTGAATGTTTTCGCGTGGTGGAACTCCGACAAAATGGTGTTGCGCATGTACAACGCGCAAGAGGTGGATGCCGCGAGCGCGCCCGAGTTCTACAGCCTGGTGGCGGAACTCGCGGGGCGCGCAGGTCTGCCCATGCCCCGTGTCTTCGTGATCCACGAAGAGCAACCGAATGCCTTTGCCACCGGACGCGATCCCGAGCATGCGGCGGTGGCGGCGACCACGGGCATTCTGCGCATGCTGGAGTACCGCGAGTTGCGCGGTGTGATGGCGCATGAACTCGCCCATGTCCGACATCGCGACACCCTGATTTCGACCGTATCGGCGACGATGGCAGGGGCGATTTCGGCGCTGGCCAATTTCGCCATGTTCTTTGGAGGGCGCGATGAATACGGCCGCCCGAGCAACCCTTTCGCCGGGATTCTGGTCGCCATTCTGGCTCCGGTCGCGGCCAGCTTGATCCAGATGGCGATTTCGCGCGCGCGCGAATTCGAGGCCGACCGCGGCGGTGCCGAAATCAGCGGCGACCCGCTGGCGCTGGCCAGCGCCTTGCGCAAGATCGAATACTACGCACAAGGGCTCCCGCTGCCGACGGCCGAGGCGCATCCGGAGACCGCACAGATGATGATTATCAATCCACTCGCTGGCGGCAGCTCGCTCGGAGACCTGTTTCGTACCCATCCCCATACGGAACAGCGCATCGAACGGCTGAATGAGATAGCGCGCCAGCGTTTCTAGCCGTATCATCCGTGCATTCCGCATCCGCAAGCGTTAACGCAGCCGGATGCCAGCAGGTCATCAGGCCACAGCCAGGCTGGCTGTGGCCGGTTTTTTGGAACAGGTTGTCCGTCATATGCATCAGATACAGGAACTCGCTGCTGGGGTTTTGGAGCAGATCGAGGCCGGTCGTACCCTGACCGAGGCGCTGGCCGCCGGCGGACAGAATCTGGCGCCGCGCGATCGCGCGGCGCTGCAGGATCTCGGCTATGGCGTGCTGCGCCATCGCGCCGAATTGCATCTCATGTTGCGTTCGCTCGTGCCGAAACCGTTGCCGGAAGCCCGGCTTGAGCGGGTGCTGCTGGTTGCGCTCTACCAGATTTTCTATACCCGCGCCGCAGAGTACGCGATCGTGAACGAGGCGGTGATTCTGGCCGCTTCGGTTGCGCACGGGCGCTTCAAGGGCCTGGTCAATGGCGCCCTGCGCAATGCCTTGCGGCGCAGGGAAACGTTGCCTGAAGTTGCCCTGGTCAGCGAAGAGGGGCGGTTCAACCACCCGCAATGGTGGATAGATGCGCTCAAGCGCCATTATCCGGATGCCTGGCAATCGATTCTCGAAGCCTCCAACGCGCATCCTCCGATGACGCTGCGCGTCAACCGCCGCAAGGGCACGGACGAGGCCTATCGCGAACGCCTCGCTGCAGAAGGGATAGAAACCCGCTCCCCCGGCCCCGGCGCATTGACCTTGCTGCGGCCCGTGAATGTGCGCGAGTTGCCCGATTTTGCCGCCGGTGCCGTTTCGGTTCAGGACTGGGGCGCCCAGCAGGCGGCCATGTGGCTGGATCTGGCGGCGGGGCAACGCGTGCTCGACGCGTGCGCCGCACCCGGCGGGAAAAGCGGCCATATGCTTGAGCTGGCCGATATCGACTTGACTGCGCTGGATGCCGATGCCGGCCGCCTGCGCCGCGTGGATGACAATCTGCGCCGTCTGGGCCTGAAGGCGCGCCTGCTGACCGGCGATGCCGGCGATGTCGACAGTTGGTGGGATGGCAAGCCCTATGACCGCATTCTGGCCGACGTGCCATGCAGTGCCAGCGGCGTGGTCTGCCGTCATCCCGATATCAAGTGGTTGCGCCGCCCGACCGATTTTGCCGGGCTGGCCCGCCAGCAGAGGCGGATTATCGATGCCTTGTGGTCGGTGCTCGCGTCCGGCGGAAAAATGCTATACGCTACCTGCTCCATTTTCCCGGAAGAGAATGCCCAGCAGCTGGCCGGCTTCCTGGAGCGTTGCCGCGATGCGCGATGTCTGAAACAGGAACAATTACTGCCAACCGAGCGCCATGACGGCTTCTATTACGCGCTGCTTGAGAAAATTTAGCCTTCTGTGGCTATTGATCTGTGCGGTTCCTCCCGCATGGGCCGATACCATTGCCGCCCGCCGCGCCGAGGTCGAACTCGTCGACGGGCAGCTGGCCGTCAGTACGCGCTTCAACGTGAGGCTGACGACGGGGCTCAACGAAGCCCTGCAGCAAGGGCTGCCGCTGACCTTCCGCCTTGATTTCGAGCTGACCCGGCCGCGCATGACGGCTTATTACCTGAATTTCCGCGGCTGGTTTTCGCCGCATGCCAGCCTTGCCTTCAGGCTGTCCTACCAGCCGTTGACCAATCGCTATCGGGTCAGCATCGGCTCGCTGTCCAATTATTACCAGACATTGCCGGACGCCTTGCGTGCGATTGGCTCGATTCAGGGTTGGCGCGTGCTCGACCCCGGTTCTCTCAACGGCGAGTCCAGCGACAAAATTGCAGGGCTGGTCCGGCTGGAACTCGATGTCGGCGAATTGCCGAAGCCCTATCAACTCAATGCGCTTGGTTCGCCCGACTGGTCGCTGTCGTCCAACTGGATCACCCTGGAAGTAAAGGGAGGCAGCTGATGCGCTTCGGGGTGATCGCCGTCGCCAGTATTGGCGCCATCCTGCTCTATTTGCTGGCGATCGCGACCGGCAACGCCTCCAAGCTGGAGGAATACTATTGGTGGGTGTTCGGTCTCAACAGCTTGCTGCTGGCGGCCCTGGCCGGCGTGGTCGGCCGGCAGTTGCTTCGCCTGAGGCAGCGGGTCAAGAGCCGCGTGTTCGGCGCAAAGCTCACGCAGCGCCTGGTGATGATGTTTGCCGTGGTCGCGTTGGTGCCGGGTGTGCTGGTATTTACCGTATCGGCCCAGTTTCTGACCAATAGCATCGAGAGCTGGTTCGATGTCAGGGTGGAGGCGGCGCTGGACCGGGGGTTGGAACTGGGGCGCAATGCGCTCGGTTTCGTGCTCGAAGACGTCAGCCGCAAGGGGCGCGTCGTCCTGGAGGGTGTCGAAGGTCTGCCCGATCCGCAATTGCCGGCGAGTCTGGAGAAGGCGCGGGTGCAGATGGGCTTGCGCGAAGTGGCCGTATTCACCCGTGCAGGGGTGCTGGTGGCGTCGGCGAGCGGCCAGGCCAACCGTGCCCCCCTCGCGCCGTCCCGCGATACCCTGCGTACCCTGAAGCCCCGGCAATCGGTAGAAAGCATCGAGAACGACAATCAGAGCGGACTTTCGCTCAAGGTGGCGCTCGGGTATGGGACGGCGGGCGGCGATGGCCGGGTATTGCAGCTGATTCAGTCCGCCCCGGACAGCATTTCGCAGGACGCCGATCTGATCGAGAGCGCGCGTGCGGATTACCGCACGCTGCTGTTCAACCGGCACGGCCTAAAGACCTTTTACATGTTGACGCTCGCGCTGGCCTTCCTGCTGGCGCTGACGTCGGCACTCGCCTTCGCCCTGTTCATGTCCGAGAGGCTGTCTGCCCCGCTGTCGGAGTTGGCGGCGGGTACGCGCGCGGTCGCGCAGGGCGATTTTTCGCGCCGCCACCCGGTTTACCGGCGCGACGAACTCGGCATACTGACCTCCATGTTCAACCGCATGACGCAACAGCTCGACGATGCGCGGCATCTGGCAGACGAATCCCGGCATCAGCTGGAGGCCGGCAAGCTTTATCTGGAGAGTATTCTTGCCAACCTGTCGGCCGGCGTCATCGCGTTCAATGCCGACTGGCAGTTGCGTGCCGCCAATATCAGCGCATCGCGCATTCTCGGGCTCGATCTGGCGCTCGTTGCCGAGACGTCCTTCGGCCACTGGTCGGACACCTTGCCGGCCTTGCGTGAACTGGAAGAGAAGGTGCTCTCGCTGGCTTCGGACGATACCCGTCCCGAGTGGCAGTCGCAGCTGGAATACTCTACGGGACAGGGCGCGCGCTCCCTGCTGGTGCGCGGTGCCCGATTGTCCGAGAATTCCGGCCAGGGTTTCGTTCTGGTGTTCGATGACATTACCGAACTCGCGCGCGCGCAGCGCGACGCGGCGTGGGGCGAGGTGGCGAAACGGCTTGCCCACGAGATCCGCAATCCGCTGACGCCGATCCAGCTGTCGGCGGAAAGGCTGGCGATGAAACTCGCCGACCGGCTCGGCGGCAGCGATGCCGAAATGCTGAAACGCTCTACCGATACCATCATCAACCAGGTTGCCGCGCTCAAGGGCATGGTGGATGCATTCCGCGATTATGCCCGCTCGCCGCGGACCAAGCTCGAACGGCTGGACGTCAATGCCATGCTGCGCGAGGTGATGGCCTTGTACGAATCGAATCCGGCCGTGAAGGTCAATCTTTACCCGGGACCCATGATGATCATGGGCGATGCCGCCTTGCTGCGACAGGTTTTCCACAATCTGCTGCAGAACTCGCAAGACGCAGTCCTTGACGTTGGCATCCCGATGATTCAAATTAGCAGCCGATTAGAAGGAAGAAGCGCGGTTGTCTGCGTGGAGGACAACGGTGCGGGTTTTGCGCCCGACATTCTCCCCCGGGCTTTCGAGCCCTATGTGACCAACAAGTCCAAAGGCACTGGCCTCGGGCTTGCCGTGGTAAAGAAGATCATCGAAGAACACCACGGGCAGATTGTTCTGGGGAACGGCGAGCAGCACGGCGCGCGCATTCTTCTCACTATGCCCTTGCTGGAGGCCTAATGCGTAGCAGTGACATTTTGATCGTTGACGATGAAATCGGCATTCGCGAACTGCTGTCCGAGATCCTGCAGGACGAGGGTTACACGGTGGCCCTGGCGGAAAATGCGGAAGTCGCAAGGCAGCTGAGAAACCAGACCCGCCCCTCTCTGGTGCTGCTGGACATCTGGATGCCGGATTGCGATGGCGTCACTCTGCTCAAGGAGTGGGCGAAATCGGGCCAGTTGAACATGCCGGTGGTAATGATGTCGGGGCATGCCAGTATCGATACCGCGGTTGAAGCCACCCGCATCGGGGCCTTCGATTTCCTCGAAAAGCCGATTGCACTGCAGAAGCTGCTGGGTACGGTGCAGCGCGCGCTCAAGTATGGCGACATGCAGGCCAATACCTCGCTCAATCTGGACAAGCTCGGCAAGAGCGAACCGATCCAGGAGCTCAAGCGCCAGCTGGAGCGGGTCTCTAAGGTCAAATCGCCGGTGCTGCTGACCGGCGAATCGGGCTCCGGGTTCGAACTGGTTGCTCGCTTCTTCCATCAGGGCAATACGCCGTGGGTGACGCCGGCCAAGCCAGAACAATTGGCGGACGCCCCTCTGGAGCTGCTGCAGAAAGCCAATAACGGCGTGCTGTTTCTGCCTGAGATCGGGCAGTACAACCGACGCATCCAGCAGGGCTTGTTGTTCCTGCTCTCAAAACTCGACCGTTTCAATGTGCGCCTGCTCTGCTCGTGCAGCAGGCCGTTGCAGGAGCTGTTGATCGACCCCGAGTGCGACAACCGTCTGCTGACCTCGCTGTCGAGCGTGATCGTGCCGATTCCGCCGTTGCGCGAACACGCTGAAGACATCATCTTCATTGCCGAGCAGATCCTGACCGAGTTCGTGGAGTCCAAGCAGGTTCCGACGCGCAAGCTGACGACGGCGGCGCTCAATGCCCTGCGCCAATACGACTGGCCAGGCAACCTCGAACAATTGCGCAGCATCATCAAGAGCCTGGCACTGACTTCGGATTCGGACGACCTGGATGCGCCCGAGGTCAACAAGGTGCTGGCCCAGTTCCGGCACGAAAAGCCGTCGGAAGAGACGGGGTTCGATTTCAACATGCCGCTGCGCGAACTGCGCGAGCAGCTGGAGCGTCGCTACTTCGAATATCATATTTCGCTGGAAAACGGCAATATGAGCCGGGTTGCGCAGAAAGTCGGGCTCGAACGCACCCACCTCTATCGCAAGCTCAAGCAGCTGGGCATCAAGTTTTCCCGCCGCACCGTCGAAGAGTGAGCCGATGAGCGAGCTGGATGACAAGGCGTTATTGCGCTACAGCCGTCATATCCTGCTGCCGCAGATCGATATCGCCGGGCAGGAGAAGCTGCTGGCTGCGCGTGCGCTCATCGTCGGTGCCGGCGGCCTCGGCTCCCCGGTCGCGCTTTACCTGGCCAGTGCCGGCGTCGGCCGTATCACCCTGGCCGATGACGATACGGTCGAACTCGGAAATCTGCAGCGGCAGATTGCACACGATATGGCGAGCCTGGGCGTGAACAAGGCGCGCTCGGCGGCGGCGCGCATGCATGCGATGAATCCGGGTGTCGAGATCGTGGCGCTGGAAGTGCGTCTGGGCGGGGAGGCGTTGCACAAGGAGGTCGCCAGCCACGATGTGGTCATCGATTGTTCTGATAATTTCGGAACGCGGCAGGCGATCAATCGCGCCGCCGTTGCCGCGCGCGTGCCGTTGGTATCGGGAGCCGCAGTCGCCTTCGCCGGGCAGTTGGCGGTATTCGATGCCCGCGATGCGCAGTCTCCCTGCTACCATTGCCTGTATCCGGATGAGGGCGCGGTGGGCGATGGCCCCTGTGCGACCTTCGGTGTCCTGTCGCCGCTGGTCGGCGTTGTCGGCAGCCTGCAGGCGGTCGAGGCGATCAAGCTGCTTTGCGGCCAGCCTGCCAGTGTCGGGCGCCTGACACTGTACGATGCGCATGACGGCCTGTTCCGTCATCTCAAGCTCGCGCGCGACCCTGCTTGCGCGGTCTGCGGCACCGGCGTCAGCTCTTGAGTCCGCCTTCGATCAGCTGCCGTATCTCGGCGAAATTCATCACCCCTACGTAGCGTTTCACGATATTGCCCTCGCGGTCGAGCAGGAAGGTGCTCGGCGTCAGCTGGATATCGCCGAAAGCCTTGGCGATGCGTCCGTCTCCGTCGAATGTCACGCTAAAGGGCAAGTGGTTTCTACTGGAGTATTCCCGGACATAGGAGGGCGTGTCGTAATTCATGGCGACCGCCACGATGGCGAAACCATGCGCCGCATAGCGCTGGTACATCGCCTTCATCTGCGACATCTCCTCGATGCAACCGGAACAACTGGTCGCCCAGAAGTTGACCAGTACCACCTTGCCCTTGAGTGCGGCCAGCGATTCGGGTTTGCCTTGCAGCGTGGTGTACGCCACTTGCGGCGCAGCATTGCGCGCGAAACCCAGGGTGTAGATCAGTACGCCGCCGACTGCCAGCAGCGCCAGTACGGCAAACCATTTCTTCATTTACGCGTTCTCGTCGCTATCGTTACGGTGCAAGGTTTCCAGCAGCGTCAACAGCTCGCCTTCGAGACGTACCGCCTTGTTCAGTTTGGCATCGTAGATGACGAAGCTGACGTCGGCTTCGGCCACCAGCACCCCGTCGCGCGCCTGACGCACCGTTTGATGCATGACCGCGCTGCGCTTGCTAAGCGATTTGACCGTGGTCTCGAGCACCAGTTCGTCGCCCATGGTTGCCGCCGAGCGGTAGTCGATATTGATGTTGACGACGATCAGGGCCAGCCCGGAGTTCAGAAACCAGGCCAGATCGGCGCGGTCCTCGAAATAAGCCCAGCGCGCTTCTTCCAGAAACTCGAGATAACGCGCGTTGTTGACATGAGCATACAGGTCCAGGTGGTAGCCCCGGACCTTGATGCGGGTGGTGTGGCGCATGCGCATCCCCCGCCGGCGCCGCTGCAGGCGGCGTCGGCCACAATTGATCGGCGCTGTGTCAGTCTTCTTCGCGATACAGATCGAGCGGGAGAAACGCCTCGCGCTGCAGAGGTTCGTCTACCAGATCGGTCAGTACCGTGTGGATTTCGACATCGAACCACTCTGTGAATTGTTCCGGACTCAATTCTTCGGGCCACAGGCCGTCGTCTTCGCACCAGTCGGCCAGTTCGGCCTGGAACAGGACACGGTAGTGCTGCAGCACGAATTCTTCCGCCGCGGCGTAATCGTCGCTGGCGGGTATCAGGAGGGCATTGCAGTCGCGGCGCAGGTCTTCCAGCGTGAGCTCTGCGTCCAGGTCGCCCGGGAGGGACTTGAGCCATTCTTGAAAGGCCGCGCGCGGGCGGATCACGGCGATACTGCGATTGACTTCGTACATGCGATTTTCCTATTTTTACGTTATGAGTTAGCGGGTGGCCAGGTTGTCGTCAACGCCGAAAACCAGGGTCCGCGTGATCGTCATGCTATTGTGCTGAGCCGCGATTCGTGGCGGCAGAGGCGCGAATTTCTTGGCCAGGCGGATGATATGGATCGCCGCCTCGTCCAGGACCGGGTACTGCGATTTTTTGAGCAGTGTAACCCTGCCGAGCGAACCGTCCGCGTAGATTTCGATTTTCAGCCGCGGCCCGCCGCTGATGCCCTGTCGCTTGACCGCATCGGGAAAATACTGGTGGCCGATCTGCTCGATCCGTTGTTGCCACGCATCGACATAAAGTTGCCAGTCTACACCCAGATCGCCGTCGAGCTGCGTTTCGTCGTGTTGAGCGGTGACCGTGGCCGCCTTCTGTTGTTCGATCTGCGCCACCTGCGCGAGCAGGGACTGCGTATCGATCCGGCCGCTTGCTTCCGCTCGCGCGGCGCGGACGACGGGGGCCCGCGGGGAGGGCGGGGAGGGCGGCGGCGGCACGAGCGCAGCCGGCGCGATGCGCGCTTGAACCTTGCGCGTCATGCGCAAGGCGTGGTGGACGGTGGGCGGCGGCGGCACGGTTGCCGCGGCGCGTGGCACTGGCGGCTCGATTGTCCGGGTGGAGGGCTGCGCCGACGGCGGCGGCGCAGTCAAGCTGACTGTCAGCGGCGTCTGGATCGACGGCAGGGGACGGACCCAGGACAGTCCGCCGGAGGCGAGCAGCACCAGATGCAGTAACAGCGATGCCCCCAGCGTGACGGCTAGCGTCGGCCAGGGAGAGCGCAAAGGTCTGTCGGCAATGGTGTGGCGCATGAGCGGGTTCCGTGTCTGGCGCGAGTGTAGCATGTTGCGGCCCGCTCATGCCCGACCGTGGAGCGGGCTTACTTTTCCAGCAGACTGCGCAGCATCCATGCCGTTTTTTCGTGCACTTGCAAGCGCTGGGTCAGCAAGTCGGCGCTCGGCTCGTCGGCGGCGCGGTCCACGTCCGGGAACAGGCTGCGCGCGGTGCGACACAGCGTCTCGTGGCCTTCGACCAGCTGGCGGATCATGTCTTCCGCACGCGGCACGCCGGACGCTTCTTCGATCGAGGTCAGCCGCGCGAATTCGGCGTAGCTTCCCGGCGCAGGGTGCCCAAGCGCACGGATGCGTTCGGCGATCAGGTCCACTGCCAGCGACAGTTCGGTGTATTGCTGCTCGAACATCAGGTGCAGCGTCTGGAACATCGGCCCGGTCACGTTCCAGTGGAAGTTATGGGTTTTCAGATACAAGGTGTAGCTGTCCGCCAGCAGGCGGGACAGGCCCTGGACGATTTGACGCCGATCCTGTTCGTTGATTCCGATGTCCATCATCATTCTCCTTGCGCAAGCCGCTGACGGCCCCATGTTGAAAGCGGAACACGCGAACGATGGCGTTCCGGTCTATCCGGCTATCATGGAACAAATCCGGCGCCGGCTCAACGCACGCGATCGTGATCGTCGTTTACGTGGTGGTATTCGCCTTCGATCACGTCGTTGTCCTGCACGGGGCGTGCCCGCCGTTGCGGGCCCTTGAGCGGCAGCAGCAAGGCGATCGCCGCGATTTCACTCAATACGCCGGGGATGATGAACAGAATTCCGGACAGGGTGTACCGCAGCGGCCACAAGAGCGAGTAAACCGATATCGCTTCGCCCTGGCGCATGATGCTGCCCAGGGTCAGCAGCGCCGCCAGCTTCTGGTTGCGCAGCATCCAGCAGCCGAACAGGGCGCTCGCACAGACGTACAGCAGGACGGCCAGCGCGCCGAAATGCCCGGCGAGCGTGACCAGCGCGGCAATCTCGAGAAAAGGGTAGAGCAGTACGATCAGTAAAAATTTACGCATGGAATCGTTCGCTATGAAATGTTTGCTTGTTTTCTGCAACGCGCCTGATGCCGTCGTAGCGCACGAGTTGGCGTCGCTGCTCGTCGAACGCAGGCTCGCCGCCTGCGTCAATATTCTGGCGCCCTGCCGTTCGGTGTACCGCTGGCAAGGCAAGGTCGAAACCGCAGAGGAAATCCCCTTGCTGATCAAGACCACGCAAGCCGCCTATCCTGCGCTGCAAGCGCTGTTGTGCGAGAGGCACCCTTACGAGCTGCCGGAAATCGTCGCCTGCGATCTCGGGCCGGGGCTTCCCGCCTACCTGAAATGGGTCGCGTCGGCTGTGGTTTCAAGTCCCGGCGACAAAGAGACTTGATGGCTCCTTTCGTTTCTGTGGCGCTTGCGCGCGAATATACGGTGTTTTCAGGCGCGAATTTTAAAAAATATTGACTTTTGCAATCTTTCTATTTTATAGTTGCTGTCTCTCATGGGTCGTTAGCTCAGCTGGTAGAGCAGCGGACTTTTAATCCGTTGGTCACAAGTTCAAATCTTGTACGACCCACCATGAGACCCCGGGAAGACGTGATACGGGTCGTTAGCTCAGCTGGTAGAGCAGCGGACTTTTAATCCGTTGGTCGCAAGTTCAAATCTTGCACGACCCACCAAATCTCGGTAAACTGCACGGCGCGTTGGGTCGTTAGCTCAGTTGGTAGAGCAGCGGACTCTTAATCCGTAGGTCGAGTGTTCGAGCCACTCACGACCCACCATCGCACCTTGGGCTGTTAGCTCAGTTGGTAGAGCAGCGGACTCTTAATCCGTAGGTCGAGTGTTCGAGCCACTCACAGCCCACCAAGAATACCATCAAAAAGCCCGGTCATCGCGACCGGGCTTTTTGTTTGCATCGTCTGGCCGCAGGCACGCGGCTGTCGTGCCTGCGGCCCCGTCGCCAGAACTGTCCCGGGCGGGCAATCCGATTTATCATTTCCGGTATATTCGAGGTTTGCTACCGCAGAAGGGAGTGGGCATGTCGCATGTTATCCCGGTTTCGGGGCGGTGCTGGAACGGCGCCGATGGCGCCGCTGCGGGCGGAGCGTTGCTGGAGGAGCTCGAGGCGGGGAAGGCGCTGTATTTTCCCGAAATGTCCTTCGAGCTTTCTGCCGACGAAGTCCGCTTGCTCGCCCCGCATCACGCCGATCCGGCGCGCAAGAACATCAGTCTCGCCGGCGATGGCAGTACCTTGCACGGCGTGGTCGGCCCGGACGGGGTGGCAATGGGGGTGCGCAGCATGCTCGAGCGCTTCCGGTGCCAGGCCCGGCAGTTGATCGACGGCATCTGCCCTGCCTACGGCAAGGCGTTGCAAGTGGCGCCTGCCAGCCTGCGCCTGCACCGGGTTGAAGGGCGATGCAGCTCCTGGCGCAAGGACGACAGCCGGCTGCATGTGGATGCCTTCCCTTCGCGGCCCCTGGCGGGAAAGCGCATTCTGCGGGTATTTTCGAATATCAATCCGCAGGGCGAGCCCAGGGTCTGGCGGATAGGCGAAGCTTTCCCGCGCGTGGCGCGGCGATTTGCGCCCGCCATCCGCCCGCCGCTGCCGGGGAGCGCCGGCCTGCTGCATCTGCTCGGCGTGACCAAGAGCCGTCGTACGGCCTACGACCATTTCATGCTGGGCTTGCACGATGCGATGAAGGGCGATGCCGACTATCAGCGCGCATGCGAGCAAGAGACCGTCCCGTTCGCTCCGGGCAGTAGCTGGGTTTGCTTCAGCGACCAGACTTCGCATGCCGTGATGAGCGGGCAGTTCATGCTCGAGCAGACTTTCTTCCTGTCGCCGTCGGCCTTGCTGCATCCGGAGCTGTCGCCCTTGTCCATCCTCGAAGCCCTGACCGGCCGGCGCCTGCTGTGAGCACGGGGGGGCGGGTCGTGCAGGCAATCGTTTCACGGCGGGCGGCTTGTCAAGCATAATGCCGCTGCGCTTCGTTTTTATCCAGAGGACCGGTTGATGAAAAAAAATCTGTTTGCCGCGTTTGCCTGCGGGCTGCTGGTGTCGTCGGCCGCATGGGCTGACAGCCCGGATGAGGCCCTGCTGGCAGCCCAGATGGCTTACCAGCAGGGCGATGAGCAATTGTCGCAAAGCATGGAGCGGCTCAAACGCGCGAGCGAGGCCAAGTCGGAGGCCGACAGACGCTTGCTGGATGCGCAGAATGCGGTGACGGCAAGCGCTAACGAGTTGAGTGCGGCGCAGGCCGCCAACGACCGCGCGCGCGAAATCATGCAGAAGCTGGGCGCCGCCCTGGATGACGCATGGAAACGCAAGGACGGCGCGCAGTAGCCGCTTACGCCTCGACGCCGTAGCGGTCGCGATAGGCGCGGACGGCCGGCAGGTGCAAGGCGAGTTCCGGGCTGTGTTCGAGAAAGCCCAGAACATCGCCCAGTGTCGCAATGGCGACCACCGGCAGCCCGTATTGCCGGGCGACTTCCTGCACCGCAGAGAGTTCGCCCTGTCCGCGTTCCATGCGGTCCAGGGCAATGGCCACCGCGGCCGGTTCCGCGCCAGCCTGACGGATCAACTCCACCGATTCGCGCACCGAAGTGCCCGCCGAGATCACATCGTCGACGATCAACACTCTGCCCGCGAGCGGCGCGCCGACCAGCACCCCGCCTTCCCCGTGATCTTTGGCTTCCTTGCGGTTGTACGCATAAGGGACGTTGCGCCCTTTCTCGGCCAGAGCCATCGCGCTTGCGGCTGCAAGAATGATACCTTTGTATGCCGGGCCGAATATCATATCGAACTGGATCGGGGCCGCCATGATCGCTTCAGCGTAGAAACGCGACAAGCGCAAGGTGGATTCGCCGTCGTTGAACAGCCCGGCGTTGAAGAAATAAGGAGATTTCCGTCCCGCCTTGGTGATGAACTCGCCGAAGCGCAAAACCTGCTTATCCAGGGCGAAACGAATAAAATCCTGACGGAAATCACGCATAGTAGACCTCGTTTGCATCGTTAACTGATTGACCGGCATCGCGAAATGTCGGCAAGGATATCATGGAGAGCCACTTGCTTCGAATCGTTTCCGCCAACCTCAACGGAATCCGCTCGGCGGACAAGAAAGGATTTTTCGAATGGCTGGCCACTGCCGGGGTGGATATCTTGTGCGTGCAAGAACTCAAGGCCCAGCGGGATGATCTGTCGCCGAAACAGCGCGCACCGGACGGTTTTCATGCTTTCTTCCATGCGGCCGAGAAGAAAGGCTACAGCGGTGTCGCGCTGTACAGCCGCCGCGAGCCGGACCGCGTGATTGAAGGAATCGGCATCGCCGACATCGACGCCGAAGGGCGTTTTCTGCGCGCGGATTTCGGCAATTTATCCGTGGTGTCACTTTATCTGCCTTCCGGCTCCAGCAGCGAGGAGCGGCAGGAGGTGAAATTTGCATTCATGGCACGCTTCATGCCGCAGCTGGAAGCGATGCTGGCCGAAGGGCGCGATATCGTCGTTTGCGGTGACTGGAATATCGCTCACCGCGAGATCGATCTCAAAAACTGGAAGGGCAACCTCAAAAACTCGGGGTTTCTGCCGCAGGAGCGGGAATGGCTGGATGATCTGTTCGGTCGCGTGGGCTGGGTCGACGTCTGGCGCAAGATCCACCCCGACGCGCCCGGTTATACCTGGTGGAGCAACCGTGGCCAGGCGTATGCCAAGGATGTCGGCTGGCGCATCGACTACCAGATTGCAAGTCCGTCGCTGGCGGCGCGGGCCGTGCACGCGGCCGTGTACAAGGATCAGAAATTTTCCGACCATGCTCCCCTTATCGTCGACTACGAGGTGACGCCGTGACCGCGTTGGTGATTGTTCCCGGATGGCTGGATTCCGGTCCCACCCATTGGCAGACCCTGTGGGAAAAAAGTTACCCGGGCAGCCTGCGCGTCGAACAGGATGACTGGGAACATCCGGTCTGTTCCGATTGGGTTGCACGTCTGAACCAGACACTGGGGGAGGTCGAAGCCGGGGAGGATGTGGTCATCGTCGCGCACAGCCTCGGCTGCGCCACCACCGCACACTGGGCCGCGCATGCGAGTCTGCTTGAGCAGAAGCGCGTCAGGGGCGCACTGCTGGTGGCGCCGCCCGATCTGGATGATCCGCGCTTCTCGGTGGTTCCTGCCCGCGGATTCTCGCCCCTGCCCGACTGGAATCTACCCTTCCCGGTCACCGTGGTTGCCAGCGCCGACGATCCGTACTGCATGCCCGAGCGGGCCCGTGCGATGGCATCGGCCTGGGGCGCCCGCTTTGTCGCACTGGGCGCCGCCGGTCACATCAACGCGGATAGCGGCCTCGGGCAATGGGAATTCGGATCGCGCCTGTTGCAGCGTCTTATTCTGGACGGATCGCGCTAGGCTACCGGCCGCGACGGGTCGCTGCACCACTCGCTCCACGAGCCGGGATAAAGCCGGCTGCCGCCGAGCCCCGCGTATTCCATGGCCAGCAGATTGACGCAGGCGGTGACGCCGGAGCCGCATTGGTGGACCACCTGTCCGGCGGCGATGCCGTCGCCGAGCGTGGCACGCCATTCCGCTTGCAGCTGTGCGGCGGGCTTGAAGCGCCCGTCGGTATCGAGGTTGTCGAGAAAGCAGCGATTCAAGGCGCCGGGGATGTGCCCGGCCACCGGGTCCAGCGTCTCGCCAATGCCGCGAAAGCGTTCGGCCGAGCGTGCATCGACGAGGACGAAATCGCGGTTGTCGATATTCTCGCGCACCTGCTCGGCATCGACGGTTCCGGCCAGCGAACTTTGCAGGATGAAGCGGCGCGAGCGGCGATCGGGCGCCGCCGTGGTCATGCTGCCGCCTGCCGCCACCCAGGCCGGCAGCCCCCCGTCGAGCACCGCCACGGCGCGGTGCCCCATCCAGCGCAGCAACCACCATGCGCGCGCGGCATACTGACCGGATGCATCGTCGTAGGCGATGACCTGGGTGCCGGGACCGATTCCCAGACCGCCCAAATCGACGGCGAGTCGCTGCGCGTCGGGCAGGGGGTGGCGTCCGTTGTCGCCGGTCTTGACGCCGGAGAGGTGGTAGTCGAGGTTCAGGTAGTGGGCTCCGGGCAAATGGCCCAGATGCCATGCCGCCATTCCGTAGTCTGGATCGTCCATGCGGAAGCGGCAATCGAGCAGAACCAGAGAATCGGACGGCAGGGTTTGCAGGGCGGAAACGTTTATCACGCAGGTATGGATCATCGGCTTTCCTTGTCATCGCGGGGCGCGACCCTCTGCGTAGCCTACACAAGGGAGGGTGCGGGGGGCAAGGCGACGGCGGCGCTTGGCCTTCGGTTCGATGCGAAATGCATTTCAGCTGCCGTGCCGCTTCCGATGCCGGCAACTAAGCGGCGGTCCCGGGCCGGAGCCGCGCCGCCGGGCTGTTCATCGTCGAGGGAATAACCCGATCAGTCGTTGTCCGCCTCGTCCGCGAGTGCGGCTCGCAGGCGCGAGACGAGATCGGGCGGTTCGTGCGGCGCGGGCTCACGCCGGGGCGCAGCCCAGATCGGGCTCGGGAAATGGCTGTCGTCGCGAAAACGCGGGATGACATGCCAATGCAGATGTGGAACCATATTGCCGAGACTGGCCAGATTGATTTTATCGGGCTGCATGACCCGGCGGATCGCGCGTTCGACTTTTACGACCCAGGCCAGCAGGTAATTGCGATCGGCGCTTGCAAGATCGCTCAATTCGGCGACGTGGGCTTTCCATATGACGCGGCAAAAGCCGGGATAGCCGGCTTCGTCGACGGCCAGGACGATCAATTTTTCGTCCTGATGCAGGACGATGCCGTGGGGCAGGGTACACAGTTCGCAGGTCATTACTGTTTCTTTAACGAATTAAAGGTATCCTGTATAGATTGTAACAACGTTCGGCTATTGTCCATGCCTTAGCCGGGCCAGGAAGGTTTTGTGAGTTTGACTAGTCATGTGCTGCTGATCCTGTTGTTGATCGCTTGCGGCGGGTTTTTTTCCATTTCGGAAATTTCTCTTGCAGCATCGCGCAAGATCAAGCTGCGGCAGCTGGCCGAAGACGGCGATATCCGCGCCCAGCAGGTTCTGCTGGTGCAGGAGAAGCCGGGCAAGTTCATTACCGTCGTTCAGATCGGCCTCAATGGTATCGCCATACTCGGCGGTATTCTCGGCGAATCGGCGCTATCGCCCTATTTCGCGCAATTGCTCGGTGCCGTCTACCAGGGGCCGCTGCTCGATACCATCAGTTTTCTGTTGTCTTTTGTCCTCGTGACCTCCGCCTTCGTGCTGCTGGCCGATCTGATGCCCAAACGCATCGGGATGATCGCGCCGGAGCGCATCGCCGTATCGGTCGTCGGCAGCATGCTGCTGTTCATGACCTTGCTCAGCCCCGTCGTCTGGTTTTTCAACGGTTCCGCGAATGCCTTGTTCCGCTTGCTGCGGCTACCCTTGTCGCGTAGCGACGAAATCACATCCGACGATATTGTCGCCATGATGGATGCCGGTGCCGAAGCCGGGGTGCTGCAGAAACAGGAACACCATCTGATCGAGAATGTTTTCGAGCTGGAAAGCCGCACCGTTCCATCGTCGATGACGAACCGCGAGAACATCGTCTATTTCACCTTGCAGGAAAGCGATAGCAGCATCAAGGGCAAGATCGCCGAATTTCCGCATTCGAAATTTCTTGTCTGCGACAAGACGATAGACAAGGTGATCGGCTATGTGGACTCCAAGGATATTTTGATGCGGCTGTTGAATCAGCAGACCATCGAACTGAAAAAAGAGTTGCCGATCCGCACCGCGATGATCATCCCCGACAGTCTGACGCTGTCCGAATTGCTGGAGCGCTTCAAGGCGTCGCGCGAGGACTTTGCGGTCGTGATGAACGAATATGCCCTGGTCGTCGGCGTCATCACGCTCAATGACGTGATGAGCACGGTCATGGGGGACCTGGTCAGCCAGTATACCGAAGAGCAGATTCTGCGGCGTGACGAGCATTCCTGGCTGATCGAAGGGATCACCCCGCTGGAAGATGTGATGCGGGCGCTCGATATCGATGAATTCCCCGACGACGAGAATTACGAGACGATCGCGGGCTTCATGATGTATATGCTGCGTAAAATTCCTAAGCGGACCGACTTCGTCGAGTTTTCGGGTTACAAGTTCGAGGTGGTCGATATCGATTCCTACAAGGTCGACCAGTTGCTGGTGACCCGGGTCAATCCGCCTCCACCCGAGGCATGACGCTTGTACACGTCGTTACATCCTCTTACATACCACTCACAGACGGCTTGTGCGGCGATGCCTAGGATACTAATCAAACGAGCACCCACACGGGTGCTTGGAATTCGGATCAAATTGATCAATTTGTGTGGAGAAGATTCATGAAAAAGCTTGCTGCTATTCTTTTGACCGCTGCATTTGGGCTGGCTTCGGCTGGCAGCTATGCTGCTGATGCCTCCGCCGCCGCCACGACCCCGGCCGCGCAAAAACATCAGGCCAAGAAGGCTGCCAAGAAGCACGTAGCCAAGAAG
>NZ_KE383958.1:189263-246068 GCF_000422925.1 Paludibacterium yongneupense DSM 18731
AAGCCGCTCAAGCCGACGCCTCCGCTGCGGTTCCGGCCAAGAAGGTTGCCAAGAAACACGTAGCCAAGAAGCATGTCGCCAAGAAGGCCGCCAAGAAGGTTGAAGCATCGCAAGCCGCTCAAGCCGATGCCTCCGCTGCGGTTCCGGCCAAGAAGGCTGCCAAGAAGCACGTAGCCAAGAAGGCGCACAAGAAGGCCGCCAAGAAGGTTGAAGCTTCGCAAGCCGCTCAAGCCGATGCCTCCGCTGCGGTTCCGGCCAAGAAGGCTGCCAAGAAGCACGTAGCCAAGAAGGCGCACAAGAAGGCCGCCAAGAAGGTTGAAGCTTCGCAAGCCGCTC
Organism: Paludibacterium yongneupense DSM 18731; assembly: GCF_000422925.1. GTDB lineage: Bacteria > Pseudomonadota > Gammaproteobacteria > Burkholderiales > Chromobacteriaceae > Paludibacterium > Paludibacterium yongneupense. The sequence goes on from NZ_KE383958.1 coordinate 189,600, forward strand.
AAGCCGATGCCTCCGCTGCGGTTCCGGCCAAGAAGGTTGCCAAGAAGCACGTAGCCAAGAAGCATGTCGCCAAGAAGGCCACCAAGAAGGTTGAAGCATCGCAAGCCGCTCAAGCCGATGATGCCTCCGCCGCGGCTCCGGCCAAGAAGGTTGCCAAGAAGCATGTAGCCAAGAAGACCCACAAGAAAGTTGCCAAGAAGGTTGAAGCTTCGCAAGCCGCTCAAGCCGACGCTGCCTCCGCTGCAGTTCCGGCCAAGAAGGTTGCCAAGAAGCATGTAGCCAAGAAGCATGTCGCCAAGAAGGCTGCCGCTTCTGCTGCAAACTAAGCCAGCGCACCAGTGTGTGCCGGAGAAGACCCCGGCACCGCAATAGAAAAAGCCACGGATACCTCCGTGGCTTTTTTTGCGGGCAGGATTGCCGTGTCCCGTTCGCCGAATCGGCACCGCCGGCCGGTGTGAGCCAGGCTGGCGGTCGCGAGACTCGACCGCCAGCCTGGCGCAAGTCCTCAGAGCAGTACGCGCTCGATGCCGCCGTTGCGGGCTTTCTCGATGTATTCCGGCATCCAGTCGGCACCGAGGATATGGCGCGCCATTTCCACCACGATATAGTCAGCCTCGATGGCGGAATCTTCGCGGTAGCGCGACAGGCCTTGCAGGCAGGATGGGCATGAGGTCAGTATCTTGACTTGCTGCGCCGGATCGCCCGCCTGCTGAATGGCGACGCCCTTGGCGATTTCTTCCTGCTTGCGGAAGCGGACCTGGGTTGCGATATCGGGACGGCTGATGGCGGATGTTCCTGCCTCGCCGCAGCAGCGGTCGCTGAGAATCACGCCGCCGCCCATCAACTCGTTGACGACTTTCAACGGCTGGTAGGCCTTCATCGGGGTGTGGCAGGGGTCGTGGTACATATAGCGCTGACCGCTGATGCCCTCCAGTTTGAGCCCCTTCTCCATCAGATACTCGTGAATATCAAGGATGCGGCAGCCCGGGAATATTTCTTCAAAACGATATTTGATCAGTTGGTCATAGCAGGTACCGCAGCTGACGACGACAGTACGGATGTCGAGGTAGTTGAGGGTATTGGCTACGCGGTGGAACAGCACACGGTTCTCCGTGGTGATTTGCTCACCCTTGGCTGTCGACCCCGTTGCCGCCTGCGGGTAGCCGCAGCACAGGTAGCCGGGAGGCAGCACGGTTTGTACGCCGACATGCCACAGCATGGCCTGGGTCGCCAGGCCGACCTGGCTGAACAGCCGTTCGGAGCCGCAGCCCGGGAAGTAAAATACCGCTTCCGCATCATCTGCCAGTTCTGCCTGGCGGATGACAGGGACCACGGTGGGGTCTTCCAGATCGAGCAGGGCGCGCGCGGTTTTTTTCGGGAGCCCGCCGGGCATCGGTTTGTTGATGAAGTGGACGACCTGGGCTTTGAGCGTCGGTTTCTCCACCGTCGCGGGCGGGTGGCGCGTCTGATCGCCGATCAGGCCGAAGCGGCGTGCGACCATATGCGCGCTGCGTTGCGCGAGATAGCCCCAGCGTATCATGCCCGTGCGCAGCATCTTGATCGTGGCCGGATCCTTGGCGTTGAGAAAAGCCATGCCCAGTGCGGTGCCGGGATTGAAGCGTTTTTTGCCGACTTTGCGCAGGAAGCTGCGCATCGCAATGGAAACGTCGCCAAAATCGATATTGACCGGACAGGGGTTCACGCAGCGATGACAGGTCGTGCAATGGTCGGCGACATCGGACAGTTCATCGAAATGTTTGATGCTGACTCCGCGGCGCGTCTGCTCTTCGTACAGGAAGGCCTCGGTCAGCAATCCGACTCCGAGAATCTTGTTGCGCGGAGAATAGAGCAGATTGGCGCGCGGAACATGAGTCGAGCACACGGGCTTGCACTTGCCGCAACGCAGGCAGTCCTTGACCGAGTCGGCAATCTGACCGATGTCGGACTGTTCCAGAATCAGCGACTCGGCACCCAGCAGTTCAAACGACGGCGTGTAGGCCATACGCAGGTCGGAGCCGGGCATCAGCTTGCCGCGATTGAAATGGCCATTCGGATCGATGCGGCGCTTGTAGTCGACAAAGGGCGCCAGTTCGGCCTCGGTCAGGAATTCCAGTTTGGTGATGCCGATGCCGTGCTCGCCCGAAATCACGCCATCCAGTTCGCGGGCCAGTGCCATGATGCGCGCCACGGCCTGGTGCGCGTCGTGGAGCATGCGGTAATCGTCGGAGTTTACTGGCAGGTTCGTGTGGACATTGCCGTCGCCAGCATGCATGTGCAAGGCGACGAAGACGCGGCCGCGCAGCACTTTCTGGTGAATCGTCCGCAGTGCCTGCAATATCGGAGCGTCGGTCTTGCCGGCAAACATCGATTCGAGGTCGGCCAGGAGTTCCGCTTTCCAGCTGACTCGCAGCTGGAAGTCGCGCATGGCGATGAAGACCGTCTCGGGGCGATGGCCGACGATGTGGCTCGCCGCTTCGGGCCAGCGTGCGGCGAATTCCTCCCACGGTGCATCGAGGTTGGCCAGCAGCCAGTTCCAGCGTGCCTTTACCGCCTCGATCAGACCCAGGGCGCCATCGCGCCGGTCGCCGAGCAAGGTGTCGGCGGAGACGGTGTCGCCCTCGGTATCGACCGGCAGGCGGCCATGGAAGAATTCGGCCAGGGCGTCGAGCAGGCGAATCTTGTTGCTGATGGACAACTCGATATTGATGCGCTCGATGCCATCCGAATAGTCGCCCAGGCGCGGCAGGGGAATCACCACGTCCTCGTTGATCTTGAAGGCATTGGTATGGCGAGCGATGGCGGCGGTGCGGGCGCGGTCGAGCCAGAAGCGCTTGCGCGTTTCCTCGGTAACGGCAATGAAGCCTTCCCCTGTGCGCGCGTTGGCCAGTCTTACGACATGGCTGGCGGCTTCGGCTACGGCCGCCTCGTTGTCCGAAACGATATCGGCGACCAGCACCATCTTGGGTCTGCCGCGCGATTTGGCCTTGCTGGCGTAGCCGACTGCGCGCACATAGCGCCAGTCCAGGTGCTCGAGGCCGGCGAGCGCAACCTGCGGATTGGCATCGAGGTAGTCCTTGATCTCGACGATGGCCGGTGTCGCCTGCGCCACGGTGCCGAAAAACTCGAGGCAGACGGTGCGGATATGGTCCGGCATGCGGTGCAGTACGAAGCGCGCGCTGGTGATGATGCCGTCGCACCCTTCTTTCTGGACACCGGGCAGTCCGGACAGGAATTTGTCGGTGACATCCTTGCCGAGCCCGACTTTACGGAAGGAGGCGCCGGGAATCTCGAGCTCGGCCGAAGACAGTATGGTGCTGCCGTCGTCGTCGAGGCGGGATACGCGGAAACGTGCGACCCCGATGTCGTGGATCTTGCCGAAATTGTGGTCCAGGCGTTCGATGAACTGCCAGTTGCCATCGGGGTCGACCATTTTCCAGCTGGCGAGATTGTCGAGCGCGGTGCCCCAGAGTACGGCTTTTTTCCCGCCAGCGTTCATCGCTACGTTGCCGCCGATACAGGATGCATCGGCCGAAGTGGGGTCGACGGCGAACACGAGACCGGCGGCGGCGGCGGCTTCGGATACGCGGGCGGTCACGACGCCTGCGCCGCACTGGATGGTGGCGTGGGTGCCGGCATGCCCGGGCAGGGCGATATATTCGACGCCGTCGTGACGGTCGAGTTTCTCCGTGTTGATGACAGCCGAAAGGCGGTCGAGGGGCACGGCTCCGCCGTTGTAGCCGGTACCGCCGCCGCGCGGGATCAGCGTCAGCCCCAGCTCGATGCAGGCGCGCACGAGCGGGGCGATTTCAGCTTCGCTATCGGGGCATAGCACTACGAATGGGTATTCAACGCGCCAGTCGGTCGCATCGGTCACATGCGATACCCGGGCCAGCCCGTCGAACATGATGTTGTCGCGACGAGTGAGCTGGCCCACCCGCTTCAGGATACGCGCGCGCAATAGACGGGTTTCCTCGAAGCGGCTCTCGAAACGTTCGACGGCGAGGCGGGCGGCGGCGATCATGCTGTCGACCTTCTCGTTGCCTTCTCGCCGTTTCTCGATTTCGTTGAGCCGGTGCTGCATGGCCGCGACCAGTGCAGACAGGCGCTTCGGGTTGTCCAGCAGGTCGTCGACCAGATAGGGGTTACGGTCGACGACCCAGATGTCGCCCAGAACTTCGAACAACATGCGGGCGGAGCGGCCGGTCTTGCGTTCGCCGCGTAAGGATTCCAGCGTCTGCCACATCTGTTCGCCCAGCAGGCGGATGATGATTTCGCGGTCTGAATAGGATGTGTAGTTATACGGGATCTCGCGAACCCGCATGGGGGGCGTCGTGCTGTTCATTGTCCACTGCTCGGCGTTATGGTTATCGTGCTTGAGTGTATCCGAATTGCTGCGTCGCGAAAAATGCTGCCGGCAACAGGGTTATACGCGGAAGCGATTGTTTTTACGTCGAAATGCCTGTGACGGGGCGACAGTCAAGCCGAATGGGCGGCGAGTTCGCCGGCCAGCTTGAGCGCCGCGAAGAGGCTGCCGGAGTCGGCGCGGCCGCTGCCGGCCAATTCGAGTGCGGTACCGTGGTCGACCGAGGTGCGGATAAACGGCAACCCGAGGGTGATATTGATGCCGTGGCCGAAAGAGGCGTATTTCAGCACCGGGAGGCCCTGGTCGTGGTACATCGCGAGAACGGCGTCGCAGCATGCGAGCTTGTCCGGATTGAACAGGGTATCGGCGGGGAGCGGGCCGCTCAGATGCCAGCCCTCCTGGCGCAGGAGGTCGAGCACCGGAGCGATGGCATCGATCTCTTCGCGTCCCATATGCCCGCTTTCGCCTGCGTGGGGATTCAGGGCTGCGACCAGAATGCGCGGCGCAGGCAGCCCGAAGCGGGTCACCAGATCCTTGTGCAGGATACGCAGGGTGCGCTCGAGCCCTTCGCGGGTGATCGCGGCCGGAACCTCGGCCAGCGGCAGGTGCGTCGTCGCGAGCGCGACGCGCATGCCGCCTCCGGTCAGCATCATGACGACCTGGTCGGTCTCGCTTTGCTGGGCCAGGTATTCGGTATGTCCGGTAAAGGCGATGCCGGCGTCGTTGATGATGCCTTTGTGCACCGGTGCGGTGACGAGCGCCGCGAATTCGCCGCTCAGGCAGCCGTCCAGCGCACGGTCCAGGGTGTCGAGCACATAGCGGGCATTGGCGGCATCGAGCCGGCCGGCGATTTCCTGGCGCGCGAGCGGCAGGTGCAGGACTTCGATCTCGCCAGCCTGCGGTAGGCGCGAGGGCTGGTAATCGCGCAGGACGGCGCCGACTCCGAGCAGTTGGGCGCGTCGTGCCAGCAACTCGCGGTCCGCGATGACGACCCGCCGCGGTCCGCCCGGCTGGAAGCCCAGTTGCAGCACCAGATCCGGGCCGATGCCGGCGGGCTCGCCCGCCGTGATGACGATGGTTTCTGGCATGTCGTTATTTGTCGTCGAGGTGATCTTCGATAAAGGCGGCATCGCGCAGCTGGCGCATCCAGTCGAGATAGGCTTCTTCCACCTTGCGGGAACGAATCTGCTGCTTGACCTGCATTTTCTCGCGTTCGCCGGCCACATCCTGAGTGCGTTTGCCCAGCAGTTCTATCAAATGCCAGCCGAAAGGCGAGCGGACCGGTTCGGACAGGGTGTTCGGCGGCAGCGCCAGCATGGCCTTCTCGAATTCCGGCACGGTATCGCCAAGATTGACCCACCCCAGATCGCCGCCCTTGTTGGCGCTGCCATCGTCAGAATAGAGTTTGGCGGTTTCGGCGAAGCTCGCCCCGCGCAGGATGCGGTCGCGAATCTGCAGAATGCGGGTCTTGGCGTCGCTGTCCGATACCGCTTCATTGGTGCGGACCAGAATATGCTCGACATGGTATTGCTCGACCAGTTGCGGCCCGGAGTTGTTGCGCTTCTCTTCCAGCTGGAATATGAAGAAACCCTGCTGGGTCCGGATCACGCCAGTGTGTTGCCCGGGCGCGAGTTTTTCCAGCAAGGCCACGAAGTCGGGGGGCAGGCTGGCGGCGGGGCGCCAGCCGAGTTCGCCGCCTTTCAGCGCATTTCCGCTATTGGAATACGTGGCTGCGACCTTGCCGAAAGCCTGGCCGGCATCGAGTTCGGACAGCGCCTTGTTAGCCTTGCGGGATAATTCTTCGAGCAGTTTTCCGTCCGCGCGTTCAGGAACCTCGACCAGAACGTTGGCGAGACGGTACTCGGTATTATTGGCGAACTGGGCGCTCTTCAGAACCTGTTCCACCTCGGTGTCGCTGACGCTGACATGCGATTCAACCTCGTTCTGCCGCAGCCGGGCAGTCAACATTTCGCGCCTGACCTCCTGGCGGAAGTGCTCGAAGGTCGTGCCGTCGCGGGCCAGCTGCGCCTTCATGCCCGCCAGATCGAGTTTGTTCTGCTTCGCCAGCCGCAGCACGGTCTGATCGATCTCGCTGTCATCGATCTTGACGTTGTTGTTGGCGGCAAACTGCGACAGCAGTTGCTCGTTGATCATCTGATCGAGGACCTGACGCGACATCACGGCCTGATCGGGCGGAGCGATGTGCTGGGTCTGCAGGCTGCGTGTGGCCTGGGCAACGCGCTGCTGCAGGTCGAGGCTGGTGATGATGTCCTTGTTCACCACCGCGACGATGCGATCGACTTCCTGGACGCTGGCTGCGTGCACGACCGGCATGGACAGGACGAGCAGCAGGGCTAGCAGGTTCTTTTTCATATTCATGGTTGAGACTCGTTAGTCTTGGTGTAACCGGGGATGGCGAGGCGCAGGGTTTCAAGCGGACTGGTTCCGAGATCGCCCAGGCCCTTCAGTTCTATCTGGAAGAAGATGCTGTTGGTAACATTGACGTAGTTGGTCACATAGCGGTCGGCCACCAGCCGCAGCGTCCAGCAGCCCTCGTTGTACTCGACCCCGGCCAGGGTGTCGAGCGCTTGCTTGTCTTGCAGCGAGTATTGCTTGTGGAAGAGTGCGTACCAGTTGCGGGTCAGCGGCCACTGGAAGCCGAAGTCGATTTGGTGCAGGTCTTGCAGATTGCCGTCGACGTCGGTCTGGCCCTCGCGCTGGAAGCGCAGACGCAGGCTGACCGTCTTGCCGGTCGCCGGCTGATAGCGCAGTTGCGCGTTATATTGCTGCGACTGGCGGCTGATCGGATCGTATTCGAGCAAGCTGTCGAAGTTCCAGTGTTCGATCGGCTCGCCGGCCAGGCTGACCAGATAATTCGAATTCGAATCGTGGGTGACGATGGTGCCGCTGCTATTGATGTACTGCTTGTTCAGATAGTAACGCTGCCCGACCATCAGGCGCGCGATTTCGCGCCCGGTGTCGACATTGAGCATACGCGTGGTCAGCCCCCCGGTCAGGTCGTTGGCGCCATTGATGCGGTCGCCGCCGGAGAAGTCGTTCTCCGAGTACAGGCGCGCGAAGCTGAAGTCGTTGAGCGAGCTGTCGAAGGCCGGGATCTTGCTCTGGTCGCGCACCGGAACATACAGATAGTAGAGGCGCGGTTCCAGCGTCTGGGTGTAGTTGGTCCCCCCCAGCGTCGTGTCGCGGTCGAAATACAGCCCGCTGTCGGTGCTGAATATGGGCAGCGTGCGCGTGATGCTGTGCTCGGCGGTCCCGCTATAGGCCGACAGATCGTAATAGGTGTAATTGACCCCGATCTTCGGTTTGACGAAACCCCACATCTGGTCGAAATTCCAGCTGACGCTCGGGTAGAGTATCGTGCGATCGCCTTCCTGCAGGGTCGGATGCGAAAAACGCGTGATGCTGCTGGTCAGGTTGGCGCTGAAATTTGCAGGCAGGCTCTGGTTGGCGCTGAAGCTCAGCTGCGGCAGCAGCGCATAGGGCGGGGTGACGCTATTGCTGGTGTTCTGCAGCGTCTGATAGCGCTGCGCGACCAGCCCGGTCGAGGCCGAACCGCCATTCCAGCTGTAGGCATAGTTGACCCAGGCCTGACGCAGCAGATTGGTATTGTCGGCGATCGTGATGCGGTCGGCAAAGTCGGTGAAATAGTTGTCGTCGGACACGGTGGTCGCGTCGACGCCCATCGTCAGGCCCGGCGCCAGTGTCTGGGTGTGCTTTACCGACCACAGATAGCGGTGCGTGTTGGTGGTCGGGTCGTTCAAACGCTGGTCGGTGTATATCGTGCCCGAATAGTCCGGCTGCAGGTAGCGCAGCTCGAGCCCCAGGCCCGTGCCGTGCGTCTGCGAGTAGCTGGGAGTGATCGTCGCGTCATAATTCGGCGCGATATTCCAGTAGTAGGGCAGGGCGATGCCCAGGCCGCGGGTGCCGCTGGTGAACGACGGCACCAGCAGACCCGACTTGCGGTTGCCGTCCAGCGGAAAGTCTATCCATGGGGTGTAGAGCAGGGGAACGCCCTGGAACTGGATCCAGGCGTTGTGCGCCACGCCGACCTCGGTGGTGTAATCGAGGTCCAGCCGCGAGGACACCAGATACCACGAATCGTCGTTGACCGAGCAGGTCGTTGCGCGCGAGTTGTACAGGGCATAGCGATCCGGGCCGCGGAATTCGACCCGTTCGCCGTTGCCGCGCAACACCATCGGCGGCGTTCCGCCCGAGAACACCGGTTTTTGTCCGTCGCCGGTGTGGGTGTCCATATCGTAGGTGATGGTGGTGCCATCGACCCGTTCGTGCGGTCGGGTCAGGGTGAAGCGATCTCCCCCCTTGAGTTCATTCTTGTCCTGGTAGTAGTCGAGCCAGTCGGAAGTCAGCCGTGCATCGTCGCGCGTTACCACGACATTTCCCCGCGCTTTCAGGACCTTGTTCATCTCCCCGTCCAGCTTGTCGGCAGTCAGATGCGTCTGACCCTCGACCTTGGCAGGGGTGGCAACAGGTTCCGGAAAGTCATCGGAATATGCATGCTGCATTGAAAACGCGGCGGCTAGCGCCAAAGCTATCGGTGTCTTTTGGATTCTGGGCATGCACAAAGCCATATCGTGGGGGCTGTCAGCGGTATAAAATCGCACAATTCTACCAGTACCGCAATCAACCGACATGCAGCGATTAGCCCAACTTAAGGCGTGGCTTGCCACGCAACACGCAGGAGTTGACATTCGGGTGGACTTTGCCGCCGCCGATGCCGACTTCCGGCGCTATTTCCGCGCGACGTTTCCGGACGCCTCGACGCGCATCGTGATGGACGCGCCGCCCGATAAAATGGACACCGCTCCCTATGTCCGCGCGCGTGAAGTCCTGTCCATGCTCAATGTCCCCGCCATTTACGCATGCGACGCCGGGCAAGGCTTCCTCGAACTCGAGGACCTCGGGCGGGTGACCTTCATGGCCGCGCTGCAACAAGAGGGCGATGCGCTCACGACGCACACCCTGTTGCTGGAAGCGATAGACAGCCTGATCGAAATGCAGCTCGCGAGTCGCCCGGGAGTGTTGCCCGATTACGACGCCACACTCCTCGCGCGCGAAATGGAGCTGTTTCCCGAGTGGTTCGTCGGACACGAACTGAAAAAAACGCTGAACGACGATCAGCGCCGGACCTGGGAGACGATGGTCGCGGCATTGCTGGCGCGTGCGCTCGCGCAGCCCCGCGTTTTCGTCCATCGCGATTTTATCGTCCGCAACCTGATGCTGACCCCGGGGCGTCCCGGCGTGCTCGATTTCCAGGATGCGGTATACGGACCGATCACCTACGATCTGGTATCCCTGCTGCGCGATGCCTTTATCGAGTTCGAGGAGCAGCAGGTCATCGATCTGGTCGTGCGCTACTGGGAGAAGGCGCGTAAGGCAGGCTTGCCCGTGACGGCGAATATCGATGACTTCTATCGCGATTTCGAGTGGATGGGCGTGCAGCGCCATCTTAAGGTGGCCGGTATTTTCTGTCGTCTCCACCACCGCGACGGCAAGGACCGCTACTTGCCCGAAGTCCCGCGCTTCCTGTCGTATCTGAAAAAGACCACGCGCCGCTATGTCGAGCTGGCCCCCCTGTACCGGCTGATCGTGGATATCGCCGGCGACGACAGCGTGCAAACCGGATATACCTTCTGATGAAGGCAATGATTCTTGCGGCCGGTCGCGGCGAGCGCATGCGGCCGTTGACCGACCATACGCCCAAGCCCCTGCTGCAGGTTGGCGCGGAGCCGCTGATAGGCTGGCACGTGCGCCGTCTGGCGGCGGCAGGGGTGACCGAGCTGGTGATCAACCATGCCTGGCTCGGGGATGCCCTTGAACGCCGCCTTGGCGACGGTCGCGACTGGGGCGTGCACATTGCGTGGTCGCCCGAAGCCGTGGCGCTGGAAACGGCGGGCGGGATTGCCAATGCCTTGCCCTTGCTTGGCGCCGAGCCCTTCCTCGTGGTCAATGGCGATATTTTTACCGATATCGATTTTGCCGCGCTGGCGCGCCGTGGCTCCGAGCTGGACGGCAGCCAGAAACAGGCGCGGCTGATCATGGTGGATAACCCGCCACATCATCCGGACGGCGATTTTTCCATCACTGAAACCGGTCTGGCACGACGCGACGGCGCGAACAAACTGACCTATTCCGGCGTCGCCATTTATCACCCCGAATTTTTCGCGGGATTGCCCCGCCCGGCTCAACCTTGCAAGCTGTTGCCGCTGCTGTTGGACGGCATGGCGCGCGGCAGCATCGCGGCAGAGCATCATCGAGGGCAGTGGCTGGATGTCGGGACGCCCGAGCGGCTGGACGCGGCGCGCGCCCTGGCCGCGGGGATGACGGAGTGAGCCGGCGCATTCTGGGCATCGATCCCGGTTCGCGCATCACCGGGTTTGGCGTGATCGATGTGGTGGGACAGGAACGGCACTATGTCGCCTCGGGCTGCATCCGCACGCCGGCCGGCGCTCCCCTGAGCGAGCGCATCGAAGTGATCGTCTCGCATCTGTTTGAAGTGATCGATACTTACCAGCCGCAGGAGTCGGCGATCGAGCAGGTCTTCGTCAATGTCAACCCGGCCGCGACGCTGATGCTGGGCCAGGCGCGCGGCGCGGCGGTGACGGCGATGGTGCTGCGCAAGCTGCCCGTGGCCGAATATACCGCCCTGCAGGTCAAGCAGTCTGTCGTCGGGCACGGCAAGGCGCCCAAAGAACAGGTGCAGGCCATGATCGTGCGTTTGTTGTCGTTGTCCGGCACGCCGCAGGCCGATGCCGCCGACGCGCTTGCCGTGGCGCTTGCCCATGCCAATCACAGCCACTCCGCGTTGGCGGCGTTCACCCGCGGCGGCCTGCGGGTCAAGGGCGGCCGGCTGGCCTGAGCCCTTCTGGCATCACATAACAAGGACGCAACATGATCGGACGATTAAGCGGGATTCTCGCCGAAAAAATGCCACCGCAGGTGGTCGTGGATGTCAATGGAGTCGGCTACGAAGTCGACGTCCCGATGAACACTTTTTATCAGTTGCCTGCACCTGGCGAAAAAGTAAGCTTGTTTACGCACCTGGTCGTGCGCGAAGACGCCCATTTGCTGTTCGGTTTTGCCAGTCGCGAGGAACGGACGTCGTTCCGGCAACTGATCAAGGTCAGCGGCATCGGCGCGCGCATCGCGCTGGCCATTCTGTCGGGCATGACGGCCGACGAGTTGGCGGTGGCCATTGCGGCGGAGGATGTGAAGCGTTTGTCGTCGGTGCCCGGCATCGGCAAGAAAACCGCAGAGCGGCTGGTGTTGGAGTTGCGCGGAAAACTGGTCAGCGGGACGACTGTCGCCACGCCGGGCGGCTTGCCGTTCGCCGCCGAGCCCGATGCCCGCAGTGACATCCTCAATGCGCTCATTGCGCTCGGGTACAACGAGAAGGAAGCCGCCGCCGCACTGAAACCGCTGCCGCTGGATATCGGCGTCAGCGACGGCATCCGGCTCGCGCTGAAAGGCTTGTCGCGGGTCTGAGCTAGTGCGCCCGGCGATAGCTGACCAGCTCTTCGATGGTCAATACCGGCAGGCGATGTTCGCGCGCATACGCGGCAATCGTCTCGCCCCGCATCATGCTGCCGTCCGGGTTCATCATCTCGCACAGCACGGCGGCGGGCGCCAGCCCTGCCAGGCGGGCCAGATCGACCGATCCTTCGGTATGGCCGCGACGGGTCAGAACGCCGCCGTTTTGCGCACGCAGCGGAAAGACGTGGCCGGGACGCGCGAGGTGCTCCGGCCGTGCGCCGGCGGCGACGGCGGTGCGGATGGTCGTGACGCGGTCGGCAGCGCTGACGCCGGTGCTGACGCCATCGCGCGCCTCGATACTGACTGTGAATCCGGTCTGGTTTCGGCTTTGGTTGTTTTCGACCATGGGCGGCAATTCGAGACGATCGGCGTGCTCGGGGGTCAGGCACAGGCAGACGATACCGCTTCCATCGCGGATCAGGCGCGCCATCTCGCGCTCGCTTATTTTTTCGGCGGCCAGTATCAGGTCGGCTTCGTTTTCGCGGTCTTCGTCATCGAGCAGGACCACGGGACGGCCTTCGCGCATGGCGTTGAGAGCGGCTTCGATACGGATGGGCAAGGAATCGCAACGACTATTCATGATGAAACGGTCCTCTCTGAATGGGACTGAGAAAAACGTTCCAGGGCAATGGACATGCTGAGGCACGCCGCGACGGCGACATGCAGCAGGCGGCGCGCAGAAACACGCGCACTGCCAGTCTTCTCTCATCCGGACTATGACCGTCGGCTCCGGGATTCAACCGGATCTGCTGACCCCGCGTCCAGTACCAAGAGAGGGCGCGAGCGCTCGCGGGCTTGCCGGGGCGGCGGGCGGGAAAATGAAAAGTCCATCTGCCCGCTCCGCCGCCCGGTATACCGCCGGTGGGGAATTTCGCCCCGCCCTGAAGACGCTGCTGTGGGTCTGAGACCCGGCCTACAGTATATCACTGTCGACGGAGGCGGCTGTTCTCTCTGGTAATATACGCTCTTGATGATGTCCATTGCGGTCCCGACCCATGATTGAAACCGATAAGCTGATCGGCGGTGACGCCCCGCGCCTGGTGGCGCGCGAGCCCTTGTCTACGCAGGAAGAGGCCCAGGAGCGGGCGTTGCGTCCCAAACTGCTTGACGAATACGTCGGGCAGGTCAAGGCGCGCGAACAGCTGGAGATCTTCATCGAAGCGGCGCGAAAGCGCGGAGAGGCGCTCGATCACGTGCTGTTGTTCGGTCCGCCCGGTCTCGGCAAAACGACGCTGGCCCACATTATCGCGCGCGAGATGGGCGTCAACCTGAGGCAGACGTCGGGGCCGGTGCTGGAGCGGGCCGGCGACCTGGCCGCCTTGCTGACCAACCTCGAGCCGCACGATGTGCTGTTCATCGATGAGATCCATCGGCTGAGCCCCGTGGTCGAAGAAATCCTGTATCCGGCGCTGGAGGATTATCAAATCGACATCATGATCGGAGAAGGGCCGGCCGCGCGTTCGGTCAAACTCGACCTGCCGCCGTTTACCCTGATCGGCGCAACGACGCGCGCGGGCATGTTGACCAATCCCCTGCGCGACCGCTTCGGCATCGTCGCCCGTCTTGAATTTTATAATGCGGAGGAATTGACCCGTATCGTGCGCCGCTCGGCCACGCTGCTCGATGTCAGCCTGGCCGAAGACGGCGCCTTTGAAGTTGCGCGTCGCAGCCGCGGCACGCCGCGTATCGCCAATCGCTTGCTGCGCCGGGTGCGCGACTATGCCGAGGTGCGCGCCGATGGGGTGGTTTCGGCCGAGGTGGCCGATGCCGCGTTGTCCATGCTCGATGTCGACGCCGCCGGTCTCGACGTCATGGATCGCAAACTGCTGTCAGCCGTGATCGAGAAATTTGCAGGCGGCCCGGTCGGGCTCGACAACGTCGCGGCAGCCATTGGCGAAAGCAGCGATACCATCGAGGATGTGATCGAACCCTACCTGATCCAGCAAGGTTATCTGCAACGTACCCCGCGCGGGCGGGTGGCTACGCCGCTGGCATTTACCCATTTTGGCCTGCCGGGGAAGTACGAGTAGCGCGCCGCCATCCTGACGGAGCGCCCGGGCAAGCCGTGCAATCAGCCGCATTTATTCTGAGGAATGAAACATGTTTTTCGTTTTGCTCATTGTAACCCTGGTGGTTTCGCTGGGGACCTCCATCCTGACGGCCCGCTTTTTCGACGGGGCCGTGCACCGGATACTGATCAGGCTGGTAGGGGACGAAGATACTTCGGCCTGGCGCAAGTATCTGCTGTTCGCCATCGTGGTGGTGGGGGTGTCCGGCGGCGTCAGGCTGTGGGAGCTGGAGAAATACATTACCGGCAAGGGGGATAGTGCGCCGCTCGAACTCAATGCCATGCGCTGGGTGCTGGAGATCTATCGTTCCGTGATCGAAACCCTGCAGTCGATCGCGTGGATGTTGCTGCTGTTCTTCCTGTGCGCGCTGGTGGCCTTTGTCATCATGCGCGCGATAGAGCGCCGCGCAGATACCGAGTAGTTCGCCAGGCGTCCAACGCCGCGCGGGGCCCTCTGGGGCCGCGCGGCGTTGGCGTTCAGTCGTGCAGACTGACCATATTGTCGCGGTGGATCAACTCCGGCTCGACGATATAGCCGAGAGCCGACTCGATCTCGCGCGTGCTCTTGCGCATGATCAGGCGGGCTTCGTCCGAGCTGTAGTTGATCAGCCCGCGTGCCACCTCGCTGCCCTCTTCATCGATGCAGGCGATCACTTCGCCGCGCAGAAAATCCCCTTCGACGGCGAGGACGCCAATCGGCAGCAAGCTCGTGCCACGGTCGCGGACTGCGCTCGCGGCGCCGGCGTCCAGTGTGACCTGACCGCGCAACTGCAGGTGATCGGCCAGCCATTGCTTGCGCGCCGTGATGCGATTGGTCGGCGCCAGCAACTGCGTGCCGATGCTTTCGCCGTCTGCCAGCCGCGACAGGACATGCGCTTCGCGGCCGCAGGCGATGACGGTCGCCGCGCCGCTGCGCGCCGCGCGCTTGGCGGCCAGGATTTTGGTGATCATGCCGCCGGTCCCGATCGAGCTGCCCGCTCCCCCCGCCATCTCTTCCAGTGCCGGGTCTCCGGCTTGCGCCGTTTCAACCAGCCGCGCGTCGGCATCCTTGCGCGGATCCGCCGTATACAGTCCGCGCTGGTCGGTGAGGATGATCAGCGCGTCGGCTTCTATCAGGTTCGTGACCAGCGCACCCAGCGTGTCGTTGTCGCCGAAGCGGATTTCCGCGGTGACCACGGTGTCGTTTTCATTGATGATGGGCACCACATTCAGATTGAGCAGCGTGGTCAGCGTCGAGCGGGCGTTCAGATAACGCGTGCGGTCGGCCAGATCCTCGTGCGTGAGCAGAATCTGCGCCGTGCCGAGGCCGTAGGCACGAAAGGCCGATTCGTAAGCCTGGCACAAGCCCATCTGCCCGACGGCGGCCGCGGCCTGTAACTGGTGGACCCCTTCCGGGCGCCGGCTCCAGCCCAGGCGCTGGCATCCTTCGGCGATGGCGCCGCTCGAGACAAGAACCACTTGCTTGCCGCGCCGCTTGAGATCGGCGATTTCGGCCGCCCAGCGCCCGAGCGCCGGCAGGTCAAGGCCTTTCCCGTCATTGGTGACCAGACTGGAGCCGACTTTCACGACAATGCGGTTGGACGCGTGGATGACCGAATGCATGGAAACACCTTCTCCAAAAACCAGACATTATAGAAGCGGGGCCGACGCTTGCCTACGCCGGTCCCGTGGCTCATGGCAGCGCGGGGCCGGCCGCGCTGGCGCCTGCGCAGCCCAGTTTGTCGAGCGCGTGCAGCGTTGCCGCCGCGAACTGCTCCATCTCGGCGTCGGCGATGCAGTACGGCGGCATGAAGTAGACGGTATTGCCGATCGGGCGCAGCAGGCAGCCGGCCGCCAGCATCTCGGCAAAGAAGGCACGCGCAAAGTCGGTGCGCGGCGTTTCGACATCGAAGGCCCAGATCATGCCGAGATGGCGGAAATGGCGGACGCTTGGGTGGGTGCGCACGGCGGCGAGAGCGGCGCTGAAGCGCTCGGCGGTCGCCCGGTTCTTCTCCAGGATACGGTCATTCTCGAAGATATCGAGTACGGCCAGTGCCGCGCTGCAGGCGAGCGCGTTACCGGTGTAGCTATGCGAATGCAGAAAACCCCGGCTCACATCGTCGTGGTAGAAACGCTGGTAGATCGCATCGCGGGTCAGGACGCATGACAGCGGAAGGAAACCTCCGGTGATGCCCTTGGACAGACACAGGAAGTCGGGACGGATGCCCGCCTGCTCATGGGCGAACAGCGTGCCCGTGCGGCCGAAGCCGACGGCGATTTCATCGGCGATCAGGTGGATATCGTAGCGATCGCACAAAAGGCGGACTTCGCGCAGATAGCGCGGGTGGTGGAAGGCCATGCCCGCCGCGCCCTGGACCAGCGGCTCGACGATGATGGCGGCGAGCGTGTCGGCTTCTTGCGCGAACAGGGCCTCCAGTTTTTCCGCCGCCGCCAGCGCCACGTCCTCGGCTCCCATCCCTGCGCCGGCCTGACGGGCATCGGGGCTGGGCGCGACCCGTGCGGCGCGGCGCAAGGGTGCGTAGGTGTCGGAGAACAATGGCACGTCGGTGACGCCGAGTGCCCCCATCGTCTCGCCGTGGTAGCTGTTCTCGAGGCAGACGAAGCGGCTTTTCTGCGGACGACCCGCATTTTTCCAGAAATGGAAGCTCATCTTCAGCGCGATCTCGGTGGCGCTTGCGCCATCCGAAGCGTAGAAGGCATGACCGAGCCCAGTCAGCGCGGAGAGCCTCTCCGAGAGTTCGACCACGGGACGGTGCGTGAAACCCGCGAGCATGACGTGTTCCAGGCTCGCGAGTTGTTGCTCGATGGCCGCGCGAATCCGCGGCTCGCCGTGCCCGAACAGGTTGACCCACCAGGAACTTATGCCATCGAGGTAGGTGTTGCCATCGAAGTCGGTCAGGCGCATGCCTTCGGCACGCGCAATGGGAACGATGGGCAGCGTTTCGTGCTGCTTCATCTGGGTGCAGGGGTGCCAGACCGCCTGTCGGCTGCGTTCCAGCCAGTCCTGATTGCTCATGGGACAGATTCTCCATGTAAGTTGCGACGATGCTAACACAGGGATGGCCCGTGTGCGGGTGCGCCCAGGAGCAGCCGGGCCTAGGCTGAAGCAGTGCGCAGTCGAAGCCGGAGCGGGGAGAAAGCCATGAGAAACGGATATACCTTGATCGAGCTGATGGTGGTCGTGGCCATCGTCGCCATTCTGACCACGCTGGCCATTCCGCAGTACCAGGATTATGCGGTGCGCGCCAAGCTCGGCGAAGGCCTGCAGGCGCTCGCCGTCGGCAGGAACGCGCTGGCGGAGCATGTCCTGGCGGAGGGGGCGTTCCCGCCGGATGGCTACGACGGCATGGACTCGGCCGCGACGGACTATATGGCGGGCCTGGAATACCATCGCGTCGGCAGCGGCGGCGTCCTGTCGGTTCGGGTGCGCAATACCGGGAGCGAGGCCGACGACAAGTATTTTTCGCTGGTAGGCGAGGTCCTGGCCGGTGCGATCGTATGGCGCTGTCGACCGGGGGACGCCGTCGGCGGCGACAGCCGTGCGGTGCCTGCACGCTATTTGCCCGGGCCGTGCCGGCGTGGCGAGAAAGGTGGAATCCCGGGTGAGAACGGCTGAATTTGCCCGAACAGGATAATTTCGGGAGTCCGAAGCCGCGCATTTTGCTATCCTTGCACACTTCACTTCCGACAAGCGTCGCTATGCAACTCAAATCGCTACTGCTGGGCGTGGCCACCTTGCTTTGGTGCCTGATCGCCATTCTGCCGTTCGCATCCCGAATCCACTATGTCCCCTTGCCGCAGTGGTGGGGTGAAATGCTGGTCGTATGGCTGACCCTCGGCGCCGGTGTTCTGTTGACCGTCCACGGGACCCTTTTCGAACGTCTGCCGCGGGCGGCGCTGTGGTGCATGCTGATGGCCGTGTGCTGGGCGGTCCACCCGCTACTGGTGCCGACCTTGTTCCCGGGCATGAACGATGCGACCGCGCTGGCCTGGGGGGCGCTGGCGGTGCTGGCTTGCGTGACGGTGGCCTTGCGCGATGAAGTGGGTACGGTCAGGCTGACGGTCTTGCTCGCCTATGCGCTGATTGCCGGGGCGCTGGTGCAGACCGCGATCGGATTCACTCAGCTGAGCGGACTGGCGCAGCATATGAGCGGGCTGGTGTTTTACGATTCGGAGCATCCGACCACCAATATCTTCGGCCATATCGGGCAGCGCAACCAATACGCCCATTATCTGATGTGGGGTTTGATCGGGGGTGTCTACTTACATGCGACCGGCCGTCTTGGCCGCATCGGCTTCGCCTTGCTGACGCTGTGGCTGGCGCTGATGGTCGGCTGGGCGGGGTCGCGTACGACCTTGTTGTATGTGCTGGCCATCGCCGCATTGGGCGTGTTGTGGCATCTGCGTCTGCGCAATGAAGTATCGCGGCGCCTGATGCTGGCGATGCTGTTTGCCTGCGGCCTGGTCGTCGCCGTGCAGTTCCTTTTGCCGGTGATCAACCATCTGCTCGGGGTGGGGGTGGCATCGGGCATGCAGCGACTGGCGGCCAATGGCGACGATATGGGGGCACGCCGTTTCGCCGAGATGCACAAGGCGTGGCTGGTGTTCCGGGCCCATCCTCTGTTCGGAGTCGGTTGGTCGCAGTTTGCCAAGCAAAGCGTGGACTTGCAGCAGTTGCCGCAATTCGCGGGGGACGGCTTCAACAGTGGTCTGTTTACCAATGCGCACAATCTGATTCTGCAGCTGCTGGCGGAAATGGGGGGCGTGGTGACGGCTATCGTGCTGCTCGGCTTCGTCTGGTGCATCCTGCCCTTTTTTACCCGCAGTGCCGAAGCCGAAGGCTTGCTGGCGGTGGCGTGCATCGCCGTGACTTCTATCCACAGCATGCTCGAATACCCGCTCTGGTATCTATACTTCTTGGGCATGCTGGTTGTGTTCTGCGCGCTGGCACCGGCGCAGGGTATACGCTCGGTTCTGCTTGTGCGCGTGCCGGCCCTGGCCGCCATGCTGGCCCTGCTCGGGCTGTCGGTGCAGGCCATCGGGCACTATAACGAGTTGGTGGGCTTGTACACGCCCCTGGACAACCCGAAGCAGGATGCCAAGCGCATGGCACGCTTGTCCGAGATCGTCGATCATGAGCCGCTGTACGCTTTTCACGCCCTGTATACGCTGGACAATTATCTGGAGGCGGCTCCGGATACGCTGCCTGAGAAACGGCGCTGGATCTATCTGCTGGCCGCTATTCGCCCCTATCCGGACGTCTTGTTGAAGAAAGCCGAATTCGAGGCCGGCGACAAACATCCGCAGCAGGCACTGGCTTCGTTGCGTCTCGCCCTTGCTTCGTTTCCGACGTATGCCGGCGAGTTCATGGAGCAGCTGGACGACGACAACCATCCGGAGTGGGCGCCGTTGCGCAAGGAGTGCAAGGCGGCTTACAACCGTCTGCCGCCTGCGATGCGCACCCGCGGCGACCTCGATTGAAGCGGTGGACGGGAGGTGTCCCTCCCGTCCACCGTTGATAAAAAAACCCGCCTGAGCGGGTTTTTTTGCGGAGGCGCCGACGGTCAGGCCGGCTGCAGCGCCGTTTTCATCTTGCCGAGCGCCTTGGCTTCGATCTGGCGGATGCGTTCAGCGGAAACGCCGAACTCTGCGGCGAGTTCGTGCAGGGTCGCACCGCCGTCATCTGCCAGCCAGCGCGCCTCGATAATGCGGCGGCTGCGGGCATCGAGCGAGCTGAGAGCATGTTCGAGGCCCGCGGTCTGCAGGTGGTCGAACGCGCGTTTCTCGATCTGCCGCGTCGGCTCGGAGTCGTTGTCTGCCAGCCAGTCTATGGGTGCGAAACCTTCGTCGTCGCCTTCATCGGCCACCAGAGCGATATCCTGCCCGGTCAGCCGGGTTTCCATTTCGAGCACTTCTTCGCGCTTGACTCCGAGGTCGTCGGCGATGCGCTGCGCTTCCTTGTCGCTCAGTGCGGAAAACCCCTGCTTCATGCTGCGCAGGTTGAAGAACAGCTTGCGCTGCGGCTTCGTGGTGGCGATACGGACCAGACGCCAGTTGCGCAGGATGAATTCGTGAATCTCGGCTTTGATCCAGTGCACGGCGAACGAGAACAGGCGCACGCCACGATCCGGCTGGAAGCGCTTGACGGCCTTCATCAGGCCGATATTGCCTTCCTGGATCAGATCGGCCTGCTGCAGTCCATAGCCGTTGTAGCCGCGAGCGATGGATACGACGACGCGCAGATGCGATAGCACAAGCTTTTTCGCGGCTTCGAGATCGTTCGAGCCGTGGAAACGGGTGGCCAGCTCGGTTTCTTCTTCCGCAGTCAGCATCGGTACGCTGTTGACGGCCTGAATATACTGTTCCAGGCTGCCGCTGGTAGAAGGAACGGGCAATGCAAAAGTAGCGGTCATGTGTCTTACGCCCTCCTTGATGGGTAGTGCAATCTTAGCACTCGTATTAGTCGAGTGCTAGCAAGGAAAGTTTCCGTTCGGGGATGATATTTTTTAATCGTACTCATAGCCAGTTATATGGGTTGATCGCATTCCGTCGCGGCGTGCGGCTCTAGCGCGGTTCAATCTGGCGCAGGTGATGGTCGGCCGCCAGGCGTGCGCCGATCACGGCCAGCAAGGCTGAAAGGCCGATGACGACGCCGAGCTCGCGTAGATCGAGACCGCGCAGCTCGACATGTTCGTTATAGAGGCGGGCGAACTCGGCGATGGCCGGATTCGCCTGCCTGACCAGCAGAGAGGTCAGGCCCCAGGCCGCCAGTGCCGCCAGCACGCCCTGCCATAGCGCATGGTAGAGGAAGGGGCGGCGAATGAAGCTGTCCGGCGCTCCGATGAGTTTGGATACCTCTATCTCGTCGCGCCGCGCGAGTATCTGCATGCGGATCGTGTTGTGCGTGACCAGGACGAGAGCAATGCCGAGTGCCGCAGCCAGGAATATCGTCAGGCCGCGACCCAGCTCGACCATTGCGTATAGCCGGCGCGCCCAGCCGGCGTCGAACTGGGCAGTCTCGACCATGGGCAGGCCGGACAGCTCTTTCTGCAACACTTCGAGGTCGCGGACGTCGATATCGTGCGGGGTGATGATGAAGGCGTCGGGGAGGGGGTTGCCACCGAGGCCGTCGGCCAATCCCTGCAGACCGTTGCGTTTTTCAAGGTCGGTCAGGGCGTGGCTCTTGCTGACGAAGGTGTAGGTCAGAATTTTCGGATGCTGCCGCAAAATCCCGTTGACCGCAGCGAGGTCGGCATCTTCCGCGCTGCGCTCCATGAACAGCGTGATCTGGGGGGTGGCGGTCAGTCGTCCGACCCATTGCTGCAAGCTGCTGACGGTCAGATAGAGGCTGATGGGCAGGGACAGCGCGACGGAAAGCATGAGCAGGGTCAGCAGGCTGGCCAGCGGCTGACGCAGGATTTTCGAGAGCGCATTCCGCGCACTTTGCCAGTGCAGAAAGAAGAAGTGTTTCATGCGGCAAATTGTCCTTCACGCAAGCGGATGATGCGGCGGCCGTAATCTTCCATCAGACTTTCGTCATGAGCGGAAATCACCACGGTGACGCCGACCTGATGGAACGATTTGAATAGCTCCATGATATCGAGCGCATAAGCGCGATCGAGGTTGGCCGAGGGTTCGTCCGCCAGAAGCAGGGTGGGGCGGTGGACGACCGCGCGCGCAATGCACAAGCGTTGCTGCTCGCCTCCCGAAAGCCGGACCGGCATCATTTTTTCCTTGCCGAGCAGGCCGACCTTGTCGAGCGCGGCACGTACCCGCTTCTGCGCTTCGCGGCGGTCGAAACCGATGATGTCGAGCGGAAGCATTACATTGTCAAATACGCTGCGATCGAACAGAATTTTGTGGTCCTGAAATACCATGCCGATATGCTGACGGACGAAGGCGATCTGATTGGCGCGCAGACGCGACAGATTCTGGTTGTTGACCAGTACGCTGCCGCTAGTGGCGCGCTCGAGGCCGCCTATCAGCTTGAGCAGTGTCGATTTGCCGGCGCCGGAGTGGCCGGCGAGAAAGACCATTTCGCCGCTGGCAATCGAAAACGACAGATTTTTCAGCGCTTCGATGCCTCCTGGGTAACGCTTGGTCACCTGGTCGAACTGGATCATGCGATTCGATTCCCTTCAGGGTTGGCTGCTGCCGTCGCGCGGCGGCAGCAAAACTTAGTCGAACAGGGCGTCGATGTAATCGCGCGCCGAGAACGGGCGCAGATCGTCGATGCTCTCGCCTACGCCGATGAAGCGCAAGGGGATGGGGCGCTGCTTGGCGATGGCCGCGATGACTCCCCCCTTGGCCGTGCCGTCGAGCTTGGTCAGTATCAGGCCGGTCAGGCCGAGTGCATCGTCGAAAACCTTGACCTGGCTGATCGCGTTTTGTCCGATATTGGCATCCAGCACCAGAATAATCTCGTGCGGAGCCTCGGGCAGGGCTTTTTGTATGACACGCTTGACCTTGCGGATTTCTTCCATCAGATGCAACTGGGTCGGCAGACGTCCGGCGGTGTCGGCGAGAACGACGTCAATGCCGCGCGCGCGCGCCGCATTGATCGCATCGAAGCATACGGCAGCGGCATCGCCGCCCTGTTGCGCAATGACGGTGACGTCGTTGCGCTCGCCCCAGGCGACCAGCTGTTCGCGTGCGGCGGCACGGAAGGTGTCGCCGGCGGCGAGCAGGACCGATTTGCCCTGCTGCTGGAAGTATTTGGCCAGTTTGCCGATCGAGGTGGTCTTGCCGGCGCCGTTGACGCCGGCGAGCATGATGACATACGGTGTGTGCCCGCTCACGTCGAGCGGAACTTCCAGGGGAAGGATCAGCTCGGTAAGCGCATCTTTCAACGCCTGTTTGAGTTCGGATGCATCCTTCAATCCGCGCAAGCTGACCCGTTCGCGCACCACGGCCAGCAGATGCTGCGTCGCATCGACCCCCATGTCGGCAGTCAGCAGCGCGGCTTCGAGCTCGTCATAGAGCTCATCGTCGATCTTGCCGCCACCGAACAGGCCCGCCATCTGCTTGCCCAGACGGTCGCGCGTTTTGGCGAGTCCGGCTTTCAGCCGTTCGGTCCAGGCCGGGCGCTGCGCGATGCCGGCCGGGGATGCGTCAGGCGCGGAGGAGACGGGTTCGGAGACGGGGGCCGCGTCATCCTGGGGTTTTTTCTTGAAGAAGCTGAACATGCTTACCTGTTCGGATACGGATAAATGGGTAAATTGTATCCTTTATTGCGCATTTAGGCAGGCCCGGGGGCCGGCCGGCCGTATCCGGGGGAAGGCGGGGGCGCTAGCGGCTGCGCTTCAAGGTGACGGGCAGGCCGAAATTACGTAGAATTTCAGCGAATTAGCACCACCGTGCTCCGCTTGGGGTAAAATACGCGGTTTGCAAATTTTCCCTACGGCTCCATGAATCAGCAGAAAGTAAGGATCATCGGCGGCGACTACCGGCGCCGGCTTTTACCGTTCCCCGCGGTCGACGGTTTGCGCCCGACTCCGGATCGCGTGCGGGAGACCGTTTTCAATTGGCTCGGACAGCGTCTGGACGGCCTGTCCTGCCTGGATCTGTTTGCCGGCAGCGGTGCACTCGGCTTCGAGGCCGCATCGCGCGGCGCGGCGCGCGTGGTGATGGTGGAAAAATCGCGCCAGGTGGCGGCATCGCTTGAAGGCAATCGCACCGCACTGGGTGCGGCGGCGGTTTCCATTGCCGTGCAGGATGCCATGCTATATCTAAGGAGTGCGCACGAACGATTTGACGTCGTGTTTCTCGATCCGCCCTACGCGCTGGACCTGCTGCCGCAGGCGCTGAGTCGAGTCGAAGCGGTGCTGGCCGAGGACGGGGTTGTCTACTTCGAGGCGCGGGCGTGGCCCGGGCTGGAAGGATGGGAAGTCGAGCGCAAGGATCGCGCGGGCCAGGTGCATTATGGTCTGCTGCGTCGTTCTGCGGTCGCATGAGGCGATATTGCGTTGTCCCTTGCCGCGGAGCGCGGTGGATGACAGTATTTTATACACTGGAACAGTTGAGGAATTAGCATGGCTTTGATGATTACCGACGAATGCATCAATTGCGACGTCTGTGAACCCGAGTGCCCCAATAACGCCATTTCGCAGGGCGAAGAGATCTACCAGATCAATCCGGACCTCTGCACGCAATGCGTGGGCCACTACGACGAACCGCAGTGCCAGCAAGTCTGTCCGGTGGATTGCATCCCCTTCGACCCGGATCGCGTCGAAGATCATGACCAGTTGTACAAGAAGTACCTGGTCATCTCGGTCAAGGCCTGATTGGCGCAAGTCACTGATTTTTCTTGCGGCGCCCCGTTTGCCAATCGTGCGAATGGGGCGTTTTTCGATTCAACATTAAAAAAATAGCGAAAAAGACAAAAATCGGGTTGACGGGGCGCCGAGTGTTCTATATGATTCGGGTCTCTTTCAGGGGGGATTCCCGAGCGGTCAAAGGGATCAGACTGTAAATCTGACGGCTCAGCCTTCGAAGGTTCGAATCCTTCTCCCCCCACCAGATTTTCTAGCGTCTTGGCGGCGTGTAACTTAGGTCGTCGGTGTGTGTAAGGCGGGTGTAGCTCAATGGTAGAGCAGAAGCCTTCCAAGCTTATGACGAGGGTTCGATTCCCTTCACCCGCTCCAAGCGTAAAATGCCTGTTTTAGGGCCCATGTAGCTCAGGGGTAGAGCACTCCCTTGGTAAGGGAGAGGTCGACAGTTCAATTCTGTCCATGGGCACCATCGCTTAACTTTATATGTTTCGGATTCAGGGAATTTGCCATGGCTAAGGAAAAGTTCGAGCGGACGAAACCGCACGTAAACGTCGGCACCATCGGTCACGTCGACCACGGTAAAACCACGCTGACCGCAGCTATCACCACCATTCTGTCGAAGAAATTCGGCGGCGAAGCCAAGGGCTACGCACAGATCGATAGCGCGCCGGAAGAAAAGGCTCGTGGTATTACCATCAATACCGCGCACGTCGAATACGAAACCTCGGCTCGCCACTACGCTCACGTCGACTGCCCGGGGCACGCCGACTACGTCAAGAACATGATTACCGGTGCCGCCCAGATGGATGGCGCGATCCTGGTTTGCTCGGCCGCCGACGGTCCGATGCCGCAAACCCGCGAACACATCCTGCTGGCCCGCCAGGTTGGCGTTCCGTACATCATCGTGTTCCTGAACAAGTGCGACATGGTGGATGACGAAGAGCTGCTGGAACTGGTCGAAATGGAAGTTCGCGACCTGCTGTCTTCCTACGATTTCCCGGGTGATGACGTTCCTATCATCAAGGGTTCGGCTCTAAAGGCGCTGGAAGGCGACCAGTCCGAAATCGGCGAACCGGCGATCTTCCGTCTGGCGGACGCTCTGGACAGCTACATCCCGACTCCGGAACGCGCCATCGACAAGCCGTTCCTGCTGCCGATCGAAGACGTGTTCTCGATCTCCGGCCGCGGTACCGTTGTGACCGGTCGCGTAGAACGCGGTGTGGTCAAAGTCGGCGAAGAAATCGAAATCGTGGGTATCAAGGCCACGGTCAAGACGACTTGCACCGGCGTGGAAATGTTCCGCAAGCTGCTGGATCAAGGTCAGGCTGGCGACAACGTGGGCGTGCTGCTGCGCGGCACCAAGCGTGAAGAAGTCGAACGCGGTCAAGTTCTGGCGAAGCCGGGTTCCATCAACCCGCACACCAAGTTCTCGGCTGAAGTTTACGTTCTGTCGAAGGACGAAGGCGGTCGTCACACCCCGTTCTTTGCAAACTACCGCCCGCAGTTCTATTTCCGCACCACCGACGTGACCGGCGCCGTGACGCTGGGCGAAGGCGTGGAAATGGTTATGCCTGGCGATAACGTGGCCATCACCGTGGAACTGATCGCTCCGATCGCCATGGAAGAAGGTCTGCGTTTCGCTATTCGCGAAGGCGGCCGTACCGTTGGCGCCGGCGTTGTCTCCAAGATCATCGCGTAATAGGAAGCTGACATGCAGAGCCAAAAAATTCGCATCCGCCTGAAAGCTTTCGATTACAACCTGATCGACCGCTCCGCCCAGGAAATTGTTGAAACCGCAAAACGTACCGGTGCCGTTGTCAAGGGTCCGGTTCCGCTGCCGACCAAAATCGAGCGTTTCAACGTCCTGCGTTCGCCGCACGTGAACAAGACTTCCCGCGATCAGCTGGAAATCCGTACCCACTTGCGCCTGATGGACATCGTCGATCCGACCGACAAGACTGTCGATGCCCTGATGAAGCTCGACCTGCCGGCTGGCGTGGATGTGGAAATCAAGCTGCAGTAATGGAAGTCAGAGTATCGTAAGTGTGCTAAGTACTTGCGATTCTTGAATTTTCTGTGATACATTAGCGGACTCGCAATTTTGCGAGTCCGCTTTTGTTTTTGTATGCCGGTCAATCGTAATCGGCACCTGCAAAAGGAAATAAACATGAGTTTAGGTCTTGTCGGTCGCAAAGTCGGCATGACCCGCATTTTCGCTGAAGATGGAGCTTCCATCCCGGTGACTGTGCTGGACATGTCCGCCAACCGCGTCACGCAAATCAAAACCCCCGAAGTGGACGGCTACACTGCCGTTCAAGTTACTTTTGGCGCCCGCAAGGCGAACCGTGTGGTCAAGGCTGAGGCCGGCCACTTTGCCAAGGCAGGCGTTGAAGCCGGCCGTGGTTTGACCGAGTTCACCCTGTCCGCCGAACAACTGTCGACCTTCAAGCCGGGCGACTCCATTGCCGTGGAAATTTTCCAGGTCGGTCAAATTGTTGACGTGACGGGTACTTCCAAGGGTAAGGGTTTCTCTGGCGCGATCAAGCGTCACAACTTCTCTTCCAACCGTGCCTCGCATGGTAACTCGCGGTCGCATAATTCCGCCGGTTCCATCGGTCAGGCGCAGGACCCGGGTCGCGTTCTTCCGGGTAAGCGCATGGCGGGCCAGTACGGTAACGTCAAGAGCACCGTACAGTGCCTGGAAATTGTCCGTATCGACGTCGAACGTCAACTGTTGCTGGTCAAGGGCGGTGTGCCCGGCGCCATCAATGGCGACGTGGTGGTACGTCCCAGCGTGAAGGCAGGTGCGTGATGGAACTGAAAGTTATCAATACGCAAGGTCAGGCTGTCGAAGGCCTGCAAGCGAGCGAAAGTCTTTTCGGTCGCGATTACAACGAAGCACTGGTGCATCAGGTTGTTACCGCCTACCTGGCTAACGCCCGTAGCGGCAACCGCTCCCAGCTGACTCGTGCCGAAGTTCACCATGCTACCAAAAAGCCGTGGCGTCAGAAGGGTACCGGCCGTGCGCGTTCCGGTATGACGTCGTCCCCGGTGTGGCGTGGTGGTGGTCGTGCGTTCCCGAACAAGCCGGACGAAAACTTCAGCCACAAGGTTAACCGCAAGATGTTCCGTGCCGGCATGGCTGCGATCCTGTCGCAACTGCTGCGTGACGAACGTCTGATCGTGGTTGACAGCCTGACGGTTGAAACGCCGAAGACCAAGGAATTCGCGGCACTGGTCAAGTCCATGGGTCTTGAACAGGGTCTGTTCATTACCAAGGAACTGGACGAAAACCTCTATCTCTCGTCGCGCAACCTGCCGAACGTGCTGGTGATCGAGGCTCAACAGGTCGATCCGTACAGCCTGCTTCGCTTCAAGAAGATCGTTATGACTCGCGAAGCCGTGCAGCAACTCGAGGAGCAATGGGCATGAATCAAGAACGTCTTTTGCAAGTAATTCTCGCTCCGGTTGTTTCCGAGAAAAGCACGTTCGTTGCCGAGAAGAACCAACAAGTCGTTTTCCGCGTAGCTACTGACGCAACCAAGCCTGAAATCAAGGCTGCCGTTGAACTGTTGTTCAGCGTCAAGGTTGAAAGCGTATCTACCGTGAACGTCAAGGGCAAGGTCAAGCGTTTCGGTCGTTCTTTCGGCCGTCGCAAGGACTGGAAAAAGGCTTACGTAAGCCTGGTGCAAGGTCAGGAAATCGATCTGACCGGCGCGGCTGCGGAGTGAGGAGATAGAGCATGCCTATCGTTAAGGTAAAACCGACTTCCGCGGGCCGTCGTGCGGTGGTCAAGGTAGTGCACCCTGACCTGCATAAGGGCGCGCCGCTGGCTTCGCTGGTCGAGAAGAAAAACTCGACTGCCGGCCGCAACAATAATGGCCGTATCACCACCCGTCACATGGGCGGTGGCCATAAAAAGAATTACCGTATCATCGACTTCCGTCGCAACAAGGATGGCGTGCCGGCCAAGGTAGAGCGTATCGAATACGATCCGAACCGCACCGCGCATATCGCTCTTCTGTGCTACGCGGATGGCGAACGTCGCTACATCGTGGCTCCGCGCGGCGTCAAGCCGGGTGCTGTCCTGCTGTCTGGCGTTGAAGCCCCGATCAAGGTGGGCAACACGCTGCCGATCCGCAATATTCCGGTCGGTACCACCATCCACTGCATCGAATTGCAGCCGGGTCGTGGCGCACAAATGGCGCGCTCTGCCGGCGCTTCGGCATTGCTGCTGGCTCGCGAGGGCATCTATGCTCAGCTGCGTCTGCGCTCTGGCGAAATCCGCAAGGTGCATGTCGACTGCCGCGCGACCGTTGGCGAAGTCGGTAACGAAGAACACAGCCTGGCTAAAATCGGCAAGGCCGGTGCAAACCGCTGGCGTGGTATTCGTCCGACCGTACGTGGTACGGCCATGAACCCGATCGATCACCCGCACGGTGGTGGTGAAGGTCGTACTGGTGAAGGCCGTGTGCCGGTTAGCCCGTGGGGCCAGCCGACGAAGGGCTACCGTACCCGTCGCAACAAGCGTACTTCGAATATGATTGTACGCCGTCGCTATTCCACTAAAGGCTAATTGACATGGCACGTTCGCAGAAAAAAGGCCCGTTCGTTGATCTGCACCTTCTGAAGAAGGTTGACGCGGCGCGTGCGACCAGTGACAAGCGTCCGATCAAGACTTGGTCGCGTCGTTCGACCATCCTGCCGGATTTCATTGGTCTGACCATCGCTGTACACAACGGTCGCACCCACGTTCCGGTTTATGTATCCGAAAACATGGTCGGCCATAAACTGGGCGAATTCTCCCTGACTCGTACCTTCAAGGGCCACGCGGCCGATAAGAAGGCGAAGAAGAGGTAAGGTGAAGCGATGAGAGTATCTGCATATCTGAAAAACGTCCGCCTGTCGGCCCAAAAGGGCCGTCTGGTGGCAGACCTGATCCGCGGCAAGTCCGTCGATGAGGCACTCAACATTCTGGCTTTCAGCCCGAAAAAAGGTGCCGTACTCGTCAAGAAGCTGCTCGAATCCGCTATCGCTAATGCTGAGCATAACGAAGGCGCTGATATCGACACCCTGGCGGTGGAGAGCATTTTCGTGGACAAAGGTGCGAGCCTGAAGCGTTTCACGGCACGAGCAAAAGGTCGTGGCAATCGCATTGAAAAGCAGACTTGCCACATCTCGTTGACCGTGGGCAATTAAGGGGTAAGAAATGGGTCAGAAGATTCATCCGACGGGATTCCGTCTTGCCGTTAATAAAAACTGGTCTTCCAAGTGGTTCGCCAGCAGCAAAGATTTCCCTGTGATGCTGAAGCAGGATATCGATGTTCGCGAATTCCTGAAGAAGCGCCTGGCTCACGCCTCCGTTGGTCGTGTGACCATCGAGCGTCCGGCAAAGTCCGCCCGCATCACCATTCATAGCGCCCGTCCGGGTGTCGTGATCGGTAAAAAAGGCGAAGACATCGAAGTCTTGAAGCAACAGCTGCAGAAGCTGCTGGGTGTGCCGGTCCATGTGAACATCGAAGAAGTTCGCAAGCCGGAACTGGACGCGCAAATCATCGCCGACGGTATCGCTTCGCAGCTGGAAAAGCGCGTGATGTTCCGTCGCGCCATGAAGCGTTCCATGCAGAATGCAATGCGCATGGGTGCCCTGGGCATCAAGATCATGAGCTCGGGTCGTCTGAACGGTATCGATATCGCGCGTAGCGAATGGTACCGCGAAGGCCGCGTGCCGCTGCATACCCTGCGTGCCGATGTGGACTACGCGACTTCGGAAGCGAAGACCACGTATGGCATCATCGGTATCAAGGTTTGGGTATACAAGGGTGAGCTGAAGCCGGGCCAAGTGCAGGCTGCTCCCGCTGCTCCCGAGAAGAAAGTGAGAAAGGGCCCGCGCAATGTTGCAGCCAACTAGACTCAAGTACCGTAAACAGCATAAAGGCCGCAACACTGGTATCGCTACCCGTGGCAACAAGGTTAGCTTCGGTGAGTATGGTCTGAAGGCTATGGGTCGCGGTCGTCTGACGGCTCGTCAGATCGAAGCTGCGCGTCGTGCAATGACTCGTCACATCAAGCGTGGCGGCCGGATCTGGATCCGTATTTTCCCGGACAAGCCGATCACCTCCAAACCTGCCGAAGTCCGTATGGGTAACGGTAAGGGTACGCCGGAGTTCTACGTGGCTGAAATTCAGCCGGGCAAGATGCTGTACGAAATGGACGGCGTTGCGGAAGAGATCGCTCGCGAAGCATTCCGTTTGGCTGCCGCCAAGTTGCCGATCGCGACTGTGTTTGTAACTAGACAGGTGGGTCAGTGATGAAAGCGACCGAACTTAGAGCCAAGAGCGTGGAAGAGCTGAAGGCCGAACTGCTGAGCCTGTTGAAGGCCCAGTTCGCGCTGCGTATGCAGCACGCGACCCAACAGCTCACCAAAAACAGTGAACTGAAGAAAGTACGCCGCGACATCGCTCGCGTGCGCACCCTTCTGAACGAGAAGGCCGCTTAATATGAGCGATACCAAAGTGGTCCGCTCGCTGACCGGCAAAATTGTCAGCGACAAGATGGACAAGACCGTTACCGTACTGATCGAGCGCAAGGTTAAGCACCCGATGTACGGCAAGATCGTACGTCTGTCGAAGAAGTTCCACGCTCATGACGAGAAAAACGAGTACAAGACTGGCGATATCGTTGTTATCAGCGAATCCCGTCCTCTCTCGAAGACCAAGTCGTGGGTTGTGACCGCGCTTGTCGAGAAATCTCGCCAAGTGTAAAGACTTGCAGAGGGGCTTGCTCCTCTGTATAATGGCCATTTTCCTGCCTCGTAAATAGGGCGGGATTCTGCCCTGTACGGGGTCCAAAACTGGCCGTTTGACACGCCGCAGATTTCTGCGGCGTTTCGTCTGTTGTCCTCGGGTCTGCCGATCCGTCGAAACTCCAGCCGAAAGTGACGGGATAAGTTGGATAGAAAGGTAATCACTAAATGATCCAAATGCAGACCATGCTTGAGGTCGCTGACAACACGGGTGCGCGTCACGTTATGTGCATCAAGGTGTTGGGTGGCTCCAAGCGTCGCTATGCTAGTGTTGGCGACATCATCAAGGTGAGCATCAAGGATGCTGCTCCGCGCGGTCGCGTCAAGAAGGGCGACGTGTACAACGCTGTGGTCGTACGTACCGCCAAAGGCGTGCGTCGTCCGGACGGCTCGTTGATCAAATTCGACGGCAATGCGGCTGTGTTGCTCAATGCCAAATTAGAGCCAATCGGCACTCGCATCTTCGGGCCGGTAACGCGTGAACTGCGTACCGAGCGTTTCATGAAGATCGTTTCGCTGGCGCCGGAAGTGCTGTAAGGAGCTCGCATGCGTAAAATTCGCAAGGGTGATGAAGTCGTAGTAATCACCGGCAAAGACAAGGGTAAGCGCGGAACTGTCCTGCGCGTCCTGGACGACAAGCTGGTCGTTGAAGGCGTTAATGTTGTCAAAAAACATCAAAAGCCGAATCCGATCCGTGGTGTCGCTGGCGGCATCGTTGACAAGACCATGCCGATTGAAACGTCCAATGTGGCGATCTTCAATTCGGCTAGCCAAAAGGCTGATCGCGTAGGCTTCAAGATTCTTGAAGACGGCAGCAAAGTACGCGTATTCAAGTCCAATGGCGAAGTTATCGGGGCGTAAGGAGTCAATATGGCACGTCTCTACGATTTCTACAAAGATAGCGTGGTTCCTGATCTGACCAAGCAATTCGGTTACAAGTCGATCATGGAAGTTCCGCGTATCGAAAAAATCACCCTGAACATGGGTGTGGGCGAAGCCGTGGCCGATAAAAAGGTCATGGAACACGCCGTTGGCGATATGACCAAGATTGCCGGTCAAAAGCCGGTTGTCACCACGGCTCGCAAGTCGATCGCCGGTTTTAAAATCCGCGACGATTATCCGATCGGCTGCAAGGTTACCCTGCGCCGCGAACGGATGTACGAGTTCCTGGATCGCCTGGTTACCGTCGCGCTGCCGCGCGTTCGTGACTTCCGTGGTGTTTCCGCCAAGTCCTTCGATGGCCGCGGCAACTACAACATGGGCGTGAAAGAGCAGATCATCTTCCCGGAAATCGAGTACGACAAGATCGATGCTCTGCGTGGTATGAATATTACCATTACTACAACGGCGAAAACTGACGAAGAGGCCCGCGCACTGCTGGCCGCGTTCAAGTTCCCGTTCAAGGGTTAAGCACATGGCAAAACTCGCACTGATTAACCGTGAAGAGAAGCGCGTAAAGCTGGCAGCGAAGTTCGCCGTCAAGCGCGAAGCGTTTCTTGCCATCATCAACAATCCGAGCCTGTCGGAAGAAGAGCGTTTCGCCGCACGTCTGCAATTGCAGCAGCTGCCGCGCAATGCCTCCCCGGTGCGTCAACGTCGTCGTTGCGCCATCACCGGTCGTCCGCGTGGTGTGTTCCGTAAATTTGGTCTGGGTCGTAACAAGCTTCGCGAAATCGCCATGAAAGGCGAGATCCCGGGTATTGTGAAGGCCAGCTGGTAATAGGAGACACAGAATGAGCATGCATGATCCTATTTCCGATATGCTGACCCGCATTCGCAACGCCCAGCGCGCTTCCAAGGTGGCGGTTTCCATGCCGTCGTCGAAGCTGAAAGTTGCGCTTGCCGCGGTGCTTAAGGCAGAAGGCTATATCGAAGATTTCGCCGTAGCCGGCGAAGAAAAGAAGCCTGTCCTCGATATCCAGCTCAAGTACTATGCTGGTCGTCCGGTCATCGAACGCATCGAACGCGTTTCGCGCCCCGGCCTGCGAGTGTACAAGGGCTCCACTGAAATCCCGAAGGTCATGAACGGCCTCGGCGTGGCTATCCTGTCCACCTCCAAGGGTGTGATGACCGATCGCAAGGCGCGTTCCGCCGGCGTCGGTGGTGAGCTGCTCTGCATCGTGGCTTAAGGAGAGGGTTTAATGTCTCGCGTAGCTAAGAATCCCGTAGCCATCCCGGCTGGCGTAGAAGTAAAATTCGGCGCCGAAGAGGTGAGCGTTAAGGGCACACTTGGTACTCTGAGCACCGCTTTGTGCTCGGAAGTGGACGTCAAACTGGATAACAACCAGCTGACCTTCGCTGCCAAGAATGACAGCAAGTTCGCTCGTGCCATGTCCGGCACGCTGCGCTCGCTGCTCAATAACATGGTTATCGGCGTATCCAAGGGCTTCGAAAAGAAGCTGACCCTGGTTGGCGTGGGCTATCGTGCCCAGGCTCAGGGCGATGCGCTGAACCTCACTCTTGGTTTCTCCCATCCTGTCGTGCATCAAATGCCCGCCGGGATCAAGGCAGAAACTCCGACTCAGACCGAGATCCTGATCAAGGGCGCTGACAAGCAGCTCGTAGGCCAGGTAGCCGCCGAAGTCCGCGCGTACCGTTCCCCGGAACCGTACAAGGGCAAGGGCGTCCGCTATGCCGACGAGGTCGTGGTTCTGAGAGAGACCAAGAAGAAGTAACTGAGGCACTGACATGGACAAGAAACAAGCTCGACTCCGGCGCGCACGTAAAACCCGTGCCCGTATTGCGGAGCTCAAGATGGTGCGCCTCACGGTTTATCGCACCAATTGCCACATTTACGCTCAGATCATCGATGAGACGGGTAGCAAGGTATTGGCCAGCGCTTCCTCGCTGGAAGCCGAGCTTCGCACCGATCTCACCAATGGTGGCACCGTGACTGCAGCAGCTCTTATCGGCCAGCGTATCGCTGAAAAAGCCAAGGCTGCCGGTATCGAAAAAGTGTCGTTCGACCGCTCGGGTTTCAAATACCACGGTCGCATCAAGGCACTGGCCGATGCTGCACGCGAACACGGTCTGGTATTCTAATTCGGAGTGAAGAATGGCTAAGCACGAAATGGAAGATCGTGGCGACGGTCTGATCGAGAAAATGATCAGCGTCAACCGCGTCACCAAAGTGGTGAAGGGCGGTCGCATCATGGCTTTCTCCGCTCTCACCGTAGTCGGTGATGGAGACGGTGGCATCGGTATGGGTAAGGGACGTTCCAAGGAAGTCCCGGTCGCCGTACAGAAGGCCATGGAAGCGGCTCGTCGCAACCTGGTGAAGATCCCGTTGAAGAACGGCACGCTGCACCACACCGTAATCGGCAAGCATGGCGCGACCACCGTGTTCATGCAGCCGGCCAAAGACGGTGCCGGTATCAAGGCGGGTGGCGCCATGCGTGCGATTTTCGACGCAATGGGCGTACACAACATCTCCGCCAAGATCCAGGGCTCGACCAACCCGTACAACGTGGTTCGCGCCACGCTGGACGGCTTGAACAAGATCTGCGTTCCGGCGCAAATCGCGGCCAAGCGTGGTCTGACCGTAGAAGAAATTCTGGGGGTTGATCATGACTAACGCGAAGACCGTCAAGGTGACTCTGGTCAAGAGCCTGATTGGCCGTCTTGAATCGCACAAGGCATGCGCTCGCGGCCTCGGTCTGAAGAAAATCCGTCAGACCGTCGAAGTGATCGATACGCCTGAGAACCGTGGCATGATCAACAAGATCAGCTACCTGCTGAAGAGCGAGGGCTAACATGGAACTCAATACCATCAAACCCGGCGAAGGCGCGAAGCACGCAAAGCGTCGCGTGGGTCGTGGCATCGGTAGCGGTCTGGGTAAGACTGCAGGCCGCGGTCACAAGGGTCAGAAGAGCCGCGCAGGCGGTTTCCACCGCGTGGGCTTCGAAGGCGGTCAAATGCCGCTTCAACGTCGCCTGCCGAAGCGTGGCTTCAAATCCCTGAGCGTTGGCAAAGTCGCCGAGGTCCGCCTCTCCGAACTGAACCTGCTGCCCGTTGATGAAATCGATTTGCTCGCCCTCAAGCAAGCCGGTCTGGTCAGCATCAAGGCCGAAGTGGCCAAGGTGATCCTGTCCGGCAAAGTTGAGCGTGCTCTGACGTTGCGTGGCGTGTCGGCGACTGCCGGCGCCCGTGCAGCCATCGAAGCCGCCGGCGGCAGCTTCGTAGAATAAGGCACACGTACGTGGCGAATACTTCTCTAGTGGCAAATGCTAACAAGTTTGGCGATCTGAAGAGCCGTATCTGGTTCCTGATCGGTGCCCTGATCGTTTATCGTATCGGTGCGCACATTCCGGTTCCCGGGATCAATCCTGCCGAACTAGCGAAGTTGTTCCACACGTCGCAAACGGGGCTCCTCGACATGTTCAACATGTTCTCGGGGGGCGCCCTTTCGAGGTTTACGGTCTTTGCCCTGGGCATCATGCCGTATATCTCGGCTTCCATTATTCTGCAGCTGGCTTCGGAAGTCGTTCCGACCCTGAAGCAGCTGAAGAAGGAAGGCGACTCTGGACGTCGTAAGGTAACCCAGTACACTCGTTATGCAACCGTAGCGCTGGCTTCGTTCCAGAGCTTCGGTATTGCGGTGATGCTTTACAAGCAGCCGAACCTGGTTGTGTCCGTGCAGTGGGAGTTTTACCTGACCACTGTGATCACGCTGGTAACCGGCACCATGTTCCTTATGTGGCTTGGTGAGCAGATTACCGAGCGGGGTATCGGCAACGGTATTTCGCTCATCATCTGCGCCGGTATCGCTTCCGGCGTGCCGGCGGCGATCGGCAAGACTCTGACTCTGACCAGTCAAGGCTCTTTGCCCATTCTGTTTGCCGTCGTGCTGTTTGTCGGCGTTGCGCTGGTTACCTATCTGGTCGTGTTCGCCGAACGCGGTCAGCGCAAGGTGCTGGTCAACTATGCCAAGCGTCAGGTCGGTAATCGTGTCATGCAGGGCCAGAGCTCGCATCTTCCGCTCAAGCTCAACATGGCAGGGGTGATCCCGCCGATTTTTGCGTCCAGCATCATCCTGTTTCCGGCGACTATCCTCGGATGGTTCGGAAACACGGAAGGACTTGGCTTTCTGAAGAGTGTGGCCGACAAGCTGCACCCTGGTCAGCCTTTGTATGTGTTGCTGTATGCGACGGCCATCATCTTCTTCTGCTATTTCTATACGGCATTGATGTTCAATCCGAAAGAAACGGCCGATAACCTGAAGAAGAGTGGGGCGGTTATTCCGGGCATTCGTCCCGGGGAGCAGACTTCTCGCTACATCGAGAAAATCACTCTCCGGCTGACCTTGGTCGGTGCGATTTACATCACGTTGGTTTGCCTGTTGCCTGAATTTTTGGTGTTGAAGTGGAACGTTCCGTTCTACTTCGGCGGCACATCACTGCTGATCATTGTGGTGGTGACCATGGATTTCATGGCTCAGGTCCAGTCCTACGTGTTGTCGCATCAGTATGAGAGCTTGCTCAAGAAGGCCAACTTCAAAGGCAACTCTCTTACCCGCTGATACAACGATGCACGCTGGGTTGTATGGCTAAGGAAGACACCATCCAGATGCAAGGCGAGGTCCTGGAAATGTTGCCGAACGCAACTTTCCAGGTCCAGCTTGAGAATGGACACGTGGTACTCGGGCATATTTCAGGGAAGATGCGGATGCACTATATCCGCATCCTGCCTGGCGACAAGGTGACCGTGGAGTTGACTCCATACGATCTGACCCGCGCCCGAATCGTGTTCCGTGCAAAATAGCGCACTCGCTCTTTTTGAGTACTGAAAGGAACTGATATGCGAGTACAGCCGTCGGTAAAGAAAATTTGCCGTAACTGCAAAATCATCCGCCGCAATCGCGTAGTTCGCGTGATCTGCACGGACCCGCGTCACAAGCAAAGACAAGGCTAACATTGTTAGACCTGACTTTGCGTGTTACAATCGCAAACTTTTCAAGGTCTTAAGGCTTAAGGAAAGAGTATGGCCCGTATTGCAGGGGTAAATATCCCCAATCATGCGCATGCCGTTATCGGCCTGCAGGCAATTTACGGCATCGGTCAGACTCGTGCGCTGCAGCTTTGTGCTGCCGCAGGCGTCAATCCTTCCGTCAAGGTTAAGGATCTGAACGATGCTGAAATGGAAGCGCTTCGTACCGAAGTGGCAAAGTTCACCGTAGAAGGTGACCTGCGTCGCGAAGTTACGATGAGCATCAAGCGACTGATGGACATGGGCAGCTATCGCGGCCTTCGTCATCGTCGTGGTCTGCCGTGCCGCGGTCAGCGCACCCGTACCAATGCCCGTACCCGCAAGGGACCGCGCAAGCCGATCGCCGGCAAGAAGTAACTTAAGGAACACAGATAATGGCTAAAGCAAACACAGCTATTCGTGTACGTAAAAAAGTGCGCAAGAGTGTTAGCGAAGGTATCGTGCATGTGCACGCTTCGTTTAACAACACCATCATCACTATCACCGACCGCCAAGGCAATGCTTTATCTTGGGCTACCTCAGGCGGCGCTGGTTTTAAGGGCTCGCGCAAAAGTACACCCTTCGCCGCTCAAGTAGCTGCGGAGCACGCTGGTAAAGTTGCCCAAGAATATGGTGTGAAGAATCTCGAAGTTCGTATCAAGGGGCCAGGTCCGGGTCGCGAATCCGCCGTACGTGCTCTCAACGCGCTTGGTTTCAAGATTACCAGCATCTCCGACGTGACGCCGGTACCGCACAACGGTTGCCGTCCGCCCAAGAAACGTCGTATTTAATTCGGAGACTGTGAGACATGGCACGTTATATCGGCCCCAAATGTAAGCTCGCGCGTCGCGAAGGCACCGATCTCTTCTTGAAGAGCGCGCGTCGTGCACTGGATTCCAAGTGCAAACTGGACAGTATCCCGGGTCAGCATGGCGCTCGTAAGGGCCGCCTGTCCGACTACGGCGTCCAGCTGCGTGAAAAGCAGAAAATTCGTCGTATTTACGGTGTACTCGAGCGTCAATTCCGCAATTACTTTGCGGAAGCGGTTCGTCGCAAGGGCTCCACTGGCGAAAACCTGTTGAAGCTACTCGAGGCACGTCTGGACAATGTTGTATATCGCATGGGTTTTGGCTCCACGCGCGCTGAATCGCGTCAACTGGTAAGCCACAAAGCCATCGTTGTCAATGGCCAGGTTGTGAACATTCCGTCGTACCAAGTTAAGGTTGGCGACGTCGTAGCTATTCGCGAAAAAGCCAAGAAACAGGTCCGCGTCGCTGAAGCGCTGTCGCTGGCCGAGCAGGGCGGTTTCCCGTCCTGGGTCTCGGTCGATCCGAAGAAGATGGAAGGCGTTTTCAAGAACTCTCCGGAACGTTCCGAACTGTCTAGCGATATCAACGAACAGCTCGTTGTGGAATTCTACTCCAAGTAATCGCTAGATCTTAGGGAATGACTATGCAAAACAGCGCTTCGGAATTTCTGAAACCTCGTCTCATCGATGTACAGCCGGTTTCGGCTACGCACGCACGCGTGTCGATGGAGCCGTTCGAACGTGGCTATGCCCATACTCTGGGCAATTCGCTGCGCCGGATTCTCCTGTCGTCGATGCCGGGCTTTGCCCCGACCGAAGTGACCATCGCTGGCGTTTTGCATGAGTATTCCGCACTTGACGGTGTTCGGGAGGATGTTGTCGATATCCTCCTGAACCTCAAGGGTGTGGTGCTTAAGCTGCATGGTCGTGACAGCGTCGTTCTGACTCTCCGCAAAGAGGGCGAAGGCGACGTATTGGCTGGCGACATCGAGCTGCCGCATGATGTGGAAGTGATCAATCCGGAACACGTGATTGGCCATCTCTCCGTTGGCGGCAAGATCGAAATGGAAATCAAGATCGAAAAGGGACGCGGTTATCAGCCCGTTTCCGCTCGATCCAATCATGATGACAACCGTGCCATCGGTACCATCCAACTGGACGCATCGTTCTCGCCGGTTCGCCGTGTGAGCTATTCGGTGGAAAGCGCCCGTGTGGAGCAACGTACCGACCTCGACCGTCTGGTTCTCGATATCGAGACCAATGGCGTGATCGAACCGGAACAGGCGGTACGCAATGCCGCTCGCATCCTGATTGATCAGCTCTCCATTTTCGCCGACCTCCAGGGCACAGCGGTAGAAGAAGTTGTGGAAAAGGCGCCGCCGATCGATCCGATCCTGCTGCGCCCGGTCGACGATCTTGAACTCACGGTTCGTTCGGCCAACTGCCTGAAAGCCGAGAACATCTATTATATCGGCGACTTGATTCAGCGCACTGAGACAGAGTTGCTCAAAACGCCGAACCTCGGCCGAAAATCTCTTAACGAGATCAAGGAAGTTCTCGCCTCGAAGGGCCTTACTCTGGGCATGAAGCTCGAGAATTGGCCTCCGGCAGGGCTGGAAAAACCGTAAGGTTTGAGATAAAAGGATATCATCAATGCGTCATCGTTACAGTAATCGTAAACTGAACCGCACGACCAGCCATCGTCTGGCGATGCTGCGTAACATGGCTAACTCGCTGCTGCGTCACGAAGTTATCGTGACCACGCTGCCGAAGGCCAAGGAACTGCGTCGTGTGGCCGAGCCCCTGATCACGCTCGGCAAGAAGCCGTCGCTGGCTAACCGCCGTCTGGCGTTTGACCGTACCCGCGACCGCGACATCGTAGTCAAGCTGTTCGACGTACTGGGACCGCGCTTCACCACCCGTAATGGTGGTTATGTGCGTATCCTGAAGTACGGCTTCCGCAAGGGCGACAATGCTCCTCTGGCTCTGGTCGAGCTGCTGGATCGTCCCGAAGATGCCGTTGCAGTCGACGAATCGGCCGATTAAGTTGTGGTTCAAAAAAAGCCAGTCCCGTCCGGGGCTGGCTTTTTTCATTTCAGCTGCGCTATTCAAGTATTTCCACTTCGCTGCCGCATTCCAGGATTCCCTCGTTTCGCGCGACCAGATTGACCCCGAAGCAGACACCCTGTTCGCGTCTTCGCGTTCTGGCCAGAGTGCGCAACGGTTCGCCATCGGGGCTGCGCACGCCGCTGTCCGGCGATACGGTCGTGAGGACACAGCGCGTGCACGGCGAGGCGACATCGAACACGACCTCACCGATGCGCAGCTGTTTCCAGTTGTCTTCCTGATAGCTGCCGGTACCCGTGACAACGAGATTCGGCCGCATATGGCGAGCATCGATGGCATGCGCCAATTCACCATTCAGTGCGTCGAGCGAGGCCTGGTTGATCAACAGGTAGGGATAGCCATCAGCAAAGCTCAGCCCGGCATCGCCCGTTTTCTGTCGCCGCTCGCTGCTGCGTCCCAGCCACAGCAACTGGCAGGGAGTGGCCAGAAAGTCGCTGAACCACGCATCGACGGCGCTGTCGCCATGCCACGCGGCAAAGCTGTCTTTCCACACCTGCGTCTCGATCCGGCGCGTATAGACACTGCTCATCGCCACGCGTGGGGCTCGCCCCGGCGCTTCGAACAGTACGGCACCCGGTATCGGCGTGGCAACGACCCGCAGCAGGTGCGGAAATTCGCGCGCGGTGATAAAACTTCCATCGGGGCGGGCCAGCAGCCACTCGCGGTCATGGAGCAGCCCCTGCCTTCCGGCGTAAGCGCGCTGATAGCGTATCCCTTGCATGGACTTTGCAGGATGAACATAGAGTGAACTCAGGTGCATGGCATGTCTCCGCTGCGGGCTAGAAAGTCCCACAGGCGTGGCGATTGTGAAAAGGCGACGTTGAAACGCAACCAGGGCGAGGCGGCGCAGTGCGGACGGAACAGCCGGCCGGGCGCAAGCAAAATGTCCTCCTTCAGCGCGGCTTCGGCCAGAGGGTGGCTATCGGCGACACTCTGCGGCCGCGCGAACAGATAGACGCCGGCGCCAGGCCGCGCGAACACTTCCCAGCCAAGGGCATCGAAATGGCGTTCGGTCTGGTAATGGGCTTCAGCCAGACGGTTGCGCAGGCGCTCCAACTGGCGGCGGTAGTCGCGCTGTCCGAGGATGGCAAGCGCGAGCTGTTCGTTCAGTTCGGGGGTGGTGAGACCGGATAGCATCTTGAAGCGCACCAGTGACTCGCACAGAGACTCGGCCGCACAGATATACCCGACGCGCAGGCCGGGGGACATCGATTTGGAAAAACTGCCGATATACACCACGCGTTCGGCGCCGCCGAGCGC
This sequence comes from Paludibacterium yongneupense DSM 18731, assembly GCF_000422925.1. Classification (GTDB taxonomy): domain Bacteria; phylum Pseudomonadota; class Gammaproteobacteria; order Burkholderiales; family Chromobacteriaceae; genus Paludibacterium; species Paludibacterium yongneupense. The sequence continues at coordinate 230,839 of NZ_KE383958.1, forward strand.
CGCCAGGGTCAGCGCCCGGTTGGGGCTGAGGTCGGCGGAGACATCGTCTTCGATCAGCAGAAAGTCATTTTGCTCGGCGAGCGCAACGACCTGGTGCGCGACGGCAGGGCTGTAGCTGGCGCCGGTAGGGTTGTGTAAGCGCGGATTGGTAAAATAGGCTCGAGGTCTATGCTGAGTCAGCAGTTGCTTGAGTGCCCCGATATCGGGGCCGGTCGCCGTCCAGGGGACGCCTACCAGATGGAAGCCGCGATAGGTGAGGCTGGACAGCAGATTGCAATAGGCGGGGTCGTCCACCAGCAGGGTGTCGCCTGCGCGCGCGATGGTTGCCGCTACCATCTCCAGCGCCTGACTTGCCCCCTGGGTCAGAATGAACGAAGCGGCGGTTGCGCTCATGCCTTGTTCCGTAATGCGCTGGGCAAGCAGCTGGCGCAGCGGCAGCAGACCTCTGGGGTCGCCGTAGTCGAGTCGCGCCATGCCGTCGCGCGCCATGCTGCGCAGCGCCCGGTTCAATGCTTCGGCATCGTACCACTGGGCCGGAAGCCAGCCACCCCCTGCGGCGATGCCGCGCTCGGCGTGTTCGTAGACCTTGTGCAGCAGCCAGTGTTCGTCAATCGGCAAGTCGCTCAAGCTTCGGCCTATGGGTGCCGGCACCGCCGGGCGCGCAAGCACATAGAAGCCGGAACCGGGGCGGGACTGGATATGGCCCTGCGTCAGTAGCCTGTCGTAAGCGTCAGCCACCGTAAACGTACTGACGCCCAGCTCGGCCGCCTGGCGGCGGATGGACGGCAAGCGGGCCCCGGGCGGCAACTGGCCGGACTTGATCGCACTGCAAATTGAGGCGCACAAGCGTTCAACCAGCGTTGGGGTTGCTTTATTCCATACCGTCATAATAAATCAATATTTTACCGAGTATTCTGATAAGGCATAGGTTTTAAGGGCTTTTGCCCAGTAAAGCGATGCTTCAGCTGTCGTGGTGCAGGTAATATTCAAAAAATTAAAAGTGCCGGTCAGCGTCGCGGCGGAGGATAGCCGATGGCCGCTGCCAGGTTCACTATTACAAAGGAAGAGGGAGGTGTAAAGCATGCGCTCCATGAGAACAAAACTGATTATATTGATGGCGGCACTGCTGAGCCTGTTGGGCCTTGCCCTGAGCGGCATGGTGTACAGCCAGATGCGCATGGCGATCATCCAGGGGCTGGATAATGAATTGTCCAGTACCGCGCAGGGCTATGTGACCTTTGTGCAGGATTGGTATAACAGCAAGTTGCAGGTCATCAAGGCCGGCAACGTCCTGCTCGAAGCGCCGGATCCCATGACGCCGCTTGGGCATTTGAACGAAGCCGGCGGTTTTGCGCTGACCTATATCGGAACCGCGGATCATCGCATGATCCGCTCCGACCGCAAGCCGCAACCGGCCGGTTACGACCCCGTCGCCCGCCCCTGGTATCAGGAAACCGCGGCCAGCGGCAAGGCTGGCGTCTCTGAGCCCTATGTCGATTTCGATACCAAGAAGCTCGTCGTCACATTCGTGTCGCCGGTCGGTGCGGGCGGTACGCTCAAGGCCGTCGTCGGGGGCGATATCTTTATCGACGATCTGGTCAAGACCGTGCTGTCGATCAAGCTGCGCGGCAACGGCTTTGCCTTTCTGGTCGACAAGTCCGGCAAGGTCATTGCACACCCGCAGCAGGAGTTGACGCTCAAGCCGTTGCAGGCCGCAATGCCCGAGCTGACGGCCGAGGCGATCGCCAAGGCCAGCGCCGGCAGCGATATGAGCGAGGCGAGCATGAACGGCAAGGCCTTGTATGTGCGCCTGGTCCCTATCCAGGGTACGAACTGGGTGCTGGGGCTTGCGGTGGAAAAGAACCTGGTTCTCGCGCCGCTGACCAAGCTGTTATTCAGTGTGATCGGCATTGGGGTGCTGCTGCTTGTCATTCTGTTGCCGCTGGCCGGGATGGCATTGGCCGGAATGCTGAGTGGACTGCGCCGCTTGAATCTGGCCATGAAGGAAATCGCTCAGGGTGAAGGCGACCTGACCCGCCGGATCGAGGTTGCGGGCAAGGACGAGATCGCAGAAACCGCCCATGCGTTCAATAATTTCATCGCGCAATTGCAGCAGATGTTTGCCGCGGTCAAGGGCGAGGCCGAAAACGTGGTCGACGGGGTGCAACAGGTTTCGTCGACGGTGCAGACGGTGGCCGACGATTCGCGCCAGATTTCCGATGTCTCCAGTGGCAATGCCGCAACGCTCGAGCAGATCACCGTCAGTATTTCGCATATCGCGGACGCCGCGCGCGAGGCGGATGATCTGGTTCGTCATGCCGGTACCGTGTCGGAAGGCAGTGTGCAGGACATCGAGCGCATTTCGTCCGAAATGACGCATACCGTGGGCGCCGTCAAGGGCTTGTCGTCGATGTTGTCGACGCTGGACAAGCGCTCCCAGCAGATCAGCGGCATCACCAATGTGATACGGGATATCGCCGACCAGACCAATCTGCTGGCGCTCAATGCGGCGATCGAAGCGGCGCGAGCAGGGGAGGCGGGCCGCGGCTTTGCCGTGGTCGCGGACGAAGTGCGCAAGCTGGCCGAACGTACCGCACAGGCCACCCTGGAGATCACGAGCATGGTCGATTCGATTCGCGGCGAGACCAGCCAGGCTGTCGACACCATGCAGCTCACGCTCGACTCGGTTGACGGCGGCGTCGAGCTGACCCAGAGCGCCGTGCAGCGCATCAGTGAAATCCGTGGCGTGATGCAGGATGTCATGGCCAAGATGAGTCAGATTTCCCTGTCTACCAGCGAGCAACACAATGCGACGACCGCTATCGCGCAGAGTACCGAGCGTATCAACGGACGCATCGTGGATAGCGACAATTCGTTGCAGCAGGTGCATGGCACGCTGTCCTCGCTTACACAAACGGCGAACAAGATGCGCGAGACGTTCGCCCGCTTCCATCTCTGAGACATCGTACGGCTTCAGTAAATCCACGCCGCGGACTTCGGCCCGCGGCGTTTTTGCGTGTGCAGCGGACGGCTGTACAGGGAATGCGACCGGGACAGTTCGGCGCGCACGCGACATGGCGTATCTGTTGCTGTCCCCTGAGTACGCCTACATTGGATGCATTCGCCTGCGGGCGCTCAGGGAGATTTCTGATGTCGGAGCCGAATCTTGATGCTTTGTGGATGCCGTTCACCGCCAACCGCCAATTCAAGGCGGCCCCGCGGATGCTGGTGGCAGCCGATGGCGTGTACTACACCGACGATGCGGGCCGCAGCGTGCTGGACGGGACATCCGGGCTGTGGTGCGTCAACGCCGGGCATAACCGGCGTCCCATCGTCGAAGCGGTGCAGCGGCAGGTCGCGTGTCTGGATTACGCCCCGCCGTTCCAGATGGGGCACCCGCTCGCGTTCGAAGCGGCGACGGCGCTGGCCGAGATGGCGCCGACGGGGCTGGATCGTGTCTTTTTTGTCAATTCGGGCTCCGAAGCCGCCGAGACGGCCCTCAAGATCGCATTGTCCTATCACCGTGCCCGTGGCGAGGCCGGGCGCGTCAAGTTGATCGGGCGCGAGCGGGGCTACCACGGCGTCAATTTCGGAGGGATGGCGGTCGGCGGGATCGCCGGTAACCGCAAGCATTTTTCCGTCGGCTTGCCCGGCATCGACCATCTGCGCCACCCGCTGGATATTGCGCGGAATGCTTTTAGCACGGGCTTGCCGCTCTTTGGCGCGGAACTGGCCGAAGAGTTTGAACAGCGTCTGCTTACGCTGCACGATCCCTCCACGGTCGCCGCTTTGATCGTCGAGCCGATGCAGGGCTCGGCCGGTGTGATCCTGCCCCCGGTCGGGTATTTGCGCCGCTTGCGCGAGATCTGCGACAAATACGGAATTTTGCTTATCTTTGACGAAGTAATTACCGGCTTCGGTCGGCTTGGCGCCGACTGGGCCAGCAATCTGTTTGCCGTGAAGCCGGATCTGCTGACCTGCGCCAAAGGGCTGACCAACGGCATGGTTCCCATGGGCGCGGTGCTGGCGCGGCGCGATATCCACGATACCTTGCTGGCCGCTTCCGCCCAGCCGTCTGCCGTCGAGTTCCCGCATGGCTATACCTATTCCGCTCACCCGTTGGCATGCGCTGCCGCATTGGCAACATTGCGTCTTTACCGCGACGAGGCGCTGTTCCAGCGCGGCGCCGACCTGGCGCCCGGTTTCGGCGAGGCCGCGCATGCGTTGCGCGGCCTGCCGAATCTGCGCGACATCCGCAATCTGGGGCTGGTTGCCGGCATCGAGCTGGAACCACGCCCTGGCATGCCGGGACAGCGCGGTTATGAGGTATTTCTCAAGTGCTGGGAGCGTGGGGTGCTGGTGCGACAAACCGGTGACATCATCGCCGTTTCGCCGCCGCTGATTTACGAGGCCAGCCATGTCGATCGACTTTTTTCTACCCTGGCCGATGCCTTGCGTGCCACTGAATAGGATTCTGCGATGCCAACACTAGGTCATTTCATGGCGGGACGGATTTGCCCCGGCACCAGCGGGCGCCACGTCGACGTCTACGACCCGTCCGCTGGTGAGGTGGTGGCACAGCTTGCGCTGGCCGACGAAGGCGAGGCCGATGCCGCCGTGGCGTGCGCGCGTGCGGCTTTGCCTGCCTGGTCGGCGCTGCCGCCGTTGCGACGTGCACGCGTGCTGTTTCGTTTCAGGGAACTGCTGGAGCAGCAGCGCGAGACTCTCGCACGATTGATCTCGCGGGAGCATGGCAAGCTGGTTTCGGATGCGTTGGGCGAGGTGGCGCGCGGACTCGAGGTCGTGGAGTTTGCCTGCGGTATTCCACAGTTATTGAAAGGGGAGATTACCGAGCAGGTCGGCAGCGGAGTCGATGCCTATACTGTACGCCAGGCGCTGGGGGTGGTGGTCGGGATCACGCCGTTCAATTTTCCGGCGATGGTCCCGCTGTGGATGTTTCCGCTTGCGCTGGCCTGCGGCAATACCTTCGTGCTCAAGCCTTCCGAGCGCGCTCCGTCGGCGGCCCTGTTTCTGGCTGAACTGTTGCGCGAAGCCGGCCTGCCCGACGGCGTCTTCAATGTCGTGCAAGGCGACAGGCACGCGGTCGACGCGTTACTCGTTCATCCCGATGTCGCTGCCGTCAGCTTTGTCGGCTCGACCCCTGTCGCGCGGCATGTCTACGAGACCGGCACTCGGCACGGCAAGAGGGTGCAAGCGCTGGGCGGAGCCAAGAATCACATGGTCGTGATGCCGGATGCCGACCTGGAGCAGGCGGTTTCGGCGCTGATCGGGGCCGCCTTCGGTTCGGCTGGCGAGCGCTGCATGGCGATCTCGGTGGCGGTGGCGGTCGGGGATGGGGCGGATGCGCTGTTGGAGAAACTGGCGGCGCGGGTGCGTGCGATCAAGGTCGGGCATGGCGACGATGCCAGCGCCGAAATGGGCCCGCTGATCACCGCCGCCCACCGCGACTCGGTGCTCAGGCATGTCGATCACGCGCTTGCGCAGGGCGCGCATCTGGTGGTCGACGGTCGTGCTTACCGACATCCTGGGCGCGAGAACGGATTTTTCATGGGGCCATGCCTGTTTGATGCCGTGACGCCGGACATGGATGTCTATCGCGAGGAATTATTCGGTCCGGTACTGGCCATTGTCCGGGTGCCTGATTTCGAATCGGCCCTGCGTTTGGTGAACGGGCATGCGTTTGCTAATGGCACCAGTATTTTCACGCGTTCCGGCGGCGCGGCGCGCGAATTCGCGCACCGGGTCGAAGTCGGCATGGTCGGGGTCAATGTGCCGCTGCCGGTGCCCATGGCCTTCCACAGTTTTGGCGGTTGGAAAGCATCCCTGTTCGGCGACGTGCATATGCATGGCCCCGAAGGGGTACGCTTCTACTCGCGGCACAAGGCGGTGACGACGCGCTGGCCGGAAGCGCTCGGAGCCGAGTTTGCGATGCCGGTAAATCGATGAGTGTCCCTCCCGCCCCGCCGAGGGGCGGGATATTAGCGGTGCACCTGTCTGTGCACGAGCCAGCCGGCCCATGGGGCCGGTTTTTTTGGGCTTTGAAGCCGGAGAATTCCATGTCGCAAGCGCGGCTTGCCTATTTCTCTTTACAGAATTTCATATCATGGTCGTTATACTGATGGGAGTGGCGTATTACAAAGAAAAAATTCAAATTGGGGGGCGGTATGAATCGGTTTAATCGGATGACCTTGCGGGGACAGTTGCTGGGCCTGGTCGCTGCGGCGATGTTGCTGATCTGTGGTCTGGGCGCGGTCAGTCTGTTTCACCAGCGAGCGTCGATGCTGTCCAGTCGTCAGGAACAGGTTCGTAACCAGGTCGACGTGGCGGCGACTCTGGTGAGGAATTTTGAAGATCAGGCCGCTAGCGGCCGGCTCGGGGAGGCGCAGGCTCAGGCTTTGGCGGCGGGGGCGTTGTCGGCGATACGGTATGATAATGGCAATTATTTCTTCGTAATAAATTACGACTTTACTCATTACGTTGTGATCGGGCCCAAGCCGGCCCTGGTCGGCAGCGACCCGCATAATCTCAAGGATCCCTCGTCCGGTCAAAGCATCGGTGCGTTGTTTGCGCAAGCGATGGAGCAGGGCGGGGGCAAAGGCTATATCAACTATTATTTTCCGCGGGCCGGTTCGGAACTGCCGCAGCCCAAGATTGCCTATATCACCACTTCGGAGCGCTGGCACTGGCGCATCGGTACCGGCATGTATGTGGATGATGTCGATGCCCTTTTCTTTCACGCCCTATGGCGTTTCGCTGCCGAGATGGTGGTCGTATTGCTGCTGATGCTGGGCATGAGCATGCTGTTGATTCGAAATATCCTGCGTCAGCTCGGTGCCGATCCCTTGGTGACGACGGTCGTGGTGCAGCGCATTGCCAGTAATCAGCTGGATGAAGAAGTGGTGCTGGCGGCAGGGGATCAGAGCAGCTTGCTCGCGTCGGTGGCGAATATGCAGCAGCAGCTGCGCAAACTGGTCCGCGAGATTTCGATGAGCTCCAAGCGTTTGTCCTCGACGAGCGCGCATGTGACGGAGAATGCGGTAGCTGTCGCGCAGGGGTCCGAACAGCAGAGCCAGGCGGCGGCATCGATGGCGGCGGCGGTCGAGCAACTGACGGTCAGCATCCAGCATATATCGGACAATGCCAACGATGCGCGGAATTTGTCGGAGGTGTCCGGTCAGCAATCGCAAGAGGGAAGCGACGTTATCGCGCAGGCGGCGCAGGAAATGCGGCGCATCCACGAATCGGTCGGCAATACGGCGGGCACGATAGGGCAGTTGGCGGACAAGGTGCAGCGAATTTCGACCATCATGCAGGTCATCCGCGACATTTCGGACCAGACCAATCTGCTGGCGCTGAATGCCGCGATCGAGGCGGCACGCGCGGGCGAGACCGGACGCGGCTTTGCCGTGGTGGCGGATGAAGTGCGCAAACTATCGGAACGCACCGGCACGGCGACGCAGGAAATTGCCGGTATGATTGCCGATATCCAGAGTAGCTCGCAGACGTCGCATCAGTATATGGGGGAGGCGGTCGAGCGGGTTGGCGCCGGCTTGGCGCTGGCCGAGCAAGGCGGTGTTGCCGTCGCCCGCATCCGGGAGAGCGCGATGGCGGTGGTGCAAGCCGTCAACGAGATTTCCGGTTCCCTGGCCGAGCAGGGCAAGGCCAGCCAGGAAATCGCGCAGCTCGTCGAAAAGATCGCACTAAGCAGCAGCAATAACGCGACGGCTTCGGCCACCGTGTCCGAAGCCGTCGTCGAGATGCGCGGTCTGTCCGATCAATTGCGCGAGCTGGTGTCGCGTTTCCGGCTGTAAGCCGGCACGCGGGCGCTGCGGGGCAGGCGCCAGGCGAGCAGCAACATGAGCAACGCCACGATCAGCGTCGGGGCGTTGCCGCTTCTCATGTATGGCGTGAGCCCGCGCCGCCCCTCCACCTGTCCTTCCAGTACCTGGCGCGAGAACGGCGCCGCGACTTCCGAGACCTCGCCATTGGGCAGAATGATCCCCGTCATGCCGGTATTGGTCGCGCGCAGCATATAGCGCCCCGTTTCCAGCGCACGTGTCTGCGACATCTGCAAATGCAGGCTGGCCGCGCTGCTTTTGCCGAACCAGGCCAGGTTGCTGACATTGGCGAGCAAGGTGGCGTGCGCGGCAGGACCGATCAATTCTTCACCGAAGCTGTCCTCGTAGCAGATATTGAACGCGACCTGCTGTCCGGCCAGCGTCAAAGGGGGCTGGTCGGCGCCGCCGCGGCTAAAACCGGACATCGGCATATTCATGAAGCGGTAGATCCAGCCGGTCAACGCCGGCAGGGGAATGAACTCGCCGAAGGGGACCAGATGGTCCTTGGCATAGCCGGGCAAGCCGACTTCGGTCGGGGCCACGACCGCATTGTAATAGTGCTGCCCGTCGGGACTCTGGCGTACCACGCCGAGCGCAACCGCCATGCCGTGCCGCTGTGCGTCGCCGGCCAGCATGGACAAATAGCCGGGCGGCAGTTGCTCGAGGAAGACTGGCAGCGCCGTTTCAGGAAGGATCATCAGGTCGGCGCGCGTCTCGGCGACCTGGCGATAGTAAAGCTCCAGCGTCGATTGGTAGGAAACCGGATCCCACTTGATGCTTTGCGGAATATTGCCTTGTGCGAGCGCTACCGTCAGCGGCTTACCGACCGGTTCGGTCCAACTGATGGATTTCAGGGCGCTGCCGGCAAGAGCGATTGCGGCTATTCCCCCCGCCAGTGCGATGCGGCGGCGCCAGTCGGGGGGCACGGGGCGGCCTGTGCGCCAGCGCCAGTCCGTCAAGGCCAGCGTGGCGAGCAGTCCGGAAAGCAGGGCGAGCAGCAGGCTGACCCCATAGATGCCGGTGACGGGCGCGAAGCCGGCCAGCGGGCTCTCCGTGATTTGCGAGTACGCGATCTGGCCCCAGGGGAAGCCGGTGAACAGGACGCCGCGCAGCCATTCGCCGAGCAGCCAGGAGGCGGGAAAAACCAGTGACCAGCGGGTAAGCGGGGTGTGCCCCAGTCGTGCGGCGACGCGAACCGCCAGTGCGGGATAGAGCGCCAGATAACCGGGCAGCAGGGCCGTCAGCGGCAGCGCCAGCCAGGATGGCATGTCGGCGATGTCGTGCAGGCTGTTGTATACCCAGTGAAAGTTGCCGAGATAGGCTGCGGCTCCCCACAAATAACCGCAGGCAAACGCGCGGTCGCGATTTTTTTCGACGATCCAGGCCAGGGCCGCGAGCGACAGCGGCATCAGCCAGAAAAGGCGCCACGGGGCAAAGGCGAACAGGGTGGCGGCGCCGGCAAGCGTGGCGGCGAGGCAGGACGGAAAGGTACGCATCGGCTAGTGGCTGTCCGGTCGTTCGGTGCTGAAATGGATTTTTTCCACCAGCAGGGTGTGCAGACGACGGCTGTCGGCTTTTAGCACGGTAAAGCGCAGTCCCTCCACATCGCAGGTTTCGCCGCGTTTCGGGACGGTGCCGCAGACTGACATCACAAGCCCGCCGACCGTGTCCAGCTCGGTATCCGGGAAGCGGGTGTCGAAGTAGGCGTTGAAATTGTCGATCTGGGTCAGGGCGCTGACGCGGTAGCGCTGGCCACGCACCGGTACGATAAGTTCTTCTTCGCCTTCCGGGTCGAACTCGTCCTCGATATCGCCGACGATCTGCTCGATCACATCTTCGATGGTGACCAGGCCGGCGACACCGCCGTACTCATCGACCGCAATGGCCAGATGGTTGCGCGTGCTGCGGAAATCGGTGAGCAGCACGTTCAGCGGTTTGGTCTCGGGTACAAAGATCGGGGGGCGCAGGACATCGGCCAGGCTGAAGGTTTCGGGATTGTGAAAATAGCGGAGCAAGTCCTTGGCCAGCAGGATGCCGATGACATCGTCGCGATCGTTGCCGATGACGGGGAAGCGCGAGTGTCCGCTGTTGATGACGGTGGGCAGCAGGCTTTCTATCGCCTCGTCCTGCCGGATGACGTCGATCTGACTGCGCGGGATCATGACGTCGCGCACCATCAACTCGCTGACCGACAGTACACCTTCTATCATTCCGAGCGCGTCGGCGTCGAGCAGGTTGCGCTCGAATGCCGCGTGCAATTGTTCAACCAGCTGCTCCCTGTCTTCGGGTTCGCGCAGCAGCAGAGCGGAAAGGCGCTCCAGCCAACTGGGTCTGGGCTTGCCGGGGTCTTCCATGTGTTCAGGCTTTCTCCATGGCGTAGGGATCGGAATATCCTAACCGAAGCATGATGACAGTTTCCAGTGCTTCCATGATTTGAGCCTCGTCATCCTCTTCGTGGTCGAAGCCCTGCAAATGCAACATGCCGTGTACCACAAGATGGGCATAATGCGCGCTTAGGGCGATGCCCTGAGCGGTCGCCTCGCTGGCAACGACGTCGGTGCTCAGCACGATGTCGCCGAACAGATCCTGTCCGGTGGCGTACCCCTCGTCTTCGTCCTCATGCAGGGCAAAGGTCAGGACATTGGTGGCGTAGTCCTTGCCGCGGAAGTCGCGGTTGAGGGCGCGCGCCTCATCGGCGGCGACCAGGCGCAGGTTGACTTCGGCGTTGCTGCGGCCCGGCCGCAAGGCGGCGAGTGCCCAGCGCGTCAGGTCCGCCGCCGAGGGCAGGCCGTCGGCCGCCGTGGCGAACTGGATGCTCAGGGTCAGCCGTTCGGCGGCCTGCCGTACCGGATTATAACGTTTAGCTCTTTTCATTTTCCCAGGCTTCGTAGGCGTCGACGATTTTCTGCACCAGTGGATGGCGCACCACATCTTCGCTAGTGAAATGATGGAAGTGGATGCCGCGGACCGTCCCGAGGATGTTTTCCACTTCGACCAGGCCGCTTTTCTGATTGCGCGCCAGGTCGATCTGCGTCACGTCGCCGGTAATGACCGCGCGCGAGCCGAAGCCGATGCGCGTCAGGAACATTTTCATCTGTTCCGGCGTGGTGTTCTGCGCTTCGTCCAGAATGATGAATGCGTTGTTGAGCGTACGGCCGCGCATGTAGGCGAGCGGCGCGATCTCGATCAGGTTTTTTTCAAGCAGGCGGATCACACGGTCGAAGCCCATCAGGTCGTGCAGCGCGTCGTACAACGGACGCAGATAGGGGTCGACTTTCTGCGCAAGGTCGCCGGGCAGGAAGCCGAGCTTTTCGCCGGCTTCCACCGCCGGGCGCACCAGCACGATGCGCTTGATCTGGTCGCGTTCCATCGCGTCGACGGCGCAGGCTACCGCCAGATAGGTTTTGCCGGTCCCGGCGGGGCCGATGCCGAAGGTTATGTCGTGCTCGCGGATCGCCGTGATGTAGCGGCTCTGGCGCAGCGTCCTGCCGCGCAGTTCGCCGCGGCGGGTATGCAGCACCGGTGCTTCATCCTCGCTGTCCGTGCCAGTGTTCTGGCGCGCTTCGACCAGGCCGAGCTGAATGTCGTCGATGTCGAGTGCGCGTTTCTCTGCCTGCAGGTAGCAGCGCGTCAGCAGCTCGATCGCGCGGCGGGCCTGCTCGCCCTTGACGCGAAAGCTTTCGCCGCGCCGGACAATGCTGACGTCGAGGCCGACTTCGATTTGTTTCAGGTTCTCGTCGAGCGGCCCGCACAGGCTGGCGAGCCGTTCGTTATCGACAGGGGTAAAGCTGATATGCTCGGTTTGCAAAATCACTCCACGGCAGGATCTGCGACGACCGCTTCGCCGATGAGCGAGTGCGGGTTCGCATCGGTAATGACGACATCTATCGTGCTCTTGATCAGTCGCGGATGGCCTGCGAAGTTGACCACCCGGTTATTCAGCGTGCGGGCCGCGAGCATGCCTTCGTCCCGGCGTGCCACGCCCTCGACCAGCACCCGCTGGACTGTCCCCACCATGCCCTGATTGATGCTGAACACCTTGGTCTCGATCAGGCGATTGAGCGCTTCCAGCCGGCGCACCTTCTCCTCGTGCGGGGTGTCGTCGGCCAGGTTGGCGGCGGGCGTGCCGGGGCGCGAGCTGTAGATATACACATAGCTCAGGTCGAAGCCCACATCGGCGACCAGTTTCAGTGTCGCGTCGAAGTCGGCTTCGGTTTCGCCGGGAAAACCGACGATGAAATCGGAGCTCAGGCACAAGTCGGGGCGTACCGCGCGCAATTTGCGAACGATGGACTTGTACTCCAGCGAGGTATAGCCGCGCTTCATCGCCATCAGGATGCGGTCGGAGCCGCTCTGCACCGGCAGGTGCAGGTGCGAAACGAGTTTCGGCAGCGTAGCGAAGCACTGGATCAGCCGTTCGGTAAACTCGCGAGGGTGGCTGGTCGTGAAGCGCAGGCGCTCGACGCCGGGAATGGCGTGCACATACTCGAGCAGCAGGGCGAAATCGGCGATTTCGCCATCGGCCATTTCGCCGCGGTAGGCATTGACGTTCTGACCGAGCAGGGTGATTTCCCTCACGCCCTGCTGCGTCAGTCCGGCCACCTCGGCCAGTACATCGTCGAAGGGGCGGGAGACTTCTTCGCCACGCGTGTAAGGCACCACGCAGTAGGAACAGTACTTCGAACACCCCTCCATGATGGAGACAAAGGCCGCGCCGCCTTCGACCCGCGCTGGCGGGATGTGGTCGAATTTTTCGATTTCGGGGAAGGAAATATCGACCTGTGCGCGCCCGCTCGCCCGGCGCGTCCTGATCAGGTCGGGCAGCCGGTGCAAGGTTTGCGGCCCGAACACCACGTCAACGTAGGGGGCGCGTTTGATGATGGTTTCACCTTCCTGCGAGGCCACGCAGCCGCCTACGCCGATGAGCAGGTCGGGGCGGTCTTCCTTCAACTGCCGAACACGGCCGAGATCCGAAAACACCTTTTCCTGTGCTTTTTCGCGGACCGAGCAGGTGTTGAACAGAATGACGTCGGCTTCTTCCAGATTGTCGGTTCTGACCATCGCTTCGGACTGCGCCAATACGTCGACCATTTTGTCCGAGTCGTATTCGTTCATCTGGCAGCCGAACGTCTTGATGTATACCTTTTTCATTTACAGCGCTTCCAACGTGGGTTGCGGCGAAGCGCAGGCCTCGCCCTGACACCGGGTCGTGAGTCTAGCAGCAAAAAAGCCCGCTGAGCGGGCGGGGGTGGGCGCGAAATCTTCCATGCACGGCGTTCACGTGTCATGGCTGCGCCACAAGCCGCTGATTATACAACACTAATCAGATATGTGACGACTGCGGGCCGTTTGGCGAGGCGAGTTTGTCTGATCTTGAACAGAAGCGGATTTTTCCTGTTGGTTATTATGTTGTTTGAATAGCTGGTGGCGGACGGCTCGGCGTCCACCCGACCCAGGAGGACCCATGCTGTGCCCTGATTGCGGAAGTCGCGTCGACCCCCCTCGCAAAGTGTGCCCGCACTGCCAGGCTGACCAAGCAGAAGACCACCTTTTTGCCCTGTCGTTTTGGACTGCCGGCCTGCCTGGCGCGCTGAGCGGTTCGATTCTGTGTGTGATGCTGGACTGGCCGCCATTTGCCGGGTGCATCGCCGGTGTCTTCGCCGGCATCGCCATCTTCGCCATCGGCCGGCGTGTGCTCGGCCACGATGGCATGGATGCGCCGGCCCTGGTGCGGCAACCGCCGGATGGCAATTGGCGGGAATGACACAAGAAGGGAGCGGGGAGGGGCCGATGCCGTTTTGATGCATTGACAACTGCGGCAGTGAACGATAGCCTGCTGTTATGGAAACGATACCATATCCGGTGACACGCATCCGCGACGTGGCCAGTCTGGCCAAGACGTCTGTCTCGACGGTGTCGCGCGTGCTCAATAATTCAGGCTATGTCAAAGCCGAGGTGCGCGCCCGCATCGAGGCGGTGATTGCCGAGACCGGTTATGTCCCCAGCTCGCTGGCCAAGGATCTGCAGCGGCAGCAGTCGAGCCTGGTGGGGGTCATCATTCCAAAAATCAATTCTTACACTTCGGGCGAGATGGTTGCCGGCCTGTCGTCGGTTCTGAGCGAGCAACGCTACAGTGTGCTGCTGGCGAGCACGGATAACCATCCGCAGTCCGAGCTCGAGTCGCTCAAACTGTTCCGCGAGAAGCGTGTCAACGGCGTGTTGCTGCTGGGGACCGAATTGAGCGAAGCACACCGCCTGGCGATGGCGCAGATGCCGGTTCCGGTCGTGGTCATTGCGCAGGATGCCGCACGTCATGGTATCAGCAGCGTACTGCAGGACGAGCGCGCGGCGGCGGCGGCACTGACCCGTTACCTGCTGTCCTGCGGCCACCGCCGCATCGGCCTGCTCGGCGTGCACGAATTCGACATCCAGGTCGGGGTAGAGCGCAAGCAGGGTTTTCTCGACGCATTGCGCGAAGCCGGGGTCGAAGCCGATCCCGGCTTGATGATCCAGGGCGGCTTCGACTTCCAGTCCGCGGCGCGGGGGGTCGATCGCATCCTGGACCAGGGGCGGGCGCCCAGTGCGATCCTGGCGGTGACCGACCGTCTGGCCGTCGGTGCGATCAGCCGGCTGGCCGAGCGCGGGATCGTCGTTCCCGCGCAGATGTCGGTGGCCGGGATGGGGGATATCGACTTGGCCGCCGTGTTTCAGCCGCGCATCACCACGATTCGCTACGATTATTTCCAGACCGGGGCGCGGGCGGCCTCTTTGCTGGTTGATGCGATGCAGGGCGCGGTCGCTGCCGCGCAGAAAATCATCATGGGTTATCAGTTACAAATTCGCGATAGTGTCCGTACCGTCGGCGGGTGAGTTTTTTTTTCGTCACGGCATGGTAACGATACCACAAGGAGTTCGACATGGATCATCAACAGACGGCCGCGGCGATTCTGCCGCTGGTCGGCGGTGCGGACAATATCGTCAGCGCCGCCCATTGCGCGACGCGCCTGCGGCTGGTGCTGCAGGACGACGGGCTGATTCAGAAATCGGCGCTCGACGGGCTGGAAGCGGTCAAGGGCAGCTTCATCAACGGCGGGCAGTTGCAGGTGGTGATCGGACAGGGCGCCGTGAACAAGGTGTACGAGGCCTTCATCGAGCTGGCCGGGGTCAGCGCGTCGACGACGCAGGACAACAAGAACGCGGCGGCGTCGCAGCTCAACCCGGCGCAGCGCTTTGCGCAGATGCTGTCCAATATCTTCGTCCCCATCATCCCGGTGATCGTGGCCTGCGGCCTGCTGATGGGGGTGATCGGCATGTCGAAGACGCTGGGCTGGGCGAGCGATACGCCGCTGCTGCAGCTGCTGGACATGTTCT
>NZ_AUGZ01000008.1 GCF_000422925.1 Paludibacterium yongneupense DSM 18731
CTGGTATTGCCACGCCCATCGTCACAGCGGCATCCAATTCGTGACCCCGGCTCAGCGGCACCAAGGGCTGGATAAAATCTTGCTGGCGAAGCGCCATCTGGTCTATCAAGCGGCTCGCACCGCACGGCCAGAACGCTGGCAAGGAGAGACACGAAATTGGGCCTGGAACGATGCGGTTCAGCTCAATCCGGATCGACCGATTACGCAGGAGAAAACCGATAATTTATTGGCTGCATAAATCGTAAAATTATCTCAACACCTTTGACAATCGCCGGAGCTTCGATATACAACTCCATTGTACCCACTTTTTTTGATGAACTCACACAAGTACTGACTCGGTATATAGTCGAGAGCAGCTCTACGTGGGAGGACTGGTCTGGTCAGCTCCTCCCCTAGTTTTTCAAGAAAAGGGATATCTGCCCTCATCTGTCCAATCGCACTGGCATCGGCAAGAACAAATGGTGAAACTAACCGTCGTGGATCACG
Source organism: Paludibacterium yongneupense DSM 18731 (assembly GCF_000422925.1). Classification (GTDB taxonomy): domain Bacteria; phylum Pseudomonadota; class Gammaproteobacteria; order Burkholderiales; family Chromobacteriaceae; genus Paludibacterium; species Paludibacterium yongneupense. Next base: position 487 of record NZ_AUGZ01000008.1, read on the forward strand.
GAGATCGACTGCAGTTAAAGGTTTTTCAATTATAAACTCTGCAACACATGCAATTTCACCCGTATGTGGTCTGATCGTAAGCACCCGGCCAAGACCGTCTTGCCGGGTGTTTTCATTTACGGCAGGGTGTCAGGTCAGGCTGCGGGCGGGGGCTGCAGGGATAGATTCCAGGGCAGCAGTTCGCAGACCCGATTGACGGGATAGTCGGCAATCTTGCTCAAGACGGCCTTTAGCCAGGCTTCCGGATTGTGCCCATTCAATTTGGCGGTGCCAATCAGGCTGTAGATCGCAGCGGCGCGTTCGCCGCCCGCATCAGAGCCGAGGAACAGATAGTTCTTGCGGCCGAGCGCCACACCGCGTAGCGCTCGTTCGGCCGCATTGTTATCGATCTCCATGCGTCCGTCGTCCACGTAGCGCGTCAGCGCTTGCCATTGATTCAGCGCGTACTGAATGGCAGCAGATGCCGTGGATTTGCCCGATCGCTGATTCAGTTGCGCCTTCAGCCAATCATGCAAGATGGCCAGACGTGGTTGGCTGTGTTCTTGCCGTACCGCTCGGCGTCGTTCTGGCGGGCTGCCACGGATGGCGGTTTCGATGTCGTATAGCGCACCGATTTGTTCGAGTGCTTCACGGGTCAGGTCGGAGGCGCGACTGATGTGCAGATCGTGGAACTTCCGTCGCACATGCGCCCAGCACGCCACTTCTACAATGTCGCCATCCTTGTAGAGTTCGTTGAAGCCCGCATAGGCGTCGGCCTGCAGGATACCCTTGAAGTCCTTCAGGTGCGTTTGCGGGTGAATGCCCTGCCGGTCGGGCGAGTAGGCAAACCAAACGGCAGGAGGGGTGTCGTCGCCGGAGGGACGGTCGTCGCGAACGTAAGTCCATAGGCGTCCGGTCTTGGTTTTGCCCTTGCCTGGCGCCAGAACTGGCACCGTCGTATCGTCGGCATGCAATTTGTCGCCGCTGAGCACATGCTGGCGCAGGGCATCAGTCAGCGGGCGCAGCACGCGACTGCAGCCGCCGACCCAGTCCGCCAGCGTGGCGTCATCCAGTTCGACGCCTTCCCGTTGGTAAATCTGGCTCTGCCGATAGAGCGGCAAGTGGTCGCCAAACTTGCTCATCAGCACATGGGCCAGCAGGCCGGGACCGGCGAAGCTACGTGCAATGGGGCGAGAGGGGGCTGGGGCTTGGCCCATGCATTCGCAGCCACGGCAGGTGTATTTGGGCCGCACATGGCGCACGACCCGGAAGCTCGCCGGCACATACTCCAACACTTCCGCGACGTCTTCACCGATCTGGCGCCAGTCGCCGCCGCACGCCGGGCACACCGGCGCCTCGGGTTGATGGGTGAGCACCTCGCGCGGCAGGTGTGGCGGCAAGGGCTTCTTCACCGGAGGCCGTGTCGTTGCCGTGACCGGGGGCGCTGCGACGGACGGCGTTTCGGCCTCGTCGGCCTGCAGTTCTTCCAGCTCCAGCTGCAACTGCTCGATCTGGCGCACCAGCTTCTCGGAGCTGCGGCCGAACAGCATGCGGCGCAGCTTGGCGATCAGCAGGCTGAGGCGTTCAATTTCGTGCGAGCGGGAAGAAACCGCCTCTTGCAGTTGCTGGACCTGTGCCGACATGGACCGTACCAACGCCTTGAGGGCGTCGATGTCGTCGGGAAGTTTGGTGGCGGTCAGCATGTCGACATGCTGCCAGAGCGAAAGGCCGGAGCGAAACTGTCTGCTCAGACAGTCTCGGGCGCCCAACTGCGCCGGGGCTGGCGCCAGTCGATGCCCTCGAGCAGCATCGATAGCTGTGCCGTGGTCAGATAGACACTACCGGAATCGGCGGCGGGCCAGACGAAGCGCCCCTGCTCAAGACGCTTGGCGAGCAGGCACAGCCCATCGCCACTCCACCACAACAGCTTGACGCGGTCCCCGCGTCGCCCGCGGAACACGAACACATGGCCGGAGAACGGATTCTTCTCGAGCGTATCCTGGACGATGCTGGCCAGCCCGTCGAAACCACGACGCATGTCGGTGTGGCCGGCGATCAACCAGACCCGGGTACCGGCCGGCAGGCTAATCATGGCGCAAGCTCCCGCAACAGTAAACGCAAGGTATCCGGGTCCGGTCGCCCTTGGATGCGTAGCCGGCCCTTCGGCAAGAACAGTTCGATCTCGCTGGATACGACCGCGGCAGAAACCGGTGCGTCATCGCGGATCTGCACGGGCAACACTATCGGCGATGCAAGCTGAGGCAAGGGAAGCAGCTTGCCGGTCTTGTACTGGTGGCGCCAGTTGAACAGCACATTGGCGTTGAGGTCATGCTGGCGAGCCAGCATCGCCACGGAGACGCCAGGCTGCAGGGAGGCCTCGACCAGGCGCAGCTTGAAATCGAGTGGGAAGTTCGGCCGACGGCGGGGCTTCTTCCTTGGCGGAGAGGTATCCAAAAAATGATGTCCATTAAAAATTTGATGGACATCATTCTCACTGAATTATGGCGGAAATCCAGACGGTGCTGAGCGGGTGCTTACGTCTGATCTCTGCGATTGCAGTAGCTGGGTGAGAGCCTAAATAAAGATAAGGAATGCCAGTGGGATTCGCACGGCCATGAGTTGCTAACTGTTTTGGAGGGGCTCCCATCTTATCTATTGGGTAGGGGGCATCCTCTGTCATTATTCGAGCCCTGTACCAGAGTTCCGGTAAACTGTCGGCAATTAGGTGATCTAACAGCTCTTTGAGTCTGTCTGTATCAAGATCAACGTCCAGAAAATATCTGTTGTGGATTTGCCCCCGTATAACAGGACACCGATCAACGCTTAAGTTGATGAAGCCGCCAGGCGTCGAAACTCTCGTGGAGAGCGGTATTTCAACGCACTATGCGGGTGAAACTCGTTGTAGTGCTCAATGGCAATCGCCAGATTCCGGTAGGCCGTGTGGGCATCCGGTTTCGGCATATGGCCGACGTAGTCCCGCTTCAGCGTCTTGACCATGCTTTCCGCCATGCCGTTACTCTGCGGGCTGCAGACGGGCGTGGTTAACGGCTTGAGGCCGATTTCTCGCGCAAACAGCCGCGTGTCGGCGGCAATATAACTCGAACCATTGTCGCTCAGCCATTCCACCTCGGGCGAGATGCCCAACTGAATGCCGCGTTTCTCAACAGCTTCCAACATGACATCTCGAACCATGTCGCCCGTGTAGCCCCCGGTCGAGGCTGTCCAACTGATGATTTCACGGTCGCAGCAGTCCTCCGCAAACACGACACGCAGCTTTTCGCCGTTATCGCAGCGAAATTCGAAGCCGTCAGAGCACCAGCGGCGATTACTGTCGGCAACAGCAACCCTACCATCATGGCGCCGCGGGGTGCCTGGTTTCTTGATCCGCCGCTGAAGCAGCAGACCATGCTGGCGCATGACGCGATAAACGCGCTTCACGTTGACCGGCGGCAAGTGACCGGCCTCTCGCTGCCGGCGAATCACCCCCCAAGTCCGGCGGTAGCCGTAGCTGGGCAACGGAGAAATGGCAGCTCGGATCTCCTCGACCAACTCGCTATCATCGGATGGTCGACAAGAACGACCATCCCGCCAATCGACAGGACGCGACACACGGCGAATCACATTCGAACGCGCCAACCCAAGCGAAGCACAGACCGGTGCTACTGGTCTTCCCCCGGCAATAAGGGTGAGCGCGCAATCCACTTTTTTGCGCGGGCGATTTCCACGGCTTCTTTGAGGATTTCGTTCTCCATCGTCTTCTTGCCGAGGAGTCGCTGTAGTTCGCGTATTTGCTTGATGGCAGAAGCCAATTCAGAGGCGGGCACGACTTCTTCTCCCGCGGCAATCGCCGATAGGCTGCCTTCCTGATAAAGCTTGCGCCACTTGAACAGCTGATTGGGATTGAGCCCATGACGGCGGGCAACGAGGGAAACCGACTGGCCGGGCATGAAGCTCTCGGCAACGATGGCCTGCTTCTCTTCGATGCTCCAGCGGCGACGACGCTCGGGTCCGAGCACGTCTGTCTTGTTGTTGGTGTTAGTCATAAACATAGCCTTAAACCTATCCCTTATTCTAAGCGGGAATCGGTGTCCTATGTTTCAGGGGGCTCGTCCATGTTGTGATACATGAGCTCATCACGCAGGGTTTCCCAGCGAGCAAGCCCTTCACTCTGATATGTTTCTGATGGAGAAAATTTCTTACGAACAATTTCGCCATCATCAAGAATCTCACCCAGCAGTTCTTTTGCATGAGCGTTGTCCATGCTTTCATGCGAAAATATCCGCCAGTCATCCCTCATCCATTCAACGAGAGATTTTCCTGTTTCATCCTGCTCATATATTCCAATGAGCATTTCGAACACATCTGCAAGTTTTCTGGGTTCAATCAAATCAACATTTGATGATCCACAAAAGCTGCATTTACCATAATCTGGGTCAAGAGATGGAATAATACTATTTCGTAAACCTCGGTCACCAAAGCATTCAGGGCAACATAATGTAGACATGATCAAATCATACGAGGGAGAAAAAGTTTGCTAAAGTCTCGATATGATGCTTCATCGATAGTTTCTTGATATGACCGAGGCCAGGGAAATGCCTTTTTGCATGGAGCTCTCTAAACTCTTTGATTGCTTCCCCTTCAAATATTTTAGATGAGCCAGAGTCTAGTTTAGTTATTAGCTTGTCAAGGGCTTGGCTAAACTTACCTGCGGGGTCTGTTGGGGTATTATTGCTTGTCGAGACGAAGTGATAGATATACATCACGTCATCCTGATCAGGATCAATAAAAGTGAGGTGAATTGCTACCGCATAAGCAGGCCCGCCTCCCTCTCTAAAATCGTCGCCAACAATAAGAAAATCACCGAATCCATCCATGCCCTCATCTTCATATGTAATGTGAAGATCCGAGAATTTCTCAATGGACGGATAATCCGAGTTTTTCATTTTGTTGAAGCCGTCATAAAGGAGAACTCGTTGCGCCCCTTTAAAATGCTTTCGATAAGGTTTGCTACAATATTTTTCGAAAAAAATATGGCGCGTTTCAGCGAGTTTGTCGCCAATTGCCTCAGATAATAAACGCCCTTCAGTGAAGCCCGCATGCACGAAGGACGGGCTGTGCGTGGCGTGCTCTTCGTAACATTGGATGGCCTGACCCACTGTCATATCATCTGTCAATAGAATGCCAGCGGTAATGTTATCTTTCTCTAGGAAGCTATCATCTAGTAACTTTGATATGCCATTGCCGTTTCCTGCATGGTCGCCGTAAGCTGGATTGACAATTACAATCGCTTGACCATGCGCATCGCATATAGATTTTAGAGCGCGTTCAAGGCCATTCAGTGAGTCCTTCACCGGCTCGATAATCGGCACGAAACCAGATATGGTCAATAATTCTGCGGTTTCACGAATCGCAATTAACTCAAATTGCTTGCTCCGAAAGTATGGATGGTACATGTTCATTATGTCCAATTAAGCGCTTCATCTAAAGGCGTATTTATTGCCATAATTAACCGTTCATGGTCTGCTCGTCGTAGCTGAGTAGTGAGGACTGCTGGCTGCAATGACTTTGGCATTTTGTCAACGAGGCTACTAAGCGACACAAGTTTCCGTGTCTTTTTTAACGTTTGAACCATTTGTTGGTGTACATCTTCTGGCGCTAAGCGGGAAAAACACTCTCGCATCACACTATACAGCATAGTGTTCGGTACATCAGGTACATCAATTCCTAGGTTTCTAAGTATCATCGATGCTTCAGTAGATCTTAGAGACTCAAAGATCGTGACAGGACAGATAGAATTAATTTGCTCAGTTGCTTCGCGTTTAGTGCTAATTCGATTTCTGCATCCTAAACTCATTACACCAATATCACTCGATGTGCAGTTAATTATATCTTGCACATGTGACTCTGCAGCTATCACGTAAATTTTTGCAAATACTTTACGGTAGTTGAAAATCTGGTTTTCGAGCCGTGCTAATGAATCTCGCTCGGATTTTATTTCATATACTGTACTGGTGCCATTCAAGATGACTACGTCTGCTTTTGAATTGCCAACTCTAAATTCAGTTAGCATGCTAGCAGTGTTGAGTGAATGAATCCCCAGTAAAATTTTGTGGGTCAGGGCTGCACGATAGACATACTCGTCGCGCTTGCCAAGTTGGTTTAAATCAGCAAATGCCGCCTCAAAGGCTGCACTGACTGTTTGCATAGCTGTTTGTGCTTGGCGAGTCAGAAGTCCCGTGTCTACAAGCAACCGCGCGAACAAGGGCGAATTGCCTTTTTTCGCCATCTCTCGAAGCACGCTTGCCGAAAACAGGCGAGATAGTGCTGAAAGTTGGGTTGCATTAAGTGCCATATCTCTCCTAAGCCCTCATTTCAAAAACAAATATTAAAAGTAGGGCAACAATACGTTTAACTATACAGCATTTATGCCCGGACAGGCACTTTGAGGAGATCTTCCTGATTGGAACGGTGATGCTTTGGCCAGATACTTCACGCGCACACCAAAGGTTTGCCGTATAGGAAAACTTCATGATCTAAGGTGGTTGTGTAGTTGAGCATATCCCTTATCAAGAGCGTCTAGGCTCTCAACGCAATGGGCGAGCAAACTCAACCGCCTGAACATACTCCCCGCCCCGTTGCACATCCAAGAAATCCGCCCACCACTGCATCATCTGGCTGCGTTGGGTCAGGTACTCCGCCTTGTGGATGTACGCCGCCCGCACGCCGTTGCGTTCCTGATGGCTCATCTGCCGCTCGATGATGTCCTGCGCCCATAGCCCGGATTCGTTCAGTGCGCTGCAGGCCATCGCCCGGAAGCCGTGGCCACAGATGTCCTGTTCGGTGTCGTAGGCCATCAGCCGCAGGGCTTTGTTGATGGTGTTCTCCGACATCGGCTTGTTGGGGTTGTGGTCGCCGGCGAAGACGAACTCACCATGCCCAGTCATCAGTTTGATTTCCTCCAGCACGGCCATGGCCTGCCGCGGCAGTGGGACGACATGCGGCGTGCGCATTTTGGCGCCACGTTGTGAGTGCTTGATGCCGTCGATGGCTTCGCGCTCGGCAGGAATGGTCCAGGTGGCGCGTTTCCAGTCGATTTCGTTCCAGCGCATGAAGCGCAGTTCGCTAGAGCGGACGAAGGTCAGCAGGGTGAAACGTAGCGCTGCTTGGGTCAGTTTGCGACCATTGAATTGGTTGATGCGGCTGATCAGTTCGGGCAAGCGTGCCAGCGGCAGGGCCGGGCGGTGTTTTGCTTTTGCGACCGTCAGTGCGCCTTGCAAGTCAGCGGCCGGGTTGGACTCGATACGGCCGATCTGCACGGCATAGCGCATGATGGCGGTGATGTATTGCTGCAGACGGCTGGCGACGTCCAGGTGTCCACGTTCTTCGACGGGGCGCAGCGCCATCAGCAGGTCGCGAGTTTTCAGTTCGTTGACTGATCGTTTGCCTAGGGTAGGGAACAGCTCAACTTCAATGCGACGCAGGATTCTGGCCGCATGGTCGGCGGACCAGCGTGCGGCGGATCGGGTGTGCCATTCACGCGCCACAGCTTCAAAACAATTTTCGGCATCGAAGATCGCTTGTTGCTTTACCTGCTGTTTTGCCTGGTTGGGGTCGATGCCGTCCTTGATCTGCTTCCTGGCTTCATACGCCAGGTCACGGGCTTCGGTGAGCGAGACCTGAATCTTCTCAGTCTTGGCTTTGCCGTTTTCGTCGTACTGGGTGGGGCCGCAGTAAACGCCGATCGCCAGCAATTTTTCTTTGCCGTCGATGCGGTATTTCAGGCGCCAGTACTTGGAGCCGTTCGGGTTGATCAGCAGGAACAAGCCTTTTTCGTCGGCAAGCTTTCTCGGCTTGTCCGTAGGCCTGGCATTCTTGATGGCTAAGGCTGTCAGGGGCATTTGGGGGTAACTCCCTAATCGAACCGGGTATACCCCCAATTCTACCCCCAGGTACCCCCGGATTCCTATGGATTTGAGTGGACGACTCTGGAAACAAAAAACCCGCAGAGCTTTGTGCTGTGCGGGTTTTAGGTCGATATCGGATCACCTTGGACTTGGTGATGGTGCCCAGGGCCGGACTCGAACCGGCACACCTTGCGGCGGGGGATTTTGAGTCCCCTGCGTCTACCAATTTCGCCACCTGGGCCAAGTCAGAGGAGGGCAGTTTACCCAAAGCGCGGCGGCTTGTAAACGGGGACGGCTTATTCGCGTTCGGGTTTCAGGCTCAGCGCGAGGTCGTACAGCTTTTTCTTGTTGGCGCCGGTGATGCGGGCGGCCAACTGCGCGGCCTGGCGGGTCGGCAGTTCGGCGGCGAGGATCTCGAGCGTCTTGACCGCGTCCGGCGGCAGCGCCTCGTCGTCGTCGACGCGCGGGACGGCATCGATGATCAGCACGATCTCGCCGCGGCGCTGGTTGGCGTCGGAGCGGACCCACTCGAGCATCTCGCCGGCCGACTGCGCGCGCAGGGTCTCGAAAGTCTTGGTCAGCTCGCGGGCCAGCAATAGCGGGCGGTCGGCGCCGAGTTCGGCTACGATGTCGCTCAGGCTGTCCTCGATGCGGTGCGGGGCTTCGTAGCACACCACGCAGTAGGGGGCCGCGCTCCATTGCGCGAGCGTGCGCCGCCGCTCGCCGGACTTGGGCGGCAGAAAGCCGTGGAACAGAAACGACGGCGCGGTGAGCCCGCTCGCGGACAGCGCGGCGATCACGGCCGAGGGGCCGGGAATCGGGCAGACGCGCAGGCCGGCGGCGCGCACCGCCTGCGCGAGGCGCGCGCCGGGGTCGGACACGGCCGGCGTGCCGGCATCGGAGACTTGCACCACGATCTGGTCTTCCCTGAGCCAGTTGATCACCTGTTCGGCCATGCTGCGCTCGTTGTGTTCGCGCAGGCTGACCAGGCGGGTGGCGTGGATGCCGTAGGACTTCAGCAGCTGTCCGGTGACGCGCGTATCCTCGGCGCAGACCACATCGGCCACGCCGAAGGCGGCGAGTCCGCGCGCGGTGATGTCAGCCAGATTCCCAATGGGGGTGGCCAACACATATAATGTCCCGCGAGCAAAACTTTCTCGGGAAGATTCAATCAAGTGAGCAAACGACGTATGCAAAAACTGGCTCCGCTGGTGGTTGGCATCGTGTTGACATGGCTGGGCGCACATGCGGCCGCCCAGCAACCCGACTATATCATTCAACTCAACGCGGCGCCGCTGCAAAGCCTGAATGAGCCGCCGCTGCCGCGGCCGGCCGCGGCGGCGGCAGCAGCGGCGGTGACGTCCCTGCCTGCCAGCGCACCGCAGACGGTGCGGGCCGGGCATACGCCCGCGCATATCCGCATCGGTCTGTTGCTGCCGACCGAGTCGCGGACGCTGGGCGAGGCGGCCCAGGTGGTGCGCGCGGGCTTCGAGGCCGCGGCCGCCACCGAGCAGAATGCCGAGGTGGTGTTTGTCGACGAGCAGGAAAACAATGTCGCCGCGCGTTATCGCGAGGCGGTCGCCGGCGGCGTCAACGTGATGGTCGGTCCGCTCACGCGGCAGGGCATCGCCGCGGTGGCGCCTTTCGTCAAGGTGCCGACGCTGGTGCTCAATACGCTGGAGCCGGGGACGCCGGCCAGCCCGCGCTTGCTGAGCCTGTCGCTGTCGGTCGAGAGCGAGGGGCGCCAGATCGCGCGCCAGATGCATGAGGATGGTCGCATGGCCCCGCTGGTGGTCAGCGACGACGAGGCCTTGTCGCGCCGCTTGCAGCAGGCTTTCGCCGACGAATGGCGGCGCCTGGGCGGGCACGCGCCGGCTGCGCTTGTCTGGAACGGCGGCGCGCCGGCCGGGCTCGCGGCGGCGGTGGCGGCCAGCGATGGCGTGTTTGTGGCGCTGGAGCCGCATGCGGCCGCGGTGCTCAAGGCCGGCCTGTCGCCGGATCTGGCGGTGTACGCGACCTCGCAGCTCAATACGCGCTCCCCGGAGGCGGGGTTGGCCGGTATCCGCTTCATCGATATGCCGTGGTTTCTGATGCGCGAGCAGTCCGAGGTCAAGCGTTACCCGCGGCCGCAGAGCACGCTGACGTTGCAGACGGAGCGTCTGTACGCGCTGGGCATCGATGCCTACCGTCTGGCGGTGATGATGGCGCAACCGCGCTGGACCGCGTCCGGTCTGCGACTGAATGGCGTGACCGGCGACTTGAAGCTGGGCCGCGACCGCCAGTTCGAGCGCAATCTGCCGTTGTCCATCATGACGGCGGATGCGCCGGCGAAATGAGATGAATAGCGCCGGTCGCGCGGCGGAGGATCGCGCGCTGGTTTTTTTGCAACAACACGGACTACGGTTGGTCGAACGCAATTGGTGCTGCCGCGGCGGCGAGATCGATCTGGTCATGCGCGACGGGGCGGTCTGGGTGCTGGTCGAGGTTCGTCACCGCAGCGCCTCGCGTTTCGGCGGGGCGCTGGCCAGCATCACCCCGGCCAAGTGTCGCCGGCTGCGGCTGGCGGCGAACGCGTATTGCCAGGCTCGCGGCGTGACCGACAACTGCCGCTTCGACGCGGTGGTCAGCGACGGCGAGTCGGGGCCGGTCTGGCTCAAAAACATTCAGGTGTAGCAATATGCCGCATCACACAAGGAAGAATCATGGATCTCATCGATCGCGTTAACGGGCATTTTCTGGAAAGCATCGCCGCCAAACAGACCTCGATGGAGGCACTGTCGCCGGCCGTCGCGGCGGCGGCGGAGCGCATGGTCTCCTGCTTCATGAACGAAGGCAAGGTACTGGCCTGCGGCAACGGCGGTTCGGCCGCCGATGCGCAGCATTTTGCGGCCGAGATGGTCGGCCGTTTCGAAAAAGAGCGCCCGGGTCTGGCGGCGATCTCGATGGCGACCGACACCTCGGCCTTGACCGCGATCGGCAACGATTACGATTTCGACATGGTGTTTTCCAAGCAGGTGCGCGCGCTCGGCCATACCAACGATCTGTTGCTGGCGATTTCGACCTCGGGCAATTCGGCCAATGTGATCGAGGCGATCTATGCGGCGCACGAGCGCGGCATGGGCGTGATCGCGCTGACCGGCAAGGATGGCGGCAAGATCAGCGAGATTCTGTCGCCGGAAGATATTCTGCTCAATGTGCCGGTGATGCGGACCGCGCGTATCCAGGAGGTGCATATCCTGCTGATCCATGCGCTGTGCGACGCCATCGACTACATGCTGCTGGGAGGCGAGTGATGCGACGGGGCTGGCTTGCTCTGGGCTGCGCCGCGGTGCTGGCCTCGACCTTGTCCGGCTGCCTGTTCCCGCTGGTGGCGGGCGGTGCGGTCGGCGCGACGCTGGTCGCCAGCGACCGTCGTTCGACGGGGACCTATGTCAACGACCAGACGATAGAGTTGAAGGCGGGTAACCAGATCTCGACGCGTCTGCCGACGGCGCATGTGAATGTGACCAGTTTCAACCAGACCGTGCTGATGACCGGCGAGGTGCCTAGCGACGAGGCGCGGCGCGAGGCGGAAACCATCGTGCGTGCGCTGCCGAATGTGCGCCGGGTGCAGAATTACACCGTGGTGGATGTGGCATCGACCCTTGGTCAGCGCAATAACGACGCCTGGATCACGGCCAAGGTGCGCGGCCGCCTGCTGGACGGCAAGTATGCGTCGCAGGCGCTCAAGGTGGTGACCGAGCGCGGCGTGGTGTACCTGCTGGGTCTGGTCTCGCACACCGAGGGCGATGCCGCGACGACCGTGGTCAGCGAGACGTCGGGCGTGCTGAAAGTGGTGACGCTGTTCGAATATATTTCGGACGTCCCGTCCGCGCAGTAAGGCGCGGCGGCAAGGGACAGGAAGCGAGGCGACCGTGGTCGCCTCGCCGTGCCGTCACAGGACCTTGACGGCGGTGTCGAAGGGCAGGCGCGGGCCGCGCGGGTGGTTGCCCGAGGCGTCGCCGTAGCCGAGGTTGACGATGAAGTTGCTCTTCCATCCGCCATCCGGAAAGAATTCGGCATCGACGCGCGCGTTGTCGAAGCCGCTCATCGGGCCGGCATCCAGCCCGAGCATGCGGGCGGCGATGATCAGGTAGGCGCCTTGCAGCGTGCCGTTGCGCAGTGCGGTCAGGCTGGCCAGCTCGGCGTTGGCCTCGAACATCGGGCGGGCGTCGTAGGCGGGAAACTGAGTCGGCAGCTGGTCGTAAAAGCGGGTGTCGTGGGCGATGATCACGGTCAGCGGCGCGAGCCTCGTCTTGTCGACATTGCTGGGGCCCAGCGCCGGCAGCAGGCGCGCGCGCGCTTCGGCGCTGCGCAGCACCAGGTAGCGCCCGGGCTGGGCGTTCATCGAGGTCGGGCCCCATTTCAGCAAGTCGTACAGGCGTCGTACGGTTTCGTCGTTGACGGTGCGGTCGGTGAATTTGTTGAAGGTGCGTGCAGAAACAAAAATCTGTTCTTGCGCGGCCTGATCCAGTGATGCTGCCATTGTCGTCGTCCTTTCATTGGGCTCGTTCCACGGGAGCGAACCTGCAAGCCTTGCGGCACGATTCATTACGGTACTCGATGCTGCACCCTGTTTAACGGGTGACGGTCGGCGTCAGCATGTCGGCGCACAACACGTGCATGGCTTCGTTGATTTCGATGGCCATGGACAGGGTGACGCAACTGCGGGTGTCGGTCATCGACAGATAGGGATCGCTCATATACAGCACGCCCGGCTGATCGATGGCGTGTTGAAAATACGGCCGCCGCGACCAGACGGCGCCGGTGGTGTCGGCCAGCGGCGCAAAGCGCGGGCTGATCTTGCGCGCCTGGCGGGTGTTGAGGTTGCGTCCGATCTGGCGGCCTTCGCTGTCGAGCAGAAAACAGCGGATCACGTCGGGGATGGCCAGCATCGGTTTGGCGGCTTCGTCGAAGGCGGTGTTCTGCATCAGCGAGATCGCGCTTTGTACGAAAGACTGGCGGGCGAGTTCGAGCTGGCGGCGCGTGAGCTTGCGCTTGAGCAGGTCGCGCACCATCAGGTCGTCCCAGCGTGCGTCGATGCGCGGCGTAATCAGCGCATCGGAGTCGGGTTTGAGCGCGGGGCGGGCGACGTAATAGCCCTGTACCAGATCGCACCCCGATTCCAGGGCCAGCAGCACGTCCTGTTCGGTTTCCACCCCTTCCTGCACTACCATGGCCCCGGTTTCATGCATCAGGTGCACCAGCCGCTGCAGCAGGTCGCGCATGCGCGGCTGGGTGGCGGCGCCGCGCAACAGGTGGCGGTCGAATTTGACCATGTCGGGCATCAGCTCGCACACCCGGTCAAAGTTGGAGTGGCCGACGCCGAAGTCGTCGATGGCGAGCGAGAAGCCCTGCGTTTTCAGATGCCGGATGCCGGATACGAGTCTGTCGTCCAGTTCCAGGACATGTTCGAGGACTTCGAGCACCACGCTGCTCGGTTCCACCCCGCTGGAGGTGATGATGTCGGCGAGTTCGGCCGTGCGCTCGGGTTCGGTCAGCGAGGCGGCGTCGATATTGAGGAACAGCCAGCGCGGTTCGTGCTCCTGCGTCGCGAAGCGCGCGGTATGGGCGGCACAGACCACCATGTCCATATGGTGGCGCTGCTCGGCTGTCGACATGCGCAGAAACGCATCTTCGGGTTCCAATGGCTGGCCATCGACGCTGGCTCTGAGCAAGGCTTCGACGCCGACCGTGCGCCGGTGCGCGAGGCTGTAGACAGGCTGGAAATGACTACCGAGCACCATCCCGGCATACGTTGGCGATGCAAGCGTCATTGATGAATCCTTGGAGAATATGGCGTAAATAGGGGAGTATTACCCCGTACCGCAGTGCAAGCAATAGGCATTCCAGTTTAGTTCAAGCGGGACAGCTAGCCGACTTCAATATGCAAAAAGCCCGGTCAGGCCGCGAGTGCGGCGTAACCGGGCCGGGTCGTTCCAGGCGGGATCAGTCTTGCTGGATGCCGGCGACCAGCCATTTGGTGCCGGCCGGATCCTTCACGTAGTGCCAGGTCTCGTTGAACGGAACCGGGGACGCGTTGACCGACTCGCTGACTTGCCCGCTGAAGCGGACGCTGGCGATATAGCGCCCGGCTTCGGCCGCCGAATCGATCAGCCTGCAATCGAGGTTCTGGAAGTCGGCCACGTCGCCGTTGCCGGCGATGGTGCCGCGCAGTTCGTCGAACAGCTCGGGCGTCATGTAACGGCGGACTTCTTCGACGCTGTCAGGCGTGTTGAGGCTCTGCAGGTGCAGGAAGGTCGCCTTGGCCTGGCGCAGGAAATACGGCGTTTCGGTGCCGTCCGGCAGGCGCGAGACCGGTGCTTCGGCCGTCGCGAAACCGCCTGCGGCCGGGAAGCCGGAGCCTATCTTGGGGATGGGTTCGAAGCGGTTCTGGCCGGCGGCCGGCGATTGCAGCGGCTGCGTGCGCGGGTCTTCAGGGGTGCCCGCACGGCGGCGGAACCACATCAAGCCGACTGCCAGCAGGGCGACCAGACCGGCGATCAGGCCCCAGGGTATGCTGCGCTCGGGTTCCTGTACCGGAGCGGCCACCGGTTGCGAGGCATTGGCCGGCGCCGGCGCGGCGTTGGCCTGGTTGCCGTGCGAGGAGCCTATCATGTAGCCGACGGCGGCGCCTGCAGCACCGGCCGCAACGGCGGTGCCGATGCCGGGGCCGCGACGCGGGGCGGCTTGTGCGGGGGCCGGTGCCGGCGCCGCCGGCGCGGCCGGAGCCGGAGTATAGGTCTGGGTCGGCGCAACGCGGCGCATGCCGGCACTACGTCCGCCGCCAAGGCGTGCGGCCTCGGCCAGGGGGGCTGCCAGCACCGAAACCATGGTGAAGGCGAGCAAAATCGTCTTCGCGCGAATCATAAGGGGGTTTTCTCCATTGAGAGGTCAGAATGCCACGGTGTGACTACTGGCCTGCCTGTTAGTTCAGGCCGATTTCTGTTATTTCAAGTATTTCCGCGCATTCGTCTGCAATGCGAAACCGAATGTTGTAATTCCACAGCGCGATTCCATATTCGCGTGCCGGATCGTCCTGGTAGGCCGGACGCGGGTCCTGCGCGAGCATCTGTTCGATCAGCGGCTGCAGCTCGGACGGCGGCGAGGCCAGGGCCACGCATTGTCGGCGCGCGGCTTCGCTCCAGCGCGTCGCCAGCGTGGGCGGCGGTCCGTCGACGAATCCGCCGCGCGCGTCGGGGCGCGATTCGACAAACGGAATATAGGGCTTGATATCGAGCACCGGGGTGCCGTCGAGCAGATCGGCGCCGCCGAGGATCAGGCTGAGCCCGTGTTCGCGCTCTATGCCTATCAGTTCGACCAGCGACAGGCCGAGCGGGTTCGGACGGTGGGATGAGCGGCTGGCGAACACCCCGACGCGCGTATTGCCGCCGAGACGGGGCGGGCGCACGAGCGCGCTCCAGCCGCGGGCGGCGGTCTCGTGAAAGACGAAGCTGATCCAGACATGCGAAAACGCGTCGAGGCCGCGCACGCAATCCGGGTGGTCGTAGGGCGGCAGCAGTTGCAGGCGCAGGCGTGCCGCCGGCGCCAGCGCCGGCTGGCGCGGGATGCCGAATTTTTCCCGGAACGGGGAGTGGATGATGCCGATGGTGTCGAAAGAATGGCGCATGGCGATATTGTATACCGCCATGCGGGCCGGCCGGGTGTCGCGTCAGGCGACAAAATGCCGGTTGTAGCGGCCGTTGAGGCGCGACATCGGCAGCAGCATGAAAAAATCGGCGCAATTGAAATCGGGGTCCCAGGCCGGCTCGCCGCAGACGTAGGCGCCGGCGCGCAGATAGCCCTTGATCAGCGGCGGCATCGGGGCCGGGGCCGCATCGTCCTGGATGCGATCCAGCGGCAGCGGCAGATGCGGGAAGACGCGCCAGTCGGTCGGCGACAGATGGCTGGTTTCGAGCTGGCGGTACAGGCTGACGGCCTGGTGGCCGCCGTCGGCGAGGCTGACGCTCGCGCAGCCGGCCAGGTATTCGCCGCCATGCTGGTTGACGTAATCGGCGAGTCCCGACCACAGCAGGGCGATCACGGCGCCGCTGCGATATTTCTTGTGCACGCAGGAACGACCGACTTCGATCAGGCTGTCGCGCAGGTGGCCGAGGCGGGCGATATCGAATTCATGCTCCGAGTACAGGCTGGGCGCGCGGCGCGCGGCGGCCGGGGACAGCATGCGGTAGGTGCCGACCACGCGGCCGGTGCTGCGGTCTTCCACGATAAGGTGATCGCACAGCTCGTCGTACTCGTCGCGGTCTATGCCCTGCGCGGCCGAGGCGAGCTGGGCGCCCATTTCGCCGGCAAAGACCTCGAAGCGCAGCTTTTGCGCGCGCTGTACGTCTTGTGCCGTTTCGGCGACACGGACCGTGAGCCGCTGTTCGCGACGGGGGGCAATGCCTTCTGTGAGCTGCATGATCTATCCTCCGGCGTAATTTGTGACCAAATGTTAACGGCGGGGCTTGAAGGTTCTATGTCCGCAGCGTGACTTTGTCGTGACGCGGCGATGACGGCGTGGTTACGGTGCGATGGTTTGTAAATCAACGACTTACAAAAATTGTCGTTTTGGCGTAAAATAAGCTGTTTTTTTGCTGCGATTTTTCAGGCCAGACCATGATTTATCCGACTCGCTTTGACGTGATAGTGGTGGGCGGCGGCCACGCCGGTACCGAAGCGGCCCTGGCGGCTGCGCGCATGGGGCGTTCCACCCTGCTTCTTACGCATAACATCGAAACGCTGGGGCAGATGTCGTGCAATCCGTCGATAGGCGGCATCGGCAAAGGTCATCTGGTGCGCGAGGTCGATGCGCTCGGCGGCGCGATGGCGCTGGCCACCGATATCGGCGGCATCCAGTTTCGCACGCTCAATGCGTCCAAGGGACCGGCGGTGCGCGCGACGCGCGCCCAGGCCGATCGCGTGCGTTATAAGGCCGCCATCCGTCATATGCTGGAAAATCAAGAAAACCTGATGCTGTTCCAGCAGCCGGTTGACGATCTGCTGGTCGAAGGCGATCGCGTCGTCGGTGCGGTCACGGCCATCGGCCTCAAGTTTTACGCTTCCAGCGTGGTGCTGACCGCCGGGACCTTTCTGTCGGGCAAGATCCACGTCGGTCTGGAGAACTACAGCGGCGGGCGTGCCGGCGACCAGGCCGCCTCGTCGCTCGGCGCGCGTCTGCGCGAGCTGGATTTGCCGGCCGGCCGTCTCAAGACCGGGACGCCGCCCCGCATCGACGGTCGCAGCATCGACTTTTCGGTGATGGAAGCGCAGCCGGGCGATACGCCCGAGCCGGTGTTCTCGGTGCGCGGCTCACGCGAAATGCATCCGCGCCAGCTGCCGTGCTATGTCACTCACACCACGCTCGAAACGCACGCGATCATCCGTTCGGGCTTCGATCGCAGCCCGATGTTCACCGGCAAGATCGAGGGCGTCGGCCCGCGCTACTGCCCGTCCATCGAAGACAAGATCAATCGCTTCGCCGACAAGGACAGCCACCAGATCTTCCTGGAGCCGGAAGGGCTGGATACGCACGAGTATTACCCCAATGGCATTTCGACCAGTCTGCCTTTCGATATCCAGCTGGCGCTGGTGCGCAGCATTCCGGGCATGGAAAACGCCCACATTCTGCGCCCCGGCTATGCCATCGAGTACGATTTCTTCGATCCGCGCGGTCTGAAGTCGACGTTCGAAAGCAAGCATATCCGCGGTTTGTTCTTTGCCGGCCAGATCAACGGCACCACCGGTTACGAAGAAGCCGCCGCGCAGGGGCTGTTCGCCGGTCTGAATGCCGCACGCTATGCTTTCGAGGAAGAAGGCTGGTGTCCGCGTCGCGACCAGGCCTATCTCGGCGTGCTGGTCGACGATCTGATCACCAAGGGCGTCGCCGAGCCCTACCGCATGTTCACCAGCCGCGCCGAGTTCCGTCTGCAGCTGCGCGAGGATAACGCCGACCTGCGGCTGACCGAAGCCGGACGCGAGCTGGGGCTGGTCGGCGACGCGCAGTGGGATGCGTTTTGCCGCAAGCGCGATGCGGTGGAAGCCGAGAAGGCACGCCTGAAGGCGACCTGGCTGCATCCGTCCCGCGTCGATATGGCCGCGGTCGAGCGCCTGCTGGGCCGCGCGATCGAACGCGAGTACAGTCTGCACGATCTGCTCAAGCGCCCGGATGTCACTTATCCCGGCCTGATGGCGCTGGCCGAGGCCGGCGCCGGCGTCGATGACGCAGTGGTTGCCGAGCAGGTGGAAATTCAGGTCAAATACCAGGGCTATATCGACAGGCAGAATGACGAACTCGCGCGCCGCGACGATCTGGAGCAGGTCCGCCTGCCTGAGGATATCGACTACGCTCTCGTCTCCGGCCTGTCCAAGGAAGTACAGCAGAAACTTAATACGCACCGTCCGGAAACATTGGGTCAGGCGTCGCGCATCCAGGGCGTCACCCCGGCCGCCGTGGCGCTTTTGATGGTCCATCTGAAACGTGGCTTCACCGACGCCAAGAAAATTGCATGACTCATATCTCCGAATTGACCCACGGGCTCGCCGGGCTCGGGCTGGATCTCTCCGCCGCGCAGGTCGCCCTGCTGGATGGCTATCTGGCGCTGCTGGCCAAATGGAATCAAACCTATAATCTGACCGCCGTGCGCGACGAAGAGCGCATGGTCAGCTATCACTTGCTCGACAGCCTGAGCCTGGTGCCGCGGCTGGACGGCGGCGAGCGTCTGCTCGATGTCGGTTCGGGCGGCGGCATGCCCGGTATCCCGGCGGCCATCGCGCGTCCCGATCTGCAAGTGGCGGTGCTCGATTCCAATCACAAGAAAACGACGTTCCTGCGCCAGGCCGTGATCGAACTGGGCCTGTCCAATGTGGAGGTGGTCACCTCCCGCGTCGAGCTTTATCGACCGGATTTTCGTTTCGACCGCATTACCAGCCGCGCTTTTTCCGAATTGTCGGAGTTCGTGAAGCTGACGCGCCATCTGCTGGCCGAGGGTGGCCAGTTCCTGGCGATGAAGGGGGTCTACCCCTACGAGGAAATCGCCTCCTTGCCGGCCGACGTCCGCGTCGCGGCGGTCGAGACGCTCGTGGTGCCCGGTCTCGAGGCCGAACGGCATCTGGTGAGAGCGGTACTGCAATGACCACTCGCATCATCGCGGTAGCCAATCAGAAAGGCGGCGTCGGCAAGACCACCACCGTGGTCAATCTGGCCGCCAGCCTGGCCGAGCTCGGCCGCCGCGTGCTGATCGTCGATCTGGATCCGCAGGGCAATGCCACCATGGGCAGCGGCATCGCCAAGCAGAAGCTCGAACGGACCGTGTATCAGGTGCTGCTCGGCGACGCGACCGCCGCCGAGGTGCGCCAGCCTGCGCGCGAGGGCGGCTACGATGTGTTGCCCGCCAATCGCGATCTGGCCGGGGCCGAGCTCGAGCTGGTGCACGAACTCGCGCGCGAGCAGCGGCTGAAGACCGCCCTGTCCGAGGTGGCCGGCGCCTATGACTACATTCTCATCGACTGCCCGCCGTCGTTGAATCTGCTGACCCTGAACGGTCTGGTGGCGGCCGAGAGCGTGCTGATTCCGATGGTGTGCGAGTACTACGCGCTGGAAGGGCTGTCCGATCTGGTGACGACGCTGCGCAAGGTGCGCGCCGCCGTCAACCCGTCCATCGAGATCGTCGGCTTGTTGCGCACCATGTTCGATGCGCGCAGCAATCTGTCGCAGCAGGTGGCCGCGCAGCTGGCCCAGCATTTTCGCAATAAAGTGTTCGACACCGTCATTCCGCGCAATATCCGCCTGGCGGAGGCGCCGAGCCATGGCCTGCCCGGCCTGGCGTACGACCGTGGCGCGCGTGGCGCGCAAGCCTACCTGGCGCTGGCGCAGGAATTGCTGGCCCGTCTCGAAACCGCAACCGTAGCTGACACCCACTGACATGGCCAAACTCAAAGGACTCGGGCGCGGTCTCGACGCGCTGCTATCCGCCTCCGACGGAACGGACGACCGTCTGCAGACTCTGCCTCTCGACTCTATCCGCCCCGGCAAGTACCAGCCGCGCACCCGCATGGACGAGGCCTCGCTCGACGAACTGGCCGCCTCCATCCGCGCCCAGGGCATCATCCAGCCCGTGGTCGTGCGCGAGATCGGCCTCGGCGAGTACGAACTCATCGCCGGCGAGCGCCGCTGGCGCGCCGCGCGCCGCGCGGGCTTGAGCGAGATTCCCGCCGTCGTCCGCGTCGTGGCCGACGAGGCCGCGCTGGCGATGGCGCTGATCGAGAACATCCAGCGCCAGGAACTCGATCCGCTCGAGGAGGCGCAGGGCATCAAGCGTCTGATCGACGAATTCGGGCTCACGCATGAAGCCGCCGCCTCTGCGGTCGGCCGCTCGCGCAGCGCGGTATCCAATCTGCTGCGCCTGCTGGCCCTGCCGCAGGCCATCCAGCAGATGGTGCACGAGGGCCGGCTGGAGATGGGGCATGCGCGCGCCGTGCTGCCGCTGCCGGCCGGGCGTCAGCTCGCGCTGGCCGAAGAGGCGGCCGAGCAGGGCTGGTCGGTGCGCGAGGTCGAGCGGCGCGCTCAACTGGCGCCGGCGGAGCCGCCTGCGCCGCGCGCGGCCAAACGCGTCGACCCCGATGTGGCGCGGCTGGCGGAGACGCTCGCGCAACGGCTGGGCGCACGGGTCGGGATCGCCCATCGTCCGAACGGCAGCGGCCGGATCAGCATCGATTATTCGAGTCTGGATGAACTGGATGGCTTGCTGGAAAAATTCGAAGTAGAATCAGACAAATAACCAACATAATAGGCTATTGGCATAACGGGAGTTTGGTTGACTGAAATCAATGCGTCTGACTATAATCAAATGATTTGGCGGCGTCCCTATGGCTAAATCCCCGGTTGGGCGCATACTGCGTTTGCAAATGCAACTAATTCTGGGTGCGGTATTGTTGGGGGCAATACTGAGCAGGGGTTCCACGAGCGTTTGCGTGGCTATCCTGCTGGGCGGTTTCATTGCCTGGATCCCGGCGTTCGCGTATAGCCGGGTTGCTTTTGCCCACCGTCATGTTCCGCCTGGCCAGTTGCTGCTGGCTCATTTTAAGGCCGAAGCGGTCAAGATCGCATTGACCGCGCTGTTATTTGGTGCGGTTTTGATGTGTTTCAATGGTTTGTCGGTTGCCGGTTTGTTCGGGGGCTATATCGCTTCCGCTTCCGCATACTGGCTCGGGCTTCTTAACAAGATTGAGAAATAGCAATGGCAAGCAACGCCTCTGAATATATCAAGCACCATCTGACGCACTGGAATTCGTCCACCGGATTCTGGAGCCTCCACGTCGATACCTTCACTGTCTCCCTGATTCTCGGTTTTGTGTTCGTGGCCGTTTTCGCGACGGTTGCGCGGCGCGCTCGCGTCGAGAATCCGGGGCGCCTGCAATTGTTCGTCGAGATGATCTTCGACATGGTCGACAATCAGGTCAAGGAGACCTTCCACGGCAAGAGCAAAGTGCTCGCGCCGATGGCGTTGACGATTTTCTGCTGGATCTTCCTGATGAACGCGATGGACATGCTGCCGGTCGATTTTCTGCCGATGATCGCGCAGTGGATCGGCCACACGGCGTTCGGCGCCGATCCCGAGCATGTGTTCCTGCGCGTGGTGCCGTCGGCCGACGTGGATGCGACGTTCGCGATGTCGCTGTCGGTGCTGGTCTGCATCATCGGGTTTTCCATCACATCCAAGGGCCTCGGCGGCTGGGGCAAGGAGCTGCTGACCGCGCCCTTCCATGCCTCCGGTGCCGTCGGGACCGTTATTCTGGCTCCGGTCAACCTGTTGTTCCAGCTGGTGGAACTGGTGGCCAAGCCGATTTCGCTTTCTTTGCGGTTGTTCGGCAATATGTACGCCGGCGAGCTGATCTTCATCTTGATCGCCTTGCTGCCGTGGCAGGTGCAATGGATTCTGGGGGCGCCGTGGGCGATTTTCCACATCCTGATCATCACGCTGCAGGCTTTCGTGTTCATGATGCTGACCATCGTGTATATGAGCCTTGCCGCCGAGAATCATTAATTCAGTCGTAGTCGCGTTACTTTTTTTCTAACCGTCTTTTGTATGAAGTTTTAGGAGACATAAATGGAAGCATTCGTTTCTCAGATTCAGTCGATGACCGCTATCGCTGCAGCCCTGATCATTGGCCTTGGTGCACTGGGTGCCGCAATCGGCTTTGGGATCCTGGGGGGCAAATTCCTCGAGTCGTCGGCTCGTCAGCCCGAGATGATTCCAGTTCTGCAAACCAAGCTCTTCATTATCGCCGGTCTGCTCGACGCGATCGCCATGATCGGTGTGGGTATCGGCATGCTGTTCATCTTCAACAACCCGTTCCTGTCCGCTGCCCTGGCAGCTCTGAAAGCGGCTCACTAAGCTGTTGGCCGTAATGCGGTAGTTGCAGATAAAACAGGAGGGAAACAAACGTGGAATTCAACGTATCACTACTGGGGCAGGCGCTGACCTTTGCCATCCTGGTATGGTTCACCATGAAATTTGTTTGGCCTCCGCTTACCAATATGATGGACGAGCGTGCCAAGCGCATCGCCGACGGATTGTCGGCGGCCGAGCGTGGCCGTCAGGATCTGCAGGCTTCCGAAAAGCGCGTTGCCGACGAGCTGCGCAAAGCTCGGCAGCAGGCTGCGGAAATCGTCGCGGGGGCGGAAAAGCGTGCGAACCTGATCGTGGACGAGGCCCGCGTGGCCGCGGACTCGGAAGGCGCGCGCATCATCGCCGAAGCCAAGGGCCGGATCGATCTCGAAGTCCTGCGCGCCAAGGATGTCTTGCGCGAACAGGTTGCCATGCTGGCGGTGTCCGGCGCAGAGAAGATCCTGCGCAGGGAGATCGACCCTGCCGGGCACGCCGATCTGCTGGCCTCCATCAAAGCGGAGTTTTAACTATTCATGGCAGAACTCATTACCGTCGCCAGGCCCTACGCCGAAGCGGTATTCAGCCTGGCCACCGAAAAAGGGCAGCCGGATCGCTGGTCTGATGCGCTCGTTTGGTTGGCTGCCATGGTGAACAACCCCGACGTGGTCGAGCTGATCACCAGTCCCAAGCACACGGCTGAAGAAGTCGAGTCCTTGTTGCTGGACATGGTCGGCAGCCAGGTTGACGACGATGTCAAAAACTTCATCGTCCTCCTGGTCGAAAACCACCGTCTGTTGCTGTTGCCGGAGATCGCCAGCCAGTTCGAGCAGCTCGTGGCTCAGGCGGCCAACATCCTCGACGCCAAGGTGGAAACGGCTTTCGGGCTGAGCGATGAGCAAAAAGCCGAGCTGACCGCGACGCTTTCCAGGAAGTACGGCAAGACCGTGCGTCTTGATGTGCGCGAGAATCCTGACCTGATCGGCGGGGTGCGGGTGCTGGTCGGTGATGACGTCATCGATGCCTCCGTGCGCGGCAAACTGCAAGCCATGGCGGCAAGCCTCAAGAATTAGGAGAGAACATGCAGTTGAACCCCTCTGAAATCAGCGATCTGATCAAGGCCAAGATCCAGAATCTGGCTGAAGGCGCTGAAACCCGTACCAAGGGTACGGTGATTTCCGTGACCGACGGTATCGTTCGAATTCATGGTCTTGTCGATGTGATGCAGGGCGAAATGATCGAGTTTCCGGGCAATACCTTCGGGTTGGCCATGAACCTCGAGCGCGACTTTGTCGGCGCGGTCATTCTGGGCGAGTACGAACACATTTCCGAAGGCGACGAAGTGCATTGCACCGGGCGCATTCTGGAAGTGCCGGTCGGCCCGGAACTGATCGGTCGCATCGTCAACGCCCTGGGTCAGCCTATCGACGGCAAGGGCCCGATCGATGCGAAGCACAGCGCCCCGATCGAAAAGATCGCCCCGGGCGTGATCGCGCGTCAATCGGTGTCGCAGCCGATGCAAACCGGGCTGAAGTCGATCGACTCGATGGTGCCGATCGGCCGCGGTCAACGCGAACTGATCATTGGCGACCGCCAGACCGGCAAGACCGCCGTGGCCCTGGATGCGATCATCAACCAGAAGGGCACCGGCGTCGTCTGCATCTATGTGGCGATCGGCCAGAAGGCCTCTTCGGTCGGTAACGTGGTGCGCAAGCTCGAAGAGCACGGCGCGCTGGCCCACACCATCGTGGTGGCCGCGACCGCTTCCGAAGCCGCGGCGCTGCAATACATCGCCCCGTACTCGGGTTGCACGATGGGCGAATACTTCCGCGACATCGGCGAAGACGCTCTGATCATTTACGACGATCTGTCCAAGCAGGCTGTCGCCTATCGTCAGATTTCGCTGCTGCTGCGCCGTCCGCCGGGCCGCGAAGCCTACCCTGGCGACGTGTTCTATCTGCACTCCCGTCTGCTGGAACGGGCGGCCCGCATCAATGAGGTCGAAGTCGAACGTCTGACCGGCGGCGCCGTCAAGGGCAAGACCGGCAGTCTGACGGCCTTGCCGATTATCGAAACGCAGGCCGGCGACGTGTCCGCCTTCGTTCCGACCAACGTGATTTCGATCACCGACGGCCAGATCTTCCTGGAAACCGACTTGTTCAACGCGGGTATCCGTCCGGCCATCAACGCCGGTATTTCGGTATCGCGCGTCGGCGGTGCAGCCCAGACCAAGGTCATCAAGAAGCTCGGCGGCGGTATCCGTCTGGCTCTGGCGCAATACCGCGAACTGGCGGCGTTCTCGCAATTTGCCTCCGACCTCGACGAAGCGACGCGCAAGCAGTTGCTGCATGGTGAAGTCGTGACCGAACTGATGAAGCAGAAGCAGTTCGCGACGCTGTCGATCGCCGAAATGGCGTTGACGCTGTGGGCGGTCAACAAGGGCAGTTACGAAGACGTGCCGGTCAAGAAGGCGCTCGATTTCGAAGCAGGCTTCCTGTCGCATGTACGCACGAACCACGCGGACCTGCTGCAAGCCGTGAACGAGAGCGGCGAGCTGGGCGGCGAGCAGGAAAAAGTGCTTGTTGGCGCGATGGATGCGTTCAAGAGCGGCTTCAGCCTCAACTGAATCTTTTGACTCACTAAATCATCAGGCAAAAGAAAGGTTCAGGATATGGCTGTCGGGAAAGAGATACTGACCAAGATCCGAAGCGTGCAAAACACGCAGAAGATCACCCGCGCTATGCAGATGGTGTCGACGTCCAAGATGCGCAAGACGCAGGAGCGCATGCGCGCGGCGCGTCCGTACGCGGAAAAGGTACGTACCGTCATGTCGCACCTGGCTCACGCCAATGCGGCCGAGACGGCGCATCCGCTGCTGGTGCGGCGCGATGTGGTCAAGCGCGCCGGCATCATCCTCGTTTCGTCGGACAAGGGCTTGTGCGGGGGCCTGAACGCCAACGCGTTCAAGCGCTTCTACGCCAAGGTCAAGGAACTGAACGAGCAGGGCGTCGAAGTGGACGTGTGCTGCCTCGGCCAGAAGGCGGTGGCTGCCTGCCACCGCACGCGACTGAACATGGTCGCCAGTGCGGTGCAGCTGGGCGACCTGCCGGTGATGGAGCGCCTGATCGGGCCGTTGACGGTGTTGTTCAAGCAGTATGCGGCGGGCGAGATCGATGCCGTTTACCTCGTCTACAACCGCTTCGTGAATACGATGAAGCAGGAGCCGACGCTGGAACAACTGTTGCCGCTGCCGGCCGAGCACATGGTCGTCGAGCACAATCACGCCTGGGACTACATCTACGAGCCGGATCCGGCCTCGCTGCTGGAGTTCCTGGTGCGACGCTACATCGAGTCGGTGGTGTATCAAGCCGTCGCGGAAAACATGGCCGCCGAGCAAGCCGCCCGGATGGTCGCCATGAAGTCCGCCACCGACAACGCGGGTAATGCCATCAAACAGTTGCGCCTTGTGTACAACAAGTCGCGGCAGACGGCGATTACCACAGAGCTGACCGAAATTGTGGCCGGTGCCGCCGCGGTATGACCGCGTGCAGCCGGCACCCGTTTATTGAGTTTAGGAACCGATAATGAGCCAAGGCAAAATCGTACAAATCATTGGCGCGGTCGTCGACGTGGAGTTTCCGCGCGATGCCATGCCGAAGATTTATGATGCCCTGAAGCTGGTCGACACCGATCTGACGCTCGAAGTCCAGCAACAGTTGGGCGACGGCGTGGTGCGTACCATCGCCATGGGCAGCTCGGACGGCCTGAAGCGCGGCCTGGCCGTGAGCAACACCGGCGCGGCGATTTCCGTCCCGGTCGGCACCGCCACGCTGGGTCGCATCATGGACGTGCTGGGCAACCCGGTTGACGAAGCCGGTCCGGTTGCGACCGACAAGCGTCGCGCGATCCACCAGACCGCGCCGAAGTTCGACGAGTTGTCGAACTCGACCGAGCTGCTGGAAACCGGCATCAAGGTGATCGACTTGCTGTGCCCGTTCGCGAAGGGCGGCAAGGTTGGCCTGTTCGGCGGCGCCGGCGTGGGCAAGACCGTGAACATGATGGAGCTCATCAACAACATCGCCAAGGAACACTCGGGTCTGTCCGTGTTCGCGGGGGTGGGTGAGCGCACGCGTGAAGGCAACGACTTCTACCACGAAATGAAGGACTCGAACGTTCTGGACAAAGTGGCCATGGTGTACGGCCAGATGAACGAACCGCCGGGCAACCGTCTGCGCGTGGCGCTGACCGGTCTGACCATGGCCGAGCACTTCCGCGAAGAGAAGGACGAAAACGGCAAGGGCCGCGACGTGCTGTTCTTCATCGACAACATCTACCGCTACACGCTGGCCGGTACCGAAGTGTCGGCGCTGCTGGGCCGGATGCCGTCCGCGGTGGGCTACCAGCCGACGCTGGCGGAAGAAATGGGCCGGCTGCAGGAGCGGATCACCTCGACCCGCGCGGGTTCTATCACCTCGATCCAGGCGGTTTACGTGCCGGCGGATGACTTGACCGACCCGTCTCCCGCGACGACCTTCGCCCACCTGGACGCGACCGTGGTGCTGTCGCGCGACATCGCGTCGCTGGGTATCTACCCTGCGGTGGATCCGCTGGACTCGACTTCGCGTCAGCTCGATCCGCTGGTGGTAGGGGAAGAGCACTACAACGTGGCTCGCGGCGTGCAGTCGACGCTGCAACGCTACAAGGAACTGCGCGACATCATCGCGATTCTGGGTATGGACGAACTGTCCGACGAAGACAAGCTGGTGGTGTCTCGTGCGCGCAAGATTCAGCGCTTCCTGTCGCAACCGTTCCACGTGGCCGAAGTGTTTACCGGTTCGCCCGGCAAGTACGTGTCGCTGCGCGAAACGATCAAGGGCTTCAAGGCGATTCTCAACGGCGAATACGACCACCTTCCGGAGCAGGCGTTCTACATGCTCGGCGGGATCGATGAAGCTGTTGAAAAAGCCAAGACCCTGTAATCAAGGAGAGGGTCTATGGCCAAGATGCGTGTGGAGGTGGTTAGCACCGAGCAGCTGATCTTTTCGGGCGATGCGGAGTTTCTGGTCGCACCGGGACAAGAGGGCGAGCTGGGTGTCTACCCGCGGCACGTGCCGCTGCTGACCCGCATCACGCCGGGCGTGCTGCGTTTGAAGGTACCCGGGCAGAAGGAAGAAGTGCTGGTTGCGGTCTCGGGCGGGATGATCGAGATCCAGCCGACGCACATCACCGTTCTGGCCGATACCGCTGTGCGCTGGGAAGATCTGGACGAGGCTCGTGCGAACGAAGCGAAGCGTTCTGCCGAGACGGATCTCAAGCACGCGACCGACGATATGGGAATGGCAAGAGCGCATGCGGCACTGGCGCTGGCGATTGCCGAACTCAAGGCGCTGGACTACCTGAAAAAGCGTGTCCACTAAAAGCGCGACAGCGAATCGTGTATAGTTCAGGCTGCCACTTTGATGTGGCAGCCTTTTTTACATATTGACTCCAAATAAATCATGGATCGCCTCAGCGTCGTAATTCTCGCAGCCGGTAAAGGCAAGCGAATGTATTCGTCCCTTCCCAAGGTCTTGCATCCCATCGGCGGCGAGCCGATGCTGGCGCGCGTGATTCGCGGCGCGCGCGAGTTGTCGCCCGAACGCCTGATCGTGGTCTACGGCCACGGCGGCGAGGCCGTGCGGCAAGCGATACCGGACGAGGATATCGTCTGGGTCGAGCAGGCCGAGCAATTGGGCACCGGCCATGCTCTGAAAATGGCGCTGCCGGCGCTGCCGGCCGAAGGCAGCACGCTGGTGCTCTACGGCGACGTGCCGCTCACGCGCAGCGAGACGCTGCGCGATCTGGTCGCGGCCGGCGGCGAGGGCATGGCGGTGCTGATCGACACGGTGGACGATCCGACCGGCTATGGGCGCATCGTGCGCGGCATGGACGGCACAGCGGTTGCCATCGTCGAAGAAAAAGACTGCACAGCGGCCGAAAAGGCGATTCGCGAAATCAATACCGGCATGCTGGCTTTGCCCAATTCGCAACTGGCGGGCTGGCTGCACGCCCTCGGCAATGCGAATGCGCAAGGCGAATACTATCTGACCGATGTCCTCGCCCTGGCCGCCCGCGACGGCGTGCGCACCGCCACGGTCGATGTGGCTCACGGCTGGGAGGCTGCCGGCGTCAACAACAAGCGCCAGCTGGCCGAACTCGAGCGTATCCTGCAGCGCAACAATGCCGAGGCCCTGCTCGATGCCGGCGTCACGCTGGCCGATCCGGCGCGCATCGATATCCGTGGCCGGCTCGAGCACGGCCGGGATGTCGCCATCGACGTCAACTGCGTGTTCGAAGGCCGGGTGACGCTGGGCGACGATGTGCAGATCGGCGCCAACTGCATACTCAAGAACGTCACGGTCGCGGCCGGTACCCGGATCGCGCCGTTTTCCCTGCTCGAAGACGCGACGGTCGGGGCCGACTGCCGCATCGGACCGTATGCGCGCTTGCGCCCGGGTGCCGAACTGGCGGCCCAGGTCCATATCGGCAACTTCGTCGAGATCAAGAAGAGCCGGGTCGGCGTCGGCAGCAAAGTCAATCATCTGACCTATATCGGCGACACGAGCATCGGCAGCAAGGTCAATGTCGGCGCGGGTTGCGTTACCGTCAATTACAACGGCGTCGACAAATTCCGCACCACGATAGGGGATAATGTCTTTGTCGGTTCCGGCACCTTGATGGTGGCGCCGGTGACGCTCGAAGACGGATCGACCGTCGGCGCCGGCTCGGTGATTACCCGCACCGCGCCGGCCGGCGAACTCACGCTGTCGCGCGCGCGCCAGGTGACGATTCCCGGCTGGCAGCGTCCGCTGAAAAAGAAATGATCGTGGCGGCTCCCCTCGTCCGGGGCGCCACTCACCGGTAGACGGCATCGGCAACACGCCGGGTGCCCTGAGCAAGGAAGCAACTATGTGTGGAATCGTTGGCGCCATCGCCTCGCGTAATGTGGTCCCGGTCCTGGTCGACGGGCTCAAGCGTCTTGAATATCGCGGCTACGATTCGGCCGGCATCGCCGTGCTGGTCGATGGCGCGATTCGCCGCGTGCGGCGCGTCGGGCGTGTGGCCGAGATGGAGAACGCGGCGGCGGCCGAAGGCCTGTCCGGTTTTCTCGGCATCGGACATACGCGCTGGGCGACTCATGGCGGCGTGACCGAACCCAATGCCCACCCGCATGTGTCGCATGACAGCATCGCGGTGGTGCACAACGGCATCATCGAGAACCATGAGCAACAGCGCGAAGCGCTGCGCGCGCTCGGCTATCGCTTCGAATCGCAGACCGATACCGAAGTCATCGCCCATCTGGTGCACTACCACTATCAACAGGACGGCGACCTGTTCGCCGCGACCCGGCGCGCGGTGTCGGAACTGACCGGCGCCTACGCCATCGGCGTGATCGCCATCGACCGCCCGCAACAACTGGTGTGCGCGCGCATGGGCTGCCCGCTGCTGATCGGCCTGGGCGAGGGGGAAAACTTCATCGCATCCGATGTCTCGGCCGTGATCTCCGCCACCCGCCGCGTGATTTTCCTGGAAGAGGGCGATCTGGCCCTGCTCACGCGCGACGAAGTCAAAGTTTTCGACCGCGACGAGCGCGCGGTGGAGCGCAAGATTCACGTCTCCGACGTGTCGCTGGCTTCGCTCGAACTCGGGCCGTACAGCCACTTCATGCAGAAAGAGATCCATGAGCAGCCCAAGGCCTTGTCC
This sequence comes from Paludibacterium yongneupense DSM 18731, assembly GCF_000422925.1. GTDB lineage: Bacteria > Pseudomonadota > Gammaproteobacteria > Burkholderiales > Chromobacteriaceae > Paludibacterium > Paludibacterium yongneupense. The sequence goes on from NZ_AUGZ01000008.1 coordinate 30,539, forward strand.
GACACCATCGAGGCGGTGCTGGAAGACGGCTTCGTGGCCGGCCTGTTCGGGCCGAATGCGCCCGCCCTGCTGCCTACGCTGACCGGGGTCAAGATCCTGGCCTGCGGCACCAGCTACTACGCCGGGCTGACCGCCAAGTACTGGATCGAGAGCATCGCCGGCATTCAGTGCGATGTCGAGATTGCCAGCGAATACCGCTATCGCGAGGCATGGGCCGATCCCGACCATCTGGTCGTCACCATCTCGCAGTCCGGCGAGACGCTGGACAGCATGGAAGCGCTCAAGTACGCGAAGAGCCGCGGCCACAAGACGGCGCTGTCGATCTGCAATGTGCGCGAGAGCGCGATCCCGCGCGCGTCCGAACTCGTGTTCTACACCCGCGCCGGCGCCGAGATCGGCGTGGCGTCGACCAAGGCCTTTACTACGCAGCTGGTCGCGCTGTTCACGCTGGCGGTGACGCTGGGCAAGATGCGCGGCCGCGTCGATGCCGCCGCCGAAGCGGGTTACCTCGACGATCTGCGCCACCTGCCGGGCAGCGTGCAGCATGCGCTCAATCTGGAGCCGCAGATCAAGACCTGGTCGGAGCGCTTTGCCAGCAAGAGCGATGCGCTGTTCCTCGGACGCGGTCTGCACTATCCGATCGCACTGGAAGGCGCGCTCAAGCTGAAGGAAATCTCCTATATCCACGCCGAGGCCTATCCGGCCGGCGAGCTCAAGCACGGCCCGCTGGCGCTGGTCGACAGCGATATGCCGGTGGTCGTGATCGCCCCCAACGACAGCCTCCTGGAAAAAGTGAAGTCGAACATGCAGGAAGTCCGCGCCCGCGGCGGCGAGCTGTTCGTGTTCGCGGATCTGGACAGCCACTTCAGCGAATCGGACGGCGTGCACGTGATCCGCACCCCGCGCCACGTCGGCGTGCTCTCGCCGGTCGTGCATGCGATCCCGGTGCAGTTGCTGGCCTACCATGCCGCGCTTGCGCGTGGCACCGACGTCGACAAGCCGCGCAATCTGGCGAAGAGTGTGACGGTGGAGTAAGGGCGGTCGGTGTTTTTGGCTAGAGTAAATAAAGTCCGTCTGATCCGAATAAAGTTGGTCGGAGTCTGATCAAGTAAAAGGGGCCGTTGGCCCCTTCTTCTTTGTCATGTCGTATCAATTCATTAGATGCCCGCTTTTTCCGGCGTTGCTCAAGCCGGGCGATCGCAGGCTCCATCCGTCCGTCGGAACGTGCCGCACGCGCGGCCGGGAGCTTCGCTGGCAATGACGCCTGGCATCAGGGCCTGGCCACATCCGGAACGGCAGGTCGGCAGGGGCCAGTCGTCGCCGAACTCCTCGGCGGGATCAAGCAGGATCACCCCGCGCGGCATGCGCGACACGCGGTGTCCCTTTTGTTCCATACCGTTCTCGTACCGGCGCCATCGCCGGTCCGGGCGCGCGTCGTCGCCGATCCCTGCCTTCATGCGACACGCATCGTGGTCGATGCGAAAGCCGATTTCGCTCGCGTCGCGCCCCGGCATCGCCCCCGGCATGGGGGCACCCGGTTGCCGTGCTCCTCCATGCATTGATAGAACAGGCGAGGGTAGACGGCGTCGATGTGCGCCCAACTGCCGGCCTTGTCAGTACACAACCGGACGTCGATATCGAAGGCAATCTCGCTCTTGTCGGGCCCGGGCTCGGCCAGATGGGTTGCCCCTGCGGCTTCGGCGTTGAATGCGAGCAGCAGCAGGGCGCACAGCGGATTCTCGTGCGGGGTGACGGACATTGCGGGCTCCAGGTCGGACCGGGGCAAGGCGCATGGGGTCACGGACGCTAGAATGTCACGGCCCGGCAGAGAGGACTCTCCGTTTTTGCTCACCAGGCCGATGCTCGGACGCAGCGTCAGTGTTTCGTCCGATCGCGGCGGGAAGTCCCCTCGCCGCGTTCGTGCACGCGAGGATTGCCGCGCAAAACCGGTCGCTGTTCATCGTCCGGGCTGCGGCGCCCGCGGCCGCGCCATTGGCCTGCCCGGGCGCTGCGCAGCGCCTGATTCATCCGCACCCCTCCCCGCCGCGCCGGCGAGCCGAACCCGGTCGGACGCGGCGGACGCCGTCAATTCTGAATGCCCAGCGTATAGGTCGTGGTCTGGCGGTAGATCTGCCCCGGACGCAGGATGACGTCCTCGGCATGGGGACCGTTGATCTGGTCGGGATAGGCCTGGGCTTCCAGGCAGAAGCCGTCGTGCTTGCGGTAGGGCGTCTGGCCGCGCCCCTGGATGCCTGCGAGATAGTTGCCGCTGTAGAACTGCAGTCCGGGCTCGGTCGTGGCGACAGTGAGGCGGCGGCCGCTGCCCGGGTCGAACACGGTGGCGGCTTCGCGCAGCACGTGTTCGGACGTGGCGCCGGTGCGCAGGGGATTGAGGCAGAAGCAATGGTCGAAGCCGTTGCCGAGCGCCAGCTGCGGGTCGGGCCAGGTGAGCCGGGGGCCGATGGGGGCCGGCTGGCGGAAGTCGAAGGCGCTGCTGGCGACATCGGCGATGCCGGTCGGAATCGCCTGCGCGTCGATGGCCAGGTAGTGGTCGGCGTCGATGGACAGGATGTGGTCGTAGATGTCGCCGGTGCCGCCGTTGAGGTTGAAATAGCCATGCGAGGTCAGGTTGATGGGGGTCGGGGCATCGCTGGTGGCGGTGTAGTCAATGCTCAGGCAGCCATTGTCGTCGAAGCTGTAGAACACCGCGACCTGCAGCGTGCCGGGAAAGCCGGCGTCGCCTTCGGGCGAGGTATGGGTCAGGCGCAGGCCGCCGCTTTCCACCCGGGCTTGCCACATCGCCAGATGAAAGCCGGTGTCGCCGCCGTGCAGGTGGTTCTCGCCTTCGTTGTGGTCGACCCGATAGTCGAGGCCGTCGAGCATGAAGCGGGCGCCGGCGATGCGGTTGCCCCAGCGGCCTATCAGCCCGCCGAAGAAGACCGGATTGCGTTCATAGCCGCCGGCGTCCGGATAGCCGAGCATGATGTCGGCCACCCGGCCGTAGCGGTCGGGGGCGAGCCAGGACACCAGTGTCGCTCCCCTGTCGCTGATGACGACGCGCGCATCGTGCGCGTTGCGCAGGGTGTAATGGGTGCAGCCCGGGCCGGCAGGCGTGCTCGTGATCGGGTAATGGATCGCGCCGGCCAAAGCGGCGTCTTCGTGTCGGGAGGGGGTCATGGTTTCTGCCTGTAGTGTGGGCTGTGTTTCGTTCAAGGCTGGGCGATGGCCGTCGTTCTTTCCTGGTATCCGCGCGGAGTGCAACCCAGTTCGCGTTTGAAAACCGCATGCATGTATTGCACCGAGGTGAAGCCGCAGCGCACGGCGGTATCGGCGATGCTCTGTTCTTCGTGTTCGAGAATGTGTTTGGCCGCTTCCAGCTTGAAATGCAGTATTTCGTTATGCACGCTGTGTCCGCGGCTGCGCCGGAAGTAGGTTTCGAGCGAGGAGCGTGAAACGCCGACGTAGTCCGCGACTTGCTCGGTCTTGATGCCCTGGCACGCGTACTGGCGGATGAAATGCAAAGCCTGCATCACATAGGGATGGTTGGGGGTTTCGTGCCGGCTCGAGGCCTGCACATTGATGCCGGCCGGCGGCACGATGATGCGCGTTCCGGCCAGTCGGGCGCCATGCAGCATCTGGTGCAGCAGGTGGCCGGCCGTGCGTCCCATTTCCTGGGCGCCCTGCGCGACCGAACTGAGCGGGATCCGGGTCAGGGTCCGGGCCAGCGGGTCGTTGTCGATGCCGATCAGTGCCACCTGCTCCGGCACGGTGATGCCGGCGCTCAGGCAGGCTTGCAGCAGCTGGCGGGCGCGGGCGTCGGTGACGGCGACGATGCCGATGGGTTTGGGCAGGGCCTGCAACCATTCGATCTGCTGCTTCACTGCCGTGTCCCATGAGGGCGCGCTGGTCCTGACGCCACGGAAGATTTCACACGGCATTCCGTCCTTGCGCATCAGCAGTTCGAACGCTTTTTCCCTTTCCTGGGCCCAGCGGTTGGTCGGGTCTTCGGGCAGGCTGAAACAGGCGAAACGTTCCAGCCCCGCTTCGATCAGATGGTCGAAGGCCAGCTTGACCAGCTTGAAGTTGTCGGTCGCGACATAGGGGACGTCGGCTGGATAGTCGCTCTCGTCGGTGTAGGAGCCGCCGACCGCCACCACCGGCAGGCGGCTGTGCGACAAGGCGGTGCGTACGTCGGGGTCGTCGAAGTCGGCGATGATGCCATTGCCCTGCCAGCGTTCGATGCCGTTGAGCCGGCAGCGGAAGTCTTCCTCGAGAAACAGGTCCCAGCTGGCGCGCGTGCTGCTCAGGTAGGAGCCTATGCCGGTGATGATTTCCCTGTCGTAGATCTTGTTCGCGTTGAACAGCAATGCGACCCGGTAGGCGGTGGGTGCTTTGGTCATCGTTCTTCTCCCCCTGTCCTGTTCGACCTTGCCCGGATATCGATCGCGCGGCATCCGGGCCCGATCTCGTGACTGTGGGGTGATTGTAATCAGCTTCCGAAGCTGTCGTCTGCGGGCAAAAGGCGAAGTTTGCACACCTTGCCAAGAATCGCTACGAGGGTTGGCGGATTTCGTAATTGTGAGGCCGATCAGGGGGTTGCTAGTATGGCGCAACTTCAATGCACCAGGGCGGCGGCGCGACCACGGGGGTAGCGCCATCGCCGGATGATGCGACGGAAGCCATGGCAAACGGACAGCCGGGCAAGCCGGTTGACCGCCGCAATTCGACACGATTTCGACACGATCAGGAGCTGCCAAATGAGTTACTTCCCCACTGTGACACCGATCCGCTTCGAGGGCGTCGACACGACGTCCTCTCTCGCCTATCGCCATTACGATGCCGATAAAATCGTGTTGGGCAAGCCCATGCGCGAACATCTGCGCCTGGCGACCTGCTACTGGCATACCTTCGCCTGGGGCGGCGGCGACATGTTCGGCTCCGGAACCTTCAAGCGTGCCTGGCATCAGGGTGGCAACGAGATGGAGATGGCGCGCATGAAGGCGGATGCGGCGTTCGAATTCTTCTCCAAGCTGGGCGTGGATTTCTACACCTTCCATGACGCCGATGTCGCGCCGGGCGGAGCGAACCTGAACGAGTACCGCAGCAATATGGCGGCCATGGTCGATGTTCTCGAACGCAAGCAGGCCGAGACCGGGGTGCGTCTGCTGTGGGGCACGGCCAACTGTTTCAGCCATCCGCGTTACGCTGCTGGCGCCGCCAGCAATCCGAATCCCGAAGTCTTCGCCTATGCCGCGACGCAGGTGTTTACCGCGATGAACGCGACGCAGCGCCTGGGCGGCATCAATTATGTCTTGTGGGGCGGCCGTGAAGGTTATGAAACCCTGCTCAATACCGATCTGAAGCGCGAACGCGAACAGCTCGGCCGTTTTCTGGGCATGGTGGTCGAGCACAAGCACAAGATCGGCTTTGGCGGGACCTTGCTGATCGAACCGAAGCCGCAGGAACCGAGCAAGCATCAGTACGATTACGATACGGCGACCGTCTATGGTTTTCTCAAGCAATTCGGCCTGGAGAACGAGGTCAAGGTCAATATCGAAGCCAATCACGCGACGCTTGCCGGGCACAGCTTCCAGCACGAAATCGCGACCGCGGCCTCGCTGGGGCTGCTGGGCAGCATCGACGCGAATCGCGGCGATCTGCAGAACGGCTGGGACACCGACCAGTTCCCCAATAGTGTCGAAGAACTCTCCCTCGTCGTGTACGAAATCCTGAAGGCCGGCGGCCTGAGCACCGGCGGCTTCAACTTCGACGCCAAAGTGCGGCGCCAGAGTCTGGACGGGGTCGATCTGTTCCACGGCCACGTCGGCGCCATCGACGTGCTGGCGCTGGCGCTGGAACGCGCGGCCGTCATGATCGAAAACGATGTGCTGGGCCGCTTCAAGGCCGAGCGCTACGCCGGCTGGGGCGACACCTTCGGCCAGGATGTCCTCGCCGGCAAGCTGTCGCTGAGCGATGTCGCCGATTTTGCCTTCGCCGGGCAGATCGATCCGCAGCCGGTCAGCGGCCGTCAGGAAATGCTGGAAAACGCCGTCAATCGCGCCATTTTCGGTTGATCCGGGAGCTGCCATGTTCATTGGTATCGACCTGGGAACCTCAGGCGTCAAAGCGATCCTGCTGGATCGCAGCAACAGGGTGCTGGCCAGTGCCAGCGCACCGCTGGCACTGCTCGCGCAGACACCCGGGCACAGCGTATGGCGCGAACAGAATCCCGACGATTGGTGGACCGCGTCCGAGCAGGCTATCGTCGGCCTGCTCGCGCAGGCGCGGGAGCGGGGCATCGATCCCGCCGCGATCGAAGCGATCGGCCTGACCGGACAGATGCACGGAGCGACCGTGCTGGATGCCGGGGGCAGGGTGCTGCGCCCGGCCATTCTCTGGAACGACGGCCGTTCTTTTGCCGAGTGCGCCGAGCTGGAACGGCGGGTGCCGACCTCGCGCCAGATCACCGGCAATCTGATGATGCCCGGCTTTACCGCACCCAAGCTGTTATGGCTGTCGCGGCATGAGCCGGAGATCTTCGGCCGCATCGCCATGGTGCTGTTGCCCAAAGACTGGTTGCGCTACCGGTTGACCGGCGTCTATGCCAGCGATGTTTCCGATGCCGCCGGCACCTTGTGGCTGGACGTCGGCCGCCGCGACTGGAACGACGCGTTGCTGGCGGCCACCGGGCTCACGCGCAGGCAGATGCCGGCACTGTTCGAGGGAACGCAGGTGACCGGCACGCTGGCCGCCGATCTCGCGCAGCGATGGGGGCTCAAGCCGGTTCCGGTCGTGGCGGGGGCGAGCGACAACGCCGCCGGCGCGATCGGCGCCGGGGTCGTCAAGTCGGGACAGGCGATGCTGTCGCTGGGGACCTCGGGCGTTTATTTCGCCGCCTGCGACGGTTTTCATGCCAACCCCGAGCGGGCCGTCCACAGCTTCTGCCACGCGCTGCCCGGAACCTGGCATCTGATGTCGGTCATGTTGTCGGCCGCGGCCTGCCTCGACTTCAGCGCCCAGCTGACGGGCTACCACGATGTGCCGGCGCTGCTGGCCGATGCCGAGGCGCTCGATGCGCAGGGGCTGGTCGCCGGGGCTCCGCTTTTTCTGCCCTATCTGAGCGGGGAGAGAACCCCGCATAACGATCCCCATGCGCAGGGCGTGTTTTTCGGTCTGCACGCGGCGACCACGCGTGCCGATCTCGCGCGCTCGACGCTGGAGGGGGTCGGCTTCGGTCTGTGCGATGGTATCGACGCGGTGGAGGCCGCAGGTTTCATTGCCGATGACATCACGCTGATCGGAGGCGGGTCACGCAGCGCGTATTGGGCGCAGATGCTGGCCGATATCAGCGGCCGCAGGCTCGCGCGGCGGCAGGGGGGCGATGTCGGCCCCGCTCTGGGGGCCGCGCGTCTGGCCTGGCTGGGCATGGTCGACCCGAGCGCAGGGCATGACGTGCTGGCAGAGATCTGCCCGGTGCCGGAATGCATCGCGGTGTATGAGCCGGATGCCGCGCGCCATGCGGTCTACGGCGTGCGACGGCAGAAATTCCAGCAGCTGTACCGGCAATTGCAGTCCCTGTTCGCGCAGTGAGGCATGCCGCTCCGGGGTCGGGGGGCCGTTTCCCGGGGGCATGAGGCAAGGCGGTATGCAGGGGCTGGGCCGGATCGTTTCCGCTGTCCCCGCGCATTCCGCCACGCCATGTAGTGATAACCAACACACAGGAGTCACAACAAATGAATACGTTCATGAAAAACGCGGTGCTGGCGGTGGTAGCGACAGCCAGCCTGATGCTATTGGGCAATGCGGCCCAGGCCGATGCCAAGAACCCGAAAATCGGTTTTTCCATCGACGATCTGCGCCTCGAACGCTGGGCGCGAGATCGCGATTTCTTTACGGCGGCAGCCGAAAAACTGGGGGCCAAGGTCTATGTGCAATCGGCCGATGCCAGTGAGCAGCGCCAGATCTCCCAGATCGAAAACCTGATTTCGCGCGGCGTCGATGCGATCGTGATCGTGCCGTTCAATGCCACTGTGCTGACCAATGCCGTCAAGGAAGCGAAAAAGGCCGGTATCAAGGTGCTGTCTTACGACCGCTTGATTCTGAATGCCGATGTCGATGGCTATATCTCGTTCGATAACGAGAAGGTCGGCGAGATGCAGGCCGCGGGCGTGGTCAAGATCCGCCCGAAGGGCAACTACTATCTGCTTGGCGGTTCGCCCACCGACAACAATGCCAAGATGCTGCGCGAAGGGCAGATGAAGATACTCAAGCCCCTGATCGACAAGGGGGACATCAAGGTTGTCGGGCAGCAATGGGTGCGCGACTGGAACCCGACCGAGGCCCTGTCCATCATCGAGAATGCGTTGACGGCCAACGGCAACAAGATCGACGCCATCGTCGCCTCCAACGACGGGACGGCCGGCGGCGCGATTCAGGCGCTGGCGGCGCAGAAACTGGCCGGCAAGGTGCCGGTGTCCGGGCAGGATGCCGACCTGGCCGCGGTGAAGCGCGTGATCGCCGGGACGCAGGCCATGACCGTCTACAAGCCACTGAAACTGATCGCCTCGCAGGCCGCGAAGCTGGCTGTCGACATGGTTCGCAAGCACAAGCCGGGCTTCAATTCAACCTATGACAACGGCTTCAAGAAGGTCGACACTTTGCTGTTAAAGCCGACAGCGCTGACACGCGGCAACGTCAATCTCCTGGTTCAGGACGGCTTTTACAGCAAAGCCCAGATCGGCGAGTGATCGCAGGGTAGAAGAAGACCGGCCTGCCGTGCCGCGGTCCGCCGGCGCCCTCTCCGGGCGCGGCCGGATCGCGGCCGGGGGCGGATCGATTCTTTGTCTGGATGAATGACTGCGAGAACAAGCATGTCCGATTATCTGATGGAAATGAAGGGCATCGTCAAGGCGTTCGACGGTGTCCGCGCCCTGAATGGCATCGATATCAAGATCAAGGCCGGCGAGTGCATCGGTTTGTGCGGCGAGAACGGCGCAGGCAAGTCGACGCTCATGAAGGTGTTGTCGGCGGTTTACCCGTACGGTAGCTGGGAAGGGGAGATTCTGTGGGAGGGCAAGCCGCTGATGGCGAGTTCGGTGCGCGATACCGAGGCCGCGGGCATTGTGATCATCCACCAGGAATTGATGCTGGTCCCCGAGCTGTCGGTCGCCGAGAACATCTTCATGGGGCACGAGCTGACCTTGCCGGGCGGGAGGATGAATTATCCGGCCATGTACCGGCGCGCAAGCGAGCTGATGCAAGAGCTGAACATGCCGGATATCAACGTCGCCTTGCCGGTCATGAATTATGGCGGGGGCCACCAGCAGTTGGTCGAGATCGCCAAGGCGCTCAATAAAAAAGCCCGTTTGCTGATTCTCGACGAGCCGTCCTCATCATTGACCTCGTCCGAAATCGTCGTATTGCTCGGTATCATCCGCGACCTCAAGGCCAAAGGCGTGGCCTGCGTCTATATCTCGCACAAGCTCGATGAGGTGGCCGCCATCTGCGACACGGTCGCTGTCATCCGGGATGGCAGACACATCGCCACCACGCCGATGGACGAAATGAATATCGACCGCATCATCACCCAGATGGTCGGTCGCGAACTCACGGCCCTGTACCCGAAGCAGGAACACGCTATCGGCGAACGGGTGCTCGATGTCCGCCACGTCACCTGCTACGACGTCGACAATCCGCAGCGCAAGCGGGTCGACGACGTGTCCTTTTCCTTGCGCAAGGGCGAGATCCTGGGCATTGCCGGGCTCGTGGGCGCCGGGCGGACCGAGCTGGTCTCCGCGCTGTTCGGCTCCTACCCCGGCCGCTACGAGGCCGAGGTCTGGATCGAGGGCGAACGGGCCGATACGCGCTCGCCGCGCAAGTCGATCCGGCAGGGCTTGTGCATGGTGCCCGAGGACAGAAAACGGCACGGCATCGTGCCCGATCTGAGTGTGGGGCAAAACATCACGCTGGCCGTGCTGGACGATTTTTCGCGCTATACCCGCATCGATTCGGCCGCCGAGCTCAAAACCGTCGGCGATGAGATCGCGCGCCTGCAGTTGAAGACGGCCAGCCCCCATCTGCCGATCACCAGCCTGTCCGGCGGCAATCAGCAAAAGGCGGTGCTCTCGAAAATGCTGCTGGCGCGGCCCAGGATCCTGATCCTGGACGAGCCGACGCGGGGGGTCGACGTCGGTGCCAAGGCCGAGATCTATCGCCTGATCGCCGAGCTGGCGCGGCAGGGGGTGGCCATTATCATGGTCTCATCCGAAATGGCCGAGGTGCTCAGCATCTCGGACCGGGTCCTGGTCATGGGCGAAGGCGTCCTGCGCGGCAATTTCATCAATAAGGATCTGACCCAGGAAGCCGTCCTCGCTGCGGCCATCAATCCGCAGGCGCGGGCCGATGGCGACAGTCCCGCGAGCGATGCCGCGGGAGCGCATGAACACATGGAGTTCATATGAAAAACATCAATTTCAAACAGCTGTTCAGCCAGTACAAGCTCATGGCGCTGCTGATCGCCATTGCCATCATCTGGGCCTTTTTCAGTTGGGAAACCGAGGGCGGTTTCGTGTCGGCGCGGAATCTGTCCAATCTGCTGCGCCAGATGTCGGTGACCGGCATTCTTGCCTGTGGCATGGTGCTCGTCATCATCGCCGGCGAGATCGACCTGTCGGTGGGGTCTCTGCTCGGCTTGCTCGGCGGGGTGGCCGCGGTCCTGGACGTCACCCGCGGCATGCCGCTGCCGCTGAGCCTGAGCATCGTCATGGTCATGGGCCTGGCGCTGGGTCTGTTCAATGGCTATCTGACCGCCTATCTGCGCATCCCTTCGTTCATCGTGGGGCTGGGCGGGATGCTGGCGTTTCGCGGGATCCTGCTCGGCGTGACCGGGGGCCAGACCATCGCACCGGTGTCCAGCGGCATGGTCTACCTCGGACAAGGCTACCTATCCGCCGGGGTCGGCAGCAGTGTGGGCATTGCCCTGTTCATGATCGCCGTCCTGCTGACCTGGCGCCAGCGTACCAACCGTGCGCAGCATGGTCTGCCTGTCGCGCCGATGTGGCGCGCCGTCGCCCGTATCCTGATCATCGGTCTCGTCCTCTCCGGTTTTGTCCGGACCTTGAACAGTTATGACGGCATCCCGGTTCCGGTATTGCTGCTGCTCGCCCTGCTCGGACTGTTTTCCTATATCGCTTCGCAAACCGTGTTCGGTCGCCGCATCTACTCCGTCGGCAGCAATATGGAAGCGACACGCCTGTCGGGGGTGAATGTGAAGGCGGTCAAGCTGTGGATCTTCGGCATCATGGGCACCATGTGCGCGCTGGCCGGGCTGGTCAATACGGCACGGCTCGCGGCCGGTTCGCCTTCGGCCGGCACCTCGGGCGAACTGGATGCCATCGCCGCCTGTTTCATCGGCGGCACCTCGATGCGCGGCGGTTCGGGTACGGTCTATGGCGCCCTGATCGGGGCGCTGGTGATGGCAAGCCTGGATAACGGCATGTCCATGCTCGATGTGGATACCTTCTGGCAGATGATCGTCAAGGGCAGCATCCTGATTCTGGCGGTGTGGGTGGATGTGAGCACGCGTTCCGGTCGCTGAATCGTCGTCCCGGCCGTCAGGAAAGGCGGCCTGGCGCGATTTCGACGTTCCGGACGCGCGCCGCCGCCAGCCGGGGGCTCCGGTTTGGAAAATATCGGCTCATGCTAATGGCTACGCGGACGCATGCTGAACAACAGACAGGTCAAAACAGCGCCGGTCAGGAACAGCCAGCGTGCCGCGTTCCAGTTGCCGCCGCCGTCGATCAGGGCGGCCAGCAGCAGTGGCCCGAGCAGTTGCCCGAGATTTGCCAGTAGCATGAAATAGCCTTGCAGTATGGCCAGCTGCACTGGACCTTGGCTCAGCCCGTGCGCCGAGGACAGTACGGCGGGCGGTAACGCCCCGCCCAGCAGCGATAGAGCGATGCACAGTAGACAGGCGGCATCCGTCGCGACGCCGGGCCAGAAAGCGAGCAGGCCACAGAGGGCCATCAGTCCCAGCGTGCTGCAGACCAGTGCCTCGCGCCCGATATTGCGGTGCAGCAGCCAGGCTCCAGCCAGATTGCCAGGAATGTTGACCACCACCGCCATGGCCGACAGCAGGGCGATGCGGCTGCCTGTCAGTCCCGAACGCGCCTGCAGCATCGTCGGCAGCCAGACCAGGGTTGCCCATAACATCAGCGTGTACAGCATGAAGGCAAGCCCGTGACGCCAGACGGCAGACTGGCGCAGCACGCCCAGTCCGTTCCAGAAGCCATGCCCGCCTGCTGGCGCTGACAGACCGCCGGCCCGGTCGAACACCTCGCGGCAAGACCGCAGCAGGAGCAAGGCCAGCAGCTGGATAGCCATGAAAACCAGCCACGCCAGGCGCCAGCCCCCCAGCGTGGCAAGCCAGGGAGTCAGCAGCATGCCGACAGCCGCACCCAGCGGCAGGTTCAGCGCCCACAAGCTGAGCGCAAGCCGCTTGTCCTGATCGCTGCTTATGGCGCTGATCATGCTGGGCATGGACACGGAAACCAGCAGAAAGCCGATGCCCTCGATGACACGCGACGCCAACAGCAGCCCCAGCCCGTGTGCGGGTAAGGCCAGAGCGGCGCCAAGCAGCAATGACACCAGACCGGCCACGCCGGTCTGCAATGCATTCCAGCGTGCCAGCAACAAACCCGGAAACAGGGCCAGCGCAATGGCCAGGCTATTGAAGGCCGATGCAATCCAGCCGCCTTGCACCAGACTCAGCCCCATCTCGTCACGCAAGAGCCCGAGTACGGCGGGAACCTTGCCCAGACAAACCGCTCCGGAGGCGCCGGCAAAAACGGCGATCAGCAGAGTGGGCCAATGCGTCTTCTGCGCGATGCCGCTCATGATGGTTCATGACCATTGTGCCGCCAGTCGTCATTCGATGGGCCGAATTCGCCGCGTTGACAGGCACGGATGCGATCATTGATTTGCTCACGGTTGTTCAGCGCGAAGGGGCCGTGCCTGACTCGTGGCTCGTCTGGCGCCGGGTCGGGCAGCCGCACGGAATCATTTCTGGCCGCCGCGTGCCGTTGCAGGTTTTGGGCCTGTCCGGCCGCTGCAGGCAAGCCGAAGCCCAGGGTACGGCCGGACGTCGGCATATGGTCGCGCACCGGCGTCGAAATTTTCGATCGCGTGTTCATGGCTTCGTCCCGATGGCGGCCGGGCCAGGCGGTCTCAGTGTTCCTCGCGCCCTGGCGGCCCACGGCTTATTTCTTGCTGAAGCCACTCTGGATCTGCCATACCAGGGTGGCAAAAGGCATGTCCAGATCGGCATAGACTTCATTCGCCTTGGGGTCGACATTGCTGCGCAGCATTTCCACTGCGGCAGTGGCATAGTCGGTCACCGGGACGCCGGCCCCCTGCAGGCGCTGCAGGCCGGCGGTGCGCTTGGCCTCATTGAAGGTTCCCGAGGCATCCAGCACCACGCGGGAGTCGTAGCCGGCGGCCTTGGCCGACAAGGCCGGGAAGCCGGCGCAAATTTCCAGGGACACCCCGGCGATGATGATCTGTTTGCGGCCCGTCTTTTCGATCGCAGAGCGGACTTCGGGGTCTTCCCAGGCATTGATCACGGTGCGGCTGATCACGCGCACGCCAGGCAAGGCTGCTGTCAGTTCCGGCATCGTGGGTCCCCACATGCCATCCGGCATGGTGGCCGTAACGATCACCGGCACGCCAAGACTGCGCGCAGCCTTGGCCAGCGCGACGACATTGTGTTTGAGATCTCCAACCGTGGTGTCGCGTACGCCGCTGATCAGGCCCACCTGATGATCGACCAGTAGCAGCACGGCTTTGTCACGCGACAGCATATCGAGATACGCATTTTTCTCGGTGCGCTCGGGGGCGGCGGCGGCGGCCGGCATTGCCGCCACTGCAACGGCAGACAGGGCGACGAGGCCGAGCAGGGCGGGGCGTACTCGTTGACTGATTTTCATGGTTCTGTCCTTGGGGTAAATGGATTGCGCAAATGGGCGGCGGCAGGTGGGGTATTCATGGCCTGATTGCAAGGGGATGTTATGACTAAGGCCGGGGCGGTGAAAATACAGGAAAATCCCTATTCATCGCTCAAATCCGGTATAAATTCAGTCAAGATGACGTAAGATTTTGGCCAGGGACGTCTGCTCCGGTTTCCGCTTGCCGCCTCCGCCGTCAGTGCCGCGCGCCAGGCAAACGCTACCCGGGATGCGCCTGGCTGGCGTCAGATCCACGGGGGGGCACTACCCCCGTCTCTCTCTCTTTCGATGATGGCGCCCGCCATGCGGGGGCCTCCGATTCGGCTACTGGCGGGGATGGCGCTTCTGGCGCTCGCGCAAGTCGCCCGGTCGGGTTTCGGCCTGCCCGGTGCGCACGGGTTCGGCGAAATGGCCCGTGCCTTCTCCCTGGCGCCCGGCTGTGACGGCCGCGCTCCCTCCGGGTTGTCGGTCGATATGCCTACTGCAATGGAATGCTGGCGGCTGCGCCGTGATTTGGCCGCTTTCAGGTGATCGGCTATGGCCCGCGTCGCCGGTCTTGCTATGTGTAACAGAGTCTGTTACACTGTTGCACAGTAACCGCCCGCCTGAACCGGGCAGGTGGCAGCACACATGACGCGGGGGAGCCGGCTTGCCGGCATGCCCCCGGGCCGGAGACCCCGCAGGTGTCGACATCTACTCGTTTCGCCGTGGCGATACATATTTTGACCAGCCTCACCTTGCGCGAGGGGCAGGCGGTGCGTTCGGAAGACATCGCCCACAGCGTGAACACCAACCCGACCGTGGTGCGCCGTATTCTCGGTGCACTGGCAAGCGCCGGGTTGACCCAGGCGCAGCTCGGGGTGGGCGGCGGAGCCTTGCTTGCCAGGCCGGCCGGGCAGATAACGCTGCTGGATATCTACCGTGCGGTAGAAGAACCGCCGTATTTCGCGCTGCACCGTGTGCCGCCGAATCCGGCCTGCCATATCGGGAATCGCATCACGCCAGTGCTGGAGCAGGAATTCGCCCGCCTGAGCCGCGATCTCGAACTGTCGCTCGGGCAGACCACCATGGCCGATATTGCCTCGCGGGTCGAAGAGCGTCGCGGCGCGTGAGTCGCCGCCGGTCCGCTGGTGTCGGCTGGCGTGGACCGGACGGTTTTTTTGAGGGTAGTGTGTATTTGTGTTTGTTACACGATTACTTTTGTCATGTCACCGCCGAAGCGGCCGCAATCAGTGGCGGCCAAAACGGCAACCAGCACGTATTGTTAAAGGAACTCCGATGCACGATGACGCCATCGCACAGCACGCGCGGCCGGGCCGCGCAGACGCAAACCGCTTGAGGATTGCGCCAGGCACGCCGACACCGCCTCACGGAGGCGGGCGGCACAGATGAATTGAATACCCCGGATCCGGTATCCGGACCCCTGGAGACACCCATCATGGATCGTAAAACACCACTCGACCGTTACCGCAATATTGGCATCAGTGCTCACATCGACGCAGGCAAGACCACGACGACAGAGCGCATCCTGTTCTACACCGGCGTCACGCACAAGATAGGCGAAGTGCATGAGGGCGCCGCCGCCATGGACTGGATGGAGCAGGAGCAGGAACGCGGCATAACGATCACCTCGGCCGCCACCACGGTTTTCTGGCGTGGCATGGCAGGCAATCGGGCCGAGCATCACATCAATATCATCGACACGCCCGGGCACGTCGACTTCACGATCGAAGTCGAACGCTCGATGCGCGTGCTCGATGGTGCGGTGATGGTGTACGACGCCGTGGGTGGGGTTCAGCCGCAGTCGGAAACCGTCTGGCGGCAGGCCAATAAATACGCGGTACCGCGTCTCGCCTTCGTCAACAAGATGGATCGCGTCGGCGCCGATTTTTTCCGGGTGCAGGCGCAAATCGAAGAACGTCTGCATGGCAAGGCGGTGCCGGTCCAGATACCGCTTGGCGCGGAAGAAGACTTTCACGGCGTGATCGATCTGGTGACGATGCGCGCGATCGTCTGGGACGATGCGAGCAAGGGCGTGCGCTTCAGCTATGAGGCGATTCCCGCCGATCTCATGCCGACCGCGCAGCTGTGGCGCGAGCGGATGGTAGAGGCTGCCGCCGACGGCAGTCGCGAGCTGCTGGATAAATACCTGGACGGTCAGGCGCTGAGCGAAGACGAAATCAGGCGCGGCCTGCGTGCGCGCACGGTGCGCAACGAGATCGTGCCCATGCTGGCCGGCAGTGCCTTCAAGAACAAGGGGGTGCAGGCTTTGCTGGATGCGGTGCTCGACTATCTGCCTTCGCCGCTCGATGTGCCGGCGGTCGGCGGCCACGATGAAGACGATCAGCCGGTCCTGCGCCATCCGGGCGATGACGAGCCGTTTGCCGCGCTGGCGTTCAAGATCATGACCGATCCCTTCGTCGGCCAGCTGACGTTCTTCCGCGTCTATTCCGGCGTGGTGAAGTCGGGCGATATCTTGTTCAATCCGCTCAAGTCGCAAAAGGAAAGGCTGGGCCGCATCCTGCTGATGCATGCCAACGAACGCACGGAGATCAAGGAAGTGCGCGCCGGCGATATCGCGGCTGCCGTCGGGCTGAAAAGCGTGACGACCGGTGACACCTTGTGCGCGCCCGAGCATGTGATCGTGCTGGAAAAGATGAACTTCCCGGAACCGGTGATCGCGCAGGCGCTGGAGCCGAAGAGCAAGGCCGACCAGGAAAAGATGGGGGTTGCCCTGAACCGTCTGGCACAGGAGGATCCGTCCTTCCGCGTCCATACCGATCAGGAGTCGGGGCAGACCATCATCGCGGGCATGGGCGAGTTGCACCTGGAAATCCTCGTCGATCGCATGCGGCGCGAGTTTGGCGTGGAGGCCAATGTCGGCAAGCCGCAAGTGGCCTATCGCGAGACGCTGGGTCAGGCGGTGGCGGAGGTCGAAGGCAAATTCATCAAGCAGACCGGCGGCAAGGGCCAGTACGGCCATGTGCTGCTGAAACTGGAGCCGCTGGCTGCAGGCAAGGGGTATGAGTTTGTCGATGCCATCAAGGGAGGCGTGGTGCCGCGCGAGTTCATTCCCGCCGTGGACAAGGGCGTGCGCGAGTCGCTGCAGAACGGCGTGCTGGCCGGTTATCCGGTCGTGGACGTGCGGGTGACGCTGACTTTCGGTTCCTACCATGATGTGGACTCGAACGAGAACGCCTTCCGCATGGCCGGATCGATGGCTTTCAAGGAAGGCATGCGTCGCGGCGCCCCGCAGTTGCTGGAACCGATCATGCAGGTCGAAGTGGAAACGCCCGAGGTTTTTCTCGGCAATGTGGTCGGCGACCTCAATACGCGGCGCGGTTCGATCCAGGGCATGGATGATATCCCGGGCGGGGTCAAACAGCTGCGCGCGCTGATGCCGCTGGCCGAGATGTTCGGTTATTCCACCACGCTGCGCTCGATGACCCAGGGGCGTGCGACTTACACGATGGAGTTCAAACACTACGCCGCGGTGCCGAAGGCTGTGCTCGCACAGGTACAAAGCAGCGCACGCTGAGTGCCGAACGAAGCATGGCGCCGAACCCGCCCGCATACTGCGGGCGGGTTTTTTTCATGGCGCCGGCACCGGCGGTTCCATCAGTCTTTCCATCGCATCTGCCCAGTGTTGCGACAGCCGCCGCAGCCAAGGCGGGGTGGCGGGCCGGCTCAGCAGGAAATCCTCCACGGCGAAACTGCGGCTGATCGCATGGTAGGCGAGCCAGCGCAGCGGCTCCGGTTCCCAGTTTCGCAGTGCGTCCGCCGGCACGACCCAGGGCTGGCGCACTAGCCGGCTGTCGCGCCCCAGTATCAGATCGGCCAGCGTTCTGCCGGCCAGATTGCTCGCGCCGACGCCTTCGCCACCATATCCGCCGGCCCAGGCGAGGCGGCGCTCCGGGTCGCAGACCATATGCGGGTGAAACTCGCGCGCCACCCCGAGATTCCCGCCCCAGGCATGGGTGATGCGTGCGCCTGCCAGCGGCGGAAACAAGTCGACCAGCAGGCGCCGGCGTTGCTCGACCTCGTCCGGCGTCAGGACGAAGTCCTGACGCAGCCTGCCGCCATAGCGATAACCGCCGCGCGCGCCAAAGACCATGCGGTTGTCGGCGGTGCGCTGGCCATAGCTGACCAGGCGGCTGCTTTCGCTGAACGCTTGTCCCTGCTCGAGTCCGATCTGCCGCCAGAGCCCGGGCGGCAGGGGTTCGGTCGCAATCATCAGACTCTGCACTGCCAGCTGGCAGCGGGCAAGCGGCGGCAAGCCGATGGCATGGGCCTCGATGGCCGGAACGATCCAGTCCGCGCGCAGCATGCCTGCCGGAGTCCGCACGCAAGCCGGGGTCAGTTCCAGGGCCGGGCTGTGTTCGTACAGATCCACCCCGAGCCGCTCGAGACAGGTCGCCAGCCCGCGCACCAGCCGGGCCGGGTGAATCGTGGCCAGATGCGCAAAGTGCACCGCACCGTAGGCGCCGGCGATATGCAGCTGTTGCGCGAGCTCGGCCGGATCGAGCCAGGCGTAATCGCTCGTGCCGTGCCCGGCCCGGTGCCAGTCGTCCAGCTGCCGGCGCAGGCGCGTTTGCTGTTCCGGGTAGCGGGCGGCGCAATAGAGGCCGCCGCCCTTGCGGAAGTCGCAGGCGATCGCTTCGCGCGCCACGACCCGCCCGACCTCGTCCGGGATGTCCTGCAGCAGCACGCGGCTTTCCTTGCGCTGTTGTGCTTCCAGCCTGGCCAGCAACCTGTCTTCGCCGGCCAGTTCGCCTATCAGCCAGCCGCCGTTGCGGCCGGATGCGCCAAATCCGGCGATCTGTGCTTCCACTACGGCGACGCGCAACTGCGGCGCCTGCCGTTTCAGGTAGTAGGCCGTCCATAAGCCGGTGTAACCGGCGCCTATGATGGCGACGTCGACCTCGCGCTCGCCGCTGAGCGGCGCCCGCGCCGGCGGCGGGGCGCCGAGCTGGTCCATCCACAGGCTGACGGGGGGGAATGCGGTCATGTGGAACCTCCTGCGCAGGGTCGGGCTGGCACCGGCAGGCGCCGGTACTCCGCCGCCAGACTAGATCGGAGCGCTGTCGTCTGTCGTGCCGGCGGACCCGCAGGCAAGCGCGCGCAGATAGGCCGTCGGCGACTGCCCTGTATGGGCGCGGAAGCTTCGGTAAAAGGCCGATAGCGAATTGAAGCCGGCGGCAAATGCCAGGCTGTCGATGCGGGAACCGGGCGGCTCATGCGGCAGGCGCGCGAGCAGGTAGTCGAGGCGCGCCTGATTGATATAGCGGTAAAAGCTCTGCCCGAATACCTGGTTGAGCAGATAGGAGATCTGGTTGCGGCTGTAGCCGGTCTGTGCGGCGACGCGCTGCAGCGTGCAATCGGGATCGAGAAACGGGCGCTGCTCGGCGAAATAGCGCTGCAGATCTTCGACCATGCCGCCCACCTGCCTGGCCGAGAGTCCCAGCCGTTGCAGCGGGCTGCGGCCGCCGTCGGCGGCGAGCGGGTCTCGACTTTGCAGCGTTGCGTATTCCCTGATCTGCCAGATCAGGCCGTCGCGCACCGTGATGGCTTCGCTGCTGCAGAACGATACGGCGCGGGCGCCGTCCGAGAGTATCAAGCGGTACTGGATGAATGCCGTATCGCCATCGACGCGTATGCGGTCCGTGTGTTCGATCCGGTCCGCTTCTCCGTGCGGCAGCGCAGAGCGTACATAACCGGCCAGTTCCGCATGCCGGAAGACCCGGTTTTGCAGAAAGTCGTGGTAGGCGATCTGCGGGTGATACAGCGCCAGAATGGCATCCGGATCGCGGTTTTTCCAGGCCAGGTGGTAGCGCAGCACCACCTCGTGCGTGTCGGACCGGGCGCCGGGCGCCGGTTGGGATTCGGGGCGGTTCGTCATCGGCGTCGAACGCTCCCGTCGCCGATGACGGCATAGGCGAGCGGTTTCATCTTCATCCGTGTCCGGGGAGTGCGTAAAACCTTACCTGAACGTCGGCCGGCGCGGCAAGGTAGGGCGAGGAGCTAACCAGCAGATCCGCCCCTGCTGCCGCATAGTCGACCGCATTGCCGGCATGGATTCCGCCCGTGGCGGCGAGCAACGGGCGCTTGTCCCCCATGGCCGCGATCAGCCGCATCCTGCAGTCGCGCAGCGCGGCAGGGGTGAATTTATCCAGCTGCAGCACATCGATGCCAGCCTGAGCCCATTCCAGCGCGCTGGCCTCGTCCCTGGCTTCGACGACGATTTTTTTCTCCGGCTGGCGCGCGCGGATGGCCTGTACCGTGGCCGCCGGGCCGGTTTCGAGAAACATTCTGTGCTCGGCAAACAGCAGCAGGGTTTCCGACAGGCCGAGACGGTGTAGTGTCGCTCCGCCCGCCTTGACCGCCTTGATCGATAAGGCCTTGGTTCCCGGGAAATTCTTGCGGGTGCAGGCGAGGGGAACCGTCATGCCGGCGGCGTGCAAGGCCGCCGTGATCGCACGGGCGGCGCCGGCGATGCCGGAGGTCGCTTCCATCAAGGTCTGCGCGACTTTATAGGTCTGATGCAATTGTTGCGCCGAGCCATTCGCTTCCAGCAGCACGGTGCCGGCCGCGACCGTGTCGCCGGATTCGGCGCGAACATCGACCCGGGCGCCGTTGAGCGCGAACAGCCTGGCCGCCTCTTCGCTGCCGCACACGGTCATCGCTTCGCGTGCGCAGAAGGTCAGCCGTGCGGCCCGCTTGCCTATGCCCAGCGTTTCTGTGGTCAGATCGCCGCCTGGACAGTCTTCCTGCAACAGCGCATGGAGGGCGGCGTCGGAGAGAACGCAATTCATGTTTTTACTCCGCGTGTTGGCATTTCGCCATCCTATGCCATTCGGTTGCCGGCATGCAGCAGGTTTCGCGTTTTTCTTCTCCTCGCCCGTGGCCGGTGCTTCGGCTGGGCTCGACCTGCGCGTGCGATGGGGCCCGGCATCCGGATTTAATGTCATTTGTATTTAAAATTGACAGCTGATCGATAACAATGGGAAACTAAATGTATATTCATATATATGAATAGAGGATGAGATGAGTTATTCCATGCCCCATGACGACCGCTTGCCCTTGTACCAACGCCTGCGCGACGAGTTCGCCGCGCGCATTGCCGGACAGCAGTGGCGGCCGGGGGATGCGATTCCCACCGAAGCCGAACTGGTCAAAGCGTTCGGGGCCTCCATCGGCACGGTGCGCAAGGCCATCGACATGTTGGTCGCCGACGGCATGCTTGAGCGCTTCCAGGGGCGGGGAACCTTTGTGCGCCGCAAGCGCTTCGAGTCCACGATGTTCCGTTTTTTCCGTTTCCAGAACGAAGCGGGCGAACGCCGCATCCCGCAGGCGCGCATTCTGCGGCGCGAGTGCGTGGTCGCGCCTTCCGCCGTGGCCGCCGCCCTGCGTCTGCCTGCCGGCGCCGAGGCCATCCAGATGACCCGCTTGCGCTTGCTCGATGACACGCCGCTGCTGGTGGAGTCGATCTGGCTGCCCAGGGAGCGCTTTGCCGCTTTGCTCGATATCGACACCCACGACTTCGGCGACCTGTTGTACGCGTTGTACGAGGAGCGCTGCGGTCAGGTGGTGGCATCGGCCGAGGAAACGCTGACCGCCGAGTCGGTCGATGCCATGCATGCGCGGCTGCTGCAGATACAGGCCGGAGCGCCGGTGATCGTGGTGGAACGCCTCGCCTATGGCTACGACCGCCAGCCGCTCGAGTGGCGGCGTTCGCGCGGGCCGGCCGATCAGTTCCGCTATCACGTCGAAATTCGCTGAGTGCAAGCCCGCAGCGCGGCAAGCGCTGCTTTTCCGGGTGCGTGCGCCCCCCCGTCGAATGCGTTTACAGGAGAATCAAATGTTCAGTTGGTATCGCGAAATCTCGGCAGTCGAACGCAAGACGTTCTGGAGTTGTTTCGGCGGTTGGGGTATCGATGCGCTTGCCACGCAGATGTTCAGTCTTGCGATTCCGGCCCTGATCGTCGCCTTGAGTCTGAGCAAGGCCCAGGCCGGGATGATCGGCGGAGCGACCATGGTGGCGTCGGCGCTCGGCGGCTGGATCATGGGTGCGATTTCCGACCGGATCGGTCGAGTGCGCGCCTTGCTGTTTTCGATTGCCTGGTTTGCGATTTTTGCGCTGCCATCGATGTTTGCGCAGGACTTTCAGCAGTTGCTGGTTCTGCGTGCCTTGCAGGGGTTCGGCTTCGGGGGCGAGTGGGCGGCCGGAGCCGTGCTGCTGGCCGAAGTGATCCGGTCCAACCACCGCGGCAAGGCGATGGGCATGGTGCAAAGCGCCTGGGCCGTGGGCTGGGGCGGTTCGGTCGTGCTGTACCTGGTGCTGGACCGGCTGATCTCGCCTGACATGGCGTGGCGCGTGATGTTCGGCGTCAGTTTTATCCCCGCCTTGCTGGTCGTTCTGTATGCGCGCACGATTCCCGAGCCGGACAGCTTTGCCCGGCGCAAGACCGTAGCCAGTGCAAGCCGCTTCAGCGAGCTGTTCAGTATCTTCAGGCCGGAAGTCGTGCGCATGACCGTGATCGGGGCCTTGATCGGCGTCGGCGCCCACGGCGGCTACTACGCCTTGATGACCTGGCTGCCGACGTTTCTCAAGACCGAGCGTCACCTGTCCGTACTGAGTACGGGGGGGTATCTGGGCGTGATCATCATCGCCTTCTGGTTCGGTTGCATGGCCAGCGCGCATCTGCTCGACCGGATCGGCCGCCGCTATACCGTGGTCCTGTTCGCGGCCTGCTGCGTGATAACCGTGCTCGGCTACGTCTTTCTGCCACTGAACAATACCGCCATGCTGTTCCTCGGCTTCCCGCTGGGCTTTTTCGCCGCCGGCATTCCGGCCAGCCTCGGGGCGCTGTTCAATGAGTTGTATCCAAGCGGTATGCGCGGTACCGGGGTCGGTTTCTGCTACAACTTCGGCCGCATCGTCTCGGCCGTCTTTCCCGCCCTGGTCGGCTTGATGAGCGATCGCATGACCCTGGGGGCGGCCATCGGTCTGGATACGGCGCTCGCTTATTCGCTGGTCGTGCTGGCCGTGCTGGCCTTGCCGGAGACCCGCGGCAAGGATCTGGCACACGACGCCCCGGTGGCCGCCGGGGCCGCGCGCACGCTTGGGAATGTGGCGGAATGAGCGATACCCGGCCTGTGGATGGGGGACGGATCGTGCTTGCCGTCGATACGCACGCGCATATTTTTTGTCGCGGCCTGCCCTTGGCCGCCGACCGCCGCTACGCTCCCGACTATGACGCTCTGCTGGAAGACTATTTGTCCCAGCTCGACCGGCATGGCATTGCCTATGGCGTGCTGGTGCAACCGAGTTTTCTCGGCACCGACAATCGCTATATGGTGCGCGGGCTGCGCGAGGCGCAGGGGCGACTGCGCGGCATTGCCGTGCTCGAGCCGACCACCGCGCCGGAGGAACTCGAGCGCTTGAACGGCGAGGGCGTGGTCGGGGTGCGTCTCAATCTGATCGGCATGTCCGTGCCCGATCTGGAGGCCGGGCCCTGGCCGGTTTTTCTGCAGCGCCTGGCCGCGCTGGACTGGCAGGTGGAAGTGCATTGCGCGGCCGGTTGCTTGCCCCTCTTGCTGCCGCCCTTGCTCGATGCCGGGCTGAAGGTGGTGGTCGATCACTTCGGCCGCCCCGATCCGCAACGCGGCATCGGCGACCCCGGTTTCGATTTTTTGCTGCAGAGCGCGGGCAGCGGCCGCGTCTGGGTGAAGCTGTCCGGCGCCTACCGCAACGGGGGCGACGGCGAGCTTATCGCACAACGAGCCATGCCGGCCTTGCTCAGCCATTTCGGCGTCGGCCGGTTGCTGTGGGGCAGCGATTGGCCGCATACCCAGTTTGAAACACGAGTGGACTACGCTCATGCACATGCACTGAGCGTGAGTTGCCTGCCCGAAGCCGCTGCACGATTGTCTGTCCTGGCGGAGACGCCGGCGGCCTTGTTCCGTTTTACCCACGCCTGAGATTGTCGGGCGTCCGAGCCGAGTCGGGTCGTGCCGGGATTTCATCCTCCCGGCCTGCCCGCTCTGTCCGAATCCTTGGAGAATGTATCGTGCCTGCTCGATTTACCATCAAGCTTCGCATTGCCGTACTGCTTGCGTTGTCGATCTTTTCTTTTTTTGCCGTCGGGGCGCTCGGTATTTCGCGCTTGCTGCAGGTCCAGCAGCAGCTGCGGTTTATCGATGAAGTGTCGCTCAATGCCGTCGATCTTTCGCGCCGCATGAATACCGAACTGATCGAGATGCGTTTGCGCGTGGTGCGCCACAAAGCGGTCACGGTGCTGCCGGCCAAGCTGCAGGCGGAGAAGGAGCTCAAGCAACACGCCGATGCCTTGCTGGCGCTCGTCGATAGCTATGACAAACTGCCTGTGTCGGAGGGCGACCGCCAGCGCGTCGAATCGCTGCGCGGGCTGGTCGGCGAATATTTGAGTGCGGCGGAGCCCATTCTCGCACTGTCGCGGCAGATGGATCCCAATCACCCGCCTCCCAACGCCGACCCGCGTTCGGCCGCCGTTGCCAAACAGGTGGATGCCACGGTCAATGACATTGTCGCCACGACCCGGGCATCGGCGACAGCCAAACGCGCGCAAGCCGAGGACGCGTACGCCTCCGCCCGCAATTTGCTGATCGGGCTGATCGCCGGTGGCGCCTTGCTGGAGCTCGTTGTCGGTCTGTACCTGATGCGCTCGGTCACGCGTCCGCTCGACGCGGTGCGCCTGAGCATGGGGACGATCGCCGAGAAACTGGATTTTACCCACCGTACACGGCTGGGGGGTAACGATGAGCTGACCGATACCGCGCGGGCCTTCGACCACTTGATCGAGACTTTGCACGGCAGCTTCAGCGAATTGGGTCGCGCGGTGGCCGGTGTCAGCGAGTCGTCGCGCGCGATGAGCGGGACGTCGGCCGATATGGCCGCCAGCTCGTCGGGAACCGCCGATGCCTCGGCCAGGATCGCCAGCACGGTCGAGCAATTGACGGTCAGCATCAGCCATGTCGGCGATCGCGCTCACGAGGCGAGCGAACTGACCCAGGATGCCGGGCGTCTGGCTCGCGACGGGGAAAAGGCGATTCTGGAAACCGTCCAGCGGATTGAGCATGTGGTCGAGGTGGTGCAACTGGCGTCAAAAGATGTGAATGCCTTGCGCGACCAGGCGGCTGCCATCGGCGCGGTCACCAATGTGATCAAGGATATTGCCGACCAGACCAATCTGCTGGCATTGAATGCCGCCATCGAAGCCGCGCGCGCGGGCGAGCAGGGCCGCGGTTTTGCCGTCGTGGCGGATGAGGTCCGCAATCTAGCCGCACGGACGGCGCACGCGACGCTGGAGATCGACACGATGATCCAGGCGGTGCAGAGCGGCGCGATGCAGGCGGTCGGGCGCATCGATGTGGTGGTGGCGGATGTGACCGACAGCGCCGAGAGCGCCACAGGCGCCGGCGGCACCATCGTGCAGATCCGCAGCCGTACCGACGAAGCGGTGACCCTGGTGGCCGATATCGCGATGACCATCGGCGAGCAGGCCGCTGCCAGCACGACCATCGCCCAGCAGATCGAACAGATTGCCCAGATGTCGGAAGAGAACCATGCGGTGGCGGGCACGGCGGCGGAGTCGGCGACCCGGCTGGCCGCGCTGGCCGGCGGCATGCACCAGGCGATGGAGCGTTACCGCGTGTAGGCGGGTGCGCGCTGCCGTCGCCCTGCCGGTGCGGTCGTCCGAGAAATTCATGACTCGCGCAGAAAAACCGTAAGACAGCCCCGTTCCGGGTCTCCTATGATCGCCGCACCACTGACGAATGCGGCAGGATACGAAGGAGGCGGACGGAATGACAATACGCGTTGCAGAACGAGAGCAGGCAAGCTTCAAGTCCGTGGAGGAGGCGGGCAGGGTGGCGCCTGGCGACAGGCCGAAAACACGGCGCAAGCGGCCGTCGGGAGCAAGCCGGGGATACGTGTGACGCTGGTCGAGGGCTTGAAGGTCGATCTGGCGGAGCGTGCGGCGCAGGGCGATGTTCCCGTTTCTGTCTTCGGCCCGCTGCCGGCGCAACCGTGCGGGCAGGGAGCCGATCTCAATCTCCCGGCCGGTTCGCGCCAGGTGGTGTTGCGGCGCTATGAAAACGGCGTGGTCGAAGTCGAGTTGAGCAAGCCCCCGGTCACCAGTCTGGTGCTCAGCGGGGGCGGTGCCAAAGGCGTTGCCTATCCGGGTGCGATCAGCGTGCTCGAACAGCGCAAGGTGATGGATGGCATTCGGACTCTCTCCGGTTCGTCGGCCGGCGGCATCACGGCGGCATTGCTGGCCTCGGGAATGGATGCCGCGTCTTTCAAAACGCTGTCCGACCGGATGAACCTGATCAGCCTGCTCGACAGCGATCGGCCCGCGCAGCGTTTTCTACAGAATATCGCATCGCGGCTGGGGACGTTCTTCCGCAATCTGCTGGGGGGCAAGGTGGGGAACCTGGCCGAGGTGATATGCAATATCGTGCCGCGTCTGCAGTCGGATGCCGTGCCGCTGCAAACTCTGATCCGCAATGAGATGCGCAGGTCGGTGCTGGAGCGCATCGCCGCCAGCCCTGCCGCCATCGATGCCGGGGTGGCGGCGATTGAGCAGCGGCTGCTGCAAGGCGGGGGGGTGACCTTCGGCGACTTGGATATTCTCGGCCGGAGCATCCCGCAGATCAAAGCGCTGAATATCACCGGGACCGCCATGTTTGCCGGACGGCCGCAACTCGCGCTGTTCAACGCCAGCAGCACCCCGGACATGGATGTTGCCACGGCGGCGCATATTTCAGGCGCCTTTCCCATCGTGTTCAAGCAAGTCGAACACCGTCTGCCGTTCATGAAACAGGATGCGGGCGGCGGGGAGGCGACCCGTTTCCAGGACGGCGGGGTGATGCTGAATGTGCCTGTGCCCGAACTGATCGACAGGCCGTTCGTTCCGGGGCCGATCGCAGAAGGGGAGAATCTGATTCTGGTGTTCGATGGGGCGACCGATCCCGTCCCGGAGCGAGTCGGCATCGGCGGGGCCGCGATCGACTGGATCGCCGGCGCGCCACAGCAGGCGCGCGAGGCGTTGCAGGCCGCCGGCCTGAAAGAATTGTCCGCCCAGATCGTCAAGGTTCCGCTGAAGTGCAAGAGCGGCGACTATGGCGGGATGCTGTCGGGAACCCTGAATTTCACCATGAACGACGCGGTCAAGGCCGAGTTGCAGCAGGGCCTGGCGGCGGCGGTGGATACGCATCTTTCCCTGCGTCAATCGGGGAGGGAGCACCATTATTTCAAATCGCTGGACGATGCGCTGCTGGCTCTCGACGATGCCAGCGTAAGCGCGCTGGCGGCCGCGTGTCCCGACCCCGAGGGGGTCCGGGCCGTCATTCGCTTCCGCGAGGCCGCGCTGGCCGAGCTGTCGCAGCTGACCGCAGCCATTGAAACCGCCGAAGCCAGGGGAGAGGGCACGCAGCCTGGCACTGCGGCGCAGCCGATCCTTGTCCGGCTCGATGCCTTGGCCGATACCGATGCCAAGCGCGGATGGGTCGTCGGGCAACTCAACCGTTCCGGCAACACCGATCATGCGCGCCTGTTGAATCTGGCCGCCGGCTGGCCGGAGAACGGTTCGGCCGTGTTTCGGGATGCCCTCTCCTGCCGCGAACGGCTGGATGTCGCGACGATCGCCGGCCACATCCGCCAGGAGTTGATCTTCCCGGCCATTTATACGCGCGGGCAATCCGAGGCCAATATCGCCGTACTGCGCCGCACGCACTATCAACTCGAGAATGCGATGACCCGGCAGCAGATCAATCTGGCGCTGGAGGGACTGGCCAGCCATTATGTCGCGCGCAGCCGCACCGACGGCTTTGCCGATCTGGCCCGCTCCTACGTGCTGCCGGCGAGGTCCGCCTGATGGTACGCGATTGGTTGCAAAGGCGGGGCGTGTCCGCCGCCGCCGGCCCGCGCGGCGAGTTCCGGCTGCAGAGTCCGGACGGGCGGTCGCTGGCTTTGCTGCCAGGAGCGCAGCAGGGCGACTGGGTGTTGCTGATGCGGCTCGGCCCTTGCCCCTCCACGCCGGGACAGGGGGTCGTCCTGCTGTTGCTGCAGGCCAACAGCCCGTTCTCCGATCTGGCGCCGGTACGCTTGACGGCGGATGGCGCGGGCGAGCTCGCGCTCTGGGTCGGCGTCCGGGACGGACCGGGCAGTGCGGCGGCGCTGGACGACGGATGCCGCAAGCTGTCCATCGCGCATGCCTATTTTGCGCGCGTCCTGAACGCGACTGCCGCGGCGAAGGCGGCGGAGTCGGCGCGGAGCCGGCATCGCCGTCTGGGCTGGAGCTGAACGTTCACTCCCCCGTTCCTGCCCCGATCGCCATGGGCACGAAGTCCCGCAGGAAACGCGTCATGTCGTCGGCCGGCAACGGCTTGCTGATCAGATAGCCCTGCATCACATCGCAATCGAGCGAACGCAGGTACTGCGCCTGCTCCTGCTCTTCCACCCCTTCTGCGATGATCTCCAGCCCGAGCTTGTGCCCGAGCGCGATGATGGCTTTGACCAGCGAAGCGTTGCCGCTATTGGTGGTGACGTCGCGGACGAAGGAGATGTCGATCTTGAGTTTGTGGACCTTCAGCTTCTGCAGATAGGCGAGCGAGGAATAACCGGTACCGAAATCGTCGATGGACAGCCGCACGCCAAGCTGCCGCAGCTCGGCCAGCGAGCGGGACGACTGGTCGGTGTCGCCCATGGCAATGCTTTCGGTGATTTCGAGTTCCAGCCTGTCGGCGGCGATGCCGGTGCGCGCGAGCGCGTCTTTGACCGACCCGAGCAGCTGGCCGCGGCTGAGCTGGACCGTCGACACATTCACCGCGGTCTGGCGTGGCGCCAGGCCGGCATCGGACCAGGCCCTGATCTGCAGGCAGGCGGCATTCAGCACCCAGTCGCCGAGCTGGACGATCAGGCCGCTCTCTTCCGCCAGCGGGATGAACTCGGCCGGCGACACCAGTCCCCGCGACGGATGCTGCCAGCGCACCAGTGCTTCCAGCCCTACGATACGGCCGCTGCCCAGGTCGATCTGAGGCTGGTAATGCAAACGCAATTCCTGCCGTTCGAGCGCGTGGCGCAGATCGGCTTCCAGCGTCAGCCTGTCCTTGGCGCGCCGGGTCATCTCCGGCGAAAAAAAGCGCAACACGCCGCGCCCCTGCAGTTTGGCTTCGTGCAGCGCCGAGCCGACGCTGCTCTGCAAGGTGCCGGCATCGCGGCCATCCGTCGGGTAGAGCGCGACACCGATGCTGGCGCCGATGTAGACATTGTGCCCGTCGATGGTGAAAGGCTCGGCCAGCGTGTCGATCAGGCGCTGTGCGACCAGATCGATACCGAGCGTGTGCACGCCATCGTGCTCGACGATCAGGTTGAACTGATCTCCGCTGATACGCGCCATGACGTCGACATCCGGCAGGCTCTGTCGCAGCCGCTTGACCACTTCGATCAATAAGTGGTCGCCCACGCGATGTCCGAGCGTCTCGTTGACGGTGGTGAAATTGTCGAGGTCGAGCGACAGCAGGGCGAAGCGTTGGCGCGAATGCTCGGCCTGCCCTATCGCGTGACTCAGCAGTTCGCTGAACAGGGTGCGGTTCGGCAAGCCGGTCAGGAGGTCGCGGTGGGTGATGAAATCGAGTTGGCGCTCGGTTTCGCGCCGGGCCGTGATGTCGCGATTGGAGCCGCGGCGACCGAGATACCGCCCTGCGGCGTCGAATACCGGGCGACTGACGTGCTCGATCCAGCGTTCTTCGCCGCTGCGTGTCCGGATGCGGATATCGAGCCGGCACGGGTCTGCCGCTGGCGGCGACTGGCCGTAGGCCCGCCAGTCGGCGATATCGTCCGGGTGGATGATCTTGTCCATCAGCTGCGGGTCGGCGAAGAAATCATCGGGCGAGTAGGCCGAGACATCGAAGCTGGCCGGCGAGACGTAAAGGTATCGACCGTCGGGTGCGATCCAGTATTCCCAGTTCGGGGAGTAGTCGGCCAGAATGCGGTATTTCTGCTCGCTCTGCTCGAGCAGGGCGGTGCGCTGTGCGACCAGACCCTCGAGAATCGAGCGCAGATGCGCGAGTTCGAGATGAGTGCGCACACGGGCGCGGACTTCGTCGATATCGAACGGTTTGGTGATGAAGTCGGCCGCACCGGTGTCGAATCCTTTGACCTTCTGCACCGACGCATCGATGACGGTGACGAAAATCACCGGGATGCGCTTTCCGATCGGGGTCGACTTGATGCGGCGGCAGACCTCGTAGCCATCCATTTCCGGCATGACGATGTCGAGGAGGACCAGGTCCGGCGGCGAGTCGCCGGCTATCATCTCGAGTGCCCGGCTGCCGGAGCGGGCAACCGTCATCTGGTAGTCGTCCTTGAGCGCTTCGAGCAACTCGTGAATATTCTCCGGAATGTCGTCGACGACCAGCAGCGTCGGGCGGCGGCAGGAGTCGTCATATTCGGCGACCGAAAACAGCGCCGGGTTCTGGCGGTAGCCGCGCAGTTCGAGTTGGGTGCGGACGCGCAGACGCACCAGCTCCGGGCTGACCGGCTTGGTGATGTAATCGGCGGCGCCGAGTTTGAGACCGCAGGCCTCGTCGGTGGCTTCGGCCAGGGCGGTGACGAAGATCACGGGAATACCCGACGTCGCGGGGTCCGCTTTCAGCCGGGTGAGTACCTCGTAGCCATCCATATCCGGCATCTTGATATCGAGCAGGATCAGATCGGGCCCCGGATCGCGCCGGGCCAGTTCCAGCGCCTTGTCGCCGCTGGTGGCGGCAACGATGGCGTAGTCGTCGCGCAGGATATTCATCAGTGCGTGCAGGTTTTCATGCACGTCGTCGACGATGAGAATACGGGGGCGTGCGGCGGCGATGGCTGTCATGGCGAGGTGATCCGGGTGGTGTTTTTCAGTTGCTCTTGCAGCGCGGCGATATGTGCGAGGGCTTCGTCGATGGCAAAAACGTCTACGAGGGCGGCAATGGCGTCGATTTCGTTTACCAGCTCGCCGCCGCCGCGCAACTGGACGAGCAGGGGTTCCGCCGCGCCGAGGTCATAGGACAGCGCGTGTGCGAGTTGCCCCAGCAGAGCGAGCACCGCATCGCGATCGAGTGCGGCGACAGCCGCGGCCTGAGCCCCGCCGGCCGGCAGGGCGTCGATCTCGCACAGCACCTCCTGCAGCCGCTTGCCCATGCTTTCAAGGGCCGTGCCATCCGGGCGCTGCCCGAGTTTGAGACTGGCATCGATATCGTTCACCCGCTCGAACAGGGCCGTGGCGCCGATATTGCCGACGACGCCCTTGAGTGCATGGCAATAGGCTTCGGCCTGGACCAGGTTCTGCTGCCCGATCAGAGCACGCAGTTGATCCGTCGCACCGGCATAGTGTTCGCGAAAGCGTCGCAGTTGTTTGCGGTAGGCCTCGACCCGGCCACCGATGCGGCGGACGCCGGCGGCGGCGTCGAGGCTGAGCAGCCGGGCGAGCTCGGGCGGCAACCTCGACGCCGCCGCCGGCGCCGGTAGGGGTGGGGCGGGCCGGCGGGCGGGCTGCCACTTGGCCAGAACCTCCATCAAGTAGTCTGGCAGCACCGGCTTGGTCACATGATCGTTCATGCCGGCCAGACGGCTTTTTTCGGCGTCCTGTTCCATTGCCAGCGCCGTCATGGCGATGATGGGCAGGCTGGCGAAACGTTCCGCGCCGGGGGCGGCGGCCAGGGCGCGGATCTGACGCGCGGCCTCCAGACCGTCCATGACCGGCATCTGGATATCCATGAGAACGATGTCGTAGTCTTTTTCCTGTACCCGTTCGACCGCTTCCCTGCCGTTCACGGCCTGGTCGACCACGATGCCTTCGCTGTGCAGCAATTCGGTGGCGAATTCGCGGTTGATGCTGTTGTCTTCAACCAGCAGCAGGCGCAGGCCGACGAAACGCCCCGCCAGCGTGTCGCGCGCTTCCGGCAGCTGCGATGCATCGTCCAGACCCCGCAGGCGTCCGCGCCCGAGCGCGGACAGGATGGCATCGAGCAGCGTCGATGGCGAAACCGGCTTGATCAGGAATCCGTCGGCATCGGCCTGCCGGGCGAGCCGGATCACGTTCTCGCGGCCATAGGCGGTCACGATCACCACTTTGGGCTTGTGGGGGATCAGCGGGTCATCCTGGATGCGCAAGGCCGCTTCGTCGCCGTTCATGCCGGGCATATGCCAGTCCATCAGCACCAGGTCGACAGCAGGGCTCGCTTCGGACAGTTTTTTCAGCGCGGCGGGTCCGCTGGATGCGATGCTGACCCGGATATGGAAGAAGCGCAGCATTTCGGCGAGGATTTCGCAGGAGACCTGATTGTCGTCGACCACCAGGACATGCACGTCGCGCAGCATCGGGCCGACTTGCGCCAGCAACTGGTGGCGGCGGGCCTGCGCCTGGCGGGCGATCTGCAGGCGGATGGTGAAGCAGATCGTCGTTCCTTTGCCGGGCTGGGAGTCTTCGACCCAGATGCGCCCTCCCATCAGTTCGACCAGATTCTTGCTGATGGCCAGGCCGAGGCCGGTGCCTCCGAAGCGGCGCGTGGTGGACTGATCGGCCTGGGTGAATTTCTCGAACAGACGTCCCTGTGCTTCCTCGTTCATGCCGAGTCCCGAGTCGCGCACGCTGATCTGCATGGCGATATCGTCGCCGCGGGTGGAAATATGCTGAAATGCGAGTTCGATTTCGCCATTTTCGGTGAACTTGACGGCATTCCCGCACAGATTAAGCAGAATTTGCCCGAGCCGCAGCGGGTCGCCCACCAGCATCGTCGGAATGCTGGTGTCGTAGCGGATGAGGAATTCGACGCCCTTGCGTTCGGCCTGCAGGCTGATCGCATCGGTCAGCTGTTCGAGCACCGCATCGAGACCGAATTCGATGTGTTCGATTTCCAGTTTACCGGCTTCGATTTTCGAAAAATCCAGAATGTCGTTGATGATGCCGAGCAAGGAGTGTGCGGCTTCCTGCGCTTTCAGCATGTGCTTGGCCAGCTCGGGCGGCGGATTGTTCTTCAACGCAAGGTAGAGCATGCCGAGAATCGCATTCATCGGCGTGCGGATTTCATGGCTCATATTGGCCAGAAACTGGCCTTTGGCCTGGTTGGCCGCCTCGGCCGTTTCCTTGGCCAGCTGCAATTCCTGTGTACGCAGGGCGACGACGGCTTCCAGATCGAGATTCAGGATATTGAGTTTCTGCAGGGAGTCGACCAACTGGGCGCGGTTTTCGTTGAAAGCGAGGACCAGTTGGCCCAATTCGTCGTGATAGGGGTAATCGATCGCTTCGACCGGCGCGTCCGGCGACTGGAGCCGCCAGCTTTCCACCGCCCCGGCGATGCGGGTGACAGTGCGCGACAGGCGGTAGCGAATGGCCCAGGAAAAAATCAGCCACGAACCGGTGCTGACTAGCAGCGAGTTGAGCAGCACCAGCCAGAAGCCGTACCGGGTACGGTCCCACACCACATCGCTGTCCGCGTAAAGCTTGAGGGTGCCTATGATGCGGAGATCGCCGCGGGGAGTGATATGGGTGAGCACCAGAGAGGACTGTTTGGACGCCGCCTGGCTGAGAGGCTGCTCGTCGTCGGCCGCGGAGAGGCTTCCTTCCGTGATCAAGGCATCGCCGCGGGCGGTCTCGATGCGGACGGCGGAGACGATGGCGTTCTGTTTCAGTCCGTGCGCGATCGAGGCGAGCTGAGCCGTATCCAGTTCCCACAGGGACTCGGCGATTCCCGGCTGTACCGTCCGGCCCAGCGACTCCAGATCGCGGCCGATGTCGCGGCTGGTGCCGAGGTACTGGATGCCGAATTGCAGCACGATCATGCTGAGAGTCAGCAGCAGATACAAGGGGAACATCGTATACAGCAGTCGTCTGGAAAGCGTCTGCGTTAAAAACATCGATCACCCTTCCCGTCTGTGTGCCTTACTTGCCCGGCCGACGTGTCACTGCCACCACCAGCTGGTGTCCACCATCGGCGTTCCGGCCGGCAGCATCGGGTTCTCCAGTCGGATTACATGGCGTTTTTCGGCTTTCATCATGGAGATTTCAGCCGCGTAGTAATGCTGAAACAGCGTACGCATCGATCCGTCTGCCATGGCCAGCCGCATGCCGCGATCGATTCGGCGCGCGAGCTCGATATTGTGGCGGTTGACCCAGAAGTAAATCGGGTACGGGAAGTACAGCGCCTTTGTCTGCTCTACGGCCAGTCCCTTGTAGTGTTGGCGAAGCGGCGCCTCGTGCCGTATTTCGTTGATTCCGCGCGGAAGGGCATCGAAGCGCTGATCAGCCAGCATGCCGAACAGATTTTCGTAACTGGTGGCCGTTTCGACGGTATAACCGGCCGCCTGCATGACGGCGAGGTCCGCCCACTGGGCATTCGAACCGAAAATCAGCCGCTTGCGCAGCTCTGCATCGCTCATGGCCGAGATTCGCGCCTGCTCCGCAGCGCGGATGATGAAGATGCGATAGCCGACCATGCCGCGCAGGATGTCGATTTTCACCGGCAACATATGCGCTTCGCGAACGGCATTGGTCCCGAGCGCTATCACATCGATCGCTCTCGATTCCAGCAACTGCTGCGCCCTGTCCTGGGTGACATCTTCGGCATAGGGCTCGAAGCGGACTTCCCTGCCGCTATCGCGAGTATGAGCCATCGCCAGTTCAAGCACCTTCCAGCGATAGTCGTATATCGGTCCGCTCGGATAGTAATGGATCGTTACACTGGCGGGCGGAGGGGGGGCGGGCCATGCGTTCGGGAACATGGCGCTGAGGATGATGCCGACGCACAGGCCGAGTCGGCGCATGCGCGGGGCCGGGCTGTCCCCGCGCGCGGACCGACCAGGGCTAGCAGTCGTTCGGCGGCGAGCCGGATCAGCCAGTGACGATCGCATGCTCATTCTCGGGCTTCCCTCCCGGCGCGGAATCTCGATTCGGGCGGGATACGATGATAATAGAAGACAGCTTACCTGTAATTTATGTCAGCTGTGTTCCGTCAGCAAGCCGGGTTGCGGGACCGGGGCCGGCATCTGGCGAAAACGCCGGGTTTGCGCCGGACCTGCCCGCCGACGACTCTCAGCCGCAGCCCAGGCCGCCGCAATTGTCCTGTTCCGACGGTCGTGCGGCATCGGTCAGTGCCAGCTGGCGCCAGCCCATCCAGTCCATCAGCTCGATGCGCTTGGGAAAGCGGCCGCTCAGAGCGACGACACCATCGATCAGGGTCAGCGGCAGCCCCGCCAATCCGTGTTGCGCGACAAAGGCGTTCGCGGTCGCATTTTTGAAGAAACCTTTGTGCTGCGGGTCGAAGCGTTCGATCTCGCAGCCATTCTTGCGCGCCCACTCCAGGTCGGCGGCGAAGGCGATGCGTAGCGGATCGGTTTCGGTTTCTGTTTCAACCGTAACCGGGTCGAAGATTTCGATCTTGCTCATGGTGCGGCTCCTGTTTACTGGCATATCTGCCCATTTTACGGCGGAAGTCGGCAGGCGGGGGGCGGATTTTCCGTCGGCGCGCCGGGTGTGGCTGCCCCGATTGCCGGGGGCGGCAATGTCGATTGAATACGATAATGCACCTTGTGACACAAACGTAGATCCCTTGGCCTGGGTGGTCGCCCAGGAGGGAAGGCCGGGGGCGGGGGGCTGTCGCCCTGGTTCAATCGGGATGCGAGCGGCCGGTGGGCCAGGGGGGAGGCCTTGACCACGCCTGTGCATCCCTGGGGGCGGCGGTGGGCGCAGAAGATCACAGGGAGCCGCGATGAGAATGAAATCGGGAGGGGAGCCGATGCTCGCCTTGCGTAGTTTTACCCTTGAAGACGAGCCTGCGCTGGCGCAGCGCTTTCTTGTCCTGCGCGAGGCCGCCCTGGGGCGCCATGCGTGCGCAACGGCTCAAGGCGAGGTCGGCGGCGCCGCACTGAGCGTGCGTTTTCTGGCCTGCTTCGCCGCTCAAGAGCATGAACCGGTCGGTGGCTTGATCCTGACTCTGCCCGAGCATGAGGGCGCGCGTCTGCCGGTCGAGAGCATACTGGAGTCGCGCGGCATGCTGGCGCCTGGCGAACGCATCAACCGGTCCACATGGCGCACCGGTTACGTGGGGGCACTGTGGCTGGCGCCCGGCATCGCCGGCAGCGGCGCGCTGCGCGCGGTGATGGATGCCGGTTTCGAACTGTGTTGCGCGGCGGGGATGGAGCGCATGGTCGGGCTGTGCTCGCCGCCTATGCTGACCGCTACGCTGCAGTATGGTTTCCGGGTCGACTTGCGCTTTGGCTGCGAGGGGTTTTTTCCGTATCCGGACGCACGCTATATGACGTCGGTGGTTTACCGGGACATGTAGGGACGGCGACATGAAAAAGGCCGGTCGGGAGGCGGCGATTCCGCCCCCCGACCGGCTGTCGCGTTTGATTTACTGAATGATCAGCGGCTGATAGCCAAGGGTGACCGTCTGCCCGGCCGCCATCGTCGACAGCAGGCCGACCTGGTAGACGCGGCTTGCGGTAGCGGGAATGGTGTAGCTGAGCGAGCCGACCGCCGAGTCGGCCCAGACTACGGTTTGCGGGCTGCCGGTCGCCGTGGCCAGCGTGCATTTCCACAGATAGTTGGTTTCTGTGCAGCCGGTTACCGTTTTGCCGGACAGGAAGGCGATGACACTGCTGATGGCCGGTTTCGCGCCCTGCGATGCATAGCTGGTCGGTTGTGCCATGCCGAAGGTTCCGTCGTCCCAGGCATACCAGAAGACGCGGCTGACACCGAAGGCGGCATCGATCAGGTAGCTGCGCAGCAGCAAGGCGTAGTCGAGATTGCTCGGGGTCTGTGTCTGGGCCACCGTGGTTTCAAAGATGGCGAACGGGACTCCGACTTCACTGTTCCAGATCGGCTTGGTCGTCAGGCCGTAGCTGTTGAGAATGCTGCGCAGACGTTGAATGTGTCCGGCCGATTTTTCCGGCCAGGCCGGGGCGTAGTACAGATGCCAGCTCAGAACGTCGAAGGTGCTTCCGCCGCCTGCATTGAGGAAGGACTGCAGCTTGAGGAACCAGTCGCCGGTGACATGGAAGGACGGAGACAGCACGCAGGCGCTCGGATCGGCTGCCTTGATTGCCTGGTAGGCCAGACGCGACAGCTGAACCAGGTCGTAGGGCTTGCCGGAGAAGAAGGACGTGCTGCCGCCGCCGTATACGGTCGGGAAGCTGACTTCGTTCCAGACTTCATAGCATTGGATCCGGCCGCGGTAGCGCAGGGCAACCTTGGTCACATAGTCGGTCCAGTCCTGAAGATTGGCCGGCGGCGCGGCGCAGCCGCTGCCGTAGGCACAGGATTCTGTCGGGCGGGAGGAAGCCCAGGCCGGGGTGCTGCCCAGCGTCAGGGTGATGCCTTGTCCTTGGCCTTGCGCCCGGGTTACCAGGGTGTCGAGCGTTGTGAAATTATAGACGCCGCGCTGGGGCTCGAGATCGGCCCAGCGCGTATAAGTGTCCCAGAACCGAACCTGCCCGAAGCCCATGCCGTTAGCTTGCGACTGTTGCGCGGACGCGTGGAAGTGGTAACCAAAGAAGGTGCTGTTGAACACCGGGTTGGCGTGAGCGGCGAGGCTGATGCACAGTGATGCGAAGAAGAGGCGAAGCACAGACATTTGAATCTCCAGTACCAGGGCTCCAGACGGCCCGAGAGTCTGTGTGTTCCGATATCCAGCGCTCCGCAGAGTGGCCGGGGATCAACAGGTTTAAACACACAGTCACTGTATAGGACACTTATTTTAAATATGTAATTGAATATGATTTAGTTTGAGGCGCGATGCGGCATCCGCAATGCATAAACCGTTGCGCTGCAAGGGTTGCGGCTTGGCGACGCCGGCGAGGAGGGCAAGATTTTATTTGTGAAGTTTTTGTGACACAACATTTGTCATGGATAAAATATTAAAAATTTCCTTTTGTGCTGAATTGTTCCCTTGGGAGGCACCGTGGCAGGAAGGACGCCAGGGCTTATAATGCCGCCAATCATGCCGGGCGGTTTGCAGCGGCGTTTCGATGGAGTGGTCATGCTGGAAGTCCGAAATTTGACGCGCTCCGGAGTGCACGGCGCCAGTTTCCGCGTTGCTCCGGGGGAGTGTCTGCTGATTCAGGGGCCTTCCGGGGCTGGCAAGAGCCTGCTGCTGCGCGCGATCGTCGATCTCGATCCCAATGCAGGCGAAGTGTGGCTGGACGGGGTGGAGCGCGCACGTTTTCCCGCGCCCCAATGGCGGCGCGCCGTCGCGTATCTGCCGGCCGAGCCCGGCTGGTGGGGCGATACGGTCGGGGAGCATTTTGCTTCTCCCGCCGCCGCATTGCCCGGTCTTGCGGCCCTGGGTCTGCCCGATGCCGCACTGACATGGCCGGTGGCGCGGGCTTCCACCGGCGAGCGCATGCGGCTGGCATTGGTGCGTGCACTGGCGGGCGCTCCGCGCGTGTTGCTGCTGGACGAGCCGACGGCGGCACTCGACCCGGCGTCGGTCGCGGCGGTGGAAGCCCTGATCGCGCAGTACCGGCAACGGGGTTTGACGGTGATCTGGGTGAGCCACGATGCCGCCCAGGCGCGGCGGGTCGCCACGCGCACCCTGTATTGCCGCGATGGCCGTTTCAGCGATGAGGACGAAAATGAATAGTTATATCTCACTCGGCTACCCCGAACTCGGATGCGCCAGTGTGCTGGTGTTGGCCAACGCCGGCCTGTCGCTGTGGCTGGAGCTCGGCATCGAACGCCAGCTGCTGCTCGCCGCCCTGCGGATGGTGGTGCAGCTGACCCTGATGGGGCTGGTGCTGGCGACGCTGTTTCGTCATGCCTCGCCGCTGTGGACGGCGGGAGCGGCGCTGGGCATGGTGGCTTTTGCCGGCTACGAAGCGGCAGCGCGGCAGGAGCGGCGTCTGGCAGGCATCTGGGCTTACGGGCTGGGTACATCCTGTCTGCTGGCCGCCGCGACACTGGTGACGACGTTTGCGCTGACCGGAGCCTTGCGCCCCGATCCGTGGTACGACCCGCGCTATGCGATACCCCTGCTGGGCATGATTCTAGGCAATACCATGACCGGCATCGCGCTCGGGCTCAATGGCCTGAGCAGCGGGCTGGTGACGCGCCGCGTGGCGATCGAGGTTCGCCTGCTGCTCGGCCACGACCGGCGCTCGGCGCTCGCGCCTGTCGTGCGCACCGCGTTGCGCAGCGCATTGATGCCCATCATCAACACCATGTCGGCATCCGGCGTCGTGGCCCTGCCCGGCATGATGACCGGGCAGATCCTGGGCGGCGTCGCGCCGGCCGACGCGGTGAAATACCAGATACTGATCCTTTTCCTCATCGCCGGCTCCTGTGGTCTGGGGGCGCTGGCGGCGGTGATGGCGGGCGTCTACCGGCTGACCGATGCCCGCCACCGGCTGCGACTGGACCGGCTGGCGCCCGCGCGCTGATGCCGGCTGGCGCTAGCGCGATGCCAGCGGTTCTTCGAGTTGCTGCAATTGGTAGAGCCGTTGATAGACCCCTCCCTCGAGCGCCAGCAATTGCTCGTGCGTACCGCGTTCCACGATGCGGCCGCGCTTGAGCACGATGATGGTGTCGGCACTGCGTATCGTCGCCAGCCTGTGTGCAATGGCGACCAGGGTGACCTTGCCGTGCAGCGCCGCGAGTGCGAGTTGCACTTTCTGTTCGGTTTCGGTGTCGATGTGCGAAGTGGCTTCGTCGAGCAGCAGAATGCGCGGCTCGCCGGCCAGCGCGCGCGCGAATGCCAGCAACTGCCGCTGCCCGCCCGACAGCCGGGCGCCATCGGCACCGAGCTCGGTGGCGTAGCCTTCGGGCAGCGCAGCGACGACCTCGTCCAGTCCTGCCGCGCGCGCCGCGCGCTCAATCGTCTCGCGCGCGAGGCCGCGCCCCATGTCGATGTTTTCCAGTACGCTGGCGGATAGCAGGAAAGGCTCCTGCGCAACCAGGCCGACGTCGCGGCGGAACGCGGTTTCGGCGATGGCGTTGATATCGACGCCATCGAACTCGATATGGCCGCTCTGCGGCGAATAGAAACGCAGCAATAGCGACAGCAGCGTCGATTTGCCGCTGCCGGTATGGCCGACGATGCCGACAAAGCCGCCGGCCGGAATCTCCAGGTCGATGCCGTTGAGCACCGCCGGGCCAGCATGGTAGGCAAAACCGAGCCCGCTCAGGGATATGCGCCCGGCGCCGATGGTGGCGGCAGCGCTCGGTGCCGGGGCGGAGGGTTCCTGCAGCAGGGTGTTCAGGCGCGCACTGGCGATGATGGCTTGTTGCAGCTGTCCGAATTGCATCGTGATCTGGATCAGGGGTTCGACCACGCGCGCGATATAGCTGACGAAGGCGTACAACACGCCGATCTCGAGCCCGCTGAGGTGGCGCAGGCCGAAACGGTAGAGCACGCCGGCCAGCAGCAGTACATTGAGCAGGTCCAGCGCCGGCCGCAGCAGCCAGGCGTTGGCGGCAAGTTCGACCCGGCGCGAGCGGTAATGGTCGCGGTTGGTGGCGGCGAACTGTTCGGCAAAGCGTGTCTCGGCATTGCTGGCTTGCAAAACGCTCATGCCGGCGATGCTCTCCGCCATGCGGGCATTGATATCGCTGCGCAGTTCCCGCGTTCGCGACACGGCCGGTGCGCTCAGCCGCTGGTAGCCATAGACGATGGCGAGAACGGCCGGAAACAGCGGCAGAACGATCAGCATCAAGCTCCAGTCCAGCCAGGCCATCGCCCCCAGCGCGCCGGTCAGCACGATGCTGCTGTCGAGCAAAACGAACAGGACCTGCACGTAGAGGGTCTTGGCGGCTTCCGTATCGTTGGTGACGCGGCTGATCAACTGGCCGGTGATGGCGCGGTCGAAATAGGCGAGCGGCAGGCCGAGCACGTGGCGGTAGACTTGCTCGCGCAGGCGGCGGACCGAGCGCATGGCGATGGCGGCCAGACGCACCAGTTGCAGGTAGCGCAGGCCGGACGCCGCGTAACCGCTGCACAGGGCGACGCCGAGCAGCAGCGCCATGGCGGCGAAATCGCTATGGCGCGGCAGAAGATAGCTATCGATATAGCGTTTGCTCAGCACCGGGCCGACCACTTCCAGCAAGGCCGCCAGAATCAGCCAGGCCAGGCTGGCGATCAGACCGCGCCGTTCGGGCGCGGCCGCATGCCCGAGCAGGCGCAGCGCCGAGCGGGTATCAGTTTGCATCGAGGCTGGCCTCCAGTTGTTGATAG
The DNA here is from genome assembly GCF_000422925.1 of Paludibacterium yongneupense DSM 18731. Classification (GTDB taxonomy): domain Bacteria; phylum Pseudomonadota; class Gammaproteobacteria; order Burkholderiales; family Chromobacteriaceae; genus Paludibacterium; species Paludibacterium yongneupense. The sequence goes on from NZ_AUGZ01000008.1 coordinate 71,788, forward strand.
CGCCACTGGCGCGCATACCAGCCGTCCGCGAGCAGTAGATCGTCGTGGCTGCCCTGGGCCGCGATGCGGCCATCCTTGAGTACGAGTATCCAGTCGGCATCGGCGACCGCACTCAGACGATGGCTGACAATGATGGCGCGCCGCCCGCGCCGCGCTTCGCGCAAATGCGCGAGGATGCTGGCCTCGGTTTCGGTATCGACGGCGGACAGGGCGTCGTCGAGCATGAGCAGCGCGCTGTCGGCCAGCAGCGCCCGCGCCAGCGCGATACGCTGCCTCTGTCCGCCGGACAGGGTGACGCCGCGCTCGCCGACCGGCGTGGCGTAGCCTTGCGGAAAGCGTTCGATATCCTGATGCACGGCGGCCAGCCGCGCGGCCTGCTCGATTTCGTCGCGGCGCGCGCCGCGGCGGGCCAGTGCGATGTTCTCGGCGATGGATGCCGAGAACAGGAAGGATTCTTGCGGCACCCAGGCGATGGCGGCACGCAGCTCGGATAGCGGGTAAGCCTGTATCGGGTGCATGCCCCAGCACGCGTGTCCTGCATCGGGATGGTAGTGCCGCAGGAGCAGACGCAGCAGGGTCGATTTGCCTGAACCGGTGGCGCCGACCACGCCCAGCGTCCGGCCGGCGGCCAAGGTGAAGCCGATTTCGCTCAGGGTCGCTTGTGCGGCGCCCGGGTAGCGGAATCCCAGCCCATCGACGCGGATATCGCCGTCCAGCGGCAACGGCGTTTCCAGCCCGCTATCGTCGACGCCGTCCGGCGCCGACAATACCGGCTCCAGCCGCGACCAGGCGGCGCGGCCGCGTTCGAACAGGGTCAGCACCCAGCCGGCGGCGAACATCGGCCAGATCAACTGGCCGAGGTACATCGAAAAACTCGTCAGTTGCCCGATGCTGATATAGCCATGCCATACCAGCCATGAGCCCGCGCCCAGCGCGAGGACGGCGGCGCTGGTGAGCGCCACGCCGACGACCGGCTCATAGGCGGCCTCCCAGCGCTGAGCCTTGAAACTGGCGTCGGCGGCGTCCTCGGCCAGCGCCGCGAAGGTGGTGGCGGCGCGTTCGCATTGGCCGAGTGCGCGCAGGGTCCGGATGCCGGTCAGGCTCTCCTGGACCTGGGCGTTGAGCGCGCCGAAACAGTTCAGCGCGCGATGCGAGGTACGAAATACCTGGCGCGAAATGCGGTTAAACGCGAGCGCCATCAGCGGGAAGGGCAGCAGCGCGCACAGGGTCAGCCGCCAATCCACCCCCAGCGTCATCATCGCCAGCACCATGAGCAAGGTGAGTATGCCGTCGAAGCCGGCGAGAACCGCCTCCCCGGCGGCCATTTCCACCGCATCGATATCGTTGGTCGCCAGCGCCATCAAGTCGCCGCTCGATTGACCGAGGTAGAAGGTCGGGCCTTGAAGCGTCAGGCGCAGGTAGAGACGTGTGCGCAAATCCATGCCGAGCTGGTAGGCGGCGCCGTAAAGCCGCTGTCGCCAGCCTACGCGCAGAAAGTAGATGGCGAAGCCGGCGGCCACGAGTTCGGCCAGCGCGATGCCGAGCGCGGCATGGGTGAGGCGGTGCGAGGCCAGCGCGTCGACGACGGCGCCGACATGGCGCGGGATCCATACGGTCAGCGCGGCGACACCGGCGAGCATCAGGGCCGATGAGGCGTAATTGCGCCATTTCTGGCGGATAAAACGGGCGACCAGGCCGAACAGGGACGTATGCATGCTCTCTTCGCCGGAAAATGGAAATGGCGGACACCCGGTATCCGCCATCGAAAGAGCGATGATGACTTAAGACGCTGGCCGGATCAAGCCGCCGTCTTGCGCCGTTCGGCGCGGGCGGCCTTGCGGCTCATATACCAATAATGCGCGCGGTCGAGGTAGAGGTAGACCACCGGCGTGGTGAACAGTGTCAGCGCCTGCGATACCACCAGCCCGCCGACCATGGCGTAGCCGAGCGGCCGGCGCAATTCCGATCCGGCGCCATGGCCTAGCATCAGGGGCAGCCCCGACAGCAGTGCGCACATCGTGGTCATCATGATGGGCCGGAAACGCAGCAGGCAGGCCTGGTAGATCGCTTCGCGCGGGGACATGCCGCGCTCGCGTTCGGCATGCAGCGCAAAGTCGATCATCATGATGCCGTTTTTCTTGACGATGCCGATCAGCAGAATGATGCCGATCAATGCGATTACCGACAGGTCGTAGCCGCCCAGCATCAATATCAACAGCGCGCCTATCCCGGCCGAGGGCAGGGTGGACAGAATGGTCAGCGGATGGATATAGCTCTCGTATAGCAGGCCGAGCACGATATACACCGCGATCAGGGCGGCCAGGATCAGATAGGGCTGGGTCGACAGCGAGTCGCCGAAGGCCTTGGCGGCCCCCTGGAAATCGCCTGTCAGGGCCATGGGCACGCCCATTTTCGCCTGTTGCTTGTTGATGGCGTCGACCGCGTCGCCGAGTGCAACGCCCGGGGCCAGGTTGAACGAAATCGTCACTGCCGGGAACTGGCTCTGGTGACTGATGGACAGATAGGCCGTTCGGGAGGTATCGAGCTTGACGAAGTTCGACAGCGGAATCTGGGTGCCGTTCAGGGGAGACGTCACGTAGATCTTGTCGAACAGTTGCGGGTCCTGCTGGAGCTTGGGCGTGGCTTCCAGTACCACATGGTAGCTGTTGACCTGGGTGAAGAACTGCGCGACCTGACGCTGCCCGACCGCGTCGTAGATCGTGGCGTCGATCAGCGCCGGGGTGATGCCGAAACTCGAGGCGCGCGCACGGTCTATGGTGAACGATGCGGCGGCCGCCTGGTTCTGCTGGTCGGAGGCGACGTCGGTCAGCTGCGGCAGGGTGCGGAAGGCATCCAGCAGTTTCGGGGCCCAGGTGTTGAGCTCGTCCAGATTGGCGTCGGTCAGCGTGTACTGGTACTGGGTCCGCGCGAGGCGTCCGCCGACGTTGATGTCCTGGCCGGCCTGCAGGAACAGGTTGACGCCGGGGACTTTGGCCAGCTTCGGCCGCAGGCGGGCGATGACTTCATCGGCGCTGGCGGTGCGTCCCTGGTCCTTGGGCTTGAGGCTGATGTAGAAGTTGCCGGTATTGTAGGTCGTCTGTCCGCCGGACATGCCGAAGGCCGTCACATCGGGGTCGCGTCTGACCACGTCGGCGAGCGCGATCATGCGTGCATTCATCGCCGCGAAACCCGAGTCTTGCGCCGATTCGGCAAAACCGAAGACAAAGCCGGTGTCCTGCTGCGGGAAGAAGCCTTTGGGAATGAACCAGAACAGCAGGACGGTCAGCGCGAGCGTCGCGAAAAACACGCACAGTGTGACGAACTGGTGGCGCAGCACGACATTGAGACCGCGCTTGTAGCCGTCGAGCATGATGTCGAAACCGCGCTCGAACCACTGGTAGAGCTTGCCGTGGTGCTCGGCGTGGTGATCCTTGAGAAAACGCGAGCACAGCATGGGCGTGAGTGTCAGCGAGATCAGCACCGATACGCCTATGGTCAAGGTGACGGTGATGGCGAATTCGCGGAACAGCCGACCGACGATGCCCCCCATCAACAACAAGGGGATGAAGACCGCGACCAGCGATACCGAAATCGAAATGATGGTGAAGCTGATTTCGCCGGCCCCCTTGAGAGCCGCTTCCATCGGCGACATGCCGTCTTCGACGTGGCGGTAGATGTTTTCGAGCATCACGATGGCATCGTCGACGACGAAACCGACCGCGATGGTCAGCGCCATCAATGACAGATTGTCGAGACTGAAACCGGCGACGTACATGGCGGCGGCGGTGCCGAGCAGCGACAGCGGAACCGTGGCACTGGGGATCAGCGTGGCCGGAATATTGCGCAGGAACACAAAAATGATCATCACCACCAGCGCGATGGTCAGCACCAGGGTGAACTCGACGTCGGTGACCGAAGCGCGGATGGTCTGAGTGCGGTCGATCAGGGTATTGACGTGCACGGTCGGCGGAATCGCCGCTTTCAGCTTGGGCAGGGCCGCGTTGATGCGCGCGACGGTTTCGATCACGTTGGCACCCGGCTGCTTGGTGATGGCCAGTACGATCGAGCGGCCGTTGGTGATGTTGCTGTCAGGCGGCGCCGCGCGCCCGGCGAAGGCCCAACCGGCCTGTTTCATATTCTCCGGCGCATCGACGGCGACCCCGACGTCGCGCACCCTGATCGGTGCGCCGTTCTTGTAGGCGAGCACCACATCGTTCCACGGAGCGGCTTTCAGCAACTGGTCATTGGTGTAGACGGTGAAACTTTGCCGCGGTCCGTCCACCGTGCCCTTCGGCGAATTGACGGTCATATTGGCGATGACCGGCCGGATGTCTTCCAGCGACAAGCCGAGCGAGGCGAGCTTGGCCGGGTCGACCTGGATGCGGACCGCCGGTTTTTGCGCGCCGCCGATATTGACCAGCCCGACGCCGGGGATCTGCGAAATCTGCTGCGCGAGAATCGTGTCGGCGTAGTCGTTGACCTGAATCAGCGGCAGGGCATCGGACTGAACCGACATTACCATGATGGGCGAGTCGGCCGGATTGACTTTGCGGTAGGTCGGCGGGTTGGGCATATTGCTCGGCAACTGCCCGGTCGCCGCGTTGACCGCCGCCTGCACGTCGACCGCCGCCGCGTCGATATTGCGGTTGAGGTCGAACTGCAGGGTGATCTGGGTCGACCCCAGCGTGCTGGTCGACGTCATCTGCGACAGGCCGGCGATCAGCGAGAATTGCCGTTCCAGCGGTTGCGCCACGTTGGAGGCCATGGTCTCCGGGTTGCCCCCCGGCAGGCTGGCCGAGACCTGGATGGTCGGGAAATCGACTTGCGGCAGCGGTGCGACCGGGAGCAGCGGCCAGACCGCGGAACCGATCAGCAAGATGGCAAAGGCCAGCAGCGAGGTGCCGATCGGACGCTTGATGAAATTGGCGGAGATACTCACTTGCCGGCCCCTTGCGTCGATGGTGCGGCGATTTCAACGCTGCGGGCGCCCGGTTTCAGCTTGTACTGGCCGTCGACCACGACCCGCTCGCCGGGCTTGAGGCCGGATTCGACCAGAGCGAAGCCGTCCTGGATCTGGGCGATTTTGAGTGCGGCCATGCGTACGCGGCGGTCCGGATTCAGGACCCAGGTGTAAGGTCCGTTCTGGTTGCGCACGACGGCGGCGGCGGGGATGGTCAAGGCGTGGGCGCGGGTGCCGAGGCTCAGATGGACATTGACGTACTGGCCCGGCCACAGCGTGTGGCCGGCATTGGCGAAGGTGGCCTTCAATTGAATCGTGCCGCTGCTGCTGTCGATCTGGTTGTTGACGAGCGTGAGCCGTCCGCGCGCCAGCACCTGATCGCTGATGCGATCGATGGCCTCGACCGCGAGCGGGGTGGGGCTGGCGGCCTGCGCCTGATTGATCGCGCCGATCTTTTCGCCGGGCAGGGTGAAAGTCAGGGAAATCGGATCGATCTGATTGATGACCACCAGACCGGTCGTATCCGAGGCATGCACGATGTTGCCCGGGTCGACCAGACGGGCGCCGACGCGTCCGGACAGCGGCGCGGTGATGGTGGTATAGCTCAGTTGCACCTTGGCGTAGCTGACGGCGGCTTCGTCGTTCTGCACCGTGCCCTCCAGCTGCCCGACCTGAGCACGCTGCGTGTCGTAAGTCTGTTGCGTGGTCGAATTCTGCTTGAGCAGGGTGGCATAGCGTTGCAGGTCCAGTCTGGCATTTTCCAGCGTGGCGCTATCGCGCGCGCGTTGCGCCTCGGCCTGTTGCAATTGCGCCTGCAGCGCGCGCGGATCGATCCTGGCCAGCAACTGGCCGGCTTTGACGGTCTGGCCTTCGCTGAACGCGACCTGCTGCAGCTTGCCGTCGACCTGGACTTTGACCGTGACCGTGGCATTGGGCTGTACGGTTCCGACCCCGGTCAGATACAGCGGCACGTCGCCCTGCGTCACAGCGGCGGTGCTGACCGGAACCGGGGCATTGGCGGGATTGCCGGCGGCCGGTTTGCCGGACTTGTGGACGTTGTTCCAGACAAGAAAAACCGCCAACAGAGCCAGGGCCAGGCCCAGCCAGTGGACGGGGCGCCATGTCGACAAATGCTTGCTTACCATCGTGCTGTTCTCACCGTGATCATCGTCGCTTCGGGGGAAGTGTGTCTTAAGCGGCCGGCCATAAGCGGGCGGCAGACATCAACCTGGGGGAGCATACCGTCATTGACGTGAACTGAGCGTGTGTTTTTATTAGTAAATATGTCATCGCCGTGTTCCGAGCTGCGACGGCGTTACAGGAAGCGGCTCTCCGACCTGGCAAAATTTGGGAAAATACCGTTTTCGCGCGTTATCGGCGCGAAAACGGCAGTCGGCAGAATGTGTTTAATTGGCCGGTGCCATCGGCATCATTTTGCCATCCTTCATCGGCATCATTTTTCCGTCTTTCATCGGCATGGACGCCATCATTTGCTGACATTGGGCCGAATAGCTCTTCATATGCTGCAAGTGTTTTTGCAACAGGGCGTCGCGCTGTTTGGCATCGGTCGTGTGTGCGATCTGCGTCATTTCCTGCTGCATGCTTTGCAGGTCCGGCGCGGCGGCCTGCGCGGCGGCGGTGCCCAGCAGGGCGACGAAGGCAAGTTTTGAAATAAGCATGATGTTTCCTTTTCTACGGGGTGGATGAAGCGGGTCAGTGCTTCAGGGAGCGGCCATGCCACAGCAGATAGATCGTCGGCATGACAAACATTGAAAGCAGGGGGGCGGTGATCATGCCGCCGACTAGCGGGGCGGCGATGCGCTGCATCAGATCGTTGCCGGCGCCGCTGCCGGCCATCACCGGCAGCAGGCCGGCGACCAGCATGAGTACGGTCATGGTCTTGGGGCGCACGCGAAGCACGGCGCCTTCGACGATGGCCTGCTTCAGTGCCGTGCGATCGGTGAGGCGACCTTCCGCCCGGAAACGGGCCAGCGCCTGGTCGAGGTAGAGCAGCATGATCACGCCGAATTCGGCGGCGATGCCGGCCAGCGCGATAAAGCCGACCGCGACCGCCACCGACATGTTGTAGCCGAGCAGATAGATCAGCCACAGCCCCCCGACCAGCGCGAACGGCAGCGAGGCCATGATCAGCCCGGCCTGTGCGGCGCGGCGGAAGGTCAGATAGAGCAATAGAAAAATGATCGCCAGCGTGGCGGGAACGACCAGCGTCATCCTTTCTACCGCGCGCTGCAGATACTCGAACTGGCCGGACCAGGTGATCGAGTAGCCCGGAGGCAGCTTGACCGTGCCCGCAACGCGCGCCTTGGCCTCGGCGACATACGAACCCAGATCGCGGCCGTGGATATCGACGTAGACATAGGCGCTTGGTCGCGAGTTATCGCTGCGTATCATGGCCGGTCCGTCCGCGACGCGAATATCGGCCAGCATGGACAGCGGTATGCTGCCGCCGCCGGGGGCGATGACCGGTAGCGCTCTCAGCGCCTCGAGGCTGTCGCGCAATTCGCGTGGAAAGCGCAGAGAGATCGGGTAGCGTTCCAGGCCTTCCACCGTCGAACCGATTTGTTCGCCACCGATCCCGCTGGCGATCGTTTCCTGGATTTCGGCGATGTTCAGCCCGTAACGCGCCGCAGCCGCGCGGTCGATATCGACGGTGACATAACGGCCGTTGCCGAGACGCTCGGCGCTGGCCGAAGACGTGCCCGCCACGCCTTTGACGCTGCGTTCTATCTCTTGCGCCAGGCGGCCGATCACGCCCAGATCCGGTCCCGATACCTTGATGCCGACCGGGGTCTTGATCCCGGTCGCCAGCATATCGGTACGGTTGCGTATCGGTTGCACCCAGACATTGGAGAGTCCGGCGACGCGGACCTTGCCGTCGAGCTCGGCGATCAAGCTGTCGGTCGTCATGCCGGGACGCCATTCGCTTTTCGGCTTGAGCGCGATCGAGGTTTCGAACATCTCCAGCGGTGCCGGGTCAGTCGCCGTCTCGGCGCGTCCGGCCTTGCCGGTCACGCGTTCGACTTCGGGCACGCTGGCGATCAGGCGGTCGGTGATCTGCAATAGCTCGCGCGCCTTTCCCGCCGACAGCCCTGGCTGCGCGGTGGGCATATACAACAGGTCGCCCTCGTCCAGCGGGGGCAGGAATTCGCTGCCCAGGCGGTGAAGCGGCCATGCGGTGGCCAGCAGCATCGCCGCCGCCAATGCGAGCGTGCCGATCGGGTGCTTCAATACCCAGTCTATGGCTGGCCGGTAGAGGCGGACCAGGATCCGATTGATCGGGTTGTCATGCTCGCTGCGGATTTTGCCGCGAATGAACAGTGCCATCAGCACCGGCACCAGGGTCACCGACAAGCCGGCCGACGCCGCCATGGCATAGGTCTTGGTGAAGGCGAGCGGCGAGAACAGCCGCCCCTCTTGCGACTCCAGGGTGAAGATGGGCACGAAGCTGACGGTGATGATCAGCAGGCTGAAGAACAGAGCCGGCCCGACCTCGGCTGCCGCCTGCGACATCAGGCGCAGGCGGGTGGCGGTGTCGGGTTCGTGCGGTCCGTGCCGATGTTTCCAGGCTTCCAGATGCTTGTGCGCGTTCTCCGTCATCACGACGGCGCCGTCGACCATGGCGCCGATGGCGATGGCGATGCCGCCGAGCGACATGATGTTGGCGTTGATGCCCTGGTATCGCATCACGATGAAGGCGATCAGGACCCCGAGCGGCAGCGACAGAATGGATACCAGGCTGGAGCGCAGGTGGAACAGAAACAGTACGCAAACCAGCGCGACGGTGACGAACTCCTCGATCAACTTGTGCGACAGATTGTCGACAGCGTTTTCGATCAGGCGCGAGCGGTCGTAGACCGGCACCAGCTCCACGCCCGGCGGCAGGCTTTTCTTGAGCTCCTCCAGCCGCTCCTTGACCCGGCGTATCGTGCCATCCGCGTTTTTGCCGGCGCGCAGAATCACCACGCCGCCGACCGTCTCGCCGTTGCCGTTCATTTCTTCGATGCCGCGGCGCATCTCGGGGCCGACCTGGACCGTGGCGACGTCGCCAAGACGGATCGGTGTGGCGTTTGCCGTGGTCTGCAGCACGATGTTGCGGATGTCGTCGAGCGATTTCAGATAACCGCTGGCGCGCACCATATACTCGGCTTCGCCCATTTCCAGCACCGAACCGCCGACTTCGTTGTTCGACTTGCGAATCGCTTCGGCGACGGCGGACAGGCTGATGCGGTAGGCGCGCAGGCGCTCGGGTTGCAGCACGATCTGGTACTCGCGCACCATGCCGCCGACGGTGGCCACTTCGGCGACGCCGGGCACGCTGCGCAGCTCGTATTTGAGGAAAAAATCCTGAATCGAGCGCAGTTGCGCGAGATCGTGTCCGCCGCTGCGGTCGACCAGCGCGTACTGGTAGATCCAGCCGACCCCGGTGGCATCGGGGCCTATCCCGGGCTTGACGTCGGCAGGCAGCCTGGCCGCCGCCTGGTTCAGGTATTCGAGCACCCGCGAACGCGCCCAGTACAGATCGGTGCCGTCGTCGAACAGGACATAGACGTAGGAATCACCGAAAAATGAAAAGCCGCGCACCGCCTTGGCGCCCGGTACCGACATCATGGTGGTGGTGAGCGGATAGGTGATCTGGTCCTCGACCACGCGCGGCGCGCGGCCGGGCGCGCTGGTCTTGATGATGACCTGTACATCGGACAAATCGGGTAGCGCGTCCAGCGGCGTGGTCTTGACCGCCCACACGCCGAGACCGGCGAGCAGGATGGCGACGATCAGCACCATGAAGCGGTTGCGTATCGACCAGTGGATCAGGCGTGCGATCATGGTTTCACCCCTGCGCTGCCGGCGGCGTCGAGTGTGTCGAGGCCGTGTTGCAGATTGCTTTCCGAATCGAGCAGGAACTGGCCGGAGGCGACAATGCGCTGACCGGCGGCAAGCCCGCTCAGGATTTCGGTGCGTCCGCCCGCTTCGCGCCCGGCGACAACGGCGACCGGCGCGAACTGCCCGTTCTCGCGCGCCAGTACGACCAGGGTGCGGCGACCGGTGCGGATCACCGCCTCGCTCGGCACGAGCAGATGCGGCCGGCTGTCCGAGTTGAAGGCCAGTTTGGCCAGCATGCCGGGCTTGAGCTGCCCGCCGGGGTTGGCCACGCTGACGCGCAGCGGCAGGGTGCGGCTGTCGGGGTTCAACTGCGGCAGCACCGCTTCGACCTTGCCGTGCAGGGTTTGCCCCGGCCATGCGGGGAATGTCACGGCCACGCTGTCGCCGCTCTTGACGCGAGCGCTATCGTTTTCCAGCAGTTCGCCGACAATCCACACCCGGTCCAGATTGGCCAGCGTCAGCAAGGGTTGGCCGGCTTCGAGCCGGGCGCCGGGGCGGGTGAACACTTCGGTGACGGCCCCGCTTTGCGGCGCGGTGACGCTGACTTGTCCGCCGGCGGCGACGCCCCAGGTCGCCAGCCTTTGCCGTGCGGCCCGGCTCAGCGCCGCATCGCCTTGCGCGAGCGCCAGTTCGGCGGCCATCTGCCTCGCTTCCGGCGAGGCAATGCTGGCGATGGTCGTTCCGGCGCGCACCGTTTCCGAAACGGCGCGTATCGGCATGGAGCTCACCCAGCCTCCCATTTTGCTGATGACGGTCACAACGCGGCGGTCGTCGATCTTGACTGTCCCCACCACCGCGAGCGTGTCGTCAAGGCGGGCGGATTGCACCTCGGCGTAACGGACTGCGCTGTGCTGCAGCGTCGCCGGTGCAATCGCCACCTCGCCCGGCAGCGCGGTCGCGCTGTCCTGGGCATAGACGGGCACCAGATCCATGTCCATCAGCGGCGATTTGCCGGGTTTGGCGTAGTGCGAACCCGCTTGCATCGGATCGGTCCAGTAGGCGATGCGGCGCGCGGGCCGGCTTTTCGCCGCCGCGGTTTCGTCATACTTCGGCAGCAGGTCCATGCCCATATCCGGCGATTTCCCTGCATGGTCGTAATGCGTGTCCGGGGCCATCGGGTCGTACCAGTACAGTATCTTGCGTGCCGGCGCGGTCTGTGCCGGTGCGGCGGCAGGGAACGCGCGCCAGGCGATGACGGCGGACGCGGCGACAGCGGCGGCCAGCGAAGCGGCCAGAATTTTCTTGTTCATCTTCGTATCCTTAGCGGTCGTTGCCGGCCGGGTCGAAATAGTCCAGCGCCAAGCGCGCCCGCTCGCGCTGGTAGCGCATTTCCAGCAGTTTCATCGCGTCGTCGATGGCGTTTTCGCGCGCCTCTTGCACCTGGGCCAGGGCCCCCGCTCCGCTGGCATAAGCGGCGAGGCGGGTGTCGACCAGGCGTGCGGAGCGGGCGTTCAGACCCGGTTCGAGCAAGGCGAGTCGGCTATCCAGGCTCTTCCAATCGGCGTAGGCCGCGAGCAGGCCGGCGCGCAGTTCGCGCCAGGCGGCTTCGCGCTCTGCTTCCGCCGCCGCGGCATCCAGCGTGCGCGCCTGGTATTGGCGGTCCTGGCGCCGGACGGAGAGGATGGGAAGGTTGAAGCTGACCAAGGCGGTGAGGGTATTGGGCATGCCGGGAGTCCGCGCTCGTCCGTAGGACAACTCGACATCCCAGTCCGGTTTTTTGGCTTCGCGTGCGAGTTCGGCCGCTTTGGCGGCGATGGCGATGCCGACGTCGCGGGTCTGTATGGCCGGGTGGCGCGCGAGCCGGCTCTCCAGGGCGAGCAAGGAGGGGGGCGGCGCTTGATGCGGCAAGCTGTCTGGCAGGTCGACCGTGCCGAACCAGCGTTCGGCCTGGGCGTCGGCGCGGACCTGATCGGCGCGGGTCGCGGCGATGCGATCTTCCAGCAGCAGGCGTGTCCGGGCGACGAGCTCGCTGTCGACCAGACCGGCGCGGCCGGCGGCCAGTGCCAGGCGTTGCGCGCCGGCGCGCCGATCGAGCTCGCCCAACTGGCGCGCCAGCAGCTTGAGTTGAGCGCGCGGATAAACGGCATCGAGCCAGGCCTGGGCCGCATCGCGGCTCAGGGTCAGACGCATCAATTCGCCGTCGCGCCGCATTTTTTCGGCGCCGAGACGGCCGCTTTGCGCGGCCAGTTCGGTTTTGCGCCCGCCGGGCACCCTCTGTTCGATGCCGATTACATCCATGGTCTGGTCGTTGGCGCGCAAGGTAGCGATCGGCAGCTTTTCTTCGCCGAACCTGAGCTGGGGATCGGGCCATTGCCCTGCGGCGATGGCGTCCTGCTCCTGGGCCTGGCTAGCCGAATCGAGTGCCGACAGCTGCGGCGCCCGGCGCAGCGCAAGGGTGCGGGCCGTGTCGAGATCGAGGGGCGCGGCGGATGCCTGCAGTGCGAGCACGGCCGCGCCGCATGCTGCCGCGAGCAAGCGGTATGAAGTCTTCATGTCGTCTCCCGTCGCGTCAGCGTTGTGCGTAGAGCGAGGTCTTGCCGTTGCGCTCGAAGGCAATGACTTGCCACGGTCCGGCTTTGACGCCGGGGACTTCCATGCCCGGTGCCCCGGCCGGCATGCCGGGGACGGCCAGCCCGGCGATGGCGGGCCTGTCGCGCAGGACTTTCGCGATCAGCCCGGACGGGACGTGTCCTTCGAAGACATAGCCGCCGATCACGGCGCTGTGGCAGGAGCGCAGAGCGGCCGGGACGCGGTAGCGGTTTTTGATGGGGCTGGTATCGTCCATCTCCACGGTGTGGAGGACACGATTTTGCCCGCCGAGGGTGGCGGACCATTTTTCGCAGCAGACGCAGCCGCGATTTTTATAGACAGTGATGTCGTCGGAAGCAGCGTAGACGAGGGGGGTGAGCGTCAGCAACAGGCTGACGCTCGCAATCGTTTGCAGGCGTGGCATGGTGATATCCGATCCGGAGTCGGTTGCACGTATCCGGTGCCGCCGGCGCTTGCCGGCGGACCGATCAAGGGACGGAGGGCGAACGCAGGGCGCGCGCGCAGCGCGCGAGCGGGCTCGCAGCTACCGTCGGATGAATGCGATCAGACTCTGGGTGGACGTTCGGGAGGAGCCCGGGTCGGCGAAGGGGGCGTCGCTACGAGCGCGATCAGCGGCGTCGACACGGCGGGCACGACAGACAATGCCTGTGCCGGCAGCGTACCGGGGTGCAACTGGCAGCAATCGCCATCCATGTGGCCGGGGGCGGTCTGGTCATGGCCGGAAGTGCCGTGCGTGCTGCAGGAAGCATGGATCTGCGTCTGAAGATGCGCGAACTCCATCGCTCTTGCGTGCAGGGGCAAAAGGGCGACGGCGAGCAACAGATAGAAAACACGCAGACACTTCAGCATGGGCCGATTATAGGCTGCGGCTGCGGCGTGCAGCAAGCGCCGGATTGACAGCGCCGGGAGCGCGTGCCAAGGTGGCGCTTCGCTCGGGGTGCCGGATCGTTCCGGCTGAGAGTCGGCGTCTTCGTCGTCAACCCGTTGAACCTGAACTGGGTCGTGCCAGCGTAGGGAAGCGGTGTCTCCGGCGCCGAACGGCGCCCGCCCCGACCGCCCCTGGTCCGTCCCCTTCCTGAACAGGAACCTGGACATGTCTGACGTTTCATCCGTTTCATCCCGCGCCATCGATGCGATCTGGCAGGATATCTGCGCCGTGCGTTCCGGCGCGCCGCTCGTGCACAGCATCACCAATCTGGTTGTGATGGCGGTCAACGCCAATGCCCTGCTGGCTGCCGGCGCCGCGCCGGTGATGGCGCATGCCTTGCCCGAGGTCGGCGACATGGCTCGCCTGGCCGGTGCGCTGGTCGTCAATATCGGGACCCTGGAGCCGGAGTGGGTGGACTCGATGGAAGCGGCCATGTGCGCGGCCCGCGATGCGGGCAAGCCCATCGTGCTCGACCCGGTCGGGGCAGGCGCCACCGCCTACCGCAACCAGGTTCTGGCACGGCTGCTGGCTGCCGTATCGCCGACGGTCATCCGGGGCAATGCCTCCGAAATCATGGCGCTGGCCGGGCAGGCTGCCGCCGCGCGCGGCGTAGACAGCCAGGATGCGTCGAGTGCGGCGCTGGAAGCTGCGCGAGCGTTGGCGCAGGCGCATAATGCCGTGGTCTGCGTCAGCGGCGCCACCGACTATGTGCTCGACGGCAGCGGCCGTTGCGCCGCCTTGTCCAACGGCGACGTGTGGATGACGCGCATGACCGGCACCGGCTGCTCCGCCAGTGCCCTGGTCGGCGCGTTTTGTGCGGTGCAGGGCGACCCCTGGCGCGCCACGGTCTCGGCGATGAGCCTGACCGCGCTGGCGGGCGAGCTGGGCGCGCGACGCGCGCGTGCTGCCGGGCTCGGGGTCGGCAGCCTGCAAGCCTTGTGGCTGGATGCGCTGCAGGGTCTTTCTCGCGACGAGCTGGTCTCGTTGCTGCGTATGGAGGGTTTTCGGAATGAGTGAATTGATGGCCGCGACAGGTTTGTACCTGGTGGCCGCGCGCAACGCCTGTCGCGGGCGCGACCTGCTCGATGTCGTCGGTCAGGCGGTGCTGGGCGGCGTCGGTTGCGTGCAGTTGCGTGAAAAGAATCTGGCGACACGCGATTTCGTCGAGTGCGCGCGCGCGCTCAAGGCCTTGCTTGCGCCTTGCAAGGTGCCGCTGATCATCAACGATCGCCTCGATATCGCACTCGTCTGCGGTGCCGATGGCCTGCATATCGGGCAGCAGGATCTCGCCGTCGAGGATGCGCGGCGCTGGCTGCCGCCGGGAAGCTGGCTGGGATTGACCGTGAATTCGGTCGCCGAGGCCCAGGCGGCCACCGCTCTGGATGTCGACTATCTCGGCGTCGGCCCGGTTTTCCCCACGGCGACCAAGACCGATGCCAGCCCGCCGCTGGGGCTGGAGGGCTTTGCCGCGGTGCGTGCGGCCAGCACCCTGCCGCTGATCGCCATCGGCGGCATCGACCGCGATAATGCGCGCTCTCTGTTCGCCGCCGGCGCCGACGGCCTGGCGGTGGTCAGTGCGATCTGCAGCGATTCCGATCCCCGCGCTGCCGCCTCGGCATTGCTGGCCTGCCGCCTATAAGCGCCGGTAGCCGGGGTGGTCCGGCGGCACCAGCTCGAGTGCGAGAAAGTCGATGAAGCGGCGCACGGACGGGACCAGGCCGCGGCGCGAGGGGAAGGCGACATGCAGGATGCCGCCCGGAATGCGGTAGTCGGGCAGCAATACCTCGAGGCGTCCGTCCTGCAGCGCGTCGTTGCAAACCAGTCGCGGCAGGATGGCGGCGCCGATGCCGCCGAGCGCGGCGTCGCGCAAAACCAGCAGGTCGTCGGTCATCAAGCGCGGGGCTTCGATTTGCAGGTGGGTCTCGTGACCGTCCGGATCGAGAAATGCCCAGTGTCCGCGGCCGTCCGGGCGGGACATCGACAGCCAGGGCATGTTTTTCAGATCCGCCGGCAAGGCCGGTCGGCCGTGGGCGGCGATCAGGTCCGGGCTCGCGACCATGACCTCCTGGGCCACGCCTAGCGGCCGGGCCACCAGATGTCCGCTATCCTCGATCACCGTCCGTACGCGCAGGGCGACATCGATGCCTTCCTCGATCAGATCGATGCGGCGGTTGCTGGCTTCCAGGGTGATGCGCACGTGCGGATTCGCGCTCATGAAGCGCGGCAGAATCGGACCGAGCAGATTCTTGGCCAGCAGTTCCGGGCAACTGACGCGCACGAGGCCGCGCGGTTCGGCGCTCGCGCGCGCGATGGTTTCTTCAGCCGCTTCCGCTTCGGCCAATACCGCCTGGCAGTGCTGATAGTAGGCGCTGCCGACTTCAGTCAGTGCCAGCTTGCGTGTGGTGCGATGCAGCAGGCGCACGCCCAGGCGTTCTTCCAGTTCGGCGACCCGGCGCGACAAGCGGGATTTGGGAATGCCGAGCAGACGGCTGGCCGCCATGAACCCCGAATGTTCCACAACTTTGGCGAAGAAAAAGAGGTCGTTGAGATCTTGCATAAGATTGTCTCACCAGTAGGACAATAAGTTCGATTTTAGCCGTCTAGTGCGATTTTAGTCGCAGATTTATAGTGCATTCCATTGTGACTGAAAGGACATGCACATGAAATTACTTCATATCGATTCCAGCATTCTGGGCGACAACTCGGTATCGCGCCAGCTCTCCGCCAGCGTGGTTGCCGCCGTGGCCGCCCGCCATCCCGGCCTGACGATCATCCACCGCGATCTGGGACGCGATCCCATCGCGCACCTCTCGGCCGAGATCCTCGGCGCCGCCTTCACGCCCGAGCAGGATTGGAACGAAACCCAGCGTCGCGAGCGCGAGCTGACCGATACGCTGATCGACGAGTTCCTGGACAGCGACGTGGTCGTGATCGGCGCACCGATGTACAATTTTTCCATCCCGTCGCAGTTGAAAAGCTGGATCGACCGCATTGCGGCGGCCGGTCGCACTTTCCGCTATACCGAGTCCGGTCCGGTCGGGCTGGCTGGCGAAAAGAAAGTGGTGGTGCTGTCATCCCGCGGCGGCGTCTATTCGACGCAGCAGGGGCAGTTGATGGATTTCCAGGAAGATTATTTGCGTGCAGTGATGGG
Organism: Paludibacterium yongneupense DSM 18731; assembly: GCF_000422925.1. Classification (GTDB taxonomy): domain Bacteria; phylum Pseudomonadota; class Gammaproteobacteria; order Burkholderiales; family Chromobacteriaceae; genus Paludibacterium; species Paludibacterium yongneupense. The sequence continues at coordinate 88,279 of NZ_AUGZ01000008.1, forward strand.
ATTTGTCGGCATCGCTGCTGTCGAAGTGGTTCGCGCCGAATCCGTGAGCAAGGGCGATGAGGCGCGTGCCGACGCGATCGCCGGCGCGCAAGCGGCGATAGAGGCGCTGGCGCTGTAAGGTCGCGCCGGGACGAGGGAGGGGCGATGGACTTCATGGAGCGACTTGGCGAGGCCCGCCTGAACGAGGCTGTCGAGCAGGGGGCGTTCGATCATCTGCCCGGAGCGGGGGCGCCGCTTGAAATCGACGACTATGCGATGATCCCGCCCGACGAGCGCATGGCCTATCATATTCTCAAGAATGCGGGTCTGCTGCCGCCGGCGCTGGAGGCGCGCCGCGAGGCGGTGGCGTTGGCCGGCCGCCTGCTGGAGGCCGATGCGGACGACGCCGACAGCGCGGCTGCGCTCAAGCGACTGCAATTGCTGAACGTGCGGCTGGCCGAAGCCGGCCTGCCGACTCTCGCGCTCGACGGCGTTTATGGTGCGCGCGTGCTCGAGCGTTTCAAATAGCCTCCGCTTCAGGCCAGCCAGTCGCGCGCGGGCAGGAAGTCGCGGTACAAGGCGGCCTCGGGTGAGCCCGGTTCGACCTGATGTCCGTATTCCCAGCGTGCGAGCGGCGGCATCGACATCAGTATGGATTCGGTGCGGCCTCCGCTCTGCAGTCCGAACAGGGTGCCGCGGTCCCACACCAGATTGAATTCGACATAGCGTCCGCGCCGGTAGAGCTGGAACTCGCGTTCGCGCTCGCCCCACGGCGTCGCCTTGCGCCGCTCGACGATGGGCAGGTAGGCTGCGGCGAAGCCGTCTCCGACCGCGCGCATGAAGGCGAAACTGTTTTCGAAGCCCCCCGCGTTCAGGTCGTCGAAAAACAGGCCGCCGATGCCGCGCGCCTCATTGCGATGCTTGAGAAAAAAGTACGCGTCGCACGCGTGCTTGCAGCGTGGATAGACGTCGGCGCCGAAGGGGGCGCACACATCGCGCGCCACCGTGTGCCAGTGGCGTGCATCTTCCTCGTAACCATAACAGGGAGTGAGGTCGAAGCCCCCGCCGAACCACCATACCGCCTCCTCGCCCTCGTCGCTCGTCGAGAAAAAGCGCACATTGGCGTGGCTGGTCGGAACATGGGGGTTGAGTGGATGGATCACCAGCGAAACGCCCATCGCTTCATAGCGCCGTCCGGCGAGCCCTGGGCGCAGCGCGCTGGCCGAGGGCGGCAGAGTCTCGCCGTGGATATGCGAAAAATTGACTCCGGCTTGTTCGAATACCGAGCCCTGCTTGAGCACCCGGCTGTCCCCCCCCCCTTCGCCCCGTTCGCGGCGCCAGACGTCGGCGACGAAACGCGCGCTGCCGTCCGCGGCTTCCAGCGCATGGCAGATGCGGTTTTGCAGATCCAGCAGGTAGGCGCGGACAGAGGCGGCATCGGTGGAAGGCAAGGCGGACTCCTGGCGGCGGTAGGGAGCCGTGATTGTACCCGGAACGCGATCCGTTTTCATCGCGCCCGCGGCCCTGCTCAGACGGCGAGGGCGCTGTCCACCCAGTGCGCCTGCGGCGACGGTGCCGCCGGACGGGCGCCTCCCGCGCACAGGAAGCGCTGCGTGCGCTCCAGCACCCGCTGACGCTCGTTGTCGACCATGATCATGTGATAGCTGTCGTTCAGCTCCAGCAGGTCGACGTGGCCGCCGAGGTGGCCGGCGATATAACGCGCCGAGCGCAGACTGGTGACTTCGTCTTCGCGTGCGTGCACGATCAGGGTGTCGCAGTCGAGGCGGCCGAGATTCTTCTTGATCTTGGTGCGCAGTTCGTCGACGGTGCGGATCGAGCTGAGCGGGACATAGGGGTAGTGAAAACCATCGCCGCGCGAGAAGCGGGCGCGAATCAGACCACGCACGCGTTCGTTCTTGATGCCGAAAGGCTCGGCTTCGGGCAGACGCATGCGATCGGCCAGCGAGCCCATGCGATAGACGACATGGCGCAGGAATTTATTGCGCGGCAGGGACCAGCCATCGAGAAACAGCGGCGGCGAGAGCAGGACCAGCCGGTCGCGGTGCTGCTCGCGTTTGGCGACTTCGAGTGCGATCAGGGCCCCCAGGCAGAAGCCGGCCAGGTGCACGACGCGGTGCTTGCGACGCAGCTCGCGATAGGCGGCGGTCACGGTCGCGATCCAGGCCTCGTGCCCTATGCCGAGCAGATCTTCCGGCTTGCCGCCGTGCCCGGGCAGCAGGGGAATCCGGGTGACGATGCCTGCGTCGCTCAGATGGCGCCCGAGATTGCCCAGGTCGTACTCGGTGCCTCCCAATCCATGGACGAGGAGGGCGGCTGGCTGGCTGGACGGGAACATGGGGGGCTTTCTGCGGCATCGTTGACAGGCTGCCATTATCCCGCTTTGCGCCGCGCGATTCCGTCGTCAAACTGTCGTCTAATTGTGACGGTTTATGACGATTGTCGCGTGAATGTTGCCGCTATGGCTTGGCGGCGCGCGGTGCGAAGCGGAAGCCGAAGCGGGCGCCCCCGAGAGGCGAGGTTTCCACCCAGGCCTCGCCGCCGTGGTGGGCGGCGATCAGGCGGACAAAGGAGAGGCCGAGGCCATAGCCGCCGGTATTGCGGTCGCGGCTGTTGTCCAGCCGGTGAAACGGTTCGAAAATGCGGTCGTACTCTTCCACCGGCACGCCGCGGCCGTCATCGTCGACGAAGATTTCGAATCCGGCGGCCTGGCATTGCGCGGTCACGTCGATACGGGTCTGGGCATATTTGACCGCGTTGAGCAGCAGATTGCGCACGGCGATATACATCAAGCGGCGGTCGAAGGCGACGTTGCGGCATGAGCAGCACAGTCGCAGCGTCATGCCCGGCGGCATCAGCGGGCGCACCCGCTCGGCGAGTTCTTCCAGCCAGGGCGCGACGTCGGTGTCTTCCAGCTCCGGCACCACGTCACCGCGGTTCAGGCGGGCATAGCCGAGGCTGGCGTTGACCAGCTCGTCAAGCTCCAGCATGTCTTCTTCCATCCCGCGGCGGTAGTGCTGCCTGTCCTCCTCGGTTTCCGCTTCGTCCAGCATGGTCAGGCCGAAACGCAGTCGGGCGATCGGGGTCCGCAGTTCGTGGGCAACGGCGTGTCCTATGGCCTGATGCCCCTTCATTTGCTGCCATACGCGATCGGCCATGCTGTTGAGGCCGTGCGACAGCGGCTGCAGCAGCCAGCTGCGCGCCTGCGGCGCACGGGCATCGAAGTCGCCATCGGCCAGGCGTGCGGCCGTCTGCCGTATGGCGACCAGATCATTCCAGAGCGGTCGCAAGGCGAGAAAGACCAGGATGCCGAAGCCGAGTCCGGTCAAGGTCCACCATAGAATCTGGGCGTGATTCTCGTCGGTGAGCATCGAGTCGGAATTCGGGTCCAGGCTCAGCGGACCGAGCACCAGCACGCGCTGGCTGGAGGCGACGCGCGCATAAATGAGAAGATTGTCGATATCGAGCGCGTAGTCGCCGTTCATGACCTGATGACGCTGCTCCGGGCTCAACTGCGTCAGAGTGGGGAGGGCCAGCAGGCGGACCGGGAAGGAGAAATGACTTCCCAGACGGTGGATCTCGTCGTCCCAGCGCGCGGGAGGATGGCGTGCAAGATCCTCCAGCACCAGCAGGACGGTCCCGCGCATGAAATTGCGGCCGTTGGCCTCGTCCACGCTGTTGTAGAGTTTGTCGATGACGATGCCCACGCCGGTGATCAACAGCACCAGCGACAGCAGCGCCACCAGGTAATAGCGGAAGAACAGCGTGGTCAGTGTCGGTTTCTGAAACAGGGCCAGGGGATGCCAGGGGCGCATGGTTTACTCCCAATCGCTGCGCGAGAACAGATACCCTTTGCCGCGCACGGTCTTGACGCGTTTCGGCGCTTCGGGGTCATCCTGCAGTTTCTTGCGCAGGCGCGAGATGCGTGCGTCTATCGAGCGGTCGCAACCGTCGAAACCGATGCCGCGCAGATTTTCCATGATCTCGTCGCGCGACAGAATGGAGCCGGCGTGGCTGGCCAACAGCCACAGCAGATCGAATTCGGCGGTCGTCAATTCCAGCGCGCTCGAGGCAAGTTGTGCTTCGCGCGTCGTCTGGCTGATGGAGAAGGTGCCGAAGGTCAGCGTGCCCGGCGTGCCTTCGTCTTCGCCCTGGCCGCGGCGCAGCAGGGCGCGGATGCGGGCCAGCAGGCGTCGCGGCTCGACCGGTTTGGCCAGAAAATCATCGGCGCCCAGTTCAAGGCCGAGGATTTCGTCGACATCCTCGTCACGGGCGGTCACGATCAGAATGCGGCCGCCATAGCGTGCCCGGACATCGCGGCACACCTCGAAACCTTCCTTGCCCGGCAGCATCACATCCAGAATCACCAGATCGGGGCGCAGGCTGAGTATGGCCTCTTCGGCGGTATCGCCGCGCATGTGCAGGCTGACTTCGTAGCCTTGCTTGCGCAGGTAGGCGATGACGAGATCGGCGAGGCGCTTGTCGTCTTCGACCAGCAGGATATGTTCCGGCATCGTTCGCACGTCAGAATGGATTGCCGGGAATCATATCATCGCCCGCGGCCCGCCGCTTGGTGGTAGCCGCCCCGCCCCGGGCCGCGGCGTGCGCGCACCGGTAGCGGGTCAGGGCGGGAAACGCGCAGTATACTGTTGCCCTCTTGTATGAGGAGGCCGGCACGATGCGGTTCCAGCTGATTTTCGCTGTCGCGGCGCTGGCGTGGTCTGCGGCGGCCACGGCCCGGACCGTGACGCTCGATCACGGCGGATTCAAACTCGAATACGACTGTGACAGGCGGACGGCCGTGCGTTTCGAATACCGCGCCGGCGCCGACCATGGGGCCGTGCCGCGCCCGAGCCGCTTTACGGCGGACCCGGACCTGCCGGCCGGGTGCGGCCGGCAATATGCGACCACGTCGTATGCGCGTGTGGCCAGCGGATGGGACAGGGGGCATCTGGTCCCGGCAAACCATATGGATCATGATGTCGGGCTGATCCGGCGCACCCACTACATGAGCAATATCGTGCCGCAGAATGCGAACTTCAATCGCGGCCTGTGGGCGCGGACCGAGGCACTGATCGAATGCTACCGCGATCTGTCGCCGGTGACGGTCTATGGAGGCGTGGTCTTCAGCGATCCCGGCAACGATCATTTTCTGGCCAGCCACGGCCTCCCGACGCCCGATTTCTTCTGGAAAACGCTGATCACCGCCGACCCGGCGACCGGTGCGGTGAAGACCATCAGCTGGTATCTGCCGAATACAGGCGAGGCCGGTCCGCTCGACCGCCATCTGGTCAGCATCGCCGAACTGGAGGAACGCCTGGGGACGCAGCGGGTGGCGATCGATGCCGCAGCGGCGGTGAAGGCATACAAGCCCGCCGTCTCCTGGGCCAGGCCGGCGGGCTGTCGCAGCGCTTGATCCAGCGGTCCCGGTGCGGCGGGACCTTCTAGCCGAGCCAGCGGCCGAGCCCGTAGTTGATCAGCGCGCCGCCCAGCACCAGCCAGCAGAAGGCAAACCCTGCCAGCAGCAGCGGGCGGGTTCCTGCACGGCGAATGGCTGCGATTTCGGTGCCCAGTCCCAGCGCCGCCATCGCCATGGCGAGAGCCAGGTTGTCGAGCGTCAGCAGGGCGCCGCGCCATGAGGCCGGCAGCGGCAGGGCGCCGTTGACCGTCGCGAGCAGCAGGAAACCGAGCGCGAACCAGGGAATCGTGATTTTCCGGCCCCCGACCGCGCCGCTGCGCCGTCCCATCCACCATGACAGTCCTACCAGAAACGGTGCCAGCATCATCACGCGTATCATCTTCGCAATCACCGCGACATCGGTGGCGGCCGCATTGACGCCACGGCCGGCGACGACGACCTGGGCGACTTCATGGATGGTCGAGCCCGCGTATTGCCCGAACTGGCGCGCATCGAACAGCGATTGCAGCGGGTAGAGCAGCGGGTAGAGGAACATCGACAGGGTGCCGAACACCACCACGGTGGCCACGGCGACCGCCACTTTTTCCGCGCCGCCGCGTGCGACCGGCTCGGTGGCCAGAACCGCCGCCGCACCGCAGATGGAGCTGCCCGCGCCGATCAGGATGGCGCTGGCCGCATCCAGCCGCAGCCAGCGGGTGCCGACCCAGCAGCACAGGGCAAAAGTGCTGCCGAGCGTCACGGCATCGATCAGGATGCCGCTCGCGCCGACGGAGGCGATGTCGTGCAGCGACAGCCGCAAGCCATACAGAATGATCCCCAGGCGCAGCAACCTCTGTTTGGAAAATTGCACGCCGTCGCGGCAGCGCACGCGCGGCCAGCCGATATTGCCGAGTACCATGCCGCCGACGATGGCCAGTGTCAGCGCAGACACGCCGTAATGGGCGAACCAGGGAAGCGTGGCGAGTCCTGCGGCGCCCAGCGCCAGCACGAGGGTCAGTGCGAGGCCGGGGAGCAAATTCATCATTTTTTGCATAAATAAAGCGCCATAAGTTATATCAACCTTGCCGCTACTCTATGCAGTGCCTGATAATGAGTAAAACGAATTAAATCGATCTTAATCATTAAAAAAACCGATTATGACTCTGCGATTCAGCTTGCGTGAACTCGCCGTGTTCACGGCGATTGCCGATGCCGGTGGTGTGACGCGCGCGGCCGATACCCTGTCGATGACCCAGTCGGCGGCGAGTCAGGCCCTGGCCGTGCTGGAGCAGGCATTGGAGACGACCTTGTTCGACCGTGCCGGCCGTCGCCTGCTGCTCAACGAGCAGGGGCGTCTGCTGCTGCCGCGCGCGCATGCCCTGCTGGAGCAGGCCGCGGATATCCAGTCGCTGTTCGACGGCGTGGCGGCCAGCTTGCGGCTGGGAGCCAGTACCACGATCGCCAACTATTTGCTGCCCGAATGCATGGCGCGCTTTGCCGGGCGTCATCCCGGCGCCCGCGTCGAGCTGGAGGTCGGCAATACCCGCGACATTGTCGCCGCCGTGGCGGCGTTTCGCGTCGATATCGGTTTCATCGAAGGGCCGTGCCACCAGCCCGGACTGCAGCTGAGCCCGTGGCGCGACGATGCGCTAGTGATTTTCGCGGGCCGCGGTCATCCCCTATCCTGTCGGCCGGCGAGCCTGGCCGAACTGGCGGCGGCAGCCTGGATTCTGCGCGAAGTCGGTTCCGGCACGCGCGAGGTCGTCGAGCAGGGCCTGTTGCCGTGGCTGGGCAGTCTGAATCTGACGATGGAACTGGGAAACTCCGAAGCGATCAAACGTTCGGTGGCGGCCGGTCTGGGAGTCAGTTGCCTGTCGCGCAGCGTGGTGGCCGAATTGCTGGCGAGCGGGGAATTGTGCGAACTCGATGTGGTCGGGCTGCCGCCGTTGCGCCGCACGCTCTATCGCGTGATGCGGGGCGAGAAGGCGCTCACGCGCAGCTTGCGCGCATTTCTGGACGAAACACGCCCGCAGTACGGCGCCTGAGCGGCGCGCTCCTGCGGGCGGCGGCGCGGGCTACAGCCAGAAGTCGCTGCGCGCGCGGTGCGCGGCGAGCAGGCGCTGAAAGACCCCGGGGTCCTTGATGAAGGTCATCTCGCCTTCTTGCGGCCGGTGGAAGTCGAGCAGGCGCGAGGTCCAGAAGCGCAGCGCGCCGGCGCGCAGCATGGTCGGCCAGGCCTGGCGTTCGGCATCGGTCAGCGGGCGCACCGATTGGTAGCCGGCGAGAAAGGCCCGCGCGAGCGCAGCGTCTATCTCGCCGTCCGCCTGGCGCGCCCAGTCGTTGACCGCGATCGCCACGTCGTACAGCAGCACGTCGTTGCAGGCGTAGTAGAAGTCGATGAAACCGGCTATGGCGTCGCCGCGCAGCAGGACATTGTCGCGGAACAGGTCGGCGTGGATCACGCCGACCGGCAGGTGCGCGAAGCGGTGTTGCTCCTGATGGCGGACTTCCTCGCGCAACATGGCGGCATCGGCCGGATCGAGCAGCGGATATAGCTCGCCGGCAGTCTGGCTCCACCAGGCCGGGCCGCGCGGGTTGGCCATGCGCAGCGGGAACGTCGCGCCGGCGCGATGCATCTGCGCGAGCATTTCACCGACCGCCCGGCATTGCGTCACGGTGGGCTCGGCCACGTCGCGACCGTCGAGGCAGGTAACCAGGCAGGCGGGCCGCTCCGCCAGCAGCGATGCGAACTGATCGTTCTGGTCGGCCAGCGGCGCCGGGCAGGCGACGCCATGCCGCGCCAGGTGGCTCATCAATTGCAAATAGAAGGGCAGCTCTTCCAGGCGCAGGGTTTCGAACAAGGTCAGCACATAGCGGCCATGCGTGGTGGTGACGAAGTAATTGGTATTGGTGATGCCCGCGGCAATGCCTTCCAGCCCGGTCAGTTGGCCAAGCTGGTAGCGTTGCAGCCAGGCGGCAAGCATGTCGTCGTTGACGACGGTGTAAACCGACATGAATCCCCCGTCAGAAGCGCAGCAATACCCAGCGCGGTGTGATCAGACGCTGCTGGGACGAGGCCGGTTTCAACTGGCCGCTGCCGTCGTCGTCGATCAGGTAGTAGGGCAGGCCGACGCTGGGCGTGACCTTGACCATATACAGCTTGCCGTTGAGGCGGTATTCCTCGATCTTGGCATCCTTGCGCTCGATGATGCGCACTTCCGGTTCGGCCTGGGCGCCGCTTTGAGCGGAGACGGTCGGCGGCGGCGGAACCTCGGCGCGAGTGGCGGACGAATCCTTGATCACGGGCGGCGGGATGTCGGCGGCCGCCAGGGCCGGCAAAGTCACGAGAGCTAGCAGGGCTATGGCGCGACGCATGGTATTCTCCTCGGGCGGTTCACAGATTGAGCAATTGCTCGCGTTCGGCAGGCAAAGCTTCGAAGCCGCGGGTTTCGTAGTGCTTGAATATGGTTTCTACGATTTGCTGCGGTTCGTCAATGATACGCAGCAAATCGAGGTCGCCGGGATTGATCATTTTTTCTGCAACCAGCCGGTCGCGGACCCAGTCGACCAGACCTTGCCAGAAAGAGCGTCCGCACAGGATGATGGGGATGCGCCGACTCTTACCGGTCTGCACGAGGGTCAGTGCCTCGAACATTTCGTCCAGGGTGCCGAAGCCGCCCGGCATGACCACATAGGCGATCGCGTGCTGAACGAACATCACCTTGCGCGAGAAAAAGTGGTTGAATCGGAGACTGAGGTCCTGATATTCGTTGGGTTTCTGCTCGTGGGGCAGTACGATGTTCAGCCCGACCGAAGGGCTCTTGCCATAAAAAGCCCCTTTGTTTGCCGCCTCCATGATGCCGGGACCGCCGCCCGACAGGACGGAAAAGCCGGCATCCGATAACAGGCGGGCAACTTCTTCCGTCAGCTTATAATAGGGGTGGTCGCGCGCGGTACGCGCGCTGCCGAAGATGCTGACGGCAGGTGTGATGGTCTGCAGTTCTTCGGCAGATTCGACAAATTCGGATAAAATTTTCAGCACATGCCACGCTTCGCGCGAACGGAAGCGCTGCATCATCGCGTAACGGTCACTCGTCTGCGGCAATTTATCGGACAAGCTCATATTCTCTGCCTATATGAAAACATTGTTATTGATTGACGGCTCTTCTTATCTTTACCGCGCCTTCCACGCGATGCCCGACTTGCGCTCGCCCCAGGGCTTGCCGACCGGGGCCATTTACGGCGTCGCCAACATGCTGCGGCGCCTGGAAAAGGAAGTGGCTTTCGATTATAGCGCCTGCATTTTCGACGCAAAAGGCGGGACTTTCCGCGATGAAATGTATCCGGAATACAAGGCCAACCGACCGTCCATGCCCGATGAGCTGGCCAGCCAGATTACGGCGGTTCACGAGGTGGTGCAAGCGTCCGGCTGGCCCATGCTGGTGGTCGGCGGCGTCGAGGCCGACGATGTGATCGGCACGCTGGCCCGTCAGGGCGAGGCCGCCGGAATGCGGGTCGTCATTTCCACCGGCGACAAGGACATCGCGCAACTGGTCACGCCCAATGTTTCGCTGGTCAATACCATGACCAACGAAAAGCTCGATGTCGACGGCGTGCGCGAGAAATTCGGTGTCCCGCCGGAAAGGATCATCGACTACCTGACGCTTGTCGGCGACAAGGTGGACAACGTCCCCGGCGTCGACAAGTGCGGCCCCAAGACTGCGCTGAAATGGCTGGAGGCGTATGGAACGCTGGCAGGCGTGATGGAGCATGCGGGCGAGATCAAGGGGGTCGTCGGCGAAAAACTGCGCGAAGCGCTCGCACATCTGCCGTTGTCGCGGCGACTGATCACGATCAAATGCGATGTCGACCTGGCCGCCGACATGCCGGCCGGGATGGAGTCCTTGCGGCACCGGCCGCGCGATAGCGAGCGGCTGGCCGAGCTGTTCGCCGGTTTCGGTTTCCGCAGCTGGCTGGCAGACGTCGCCATGCCGCTGCCTGGCGCCCAGGCGGCAGATGCGGCAGATGCGGCAGATGCGGCAGATGATCTGTTTGCGCCTGCGGCCACCGCCGCGCCCCTCCCGGCGCCAGCCATCGAACGTCATTACCAGACCCTGCTCGACGATGATGCCCTCACGGCCTGGATCGCCCGTCTGGATGCGGCCGACGAAGTCTCGCTCGATACCGAGACCACCAGCCTCGACCCGTTGTCGGCACGGCTGGTCGGCATCAGTTTTTCGGTGCGCCCGGGCGAGGCCGCCTATCTGCCGCTTGCGCATCGCGCGGCCGGCGCGCCGGAGCAGCTCGACCTGGAAAAGACACTCGCACGGCTCAAGCCGTGGCTGGAGGACGCAAGCAAGAAAAAGCTCGGCCAGAACCTCAAGTACGATTGCCATGTCTTCGCCAACCATGGCATCGCTCTGGCCGGCATCCACGACGACACCATGCTGGCATCCTATGTGGTGGAAAGTCACCTTACGCACAATATGGATGATCTCGCGCAGCGCCATCTCGGCGAGAGCACCATCCACTATGAAGACATTTGCGGCAAGGGTGCGCGCCAGATCGGATTCGACGAAGTCGATGTCGATACCGCAACGCGCTATGCAGCCGAGGATGCCGACATTACCCTGCGTCTGAAACAGGCCCTGCAGCCCTTGCTCGAAGGGGGGCTGGAACGGGTCTATCGCGAGATCGAACTGCCGGTGGCCACGATTCTGTTCGCGATGGAGAGGCGCGGAGTATTGATCGACCGTCAGCGCCTGGCCGAGCAGAGCCACCAGCTCGGCAGCCGCATGATAGAGCTCGAACAGACGGCTTACGCCCTGGCCGGGCAGCCCTTCAATCTGAATTCGCCCAAGCAGCTGCAGGAAATCCTGTTCGGCAAACTTGGCATCGATACGCGCGGCGTGCGCAAGACGCCATCCGGCGGCTTTTCCGTGGATGAAGAGGTGCTGGAAAAGCTGGCGCTGGACCACCCGCTGCCTAAGTGTCTGCTCGAGTATCGCGGCCTGGCCAAGCTCAAGTCGACCTATACCGACAAGCTGCCCTTGTTGATCAATCCATCGACCGGACGCGTGCATACGCACTATGCGCAGGCGGTCGCCGTCACCGGGCGGCTCGCGAGTTCCGACCCCAATCTGCAGAATATTCCGGTGCGTACCGCCGACGGACGCCGCGTGCGCGAAGCTTTCATCGCGCCGCCGGGGCATGTCATCGTCAGTGCCGACTATTCGCAGATCGAGCTGCGCATCATGGCGCATCTGTCCGGCGACAAGGGCTTGCGCGATGCTTTTGCGCGCGGCGACGATATCCACCGCGCCACCGCGGCCGAGGTCTTCGCGGTCGAACTCGACGCGGTCAGCTCCGAGCAGCGTCGTTACGCCAAGAGCATCAATTTCGGTCTGATCTACGGCATGAGCGCCTTCGGCCTCGCCAGCGCGCTGGAAATCGACCGCAGCACCGCCCAACAATTCATCGACCGCTACTTTGTCCGTTATCCGGATGTCGCCGAATACATGCGCACGACACGCGAGTCGGCGCGCGAACTCGGCTATGTCGAAACCGCTTTCGGCCGCCGGCTGTACCTGCCGGACATCCGTGCGTCCAATCAGGGCAAGCGCACCGCCGCCGAACGGGCCGCAATCAATGCGCCGATGCAGGGTACGGCGGCCGACTTGATCAAGCTGGCGATGATCAAGGTGCAGAACTGGATCGACGGCGAAGGCCTCGGGGCGCGCCTGGTGATGCAGGTGCACGATGAACTGGTGCTGGAAGTCCCGCTGGCCGAAGTCGATCTCGTCAAGCAGCGATTGCCGCAGCTGATGGCTGCCGCCGCCGATCTGTCGGTACCGCTCTCGGCGGAAGTCGGCGTCGGAAGCAGTTGGGAATCGGCGCATTGAGCGTTGCTTGCGGGGCGCTGCTCCTTGATCGAATCGGAAATGACTAGCTGACCATGAAATTCGGGACACTTCATAAACGCAGAAAAGCACTATTGAATTACGTAAAACGTTGTTGCGCGCGGCTGATCCTGCCGCGCAAGCGGCCGGGCGAGTTCGACGCTGCCACGGTCCGCAAGATCGTGTTCTTGCGCGACAACAGGAAATTCGGCGACCTCATCGTTTCGACGGCTTCGTTTCGCGAGGCCAAGCAGTACGGCATGGAGGTCAGTGTGATCGTGGGGGGGCAGGCATTTGCTTCCCTGCTCGAATTCAATCCGAGCATCGACCATGTCTACTCGCACGGGCCCGAACTGTGGGAGTCGATCAGGCTGGGGTGGCGCTTGCGGCGCGAGCACTACGATCTGGCCGTCGATTTCCTCGATGCGCAACCGACTTTCAAACGCATCGTGCTGCTGCATCTGATGAATCCCCGTCATGCCCTGAGCTTCAACAAGAAGCCTGACCGGAGCTACGACGTGAGTCTGACGGACGAGCACAGGCTCAACCGGCATGCGTCGCTGCGCAATGTCGATGTCCTTGCGCGGCTGGGGATCACCGCTTGTCCGTCGCCGCCGAACTACGATCTGCGTATCGACCCGGCGCGGGTGGCAGAGGCGCGGCGGTTTCTGGAATCGCTGCCGCACAAGCGGACGCTGTTGCTGAATCCGGCGGGCGAAGGGCCCTTGCGCAGCCTGAGCGCGAGCCAGATCGAAGCCATCGTCGCCAATGCCTGTCATCGCGGGGAAAAATTCAATGTGGTGCTGACCGGACGGCGCGAAGTCATCGACGCGATCCCTGTCGCAGGGGCGAGCAAGTCGCCTTTTGTCGATTACGTCGGCGCGATTGCGCTCGCGCAGGTGTCGGATCTCATCGTCACGCCCGATACTTCCATGGTTCATGTGGCAGCGGCATTCGGCAAGCCGGTCCTGGCCCTGTACCAGCCTGACAACGACGTCTGGTATGTCAACAGCAAGGTATGGGGGCCGAACAACCCCAAGGCGGTCCAACTGCTTTCGCGTGACGAGCGCGTCGCATCGATCGAAAACCCGCGCATCATCGAAGCCTTGAAACACCTGTCGGACACGTACCTGTAGCGGACCGCCCGCGCCGTAGCGGGGCGGGCGGTCGCCGATCAGGCGCGGGCGCCCGCGTTCGCGAGCAGCGCGCGACTGCGAGCGTAGCCGAAGTAAACCAGCAGGCCGATGCACAGCCAGATCAGGAAGCAGGTCCAGGTCAGGGAACCGAGCTGGGCCATCAGAAAGACACAGAACAGGATCGCGAGCGCCGGAATCCAGGGGACGCCCGGACAGAGGAACTTGCGTGGCAGATCCGGCTGTTGCTTGCGTAGCACGATGACGGCGATGGCGATCAGCGAGAAGGCGGCCAGTGTGCCGATATTGACCAGTTCCGCCAGCGTGCCCAGCGGTACCAGACCGCCGATCAGCGCAATCACGATGCCGATGATCCAGGTCGCACGGTACGGGGTCTGATACTTGGGATGCACTTCCGAGAACACCTTGGGTAACAAGCCGTCGCGCGACATGGCGAAGGTAATGCGGGTCTGGCCATAGGTCATCACCAGGATGACCGTGGTCATTCCGAGGATCGCGCCGAGATTGACGATGCCGGCGACCCAGTCGAGTCCGGCCACCTCCAATGCTTTCGAGACAGGATGGTCGACGCCTGCATACTGGGCGAAGGGAACGATGCCGGTCATGATGGCGGACACGACGACATAGAGCACGGAGCAGATGGCGAGTGAGCCGATTACGCCACGCGGAATGTCGCGCCCGGGGTTTTTGACTTCTTCTGCGGCGCAGGTGACGGCATCGAAGCCGAGGAAGCTGAAGAACACGATCGCTGCGCCGTGGAACACGCCGCCCATGCCATAGGGTAGCAGCGGATGCCAGTTGGCGGGTTTTATATGCCAGACTCCGAGTGCGATGAACAGCAATACCACGGCGATTTTGACGGCGACGACAATATTGTTGAAGCGCTTGGATTCGCGGATGCCGAACGCCAGCAAGGCGGTAATGGCCAGTGCGATCATGAACGCGGGCAGGTTAAACAGGGTGTGCATGCCGGGGCGTGCACCGTAAGCGGCAGTCAGTGCGTCGGGCAGCGTGACGCCGAAACCGGCAAGCAGATTCTGGAAGTAGCCCGACCAGCCGACGGAAACCGCCGAGGAGGCCAGCAGGTACTCCAGCATCAGATCCCAGCCTATGATCCAGGCGATCAGTTCGCCCAGCGTGGCGTAGGCGTAGGTGTAGACCGAACCCGAAACCGGCAGCATGGACGCGAATTCGGCATAGCACAGCGCGGCAAACCCGCAGGCGAAAGCGCCGATGACAAAGGACAGCATCAGTCCCGGGCCGGCGACCAGTGCACCGGTGCCCGTCAGTACGAAAATACCGGTGCCGATGATGGCGCCGATGCCCAGCATGGTCAGGTCGAAAGCCCCCAGCTCTTTGCGTAGGCCAGATTTTTTGCTTGTTTCTAACATGCCATGCACATTTTTCTTGCGCATTAAACTCATTGTCTTTGTCCTGTTCCCACCGTTGTCAACGGTGTGTCTTTAGTCGATTCGCGCCATTTCCGACCCGCTCTACCCTTGTTTGCCCCCGTTCCGTTCTCTGCTGCGTACGGGCCTGTCCGGCGAGCGCAATCGCGCCGGCGCCGATACGTCCGCTGCGGCAAAGGGGGGCATCCAGGTACCGTTATGAATTTCGATAGAGTCGATCCGGAAGAAGCACGGGGTGCCGACGGCGCATCAGATGTGCGCTCGCGGTCGAAAACCGGGGCGACAAGGGTCGCTCCGATGGGAGTGGCACTGCCTTGATGCAAAGCAAATCATTGCCGGTTACTGCACGTTGCCACGGCCGATTATTTGGTTATATCCACTGTTTATTTCTACTTTACATTGTGATTTAACTGGCATCTATCGTTTATATGGTTGAAATTTCTGTTTTTTACGGAAACTACCTTGAGTCGGGGGAAATTCCCCTGTCCTTTCAGCCTGCGGCGGCATGCGCGAGTCCGTTTTCCTGTTTTTCCGCCTTCCATGCCGTTCTATCGTGACGGGAAGTCGGTGCTCGAAAACGGAGGATGAAATGCCGGCATTCAGCTTGGTGGAAGTGCTGGCCGTGCTGGCCATGGTCGCGCTGCTACTGGTGTCGGGGCTGCCTCCTCTGCTTGTGCAGTGGGATGGCGCACGGCTGGAAGCGACGCTGACCGGCCTTTCGGGCAGCATCCTGTTTGCGCGCGGCGAAGCCATGCGCTTGCGACAGATCGTTCAGGTCTGCGCCGCGAATATCAGTCGGCGCCGGGAGCTGGTCACCTGCCGTGAACGACCCGGTGGCGGAGGCTTCCACTGGAGCGGCGCCGTGGTGTACTTCAATGCCGACGGCGAAGACATGCATTACCACGGCGGTAGCGCGCTGAGGCTCAAGCTGTTCGACCCGGCGGTCACTGTCCTGTCCGATGTCTCCCCCTTGCGCCTCTACCCTGACGGCCATGTCGCCCGCAAGGCCCTGTTCATCCTTCATTCCCGCTATCGCTGCGCTTCGCTGAGCGTCGATGGCAACGGGCGAGCGACCGCATGCCGCGGGGAACGCTGCACTGGCTGCCGCTGATGTCGGCACGCGGCTTTCTGCTGCTGGAGGTGGCGTTGGCGGCCGGAGTGCTGGCGGTCGCCATCAGCGCCTTGCTGCAGTTGCAACTGCACAGCCGGCAGTGGGCGGACGAGGTCGCGCGGCGGGTGCGGATTTCCTTGTTTGCCGCCAGCCTGGCCGAAGCCTGGCTAGCGGGAGAAGGCGGTTCAGCCCGTCTGGCGCAGGCGCGACGGGAATTGCCCGCGCTTGCCGGGCATGACGTTGAGGCGAGCGTGCGGATCTGCCGTCCCGGGGCGGACGGCGAATGTCGCGATCAGGACGCAGGGCCGTACGCCATTGTGATCGACTGGCGCGAACACGGCGCGAAGCAGCAACTGCGGTTACTGCTGGTTCCGCCATGACGACGCGCGGCTTCACCGTTCTGGAGAGCATGCTCGCACTGAGTCTTGGCATGGTCGTGTTGTGGGCGGGGATACGCGCGGATTCGATTTTCCGGGGGCCGCTCCGACGCGCCGGCGAGCAACTGCAACAAATGGAGGAGGCGCGTCGCGTCATGTGGCGTCTGGGCATCGAGCGCCGCAGCGCGGGCTTTGCCGGCTGCATGCGCTTGTCGCATGCCGGCTCGCCCGGCTTGGTCTGGCGTTATGGGGCAGGTGCTTACCGCGTGCGCTGGACGCGTATCGAGGCCTACCGCCTCTCTGCCCTGCTGCTTGATGCCGGTGCCGATATCAAGCAGGGCGATCGGCTGCTGGTGTCGAGCTGCGGCAGGGTCGATGCCCTGCGCGTCGGGCGGCATGTGCATCTGCAGCGGACGGCGGAGGGTCTGTTGCTGGAAATGGACCCGGGTTTCCGGCCCCCGCTGGGGGAGGGCGGGCACCGGATTGCTTCGCTCGAGGTCAACCGCTTCGAGGCGCGTGCCTATCGTGTCGATTTCGCGCGGCATCAGCTGCGCGATGCACAGGGTGATGTCGTCCTGGAGCATGTTGCCGCCCTGAGCCTTGAGTCGCTCGCGCCGGGGCTCGAGCGTATCCGTCTGGTGCTGGAAGACGGCGCGGAGTTGAGCCTTGACCTGGCCTTGCCTGCACGCGCGTCCTGACGGCGGCGCCATTCTGGCCCTGCTGCTGGCCTTGCTGGCCATGATGACGCTGGCGACGCTGGCCACGGTCAGGACGACGCTCGAATTGCGTCGGCTTCAGTTCAATCAGGAGGGCGAAATGCGGCATTTTTATCTCGCAGCGAGCGCGCTGGCTCAGGCCGAGCGGCGGGTCAGTGAGCTGGACCGGCTGCTGCTCGAACTCCCGCTGGCGTCGCGCAGCCGCTGGTTCAGCCGTGAATGCACCTCGGAGCAGGCGCCCCCCGAGTGGCGCGACGGACTGTGCCTGGATGTGCGCGGAGGCGACGCATGGCCGCCTTGCCGGCATTCGGCCCGGGTGGCGTTGTTCCCGGGAGAGGCCGGCGACTGCCGCCGTCCGTCGTCGGCCTTTGGTCCCGACCCGTTGTTCCGTGTCGAGCTGGTCGATGCGGGGGGCGAGCGGGCGGACATCGCCCGCGTGTACCGTATCAGCGTACGCGTGCGTGACCGTTTCGGACAGATCACCCTGCAGAGTTACTGGCAGGTGGGAGCGGCGACGGGGGGACGTTCGGGATGGGCCGTGCTGCCATGAGACGCATGGGATTCTCGCTGCTGGAGGCGATGCTGGCCCTCTTGCTGCTGGCCCTGTTGCTCAGTCAGGCCTGGCCGTCCTATCGCCAGCCGCTGCGCCGCATCCGCCTGGCCGAAGCCCGCGTAGCCCTGATGGAAAACGCCAATTTCCTGGAAGACTGGTATCAGCGGCAGGGGCGCTACCAGGACGAAGCGCGCTGGCCACCGTTGCCGCATCCCGCGACACCGCATTACCGGCTCGAATTCGAAGCCAGGCCGCACGGGCACCCGCATGGCAAATACCGCTTGTACGCGCGTGCGCGCGACGGTGACGCGACTTATCTGGTGCTCGACGAGTATGGCGCGCTTCGTCAGTGCGAACCGCACGACGGGCGCTTGCGTTGCGAAGGTTTCTGAGCGGCATGCGCTGCCCCGGACGCTGTCAATACGGACAGGGCAGCGTTTTTGTAAATCACCTACAACATTTGAGTAGTTGTTTTGATTTATTGATGACAAATTTCAATCGATTGAGCATCGAATGCCGAGTGGCGGGATGGAAGGCGAGGCCGCGTGGTCCGGCGGTATTCTGTCCTGCCCGATTCGGCAGATCGTCGCCGGCGCCGCGGCGCGATTGTGCTGCGGATGGCGCCTGGGCCGCGAGAAAGGGGAAGCGATGAATGGACCTTGTGTCCTGGTACTGGGCGATTTCGAGGCGCGGTGGCTGACCCGGCTTGGCGACCGTTACCAACTGCTGAGGCTGGGCGGAGACGACGTGGGCCGCTGCGAGGCGGTTCTGCTGCGTAGTCCCTATCGCATCGATGCCGGATTGCTGGCGACTCTGCCCGCATTGCGCCATATCATCCGCGCCGGCAGCGGCATCGGCACGGGCGATCTCGATGCGGTATGCGGGCGGGACATCGCCGTGCATAGCACCCCGGCGGCGGAGCGGTCGGTCGCCGAGCATGCCTTCGCCCTGTTGTTTGCGGTCGCGCGCGACATTCCCTATCTGCATCAGCAGACCATGGCGGGTTTGTGGAGCAAGAACCCGGCGCGCGGCATCGAACTCAAGGGCAAACATCTCGTCGTGGTCGGCTTCGGTCGCGTCGGCCGCGAAATCGCGCGCATTGCATCGGCATTCGGAATGTCGCTGACGGTGGTCGACCCGTCGCCGGAGAAACCGGAAAAAATGGCCGCGCTGGCTGCGCTGCCCGAGTCACGCGTTCTGGCACTGGACGAGGCCCTGCCGGATGCCGATGTGTTGATGCTCAGTTGCCCCGGGTCTCCCGGGCAGCTGGAACTGCTCGACGCGCAGCGGATTGGACGGCTGCCTGCGGGTTCCATCCTGATCAATGTCGCTCGCGGTTCCCTCATCGATCACGGGGCACTGGAAGACGCCTTGTTAAGCAGGCGCCTCGCCGGCGTCGGCCTCGATGTGCATCGGAGTGAATCGACGGGAAGGCAAAGCTGGCATCTGCTGCCCGGCGTCGTGGTAACACCCGATATCGCCGCGCAGACGCGGGAGACGGAGTCGCGGGTAGGGGAGAGGGTCGAGGCCCTGCTCGACACCGTGCTCGGATGCCGGCGGGAGGCTGGCGCCCATGCTTGAATGCGATCGTTGGTGCAGGACATGACCGGTAACGGCCGCAAGCGCTCCCGGGCTGGCCCGGATGAGATGCGTATCGCCATCCATTACCGCCGCAGTACCACGACTTGAAGCGAGGACGATCAGAATGACGCAAGATATCGATGATTTTATCGAATCGTTGACGCAGGAGAACGGGGAGTTCTTCGCCCTGCACGCCGAATGCGAGACCCGCTACTGGGTGGGATGTCTCAGTGGGGAGGCTGCGGCCGAGGAACTGCTTCCGCGCTGGTTCAACGAGCTGCGCGGCGTCGAAGTCATCGGTCGCTTTGTCGAACGGGTGCCGGACCTGACGCTGAAAGTTCTGGTCGGACGTCAGGTGGGGGATGAAGCCAAGCATGCGCTCTACTGCCGGCATCGAATCGAGCAGTTGGGGGGATCGGTGCTCGACTACCGTCCGACGCCGGCGCAGATGGCGCTTGGCGACTATCTCGACAGCCTCGCCTATCCGGAGGAGTTTTTCGCGGCGCAACAGTTCACTGTCGAAGCACAGTCTCTCAAGCGCGACGAGGAGGTGCTCGACGGCTTCGATCCGGCTACGGCCGAGATGTTCCGGCGCCACATCAATCCGGACGAGAAGTTTCATGTGCGATTGGGGCTGCTCGGTTTGCGCACCTTCGCGCGCTCGAGTGCCGCGCAGCGGCGAGCGCGAGCCGCCGCGCGGGGCGCACGCGAGCTGCATGTCCACCTGATGCGCAGTCACCGGGAAGCGATGGAGAAGCGCGGCTTGCCGGGGGGCGCCCCATGACGGCCCATCGGCTGGCGATCCGCCGTGCCCGCGTCGGCCCGGCTATGGCCGGAGATGCGCGATGAGCTTGCGTGAGTTCTACCATTTGCGGCGCCCGGCGGGGGGAGCGGGGGGGCGCATCCGCGCCCGGTTGTTTTCGCGCATGCACGAACTGCTGGCCCGGCTGCCGCTGGATTGTGATCGTGGTCCGTTGCTCGGCGATCTTGGACCGCAGCTCGAGTACCGGATGAGGGATGTCGCGTTGGCGGTCAGGCGTCTGGAGTGGGTGCTGGAAGGGCCATGCCTGCCCATGGCGGCACCTGGTGCACGGTCGGGGGGCGAGCTCGACCCGTGGAGCATCGAGCAGGCGGGCATCGACCTCGCCCGCGAGGAACAGCGGCTGGACGCCCGCAAGGCGGCCTGCCTGCTTCGTGACGCGCCAGCCGGAGGCGAGACGGCAGGCTGAGCGGACGCCGCCGGGAAAGCCCTTCATTCGGCGTGAGCGATCAGGTCGGCTCCGATACGGGCGCGGGCCTGCGAGCTGATGACGGCTTCGCCGCGCTCCAGCGCATCCGCGAGTCTGGGGCAGGCAGCGACAAGCCGGTCGATGATGAGCGCGGCTTGCGAGGGGGCGTCCTGCAAACGGGGCGAGGCCTGCCAGGCGATGGAAATTTCGGTGCGCCCGGCGCACTCGCGCCCCTGCAGCTGATAGCGCGGGTGGCCGATCGCGTACGGGTCGCGCACGTCGGGACTGTCGAGGAAGCGTGGTAGCCGTGCGACCGAGGGCAGTTCGTCCATGATTTCGAACAGTGCGGCCGGTGTGATCAGCCAGTCGTCGCTGCCCGGCTGCCGGATGCCCGCCCGGCTGCGTCCCAGCGGTTGAAAGGCGAAGCGCCCCTCCTGCCCCGGCAGCGAATGGGTCACCGCCACCAGATCCCCCGTCAGGTAGCGAACCAGAGGCTGCGCCTGCTGGAAAGGATAGAGCGCGGTCAGTGCCAGCAGGCCGACGCCTTCGCGCAGTACCTGCCCGCTGTGAGCGCCTATGACTTCCGGAATCAGTTGCGGGTCCCAGTGCCACCAGCCGCTGGCGTTGTCGCGGCTCGCCCCGCCGAAGACCTCGCCGGGAGTGAAACGGTCGTTGACCTGACAGCCCCAGAAGGTCTCGTGCCGGCGGCGCCAGGCCGGCGTCAGATAATGCGAGTAGGAGACGATGCTGTGCAGCGTGTGCGAGGGACGGACATGGTTTTCGCAGTCGGCGGTAAACGCGCGCAGCATGCGTTCAAGCCCGATGAGGAGTGTAACGCGGCTTTCCACGCCTTGATCTTCGAGGCGTGAACCGAGCAGGGTGCGGGCATAGCTGAATACGCCGTGATCATACAGCCCCAGTTCGTGGGCATGCATGGCCGCGGGCAGGGCGCTCAGGTGGCCCTGGTCGATATTCTTGAACCGGATGGCGCGGGGCAGGTTCTCGCCTTGCCCTGCGGGACGCTGGCGGGCGAAGAATTCATGCAGGAAGGCCTGCTCCCGCACGCTGCGCACCGTGACGAAAGGAATGCCGCTGGCATCGCTGGTAAAGGTTTCGTGGCATGTGTCGCCAAGGCGGTTCTGCGCATCGCGTCCGGCCTGCCGTATCATTGTCTTGTCGGTCAGAGGCAGATGCGCCAGGCCGCCGGGACCGATGGCGGCGGTATCGATCCCGCTCCAGTGGCGCTGGTAGAACGGCGTTTTCAGGGCGTTGGCGAGGGTTTGCGGCAGCAGCAACTGGTGCAGTTCGCTTAGTGCCTGCATTTGCGTCTGCGCGGCGGTGGCGGACATGGCGTCTTCTCCCGGCGACTGACCGCAGCACGATGCCGCGGCCAGTACAAGAGTGGAAGATCAGCCGCTGATTTACAAGAAATAATGTATTAAAGTGAAAATCTATATAACACCTGCCGCTTAATGCGCACCACCGCCCGCATCGCTACCCGCCGGTCGGAACGGCGGTCGGGCGAACCAGACCACCGCGATCAGTATCAGAAACAGCAGACCGGAAGCCCAGAAAATCTCGTTGGCGCCGATGATATAGCCCTGCCGGGTAATCTGCAGCGCGGTGTAGGCGTGCTGCTGCGACGTCGACATGCCCAGGCTGCCGAGCAGATCGAACCAGCTGCCGGCTTCCGGATGCGATGAGGTGACCGATTCCGTCAGGACGGCGTGGTGGAAGGACTCGCGGTTGTCCCACATCGTTTCGGTGATCGACGCTCCGATGCTGCCGGCCAGTACCCGCATGCAGTTGGACAGACCGGATGCGCTGGCAATGCGGCTCGGATGGAGGCCTGCCAGTGAAATCGTGGTCAGCGGCATAAAGAAGCAGGCAATGCCTACGCCTTGAATCACCTGGGGCAGGACGACGAAGCGGAAATCCATATCCTGCGTGAAATGGCTGCGCCAGAAGAAGCAATAGGCGAACACGCTGAAGCTGATGGTGACCAGCCAGCGCATGTCGATGCGATGGGCAAACTTGCCGATGATCGGCGAAAGAATGACGGGCAGGATGCCGATCGGTGCTGCGGCGAGGCCGGCCCAGGTGGCGGTGTAGCCGAGTTGGGTCTGCAGCAGCAGAGGCAGCAGGACGAGCGAGCCGAAGTACACCATGTAGCCGAGGCTGATGCCGACGGCACCGACGGTAAAATTGCGCGACGCGAACAGCGACAGATCCACGACGGGGTGTTCCGCCGTCAGTTCCCATATCACCAGAAAGGTCAGTGTCACCGCCGCGACGGCAGCGAGCACGACGATGGTGGACGAATGGAACCAATCCAGTTCCTTGCCGCGATCGAGCATCACTTGCAGGCAGCCGACGCCGACGGCCAGGAGCGCGAGGCCGATTCCGTCGATGGGCAGCGGCCGGGTTTCAGTCTCGCGACCGCGCAACTCTTTCCATGCGACCCAGACGGCGAACAGGCCGATCGGAATATTGATGAAGAAGATCCAGCCCCAGTGCCAGTTATCGCTGATGATGCCGCCGAGAATCGGTCCGAAAATCGGCGCCACGATCACGGTCATCGACCACAGTGCCAGCGCCATCCCCTTTTTCGCATTGGGATAGCAGGCGAGCAGCAGGCTCTGGGACAGGGGAATCATCGGACCGGCGACCGCGCCTTGCAGTACGCGAAATACGATCAGCGTGCCAAGGCTTTGCGAAATGCCGCACAGCCAGGAGGCGACGACGAAGGCCAGCGTCGAGAACAGGAACAGGCGGACTTCGCCCACGCGCTTGGCCAACCATCCCGTCAGCGGAATGGAGATGGCGTTGGCGACGCCGAACGAGGTGATGACCCAGGTTCCCTGGGAGGTGGCGGCGCCGAGGTTGCCCGAAATCGTAGGCAAGGCCACGTTGGCGATCGTCGTGTCCAGCACCTGCATGAAGGTGGCCAGAGACAGGGCCAGCGTGATCCAGACCAGACGCGCCCCGGACAGCGGAGGTTGAGTCATATGACGGGCGTCCTTTCAACGTGAGGCGCCCGGGCGCGTGGCCCGGGCATGGCGGTCACTCGCCTTTTTCGATATTGGCATCGATCAGCGAGTTTATCAGCGCGTCCGCCTGCTTCAGATCCGGCGTCAGCGCGCGTGTCTCCTGCGACGAGGTGGAGGCGGCTTCGGCCAGCATGGGGCCGTTCTGATTGCGGGTATTCACTTCGACGTCCATGGACAGGCCGATGCGCAGCGGATGCTTTTTCAGTTCGGCGGCATCGAGTGCGACGCGGACCGGCACCCGTTGCACGACCTTGATCCAGTTACCGGTCGCGTTCTGCGCGGGCAACAGCGAGAAGGCGCTGCCGGTCCCGGCGCCCAGACCGGCGACCTTGCCGTGATAGCTGACCCTGCTGCCGTACAAGTCGGCGACCAGGGTCACCGGTTGCCCGATGCGGATCTTCTCGAGCTGGACTTCCTTGAAGTTGGCATCGACCCAGACCGATTCCAGCGGGATGATGGACATCAGTGCACTGCCCGCGGCAATGCGCTGACCGACCTGCACGCCGCGGCGAGCGATATAGCCGCTTGCCGGGGCCTTGACTTCGGTGCGTTGCAGTGCGAGCCAGGCGTCTTTCAGCGTGGCCGCCGCGCTTTGAACCTTGGGGTTCTGCGCGACGCGGTCCCGTCCGATCAGGACGGTGGTCGCCTTGTGTTGTTGCGTGCTTGCCGCCAGGGCCGCGCGCGCGTCTTCGACGGCCTGGCGCGCGTGGCCGAGTTCTTCCGCCGACATGGCATCGCTGCCCGCCAGCGCCTGACGCCGCTTGTAGTCTTCGGTCGCGCGGTCCAGCTCGACCTTGCGTTGTTCGATCAGCGCCTGCTGCTGCTCGGCATTGGTCATCAATTGCCGGGTTTCACGCACGGTCTGCACGAATTGCGCACGCGCACGTTCGAAGGCCAGGCGCGCGTCGTTGGCGTCCAGTTCGACCACGGTTTGCCCTGCCTGCACCAGATCGGTGTCGTCGGCGGAGATTTTGACCACGGTACCGCCGACTTCCGGCGTGAGCTGGACCAGATGGCCCGACACATAAGCGTCGTCGGTCGATTCTTCGAAGCGCAGCACCGTTCCCCAATACACTCCGTAGCCGATGGCGACTGCGGCGAACAGACTCGATGCGATGATCAGATTGCGTTTGCGGCTCTTGGCCTTCTGTACTTGGCTATCCATTCTCATGTATTCCTTAGCGTTGGGCCGGGCCGGCGAGCAAGCCTCCGCCCAGTGCGATATTCAGGTTGGCCCAGCTCAAGCGGGAGTAGGCCTCGGCTTCGATGCGCGAACTCTGCTGCGTGAGTTCCGCGTCCTGGGTGTCGAGCAGGTTGAGCTTGTTGACCATGCCGACACGGAAGCGCGACAGCATCGCGTCGCTGGCGCGGCGGCTGCTCTCGACGCTCGCGTGCGCCTGATTCAGCTGTACTTGCGCCTGACGCTGTCCGGACAGGGCGTCGGCCGCATCGCGCAAGCCGTTGACCACGGACTGGTTATAGCCGGCCACCGCCATATCGTAGGCCGCCTGCTGCTGACGCAGATTGGAACGCAGCTCGCCCGAGTGGAAGATGGGCAGGGTGATGGCCGGGGATACGTCGAACATTTTCGACGAACGGTTGATGAAATTGCTCCAGGCCAGCGATTGCAGCCCTATCAGGCCGCTGATCTCGACGTTGGGGTAGAACTCGGCGCGCGCTTCTTTCACGCTTTCGCTCATCGCTTCTACCTGGGCGCGACGGCTGGCGATGTCGGGACGCCGGCCTAGCAGGTCGGCGGTGATGCCCTCTTCGTCGAAAGCCGGTGCCGGGCCGAGTTCGGCCGGGGTCAGACCGTCGAGCGAATCGGGTGCCTGTCCGGCCAGCGCGGCCAGCGCATGACGTGCGCGCTGTGCATCGGCGGCCAGCGAGGCTGTCTGCGCGCGCAGGCTCGCGAGTTGCATCTCGATCTGGCGCTGAGTGTCCGCGCTTTGCAGGCCGGCGCTGACACGGGCATGGGTGAGCGCCAGGCGTGTCTCGGCCAGACGTATCCTGGCCTGGTTGATCTTCTGCTGCGCGAGCTGGCGTTGCAGCGTCGTGTACTGCACGATCACCGACTGACTCAGCACCAGGCGGCTCTGGAGGGCGTCGAATTCGGCGGAGCGGGCCGCGCCGAGCGCAGCGCGGGTTGCCGCGGCGTTCTTGCCCCAGATGTCCAGGGTCCAGGCGGCCGAGATTTGCGCCGTGTACGTGTTCTGAATCAGTTTATAGCCGGCGCCCCGCAGCTCCGAACCGGTCAGACTGTTATCCGAGAACTTCTGCCGGTCTGCCGCCAGTGCGGCGTCGACTTGCAGTCCATCGCGGCTCTCTACGATGCCGGCGGCCTGCACCGCCTGCCGGATGCGTGCGTCGGCTTGCTGCAGGGACGGCGAGTTTGCGACGGCGTTATCGATCAATTTATTCAGTTGCGGATCGTTCAGCTTGCGCCACCAGCCATCCTGCGGACCGGCTTTGCGGGCGCTCTGCAGTGCCAGCTGTTCGGGCGTCAGCAGTCTGGCCGGAGTCTGTTCGGTGCCGAAGCCGGCGCATCCGCTCAATACGGCGGTCAATATCAGCAGGCCAAGGCTCTGCTGCCAGTGTTGTCGATTCACCTTGCGGTCTCCATGGGTCATCGATTGATCGTTGAACGGCGGCATGATGTCGCGAGCCGTCCCTGCTAGCCGCCCAATCGCGCGAGTAATTTGCGCAACAGGATTTCCAGCGTGTCTTTTTCGTCCGTCTCGAAACCGTCCCACAGGCTGCGGAACAGTTCGCGCGATGTCGGAAGATGCTGTCCGACGAAGCGGACGCCCTCTTCGGTGAGCCGCAGCTTCACCTTGCGGCGGTCTTCGCCGCAGGGGCTGCGCGCGACCCAGCCGCGCTCGACCATCAGGTCGGCCATGCGGGTTGCGCTGGTGCGTGAAGCGCCGAGCGCTTCGCTCAGATCCGACGGGTAAAGCGCTTGTTCGGGGTGGATGTATATCGTGAGTAAGCCTATCCAGTCCGTTTCATTGATTCCCACGTCTTTGAAACGCAGATTGAAGCGGCAGGTCATGCGCGACTGAACATGGGAGAGCAGGCGCGCCAGCAGGACTTCCTGGCGCGGGCCGCCCGGGAAGCGCTTTTCGATATCGGCAATGGCCTGCTCGATGGAATGGAAGGTCTGATTCATGGCATGATTATAATAACGCAGGTTACAATTACGCAATTAATCTTTTTTTACCGACTGGCGATGCGTGTCGCCCGTCGTCGGTGTCAGGACGGTCACAACAGGAAAGGGCTTGTCATCGGCGTGAATGCGTATGATAATGATTATCAATCAAACAAACAGGCTCGCCACGGGCCGAAAGGAACTGCCATGAATCGTCGTCTTCCGCTCGCCCTTGCCGCCCTGGGTCTGTGCGCCTCCGCCGTCGTTGCCGCCAAGGAATATCCGATCGGCAAGCCGCAAATCCGCAACGGCATGGAAATCGGCGCCGTCTATCTGCAGCCGATCAAGATGGATCCGGAAGGCATGATGCGCAAGGCCGAAGAATCGGACGTCCACATGGAAGCCGACATTCACGCCGTCAAGGGCAATCCCAACGGCTTCGGCGAGGGCGAGTG
Source organism: Paludibacterium yongneupense DSM 18731 (assembly GCF_000422925.1). GTDB lineage: Bacteria > Pseudomonadota > Gammaproteobacteria > Burkholderiales > Chromobacteriaceae > Paludibacterium > Paludibacterium yongneupense. Next base: position 115,356 of record NZ_AUGZ01000008.1, read on the forward strand.
GATGCCGTACCTGACCGTGCGCTACGAAGTATCCAAGGTCGGCGGCAAAGACACGATCAAGGGCGTGTACATGCCCATGGTCGCCAACGACGGCCCGCACTACGGTGACAACATCAAGCTGATGGGGCCCGGCAGATACCACCTCAAGTACACCATCTCGGCCCCGGGATCCGATGCGCATAGCCATTTCGGCCGCCATACCGACAAGGAAACCGGCGTCGCGCCGTGGTTCAAGACTTTCACCGTCGAATACGACTTCACCTATGCCGGCATCGGTAAAAAGGGCGGCTACTGAGCGCCGGAGGATTTGTCATGCGCTGGATGATACTGGCGCTCGCCCTGACGGGCGTGGCGCAGGCTGAGGACATGCCGGTTTTTCACCTCGAGCTGAAGGATGGCACGCTTGCGCCGACGCGGCTGGTCGTGCCGGCCGGGCAGCGTTTCAAGCTGGTGGTGAAGAACAGCGGCAAGAGCGCGGCCGAGTTCGAGAGCCTCCCCTTGCGCAAGGAGAAGGTTCTGGCGCCGGGGGTGGAGTCCTTCGTGGTATTTCAGGGCTTGTCGGCCGGGGAATACAAATTCTTCGACGATTTCCATCCGGCCACGGCGCGTGGCGTGATCGTCGTCAAATAGCGGAAGCGGGCAGGGTATGGGACAGGTGATGTTCATTGTCTGGCGCGAAAGCGTCGAGGCATTGCTGGTGGTCGGCATTCTCAATGCCTGGATGAATCAGAGCCCGCAGGGGCGGGCTGGCAAGCGCTATCTGTGGGGCGGCGTCCTGCTCGGCTTGCTGGCGGCACTGCTTCTGGCGTTCGGTCTGTTTGCGGCTGCCAGCGCGCTCGGCGGCGCGGAAGATCTGTTCCGTACCTTCATGGTATTGGTCGCGGCGGCGCTGATCGTGCATATGGTCCGCTGGATGCGTCTGCACGGACGCACGCTGAAGCAGGAGCTCGAAGCGGGGCTGGAAGCACAGGCCTCTGCCTCGCGCTGGTGGGGCGTGCTGGTCTTGTGCGCGATCGCCGTGGCGCGCGAGGGCAGCGAGACGGTCGTTTTCCTGTTTGGCATGCTGGACGGCGCGAGCGCCTCTACCCTGGCGAGCATGGGGCTGGCGTCCTGCGCGGGTTTCGCGCTGGCGCTGGCGACGTTCTGGATATTGCAACTGGGCGGCAAGTATCTGTCGTGGCGCTTGTTCTTCCGCGTGACCGAAATCATGCTGCTGTTGCTGGCCGGCGGCCTGCTGGTGAATGGCATTGAGCAGCTGATCTCGCTCGACGTTCTGCCCGCGCTGGTCGATCCGGTCTGGGACAGCTCGCGCTGGCTCGACGATTCGAGCCTGGCCGGCAGCATCGTCGCTTCTCTGACCGGCTACCGCTCGCACCCCGCCCTGACCAGCCTGCTCGCCCTGGGCCTGTTCTGGGGAGGCGTCTGGCGGCTGATCTATCGCGACGAGCGCAGGGTGCGCGTCAATGCGCGTTAGCCTGGCGCGGGTCGGGGACTGGCTGCGCGATCATGCGCGCGCGATTCGGGCCGTGCAATGGGTCCTGGTGCTGGTCTACGGCTTCCTGCTGCTGGTTCCGGTATTCCTACCGCTGCCGGACGATTCGGCGCGCATTCTCAACAATCTGACCCTGTTCGCCCAGTTCGTGTTCTGGGGGATCTGGTGGCCGTTCGTGCTGTTGAGCATGGTGCTGTTCGGACGGCTGTGGTGCGGCATGCTGTGCCCGGAGGGGTCGCTGACCGAGTGGACGTCGCGCCACGGGCTCGGACGGGCGATTCCGCGCTGGATGCGCTGGAATGGATGGCCGGTGGTCGGTTTCGCCTCCACCACCCTCTATGGCCAGCTGGTGAGCGTGTACCAGTACCCGAAGGCGGCGATGCTGGTGCTCGGCGGTTCGACGCTGGCGGCCATCGCGGTCGGCCTCGTCTATACCCGTGGCAAGCGCGCCTGGTGTCGTCATCTGTGTCCGGTGACCGGGGTCTTCGCCCTGCTCGGAAAACTCGCCCCGATGCATTATCGGGTCGACGAGACGCGGTGGCTGGAGTCGGCCAAGAATCGCCGCATCACCATTGCCGTCGACTGTGCGCCGCTAATGCCCCTGCGCCACATGAAGGGCAACAGCGGCTGTCACATGTGCGCGCGCTGCAGCGGTTATCGCGATGCGATCTCGCTGTCGGCGCGTTCTCCCGCACAGGAAGTCGTCGAGCTCGGGGCGGTCGAAGCCACGGCCTGGCAAACGGTGCTGATTCTCTACGGCTTGCTCGGCATCGCCATCGGCGCTTTTCACTGGACAGCCAGCCCCTGGTTCATTGCCGTCAAACAGGCGTGCGCCGACTGGCTGGCCGCGCGCGACATCGTGTGGCCGCTCGAAAACAACGCCCCCTGGTGGCTGTTGACACATTATCCACAGGTGAACGACACCTTCACCTGGCTCGATGGCGGGATGATCGTCGCTTATATCCTGGCGACGTCGCTGCTGCTCGGCAGCACCCTGTCGCTATGCCTGGCCGTGGCGGTCCGCAGCGGCGGCCGCTGGCACTGGCAGCGCTTTCATCACCTGGCCCAGTCCCTGATCCCGCAGGCGGGGATAGGCGTTTTTCTCGGTCTCTCCACTTTGACCGTCAGCCTGCTCAAGGCGGAGGGTCTGCATCTGTGGTGGGTATCCGGTGCGCGGCTGGGTCTGCTGCTGCTGGCCAATGTCTGGTCCTTGTGGCTCGCGCGCGGCATCGTGCGGGGCTGGACGCCCGACCGGGCGCGGCAGTCGGGTGCGCTGGTCGCGGTCGCGCTGGCCTTGCTTGCCGTCGACGGAGCCTGGGCGCTGCTGTTCTGGTACTGGTAGCCGGCGGCGGTCTCAGACCGCCACGTCGACGACGACAGGCTGCAGTACGCGTATGAGCTCGGCCGGAGTCATGCCGACCAGAAAGCCGCGCTTGCCGCCGTTGATGAACAGACGCGGCAAGTTGGCAATTCCGGCCTCCATGTACACCTGCATCGGATGGCGCGTGCCGAAGGGGCTGGTTCCTCCTACCTGGTAGCCGCTGTGGCGGTCGGCCACTGCAGGCGCGCACGGTTCGATGTGGCGGGCGCCGATCTGGCGGGCGAGATTGCGGGTGGAGACTTCGCGGTCGCCATGCATCAGCACGATCAGCGGTTTGCCGGTTTCGTCCTGCATCACCAGCGTTTTTATGACGCAATGTTCGTCCACCCCCAGTTCCCTCGCCGATACCCGTGTACCGCCCTGGGCTTCGTACTTGTAGGAATGTGCGGTGTAGTCCACCGCGTGCTCGCGCAAAACGCGCACCGCCTGCGTGGTCGGAGATTTGTCCTTGCCCATTTCTTCATGCCTGTAGCGTGCCGTTGGCGAAGAGTACCGTTGCCACGGCCCCGACGGCAAGTGCCCGGCCTGGGTTTGACCCGGGTCAAACCCAGGCCGGGCACAGACTTGAGAATGCCCCGCAGCGGACCAATTATAAAGTTGGACCCCATGTGTTCAGGGGCGTTTCAACCCGAATCCGACAGGAGATCATCATGAATGAACTGATGCGTCGCAGTGGCCTCGAGCCCTTGTTTGATGACATGTTGAAGGGCTTCTTTATCCGTCCGATGACGTTCGACACGCGCAGCGATCTGGCCGCGGGTATCAAGCTTGACGTCAAGGAAGACGAAAAGGCGTATATCGTGCATGCCGAGTTGCCGGGCGTGAACAAGGAAGACATTCATGTCCGGATCGACGGCAAGCATGTGTCGCTGACGGCCGAAGTCAAAAAAGAGACGGAAGTGAAAGAGGGCGAGAAGGTGCTGCGCAGCGAGCGCTACTTCGGCCAGGTGTCGCGCAGCTTCGAGCTTGCGCATGATGTGGATGAAGCGACGGCAGATGCCAGCTTGCGCGATGGCGTACTGGAACTGCTGCTGCCCAAGAAGGAAAAAACGACGGGCCGCAAGCTGATCATCAAGTAAGGCACCCCCTTCGGGGAGGAAACGCCGGCGTCGAGGGGGGCAATCTCCCGTGCGCCGGCTTTTTCATGCGTGCGGCACGGCTATCCACGGTGCGCCTACGGCGCTGCCTTGCACGCCGTCGCGCTGCAGCCTCTCGCCGATAGCCTGCAGCGCATCCCAGCGCGGACCGCACCACGCCGGCTCGATCAGGGTCGGTGCCTGCGCCGTCGCCGACACGCGATGATAGACCACGCTGGCCGGGGTGTGGCGGATCAGGCGGGAAGCGGTGTCGGCATAGGCATCGAGCGAGGGGGGAGCGATCTCGCCGCGACGGAATTGGGCCGCCATGCGGCTGCCGCGCACGATCATCAGCGGGTGCAGTTTGAGTCCCTGGACGCCGATGTCGAGCACCGTCGCAAGCGTGGCATCGACATCGCTGTCCGTCTCGCCCGGCAAGCCTGCGATCAGATGGGTACAGACGGCGAGTCCGCGCTGGCGCGCGCGCGCGACCGCGTCGCGGTAGGCCGCCAGACCGTGCCCGCGGCGGATGCGCTCGAGGGTGGCGTCGTGCGCGCTTTGCAAGCCGAGCTCGAGCCAGATTTCGAAGCCGCGCTGCTGGTAGTCGGCCAGCAGGTCGAGTGCGGCATCCGGAACGCAGTCAGGACGGGTTCCGACGCACAGACCGACAACATCGCTCTGGCGCGCGGCTTCATCGTACAGAGCCTTTAGCGTCTCGACTTCGGCATAGGTGCTGGTGTAGGCCTGGAAGTAGGCGAGATAGCGTCGCGCGCGGTCGGTTTTGCGTTTTTCGCGTGTAATCTGTTCGGCGATGGAGAGCTCGGCCGCGTGGCGGCCGAAGCTGCGGACATTGCAAAACGAACAGCCGCCGCGCCCCAGCGTGCCGTCGCGATTGGGGCAGGTAAAGTCGCCTGCCAGCGACAGCTTGTGGACCCGTTCGCCGAAGCGGGCCTTCAGGTAATGGCTGAATGTGTGGATGTGCTGGGTCAGGTCCATTGCGCACCGGCAAAAAAAGCGCAGTGTAGCCGCCACGGGGCCGCGCGTCCCTGCGCGGGATCAAGGGCTTACCAGGGATGCAGGCCGAAGCCGTACAGAACGAGCATGATGATGGCGCTGAGCACCAGGGCGAAGGCGAGAGTGGAAAACAACTCGTGCAGGCGCGCGCGCTGATTGCGGTTCAGCAGCCAGCGCGTGACAAGCAGTGCCACGCCGGCGACAAGGACGAGTTTGAACAGGCGACCGATCATGGTTGCGTAGTATCGGTGCGCTTCGGCGCTGGCGCAAGTTGCCCGCTGCGTTTATCCTTTCCGCAGAAGCCTTGACGCCGACACCATTAAAAACAGCCAAGAGTGAATGATGGCCAATACCCTACAATCTGTCGGCATCGTCGCGGCGCAGGACGCCGCATTCGATTTACCGCTTGAGCTGGCTTGCGGCGCGGTCTTGCCCGCTTACCGGCTCAGGTACGAAACCTATGGAGAACTGAACCGCGACCGCAGCAACGCCATTCTGATCTGCCATGCCCTGTCCGGCCATCATCATGTGGCAGGACGCTACCGTGCAGACGAAAAATATCCGGGTTGGTGGGACAGCATGATCGGTCCGGGCAAGCCTATCGACACCGATCGCTTTTTCGTGGTCGGCGTCAATAATCTCGGCGGCTGTCACGGCAGCACCGGCCCGTCTTCGATTCGTCCCGATACCGATCAGCCGTGGGGCTCGTCCTTTCCGATGATGACGGTCACCGACTGGGTCCATTCCCAGGCGCGCCTGGCCGACCTGCTCGGCATCGAGCGCTGGGCGGCCGTCGTCGGTGGCAGTCTGGGCGGGATGCAGGCCTTGCAGTGGAGCATCAGTTATCCCGCCCGAGTGGCGAACGCACTGGTGATCGCGTCGGCTCCGCGCCTGTCGGCGCAGAATATCGCGTTCAACGATGTGGCGCGGCAGGCGATTCTGACCGACCCCGATTTCCATGGCGGCGATTTTTATGCGCATGGAGTCCTGCCGCGACGCGGCCTGCGGCTTGCGCGCATGCTCGGCCACATCACGTATCTGTCCGATGACGGCATGGGGGCCAAGTTCGGTCGTCTGTTGCGCTCGGGTGCATATCAGTACGGCTTTGACGTCGAGTTCGAAATCGAATCCTATCTGCGCTATCAGGGCGACAAGTTCTCTGACCGGTTCGATGCCAATACCTATCTGTTGATGACCAAGGCGCTGGATTATTTCGATCCGGCACACGACTGCGGCGGGGATCTGCGTGCGGCGCTGGAGCCGGTCGAGGCCCACTTCATGGTGGCCAGCTTTACCTCCGACTGGCGTTTTTCCCCGGTGCGCTCGCGCGAGATCGTTTCTGCGCTGATCGCAGGCGGCAAGAAAGTCGCTTACGCCGAGATCGAGTCCAGCCACGGCCACGATGCCTTCCTTATGACCGATACGCCCTATGTCAATCTGATGCGCGGCTACCTCGACCGTGTCGCCCGGGAGCTTGCAGCATGACGAGCCAACTACGACCCGATTTGCAATTGATTGCCGACTGGATTTCCCCTTCTTCGCGCGTGCTTGACCTCGGCTGCGGCGATGGCGCGCTCCTTGGCTGGCTCCAGGAGAACAAGAATGTCATCGGCTATGGCGTCGAGATCGACTCGGACAATATCGTGCGCTGCACCGCGGGCGGCGTTTCCGCGATCCAGAGCGATCTCGAAGTCGGGCTGGCCGGTTTCGGCGACGGCAGCTTCGATCATATCGTGCTGTCGCAGACGATTCAGGCGATGCGTCAGACCGAGCAGATTCTGCTGGAAATGCTGCGCGTAGGCCGCGAAGCGATCGTGACCTTCCCCAACTTCGGGTATTGGGAAAACCGCTGGCAGATCCTGCGCGGGCGCATGCCGGTATCGGACACGATTCCTTTTCAATGGTATGACACGCCGAATATTCACTGGTGCATGCTCGGCGACTTCGAGGCGTTGTGCGCGAAGAACAAGGTGCGCATCATCGAGCGCGTGGTGATGGACAAGGGGAAGTTCATCCATGTCCTGCCCAATCTGTTCGGCAGTCTGGCTTTCTACCGGGTGACGGCGGATGAGTGAGGCGATGCCCGGCTGGCGACGCGACATTTTCTCGCGCAAGATGCTGACCTGCGTTTTTACCGGTTTCAGTTCCGGACTTCCGCTCTATGTGCTGCTCAGTCTGGTGCCTGCCTGGTTGCGCAGCGCCGGCGTCGACCTGAAGGCCATCGGGCTCTTCGCCCTGATCCAGCTGCCGTTTACCTGGAAGTTTCTGTGGTCGCCGCTGCTGGACCGCTTCGTGCCGCCCTGGCTTGGCCGACGCCGCGGCTGGATGCTGTTGTTCCAGCTGGGGCTGTTGCTGGCTATCGCCGGTCTCGGGTGCTTCGCCCCCGCGCAAGGCGTGGCCCCCATCGTCTGGCTGGCGCTGGCGCTGGCCTTTTTCTCGGCGAGCCAGGACATCGTGCTCGATGCGTTCCGGCGCGAGATTCTGGACGAACGCGAACTGGGCCTGGGCACGACCCTGCACGTGAACGCTTACCGGCTCTCGAGCCTGGTGCCGGGTGCCTTGTCGCTGATTCTGGCCGATTACCTGCCGTGGAATACCGTGTTCCTGTTCACCGCCCTGTTCATGCTGCCGGGGGTCGCGATGACGTTGCTGGTATCCGAGCCGCAACTGATCGAGCGCGCGCCCAATACGCTGCGCGATGCCGTGGTCGAGCCGTTTCGCGAGTTCATGACGCGGCGCGGTCCGCGCGATGCGGCCTGGATCTTGCTGTTCATCTTTCTGTACAAGCTTGGCGACAGTATGGCGACCTCGCTGGCGACCCCGTTCTATCTCGATATGGGCTTCTCCAAGACGCAGATCGGGCTGGTCGCCAAGCAGGCCGGTTTGTGGCCGGCCGTGGTGGGCGGGATCTTCGGAGGCATCTGGATGCTCAAGCTGGGCATCAATCGCGCCTTGTGGCTGTTCGGCGTGGTGCAGGTGGTGTCGATTCTCGGTTTCGCCTGGCTGGCCGCGCATGGGCACCATGCGAATGTCGGCGGCGGCGAACTGGCCCGGCTTGCGCTCGTGATCGCTGTCGAGGCGCTAGGCGTCGGCCTCGGATCGGCCGCGCTGGTCGCCTATATGGCGCGTGCGAGCCACCCCGCTTATACCGCGACCCAATTCGCCTTGTTCTCCAGCCTGGCGGCGATTCCGCGGTCGGTCGCCAATGCGGCGACCGGTTACCTGGTGGAGGCTTTCGGCTGGACCTCGTTCTTTCTGCTGTGCTGCGCACTGGCCGTGCCGGGTATGCTGCTCTTGCTCAAGGTCGCGCCCTGGAACGCTGCGGACGGACTCAGCCGGCGGCAAGCTTGAGCGCGAGTTCGGCCAGCCGCCGCCCCTGGGCCGTTGCCAGTTTTTTTTCAGCCTCGCTCAAGGGCAGGTCGTTGTTGGCGCCCGCGACGTGGCTGACCCCGTACGGTGTGCCGCCGCTGCTTGTCGTCGACAGTTCGGCTTCGCTATAGGGCAGCCCGAGCAGAACCATTCCATGGTGCAGCAAGGGGATCATCATCGACAGCAGGGTGCTTTCCTGGCCTCCGTGCAGCGTGGCCGAGCTGGTGAACACGCAGGCGGGCTTGCCGGCCAGCCGTCCCTGCAGCCACAGGGCACCCGTGCCGTCGAGGAAGTATTTGACCGCGGCGCACATGTTCCCGAAGCGGGTCGGACTGCCAAGCGCGAGACCGATGCACTGCTCCAGATCGGCGAGCTCGACATAAGGGGCCCCGCTGTCTGGAATGCCTGGGGCGCTGGCTTCGCAGACGGTCGAGACTTTGGGAACCGTGCGCAGTCTGGCCCGGCAGCCGGGTACGCTTTCCACCCCGCGGGCGATGGAGTGCGCGAGGGCGCGCGTGGCGCCGTGCTGGGTATAGTAAAGAATCAGAATATCCTGCATGTGATTTCCGCCAGGCTGAAAACATCGTAATACTATCAGAATGTCTGCCGCCTTCCGGCGGCGGGCGTGAAAGAACTCTGGAACAGGATTTATCGCATGGCATTATTCGACGACTCCATTCGCTGGATGGGGTTTTCCAGCTTTCTCTGGCGGCGCATGAGTTCGAACCGTGTGCTCCAGGTCGCGGGCAGCCTCACTTTTACCACTCTGCTGGCACTGGTCCCCTTGCTGACCATCGCGCTTATCGTGATGGCGGCGTTTCCGATTTTTTCCGAATACAGCACGCGTTTCAAAGTGATGCTGCTGACGACATTGATGCCCGAGTTTGCCGGCAAGGTCATTACCGTATACATGCGCCAGTTTGCGGACAATGCCGAGCGCTTGACCGCGGCCGGCATTGTCATGCTTGGCGGCACCGCGCTGATGTTGATGTCGACTATCGAACGCACCTTCAATGCCATCTGGGGGGTGCGGCGCGCGCGCCCCTGGTTGCAGCAGGGGCTCATCTACTGGGGCGTGCTGACGCTCGGGCCGCTGGTGCTCGGAGGGGGGCTGTTGCTGTGGCATGGCCTGTTCAAAGCCTCGCGTCTGGCGCACAAGGCCCCTTTTCTGGCCGATCTGGTCCAGTCGGGCGGCTCTATTCTATTGACGGCCGGCGTGCTGACGCTATTGTTCCGTATCGTGCCCAACCGCTTCGTCCCGCTTGGTCATGCCATCTGGGGGGCCTTGCTGACATCGGTACTGCTGGAGGGCGCGCGCGCCGTGTTCGGATTTTATATCGGCGAGATCGCGTCCTATAAATTGGTGTACGGCGCCTTTGCCAGCGTTCCCATCGTGCTGCTGTGGGTCTATTGCGTATGGCTGGTGGTGCTGGTGGGGGCGGTGTTCACTTCGGCCCTGTCATATTGGGCGGATGATGCCTGGCGCCGCCGTTTCGATCCGCGCCGCCGCTTTCTCGACGCGCTGAAGCTGCTGATTCTGCTCGATGCGGCGCAAAACGACGGCACCGTGCCGACGCCGCAGGATCTGAGGCAGGAGGTCAATGTCGGTTTCGATGAAATCGGTCTGGTTCTCGACCGCCTGGCGCTGGCCGGTTATGCCCAGAAAGGAGGGCAGGATGGTTGGGTGCTGCGCAAGCGGCTGTCGACGATCACGCTGGGCGAGTTGTTTCACTTATTCATCTACCGGGCCGACCCGGAACAGGACGGTGCGATCGGTTATTCGCTCGAAGCGATATTGCAGCCGATGCTGACGACGCTGGCAGAAACCACGGTTGCCGATTTTGCCGCGCGTCTGGAAAATGAGCGCACGCCGGACTGAGTCCGCGATCAAGCCTCCTCCCCGCTGCAGATCCGGTTTCTGCCTTGCTGCTTGGCCAGGTAGAGCTGCTTGTCGGCCCGGTTCAGCAGCATGTCCAGGGTCTCTTGCGGATGCAGGGTTGCGATGCCGATGCTGACGCGGTAAGCGATGGTCTTCTCCCCGGCCTCGACGATGGCGGCCTCGACTGCGCCGCGCAGTCTTTCGGCTACGATGAGCGCTTCCGCATGTCCGCTGGACGGTAGCAGCGCCGCGAATTCTTCCCCCCCAAGGCGCCCGATCTGGTCCGAGGCGCGCAACACCGCGCGGCACTGGCGGGCGAAATCGACGATGACGCGGTCTCCGCTCGCGTGGCCGTAGTGGTCGTTGATCGCCTTGAAGCGATCGAGATCTAGCATCAGTACAGCCAGCGGTCGCCGATAACGCCGGGCGTGCCGCAGCTCGAGTTCGGCCATTTCCAGAAAATGGCGCCGGTTCGACAATCCGGTCATGCAGTCCTGGGTTGCCAGCACGTAGAGCTGGCTCTCGTGCCGGTCGCGCTGCATGGCGATTGCCGCGATATGCGAACAGCGGTGTATCAGCCGTATCGCATCGGATCCCGGCCTCGCGACATCGTGAAAGTAGACGGCGAAGGTTCCGAGCAGGTCGTGTTCGCTATTGAGTATCGGGAACGACCAGCACGCGCGCAGCGCGTAGGTCCGGGCTTCATCCCGCCATGCCGCCCATGCAGGATGGAGCTGGATGTCTTCTGCGATGACCGCCTGCTTGCTGAACGCCGCACTGCCGCAGGAGCCGTTGTCCTGCGCGATCTCGATGCGATTCAGGATTTTGCGCAAGGTGTGCGGCAGCGATGGCGCCGCCACCAGGGTGAGCGCGTCGCTTTCGCGTACCATGACCGAACATAAGGCACCCGGCAACTGGGTTTCCATCATCAGACAGATCTGCTCGACGATATCGGACAGCGGGCGGTTGCCGGCTATCATTTCCAGTACCGCGTTTTCCTCTTCCAGCAGTTGGGTCGACTGGCGCAGATCGGTGATCTCGCGGCACAGGCATAACAGCGAAGCCAGTTTGCCGTTGCCATCGACTTCGGGAAAGAGGCGGGCCTGGAAAATATGGCGCTGGCTGCCGATGTCCAGTTCCAGCTCCTGGCTTTCCGGGCGCAACTCGCGGATGACGTTGCGGCAGGACTGCTCGAAGCGTTCGGCGCTGGCCGCGTTCCAGCCTTGTTCGAGCGCGCGTTGTCCTATGTGCGCGTCGCGCGGGACGGGAAGATAGTGCGTGATGGTGCGGTTGATATATTGGCAGCGCAGCTCGAGATCGTAGCGCGCGATGATGTCGACGGAATTTTCCGCCAGCATGCGGAACTCGTATTCGCGACGGTGGATTTCCTGTTCCGCCAGCTTGCGTGCGGTGATGATGGTGCACAGACCCAGAATGGTATTGTGGCGCGGTTCGTCGTCGATGAACTGATTGCGCTGCTCCAGCCATTCCCAGTGTCCGTCCGCGTGGCGGAAGCGGTATTCCAGGCCGATGCGGCCGCGTTGCAGATCCGGCAGCGAGAACAGTTCTTGCAGCGGGGCGCGATCGTCAGGGTGGACCCGTTCCAGCCAGCGCTCGAATGAGGCCCGGCACCAGTCGGGGCCCAGGCCCAGCATCGCATACAGCGCTTCTGCCGTGGCGGCCAGTTCGCGCGCGACCGGGTCGATATGGATCAGCCCGAGCCGCGCGCCCTGCAAGGCAATGCGCCAGTGGCGGTTCTGTTCGAGTGCCGCCTCGGCTTGCGTGACATCGTGAACGTACAGAAGGCGCCAGTGCGGGGAGCGGGAACGGGCATCGCCATATTCGGCGCAGCGGATCTGACGCCGGCTGCCGTCGGGACGCTGCAGCCATGCCGGCGGTGACAGCGACTCCTGCTGCTGCGGGTTGGCCAGCCAAGCGGCGATAGCCGCGGGCAGCAGGCTGTCCAGCGTGTCGTGATGCCGCCCGAACAGGGACAGCAAGGCGGGGCTGGTCGCTGTGATGCCGCCGCCGTTGTCGACCGCGCACACGGCCGCGGCGCTGTCGTGGACGAAGCCGACGAGCCTGCGCCGGCGTTGCCGGAAACGGCGTGTCGCCAGCCATGCGCCGAGCCCTGCGATCGACAGCGGCAAGGCCAGCAGGACGAGGCCGACGGCCAGCAGTGGGGGGCTCGCGTTCAAACAAGGCCTCGCAGAAGAGTAGGGTGAAGGTCGTAGCGGATTCTTCGCATTCTAATGGTCTGGCTCCGGTACTGTCACCCGGAAACCCTTGACTGGCTCATTGCCGTGTCGGCCAGGGCATGGTCGTTTTTATGCGGGAATTATCGTAAGCTTAGTCGGCTTCTTTCTGATCGTAATGGATATGGATTATTTTCCGGCGTTTCTCAAGCTCGACGATCAGGCCTGCCTGGTCGTCGGCGGCGGTGAGACCGCCTTGCATAAAGTGCGTTTACTGTCAGCGGCGCGCGCGCGCGTGACCGTCATGGCGCCCGGATTGTGCCCGGGTTTGCAGGCTCGCGTCGATGCGGGCGAAGTGCAGTGGCTGGCCGCCCGGTTTGATGCCTCCGCCCTGGCGGGCAAGCGCCTGGTCGTGGCGGCGACGGGGGGCGATGCCGTCGACAGGGCCGTCGCGGCCGCGGCGAAACAGGCCGGACTATGGGTCAATGTGGTCGACAGGCCCGAGCTGTCCACGTATATCACGCCATCCATCATCGATCGCTCGCCGCTGGTCATCGCCGTCTCGACCGGCGGCGGGGTGCCGGTTCTGGCGCGCTTGCTGCGCGCACGGCTCGAAAGTCTGATTCCATCCGGTTTCGGCCGCCTCGCCCGCTTCGCGGCGGGATTCAGGCAACGTGTGCGCGAGCGGATTGTGGACACCGACGCCCGGCGCGCGTTCTGGGAGTCGGTGCTGGAAGGGCCTTTGGCCGAAGAGGTGATGAATGGGGACGAGGCGCGCGCCGAGCGCGAAATGCTGGAGCGCCTGGCCAGTGCCGATACCCGGCCTCGCGGTGCCGTGTATCTGGTCGGTGCGGGACCGGGCAATCCCGACCTGCTGACCTTTCGCGCCTTGCGGCTGATGCAGCAGGCCGACGTCGTTTTGTACGACAAGCTGGTGGCGGAGGAGTTGCTTGAACTTGTGCGCCGGGATGCGCAGCGCATTTACGTCGGCAAGGAGCGCGCGAATCATGCGCTGCCGCAGGAGGATATCAATCAGTTGATGGTCCGCCTGGCGCAAGACGGGCATCGCGTATTGCGCCTGAAAGGCGGGGATCCGTTCACCTTCGGTCGTGGCGGCGAAGAGATCGAGACCCTGGCCGCGCACGGCATCGACTTCGAGGTGGTGCCCGGCATCACCTCGGCCAGCGGCGCGGCGGCCTACGCCGGCATCCCGCTGACACACCGCGACTATGCGCAGTCCGTTGTTTTCGTCACCGGTCACCGGCAGGACGGCAGCATCACGCTGGACTGGCCCGCATTGGCCAGGCCCGGACAGACCATAGTGGTATACATGGGCGTCTCGACCGCCCCCGCCTTGTGCGCGGCCTTCATCGAGCACGGACTGCCCGCGGATTACCCGGTTGCCATTGTCGAAAGAGCGACCACGGCCCGGCAGCGCACGATTACGGGAACCTTGGCGACGCTGCCCGGACTGATAGAAATGCACGCGGTGCGTTCGCCTGCGCTGATCATTGTCGGCGAGGTCGTAAAACTGGCGGAAAAACTCGGTTGGTACCGCCGCATTGGCGAGCGGGACTGATACAATTCCTTTTACACCGTTACGGAGCATAGGTTGCGGCGCAAGCCGTCCAGTACCGCTTAAACATGATTGGCATACTGATTATTTCTCACGGCGGCCTGGGCGAAGCCCTGGCCGACGGCGCTCTTCATATCCTGGGGCAACGCCCGGACAATCTGGCCGTGCTCGGAGTGGAGAAACACGAGGACCCCGACGTCAAGCTCGCGCAGGCGCGCGCGATCATCGCCCGGATCGATCTCGGCCAGGGCGTGTTGGTGTTGACCGATATGTATGGCGGCACGCCGTCCAATGTCGCCAGCCGCTTGATCGAGCCCGGACGGGTCGAGGCGGTGGCGGGGGTCAACCTGCCGATGTTGGTGCGGGCTCTCAGCTATAGCGGTCAGGCCCTGGATGTGGTTGTCGGAAAAGCGGTGACTGGCGGCCTGGAGGGGGTGCTTTATATCATTCCGGGGGAGGAAAATGTTAAAACAACAAATTGAAATCATTAACAAGCTGGGATTGCATGCACGGGCCTCGAGCAAATTCACTCAACTGGCCTGTCGTTATTCGAGCGAGATTTTCCTGTCCCGCAACAACCGTCGCGTGAACGGCAAAAGCATAATGGGCGTCATGATGCTGGCTGCCGCCAAGGGAACGACGGTCGAGCTGGAAGTTGACGGCAGCGACGAGTCGGTGGCGATGGCGGCATTGGTCGCCCTGATCAATAACAGGTTCGACGAATCGGAATGAACCCCGGCGCACCGCCTGCGCGGATAACGTGCAGACGGCCGGGTCGACGTTGGACCGCAGCCCGACTCACAGGAGGGTCCGGTACATGAGCATCATCCTGCATGGTGTAGCCATTGGCGGCGGCATTGCCGTCGGCAGGGCGCACCTCATCTCCCGCAGCATGGACGACGTCGCCCATTACGAGCTGGATGATGATGAAGTGCAGGCGGAGGTCACCCGCTTCGACGAGGCCATCCGCGCGACCCGCAAGGAACTGGAAATGCTCTGGGGCAGCATTCCAGACAATGCACCGGCCGAACTCGGCGCCTTCCTGTCCCTGCATATCATGCTGCTCGGCGACCCCGGTATATCGCGCGAGCCGCGCGATATCATCGAGGCCCAGAACTGTAATGCGGAGTGGGCGCTGAAGTTGCAAAGCGACGCGCTGGTGTCGCAGTTCGATTCGATCGAAGAAGATTATCTGCGCGAGCGCAAACACGATGTGCTGCAGGTGATCGAGCGCGTGTTCAAGAACCTGGACGGTCGCTCTGCCCAATTGCCCACGTCCGAGGATCTGGTCGACGATACCATCCTGGTCGCGCATGACCTGTCGCCGGCTGATATGGTCTATTTCAAGGATTCGAATTTCGCGGCCTTCCTCACCGATGTGGGGGGCACGACTTCGCATACCGCCATTCTTGGCCGCAGCCTGGACCTGCCGTCCGTGATTGCGCTGCACCATTCGCGACAGCTTATCCGCGAGGATGAACTCATCATTGTCGATGGCCAGCAGGGGGTGGTCATCATCAGCCCGGAAGATACGGTTCTGACCGAGTACCGGCGCCGCCTGCGTGCCTGGCGCGATGCGCGGCGCAAGCTGGGATCCATCCGCAAGGCCAATGCGCAGACCCTTGACGGGACGCCGATCGAGCTGCTGGCCAATATCGAATTGCCGCAGGATGTCGAGGTGGTGAAGACGTCCGGCGCCATGGGCGTCGGGCTGTTTCGCAGCGAATTCCTGTTCCTCGGCCGCGATACCCTGCCGTCGGAAGACGAGCAATACCAGGCCTACCGCACCGTGCTGGAGTCGCTGAAGGACAAGCCGGTCACGATCCGTACGATGGACCTGGGAGCGGACAAGAATCCGCGCTGGCTCAACCACGGCGTGGCCGAAAATCCGGCGCTCGGCCTGACCGGCATCCGGCTGTGCCTGGCCGAACCGCTGATGTTCCGCGTCCAGCTGCGTGCGCTGTTGCGCGCTTCGATTCACGGCCGCCTGCGCATCCTGTTCCCCATGGTCAGTTCGGTGCAGGAGCTGCGCCAGGCGCTCGCGCAACTCGAGTACGCCCGTGCCGAGCTGCGCGAAGAGGGGGTGCCCTGGTCGGATACGCTCGAGGCCGGGGCTATGATCGAGATTCCGTCGGCGGCACTGGTTGCGGGCAGCCTGCTCAAGTACGCCGATTTTCTTTCCATCGGGACCAATGACCTGATCCAGTACATTCTGGCTATCGACCGCAACGACGACTCGGTCAGCCATCTGTACGATCCGGTTCATCCCGCCGTGCTCAAACTCATTCTGCATACCATCAAGACCGGCGCCAAGGCCGGCATCCCGGTGTCGGTCTGCGGCGAGATGGCCGGCGACCCGCGTCTGACCCGCCTGCTGCTGGGCATGGGGCTGCGCAAGTTCTCCATGCATCCCGCCAATCTCCTCGCGGTCAAACAGCAAGTCCTGCGCACGCATCTCGACGAAATCGGATCCATCGTCGGCCGTATGCTGCGGACGGAGGACCCTGATAGAATTGCCGACCTGCTTGAACAGCTTAACGCCGGGTAAGTGATTTTGACCGAGCAACACATCCCTGACCACCGCGCCCCGCGGCTCGCCATCGTCAGACAGAAGTACAATGCGGCCGGCGGAGCCGAACGTTTCGTTAGCCGCGCCATCCAGGCCCTGCTCCGCTCCGGCCGGATCGAAGTGTCCCTGATCGCACGTCGCTGGGAGACGCTGGAGGGGGTTGTCCCCGTCTGCGTGAATCCTTTCTATCTCGGCAATGTGTGGCGCGACCTGGGCTTTGCCCGCGCCGCGCGGCGGATATGGCAGCGCGACGGTTTCGACCTGGTCCAGTCGCACGAACGCATACCGGGCTGCGATATCTATCGCGCGGGCGATGGCGTGCATGCCCGCTGGCTCGAGTTGCGGCGACTGACCCTCGGGCCGCTCGGTCGCTTGCGGCTCGCCCTGAATCCCTATCATCACTATGTGTGCGGTGCCGAGCGCAGGATGTTTCTCGATCCGAGGCTGAAGCTGGTGGTCTGTAACGCACACATGGTGCAAGAAGAGATACGGCAGCGTTTCGACCTGCCGCAAGACCGTTTTGTCGTCATTCACAACGGTGTCGATCAGAACGCTTTTCACCCCGATCTCAAGTCCCGCTTTCGCGAGGACATGCGACGGCAATGGTCGATTCCGGAGCACGCCCCCTTGTTGCTGTATGTCGGGTCCGGTTTCGAACGCAAGGGAGTCGGGCGGGCGCTGGCCGCGATCGCTGCCCTGGACGATGTGCACCTCGTCGTTGTCGGGCGGGACAAGCATGCCGCGCGCTACCGGCGCGAAGCCGCCAGGCTCGGCATCGGCGCGCGCGTGCGCTTTGTCGGCGCGC
This sequence comes from Paludibacterium yongneupense DSM 18731, assembly GCF_000422925.1. Classification (GTDB taxonomy): domain Bacteria; phylum Pseudomonadota; class Gammaproteobacteria; order Burkholderiales; family Chromobacteriaceae; genus Paludibacterium; species Paludibacterium yongneupense. The sequence goes on from NZ_AUGZ01000008.1 coordinate 132,712, forward strand.
AGAACGATGTCAAACCGTTCTACGGCATGGCCGATGCCTTTGTCCTGCCGACCCTGTACGATCCGTTTCCCAACGTCTGCGTCGAGGCGCTCGCATGCGGGCTGCCGGTCTTTACCACCTCGACCTGCGGCGCTGCCGAACGCATCGAGACCGGACGCAACGGCTGGGTGGTCGACCCACTCGACATCGAGGCGCTCGGCGCGGCCATCGCCGCATGGCGCGACAGCCGGGCGAGCTGGCCCGCTCTGGCGGCTGCGGCGCGTTCGAGCATCGCCGACCTGACGCTGGAAGGCATGGTCGAGACCTTGCTGCAACACTATCGGCGCCTGTTGGACGGCTTGCGCGCCGATTGAGGCGGCATTGTGTTGTCGGCTTGTTCGCGGACGGGAAACTGACGATAATCAACAACTTTTGCGCCATGTCTGTCGGCGGGCGGGGGCTTTCCCGGTCGTCGTCGCAGGCGAAAACGAAATACGGAACGAGATTGCATGAGTCAGAAGCTTTCCCGGGGAAATCTGGCGCTGTACAAGCGTCTGATGACCTATCTGCGCCGCTACTGGAAGGTGTTCCTGCTTTCCATCTGCGCGATGACGATCGCCGCGGCGACCGAACCGGCGTTTATTGCCTTGATGAAGCCGTTGATCGACCAGGGGTTTGTGGCCAAGGATCCGGCGACCATCCGTTCCATCCCCCTGCTTATCGTCGGTTTGTTCATGTTGCGCGGCGTGACCAGCTACATCAACGAGTATTCCACCAGCTGGCTGACCGGTCATCTGGTGCAGACCATGCGTCAGGATGTTTTCCTCAAACTGCTGCGCATGCCGGTTTCCTACTACGACAACAACCAGTCCGGGCGGCTGTTGTCGCGCGTGACCTATGACGTCAATCAGGTGACCGACGCCGGTTTCAGCGTGATCACCGTCACGGTCAAGGACGGCATCACCCTGCTCGGCCTGCTCGGCACCCTGTTGTACTACGACTGGCGGTTGACCCTGATCTGCTTCATCGTGTTCCCGGCGGTATCGTTGTGCATCCGGCTGGTGAGTCGGCGCTTGCGCCATCTGTCGCGCGAGAGCCAGTTGCAGATGGCGCAGATGACGCAGGTATTGGGCGAAAGCATCGATTGCCAGCGTCTGGTCAAGGTCTACGGCGGACATGAGTATGAGGCGCAACGGTTTTCGCAGGCGACTCAGGCGGTGCGCCACAATGCGGTCAAGCAGACCGCGACCTCATCGCTCAATACCGGCGTGACCCAGTTCATCATTGCCGTCGCGCTGGCCGGGGTCTTGTACTATGCGGCGTTGCGTGCGCAGCATAACGCACTTACAGCCGGTACCTTTATCGCATTCCTGTCCGGCATGACGGCAATGTTTGCCCCGATCAAGCGCATCACCAATATTTCCCAGTCGCTGCAACGCGGTCTGGCGGCGGCGGAAAGCGTATTTTCGTTTCTGGACGAAGAAACCGAACCTGATCATGGCCGGCGCGAGCTGCCGCAGACACGTGGCGAACTGAGCTTCCGCGATGTCGGCTTTCGCTATTCCACCGCGGAACGCGACGCGCTCACCCATATCGATCTGAATATCCGCTCGGGCGAGACCGTGGCTCTGGTCGGTTCGTCCGGCAGCGGAAAAACCACGCTGGTAAGCCTGATTCCCCGGTTCTACCTGCCGAGCAGCGGTCGCGTGGAACTGGACGGCATTCCCATCGACGAGATCACGCTCGACAGCCTGCGCCAGCATATCGCCCTGGTCAGCCAGGAGGTCGTCTTGTTCAACGACACCGTGGCTGCCAATATCGCCTACGGTGACGAGATGCGTTCGAAGGAGGACATCGTCGAAGCGGCGCGGCGTGCGAATGCGCTCGATTTCATCAACGAGTTGCCGAACGGTTTCGATACCGTCATCGGCGAGAACGGCACCCGCCTGTCGGGCGGCCAGCGTCAGCGTCTGGCCATCGCGCGCGCCTTGTTGAAGGACGCTTCCATCCTGATCCTGGACGAGGCGACCAGCGCGCTGGATACGCAGTCCGAGCGGCTGGTACAGGCGGCGCTGGAAAACCTGATGCAAAATCGCACGACCATCGTGATCGCGCACCGCCTGTCGACGATTGAGAACGCGGACCGGATCGTGGTGATGGGGGGCGGGAAAATCGTCGAGATCGGCACACATGCCGAGTTGCTGGCGCAGCAGGGCACCTATGCCAACTTGCACCGCATGCAGTTTCACGAACAGACCCCGCACGAACAGTGACGGGACACGCGGGAGCCAACTACTGACTACGTACTCGTGCGTATGGGTAGATCGATGTAATGAAGAAAACGATTAAAATAGCGTTAGCCAATTTCATTGTTTCCGTTCAGCAGAAGATCGGCGGCCGGCTTCGCCCACGGGAGACGCTGACGGCAGCGAGCGAGTTCAACTGTATCGCGATCTACTCGACCACGGCGCTCGGCGATTTCATGTTCAATACGCCGGCGATCCGGCAACTGCGCCTGCGCTACCCGGCGGCGAAGCTGGTTCTCGTCGGGCATGAGAAATATCGCGATCTGTTCGAAAACTACGGCGATGTGGATGCGGTTGTTTATTGGGACGGCAAGCTGGCCAGCATTTTGCCCGTCATTTTCCAGCTGAGGCGGCTGCGCGTCGACCTCGGTGTGATCCTCCATTCGCGCGATCCCTACGACATCATGAGTGCCGCCCTGGCAGGCTGCCGCTATATCCTGCGCGATAATTACGGCAACGGTCTCACCGGCCTCGACCACTGGCTGGCATCCTATGTCAGAAACTTTCGCGGGCATGTGATTCAACGGAAGTTGAATGTGATATCCGTCCTTGGCTGTAAAACCGATCAGCGCGAGATGGTGCCGCTCGGCCGTCCGGCTCGCCGGGCAGAGGCGTCCCCGGACAGGATACGGGTCGGTTTTCAGCTCGGGGCATCGAAGCCGGATCGCTGCTGGCCGATCGCGAGCTTCATCGAACTCGCACAGGCGCTGATCGCCGGGCGGCCGGAAATGCAGATCGTTCTGATGGGGTCGCCGCTGGAAAACGATCTGGAACGGCAGTTCATGGCCGCGATCGGGGCGCAGGCGGGAGGGCAGGTCGAATCCCTGGTCGGCAAGACCACGATCGTGCAGGCTTTCGAGGCGATCGCCGACCTCGACGTGCTGGTGACCGGCGATACCGGCCCCTTGCATCTGGCCATCGCACTGAAAGTCCGCACCGTCAGTCTGTTCACGACCGCGGTGCCGGCCGAGACCGGTCCTCTGCAGGACCTGGATCTGCACACCATCATCCATGTTCCGCCGGGCGCGGATGCCGCTCCGGAAGTCTGGGACGATCCCATGCCGCTGATTACCGCCGCGCGCGTCTATCCGGCGGTGTTGCAAGCTCTGCGCGACGGGGGACGATCCGTCTGATGGAAGGCCGGGATGATGGATCCCGGCCTGTTTTTTGGCGCGCCCGCCGTTCAGGAGCGGTCCGCGCCCCGGGTCAGACGGCGATGGTAGTCGGCCAGAGTCAGCCCTTCGCAGCGTGGAGCCAGGTAGCGGAACAGTTCGTCCAGGTCGGCATACAGACCTTCGATGGCGGCTTCATCGCGGAAGGTCGGGCTGCCGCCTGGCATGAACTCGGACGAATGCAGCATGAATTCGATGTAATCGGCGCCGGCGGCCAGGCGCTGTTCGGCCAGTGCGATCATCTGTCTGGCATTGCCGCCGCGCGGTCTCATCCACACGATGGACGCCGGGCGTCGCTTGCCGCGCAGGCGATCGGCACCGGTTTTCAACGCTTGTACCCAGCCCGGGTATTTCGGGCGTGTCGTCATCGGAACTTCAAGCAGCGGGGAGTCGCCCGCTTTTGAAATATCCGCGGGATCGACAAAGTAGGCGCGATCGGGAAAGCGGCGATAGTCGCTTCCCCCGGCAGTGGCGCCCGGAGTGCCGCTCCAGTCGACATGCGGCGTGACCGAACAATCGATGCGGTAGCCGTATTCCAGCAGCAATTCCGCATACACCTCGTTGAAGGCCCAGCGTCCGGCGCGATGGCTGAGCATCTTGACGCCGAAAGTATCTTCGAGAAGTTTGGTCATGAAGTCTATCTTCGCCTGCATCGCTGCGCGCGGGTATTCGATCAGATAGGCTTGCGCCTTGCCGCCCCTGTCGGTGGCCGGATGTGCGGGAGGGCTGTTCCACGCATGAAGGTGCATGCCGACTTCGGCGTTGCCGCCCGCGATGGCGGAACGGGCGAAGGCCTGATAGTCGGGGTCCGACGCCATTTCGTAGTTGGTCAGATAGCAGGGCTTGAAGCCATGCTCTTCGCACAGACTCTGAAAGCGCGGAAGAAAGCGGGCATTGCGGGCACTGATCTCGGCATTTGACTGCCACAGATTGTCGCCCTCGGTATCGATGGTGATAAGAAACGGGATCGTGTTCATTGTGCGGGGACCAGTTCCAGGTAGCGATCGACGACGCGATCGAGTGCGTAGCGGGCGAGCGTCTCGGAGCCGGGTTCGGGAGGATCCTCCAGAACCGATTTGAGCGCCGCGCCGAGCGCGATGTCGTTGAAGTCGGCGAGCCCGCGTGCAAGCTCTCCGACCATGATATCCTGCGGACCCAGGCAGCGGGTGCTGGCGACAGGGGTGCCGCAGGCGAGCGCTTCGACGAGCGTGTTGCCGAAGCCTTCGCTATCCGAGCTGAGAATCAGGGCGCGCGCGGCCCGCATATACGGAAACGGATTCGCGGTGAAGCCGGCAAACACGACCCGGTCTTGCAAGCCGAGTTCACGGCACTGCGCGACCAGTCTGGCCTTTTGCTCTGCGCTGCCGTTGCCCAGCAGGACCAGGCGCCCGTCAAAGCCGCTCGCAAGCAGGGCGCCGAACAGGCGGTCATGGCGCTTGACGGCATGAAAACGCCCGACGTGCAATACGAAGGCTTCTCCGTCGAGCGGGCAGGGCCGCTGCGCCTGGCGGCGGATGGCGTCCAGATCGAAAGGGTTGGGAATCGTTACGAGCTCGGCCGGGCGCACGCGCCCGGATTCGACGATATCGCGCGCCACGCCGTTCGATACGGCGATCAGCCGACGCCGGTCGTAGGTCCCGAGCAGTTGACGCTGCTTCAGCCAGCGCTTGATTCCACGCTTGCCCGCCAGCCGCGTCTGGGCCACGGCGCCGTGCAGACAGAACCAGGCGTGGCCCAGGCAGGGGGTCGCGGCAACGATACGATCGGTCTTGGGCAGGTTGGAGATGACGAGGTCGAAAGGCCGCGCGCCGAAGCGTTTCGTGAGGGCGTCGTGTAGCGCCCGCGCGCGGCGCCCGACTTCGCCAAGCCTGTGCAGCGGGCCGCGATAGGTGTCTGGCAGCAGCAGGTAGTCGACGCCGGGAGGCAGGGAATAGGCCTGTTCGTCTCGCAGCGATACCAGGGTTACGCGATGGCCGCGGGCGGCAAAGGCTTCCGCCAGCGTCAATACCACCTTTTCGGCTCCGCCGCCGGCAAGACCGTCGATGATCAGCCCGATATGCCTGCTTGCGGCGCCGGGGGCGGACGCGTGCGCAGCGGCGGTGGCCGCTGTCGTCGTCATGGCTGCGTCTCCTGGCGCGTCGGCTCGCCATCCAGCAGCCTGTGGGCGGCATCCAGTACCGCCTGCGTCGGAATCGCGGCCAGGTAGCGCTCGCGGGTCGACGTGTCGACCGCGTCGGGATCGATCAGCGGTCCGTAGTCGGCGGCATCGATCAGGATGTAGTTCGTAAGCCAGGGGTGCCACTCGTGAATCTTGCTCGGGCCGAACAGCGCCACCGTGTCCTTGCCGAAGGCGGCCGCCATGTGCATGGGGACCGAGTCGACGCCGATGAACAGGCGCGAGCCCTCGATCAGGGCGGCCAGCGTGGTCAGGGACAGACGGCCGGCCAGCGAATGCACGCGGGGCGAGTCGACATGACGCAGGATGGACGCGACCAGTTCCAGTTCTTCGGCGGCCGGCCCCGCACTGAGAATGACGTGCCAGCCTTCGTTGGCCAGATGCTGGATCACCTCCGCGAAGCGCCGGTCGTCCCAGCATTTGAAAAACCAGCGCGAGGACGGGTGGACGACCAGGTAGTCGCCGCGGACCCCCAATTCGCCCAGGATATCGGCGATGGCGGTACGGTCTTCGCGGGCGACCGCCATGGTGCAGCGGCGAGTCGCCGGATCTCCGAGCGGGACGTCGAGCGCCTCCAGGGCTAGCAGATTCTGTTCTACCGTATGCAGGGTGTTCGATTGCGCGATCGGCGCCAGCCGGGTGAAGAGCGAGGCCCAGCGTGTGCCGCGGCGTTTCGGATAGTCGAAACCGACGACTTCGCGCGCGCGCAGACCGTGCGCGATCAGCGCGCCGTTGAATTGGTCAGACAGATGGATGACCCAATCGTAGCGTTCGCGGCGCAGGCGCCACCACAGGCACAGCATGTGTGCGGGCTTGCGCCAGCCGTGCAAGGCGCGGTCTATGCGCCATATCGCGTGGACATCCCGGTTGCGGCTGAGCATGGGCACGGTCTCGGCATAGACGAGGTAGTCGACGCGGCAATCCGGGAAGTTGGTTTTGAGCGCATTGAGCACGGGGGTCGATAACAGGATGTCGCCGTGATGGCGCAATTTGATCAACAGCACACGTTCTGGGATGGCGGGCGAAGGTGCGCCCTGTACTTGTGGGGGTAGCGACATGCGAACAGCCCGTTAAGGAACGATTCGCCATTTTATACCGAAATCGCCGAGGGCTGCCTTCGCCCTCGGTGAACATGGGCTCAGGCGTTGAACAAGGGATTGGCAGGATCCATGTCGCGGCCGTTCTTCTGAATGGTATTCCACACCGGCTGCCCTTGCAGCGAGGTCTCCAGATCGCGTGCGAGCCTGGAATAGGCACGGACATTGCGGTCGGAAGAGTAGGCACGCAGCAGCGTGACTTTCAGTGTGAGGTTGCCGGGGTCGTCCGAGAGCGCATCGCGCAGCACCCTTACCGCCTCTTTGGTCCGGCCATAAGCCAGAAAGACTTCCGCTTCACCCAGCGGGTCTATGCCGCGCTTTTCCGGCTTGGTATAGGTGAAGAATTTCCAGATCCTGCGAATCAGATAGTAGGTAACCATGCACCCCAGGCTACCGGCCATTGCAGCAAGCACCATACATACCCCCTCTCGCGTGTATCTCTGGATTATTCAGACGAAGCGGAGTCGTAACAATCCGTAGAAATCCTTAGCCTGTTGCCGCCGTCACGCCGGGACCTGGCCGCGGATGATATAGTCCCCGCTCAGCAACGCCCGCAATTCGGCGGGATCGATATCGCCTGCAACCGTCGCCTGGCCTATGCCGAGCGGTAGAACAAAGCGCAGGCGGCCCCGTTCGACTTTCTTGTCGTGGCTCATCAGAGCCAGCCATTCGTCGACGCCGAGGTCGGGCGAGCGCGTCGGCAGACCGGCGCGTTCGATGAGCGAGACGATGCGGTCGAGTTCGGAGCGCGCCAGAGTTCCGCGGGCATGCGACAAGGCGGCGGCGAGCACCATGCCCGCGGCGACCGCCTCGCCGTGCAGCCAGGCGCCGTAGCCCAGGCCCGCCTCGATCGCATGGCCGAAAGTGTGGCCGAGATTGAGCAGGGCGCGTGCGCCCTGCTCGCGCTCGTCGGCGCCGACGATGTCGGCCTTCATCTCGCAGCAGCGGCGTACCGCGTATTGCAGGGCTTCCGCGTCCAGTGCGACGAGTTTGTCGATATTCTGTTCCAGCCACTCGAAAAAGCCGGCGTCGCCGAGAATGCCGTATTTGATCACCTCGGCCAGCCCAGCCGCCAGCTCGCGTGCAGGCAGGGTCGACAGCAATTCCATGTCGGCGATGACGGCACAAGGCTGGTAGAAGGCGCCGATCATGTTCTTGCCCTGCGGATGGTTGATCGCGGTTTTGCCGCCGACCGAGGAATCGACTTGCGCGAGCAGTGTGGTGGGGATCTGGATGAAGGGTGCGCCACGCTGGTAGCAGGCGGCCGCGAAGCCTGTCATGTCGCCGACGACGCCGCCGCCCAGCGCGATCAGCGTCGTCTTGCGCTCGCAATGACGCCCGAGGAGCGTGTCGAAAATGCGGTTGAGAGAATCCCAGGTCTTGTAGGCTTCCCCATCGGGCAGCTCGATCGCGATCACATCGATGTCATGGCGCCGCAATGCCGACGCAAGGCGATCGAGGTAGAGCGGAGCGACAGTGGTATTGGTGACGATGGCGACTTGGGGTATTGCCAGCAAGGGGAGCAGCAACTCGACCTGGTCCAGGAGCCCCCGTCCGATATGAATGGGATAGCGTGTGTCCGGGAGGGTCAGGTCGAGGGTGATCATGTCATGTCCTGGAAAGCGAATAGAGTTGGTGTTCCAGCTGGGAAACCAGCGTGATGACGTTTTGCTGGGTGGTGTCTACGATCAGATCCGCCAGCTCGCAATAGAGCGGATCGCGCTCTTCGTACAGGCTGGCCAGTTTGCCACGCGGGTCGGCGGTGCGCAGCAGCGGCCGGTTGCGGTCGTGCTGGGTGCGAGCCAGCAGGTCGTCGATGTTGGCGCGCAGGTAAATGATCATGCCGTGCGCAGAGAGGGCGGCGCGGTTTTCCGGACGCAGTACCGCGCCGCCACCCGTGGCCAGCACGATGTCGTCGAGGCGGACGAGGTCGGCGATGACCGCGCTTTCGCGGTCGCGGAAACGCTGTTCGCCTTCTATGTCGAAGATGGTCGCGACGCGCACGCCGGAGCGCGCCTCGATTTCCTGATCCGAGTCATAGAAGGTTTTGTCGGCCCTGCGCGCCAGTGCGCGCCCCACCGTGGTCTTGCCGGCGCCCATCAAGCCGACAAGAAAGAAGTTGCCTGCCAGTTTCTCCATCCGGACATTTTAGCCGAAGCAATGGCGATCTGTCTGCGCGTGCTCACATCGGTCGTCATGGCGCGCCGTCGCGCAGATTCTGACCGGCCTCGACGATCTGGGGCGTGATGAAGACCAGTAGCTCGCGGCTCTGGCGCCGGGCCTGCCTGTTGCGAAACAGGGCACCCAGAACGGGCAGGTCTGCCAGCCATGGTATCTCTCTGGCGCGCTGGCTGTTTTCTTCGACCAGAATCCCGCCGATGACGACAGTGCCGCCATTGTCTATCTGTACTTGTGATGTCAGATGGCGTGTGTCGAGAACGACACCCCCTTCGACCCGCCGGTTGAAATCGGGCGTGTCCTTGCTGATGTCGATGTCCAGCTGGATCAGGTTGGCCGGTGAAATATGCGGTTTGACCCGCAGGCTGAGCACCGCCTTGCGGAATGACGTGGTGTAGGTGTTGCGTTCGGTGGCCACGGTATAGGGAATGGTGCTGCCCTCTTCTATCAGCGCCTCGTTGCGATCCGAGATCAGCAGCCGCGGATGCGAAACGACCCGACCCTCTCCCCGGGCCTGCATGGCTTGAAGCTCGAGGCCGATGCGGGTGCCAAGCCCAGGGCGCAGCAGGGTCGCGATGCTGCCGAAAGCGACCGAGGCCGGCAGGTCGACCGTGTGCGCTGCCGGGCCGCCGGCGGTCGCGTCGAGTGATGACTGGATGCCGGGGTAGCGGGCAAAGTCGAGGCGGGCCCCGAGTTCGCGGCTGAAGCTGGCGTTGACTTCGACAATGCGCGCTTCGATCAGAACCTGGCGCAGTGCGACGTCGGTGCCGGCGACCAGATCGGCGATTTCGTCGATGACGGCGTCGGTGTCGCGTACCAGAAGCGCATTGGTACGGGTATCGGCCAGGACGCTGCCGCGCTCCGACAGCAAGCCTCCCTGCTTTTCGGTTTTGGCCGCGATCAGGGTTTTGACTTCTTCCGCCGGGCGATGGCGCAAGACGAAACGCCGCAGGTGGACAGGCGCCATCGCCGCGTGCTGCCGTGCGGCCTCTTGCGTCGCTTTGTCGCGCGTCGACCACTGGGCGGCCGTGGCCACCATCAGGGCCGAACCGTAGCGGCGCTGTTGCAAGCCCTTTTCCTGCAATACCAGCTCGAGCGCATCGCGCCAGGTCGTGCGCGCAAGCTTCAGGCTCATCGTGCCGCCGACCGACTCGTCTGCAACGATATCGATCCGGCCGACGCTTGCCAGAAGGGTCAGCAGGCGCCGCAGCTCGATGTTCTGCAAGTCGAGCGATATGCGCTGGGTTTCCGGCCCCGGCAGCACACGCAAGGTGAGCACGCGTTCGACGAGATGATGTTCGAGCGTAGCATCGGCGCGCAGGCTTGCTATCAGCCGGGAGCGGTCCCCGTCGGACAACCATTGCAGTGCGAGCAAGGGCGAGTCGGCGAATCGCAGGGACTGGCGCATGGCCGCGGGTGTGCTGGCGTCGAAGTCGAATACCTCGCGTTCCGGCGCGTGCAAGCGAAAATGATGGGGCGCGGGTGGCGGCAGGTCGAACTCCAGAGTCAGCGTCTGCGCGTCCTGTGCATCCAGCCGTTGGCTGACGGCGTTCAGTGTCAGAGCGTGAGCGGCCCCTGCCGAAAAAAGCAGAAGTGTCCACCGCGCGGCGCTCATGGCGGGTTGTCGCCGTCGTCGCGCCGCAGCCGCAGAGTGCGGGCGCCGTCCTCCCCATCCAGCCGCAGCACTGCCTGGCTCGCGCTGGCGCGGAGCAGGCGTCCCGGTACGACGGCGAGCTCCTGTCCGTGGATGACGCAAAATACCGTTCCGTCCGGCAGCGCCATGACCGCGTTGCGTTCGTGGCTGCGATGCAGGGTCAGATTCCCCATCAGGCGCAGACTTTCCGGCACGGCTGGACCGCGGGCCAGGCGCGATATCTGCAAGCGGTGCCAGTCGAAAGGGTCGCTGCGCGCGGGGCCGGCCAGCACCGTGGCGCAAAGTGCGAGCCGGAGCATCATGGCGAGGGCTCCCGCAGCAGAAGCAGGCGGACTCTTAGCGTCAAACGCGGCCAGTCTTCGACGGCGAGCGCGAACGAGTCGCAGGCGACGGTTGCGGGCAAGGCGGCCAGGGCCTGCCAGAAGTCGACAACGGCATGAAATTCGCCGTGCAAGCTCGCATCTATCCTTATCGCGTGCGATTCCCCATCCTGTTCGCCAGGCAGCAGGTGTTCGAGCGCGATGCCGTGGCGCACGGCTTGCTGGCGCAAGGCGAGAAACACGGCGGCAGGCGATGTGTCTGCGGGGGGAAGGGCGGGCGCGAGGCGGGCGATCTCGCTGCGCAGGACGGGCTGGCGGAGGACCGCCTGGCGCGCGCGCGCGAGTTCGCCGTACTCGCGCGCGAGTACGGCGCGATTTTCGTCCAGCAGCGCGATCCGCGCAGAAAGATGCAGCACATGGCACGCCCCCGCCAGCGACAGGCAGAGCAGCGTGGCCGCCGCCAGCTGCAGCGCGAGTGGCCAGCCGTGCGGGGCCCGCCAGTCGAGGTCGTCGAGATTCATGATGCATCCCTCCCGGTCGTCAGCGTGAAGGCATAGCTGGGAAGCGGTTTGTCTGCGCCATCGCGGGCGGCCATGCCGCGGGCCGGGCAGGGCTGGAATGCGGACAGGGTTTCGGCCAGCCGCAGCGCGAGTTCGGGCGAACGGGCGAGCCCCTTGATCCGGCAGCGCACGGAATCGATGGCGACTTCCTGCAGGGCGACGCCTTCCGGCGTCGCCAGCTCGAGCTTCCGCAGCACCAGCGCCGGGGCCTGCCGCTGTTGCAGCCGTCGGGCGACGGTTTGCACGTGCCGTCGCAGCGCGGCCACACGGCGTTCGAGCTGCTGCGTACGCTGCAGTTCGGGGGCGAGTTCGGCCCTGAGCTGCCGTGCCTGCCTCGTCATGCCGTCCAGGCGGGCGGACTCGTATCCGACCCAGCTTTCCGCGCCGCCGAGCAGCAGCGCATCGAGCAGCAGGGCCGAGCACAGCAGGCGTCGCAGGCGAAGCTCGCCCCAGCGTCGTGTCGCGTCGTGCACGAGATTGATGGCCATTCATGCCTCCTCTGGCCATCGTGCGAGCCCGCAGGCAAGGGCATAGCCGCTGGATGGCGGGGACGTCGTCGCGATGCGATGCCAGGGGACGACGCAACTGACGTCGATGCCGCATGCCGCGCGCACGCGGGCTTCCAGCGCCGGCGCCCGTTCGCCGGCCAGTAGAATCCGCTGCGGCGAACCTACGGCCAGGCGGCGCTGCAGAGTGGTCATCAAGGTTTCGTCGGCCGAACCCTCATCTGCCAGCGGGGCGTCAAGTCCGCCGAGGCGCGTGAGGCGCCAGACGGCGGCATCGAGCTCCAGCATGATTGCCGTGCGCGACGGCCAGCTCAGACCGCCCGCGCGCAGCAGGGCGAAACAGTCGATATCGACCACCGGCACGGCGAGGCCGGCCTGCTCGGCCAGTGCAACACGGGAGGCGACGGCGTCGCGCGGGGCGGCACACAGCACGGCCGTGACCAGGCCGGCTTCGCGGGCGACGATCAGACAGTCGAGATGATGGCGCGACGGGTCGGCCACCAGTGCGCGCGCGCCGCCCAGCGCCCTGCGCGCAAAGTCGTATGCCGGCAGGCGGCGCAGGCCGAACGCGCAGCATGCGGCGGGCAGTGCCATGACGACCCGTTCTGCGACGGCGCCGGCGCGATGCCAGGCTTCGGCGATCGCCGCCGCGATATCGTCGCGCTCGCGTCTGCCGCGCAGGGCGACGCTGGCGTGAGCGGCGAGGCGCCAGCCCTGCTGCAGGGGGGCCAGTTCGACGATGCGTACGGCGTCTGCGCCGAGATCGAGCCCGGCGACCGCGCCTGCCCCGTCGGCAGACGATGGTGGCCACTTCATAAGCCGCTCCCGCAGGAGGCCGCGCGGGCCTCCCGACATCCGGCAACACAAAAAAAGGCGGGACAACCATTTGTCTGCCTTGCAAGGCGGCACAAAACGGTATAATCCGCATTCCAGCGAAAGCACAGCGAAATCATGTTCAAACGAATTCTTGCGATTCTGGCCGGCTTGTTCATTGGCTGCGCGGTTCTGGCCGCCGGGGCCCTGGCGATTGCAATCATCATTACCTACCCCAGGCTGCCGAGCCTCGATGCCCTGACCGACTACCGGCCGAAGATCCCTTTGCGCGTCTATTCGACCGACAATGTCCTGATCGGCGAATTCGGCGAGGAGCGGCGCTCATTTCTGCGCATCCATGAAGTCCCGCAATTGATGAAGCAGGCGGTGCTGGCGGCAGAGGACGAGCGTTTTTACCAGCATAGCGGCGTCGACTACGCCGGGGTATTGCGCGCGGCGGTCGGCAATCTGGTTTCCGGGCATACCCGCTCCGGCGCCAGCACCATCACCATGCAGGTCGCGCGGAATTTCTTCCTCTCGAGCGAGAAAACCTTCACCCGAAAATTCAACGAGGCACTGCTGGCATTCAAGATCGAGCACACCCTGTCCAAAGACCAGATTCTGGAGCTGTATTTCAACCAGATTTATCTTGGGCAGCGCGCCTACGGGTTCGGTGCGGCGGCGCAGGCGTATTACGGCAAGCCGTTGCAGAGTTTGAGTGTTGCGGAAATGGCCATGCTGGCCGGTCTGCCCAAGGCTCCTTCGGCCTACAATCCTATCGTCAATCCTGATCGCGCCCGTTTGCGTCAGCAATATGTACTGCGCCGCATGCGCGAGTTGAACTTCATTACCGAAGATCAATACCAGCAGGCCTTGCAGGAGAAGCAGCAGTTGGCAGGGCAGACGGTCGATAGCGGCTTTCCCGCGCAATATGTGGCGGAAATGGTGCGTCAGGCGATGTACGAGCGTTATCGCGACAGCGCCTATACCGAAGGTTTCCGTGTTTACACCACGATCGACAGCCATCACCAGCAGTGGGCGTACGATGCCCTGCGTGCCGGCCTGATCGATTTCGACCGCAAGCATGGTTACCGCGGCCCGGAAAGCTTCATCGATGTGTCCAGCCTGCAGGGCGAAGACAGCGGCGAAGCGCTGGACGAGGCGTTGAACGACATTCACGACAGCGGCGACATGCTGCCGGCGGTGGTGCAGGTGGCGACGCCGGATTCGGTGCGCGCGTACATGCGTGGCGGCAAGGTTGCGATCATCAGCGGGCCCGGGCTCGACTTTGCCCGGCGCGCGATCAATCCGCGCCTGCCCGAGGCGCAGCAGATCCGCCCGGGTGCGGTGATCCGCGTGCGCGCCAACGAAAAAGGGTATTGGGAAATCGTGCAGATGCCCGAGGTGGAAGGCGCGTTCGTGTCGCTCGACGCGCGCAGCGGGGCGATCCGCTCGCTGGTCGGCGGTTTCGATTTCAACCGCCGCAGTTTCAACCACGTATCGCAGGCCTGGCGTCAGCCGGGATCGACGTTCAAGCCCTTCATCTACTCCGCCGCGATCGAACGCGGCCTGACGGCGTCGACCATGATCAATGATGCGCCGATGACGGTGGATCCGCAGGACGGCAGCGGCAAGATATGGGAACCGAAGAACGACGATGGCAAGTTCCTCGGCATGCTGACCATGCGTCATGCACTGACCCTGTCGCGCAACCTGGTTTCGGTGCGCATCCTGCAGGCGATCGGTACCGAGTATGCGCAGCAGTATATCCAGCGTTTCGGCTTCTCGCCCAAGCAGCATCCGGCCTATCTGACCATGGCGCTGGGCGCGGGTTCGGTGACGCCCTTGCAGATGGCCGAGGCCTATGCCCAACTGGCCAATGGCGGCTACCGTATCCACGCCTACTTTATCGACCGGATCGAGGACTCCTCCGGCAAGGTGCTTGCGCGCACCCAGCCGACGATCGCCGGGCAGGGCACGACGCCGGCCATCGATCCGCGCAACGCATTCATCATGACCAGCATGATGAAAGACGTCGTCCGCTACGGGACCGCCGCGCGCGCCATGAGTCTCGGCCGCCAGGATCTGGCCGGCAAGACCGGTACCACGAGCGATTTCAAGGATGCCTGGTTTGTGGGTTTCAACCCCAATCTGGTGGCCGCGACCTGGGTCGGCTACGACCAGCCGCGCAGCCTGGGCCGCTACGGCTACGGCGGCACGGCCGCACTGCCGGTGTGGATCAACTATATGGCCAATGCGCTCAAGGGCGTGCCGGAAGTCGACCTGCCGGTTCCCCCCGGCATCACCGTGCGTCCGGGCGCCGGCCTTCGCGGAGGTGACGAGTACTTCTACGACGAGTTCCAGCGCGCGAACCCCGATTTGCGGCTGAACAACCGCGGCACCGTTCCGCATAGCGATGGCGGTTTGCCCGACGCCGCTTCCGATGCGGCAGCCGAAGCCGATTCGGCCGCCCCTCCGCCGAAGGATGCCGTCGAAAATGTCAAGGATCAGCTGTTCTGATCCTCAGTGCGCAGCGGGTGGCGATGCCATCCGCTGCGGCTCGTGCCGCCCGGCATGAGCGATTCCCGCAATTATCCGGTTCGACTCCCTTCTATACTGCACCGCGGTCTCTCCTGCCCTTATGGGTCGGCGTGTTTTCTTGGATTGATGACGGACCTGGGTGCTGCAATGAGCAAACTGCTGGTAATCGACGATCATCCCGCGATCTGTCTGGCTTTAAAATCGTATATCGAGCAGGTGAGTGTACATCGGGTGGTCGCCAGCGCTGCCAGTGGCCGCGAAGGACTGAGTGCCATTCGCCTGCATCATCCCGATCTGGTGATTCTGGATCTGGTGCTGGCGGATTCCGATGGTCTGGAACTGATCCGCAGCATCCGCGCCTGCGATCCCAAGGTGATCGTGCTGATCCTCAGCGCGCGCGAAGAGCAGATCTATATCAACCGCGCCGAAGAGCTTGGCGCGAGCGGCTATGTCTTCAAGTCGCGGTCGCTGGAGGATCTGATGCGGGCCTTGCAGATGGTTCTGGCCGGCTATCAGTGTTTTCCCTTGCACAATATCTCGCGCAACTGCGAGATCAGGCATGCCGGTCTGACCCGGCGCGAGCTGGCGGTGCTCGGTCATATCGGGCGCGGATCACGCAATAAGGATATTGCCATGCAGCTCTTTATCAGCCCGAAAACGGTCAGCACCTACAAGATGAGGCTGCTGGACAAGTTGAAGCTGAAAACGACGCTGGATCTGGCCGAATATGCGCGGCGCAGCGGTTTGTTCTGACCGCCGGGCCGCAGCGCTCCGGCTCGGGGTCATTCTTCCAGCGCCAGCGAGGAGAGAGGCTGGTTCAGGCAATCGCACAGGGCTTCCACCACCAGCGCGTGATCCTGACGCTGCGGCAGGCCGGAGACGGTGACGCTGCCAATGCAAACGCTATCGGTGAGTGCGATCGGAAAGCTGCCGCCATGGGTGGCGAAGTCGGCGGTCGAGGCGCCGATTTTGGCTTCCAGCGTGGTCTGGTCGCGATTCAGCCCGAGACCTACCGCGTAGGAGCTCCTGCGAAAGTGGTCGACGGTGTGGCTCTTGCGGCGAATCCAGTCCTCGTTGCTTGGCGTGGCTCCCGGCATTGCGCAGAAGAACAGACGCTGCCCGTTCACCCGGATCTCGATGGCGACGCTGGCTTTGCGTTCCGCTGCCAGCGCTTGCAGGCGGCAGCCGAGGCGCCAGGCGTCGCTTGCGTCGAAGCGGGTATAGCGCAGGCAGGCTTCCTGCTGGGCAATGCGTTTCAGATCGCGTTCGATGTTCATTTGCCAGCCCCACTCTCCGGCAACAAGGGTAGCTCGTGCCCGCTTGAGGCGCTGGCGATCGCCAGCTCTATCACGGCCATCACTTCGATTGCTTCCTGCGGCGTGACCGGGTTGGGCGCGTTACCCTCGATGGCCGTGTGCACGGCTTGATAGTAGTCGCGATAGTCGCCGGCGAGGTTGGGGTGGGGGCGGGCCTGCTCCTCCCCGTCGTGCTGGGTGAAAAGCGTGCCCGGGCGTGGATCGCAGCCCCAGCCCTCGTCGCCGGGCCTCCCCCCGCGCTTGAGGTCGGCTTCCTGGGTGTCGAGTCCGTACTTGGTGTAGCTGCCGCGGGTGCCGTGCAGCGCGTAGCGGGCGGCACCGCCGCTGACCAAGGTCGCTCCGTGCAGGATGATGCGTTTGTCGGGGTAACGCAGCAGGACATGGAAATAATCGGTCGTCTGCGCGCCTTCGCGCAATCCGGCCATATCGCCGAATACCGCCGCAGGCGCACCGAACAATTGCAGTGCCTGATCGACCAGATGCGGCCCGAGGTCGAACCAGAGCCCGGCCCCTGCCCCTGCCTGCTCGCGCCAGCGCTTGACCACCTGCGGCCGGAAACGGTCGAAGTGGGATTCGAATTGCACTACGCGGCCGACGACATCCTGTTCGATCAGGGACTTCAGGGTCAGAAAATCGGAGTCCCAGCGGCGGTTATGAAACACGGACAGCAGCAGTCCGCGCGCGCGCGCCAGCTCTGCCAGTTCGCGCGCCTCGTCCAGCGTTACCGTAAAGGGCTTGTCCACAACCACATGCTTTCCTGCGAGCAGAGCCTGGCGGGCGAGAGGATAGTGGCTGTCGTTCGGCGTCGCGATGACGATCAGTTCGATGCCTGCATCGGCGAATAAAGCTTCCGCTTCGTCGTAGACGGTGGCCTGCGGCCAGTCGGCATGCGCCAGTTCGCCCTTGCTGGTGTGGATGGCGGCGAGACGGATGCCGGGAGTATGCGCGAGCAGTGGGGCATGCAGGGTACGACCGGCGTAGCCGTAACCGATGAGACCGGCGTGAAGCGTGGACATGAGAGCGTTACTCCTGTAAGTCGGGGACGACGAAGTGACTATCCTGGCCGGCATCGTACGGAGCACGGTCGGTGATGACGGCATCGAAACGGCTGAGCTGTGCGACCCAATGCGGTTCGTGCCGTGCGAATTTGCTGTGATCTGCCACCAATAGCGCCTGGCGGCTGGCGGCAAGCATGCCGCGTTTGATCTCTGCATCCGATGCCTCGCTGGCGGTGACCCCGACGCCTGTGTCGACGGCGCAGGCGCCGAGAATGGCCCAGTCGGCGCAGAAACGCCGCACGAAGGCTTCCGCGGTCGTGCCATTGAACAGGCGTTGCCTGCCGTCCCAGGCTCCCCCGGCGAGATGCAGGGCGATTTCCTCGCGCTCGGACAGGCACGCCGCGACGTCGAGCGAATGGGTGATGACGGTGTAGGGGTGGCGCGGGAGCTGGCGCGCGACTTCCAGCACCGTGCTGCCGGCATCGATGAACAGGACGGATCCAGCGGCGGGGTAATTCGCCGCGCAGCGTCCCAGCGCCTGTTTTACTGGCTGCAGCAGGGCGTTGCGCGCACGGCGTGCGGTTTTAGGCAGGTCGAGACACACGGCCCCGCCGTGCGTCTTTTGCAGACCGCCGAGCTTTTCGAGCACACGCAGGTCGCGACGCACCGTATCGTCGGAAACGTCCAGCTCGCGGGCGAGTTCGGCAATGCTGACGCGACCGTGCTCGGCCAGGCGCTGCAGGATGTACTGATGGCGTTCTGGTGTAAACATGGGTGCAGCTTAACCGGCGTTGCGGATTTCTGCAATATTGTGCTGATATTTGCGGTTTTTAGCGGGCGAGGACCGAGGCCGGGGTTTACAGCTCTCGGTGGGGGATGGGGGAGGCAAGTCTGCCGCGTGCCGTCGCATGTCCCTTGCGATGCAAGGGCGCGAGTTCGAGGCACTCCAGAATGCCCTGGCCAAAGTGCTCGACCATGGCTTCCAGCGAAAACTCGTCGGCGCTCGCGCGTGCCGCCGCCGCCATCTGCGCCAGTCGCTCGGGGCGGGCGAGCAGGGAGATGACCGCGTCGGCGTAGCCGCGCGCGTCGGAGGGGGCGATCAGTCCATTCAGCCCCGGCTTGAGATAGGCGATCTCGGGGCTATGGCCGACGCTGGTGGTGGCGATGATGGGGACGCCACTGACGAAGGAGTCGAGAATACTCAGACCGACCATGCCGGGGTTGAGGATGAGCGAACTGCATTTAAGCGCGAGCGCCTTGTCGCGCCCCATGCTCAGGCCTAGCCAGTGGATCCAGGGACGTGCCGCAATTTCGGTGAGCAGCCACCCGCGCTCCGGACCGTCACCGGCAATCAGCAAGTGGAAATCGGGCACCGTCTCATGGATCAGAGTGGCCGCCTCCAGCAGCAAATCGATGCGTTTGTCCGGGTACAATGAACCGATATAGAGGGCGGTTCTGCCCGGGCGTAGCCCGTATTGCTGCTGGAAGTCCTGCATGCTGCGTTCATCGATGGCCGCGAGTTGTTTCAGCAGTTCGCCGGTATCGATCGCGTTATTCAGTACCGTGATACGTTCGGGCGGAAAGCCCAGACTCATCACATGCCTGCGGCTGACTTCGGTATAGCCGAACCACCAGTCGACGCGGCAACTGGTCCAGCGCTTGAAGCGTTCTTTGAATCCCTGCGGCCTGGTCGATTGCAGATTGGCGCCGTGCCCCCAGAAAGCCACCCGTTTCGGTCGTTGCACGAAGAGTGCGATCAAGTTGTAAATGAGCCGGTTCTCCTGCGGAATGACGACCAGCTCCGGCTGCATCGTGCCGATGGCACGGGCGAAGGGTTGCCAGCATACCCGCTCCCCCAACCAGTAGCGGGTCGTCAGCGGGATGGCCCACGGCAGGGTGCCACTATCGTTTTTCAAGCGTTCGGAGGGACTGGCTTCGCCTGTCGACAGCAGCAGTTTTACATTGTGCCGCTGCAAGTAGTCGTGCAGCAGCTCGAACAGCTTGACCCGGTAGTGCGTGAGTCGGCGCTGCACGATCAGTACCGTTCTTGGTGGTGGAGTTTCGTGAGCAGTCATCGCGCTTTGATCACCTTCTTCTTGGTCGTTCCGAATGGGTGAGTCCGTGCCTGGGATGTGGCAGCACGGAACCAGAAGGGAATGAGGCAGATGGAAAGACTATAACTGGCTTACGCCGGTTCAGAAGCAAGGTGGGGCGGCCTGGGCAACAATATAATACCTAGGCATGAGACTCGGCTCGTCACTGTTGCGGCATTCCTTACCCATGTCCGTAATGCCGTCCGCGTGGCCGCACTGCGCCGGCTTAAAGGGGAGGGCGGGGAGAGGCGTCGGGGCCGGTCGCGAAACGTTGCAGTGTCTCGCCATCCATGCGATAGCGCACCCATTCGTCCTGGGGCTGGGAGCCGATGGAGCGATAAAACTGTATGGCCGGCTCGTTCCAGTCCAGCACGCTCCATTCGAGGCGGCCACAGCCGCGTGCGCATGCCTGTTGCGCGATATGACGCAGTAGCTTCTTGCCGGCGCCGCCGTTCCTGTGCTGCGGGGTAATGTACAAATCTTCGAGATAGATGCCGTTGCGCCCGAGCCAGGTCGAATAGCTGTAGAAGTAGACGGCATATCCGATCGGCTTGCCGTCCTTCAGACACATCAGCGCACAGGCGGGGGCATCGGCAGCGAACAGGGTGTGCTCGATATCTTCCACCCGGGCGAGGACCTCGTGGCCGGCACGCTCATAGACGGCCAGTTCTGTGATGAAATCCAGAATTTGCGCCGCGTCAGCGCGAGTTGCAGTGCGTATTGCTATGCTCAAGACGGTTTCCTCGCTTGTTGAAATCCCCGCCGGCCGGTCTGCTCCCGGTATATGGGTCCATTTTTTCCGGGCAGGATGACGATCCTGCGTTCTGCGCCGTGGG
The DNA here is from genome assembly GCF_000422925.1 of Paludibacterium yongneupense DSM 18731. GTDB lineage: Bacteria > Pseudomonadota > Gammaproteobacteria > Burkholderiales > Chromobacteriaceae > Paludibacterium > Paludibacterium yongneupense. The sequence goes on from NZ_AUGZ01000008.1 coordinate 153,257, forward strand.
GGAGCTGCGGCGCGCCAGATCGGCCGCGCCGCGTTTTTTGCGTTGCCGCCCGCGGCCATTCAGCCTGTGTTCTGCCATGGCAAAGCTGTCCTGCCGGCGGGCGGGTGCCTTCAATACCAGTCGGCGTGGAAGTAGCCCGCTTTGTCGGTGCGCTCGAAGGTATGCGCGCCGAAGTAGTCGCGTTGTGCCTGAACCAGATTGGCGGGTAGCCTGGCGCTGCGGTAACTGTCAAAGTAGGCAATCGCCGAAGAAAACGCCGGTACCGGCACGCCCGCCCTGACTGCTGCAATGACGACGCTGCGCAATGCATCCTGATAGCTGTTTGCGATGTCGCGGAAGTAAGGGGCGAGCAGGAGATTGGCAAGCGCAGGGTCGGCGGTGTAGGCGTCGGTGATCTTCTGCAGGAAGCTCGCGCGGATGATGCAGCCTGCGCGGAATATCTGTGCGATCGTACCGTACTGCAGATCCCATTGGTATTCGTCGGAGGCGACGCGCAGTTGGGCGAAGCCCTGTGCGTAGGAGACGATCTTGCTCAGATAGAGCGCGCGGCGCACCGCTTCGATAAACGCTGCGCGTTCGCCGTCGAATGCCGGTAGCGGCCCGCTCAGCTGCGAGCTGGCTGCGACGCGCTGCGATTTCTGCGACGACAGGAAGCGGGCGAATACGGCCTCGGTGATCAGCGGCAACGGCGTGCCCAGATCCAGCGCATTTTGGCTGGTCAGTTTACCCGTCCCTTTTTGCTCGGCACGGTCGAGGATGAGGTCGATCAGATCCTGTCCGGTGTCGGCATCCTTCTTGGCGAAGATTTTCGATGTGATTTCAATCAGATAACTATCGAGTTCGCCCCGGTTCCACTCCGAATAGACCTGGCCAAGTTCATCGTTGCTCAGACCCGCCACGCGTTTGAGAACGTCGTAGCTTTCTGCAATCAACTGCATGTCGCCGTATTCGATCCCGTTATGCACCATCTTGACGTAATGGCCGGCGCCGTCCGGGCCCATATAGGCGACGCACGGGCTGCCGTCCTGAGTGCGGGCGGCGATCTGGGTGAGAATCGGGGCGACCAGCTCATAGGCTTCGCGCTGCCCGCCCGGCATGATCGAAGGCCCTTTCAAGGCACCTTCTTCGCCGCCGGATACGCCGGTGCCGATGAAGTGCACGCCAGAGGAGGCAAGATCATGGTTGCGGCGCACGGTATCGGCAAAATGGGTGTTGCCGGCGTCGATGAGGATGTCGCCTTTGTCCAGCAGGGGGCGCAGCGCGGCGATCATCGCATCGGTGCCTTCGCCCGCCTTGACCATCAGGAGGATGCGGCGCGGCATTTCGAGCGAGGCGACGAAATCGGGCAAGCTATAGGTGGGCACCAGCTTCTTGTGAGGATGCTCCGCAATCAGTTCGTCGGTCTTGCTGCGGCTTCGGTTATAGACCGATACCGCGTGGCCGCGGCTTTCAATGTTGAGTGCCAGGTTGCGGCCCATGACTGCCAGACCGACTACGCCTATTGCCTGCTTCTTCATCTGTTTTCTCCTTTTGAGGCGCAATGCACACGAATGCCGGACAAGGGCATGCACGTGCAATGCGCCGGGTTTGTTCTGTATTGCGGCCATGGTATGAAAAAACCCGCCGGCCCATGGGGCGGTGCGGGTTTCGGGCTCCGGTGCATCGGACCGTGGGGCGAATGCCGCATTCCGGCTGGCAGCGAGGGGCCGACTCGTCGACTCTGGAGGCGTCGAGCCAAAAGAATAGCACAAAATCCGTGTGCCGTTTCCTGCGCCGCTCGAATCCATTCGCATGCCATCGCGAGTCCGCGCAGGTCGGTGATAGATAATATTAAATGCGTATCTAAAGGAAATGGGTTAGCTGATGTAGATCTGTTTGACGTCTACTTTCTCGAATATTTGCTCGGATAAAGAGCTGGTCCGGGACAGATTGAGAACTTCAATATCGCGCTGCTGCAACAGTTTGGATGCCAATTGAAAAGACGGTTTTATCGTGCCGTCAAATTCATTGACCAACTGCGTTTTCTTGCGGTTTTCCATCGTCTCATAGAAGCGGGGGTGGGTTTCCGCGTTATGAATATCGATGCCGTGCAGATAGATGTGGTGATAATCGAGATAAGCGGCTATTTGCAGTGCAACATAGGCGACGGTTCCACCGCGAAAAAAACCGTTCTCGATGCGATGGCTGAAACCTATCGTCGGGTCGGCCTCCAACACCAGCTCCGGATTCCTCTTTGCGGCCGACAGGGCTTTGTCGCTGTCCTCATTATATTTCTCGGCGACCAACTCGATGACACAGAGTTTGCACTTCAGTTTTTCAATGCCAAGCAGTTTATGAATGTAAACGAGGCATTTCGGTGTCGTGAATAACAGAGTGTTTTCTTGGTTGATGACGTCAAGGGCGATATCCGGCTGCTCGGTGATGAATGTGTAGTCTATTATGACATAGTAATCAAATTCGAGAGAAAACCGGGCCTTGAGCGTGATTGCGCCATTCACGCCAATCAGCGGAGCGGGTTCGATGCGGGAGTAATCGATTTCGTTGACCGACGGGCCTGTGGCGACCAGGTGCAAGCGGCTTTTTGCATGGCTCGCACGCGGGATCGCCGACGCCGGGACTACGGCCAGCGCTCTGCGGTTGATCGAGATCTCGACGATATTGTCGCGATCGTCGCGGCGTATCGCAAGATAGGGCCAGATATCGATGCTATGGCGATAGTGTCGTCCGAACCAGAGCCGATGCGCGAACTTGACGATCTTGGAGAGCTGATGGCTGCGCAGGGCCGCGTCAAGAAGAGAGCCGAGCAGGGGCGGCCGGGCAGTTCGGCAAGCGGGGGCGGGCTTCAGGTCAGGGGCCATATATGGACATCGCAGCTGTTGCATTTTCAAGTAATGAACTTAACACATTGGCCTGCCGCTGTGTAGCGAGTGCACATGGACGTTAACATAAACGAGCTCATGTTTTAACAGTCGTTACACTTTCTTTATATACCCAAAACGGGAGGCTTGCCGATCATCCGCGCCGCCGGCCAGTACCGTTATCTTGCGCGTTGCGACAGCCTGTGGCCGGGCTGGTGGAGGGGGGCCATGCTGCCGGATGGAGCCTCCCGCATTTGAGGCTTGCCGCTGGCGAAATGTGTCATGCGATGGCGACTATAAAGTCTATCTGAATTTTATAAGGCCGATGATAAAAACTTTTCTCTATTTAGTAAAATTTCATTATCGAATTTTACAACGTGAATGCCGGTTGTGCGGATGATCAAGCCTTATTCTCACCGGCGGCTCCGATTGTCATCATGGTCGTCAGGCGTGAAAAATTGTAAATCAGAAAATATCCGACTGGCTTCGGTTGCGAAGCTGTAGAGAGGAGGATTGCGCAGGGCCCGGCATTGAGGAAACCGCCAGGCGGGTGTGTCGTTTCAAGGGCGCCTTGGCCAATGGCGATAATACAAGGAGGCAGGCATTGTTTTCTCCATTCAGCCCAAAAGCCTGCTCTCAGCATGAAGCGGCGTTACAGGCCCGGTGTCATGTTCCGGTAATTGAGGCTTTTATCGTAAATAAGAATGTGCTGGACACATAATTCATAGATGATGAATTGATTTATCGTGTCGATCGATATCAACCCATTGTTGAAACGGTCAATCAAAAAGCGGAATCTGGCATCAAGGTGGTCATGCATATTCTTGTGTCCGCCATCCTCTGAATCATGGTCAGAGAAAAGCGTTTTTTCTTCGACTTTGAAATGGTTTCCAATGTCAGTTCTAATGACTTCCAGTTTTTTGCAAATGAAGTTTTTTGTGTGCTCCTCTTTGGGGAGTCGGATCCAGTCATTAACCATTGATATTATAGTGCTGTGTTCCTCATCCAGGCTCGATATTCCAGTCTGGAATTCATTTCCCCATCTAATCAGCATCAGACCGTTTTCATAAATCGTCGGAAAATCAAGCTTCGCCGTATTTTTCCCCTCGGACTTGGCGTGGTAAAGCGCGGCGTCGGCACGTTCAAACCAACTCTCCCACGAGTCTGAGCTCAAGCAAGACGAAAGCCCTATACTGACGCTGACCTTTTTACCGGGTTCGATTTCTATCCCGTTCACCGCCTCACGAATTTGTTCGGCGGCATATGCCAGATCAGATACGGACGTGCCTGGGAATATGGCCATGAACTCTTCCCCTCCCCAGCGCCCTAATACGTCGGTGTCACGGATTTTTTTCACGCAAGCCGCGGCTACCTTGGCAAGTATTTCGTCTCCAACGCGATGACCATGTCTGTCGTTGATCTGCTTGAAATTGTCGATATCGATTAATGCCAATGATGTTGGCAAGGCATAGCGAATGTGCCTGGCAAGTTCGGATCTGCCGACTTCATCCAATCTTCTACGGTTCCACAACCCCGTCAAACTGTCTTTCAGTATCAGGTCGCGGTTCAGGTAGTCCGTTCGCTCTTTAGCCATCAGGACGAAGCCTAGGGAGAAACAGATCAATGTTGTCAAAACGGATACATACAGTGCAGCCTGGGATGGTCCCCTGTCGAACAGATATTTTACCGTTCCTCCGGACAGGGAGAACTCTTCGCGGTATAGCAAAATCAGTAGGTTAACGAAAACTGATAGTAATACGATGAATTTTCCTCGTCCTTTTATGGATTTTCTGTTTGATAGCAATGTGAACAGGAAGAGCAACTCGATTATGATTATGGAGATCGAGTTAAATAAAATTCTTCCTTCCTTGCTTTCAACAAAAATGAATGAAACAACGGCATTGTAGAGTACAGCAAGTGCCAGAATGATGACGGGGGTTTTTATTTTTAAAAATTGACATAGCGCACTGTACCAGACAACGATGCTGATCACGATAAAGACCTCACCCATCCAGACGAGTGGATCTTTGTAATATTGTCCTGACATGATGAAAAACAGATAGCCAAGCCCATGGGTTATGTTTGCCAAGGAAACTTTGAAAAGCCCGCTGTCGCGCTCGGATTCGGCGGCAGGCAATATCGTTAATCCCAGCGAAAAATTGACAACAATAATCAACAAGAACGTGGTTTTTATGTCAAACATTATGAGTAGCACCAATAATATAATTCTATTTCAAACACGGGCCGGGTCGAATTGTCGTTGCATCGTCAATAATCAGATGCGTTCATCGCGATAAAATTCTAAGTTTTAAATTTTTGTTTTATGGCTGTGATACGGCTAGTTTGTAGTACGTTGGCATTGCTGGTTTATGTTTTTTTCTGACTCCGGCGGGCCTTGCGATCAATATAATGTCCGCCCAGTTTCAAGACAAGCCTGTACGCCGGCAAGCCGCTGATTTTGAACGCGCTTCTTCTGTCGTGGAGCTTTTTTTCTTCGGCAGGGTCGAATCGGAGTGGCAGGGCTGTGAAAAAAGTACACGAAAGGATAGAAAAATCTGTTGGACGAAGGCGGGACATCCCGGATGAATCCGGATGACAAAAAACCCGCAAAGCGTGTAGCTATGCGGGTTTTATGGATGTTATCGGACGGCTGCGGAAGTAGAAGTGGTGTCCCCGACAGGAATCGAACCTGTAATCTTCCCTTAGGAGGGGAAAGTTATATCCATTTAACTACGGAGACCTGTATCGTTTCGCGGCGTCAGGCGGTGCGATCCACCGAGACTTCTGCCAGTTCTATCATCGCCCGTTTGGCGTCAGACTCCGGCAGGCAGGCGATGGCATCGATGGCGGTGCGAGCGGCACGGACCGCTTCGCCATGGGCGTAATCCAGCGCGCCGCAGGATTGTACCGCAGACAGAACCTCATGGAAACGTTCGCGGTTTGCGTGCTCGATGGCCTCGCGAACCAGGGCGGCCTGCGCGGGGGAACCGTGCAGCATCGCATAGATCAGCGGCAGCGTCGGCTTGCCTTCCGCCAGGTCGTCGCCCAGACTCTTGCCTATGCTCTCGGCGTCGCCACTGTAGTCGAGGACATCGTCCACGATCTGGAACGCGGTGCCCAGGCTGTTGCCGTACTCGGCCAGCGCGGCTTCGGTCTGTGCATCGGCCCCGGAAACCATGGCGCCAACGCGGCAGGCCGCTTCGAACAGCTTCGCGGTCTTGTAGCGTATGACCTGCAGGTAATCCTGCTCGCTCACGTCGGTATTGCCGATATTGAGCAGTTGCAGGACTTCGCCTTCGGAGATGATGTTCGTCGCGGCGGCCATCACTTCCAGTACGCGCATGTCGTTGCTAGAGACCATCATCTGGAACGCGCGCGTATAGAGGAAATCGCCAACCAGCACGCTGGCGGCATTCCCGAACAGGGCGTTGGCGGTTTCGCGGCCGCGGCGCAGGTCGGATTCGTCCACCACGTCGTCGTGCAGCAATGTCGCGGTATGGATGCACTCGACCATCGCAGCCTGTTCGAACAGGACTTCGCCGCCAAAGCCGCACGCCCGGCCCGCGAGCAGGGTCAGCGCCGGCCGCAGGCGCTTGCCTCCGGCCGAAATAATGTATTCCGCCACTTGGCGGATCAGAACGACGTCGGAGTGGAGCCGGGTTCGAATGACCCGGTCGACGGCCTGCATGTCGTCGGCGATCAGGGATCGGAAAAACGGGGTGGTGGGCACGCTATTAACCGGTTATATCGACGCTGAAAAACCAGACGAGTCTAACAGAAAAGCCCCGCGCGTCGCCATGTCGGCCTCGGTTTGCGCTAAGCGTATGAAAAATTTGACAACTTTCATCGATTGGATGTATTCTCACCGGCTCCCCGTTATCCGGGGGGTCAATAAAGATTTCTTAGGAGCTATACGTATGTATGCGGTCATAAAAACTGGCGGTAAGCAATATAAAGTTGCCGTCGGCGAAAAACTCAAAGTAGAACAGATACCTGCAGACATCGACAGCCAGATCGTGCTTGAAGAAGTGCTGATGGTTGCCGACGGCGATCAGGTTGTGGTTGGTGCCCCGCGTATCGCCGGCGCTACCGTGACGGTTACTGTCCTGTCCCAAGGTCGTGGCGACAAGGTTCGCATCTTCAAGATGCGCCGCCGTAAGCACTACCAGAAGCATCAGGGTCACCGTCAGAACTACACCGAAATCCGCGTCGACGCGATTTCCAAGTAAGGAGAAACAGTCATGGCACATAAAAAAGCAGGCGGTAGCTCCCGTAACGGTCGCGACTCCGAAGCAAAGCGCCTGGGCGTGAAAGTCTATGGCAGCGAGCTGATCCCGGCGGGTTCGATTATCGTGCGTCAGCGCGGTACCCGTTTCCATGCTGGTGAAAACGTTGGCCTGGGCAAGGATCACACCTTGTTCGCCAAGGTTGACGGCTATGTCGAGTTCACCGTGAAAGGTGCTCAACAACGCAAGACCGTAAACGTCGTTCCCTACACGGGTGTCGACGGCGAGTAATCGTCACTGTCTACGAAGAAAGCCCTGTCCCTGGCGATAGGGCTTTTTTTGTTTTGACGAGGGGTGAGGCGCAAGGGCTGATGCGGCTGGCACCAGCCCTTGCGCCTACCTCCTCGCAGCATGAAGAAGGAGTTGTAATGAAATTTATCGACGAAGCGCGCATCGAAGTGTTTGGTGGCCGCGGCGGCAATGGCGCAGCCAGTTTCCGGCGCGAGAAGTATATCCCCCTCGGTGGCCCGGACGGCGGAGACGGCGGTCGTGGCGGCAGCGTCTACGCGGTTGCGGACGAAAACATCAATACCCTGGTCGAGTACCGCTTCGTCAAACGCTACCAGGCGGAACACGGCGAAAAGGGTCATGGCGCCGACCGCTACGGCAAGGGCGGCGAAGACATCGAATTGCGCATGCCGGTCGGTACCGTGCTGTTCGATGTCGAAAGCGAACAACAGGTCGCCGACCTCACGCAAAACGGCCAGCGCGTGCTGATCGCCCGCGGCGGCAAGGGCGGACTCGGCAACCTGCACTTCAAGTCTTCGACCAATCGCGCACCGCGCCAGTTCACGCGCGGGGAAGACGGCGAGCAGCATGTGCTGCGGCTGGAGTTGAAGGTGCTGGCCGATGTCGGCCTGCTCGGCATGCCGAATGCCGGCAAGTCGACCTTCATCCGTTCGGTATCGGCGGCCAAGCCCAAGGTGGCCGACTACCCGTTTACCACGCTGCACCCGAACCTGGGTGTGGTGCGCATGACCGATACCCAGAGTTTTGTCATCGCCGATATTCCGGGGCTGATCGAAGGTGCGGCCGAAGGCGCCGGTCTCGGCCACCGTTTCCTCAAGCACCTGGCTCGCACCGGGATTCTGCTTCATCTGGTCGACATCGCGCCGTTCGATCCTGCGGTCGACCCGGTCCGCGAGGCGCGCGCAATCGTCGACGAATTGAAAAAGTACGACGAGGCGCTGTACAACAAGCCGCGCTGGCTGGTTCTGAACAAGGTGGACATGCTGCCGGCCGAAGACCGCGACCTGACGGTCAGTGCTTTCCTCGAAGCCTATGGCTGGACGCATGGGGCGCCCGACGACCGGGTCGATTTCGACATCGAAACGCCGCGCGTGTTCATCATCTCCGCTCTGACCGGCGAAGGTACGCTGGAATTGACGCGTGCGATCATGCGTTATCTCGAGATCGTGCGGGCCGCCCGGTTCGAAGCCGAGCGCGCCGCGCCGCCGGTGATAGCGGCGACCGAGCTGGCCTCGTCCATCATTCGCCGCAACGACGCCTGACCCGATAACCCGCCGCCGCCTGCGGGCGGCGGCTCGCCCCTGGGCTCCACTGTGGAATCGCTCGCCCCTTTTTTTCAGCCCGGCGTCGATCCGGCCGAGCTGGCCACGGTCAACCGGCTCAGCGCCGCCTGGCCCTATCTTTCCGTCTTCATTACCCTGTTCCGCGGCGGTGACGAGGAGGTGCTGATGCGCCTGCTGGTTCTGCGCGAACTCGGCAGCCGTGCCGATGCGCCGTTCTGGAGCCCGCAGGAACTCGCCCATCGCTTTTCCTACCTCAATGCCGTCAAACTCGACACCATCCTCAAGCGCTTGCGCGAAGGGGGCTTGCTGGTATGGGATTCCGACGCTGGCGTCTATCAATTGTCGGAAGGTGCGCGCCTGGCGCTGGCCTCGCTTGCGACCCTGATCGATTTTGCCGGCGACGATGTCGAGCTCGGCTATCTGACCAGCCAGGTGGCGGCAGGCCAAGCGGTGGGCCAGGTGTCGGACGAGGCCCTGCGTCATCTGCTGGCGCGTCTTAACGAGCTGTACTCCGAATTCGAGGATGCGCTCGAATCGCAGTCCGAATTCCGCATCCGGGCAAGTCAGCATCGATTGGAGGCTGTCTGGCGCTGGGTGGCCAAATCCACCGAGGTGGTGCGCGCCCTGACCGCCGACGACAGCCTGAGCCTGTCCATGCTCAACCAGGCACAGGCCATCGCGCTTGCGCAAAGCCGGATGCTGGCGCTGGCCGGCACTTTCGAGCGCCGACTGGCGTCGCTGGCCGCGCAGCGCGTGCACCTCGGTGCGTCCGGATTGACCTCGACCGATCTGGCCGAGTTCCTGCGCCGGCAGACATCGGCCTCCCTGTCCGCCTTGCTTGGCGATTGCTTGTGGCCCCATCCCGAGCCGGCCTTTCTGTCTACACCCGAGCTGGCCGATGTGGCCGAGTTCGAACTGCTGGCGCGCGAACGCGTGCGCGCGGCCAATGCCAGCTTGCCGGCATCGGCCGTTGCACCGCCTGCCGAGGCGCCGGAGCTCGAGCGGCTGCTGGAGGCGGAGGCCCTGTTCCAGACACTCAGCGCCTTGCCGCAGGCGGTGACGCCGCTGGCGCAGGCGGTGCTGGCAGACAGCTACAACGAGACGGCCTATCGCTTGTCCCTGCTGGCCTTGCTGGGTGACCCGGAAACGCGCGACGATGCCGGCGTCGTCGCCTCTCTGGCGCGCCTGCCGCTGCAACTGGGCGGCGGTGACGGCGTCATCGACATCGATCATCCTTTCGTTGCGAGCCTGTCTGACGCGCGGCTCGAGCCGCGAAACTAACGAGCCCCGTATGGATAAAGAACTGACAACCCTGATCGCGCGGCTGCTTGCCCTGCGTGTGCTACCCCGCAGCGACAGCCTGGTGCGGCGTGCCCTGCTCGACGAAAGTTTTCGGCAGGAACTCGATGTACGGTTGCAGGATGTCGGATTGCGCTTGATCGACAACCCCTATGCCGAGCATGTGGCGCTGGCCTTGCTGCCAACGATGACTGAGCCGGTATTCGGGGCCGGCGAGTCCTGGCTGAACAATACCCTTGGGCTGCCGCGCGACGGGGTGGCCTTGCTGGTCATTTTGTGGGCACTGATCGTCCTGCCGAAGCGCGAGCGCCAGATCGCCCGTGTCGAGGCCGGGCGCGAAGGGCAGAGCGATATGTTTGGCGTGCAAAAGCCGGTGGAGACAGGCGAGACGGTCTCCACCGGCGTGTCCGAGGATGCGCTGTATGCCGATTTCGGGCGTGCGCTCGGCGGGCGCACCCGCTTTAGCGCGAACCTCGGGCGTCTGGTCAACCTGGGTTTCGTCGTGCGCCGCAACCGCCTGCTGAGCGAGGGACCGTTGCTTGACTTGATGATCGATTACAGCCAGCTGGCGCCGCGCATCATCGAAGGTGCGTTGTCCGAGCTGCTGACGCGGCGTTCCGGGCTAGCCGCTGCGGCGGATGCGGATGCCGTTGCCGGGGAGGACGACTGATGTTTCAAATGAAATCGGTGGAAATGGTGCACTGGGATTTCTGGCAGCGCCTGTCGGTGCCTCTCGACGCCCAGATCGTCACCATCATCGGCCCGAACGGATCGGGCAAGACGACCTTGCTCGATGCCTTGCGCACCCTGCTGGCAATCCGCTGTTCTGGCAAGCGCGACTACAAGCGTTATGTGCGCAACAACCGCGAATCCTTTGCCTATCTGCGCGGGGTGGTCGATAACCCGCGCCGCCCGTCGGGCGGCCTGTACCCGACGCCTTTTTTTCCAATCGTCAACGAGACGGTGACCCTGCTATGCCGTATCCGCAAGCAAGGCGGCGATTGGGTGCGGCATTACGCGATCGTCGAGGGCGATCTGGCGCTCGAACAGGCCGAGCACCAGGCGCAGTGGCTGGGCGTGCACGAATATCGGCGCCGGCTCGAAGCCGCCGGTCTGACGCCCGCCGTAGCGGAAGTGCTGGCCCTGGAGCAGGGCGATACCGACAAGCTGACCGAGTATTCGCCACGGCAGTTGCTGGACCTGGTATTCCAGGTTTTCGGCGACAAGGATGTGCTGGACAATTATCAACGCGCCCGCGACGAGCAATTGGCGACCGAGAGCGAACTGGAGGCCCTTGCGCAGCAGCAGGCCGGACTCGATGTCCGGGTTGAAGGCATGAAGGCGCGCGCAAACCGTTTTCTGGAATGGCGCCAGTTGACGCAGTCGATTGCGCGGCTAAACGATGAAGCCCTGCCTCTGCTCGGCTATCTGGATGGAAAATCGGCTTTCTCCGGCGCCTGGGCGGCTTATCGCAAGCAGCGGGCAGATCTGTTCCGCTCGCAGCGGGAGCATGCCGATCTGGCCGCGCGGGTAGAGCAGTCGGAGGCGGGCCAGAGCGGGGCGCTGGCTGAACGCGATGCGGCGGAGCGCGTGCGCATCGATGCGCAAGAGGCGTTTCTGGCGGTCAAGGGCGCGCACGCCGAGGTCAGCGGCCAGCTGCGCGAGCGCGACCGGCTTCAGGCGCTGGCCTTGCAACAGCACGGTAGCGACGGGCAGGAGCTGGCCGTACGGCTCGCGACCTTGCGCGCCGATGCCGAGGCGCTACGCGCGGGGCTGAGCGCGAACAAGAGCGAACGGACCGAACTGACGGCCCAGCTCGATGCACTCGAAATGGGCCGTGCCCGCGCACCCGAGGACGTGCGCCATTTCCGTGCGGCACTGGATGAAGCCGGTATTGCGCATTCGCTGCTCAGCGATTGCATCGAAGTGCTCGATGCCGGCTGGCAGGCCGCCGTCGAGGCCGTGCTGCGCCCCTATCGTCACGTCGTGCTGCTGCACGATGAGGGCGACCGACGCGCTGCCTGGGCGCTGGGCGAACGTCACCGCTATCGGCATTTTCTGGTGGCGGAGTGCGCGCCGGCCCCGGCGCCGCGCCGCGGCAGCTTGCATGAAGTGGTGCGCTTTCTGGCCCCGGGGCCGGATTGGCTGTTCCGGCAGCTCGATGCCGTGAGCCGGGTCGAGGATGCAGAAGCCGGGGCCGCGATCAAGGGCGACTGGATCACGCGCGAGGGATATTTGCGCGAGCGGCGCGGGGCGCGCCATATCGGCGTTCCCGCTCATGATTACGCTTTCGGCGAGGGGGCGCGTCAATCGCGCCTGATGGCCGTGCGCGAGCGGCTGAAGGCCCTGAACACCGCCATTTTGCGCGATGAAGAGACCCTGGTGGCCGCCACGCGCGAAGCCGCGTCGCTGGCCGAATACCTGGGCGGCATGGACGCGATTCGCACGCTCGATGCCCGCGCCGATGAGTTTGCCGCGCTGGACCAGCAACGGCAGGGGCTGGCTGACGAAACGGCGCGGCTGGGCGCGGCACTGGCCGCGGCGCAGGCACAGCGCGAGCGTGCCGAGCTGAAGCTGGGCGAAGCGCGCCTCGCGCATGACCGCATCTGCTTGCGCGAGCAGGAGAGCCGGGCGCGCCTGATGGCGCTGACCTCGGCGCTGGATCTGTCGCGGCGTCAACTGCGGCGCGAGTTGCTCCAGCTGCGCGACAATTTGGCGCGTCTACCCGGCTTGCCGGACCGCGAGCGCATCGCGCAACTTCGCGACGAGTTCGACAGCGCGGCCGATGTGCGCCATCAGCTCGCGTATCTGCAGGAGCGGCTGGAAGGCGGGGAGTGGGAAACCGATGACATGGTGCTTTCACTCAAGGACAAACTGGCCGAGGATCTGGCGGCGCTTGCGCGCGAGCGCGAGCGGCGGCAGCGCGAGGTGGAACGTGCCGGCGAGTTGACTTCCGATGCGCGTGCCGCGTATATCAACAAGCTGCGCGCGACGGTGCGCGCCTATGCGGCCAATGTGAAGCGCCTTGGCGGCCTGGCAGGCATCGGAGTCGAAATCGATCTGCCGCAGCTGGATAATGACGACGCGACACTGGCACAAGCCGGGCTGACCTTGCGCTTCAACTTCGATCACAAGGGCCTGATGGGGATGAATGACGGCGAGGCCTCGGGTGGGCAGCAGGTGATGAAGTCGCTGATCTTGCTGATCGCACTGATGATGGACGAAGCCAATCCTTCGGGTTTCGTCTTCATCGATGAACCGTTTGCCCACCTGGATATCTACAATATCGACCGGGTGGCGGGTTTCCTCAAAGCGACCGAGGCGCAGTACCTGATCACGACGCCGAATACGCATAACATCAATATCTTCGCGCCATCGGATCTGACGCTGGCGACGCGCAAGAAGCGGCCCGGCGATCGTTGGGCTCCACCGATCCTGCAAACCCGCCGTCGCTTGCCGGTCGAGTCCTAGGCGCGTTTGCGCCGGACGTTCCGTCCGGCCGACGCGTCTGCTCAGAACAGGGTTTTGCGGTCCGCACCCACCGGCTGCTTGGTCCACTGCCAGACCACGCCGATGCGGGTTTGCCACAGCGCCTCGTGTCCTGTGCCGCTGGCCTGCCAGTGGCGGCCCGCACCGATGAAGCCGGCCCAGCGTCCGGTCAGCGGATGGCTGACATTCAGCATCCAGCCGAATTCTTCCTGACGCCAGCCGTCACCGGCCGCGATGCCCGCTTCCCGCCTGAACTCGGCATTGGAGCGACTTCCGGTCAGTGCCAGGTCGAAGTCGGTGCGGGCCCGGGTCAGTAGCGGCAGATCGAGACTGGTGACCCATTGTTTTGCACTGGAGGCTTGTCCCTGCGCAATGCCCATGCTGATCTCGGTTCCGCGCGGCAGTTCGAGGTGGTAGCGCGCGACCCAGGCCAGAGTGCGCTGTCCGGGACCGTATTCCCAGGCGCTGGTGTCGGCTGCCGCCAGGGTGAAATAGCCGCCGGGTGCGGGCAGGGCAATCCCGGCCTCGCCGTCGTTGCTGAATAGACTGCCGAAGTCGGTGTCGTAGTGCCCGTTCACGACGGTTTCGATCCGGCTCGAGCCTCCGGGGCGCGTCTTCAGGTCGAGGCCGATGGCCAGCTCGTGGGCGCCGTCCCCGGTCGAGATATCGTCGCCGGCGGCGGCGAGGCAGGGAAACGCGACCAGGGCGATGAGGGCTAGGCGGGAAAATGTCATTGGAATATGATGTGTTGTATGTTTGTGGAATAATACTGCCTTGCCTGCGTGCTTGCGGACAATGGTTTCAACGCTTGCATCGCCGCACGACCACCGTGCGGGCAATCTTGTCGTGCCAGGCCTGCTTGCGCGGGTCCAACAGTACCCAGGCGTAACCGAGTCCGCAGGACAGCAGGGACAGCGTGCAGGCCAGCGAACGCAGGGTGGCCTGCGCCAGCCCCATGGCGCTGCCGCTGGCGGCGTCGACGACTTCGGCCCCGATCAGCATCTTGCCCGGCGTCGCGCGTTTCCAGCGCAGAAAGCCGACGATGGCGATCAAGGGGAGCAGCCAGCGCAGCAGCGCCTGTTCCAGCAGCGGGCGCTGTTCTTGCAGCAGGGCGAACAAAGGCGGGGCATCGGCTGCGAGGGCCTGGCGCAGCAGGTCCGGCAGCGAACCCTGGGGCAGCTTGAGGCTGGCGACCAGCGCCGCCAGAATCAGTGCAAATAGAACTTTGTCTACGCACCAGGCGGCGACCCGGGGCCAGAAGCCGACATAATCCGAGGCGTTCATGCGCTTCCCACGACTCTAAAAGCGCGATTATGCCAGCCATGACCAGGAAGGCAAGCCTGATGCCTGTTTTTAAAGCGAATTTTCGGCTTCGTCAGCGGCCAGCGACTGCTGGTGGTTGTCCGCCAGGCGCTGATAATGCAGGGCGGAGTACTCGAAAAAGGCCAGTTCGCGCTCGGTGAGCGCGCGCACCTGTTTCACCGGATTGCCGAGGTAGAGATAACCGGACTCGAGGCGCTTGCCGGGGGGCACCAGCGAACCCGCACCGATCAGCACGCGCGATCCGACGACGGCGCGGTCGAGTACGATGCTGCCTATGCCGACCAGAACCTCGTCCCCCAGGGTGCAGCCATGCAGTGTGACGTTATGGCCGATGGTCACATTGCGTCCGATGACGAGCGGCGCCCCCTCCGGGTCGTCGCTGCGCTTATGCGTCACATGCAGCATCGAGCCGTCTTGCACATTGCTGCCCTCGCCGATCTCGATGCGGTTGACGTCGCCGCGGATGATGGCACCCGGCCACACCGAAACCTTGCGTGCGAGGTGGACTTCGCCGATCACGGTCGCGCAGGGATCGATAAATCCGCCTTCTTCGATGACGGGGCGCTGCCCCAGGTAGGAGCGGATATTGCGTTTCATGTCGGATGTCCTCATCTACCGGATAATAACCGTCATGATACCGAACTCTCCAACCAGGGATGCTTACAGAATGAGTCAAAATCCGCTCCTCGATTTTTCCGGCTTGCCGCGCTTTGCCGACATCACTCCTGAACATGTGACCCCGGCCATCGATGCCCTGCTGGTCGAGGCGCGCGCAACGATAGCCGATTTGCAGGCCGATGCCGACGCGGGCAAGGTCGAATGGGACCGCTTCGTCGAACCCCTGGTCGATGTGAGCGAGCGTCTGGCGCGGGCCTGGGGAACCGTTGGCCATCTGAATGCGGTGATGAATACACCCGGCCTGCGCGAAGTCTACAACGCCAATATTCCGAAACTGTCCGAGTTCTGGACCGAGCTTGGACAGAATGTCGGGCTCTACGCCGGTTACAAGGCCTTGCGTGCCGCGCCGTCCTTTGACGCGCTCAGTCCCGCCCGGCGCACGGTGATCGAGCATCAGCTGCGCGATTTCCGTTTGTCCGGCGCGGAGTTGCCCGATGCGGAGAAGGCGCGACTGGGCGATGTCGAGTCGCGCCTGGCCGAATTATCGGCCCGTTTCGAACAGAATGTGCTCGATGCTACCGACGCGTTCGCCTTGTATCTGGATTCTGCCGATGCCCTGGCCGGTGTGCCGGAGGACGTACAGGCGATGCTGGCCGAGGCCGCGCGCGCGGAAGGGCGCGAAGGCTTCAAGCTGACGCTGCAGTTCCCCTGCTACTTGCCGGTGATGCAGTACGCCGATGACCGCGCGCTGCGCCAGAAGCTATACGATGCCTATGCGATGCGTGCCGCCGAGTTCGGGCCGGCCGAGCTCGACAACAGCCCGGTCATGCGCGAACGTCTGCAACTGGTGCGCGAGTCGGCCGGGCTGCTCGGCTTCTCCAACTTCGCTGAGCTGTCGCTGTATACCAAGATGGCGGAGAGTCCGGCACAGGTAACCGCCTTCCTGCGCGAGCTCGCGCACAAGGCCCGACCCTTTGCCATCAAGGATCGCTCCGAACTGGAGGCCTTCGCGCGCGACGAACTGGCGCTGCCCGAGTTGGCCGCATGGGATATCGCCTATGTATCGGAAAAGCTGCGGGTGGCGCGCTATGCCTTCTCCGACCAGGAGGTGAAGCAGTATTTTCCCGAGCCGCGCGTACTCGAAGGCCTGTTTGGTGTCGTCGGCACGCTGTACGGCGTTCAGATCCGCCCTGCCAGCGCCCCGGTATGGCACCCTGATGTCGTGTATTACGATCTGGTCAGCGCCGGCGAAGTCATTGGCGGTTTCTACCTCGACCTGTATGCCCGCGAGGGCAAACGCTCGGGAGCCTGGATGGACGACGCGCGCGGTCGGCGCAAGCGGCAGGGGCGGACGCAGACGCCTGTCGCCTATCTGACCTGCAATTTCAGTCGCCCCGTGGGCGACCGCCCGGCCTTGTTTACCCACGATGAGGTGATCACCCTGTTCCACGAGTTCGGCCATGGCCTGCACCACATGCTGACTCGGGTCGACGAGCTCGATGTCTCGGGCATCAATGGCGTCGAATGGGATGCGGTCGAGCTGCCCTCGCAGTTCATGGAGAATTTTTGCTGGGAGTGGCCGGTATTGTCGGGGCTTTCCGCGCACGTCGATAGCGGGGCGCCGCTGCCGCGCGAGCTGTTCGACAAGATGATCGCGGCACGCAATTTCCAGAACGGGATGATGACGGTACGCCAGATCGAGTTTTCCCTGTTCGACATGCTGTTGTACAGCGACTTCGACGCTGAAGGCGGCGACTGGATGGCCTTGCTGGCCCAGGTGCGCAGCGAGGTGGCTGTCAATATTCCACCCGCCTATAACCGTTTTCCGAACAGCTTCAGCCATATTTTCGCCGGAGGCTATGCGGCCGGTTATTACAGCTACAAATGGGCGGAAGTGCTGTCGGCCGATGCCTACGCCGCGTTCGAGGAAGCCGGCGGCGCCAATGCCGAGACCGGGCGCCGCTTCTGGGACGAGGTCCTCGCTGTCGGCGGTTCGCGACCGGCGCTGGAGTCGTTCCGCGCCTTCCGCGGGCGTGATCCTTCCATCGACGCGCTGCTGCGCCATGGCGGGATGGTGGAAAATTCGACAGCGGCGGCTTGAGGCGGGAACTAAGCGCACCCGGCGTTCGTCTCAAAAGGGTTAGTGCTTCTCCGAGTGCAGCAGCGAGCAGACGCCGTCATGCCCTGTCGGATGATTTCGTCTTTCAGCCCCCGCCATCGCGGGGGCATTTTTTTGCCCAGGCGAAGCCTGTTCCTGCGCCGGCGGGAATCGGATGACAGCGCGCAGTCCGTTCATGGCGGCCAACGATGACAGCGGTGGCGTCGATCGTGTTTTCGCACCTGCGGCGTCGGGGCCGTCATGAGACCTGGGAGAGCGGTTTTCGGGACGACGGGCGTGCCCGCGTCCATCCCATGGCGGTTATCGTTTCTGGAGCGGCGGCAGGGGGACGGTGGTGGAATCGCGATGCCGGTTGGCGGACGGGGTCGGCATGGAAAATGTGGGTTGCATCGGAAGCAGGGTCGAACGGCGTGCAATGGCGGGGTGGTCGGACGGTGATCGGGGTTTGGAGTTCGCAGTCATGATCGTACTCGGGTGAAGAAGACACTTCGATTCTAGGGAGCGAGCGTTGTGGCTGACAAACAGTTTCTGCCATTGTTTCCGAAATCTTTGCGGCGAGCACTCGGGGGGCGCTTCGATGGCTTGGCGAGGTCGTTTTTATAAGTTGTTGAATATAAATGATTATTTGTGATGTAGTATTGACTTTGCGCAAGGCGCTCAGGCTGTTGCTTATTTGGCCCCTCCCTCGGCGGCGGGCTTGAGGTATGCTCTAGCCGAGCTACCGGCACCGATTGCCACGCATTGGAGCGTATTTTGCTTACTCTTTTTTTTATCGGAATACCATGAAACTCGCCACCTGGAATGTTAATTCGCTCAAGGTCCGACTGCCGCAGGTCGTGCAGTGGCTGACCGATAATCCGGTCGACGTGTTGTGTCTGCAGGAACTCAAGCTCGACCAGCCCGCCTTTCCCGTCGCCGAGATCGAGGCCGCCGGGTATCAGTCGTTCTGGTATGGACAGAAGACGTATAACGGTGTGGCCCTGCTGGTCAGGGCCGGCGCACGGGTCGAACAGGTCGAATGCGGCATTCCGGGTTATGACGACGAACAACGGCGCGTGATCGCCGCGACGGTCGACGGGGTGCGCATCGTGTGCGCGTATTTTGTGAACGGCGAGGCAGTCGATTCACCTAAGTACTTGTATAAATTGAAATGGTTGTCGATGATGCAAGAGTATGTCTCCAGCCAGTTGCTGCGTTACCCCGCTTTCGCCCTGCTCGGCGATTTCAATATCGCCCCCGACGATCGCGATGTATACGACCCGCTTGCCTGGAAAGACAAGGTGTTGTGTTCCGAGCCCGAGCGTGCGGCGTTCACGCGCCTGCTGGCGCTGGGGTTGAGCGATGCATTCCGCTTGTTCGAGGCCGAGGGAGGGCAGTATAGCTGGTGGGATTACCGTGCCGCGATGTTCCGCCGCGGCCTCGGCGTGCGCATCGATCATATTTTGCTGAGTGCCGCTCTGCGGCGGCGTGCGGTGGAGTGCACGATAGACAAGACGCCGCGCGGTTGGGAGCGTCCATCGGATCACGCCCCGGTACGGGTGGTGCTCGGCCCCGACAACGAGGTCGCCTGACGGCGCCTCCATCTTTTGGTCCAGCGCAAAGCTGTCTCGGTGCGAGGCTGCTAGGCTGGCAGGAATCTTTTTATGAGGGCCCGGCTAGCGATGACGAAGAATCCACCTGATGTGACGCGGCAGTTCTATTACGAAGATGTTCCGGGTTATATGACAGAGGTGTATGACTGGGCGTATGTCGACCCCAGGAACGCCCGTCTGCTCGACCGCAATCTGGTGGTGCGCATTCTGCTGTTTTTCAACGATCAGCGTATGATGCGTGCCTATCTGGAACAGATCGAACCCGGGATGAAAGTGTGGCAGGTCGCCCATGTTTACGGCGATCTGGTGTCACGCGTCGCCGCCAAGGTGGGTTCGGCCGGTCGCTTCGACCTGACCGATGTCACTCCGGTCCAGATCGAGCATGCCAATCACAAACTCGCCTCCTTCCCGCAAGCGCAGGTGATACGCAGCGATGCGGCGATGCATCGCGGCGATTGCCGCTACGACCTGATCTGCAGTTTTTTCCTGCTGCATGAGGTACCGGACAGCGAGAAGCGGGCGATCGTCGACAATATGCTCGACCAGGTTCCGGAGGAGGGGACGGCTTTTTTTGTCGACTATCACGGTCCTGCCGCCTGGCAGCCGATAGGCTGGCTGTTGCGCTGGGTCAACCGTTGGCTGGAACCGTTCGCCGAAGCGCTGTGGAAGCATGATATCCGCGAGTATGCCGCACGCGCCGACGATTTTGTCTGGACCAAGCGCACGATTTTTGGCGGGGTCTACCAGCTGGTGACGGTCAAACGCAAGAAATGAAGCTGGCGGGCCCGCCATCGCGCGTGCCCGCCCGCCTTCGGTCGCGTCCGAAGGCGGGCGCTGGTCTGACGTTCACTGCCCGGAGCGGATCAGATAGTCGAAGGCTCCCAGGCTGGCCTTGGCCCCTTCTCCCATGGCGATGATGATCTGCTTATAGGGCACTGTGGTGGCGTCGCCGGCGGCGAACACTCCTTCGGCCGACGTCTGTCCCCTGGCATCGACTTCGATTTCGCCACGCTCGCTCAGATCGATGCTGCCTTTGAGCCAGTCGGTGTTGGGCAACAGACCGATCTGCACGAAGATGCCTTCCAGTTCCAGCGTCCGCGTCTGTTCTTGTCCGAGGTCGCGGTAGACCAGTCCATTGACTTTGGAGCCATCGCCCAGCACTTCGGTGGTTTGAGCCTGGGTAATCACGGTGACATTGTCCAGGCTGCGCAACTTGCGTTGCAATACGGCGTCGGCACGCAGCTGGGCACCGAATTCCAGCAGGGTCACATGGGCTACGATGCCGGCCAGATCGATGGCCGCTTCGACACCCGAGTTGCCGCCGCCGACGACGGCAACGCGTTTGCCCTTGAACAGGGGGCCATCGCAGTGCGGGCAGTAGGCGACGCCCTTGCCGCGGTAGCGTTGCTCGCCCGGAACCTCCATCTCGCGCCAGCGCGCACCGGTGGCGATGATCACCGCACGGCTCTTGAGGACGGCGCCGCTCTCCAGTCTGACTTCGGCCAACTTGCCGGGGCCGCCTGCTTGCAAGCCCGCCGCGCGCTGCAGATTGATGATGTCAACGTCGTATGCTTTGACATGTTGTTCGAGTGCCATGGCCAACTTGGGGCCTTCCGTCTCCGGTACCGAGATGAAGTTTTCGATCGCCAGCGTATCCAGGACCTGGCCGCCGAAACGATCCGCGACCACACCGGTGCGTATGCCTTTGCGTGCGGCATAAATCGCCGCCGATGCGCCGGCCGCGCCGCCGCCGATGATCAGAACGTCGAAGGGGGCTTTCTCGGCAATCCTGTCCGCCGCATGGGCGGCGGCGCCGCTGTCGACCTTTGCGAGAATTTCTTCCACGCTCATCCGGCCCTGGCCGAAGGGTTCGCCATTCAGGAAAACCGCCGGCACTCCCATGATCTGGCGCGCAGCGACTTCGTCCTGGAACATCCCGCCATCTATCATGACGCTGCTGAAGCCGGGATTGAGCACCGACATCAGATTCAAGGCCTGGACGACTTCAGGGCAATTATGGCAAGTCAGCGAAACGAAGATCTCGAAACGGAAGGTTCCCGGTAATTGGCGGATCCGCTCCTGCGTTTCCGCTTCCAGTTTGGGGGGGTGGCCGCCGGTCTGAAGCAGGGCGAGGACCAGCGAGCTGAATTCGTGCCCGAGCGGAATGCCGGCAAATTCGATGCGCCCGGCTTCGCCCGGACGCCCGAGCGCAAACGAAGGACGCCGCTGCGCCTGGCCGTCGGTGCGCACGGTCACCTTGTCGGACAGGGCCGCGATGTCTTGCAATAAGGCGTACATTTCACCGGCCTTGGCGCTGTCGTCCAGGCTGGCGACCAGTTCAACCGGGCGGACAAGTTTGTCCAGATACGTCTTGAGCTGGGTTTTGATGGCGGTGTCGAGCATGGTATCTCCGTATGTCGATGGCACTGGCAAAGCGTTTGACCGTGGCTAAACGTCTTGCCGCTGCGGTCGCAGCAGCAGGCTGGCGGAGGCTCCGCCAGCCTGCGAGCTCTTTAGATCTTGCCTACCAGATCCAGCGAAGGCGCCAGGGTGGCTTCGCCTTCTTTCCATTTGGCCGGGCAGACTTCGCCCGGGTGGCTGGCGACGTATTGAGCCGCTTTTACCTTGCGCAGCAGTTCGGAAGCGTCGCGGCCGATGCCACCTGCGTTGATTTCCACGATCTGGATCTTGCCAGCCGGATCGATGACAAAGGTGCCGCGTTCGGCCAGGCCGGCTTCTTCGATCATGACGCCGAAGTTGCGGCTGATCGCGCCGGTCGGATCGCCAATCATCGGGTAGCTGATCTTGCCTATCGTTTCGGAGCTGTCATGCCAGGCTTTGTGAGTGAAATGGGTGTCGGTCGATACCGAGTAGATTTCCACGCCGCGTTGCTTGAATTCGGCGTAATTGTCGGCCAGGTCGCCAAGTTCGGTCGGGCAGACGAAAGTGAAATCGGCCGGGTAGAAGAACACGACCGACCACTTGCCTTTCAGGTCGGCGTCGGTGACATCGATGAATTTGCCGTTATGGAAGGCGCTGGCCTTGAAGGGTTTGATTTCGGTGTTGATCAGCGAAGTGGTCATTGTCATCTCCTGGTTGAATGAGGCATCGGTTGGCGTTCGCCATCTGATGTGCCCATCTTAGTGAGATGCTGTAGATAGATCCACTTGATTGTATTTATGTTTTAAATAGCCACGTGCTATCAGCGCGTTTCCCCGGCGGTGCGGGGCAAAAAAAAACCGCGCCGGACGGGCGCGGTTTTTCCGGAACGCAGGGGGTTATTTCTCCACGAAGGCGCGCTCGATGGCGTAGTCGCCCGGGTCGCCCATGCGCGGGGACTCCTTGAAGCCCATATCGTCCAGCATGACGCACATATCGTCCAGCATGGCCGGGCCGCCGCAGATCAGAACGCGATCATTGGCCGGATCCATCTGCGGCAGGCCGATGTCGGCGCACAATTTGCCGCTCTTGATCAGGTCGGTCAGACGCCCCTGATGGCGGTAGGGTTCGCGCGTGACCGTCGGATAATAGATCAGCTTCTCGCGCACCACGTCGCCGAAGAATTCGTTCTGCGGCAGCTGATTCGAGATGTAGTCTTCGTAGGCCAGTTCGCTGACCCAGCGCACGCCGTGGACCAGTACGATCTTTTCGTAGCGTTCGTAGACTTCCGGGTCCTTGATGATGCTCATGAACGGCGCGAGCCCGGTTCCGGTCGAGAGCAAGTAGAGGTGCTTGCCCGGCAGCAGGTTATCCTGCACCAGGGTGCCGGTAGGCTTGCCGCTGACGATGATGTTGTCGCCGACCTTCAGGTGTTGCAGGCGGGATGTCAGCGGGCCGTCCTGAACTTTGATACTGAGGAATTCGAGGTTCTCTTCCCAGTTGGCGCTGACGATGCTGTACGCCCGGATCAGCGGCCGACCGTTGACTTCGAGGCCGATCATCACGAATTGTCCGTTGATGAAACGCAGGCCCGGATCGCGGGTGGTGGTGAAACTGAACAGTGTATCGTTCCAGTGATGAACGCTGAGCACGCGTTCAGTCGATAAAGTTGCCATATGCCTGAATAGTGTAAGACAAGGAAAGGAATCCATTTTACCTTGGAAAAGGCGATTCCGCTTGGACAGATGTGATCTAAGTACATCGCAGGCAGTCATAACCGGGCTCGGGTGTCGGGCGCTAAGGCTTTGAATATGCAATTGCATTGCCTGGAGCCAGGCGATGAAAAGGGCGGCCGGTGCGGCCGCCCTGTTTACAGAAGACAAGAACTGACGGTTCGGAAACCGGCGCGCAGCTTGCGTTGCCGGCACTATGCGACTTGAACTTTAAAGAGCGAGGCTGTCGTTGTCAGGCAGCGGCAATGAACCCAGTTTGCCCTGGAAAACTGCAGTGCAGTTACTCAGCGGCGTGCCCGCCCGGGGCTGCTGTCGGTATCAAACCGACCCGGTTTGTCCTGCTGTAATGTCGTTTTCGTGTCATATGTGACGGCTTCGGCGGCACTGGCCTGCATCTTAAGCGATGCTCCAAGTGAGACCCCGCAATCAGCGAGTGGTCCGAACACAAAGGGAATCGCCATTGCTGCCGATAAGTTGCCGATTCTTCATGCCTGGCCTCCCTGTTGTCCGATACTTCACTATAGGCCAGAAGCGCGGGCTTACAAGTTTTCTTGCAGCACGGTGCGCAGCACCGGATTCGGGCATAAATGCCGCTCGAACTGGCGAGCCGCCGCTGCCCAGGAAAAGCCTTCCGCCACGCGCCGCACCTGATCGCGGTCAAGCTCCAGCGCCTGCAGGCAGGCGCGGCGCAGATCGGTATCCAGCACGCCGCCGCCGCTGGTGCCGACGACGTCGAGCGGACCAGGGACGGGAAATGCAGCGACAGGGGTACCGCAGGCCATGGCCTCGAGCAGGACCAGGCCGAAGGTGTCGGTCAGGCTGGGGAAGACGAATACATCGCCGGCGCGATAGAAGCGCGCGAGTTCGGCTTGCGGGAAAACGCCAGCAAAATGGACGTCCGGATACTGGCGCATCAGACGCGGCAGCAGCGGCCCGTCGCCGATGACCCACTTGCTGCCCGGCAAGTCGAGTTTCAGGAAGGCTTCGATGTTCTTCTCCACCGCCACCCGTCCTATGTAGATGAAGCGAGGCGCCATCGATTCGTCCAGCCGCTCGCGCGGACCGGGTGAGAACAGCGTGGTGTCGACCCCGCGGCTCCACAGCACGACATTGTCGAATCCGCGCGCTTGCAAGGCTTCGGCGATGGAAGGCGTGGGGACCATCACCGCGCTGGAGGCATTATGGAAGCGTCTCATCCAGGCGTAGCTGATCGACAGCGGCAGTCGCAGCCGCGCGTGAATATATTCCGGAAAGCGCGTGTGATAGGCGCTGGTAAAAGACAGCTTTTCGCGCAGGCAGACACGGCGCGCGGCCATGCCCAGCGGGCCCTCGGTGGCGATATGTATCGCTTCCGGCGCGAATTCCCGTATCAGGCGGGCGACGCGGCGAAAGGGAAACAGCGACAGGCGGATATCGGGGTAGGTCGGGCAGGGCAGTGTCTTGAACAGCAAGGGCGTGATCATTTCAACCACATGGCCGAGGCGGGTCAGTTCGAGCGAGGTTTCGGTCAGGGTTCGTACCACGCCGTTGACCTGCGGGCGCCAGGCGTCGGTGACGATCAGGATACGCATGCTTGCTCCTTCGAGAGCGCTGGCTCGGGCTCGGCGCGAGCGACGGGTACCGCTCCCGGCTGCGTCCAGTAGATGATGGAAAGTCGGCCCTCGGCATCCTCGACCAGGGCGGACAGACTTTCCACCCAGTCGCCGCAGTTGCCGTAGATCACGCCGTCGAACTGCGTGACCTCTGCCTTGTGGATATGTCCGCAGACGACACCGTCGAAGTTGCGACGCCTGGCCTCGCCGGCAACCAGGCGTTCAAAGTCGCTGATGAAGTTGACGGCATTTTTGACCTTGTGCTTGAGGTACTGCGACAGCGACCAGTAGGGCAGGCCCAGCTTCATCCTCACCCAGTTGAAATGACGGTTGAGATACAGAATGAATGTGTACAGGGTGTCGCCAACGTAGGCGAGCCACTTCGCGTACTGAATGACGCCGTCGAATTCATCGCCGTGGATGACCAGCAGGCGTTTGCCGTCGGCCGTGACGTGCTCGGCTTCGAGGCGGATGGCGATGCCGCCGAAGTCCAGGCCGCAATACGGGCGTGCCGCTTCGTCGTGATTGCCGGGTATATAAACGACGCGCGTCCCCTTGCGTGCCTTGCGCAACACCTTCTGCAGGACATCGTTGTGGCTTTGCTTCCAGTACCAGGATTTTTTGAGTTGCCAGCCGTCGACGATATCGCCGACCAGGTAGAGGTATTCCGATTCGTGCAGGCGCAGAAAATCGAGCAGATGCTCGGCCCGGCAACCGGAGGTGCCGAGATGGACATCGGAGATCCAGATGGCGCGCAGGCGCCGCGCTGCATTGTCGGGTTCCTCGGCTTGCATCGTCACTCCCTGTGCCAGTTTGGGCTTTCCCCATGGTGACGGTTGATAATGACATTTACGTGTGGTTAAGGTGAAACCGATATGAAATATCCCCGCCGAGGTGGCGCACGATGGCGCAAGAAAGGTTAAAGTGGCGGGCACTAATGTGGATGGCGTCTATGAGAGTATTGCTGCTGGAAGATGATGCCCTGATCGGTGATGGCCTGGTCGCCGGCCTCGGTCACCACGGCTTCGTCGTCGACTGGTTTCGTGACGGCGCGGAAGGCTGCGCGGCCCTGGGAGAGTTAGGCCGGGCACCGTACGAAGTGGCGGTGCTCGATCTGAGTCTGCCGGGGATGGACGGTTTGTCCGTTCTGGCCGCCTGGCGGCGGCAAGGCTGGGATACGCCGGTGCTGATCCTTACCGCGCGCGATAGCGTGGGCGACAGGGTCGACGGCCTGGACCGGGGGGCGGACGACTAT
Organism: Paludibacterium yongneupense DSM 18731; assembly: GCF_000422925.1. Lineage (GTDB taxonomy): Bacteria > Pseudomonadota > Gammaproteobacteria > Burkholderiales > Chromobacteriaceae > Paludibacterium > Paludibacterium yongneupense. Next base: position 179,332 of record NZ_AUGZ01000008.1, read on the forward strand.
CTGGTCAAACCCTTTGCACTGGTCGAGCTGGTCGCGCGGCTGCGGGCCTTGCAACGGCGGCGCCAGGTGACGACGGTGACGCGGCTCGAACATGATGGACTGGTGCTCGATCCGCGCGCGCGCCAGGCTTGGCGCAACGATGTCCCGATGGAGCTGACTGCGCGCGAACTGGCCTTGCTGGAACTGTTGCTGCGCAACAAGGGGCGGCCCTTGTCGCGCCGTCAGATCGAAGACAGTCTCTATGGATGGGGGCAGGAGCTGGACAGCAATGCCGTCGAGGTCCATATCCATCATCTGCGCAAAAAACTGGGCAATGCCTTTATTCGCACCGTGCGCGGCATCGGCTATTCACTGGGGGAGGCCAGGTGAAGGTGCATAGTATCGAACGGCGCATCATGCTGGTGGTGCTGGTGATCATTCCGCTGCTGTGGCTGGTGTCGGTCGCCGCCGCCTGGCATCTGGCCCGGCGCCAGGTTGACGAAGTCTACGACACCCAACTGACGCTGATGGCGCGGCAACTGCTGCGCACCGGATTGGCCGCTCCGGCCGGCCCCTATCTGGACCTGCCTGCGACATCGCGCCTGATAGGCGACGGCGATGAAGGGCGCGACGACGGCACCGAATTCGGTCTGGCCCTGTGGGATGCCTCCGGGCGTGCCCTGCTGGTCGATGGCAATGGCGCCGCCTTTGTCCACGGACCGCGGCCGCGCGGGTTTCAGCGCATTGCCCTGGCCAATGGCGAACACTGGCGCGTGTTTTTTCTGCCTGCACTTGACGGGCGGCGTCTGGCAGCTGTCGGGCAGAGCGAGAGCGAACGGCGCGAACTGGTCTGGAATATGGTGAGCGCACAACTGTTGCTATGGCTGCTGCCGCTACCGTTGCTATTGCTGACGCTGCGCTTTGGCGTGCGTGGCGCGCTGGCGCCCTTGCGCCGCATCGCGGCGGGCCTCGCGCAGCGCCGGCCCGACGATGCGACCCCGATCGACGTCGAGGCTCCACTCGAAGTGCGCCCGCTGATCGTGGCGTTGAACGCCTTGTTTCCGCGGGTTGCGGAGACGCTTGAGCGCGAGCGCCGCTTTACCGCCGATGCCGCACATGAGCTGAGAACGCCGCTGGCCGCGCTGCAGGTGCAGGCTGAAGTCGCTCAGTTGAGCAGCGGCGAGAGGCGGGATCACGCGCATGGCATGTTGCTGCAAGGCATCGGCCGTGCGACCCGCCTGGTCGAGCAATTGCTTTCCTTGTCGCGGCTGGATCCGATGTCGCTGCCCGTCACGGCCGGGCGGGTCGACTGGCAAAGGGTGGTGGGGCGGGCTTTGGGCGAGGTGGAAACGCTGGCCCTGGAGCGTCGCGTACGCCTGGAGTGCATGTGGCGGGTCGATGCAGACCGGGTGCTGCCGCTGACGGGGGACGAAGCTCTGCTGGTCCTGATGCTGCGAAATCTGCTCGACAACGCGTTGCGCTATGGCGCCGCCGACAGCGTCGTCACGCTGATTCTCGAACGCGCGCATATCGATATTCTCGACCAGGGGCCCGGCATCGATCCGGCCTGGATCGGTCGCGTCGGCGAACGGTTCGTGCGCCCGCCCGGCCAGAGCGAGCCCGGCAGCGGGCTCGGCCTGTCCATTGTCATGAGGATCGCGGCTTTGCACGGCCTGTGCCTGAGCCTTGGCAATCATCCCGCCGCCGGCTTGTGCGCGCGCCTGGAACACATGGAGGGGGGAGCATGAATCCCGCGCTGGCTTCCGATTTGCCGCGCGCGCTGGCACGGGTGCGGAGTCTGCGCTCGGGCATGCTGCTGGTGGCCTTATGTGCGTTGGCGGTCTGTGCCGCCGCGGGAGTGGAGCTCGCATGGTTGCCGCTCATACAGGCCTGGACGGTGCTGGCGGTGCTCAATCTGCTCCTGTCCCGCCTCTCCCGGCGCGGTGTGTCGCCTGGCGGCTTGCTGGCGGCAAGCCTGTGCGCCGATGTACTGACGCTGGCCGAGATGCTTGCGTACAGTGGTGGCGCGGCCAATCCGCTGGCCTCGCTGTTTCTGCCGCCGGTGCTGCTTGCCTCGCTGCTATGTCCGGCCGCCTTCGCCTGGAGTCTGTGCCTCGCGACGCTGGCTTTGTACGCGCTGCTGTTCGGCTGGCATCTGCCCTGGCCCTTGATGGGGCGCGATATTGTCTCGGGGGCCTCTTTTCATCTGATCGGAATGTGGCTGACCTTCGCGGTCTCGGCCTTGCTGCTGACGGCCTTCATCACCCGTCTGTCGCGACAGCTGGCCCGCAGCGAAGCCGAGCAGCGCGAAGCGCGGGCGGCCTCGCTGCGCGATGAAGCCTGGCTGACGATCGGTCTGCAAGCGGCTAGCGCCGCACATTCGCTGTCCACGCCGCTCAATACCCTGACCCTGCTGGTCGACGACTGGTTGCGGCAGAACGCCGTCGTGCCAGGCTTGAACGAGGACCTGGCGCTGATGCGGCGTCAGCTCGAGCTGTGCCGTGAAGCCCTGCTGCGCTTGCGGCAGGGGGCCGAGCGAGACGAAGCGCCGGTCGCGGTCATCGATGTGCTGAACCAGCGTCTGCTCGCCTGGTCGTCACTGCATCCGAAGCGGCGTCTCGTCTCGGCCTCGCCGCAGGAAGACAGGCATGTGGCGCGTCTTCCTGCGGCGTTCTGGCCGGCTTTGTACAATTTATTGAATAATGCGGCCGAAGCCGGCGATGGCATGGTCGACGTCGCCATCGCTTGGCAGGGCGATGCCTTGCAGATCGACATCGTCAATCACGAGGGAAAGTTGAGCGACGCGCAGTGCTTGCGTGCGGGGCAGCTTCCCCTTTCTTCCGACAAGGCGGCTGGCATGGGCATCGGCCTCATGCTCGCCCAGGCTGCACTGACGCGTCTGGGGGGCACCCTCGAGCTCGGCAACCGGATCGAGGGCGGGGTCTGTGCCCGCCTGCTGTTGTCTCTTGAACACGAGGAGCCACGATGAGTCCGGACTTTCTCATTGTCGACGACGACGAGACTTTCGCCGCCGTTCTTGCGCGCACGCTATCCCGGCGCGGTTATTCCGTACGTACGGCCGCTTCGGGCGAGGCGGCGCTGGACGCACTGGATACGGCGCCCGCGCGCATCGTGCTTGACCTCAACCTGGGGGGCGACAGCGGATTGCGTCTGCTGCCACGACTGCGCGAGCGCAGCCCCCAGAGTGCGATCGTGGTGCTGACCGGCTTTGCCAGCATCGCGACGGCGGTCGAGGCGACCAAGCTAGGCGCGGTGCAGTATCTGGCGAAGCCGGTTGGCGTCGAAGAGTTGCTGCAGGCGTATTCCCGCATCGATGCCGACCCCGGGCTTCCGCTGGCGCCACAGCCCATGTCCTTGCGGCGCGTGACCTGGGAGCATCTGCAGCGGATTCTGGCCGAGCATGGCGGCAATGTATCGGCGACGGCGCGCGCTCTCAATATGCACCGCCGCACGCTGCAGCGTATGCTGGCCAAGCATCCCGTACGTGGTTAGCTGTCGTCGCTAAGGTATTGAAATAGCTCTTAATTGTCTTGAGCATTTATTCCATTATCATTTATTCTTGCCTCTGGGCAGTACATAAAACCAGAGGAGAGACATGATGCGTGGACAGATGATGGAGCAACCGTTGCTGATTTCCAGCTTGATCCGGCATGCCGAGGCGTATCACGGCGATACCGCGATCGTGTCGCGTGCACTGGAAGGCGGCATTCATCGATATACCTGGGGCGAGGCGGCCGTACGCGCCCGCCAGCTGGCGAACGCTCTGCTTGGACTCGGGGTCGGCCCCGGAGACCGCGTCGGCACGCTGGCCTGGAACGGTTATCGCCACCTCGAGGCCTACTACGCCATCTCCGGGGTGGAGGCCGTTTGCCATACGATCAATCCGCGCCTGTTTGCGGAACAGATCGTCTACATCATCAACCACGCCGAAGATCGCGTGCTGATGTTCGATCTGACATTTTTGCCTCTGATCGCGCAGATTCGTCCGCAGCTGACAACGGTACGCCACTTCGTGCTGATGAGCGATCGCGAGCACCTGCCGCGTCCGGTATCGAACGACGAAGTGCTGTGTTACGAGGATCTGGTCGCAAGTCACAGCGACAGCTTCGAATGGCCGGCGTTCGACGAGGATACCGCTGCCGGGCTCTGCTATACCTCGGGTACGACCGGCAGCCCGAAGGGGGTCCTGTATTCCCACCGCTCGACCGTGCTGCACGCTCTGGCCAGTTCGCTGCCGGATAGCCTGCATGTGTCGGCGGAGAGCTGCATCATGCCGGTTGTTCCCATGTTTCACGTCAACGGCTGGGGGCTGCCTTACAGTTGCGCAATGAACGGAGCCAAGCTGGTTCTTCCCGGCGCCAAGATGGATGCCGTCAATTTGTTCGAGTTGATAGAAAGCGAAGAGGTGACGATGGCGGCCGGCGTGCCGACCATCTGGCTGATGCTGCTTCAGCATTGCGAGCAGAATCACTTGCGCATCCGCTCGCTCAAGCGGGTCATTGTCGGTGGCGCGGCTGCGCCGGAGTCCATGATCGAGCAATTGGCGGAACATGGGGTCGAACTGCGCCAGCTATGGGGTATGACCGAGTTGTCGCCGTGCGGGACGACCAGTACGCCGAAGTTCCATCACCGCGATCTCGATCGAGAAGCGATGTGCCGGCTGCACATGCGGCAGGGACGTCCCATCTATGGTGTCGATATCCGCATCGTCGACGATGGGGGGCTGCCTTTGCCGCATGATGGAAAGGCCTTCGGCAATTTACAGGTGCGGGGTCCGTGGGTTCTCGCACAGTACTTTCGCCAGGAGGCGGCTTCACCCGCGCATACCGCCGATGGGTGGTTCAATACCGGCGACGTGTCCACTATCGACCCTGACGGCTATATGAAGATTACCGACCGGACCAAGGATGTGATCAAGTCGGGGGGAGAATGGATCAGTTCCATCGATCTGGAAAACATCATGGTCGGTCACCCTGCGGTGGCAGAGGCCGCCGCCATCGGCATCGAGCACCCGAAATGGGACGAGCGTCCGCTGATGGTGGTCGTTCTCAAGCCCGGTGCGGCGGCGGCGCGCGAGGAGCTGCTCGCCTTCTTTGGCGGAAAGATTGCCAAATGGTGGACGCCCGATGACGTGGTCATCGTCAACGAGCTGCCGCATACTGCGACCGGGAAATTGCAGAAAATGCGTCTGCGCGAGATGTTTCGCGACTATCGCTGGCCGCAGGCTTGATGCCACGCTGGATGGACAGCCGGGGAAGGGCGCGCTAGATTTTGCCGTACCTTGCACGCAAGGTACGTTCAATGCGCCGGACTGTTGCCGTTCGGTGTGTTTCTTCCTCGTGTTGTCCCGGCGGCCTGGGCCGCCGGGGCTTTTTTCGCCAGAACCTACAGCCATTTGCCAGGGTTCATGCGGCGTTCGGGGTCGAGCAGCTGCTTGATGGCCCGCATCAGCGCGAGCGCGGCGGGGTCCTTGTAGCGCTCGAGCCAGTGGCGCTTGAGCTGCCCGATCCCGTGTTCGGCCGCCAGTGTGCCGCCGTGTCGATACACGATGTCGTAGACGATGCCGTTTACGCGTTCTTCATCGTCGAACAGATCGGTGTTGCCCGGACGGGTGGCGGAAACGTTGTAATGCAGGTTGCCGTCGCCAGCGTGGCCGAAGGCGATGATGCGGCAGCCGGGAAAGGCCGCTTCGAGCGCCGCGCCTGCCTCGTCGATAAAGACGGGAATCGCGCTGCACGGCACCGCGATATCGTGCTTGATGCTCGGCCCCTCGCGTTTCTGGCTATCGGACAGCACTTCGCGCAAGGCCCACAGCGCTTCGCGCTCGGCCTCGTTTTTCGCGACCACGCCATCGACGGTGTGCGCCTGGGCCAGGCATTCCAGCAGCGGTGGATAAAGTGCCGCGCTGTCGCCTCCATCGGATAACTCCAGCAGGATGGCCCATGGACTCATGAAAGGGACGCGCGCGGTGTTCTGGCGCCGGACCAGCTCCAGGCAGGGGAGCGAAATCAGCTCGAAGGTGGTCAGGCGGTCTCCGAAGCGATCGCGCAGCCGGTGCAGCCAATCCAGACCCTCCTGCGGCGTATCGACGCCGATCAGCGCGGTGGCGCGCGCCGTCGGCATCGGAAACAGGCGCAGCGTCGCCGCTGTGATCAGCCCCAGCTGCCCTTCCGCACCGATGAACAACTGCTTGATGTCGAGCCCGCTGGTGTCTTTGCGCAGGCCGGATAAATCCTCGATCAGGCTGCCATCGGGCAGGATGACTTCCAGCCCCAGCGCCAGTTCGCGCATGGTTCCATAACGCAGTACGGCCATTCCGCCAGCATTGGTCGACAGGTTGCCCCCGATCTGGCAGCTGCCCTCGCTGGCCAGCGATAGCGGGAACAGGCGCTTGTGCCTGGCGGCCAGCTGTTGCGCCGCGGCCAGGGTGACGCCGGCTTCCAGCGTCATGGTGTCGTTGCCGGCATCGATTGCCAGTACCCGGTTCAGTCGTCCGAGGCCCACGACCAGCTGCCGGCCACTCGTGTCCGGCGTGGCGGCGCCGCAGGTCGAGGTGTTGCCGCCCTGTGGCACGACAGCCACTCGATGGCGATGGGCAAGCCGCATCAAGGCGGCCGCCTCATCGCGGGTGCCTGGCAGGGCCACCGCCAGCGCGCGGCCGAAGTAGCGCTGGCGCCAGTCCACGCAATACGGCGAGGTATCGCAATCGGCAGTCAGCAGGTGGGAGGGGCCGATCAGCGCGGCGAGTTCCTCGAGAAACGATTCAGTGTTCATGGTGGTTTCCTTGCCGTACGGCGGATCGCGTCATGTGCGATGCCAGGCCGCCGGCGGCGAAGGCCAGTCCGACCGAGATCAGCGCCGGGTTGGCCAACGGAAAGAGCGGGTGGGCGAAGCCGAGCAGGCCGACCCAGACGGTCGGACCGGTCACGATGGCGAATACGGAGCTGACCATCCCGGCGATGCCGCACGCCAGTGCGCCTTGCACGGTCAGGCCCGGCCAGAACAGGCTCAGCAACAGCACGGGAAAATTGGCGCTGGCGGCCAGGGCGAAAGCGAGCCCCAGCATGAAGGCGATATTCTGCTGCTGGAACAGGGTCGATAGCGCGATGGCCACGAGCCCGAGCCCCAGTGCCGCCAGGCGCGTGACGAGAAGCTCGCGGCCGCCGCCGCGGTTCTTGCGCCAGAGCACGCCGTAGACATCGTGGCCGATGGCGCCGGCGCCGGCCAGCGTCAGTCCTGCGACGACCGCCAGCATGGTGGCGAAAGCGATGGCGGCGACGGCCGCCATCAAGGGTTCGCCGCCGATGACGCGGGCCAGGTGCAGTGCCACCATATTGCCGCCGCCGATCAGCTTGCCGGCCGCGTCGAGAAAGGCCGGATGCCCCGCGACCAGTATGATGCCACCCGCGCCTATCACCGCGTTCAGGGTGAAAAACAGCGCAATGATGCCGGTTGCCCAGCAGACCGAGACGCGTGCCGCGCGGGCGTCGGCGACAGTGAAAAAACGCATCAGTACGTGCGGCAGCCCGAGCAGGCCGAGTACCAGCCCCAGCGCCAGCGAAATCACCTCCAGCGGTGTGCCCAGAGCCCGGCTTGGCAGCAATACCGCCGCTCCCGACGGGTGGCGGGCTACGGTTTCGCTCACCAACCGGCTCAGGCTCCAGCCGGTGTGGGCGAGCACGCCACTGGCGAGCAAAATGGCGGCGATCAGCATCAGCACCGCCTTGAGCATTTGCACCCATGTGGTGGCGAGCATGCCGCCGAGCCCGACGTAGAGCGTCATCAGTACGCCGACCAGCGTTACGGCCGCTCCATAGGGCAAACCGAACATCATCTCGATGAGCTTGCCGGAACCGACCATCTGCACGACGAGATAGAACAGGGTGATCAGCACGGTATTGAGCGCCGACATCAGACGGATAGAGCGTTGCGGGAAACGCCGCGCCAGGATGTCGGCGACGGTGTAGTGCCCCTGCTCGCGCAGCTTCTCCGCCAGCAGCAGCAGTAGCAGCGGCCAGCCGGCGAGGGTGGCGACGGCATAGACCAGCGAGTCGTAGCCTTGCGCGAGAACGAGGCCGGCAGCGCCGAGGAAGGCCGCGGCGGACAGGTAGTCGCCCGCGAGCGCGAGCCCGTTTTGCCATCCGTTCACCCGCATGCCCGCGCGGAAGAACTGCTGGGGCGTGTGCGACAGGCGCGCGGCGCGACGGGTGATCAGCAGGCTCATGGCGACGACGAGGACAAACAGCCAGATGGCGAGGGGCGAGGTCGGCATCACGCGTCCTCGCGTACGGATAGCCGGACATAAAGGACGGTGACGGCAAAGCCGAGCCAGATCAGTCCGATCGCGAGCGGTAGCGACAGCGGGATGGAGCCGCCCGGCCAGCATGGCCGCGCAAGCCAGGACGGGACGAATGCGACGACGGCGAAATACAGGGTGAGCGGTGCCAGTAGCAAGACCAGCAGGCGTCGGCGGACAACAGCGTTCATCGGGGCGGCTTCACTTTTGCCAGTAGGTTTTGACGTTGACGAACTCGTAGAGTCCGAATTCGGATAGTTCGCGGCCGTAGCCTGAATCCTTGACTCCGCCGAAAGGCAGGCGCAGGTCCGAACTGGTATGGCGATTGATGAAGACGCTACCGGCCTCGATCTGGCGTGCGAGCTCCCATGCGCGGTCGGTATCGGCGCTGTACAGGGTGGCGCCCAAGCCGAACGGGGTGTCGTTAGCCAGCCGGATTGCATCGGCCTCGTCCCGGGCGCGCAGGATGCTGGCCACCGGCCCGAAGACTTCTTCGTGATAGACACGGCAAGCCGGTCCGACATGGTCGAGGACTGTCGCCGGGTAGTAGAAGCCGGCACCTGCCGGCATTTCGCCGCCCAGCGTCAGGGTGGCGCCGTTGGTCACGGCATCCATGACCTGGCCGTGCAGATTCTCACGCAGATCGGCGCGCGCGAGCGGCGCCAGCGACGCGGCGGGATCGGCCGGGTGTCCGGGGCGCAGCCGCGCCGCTTCCCGCGTCAGCGCCTCGCTGAACGCTTCCGCTATCTCGGGGACTACGATCATGCGCTTGGCGGCATTGCACGACTGGCCTGCATCTCGGAACCGCGACAGCGCCGCTTCGCGCGCTGCGGCTTCGATGTCGGCGTCGGCCAGCACGATGAAGGGGTTGCTGCCGCCGAGTTCGAGCACGGTCTTGCGCAGATGTCGTCCGGCCATGGCCGCTATCATGCGCCCGGTGCGGGTCGAACCGGTGAAGGCGACCGCGTCGCAGCCGCGAACCGCGTCTTCGACCTGCTCGGGATCTATCCAGGCCCCGCGCACGACATCCAGGTCGCTGCGTTGCACGCAGTCGAGCAGCAGCCGGGTGCATTGCGGTACCGAGGGGGCGGGCTTGACCAGACAGGCGTTGCCGGCAATCAGGGCGGGAATGGCAAATCGCAGAACCTGCCACACTGGGTAGTTCCACGGCATGATGGCCAGCACCAGTCCCAGCGGTTCGAAGGCGACGCCACTACGGCTGGCCTGGGTCGGTATCGCCAGCGGCCGCAGCAGCTCGGGCGCGAGCTCGGCGTAGTAGCGTATCAGCTGCACCGACTTGTCGATTTCGGCCAGGCATTCGGCAATGCGCTTGCCGACTTCGAGCGAAACCAGACCGGCCAGAGGCTCGCGTTCGTGCTCCAGCGTCGTCGCCAGGCGCAACAGGGCGGCGGCGCGCCCGGCGACCGAGCGCTCGCGCCAAACGCGCTGGGCCGCACGCAATTGCGCGAGGGTGGCGGTCAACTGTCGGGGGGTATCCGCCGGTCGGGTAAACAAAACCTCGCCGGTGGCCGGGCTGCAGGAAGTGAAGGCGTTCATCGCCCTACTTTAACGGGATGACGAGAGTCCGGCAACGGCGGACTCTCGTCGCGGGGCCGCTTTCAACGGCCCGCTTGCAGCTCGGCCGGCATTTCGCCGGTCAGAAAATACTGGATGGTCTCGCGTGCGCTGCGCATCGCCGGCCCGAAGGGCAGGGGGTCGGCGCCGCGGAAGAACAGACCCTTGCTGACTTCGCCGCGGAAGGCGGCGGACAGTTTCAGGTCGATGCAGAACTGACCGACCTTGGACAGACCGTCGCGCAGCCCGCAGACCGTCAGGCAGTTGAGCCCCTGGGTGCAGCGGCGCGGGTCGGCCTTGGCGTTGGCCTGCAGCTTGGCTTCGCGGTGCAGATAGCTTTTCAGGAAGGGCGTCAGCACGCCGCGCGCCGGCAGGCCGGCCACGCTCATGAACTCGACGATGTCCTCGGGCAGTGCTTCGGCCAGCGTGCGCTTGAAGTTGATGTGGGCGTCGCCTTCTGTCGTCACCGCGAAGGCGGTGCCGATCTGGACGGCGGAGGCACCGAATTCGTTGAGGAAGGTCTTGACCTTTTCGAAGCTGTTGACGCCGCCGGCGACGATGAGCGGCACTTTTTCGCGCTCGAGGCCGAGCGCCTTGAAGACTTCGAAGGTTTCTTCCAGTACGCGCTTGAATTCGAACCGGGGCTGATCGAGGTCGGCGATGGTGGCTGCACCGAGGTGGCCGCCTGCATGGTTCGGATGCTCGATCACGATGGCGTCAGGCAGACGGTTCTTCTTCATCCAGCGTTTCAGCACGATGTTGATGCCGCGCGATTCGGACAGAATGGGGATCAGGGCGACGTCGGGATGTCCGGTGGCCATTTCCGGCAGGTCGAGCGGCAGGCCTGCCCCCATGACCACGGCCTGAGCGCCCGATTCGCAGGCCTGGCGCACCAGAGCCGGATGATCGTCGACGGCTTTCATGACATTGACGGCGACAATACCGTTTCCTTCGGACCGCTGCAGTGCCCCTTTGACCTCGCGGTCGAGCGCGATGCGGTTCAGGCGGTCGAGCGTGGCCTGATTCGCGCCGGCCGATTCCGACATCAGGTCATCGTGAAGATGACGCAGATCAACACTGGCAATCGTACCGACCGCACCCTCGCGGGCAACGGCCCCGGCCAGACTTTTGGCCGAAATACCGACCCCCATGCCGCCTTGTACGATGGGCAGGAGTTCACGGCCCCGTATAACAAGCGGCGAAAACAGATGTTTCATGGTGGTTGGCCTCGCGTCGAGCAAAAACACTATGGAGTGTAAGTTATGAAATTGTCGGGGTCTTGATATGCGTCAATCAGGCGGGGGGACGGTTGTCAACGTATTACCGCAGAACGGCTGATTTTAACACAGATTTTCAGCGTTCTCAAAGCATTACAGCCGCGTGACGGCGGCGGGCGGCGGGCCGGGGGCCTGCCGGGAAAGGTTAGAGCGCTTACCTGACCGAAAGGACAGATTTACCGGTAACGGCAAGCTCTTAGAGTGGAATTCCGTAAGACAATTCCTATGGAGCTTGTTATGAATTCTGTTCACTTTTCAGCCGAGTCCGATTTTCGCCTGGCTTCTATCCGTGGTGGCCGACGCGAGACGGAGTTGCTGCGCTTTCGGCATCGGATATTTCGAGACCAACTGCGCTGGCTCGCACCGTCAGAGGATGGGCTGGACCGTGATGACTACGACAGCTTTTCCGATAATTTCGCCGTCCTGGACGGCAACGATGTGATCGGCTCGGCGCGAATCACCCCCGGGCACTGTCCGTTCATGATCGAAAGCGAGTTCTCCGCCTTGATGCCAGAAGGGTTTGTGTTGCAAAAAGGGGCACAAAGCGCGGAAGTGACGCGCTTCGCGGTGGGGCAGGACAAGAAGGGGCAGCGGCCGGAAGCCGCTGCGCATCTGTTGTATTTCAGCTTATATGCCTGGGCACGGACTCATCAGGTGCGCTTGATGTATTTCGTTGTCGAACCGCCGTTTTTCCGCCATATCCAGCGGCTCGGCTTTCCCGCGCATCGTATCGGGCCGGCGCGACCGCTGGACGGCGGGGTGATGTCCCAGGCCGCCTACCTCGATTGGTCGGAGGCGGGCCCGGATTTCATTCGTTGGCTGCGATCGGCGGTTGCAGCCCCATCTGAAGTCCTCGCACGATCGCATGCGTCCGATTATTCGCATCCAGTTTTCGGATGATGTTGGCGACGTGAAATTTGACGGTCCGCTCGCTGATCGCCAGGATGGTGGCGATTTCCCAGTTGGTTTTGCCTCGGCTCATCCACTGGAAAATATCGTACTCGCGGTGTGACAGCAGCATGGCCGATGGCGAATTGGGCGCCAGATTTGCGACGCGGACCATGGCCTGGTGCAAGTGCGGCACCAGGCAATTCACCATTTCGATCAACTGATGGTCGCGTATCATCTCTTCGCCTGTCAGCGAAATGACGCAGGCAAGGTTCTGCCTTTCCGATGCCGAACTGAAGCTGACGCCGCAACCGAGCCCCATCGAGGCCGCTTCGGCGATGAAACGCTTCTCGAGCGCGGTCTTGGCGTAGGCGAACGAGTCTTTCCACACCACCGGTCCGCTACCGACCGGCGTGCGCAGCACCGGGTCGCAGCTGGCGTAGTTTTCACTCATATAGTGTTCGACCCAGTGCAGCGGGTAGTTCACGTTGACGACTTTCTCCAACCGTTGCAACTGGTGGCTCTGGTTGAGCCTTCCCATCGCCAGCACCATGTGCTCGGTTGGTATCTGCTGGTGCAGATACTCCAGATAGGCCTTCAGTTGTGCCTCCACCTCGACGTGGCCCGCCATGTGGATCCATTCGAGAAGGGCATACGTGCGTTCCGGTCCGAGTTCTTCGGGCAGGGGGCGCGAGTAAAATAGAGGTGCCTTAGTCATGAGCGACGCTTTCTTATTGTTTTGATTTAAAAAGCATAACAGACCCTTTACAATCCCGCTGCATCAAAAGAGCAGGAAACAGCCGTTCCAAAGGACGGGTCGGGGGCAGCTCCTGCTGACGCAACATTTGCCCTGCCTAGGTTTGATAGTCTAACTTTATCAATAAATAAAGGTGGAACGCACTGCGCCTGAGCAAGCGCGTGCGCAATCGCGCACGACTCGAGCCGGCAGGAGCGAATCAGGCGGCCTTGATCGCCTTCTGTTGTCCTTATATATACCCGCCGCATCGGTCTTCACCGCCGCCAGCCATGTGCGGCAACACTAAAGTTCAGTGCAGATTGCCCCACGAACGGTGCAAGATGGAATCCTGACTGCAGAGCGGGGGCGGCAGCCCTCAGTCGTGAGAGAGGTCGGGCCGTCTGCAGGTGCGACGCGGCCAGTCTATCAGCATGTCATTGATGGCTAGGTATCTTGTTTGCAATATTCGGTATTTTTTAGATGCTATAGTCATATCTTGCCCGCTCAACCCGCGAAAGTAGTGCTCGCTTTAAATAATTTAAACTTTAATAAAGTCTAGGAATGGTGTACTCTTTTTTAAGAAGTGCTACTTAATAATGACGTTTAGAAGCTGTTTGTTATTTCTTCGGCATTGAATCGTTATGCCCACCTTGGATTGGCTCTGCTATGGATACTCTTAAAGCGCTCATGGTTTTCATGACCACTGCCGAGAATGGCAGTTTTTCAGACGCAGCCCGCAAACTGGGCGTGTCGCCTGCCGCGATTAGCCAGAGCATCGCGAGGCTGGAGCAGGAACTCGAAGTTCGCCTGTTCAACCGTACGACGCGCCAACTGACGCTGACCGAAGACGGCCGCCGCTTTTACGCGCAGTGCCGCGGGCCGGTGAATAATCTGGATGCGGCCATCAACCAGCTGCGGGCGAGCCGCGACGAGCCGGCCGGACACTTGCGCGTCAGCATGCCCAACTCCTTCGGGCGACGTTTTATCTTGCCGCTGATGGGCGAGTTTTGCGAGTGCTATCCCAAGATAAAAGTGTTTTTCGGCCTGGATGATCATTTTAGCGACTTGGTCGAAGATGGCTACGATGTCGGCATTCGTGTCGGAATGATGCCGGACTCGCGTCTGGTCGCGCGCAACCTGGCCAACATTCCCTTGTACGTGGTGGCGGCACCGTCATACTGGAACAAGTATGGCCGCCCGCAGGAGCCGGAAGAGTTGAGCAATCACGATTGCATCAATTTCCAGTTTCCGACCTCGGGTCGCCTGTTCAAGTGGGAGTTCGACCGCACTGGCGAACGCATACCGCTCGAAGTGAACGGCACCTACACCCTCAACGAGATGGAAGCCGTGGGCGAGCTCGCTCGACTGGGGCTGGGCGTCGCCCAGCTACCCGGCCATGAGGTGATGCCTTTCATCCGCAGCGGCGAGCTGGAAGTCGTGCTGACCGATATGGTGTCGCTGGAACGCTCGATCTATATCTGCTTCCCGCATCGCGACCACATCGCGCCCCGGACCCGGGTTTTCGTCGATTTCATGGTGGACAAGCTCGGCCAGCATCCGGACATCATCGCCGACCTGCCCGGTGTCGACCTTTCGGCCAAACGCAAGGCGCTCGCGCAGTCGATTTGATGTCGCCAGACTGAACCGGTCGTCATTCGGTCGACGGCCGCTCGGACAAACAGCCGGCAAGAGATTTCTCTTGCCGGCTGTTTGCGTTTCCGTGCTCGCGGGTTTTCGATGGTCTGTCAGGGAAAGGCGGACAGAGAGGGCGACGCTTCAATCATTGGCCGTGCCGCCGGGTAGAGCCTCGCCCCGGACTCATGATCAGGAACTGGAAAGTCTGCTTGTCTAAAATCTTAAACGCAGATAAGGTGATTTCGTCTTGACTTGGCCCGCATGGGCGTACCGGGAAGGATCCGATGACGACTGCGCTGGAATATCCTGCGTCTTATTACGCTGCGTCCGCCAATCCGGCGCCGAAACGGCCCGCGTTGACCGGCGCGGTACATTGCGATGTCTGTGTGATCGGCGCCGGCTATACCGGCTTGTCGACCGCGCTGGAGATGGCCGAGCGCGGTTACCGCGTGGTCGTGCTGGAGGCGGCACGGGTCGGCTGGGGCGCGTCCGGGCGCAACGGCGGCCAGATCGTCAATAGCTATAGCCGCGATATCGATGTGATCGAGCGCCGACACGGAAAAAGCGCGGCGGCGCGGATCGGGGCCATGGCCTTCGAGGGCGGAGCCATCATCCGCGAGCGGGTCGAACGCTACGGAATTTCCTGCGATCTGAAAGCCGGAAATCTGTTCGCTGCCATCACCCCCAAGCAGATGCGTGAGCTGGAGGAGAGACGGGCACTGTGGGAAAGCCTTGGCCATCGTGCGCTGACCCTGCTCGACGACAGACAGATGCGCGGCGAGGTCGATTCGCCGCGTTACGTCGGCGGCCTGCTCGACGGGCTGGGCGGGCATATCCACCCGCTCAATCTGGCGTTGGGCGAGGCGGCGGCGCTGGAGTCGCTGGGCGCAACCATTTTCGAACAATCAGCGGTGGAGCAGATCGTATACGGCGAGCCTGTCGTGCTGAAGACGCGTGCCGGACAGGTCAGTGCGAGCTTTGTGGTGGTGGCGGGCAATGCCTATCTGGGACAGCTGATACCCGCTCTGGCGGAAAAGACGCTGCCATGCGGGACGCAAATGATCGCGACCGAGCCGTTGAGCGAGGAGGCGGCAGGGCGTTTGCTGCCTAACGGGCATTGCGTAGAGGATTGCAATTTCCTGCTCGACTACTACCGCCTATCGGCCGACCGGCGCCTGCTTTACGGCGGTGGCACGGTTTATGGCGCCCGCGAGTCCGGCGAAATCGAAGCGCAGATTCGCCCGAAGCTGGAGAGAACGTTTCCGCAACTGGCCGGCGTGCGCATCGACTATGGCTGGACCGGGAATTTTTCGCTTACCCTGTCGCGCCTGCCCCAGCTTGGGCGCATCGGGCCGAATGTCTACTTTTCCCAGGGATGCAGCGGGCACGGCGTCAGCTATACCCATCTGGCCGGACGCTTGCTGGCGGAAACGATCCAGGGCCAGAGCGAACGTTTCGATGCGTTTGCCGCGCTGCCGCACCAGCCGTTTCCCGGAGGGCGCTTGCTGCGCGTGCCTCTGCTGACGCTGGGCGCCTGGTACTACGGCTGGCGCGACCGGCTGGGCATTTGACGTTTTCGCCGCCCGCTGCGCGGGCGGCGGCCAGGCTGTTCAGGCGGCCATGAAGCGGCCGACCGGGGTGTTGCTCCAGTCGACGCTGTCGAGCAGGTTTTTCACGATCAGGCCGAGTTCCGTATCGCCTTCGATCGCCAGCTTCCGATTGAAAAACAGCGTGTCGGGGTCTTCTTCGCGTAGCATCATGCGGGCGAAGTCGGCGGCGTTGGCGCTAAAGCAGAGATCGGCCGTCTCCGCGATCGTGTCGACCCGGAAACCCGCCTCGTCTGCGGTGAAACGCAAACTGATGCCGGCGTCCAGTACCCGGACCTCGAAACGGCGCCCCGCGAGCAGGCTCATGTCGGCCGGCAGGACCTGACGGCGGACCAGCTGATTGAGCAGGCCGACCAGCAGCCAGGAGGGGGGCGTCGCCGGCAGACGGCTGGCGATGCGCGCCACCAGCGGCGGAAGAACCAGATCAGGCACTTGCATTTTGCGTTTCTCCCAATTTGACGATACCGGCCTGGCCGCGCCAATAGCCGTCGACCAGACCGCCCTTGGCGCAGGCGGACAAGTCGGAGCCGGTCTGGCCGGCCGCGACGGCGGCGAAGGTGCGCACGATCTCCTCGCAGTGTTCGGCTTGCGGGCTGATGCGCGCGCGGCCGACGCCGCTGGCGCGCATATCCGCCAGATGCGGCAGCAGCGACTGCGTGGCCCCCGACATCGTCTCGATGCCATTGATGGTCAGGAAGTCGCTGCCTTCGCGCGTCTTCAAGGTCAGGCCATCCGGGTGTTCCATGCAGCGGAACTCGCAGCTGTCTTTCTTCAGATTGAAATGGCGGGCGGTGAAGCAGCGCGCCGACAAGGCCAGCGGCAGACGCCCCCAGGCGAAGACTTCGCACTCCGGTGCGGGCGCGGCGGCAAGTATCCCGGCCAGCATGTCGCGGCTCATCTCCAGCGGCGCCACCCAGCGCCGCGCGCCGAGGCGGGCCAGCACGGCCAGGGTCTCGCCGTTGTAGATGTTGAGGTGCGGCCCGGCGATGAAGGGCAGGCCGTGGTCGCGAGCGAGCTTGGCCGCGCCGAGGTCGTTGGCTTCGATCGCCAGTTCGCCGTTATCGACCAGCACCTTGAGGCGCTTGAGGTCGGATTCGCCCTCGATCAGGGCCTGGCAGGACAGGACGATTTCCTTGCCCGAGCCCGCCAGTTCCTGTGCCAGCGCCACCCAGTCGCGGCTGCGCAATTGCTGGCGCCGGCCGCAGACGACCTCGCCCAGATACAGGGTGTCGAGCGGCCATTCGATCGCTGCGCGGTAAAACGTCATGACCTTCTCGCGCGGCCAGAAAAACAGCAGCGGGCCGAGCGCCAGTTTTAAATTCGCTTGGGTCATCGTGACTTCCATCCTGCCTTCATTTCCACGGGCGACTATAGGCGCCCAGCGTCTGTTGCTGCCCTTCGGAGACCTTGGCCAGTGCCTGCTGCCAGCCGGGACGCACGGTGAAGCGCGATCCTTCGCGGCCGGCGGCATCCAGCGCCTCGCGCAGCGCGCGCGTGACCTGCGCGGTATAGGCCGGGCTGCGCTGGCGGCCTTCGACCTTGATCGCCGCCACGCCGATTTCTATCAGTTGCGGCAGCATCTCCATCACATTGAGGCTGGTCGGTTCTTCCAGTGCGTAATAGGTATCGTCGGCAACCTGGAAGCGGCCCTTGCACAGGGTCGGGTAGCCGGCCGCTTCGTCCTTGCGGTAACGGTCGATCAGAATGCCGTTCAGACGCGCGTCCAGCGATTCGGCACCGTGCTCCCAGCGCACGAAACGCGCGGGCGAGCACACGCCATGCGTATTCGGGGATTCGCCGGTCGCGTAGGAGGACAGCAGGCAGCGTCCTTCCACCATCACGCACAGGCTGCCGAAGCCGAAGACTTCGATCTCGACCGCGGTGTTCTCGATCACGTGGCGCACCTGATCCAGCGTGAGCACGCGCGGCAGTACCGCGCGGCGGATGCCGAACAGCTCGTGCGCGAGATTGATGGCTTCGTAGTTGGTGGCCGAGCCTTGCACCGACATATGCAGTCGCAAGTCGGGATGGCGGCGCGCCGCATAGTCCATGAGCCCGATGTCGGCGACGATGACGGCGTCGACGCCCAGGTCGGCGGCCTCATCGATGGCGGCTCGCCAGCGGCCGATATCGGCGCCCTGGGCATAGGTGTTGATCGCCAGCAGGACATGCCTGCCGCGTTCGCGCGCATAGCGTATGCCCTCGCGCGCGGATGTCGCGTCGAAGTTGAGTCCGGCGAAATTGCGGGCGTTGGTGTTGTTTTTCAGGCCGAGATAAACGGTGTCGGCACCATTATCCACAGCGGCCTTGAGTGCGGGCAGATTACCTGCCGGACACACCAGTTCGGGTAGTGTGCGGTTGCTTGGCATGACGCCTCGACAAGGGGGAAACCGGCTGAAGGTAACAGAGCTGCGGCTATCCGCCCTTGTCTTGGGTCAAAACGGCAGCGCCCGCTTGGAGAATGCCACGGCGACGATATAGCCGACCGCCAGCAAGGCCAGCACGCCTGCCGCCATGCGGGCCTCGCGCGTCTTGCCGCGCTTGAGCGCCAGGGTACCCAGGATCACATAGGCGATCAGCCCCGCGATTTTGGCCAGCAGCCAGGGCTGGCGCACCGGATCGATGTGCAGCAGAATCGCCAGCGCCACGCCGCAGACGAGCAGAAAGGTATCGACGACATGCGGCACGATGCGCACGATTTTCCAGCCGAGCAGGCGCGGATAGCACAGCATCGCGCCGTAGCGCAGGGCAAACAGTGCGATGCTGGTGAAGGCGAAGCCCATATGGGCCTGCTTGAGAAAGAGATAAGCGTTCATAAGGTTCCTTGCGTGCGCGGGTGTTACACTGTTTGCGCACGATTCTACACGATGGCAAATGCATGCTTCATCTCTATCAATCCAATCGGCTGGAACGGCTCGGCGATCTGTTTGGCGCGATGGTAGCCGCTGTCCCTCTGGCCGACCCGTTCGCACGTGAAACCGTCATCGTGCAGAGTCGCGGGATGGGGCGCTGGCTGTCGCTGAATCTCGCGCGCTCGGCCGGAGTGGCCGCCAACCTCGAATTCGTATTGCCGGCGGCTTTCGCCTGGCGTCTGATGCAGGGGGTCATGCCCGGGCTGCCCGCCAAGTCGGGGTTTTCTCCTGATGTGTTGCTATGGCGGCTGATGGAGATCCTGCCGCGTCTCGATGCCCCGTGTTTTGCTCCGCTCGCGCATTATCTCGCCGGTGGCGAGCTCGCCCGCTTCGAACTGGCCGGCAAGGTGGCGGATATCTACGACCAGTACCTGGTGTTCCGCCCGGACTGGATCCGGGCCTGGGAGTCCGGCGCACGACTCGGCCTGGGCGACGACGAGTCCTGGCAGGCCGAACTGTGGCGCGAGCTGGCTGCCGGCGATCCCGCCATGCACCGGGTGCGCATGCTCGACAGCGTGTTGCCGGCACTCGACGGTGCGGTTCTGCCCGAGCGCGTGTCCCTGTTCGGCATTGCCAGTCTGGCGCCCATGTATCTGGCCATGGTGCAGCGCCTGTCCCAATTGACCGACGTCTGCGTGTTCCTGCTCAATCCCTGTGCGGAATACTGGGGTGACGTCGCCGATGCAAAGGGCCAGCTGACCTTGTTCCGGCAAGGGCTGGACGTGCGGGCCGACCATCCGCTGCTGGCCTCGCTCGGCAAGCAGGGGCGCGATTTTTTCGACCAGATCGCAGAGCAGATCCCCGACGCGCGCGAGATGTTCGAGGCCCCGCCCGGCGATACGCTGCTGGCGCGTCTGCAGCGCGACATGCTTGCGCAGAGAGCGCCTGCGCATGGGGCGCAGCCCCTGGCGGACGGGGATCGCTCGATCGAGATCCATGTCACTCACGGCGCGATGCGCGAACTCGAAGTTCTGAAGGATGGCCTGCTCGACCGCTTCGCTGCCGATCCTACGTTGACGCCGGCCGATGTCGCGGTCCTGACACCCGATATCAATCTTTACGCCCCGTATATCGACGCCGTGTTCGGCATCCGCACCGATGCCATCACGATTCCCTACAGCATTGCCGACCGTCGCATCGAGCGCGACGAGCCCCTGCTGTCCGCTTTTGCCGGCATTCTGGAACTGGCCGACTCGCGGTTCGATGCCGACGATGTGCTCGCCTTGCTCGACTGCCCGGAATTACTGCGGCGCTTCGAGTTGAACGTCGACGATCTGGCGCTGATCCGGGCCTGGGTGCAACAGGCGGCAATACGCTGGGGCAGGGACCGTGCACACAAGCGCGGGCTCGACCTGCCCGACGAGGCCTCCTATACGTGGCGCTGGGGCATGGACAGGCTCTTGCTGGGGACGGTCCTGCCCGAGGCCATGGCCGGGGACGCGTCGGCGCTGTTTGCTGGCCTGCTGCCCGACGGCGCGGCCCAGGGCGGGCTGGCGAACGTGCTCGCGCGCTTCGCCGATGTCTACGATGAAATCGAAGCGCAGGCTGCTGCCTGGGCGCAGCCGGCGACGCCGCTGGAGTGGAGTCTGCGCTTGCTGGAGGCGGTCGATGCCTTGTTCGATGCCGGCGAAGACGGCGAAGCGGCGCTGGCCGTCCTGCGGCAGGCGCTGGACACGCTGGCGCAAGATTGCGAATTGGCGGCCTTCGATCAGCGCCTGCCCCTGGCCGTGGTGCGCGACTGGCTTGCGCGACGGTTGTCCAACCCCGCCCCCGGCGGATTCCTGCAAGGGGGGGTTACCTTCTGTGCGATGGTGCCGATGCGTTCGATTCCGTTTCGGCTGCTGTGCCTGATAGGGATGAATGACGGCGCCTATCCGCGCGATGAACGTCCGGTGAGTTTCGATCTGGTGGCGGCCCACCCGCGCCGGGGCGACCGTTCGCGCCGCTTCGACGACCGTTACCTGTTTCTGGAGGCGATTCTGTCGGCGCGCGATACCTTGTACCTGTCCTATGTCGGTTTGTCGGCCCGCACTGGCGAGGCGATGCCACCGTCGTCGCTGGTCAGCGAACTATGCGATACGCTGGCGGCAATGTCCGGCGCAACCGGCCCCGAAGCACGGCAGCAGTTGGAGGAGCGCTTGACCGTCGCGCATCCGCTGCAACCGTTCGCCGCTGCGGCCTACGACGGCTCGGATCCGCGACTGGCCAGCTTCGAGCCCAGCTTTGCCGCGGCATTGGCCTGCCCTCGCGCAGTGCTCGCACCGTTCGCCGCGCCCTTGCCCGGGAGTGCGCCGCCCATTTTGCGTTTCGACGCGTTGTTGCGCTTCTGGCGCAACCCGTGCCGCGCATGGTTGTCCGAACGGCTGGCGATCCGCCTGGAGACGGCGCCGGAAACGCTTGCGCGCGACGAGCCGTTCGAGTTGGGCCGCGATGACAAAAGCCGCTTGCGTGCGACCCTGATTGCCAACTGGCTCGAGCGTCGCCCGGAAGGGCGGGCGATCGAGCGCATCGCCGCCGCCGGTCTGCTGCCCCCGGGGGAACTCGGACGGGCGTGGCTGGCCGGCGAGGAAAAAACGAGCAGGGCTTTCCTCGCCGGCTTGCCGGAAGCGTTGCGCGAGCCAAGACTAGCGCCGCAGCCGTTTGCGCTGTCGCTGGGCGGGACGACCCTGGTCGGAGAATGGGCCGCGCTGCGTTCGGAAGGCATTCTGCGCGTACTGCCGCGTCGCGCCTATGCCGGCGATTTGATCGAATTATGGCTGACGCAGTTGCTGCTGGCACTGGCACCGCCGGCGGATGCGGAGCCTCGCGCGCAGCTGTTTGCCGAAGATGGGCGCTATGCGTTCGAGACGCAGGCGGATGCCGAAGGCGTATTGCAGCCCTGGGTCGACTACTGGCGGCAGGGGCAAGCGCTGCCACTGCCTTTTTTCGCACGCACCAGCCTGGCCTGGGCCGTACGCTATGCCGCCGGCGAGGATCGTGACGCCGCTTTCGCCAGTGCACGCCAGGAATGGGCGCCGAGTTTCGACGGTAAAACGCCGCAAAAGGATGATCCCGCCATCGGGTTGGCGTTCCGCGAGCTTGAGCCGCTCGACGATCCCTTGTTCGAGACGCTGGCGCGGATCCTGCTGCTGCCCATGGCGAAGGCGTTGGGCGCGGGAGACTCGGCATGAACCCGGGCGTGCAGGCTCTCGATGCGCTGACGTGTCCGCTCGACGGCGTCAATCTGATCGAAGCGTCGGCCGGCACCGGCAAGACCTGGACCATCGCCGCGCTCTATACCCGGTTGTTGCTGGAGGGGGAGGCGCCGCCGCCGGTCGAGCGCATTCTTGTGGTGACGTACACCCGCGCCGCGACCGCCGAGCTGCGCAGTCGCCTGCGGCGGCGTCTGGACGAGATGCTGGCCGTGCTCGACGGGGCGGCCAGCAGCGACAGCTTTCTGACCGGTCTCGCCGCGCGCTTTGCCGGCGAAGCCGAGCGTGCTTTGGCGCGGCGACGGTTGACGGCGGCGTTGACGGGCTTCGACGCTGCCGCGATTTATACCATCCACGGATTTTGCCAGCGGGTGTTGACCGATGCGGCCTTCGAATCGGGACAGACGTTCTCGCCCGAACTAGTCGACAACGATGCCCAGAGGCTTGCGCGTGCGGCGTCCGATTTCTGGCGGCGGCGAGTGCAGAATGATGCCCTGCTGGCCGAACTGGTGGCTGGGCGCGGCGAAACGCCACAGGACTGGCTGGGCGAAGTCCGGCCTTTTTTGTCGCGGCCCTATCTGCACGTGAGGCGGCCGGATCCGGCCGACCTGGCGCGCGCGCGCGCGCGCGTCGATTCGGCGTGGCAGGCGTTGTGCCGCGATCGCGCCGGGATAGACGCGGCGATCGGGATGCTGCTCGGGGCGGAAGGGCTCAAGGCGACCAGCTATGGCGACTCCAGGCGGCGCGCGATGGCGGAAGCCTTGCGGCAACGCGTGGACGGTGCCGCCGGTTTGCCGCCGCCAGGGGAAAAAGAACGCAAGTTGCTGGAGAAATTGACACCGGCCAGTCTGAGTGCCGGCGCCAAAAAGAACGCGACACCGCCGGAACACGCCGTGTTCGCGGCGGTTGAGAGCTGGCTGGAGGCGACGGCCGCTTATCGCGAAGCCGCCGCCAGCGGCCTGGCCGGACTCAAGCTCGACCTGATCGCCAGCATAGACCGGCAACTGGTGGATGAGCGGCGCAGCGAACGCGGTCGCAGCTTCGACGACTTGCTGACCGGCCTGGCCGATGCGCTGGCCGACCCGACCGGTGGCGCGGCGCTCGCGCGGCATGTGGCATCCAGCTTTCAGGTCGCGCTGATCGACGAGTTTCAGGACACCGATCCGATTCAGTACCCGATCTTTCGTCGCTGCTTCGTCGAGCAGCAGCGGCCGGTGTTTCTGGTCGGCGACCCCAAGCAGGCGATTTACAGTTTCCGTGGCGCCGATATTTTCGCCTACCTCGCCGCGCGAGCGGATGCCGACCGTGGGCGGGTCTATTCGCTGGATACCAACCGGCGGTCGGTCGATGCGCTGGTCGCGGCAGTCAATGCCCTGTTCGCGCGCCCGCAACCGTTTGTGTTGCCCGATATCGACTACCATCCGGTGCGTGCCGCGCCATCCTCGGGCTGTCGGCTGGAGGTCGACGACGACCGCGCGCCCTTTACCGTGCAATGGCTGGATGGCGCGGGCGGAGGAGAGCGCGG
Source organism: Paludibacterium yongneupense DSM 18731 (assembly GCF_000422925.1). GTDB lineage: Bacteria > Pseudomonadota > Gammaproteobacteria > Burkholderiales > Chromobacteriaceae > Paludibacterium > Paludibacterium yongneupense. Next base: position 202,974 of record NZ_AUGZ01000008.1, read on the forward strand.
CGCCAACAAGCAGCTCGCCTCCGAATGCGCGGTGACGGCCTGCGGCGATGAAATTGCGCGTCTGCTGACGCTGGCCGCCGCCGGCGGAGCGCGCCTGGTGCGCGACGATGGGGGCGCTCGGGCGCTCGACGGAGGGGACATCGCGGTGCTCGTGGCGACGCACCGTCAGGGCGAGCAGGTGCGTGCCGCCCTGCGCGAGCGCGGCATCAATAGCGTGGCGCTGACTCAGGAAAGCGTATTCGCGAGCAGGGAGGCGCAAGAGTTGCTGGCCTTGCTGCGCGCCTGGGCCGAGCCGGGCAACGAAGGCCGCCTGCGCCGGGTGCTCGCGGGAGTCGGCAGCGGCCTGGATGCGCCGGGGCTGAAAGCGCTGTGCGATGACGAATCGGCGTGGGAGGCGAGACTGGCCCTCAATGCCGACGACCATGCACGCTGGTCGGCACAGGGTTTCATGGCGGCCTGGCGTGGCTATATGGCACGCGAAAGGCTGGCCGAGCGGTTGTTGCCGCTCGAAGACGGCGAGCGGCGGCTGACCAATTTCTCGCATCTGGCGGAACTGCTGCAAAGCGAAAGCGAACGTGGGGCCATGCCGCTGCTGGCCTGGTTCGAGAGCCAGGTCGCGGCACCGCCGGCGGGCGAGGACGCCGTGCTGCGTCTGGAGAGCGATGCCGCGCTGGTCAAGATTGTGACCGTGCATAGCGCCAAGGGTTTGCAATACCCTGTCGTGTTCTGCCCCTTCTTGTGGGACGGGGCGCTGGAACGCAAGGGGAGCGCGTTCTGGCGCTATCGCTCCGGCGAAACGCCGTGGCTGGTGCCGGATGCGCTGGCGGATGCCGAAGTGCGCGCCGCGGCGCGCAGCGAGATTCTGGCCGAAAAAATGCGCTTGCTGTACGTGGCGCTGACGCGTGCCCAATACCGTCAGTACCTGTGCTGGGGGTGGGTGCAGAAAATGGAAACCGCCGCCCTGTCGTGGCTGGTGCACGGCGAGGGTATCGGCGCCTTGTCTGCGCTGGAGGCGCAGGAGATGGATGCGACGCGGGTGGAGAACGATATGCGCCGCTTCGTCGAGCGGCTGCCGGGGGCGGCGGCGCTGCAGTCCCCGCCGCCCGGCTTTGTCAGCTTTACCCCGCCGCCCGCCCCACCGCGCCAGTTTGCCGCGCGGACGCTGGGTCGGCCCTTGTACACGCCGTGGCGTTTCGCCAGTTTCACTTCGCTGGCGCATGGCGGAGGGGGGGAAAGGCCCGATCACGATCGCGGCGCGACGGTGAGCGATGAAGGAGGCGTGCCGCTGGACCGTTTCCATTTCCCGCGTGGAGCGCGTGCCGGGACCTGTCTGCACGCTATTTTCGAGCGCATCGACTTCGCGGCGGACGATGCGACGATCCGGGGCGAGGTCGAGCGGCAGCTGGCTTTGCACGGTATTGCGCCGGAATGGACCGATGCCGCTTGCGATATGATCAGGCGCGCGCTGAGCGTGCCACTGGATCCCGATGTCCGTCTCGACCGCGTCGCCGCCGGCCGCCGCCTGGTCGAACTCGAGTTCCTGCTACCGGTGACGCGCCTGGACGTGGCCGCGCTGATCCGGGTTCTGAGCGACCCGGGCAACGGTCTGGCCGAGCCCTTGCGCGCTGCCGCCGCCCGCCTCGATTTTCATACCGTGCGCGGTTTTATCAAGGGATTCATGGACCTGGTCTTCGAACTCGACGGCAAGGTCTACCTCGTGGACTATAAATCGAATCATCTTGGGTATGCCGCTGATGACTACAGCGTGGAGAATCTGGCGCAATCGGTCGCACGCGAGCACTATTATCTGCAGTACCTGATTTATCGTTTGGCATTACTGCGCTATTTCGCAACGCGTGGCAGTTCATTGCGTTTCGGCGGGGTCCGCTATCTCTATCTGCGCGGCCTCGACGGCGACGGAAACGGTGTCTGGCGCGATGAGCCGGGGGCAAGCCTGCTCGCCGGGCTCGAGAGCGTGTTTTTTGCGGCCCCTAGCTAACGGAGTTTACATGTTCGAATCGGCAGAAATCGGTCACAGCATCGATAAGGAACGCTATCGTGTCGAAGCGCTGCGCCTGCGCCAGGCACTGCTGGACATACAGTACGACCTGAAGCAGAAGCCGGATTTTCCCGTGTTGATCCTGATTCATGGTTTCGACGGCGCCGGGCGCGGCGAAACCATGAAGCTGATCAACGAATGGATGGATCCGCGGCTGATCGATACCGTTGCCTTCGGTTCGCGCAACGACGAGGCGCGCGCGCGGCCGTGGATGTGGCGCTACTGGAACCAGTTGCCGCAGAAAGGGCGCATCGGCCTGTTTTTCGGTTCCTACTATTCCGACGCCCTGTTCGACCATGTCTACGGCGTGACCGACCACGATTCGTTCGATCGCCAGATTTTCGACATCCTGCGCTTCGAACGCATGCTGTCGCAGGATGGCGCGCTGATCATCAAGTTCTGGTTCCACCTGTCGCGCGACAAGCAGAAAAAACGGCTGAAGGAGCTGGAGAAGGATCCTGCCACCAGCTGGCGCGTGACCGAGACCGACTGGCGGCATTTCGAGATGTACGACCACATCCGCAAGTACGGCGAGCATATGCTGCGCCTGACGAACAGTTCGGTGTCGCCCTGGATCGTGGTCGATGGCGAAGATGCGAACTACCGCAATCTGACTGTCGCCAATACCGTGTACAACGCGATCAAGAGCCGGCTGGCGCAGGCCTTGCCGTCGAGCGACGCCGTCGATGCCCCGCCGCTGCTGGCGCCTATCGACAATAAACTGATTCTGGATTCGCTGAAGCTCGACCAGCCGATGAGCCGGGAGCACTATCGCGTCAAGCTCGATGCCCTGCAGGGGCGGCTCAATCATTTGACGCGCGATCCGCGTTTCCAGGACTACTCGCTGGTGCTGGTGTTCGAAGGCAACGATGCGGCCGGCAAGGGGGGCAGCATCCGCCGGATCACCCAGGCGCTGGACGCGCGCACCTACCGCGTGATTCCGGTGGCGGCTCCGACCGAGGAGGAACGTGCCCAGCCCTGGCTGTGGCGCTTCTGGCGCAATGCGCCTGGCAGGGGGGGCATCGCCGTGTTCGATCGCTCATGGTATGGCCGCGTGCTGGTCGAGCGGGTCGAGGGATTCGCGCGCGAAAACGACTGGATGCGTGCTTATTACGAGATCAACGACTTCGAGCACCAGTTGCACGAGAACGGCGCCATCGTGGTCAAATTCTGGCTGGCCATCAGCAACGAGGAGCAACTGGCGCGGTTTCAGGCCCGCGAAGAGACCGGCTTCAAGCGCTTCAAGATTACCGACGAAGACTGGCGCAACCGCGACAAGTGGGATGCCTATCGGCTGGCGGTCAGCGATATGGTCGACCGCACCAGCACGAGCAAGGTGCCATGGACGCTGGTCGAAGCCAATAACAAGTATTTTGCACGCATCAAGATACTGACGACCCTGTGTGAAGCGATCGAGGCGCGGCTCGGTGTCTGAGCACGCGATGATCGTGCCGCGCGAGTCGCCGCCGCTCGCGCGCCAGCTCGAGAAACTGTTCCTGCGGCTCGATCCGGCCTGGGATCAGGGCGATACGATCGCGCAACTCGTCGCCGCCAATGCCGAGGGGCATGTGTGCCTGCCGCAGACGGCAGCCTCCCGCGCACGCCTCGTGCGCTCGCCGCTGGTCGGCCCCCCCGGCGCCTATGCGCCGCTGATTCTGGACGCGCAGGGACGCCTGTATTTTGCCCGTCACTGGCACGATGAGGCGCAACTGGCCGCCGGCTTGTCGCGCCTGGCCGGGGAGCCCGACATCGTCGATGCCGGGCTGGCGCGCGTCTGGCTTGCACGTTTGTTTTCCGCGCCGGGCAGCGATGAGCAGAAACAAGCGGCGGCCCTTGCCTGCCGACAGCGCTTCCTGGTGATTTCCGGTGGGCCGGGCACGGGCAAGACGACAACGGTCGTGCGCCTGCTGGCCCTGCTGGCCGTGCTGTCGCCGCGCCCGCTGGTGATGGCGATGGCGGCGCCGACCGGCAAAGCGGCGGCCAGACTGAGCGACTCGGTTCGTGCCGCGCGCGAACACTTGCCGGTAGACGAGTCCGTTCAGCAGCAACTTCCGCAGACAGCGCAGACCCTGCATCGCCTGCTCGGACTTCGTCCCGGCGTTTTTGCCCCGCGCCACCATGCCGGCAATCCGCTGCCGCTGGATGTATTGCTTATCGACGAAGCGTCGATGATAGATCTGAACCTGATGGCACGGGCGGTGGATGCCTTGCCACCCGGCGCCCGTCTGATTTTGCTTGGCGACCGCGACCAGCTGTCATCGGTCGATGCCGGCGATGTACTGGGCGACCTGTGCCAGCGTGTCAGCTATCGCCCGGAAACCCTCGCCTGGTTGCATGAGGCCTGCGGTTCGGCACCGCAGGCCGGTGCGGCACCGAACCGTCTTGCCGACTGCGTGGCTTTGCTCAGCCGTAGCCACCGATTTGCTGCCGACAGCGATATCGGCGAACTTGCGCGACGCGTGAACGCACGCGCGGCGGAAGCGGTGCTGGATCTGCTCGACGATGAGGCTCACCCCGATGCGGGCTGGTGTCGCGACGATGATTTCGCGGCCGCGCTACTGGCGAAGCGCGAGGCTTATTTGACGGCGGCACAGGCGGGAGAAGCCCCCGAGGCGCTGGCCCGCCATTTCGCCGGCTTCATGCTGCTGGCGGCCGAGAGGCGCCAGGTCGACGCCGTCAATGCACGCATCGAGTCGCTGCTGGTCGAGCGCGGCTCGAAAGACGCGGCTAGCCAGTGGTATCCGGGACGGCCGGTGCTGATCACCGAGAACGACTACGGTGTCGGCGTGTTCAATGGGGATATCGGCTTCACCGTCGCGCGCGGCAAGGGGCTGCGCGTGGTTTTTCCGGCCGCTGGCGGTGCCTGGCGCGAACTCGCACCCGGGCGGTTGCCGGCACATCAAACCGTATTCGCCATGACGGTGCATAAAAGCCAGGGTTCCGAGTACGAGGAGGTCTGGCTATTGCTCGCCCAGGATGGCGGTCTCGACAGGGCACTCGTGTACACCGCGATCACCCGGGCCCGGCAGCGCTTTGCGGTCAGCGGCACGCGCGCGGCTCTGGCGGGAGCGGTGGCGACCGAGCGGCCCCGATATTCGGGGCTGGCGGATCGTTTTGGCGGCTGAGGCGAACGCTTACGCTGCAAAAACATGGCGATATAACTAAAAACTCCTTAACATGGCGGTTTAAACAACGTCGTTGTCATGGAGACGTCATGCGCGTTCCAGCCGTTCTGGACTATCTCGATTCTGCGATGCAAATCGATGAGACAGCGTACACCCCGCTATGGATAGGGGGCGCTCGCATGGGGTGTGTCAACGCCGAATGGCGGCAACGCCTGTTGACGAACGAAGCCGGCCTGTTTCAGTTGCAGGAAGAGGGCCTGCACTGTCTGGACGGTGGCGATTACCAGGCCCTGTCGTCGAAGTTGGGCGCCGCCGCGCGCCGCTGGCGTGCGAGCGGGTGGTTGCCGGGTTGGCGTGACGAAAACTTCACTGCCCACCATCCGCCCGGGCATCCCGTCTTTGAACTGGAACGGGCGGCGTTCCGGCCGCTGGGCCTGGTCAGCCATGCGGTTCACCTCAACGGCCTCAGGCGCCTCGCCGATGGCAGCATCGGCATGTGGATCGGCCGCCGCAGCCCGTTCAAGGCTGTCGATCCGAACCGCATGGACAATATGGTGGGCGGCGGTGTCGCCGCCGGCGAGTCCTACGATCTGGCACTGGAACGCGAGAGCTGGGAAGAAGCCGGCATCCCGTCGCCGCTGGTGCACGGGCTGGCCCCTGCATCGCTGCTGCTCGCGCGGCGCGCGGTCGGGCGCGGCTTGCACTGCGAATGGCTGCACATCTACGACCTGTGGCTGGATGCGTCGACCGTCCCGGCCAATCAGGACGGCGAGGTGGCCGAGCATCTGCTGCTGTCGCTGGCCGAGGTGGAGGCGCTGGTTCTCGAGCGCCGTTTCATGATCGATGCCGCCCTGGTGGTCTGTGATTGCCTGGCGCGTCTCGGCTACTGGGGCGAGGAGGGCGCACTCGTGCGCGAACGTCTGGAGCGCCCGTCGCTGCAACTGGCGTGAGTCGCGTCGGTTCGGCTAGCCCCTCAATACATGCGCCGTCCCCGCCACCGCCAGGCTGACGGGGCGCCCTACCCCGGGCGCGTCCGGGCTCGGGCTGCGCACCGTCAGACTGCGTTGCGTCGCGCCGGCCAGGCGCACGGTCAGAATGCAGTCGTGCCCGCCAAAATCACTATCCGTCACCACGCCGCGGCAGCTTGCCGCCGGCGCCTGTTCCGGCATCTGGGCCAGCCGTATCTGCTCGGGACGCAACAGGATGCGCGCGTCCCCGCTCGCCGTCGTGTCGCCGACCGGCACGCGTCCGAGCTCGCACTCGGCCCAGCCTTGCCCGATGCGTGCGGGCAGTACGACCGCGTCGCCGAGGAAACGGGCGATATCTTCGTCGCACGGGTAGCGGTAGACATCGAGAGGCGCGCCCGCCTGGGCTAACCGGCCGCCGCGCATGACCGCCAGTTGATCGGCGAAGGACAGGGCTTCGGCCTGATCATGTGTTACCAGTATGCTGGTGATTCCGGCCCGGGTCATCAACTGCGCCACCGCCTTGCGCATCGCCGCGCGCAGCCCTGTATCGAGAGCCGAGAACGGCTCGTCGAGCAGCATCAGGCGCGGTCGTTGCGCAAGCGCGCGCGCAAGTGCGACACGCTGCTGCTGACCGCCGGACAATTCATGTGGCCAACGGTCGCCCATGCGGATGTCGAGCTGAACCATGTCCATTAGTTCCTCGACGCGCGGACGGCGCGAGGCGGCAGCGCCATCCAGGCCGAAGCCGATATTGCCGGCGACGGTCAGGTGCGGAAACAGCGCACCGTCCTGCGGCACATAGCCGATACGTCGACGATGGGCGGGCACGATGCGCCCGCCGCCAGCCATGCTCTCGCCGTCCAGCATGATACGGCCGCTGTCGGGAAATTCGAAGCCAGCGATCATTCGCAGCAATGTCGTCTTGCCCGAGCCGGACGGGCCGACGATGGCGGTGCGGCTGCCGGCGGGAACCGAGAGCGTGACGGCTTCGACCGCAGGCAGCGGGCCGTAGGATTTGTTCAGGGCGTACAGTTCGAGTGAGTTCATCGTCCGGCAGTGCGTCGGGATTGGTGATAGAGCAGCCAGGTCAGCGGCATCGACAGTACGATCAGCAGTAGCGCATAAGGCGCGGCGGAGACGTAGTCGATTTCGCTGGTCAGTGCCCAGAATGCCGTGGCCAGAGTGCGGGTTCCGCTCGGTGCCAGCAGCAAGGTGGCGGTCAGTTCGTTGGCGACGCCGAGAAAAACCAGCGCGGCGCCGGCGGCGGCGCCCGGCGCGGCCAGCCGCAGAGTGATCTGCCGCAGGGCTTGCCCCGGCGTGCGCCCCAGGCTTCTGGCCACGTCTTCCAGCTCGGCCGGAGACTGGGCTATGCCTGTACGCAGACTCAGCATGGCGCGCGGCATGAACATCAGCAGATAGGCGAGCAAAACGGTCAGTGTTGTCTGATATATCGCACGGGTATAGTGGATGGTGAAGGTGACGAGCGCCAGTGCGACGACGATGCCGGGCAAGGAACTGGCGACGTAGTTGCAGGCTTCCAGCATGCGTTGCAGACGACCCGGGGCGCGTATCGACAGCCAGGCCATGGGGACGGCGGCGACGAGGGCGACGAGGGCGCCGGCAGCGGCGAGCTCCAGTGTCTGCACCAGGGCCGGGAGCAAGCCGCTGCTGCGCCAGGCATCGCTGCCGCCGGCCAGCAGCCAGCGCGCGAGGGTCAGCAGCGGCACTCCCAGCGCCAGCAGTGTCGTTGTCAGCGGCAGCAGCAGGGCGGCGTAGCGGGCGGCGCGGCCCAGGCGTAACTGGCGCTGCTGGCGGATGCTGCCCGAGCCTACGCGGGCGTAGCGGGCATGGCCGCGCGTTGTGGCCTCCAGCAGGAGCAGAGCGAGGCAGCACAAGGCGAGCACCCCGGCCAGCATATTGGCGGCCGGGCCGTTGAAGGTCGACTGGAACTGGTCGTAGATGGCGGTGGTGAAGGTGTCGAAGCGGATCATCGCGTACAGGCCGTATTCGGCCAGCAAATGCAAGCCGACCAGCAGGGCACCGCCCCAGATGGCCAGCCGCAGCTGCGGCAGCACGACGCGGAAAAAACGGGTGCGGGCTGTCATGCCGAGCGAGGCGGCCACATCTTCGAGCGCGGGGTCGAGGCGGCGCAGGGTCGCCGCGACCGGCAGATACAGGAAGGGAAAATACGCCAGCACCGATACCATGACGCCGGCCGCCAGCCCGTGCAGGGCGGGCAGCAGACTGACCCATGCATAGCTGTGGACAAAGGCCGGGACCGCCAGCGGCGCGGTGGCGAGCGCGGACCACCCCCGCCGGCAAGGCAGGTCGGTCCGTTCGGTCAGCCAGGCCAGACCGACGCCGAGCGCGATGCACAGCGGCAGAGTCAGTGCGACCAGCAGGCCGGTGTTGAGCAGAAGCTCGCCGACACGGGGGCGGAGCACCAGCTCCCGTATCGTCGGCCAGCCGCTGTCGATGGATACGCCGACGACGAAGAACAGCGGCAGCAAGGCCAGTGCGGCGACGGCGGCCGCGGCGACGGTGAGTCCGCGCGCCGCACCGGCCGTGGAGGGGGTGGCTGCCGCCACTTTACAGCAGGCCGGCCTGAATCATCAGGTCGACCACTTTCTTGCTGTTGAGGCGGGCGGCATCGACCCGCGGGGCGTCGAGTTGCGTGAGTGGCGGCAGGGCCGGGTTGGAGGCCGCATTCACGCCGACGGCGTATTCGAAGGCGTTGCCGTTTTTGAGGATAGCTTGTCCTGCCGGGCCGGTGATCCACTTCAGGAACGCTTGCGCCTGTTCTTTATGCCGGCTGGAGGCCAGAACGCCGCCACCGGAGATGCTGACGAAGGCGCCCGGATCCTGATGACGGAAATAGTGCAGGGCGGTGTTCTTGCTGTTTTCGCCGGTTTTGGCCTGATCGACGAAACTGTAATAGTGGTAGATCACGCCCCCTTCCACCTGGCCTGCGTTGACGGCCTTCAATACGGTGCTGTTGCCTTTGTAGGCGGTGAAATTGGTTTTCATCGCTTTTAGCCATTGCAAGGTCACGGCCTCGCCCTTGAGTTCGAGCATGGCGCTGACGATAGCCTGGAAATCGGCGCCTGACGGAGAAGCGGCCCAGCGGCCTTTCCACGAGGGGCGCGCGAGGTCGAGCAAGGAGGCGGGAAGCTCGGCGCGGGGCAGCTTGTTTTTGTTGTACACGAAGACGGTCGCGCGCGCCGCAATGCCTGTCCAGCGGCCATGGGAGGGGCGCCAGGCCGGCGCGACCTGGGCCAGCGTCGCAGGCGGGAGGGGCGCGAGCAGGCCGGCGTGGTCGACCATCGCCATGGCCGGCGAGTTTTCGGTCAGAAAGACGTCGGCGGGGGAGGCCGGGCCTTCCTGTACGATCTGATTGCCGAGCTCGCTGTCGTCGCCGTTGCGCACCGTGACCTTGATGCCGGTGTCGCGGCTGAAGCCATCGACCCAGGCCCGTGTCAGGTTTTCGTGCTGGGCGTTGTAAATGACGATGCCGTCGTCACCGGCGGCCAGGGTGGGGGCGGCGATGAGCAGGGTTGTAACGAACAGGGTGCTGCGGGCCAGGGCGCGCTTGGGCATTTGGGTGCGATTCCTTATCCGGGTTGTGGAAACATCGCCCTGGCACCGGTGATCGGGCTCGGGTCGGTACGGAAAGTATACATGCAAATAGTAATGATTTGCATTCGCAATGTAGCGGTGGCGGATGTCGAGCCTGAAGCGGCGCTCAGCGGCTGGTCCAGGGGGCCGGGGGGACGAGGGGGGAGGTCTTTCCCTGTGGGTCGCTGACGAAGAGGCGGGGGCTCAGCGGGGCAGGACTCCGGAGCGCGCAGGACAGCGCCAGCTCCCATTCGGGGAGGGTCAGATGCATGGCCTGGATCGCCGCTTCGCTATTGTCGGTTCGGTCGAGTCCGGTCAGGTCCAGCTGCGAGGTACTGGCATCCCATCCGCTGCGATAGAGTTTGCCGAGGGCTTCTTTCAAGGTCCAGCAGGCGTAGAAGCGCTGTGCGGGATCGTCCCCGAAGCGGCGCTGCAGCCACTTCTGCTCGCGTTTGCTGGCCAGATAGTCGAGCAAGGTCGAAAACTCCCTGTGTTGACACGTCTCCAGATCGAAACCGGCCGGCCCGGCCAGACTGACCAGACAGCCGACCCAACAGTCGCTGTGGCTGAGCGAAATCCAGCCGGGCGCAGGCTGGCCGTCTTCTTGCAGCAGTTGAGGAGGGGAGCCCTGGTCGATACGCCAGCCGGCCGTGGCAGAAGCGTCGAGCAAGGCGCAGGCGGGTGCGATCAACTGCCGCGCGCGCTCTGATTGCAGCGAATGATGCAGAGCCCGGTTTTCGGGGGTGGCCGGGGCAATTCGCGCGATCAGAATGATGACATTTGGCATGTATAGGCTTGCTTGTGGCGTTGGGGAGCTTCCTCTAAAATAGCCGAATTTTGTGAGCGAGGCCGGTTTTGAACGGGCTGACGCCCAAAATAACGGTCGCGCGGCGGCAATGGGGGGCGGCAGGGCGTCCGTTCCCGTTTCGGACGAGCGCTTGGGGCGGGTGGACGCAATGGGTGCAAGATGGAGGGGGCTGGCGGCGCGAATCAACTATCTGTGGCGATTGTTGATGACAGCGTGGTCGTTTTCGGTTTTCGGACTCGGCGGGCTCGCTTTGTCTGCGGCGGTGTTTCCCCTGTTGCTGCTGTTGCCGGCGCGCTACGACCTCAGGCGGCGCGTAGTGCGCGGCCTGGTGCAGCAATCGTTCGCCTTGTTCGTGAAAATGATGTGCGTGGTCGGCATCATGTCGCTCGACGTCAACGGAGGCGAGCGGCTGCGGCGGGCGCGAGGCTGCCTGATCCTTGCCAATCACCCCACGTTGATCGATGTTGTGGTCATGATTTCCCTGCTGCCTAGCGCCAATTGCGTAGTCAAAAGCGCGTTGTGGGACAGCGTGTTCCTGGGCGGAGTCGTACGCGCCGCGCGCTATATCCGCAACGATGATTCGACGAACCTGATCGCCGACTGCGCGGCATCGCTGCGCAGCGGCGAGAACCTGGTGATTTTTCCGGAAGGAACGCGCAGCCTGCCCGGTCGTCCCTATGCCTTCTTGCGAGGCGCCGCGCATATCGCACTGGCCGGCGAGTGCGCGATACTGCCGGTACTGCTATGCTGCACGCCGTCCACCCTATCCAAGGGCGTGCCCTGGTACCGGATTCCTTCGCGCCGTTTCCACTTTTCGCTCGAGGTGCTTGAGTCGATCAGCGTGGACGAGCTGCTGGGCGGAGCCGTGCAGCCCAGCATGGCATCGCGGCACCTGACCAAAGCTTTGCAGCGCTATTTTAGCGAGCGCCTGCCGCCGCAAGTCACTACGGAATAGGCATTAATTACTGTACTGTAGTATTTTGACTCGCTGGGCGAGGAATAGTTTCGCGTCGGCTGACGTTGCGCAAGGAGACAAGGTGCGGTGTCATGCTTCAATAAAACGTTATTAAAGATCCAAAGCTTATGAACCGAGACAGAATTCTAGAAGAGTTGCGGACCATCCTGCACGACACGTTCGAGATCGATCCGGCCGAGGTGACTCCGGAGGCGAATCTGTTCACCGACCTGGAGCTCGATAGCATCGATGCCGTCGATCTGGCGATCCGCCTGCAGAAGCTGACCGGCAAGCGCATCAAGCCCGACGAGTTCAAGACCGTGCGTACGGTCGGGGATGTGATCAAGTCGGTGCAGACCCTGCTGGCCGAGTAAGCGCTTGTCGACGCACAAGGGCGGGGGTGTGTGCGTCCTTGGCGTCGTGCATCCGGCGCCAAGGAGTCCCTGACCATGCCACAACACGTCCTTCCACAGGTACTGACCGAACGGTGCACCGACGACGCCGTGCTCCTGAGCCTGCTGTTGCCCGCTGCCGCGCCTTGTTTCGACGGTCATTTTCCGGGTTTTCCCGTATTGCCGGGCGTCGTTCAGATTCATTGGGCGATGTTGTTTGCGCAGGCCAAGCTGGGAGTCGCCGGAACGTTTCAGAGCCTGGAACAGATCAAATTTACCGACATCGTGGAGCCTGGCGCCGGGCTGACTCTGCATCTGATGTGGGACGCGGATCGCCGCCGCCTGAGCTTCGACTATCGCGCCGACGGGCGCAAGGCCTCTTCGGGCCGAATCCAGTTGGGATGAAATGCGCTTCCTGCCCTGTTTGCTGATTCCCTGCTACAACCATGGATCGACTATCGCAGCGACAATCGAACGGCTGCGCGAGTACGGTTACCCTATCTTCTTGGTCGATGACGGCAGCGATGAGGTGAGCCGTCTCGAGCTCGAAAGGGTTGCCGCACGCGAACCGCTGCTGCGGCTGATCCGGCATCCGCGAAATCTCGGCAAGGGGGCGGCCGTCATGCGCGCCATGCGCGAGGCGCATGCGGCCGGGCATAGCCACGGCCTGCAAGTCGATGCAGACGGGCAGCATGCCCTGCAAGATGTCCCGCGATTTTTCGAACTCGCCCGCCGCCACCCCGATACCGTGGTCTGCGGACGTCCCGTCTACGACGACTCGGTTCCGCGCGCCCGGCTGTACGGCCGTTACCTGACTCACTTCTGGGTGTGGGTGGAGACCTTGTCCTTTGCCATCGGCGACTCCATGTGTGGCTACCGCTGCTACCCGCTCGCGCCGGCCGTCGCGCTGATCGCACGCGGCCGGATCCCGCTGCGCATGGATTTTGACAGTGCCATGATCGTGAGGCTGTACTGGATGGGGCTGCCCGTTCGCAATCTGGCCACGCGGGTGATCTATCCGGCGGGGGGGCTCTCGCATTTCGATGCGCTGCGCGACAATCTCCGCATCAGCAAAATGCACGCCCTGCTGTTCTGCGGCATGCTGCCCCGCATTCCCATGCTGCTGTGGCGCAGGCTGCGCCGCAGCGCTTCTTGAGCGCAGGCCGGCGTCGCTTGTTCAAAAATTCCAGGAAAATGCCATGAACGATTGCCCCTGCCTGCCCGCCGCCAGCGTCGATATCGAAATTCCGTTTCACGACGTGGATCTGCTCGAAGTGGCATGGCACGGCCATTATCTGAAGTACTTCGAAATCGCTCGCGGTCGCCTGTTGCGGCAGATCGGCTATGACTATCCTGCGATGCGAGATTCAGGATATGCATGGCCGGTTACCGAATGCTATCTAAAGTATGTGCGTCCTGCGCGCTACGGGCAGACGGTGCGGGTCGAGGCGCGTATCGTCGAATTCGAAAACCGCCTGAAAATGGAATACCGGATCTGCGATGCCGCCACCGGAGAAAAGCTGACTCGCGGCTGGACCATTCAACTGGCGCTGGAGATCGCCAGCATGGAGCTCCAGTTTGTCACGCCACCGGTCCTGTGGGAAAAACTGGGGCGGCGACCGTGAGTCGAACCGCCCGGTACGATAAGCGGCATTCGCAGTTATTCATGGCGAATATCGGTGAATTGAGCGATACTGCACGCCAATTTTCCCCTCTGCAGCGGTGGCGGATGAAGAACGGTACGCGTTTATGAGTGATATTCCTTATTCGATGGCGGAGTTGCTGCCGCATCGCGCCGGAATGCTGCTGCTCAATGGGGTCAGCCGCTTCGACAGCAACGAAATTGTCGTAAGGGCTACCAGCTCGGCACAGGCTTGGTATGCTGATAGCGATGGTGGCATGCCGGCCTGGATAGGAATAGAACTGATGGCGCAGGCGGTGGCGGCCTGGGTTGGCTTGCGGGCGCGCTCGGCCGGCGTCCCGGTGAAGCCCGGGGTGTTGCTGGGGTGTCGGCGTTATCTGAGCGAACATGCCGCGTTTGCCGCCGACTGCGACCTGAGCATCGTGGCCCGCCCGGTCTATCGCGACGAGAGCGGCATGGGATCGTTCGAGTGCGAGATCTGGACGGATGAGCGCAAAGTGGTCAGTGCAACGATCAATGTATTTGAACCGGAAGACTTTGCCGTCTTCCTCGAGCAGCGGAGAGCCGTGCAGTGAGCAGTCATCGCAGGATATTGGTTACCGGCTCCAGCCGGGGCATTGGCAAAGCGATTGCGCTGCGCTTGGCAGCGGATGGTTTCGATGTGGCCGTGCATTGCCGCAGTCAGCTGCAGCAGGTCGAAGAGACCGCCTCTTCCATCCGCGGGATGGGGGTCGATGCCAGCGTGTTGCAGTTCGACGTCAACGACCGCGATGAGGCGCGGCGCCGGATCGAGGCCGATATCGAGGCCAGGGGCGCCTACTGGGGTGTGGTGTGCAATGCCGGCGTGACCCGGGACAATGCTTTCCCCGCATTGAACGGTGAAGACTGGGATGTGGTGATCAATACCGCCCTTGGCGGTTTCTACAATATTGTCCATCCGCTGGTGATGCCCATGGTGCAAGCGCGGCAGGGAGGGCGGGTCGTGGTGCTGTCCTCCGTTTCCGGCGTGATCGGCAATCGCGGGCAGGTCAACTATAGCGCAGCCAAGGCCGGGCTGATCGGCGCTGCCAAGGCGCTGGCGGTGGAACTCGCGCGCCGCCGGATCACCGTCAATTGCGTGGCGCCAGGCCTGATCGAGACCGATATGACAGATGGGCTGCCGTTGGACGATATCCTGAAGACGATTCCGATGAACCGGGTCGGACAGCCGGCCGAAGTCGCCGCACTGGTCTCCTTCCTGATGTCGGAGGGCGCCGCCTACATTACTCGCCAGGTGATCGGCGTTAACGGCGGGATCGTCTGATGCGGCGTGTGGTCATAACTGGAATGGCTGGCATCACCAGCCTCGGGCAAGACTGGGCCGCGATTGCCGCCAATATCAGGGCCGGCCGCAATGGCGTGCGTGTGATGCCGGAGTGGGATGGTTTTCCTGATCTGAATACCCGTTTGGCTGCGCCGGTTGCCGATTTTGCGCTGCCCGGACATTATCCGCGCCGGGTCACGCGTGCGATGGGGCGGGTGGCGCAGATGGCCGTCTGTTCGACCGAGCGGGCTCTGCTCGATGCCGGATTGCTCGATGACCCCTCTATCCGGGAGGGACGGATGGGGGTGGCCTATGGCTCGTCTTCCGGCAGCATCGAGCCCATTCGCGCCTTTGGCCACATGATTGCCACCGGTTCGATGGAAGGCGTGACGTCCACCTCCTATATCCAGATGATGAGCCATACCGCCGCCGTCAATATCGGCTTGTTTTTCGGCCTTACCGGCAGGGTGATACCGACCTCGAGCGCCTGTACGTCGGGCAGCCAGGCCATCGGCTACGCCGCCGAGGCCATTCGCTGGGGGCGTGCCGATATGATGATCGCCGGGGGGGCCGAAGAGTTGTCCGCCGGTGGCGCTGCGGTCTTCGACGCGCTGTATGCGACCAGCCAGATGAACGACGCGCCCGCTCTCTCGCCGCGCCCCTTCGATGCCGCGCGCGATGGACTGGTGGTCGGCGAAGGAGCGGGCACGCTGATTCTGGAAGAGCGCGAGCATGCGCTTGCGCGCGGAGCGACTCTCTATGCCGAGGTCGCCGGTTTCGGTACCAATTCGGACGGTGTGCATATCACCCAGCCGGAAGCGCCGACCATGGCGCAATGCATCCGGCTTGCCCTGGAGGACGCCGCGCTGCCGCCCTCCGCCATCGCCTATGTCAATGCCCATGGCACGGCGACCGAGCGCGGCGATATTGCCGAGAGTCAGGCGACTGCCGAGGTGTTCGGGGCGGTTGCCATCAGTTCGCTTAAAAGTTATTTCGGGCACACGCTCGGCGCTTGCGGCGCGCTGGAAGCGTGGTTGACGGTGCAGATGATGCGCGAGGGCTGGTTTGCCCCCACCTTGAATCTGGAACAGGTCGATCCGGCCTGCGCCGATCTGGATTATCTGACCGGCGCTGTTCGCGCCATGCCGGCAGAGTACGCGATGAGCAATAACTTTGCTTTCGGCGGCATCAACACTTCCTTGATCCTTCGGCGCGTCTGAGCATGCCGCGCGTCGTCGTTACCGGCATCGGCATGGTCAGCAGCATCGGGCACGAGCGTGAGGCGGTCGTCCGTTCGCTGCTGGACAGCCGGTCGGGCGTCTCCTACCAGGCCGCGTTCGCGGAGGCGGGAATGGCCAGCCAGGTCGCCGGCGTGCCCGATGTGTCCGGCTTGCCGCAACCGCCGCGCAGGCTGCGCCGCTTCATGGGCGATGCCGCATTGTATGGCTGGCTGGCGGCCAGCCGGGCGATTGCCGACGCGGGCCTGACATCGGTCATGCTGCAACACCCGCGCACCGGCCTGATCATAGGCTCGGGTGTCGGCGGCGCCCGCCCGCTGGTCGAGATGCACGACGTCCAGCGCGAGCGTGGCGTGGACAAGGTGTTGCCGTATGCGGTTCCCCAGATCATGGGGAGCACGGTGTCCGCCAATCTGGCCTCGGCTTTCGGCATTCTCGGCGTGAGTTATGGTTTGACATCGGCCTGCGCCACCTCGGCACACTGCATCGGGCATGCGGCCGAGCAGATACAGCTCGGCAAGCAGGACATCATGCTCTGTGGAGGCTCCGAGGAAGTCGGCTGGCATTCCGCCATGTTGTTCGATGCGATGGGCGTGCTGTCCCGTTCGCATAAGAAGAGCCCGCAGCATGCATCCCGTCCCTATGACAGCGGGCGCGATGGTTTCGTGATCGCGGGGGGGGCGGCAGTGCTGGTCCTGGAGTCGCTTGAGCATGCGCGCGCGCGTCATGCTCCTATTCTGGCCGAAGTCGCCGGCTATGGCGCCACCAGCGATGGCGCCGGTATGGTCAATCCAACCGGCGATGGCGCCTTGCGGGCAATGCGCTTGGCAGTGCAGGACTTTGCCGGATCGGTCGACTACATCAACACCCATGCTACCGGGACCGAGCAAGGCGATATGGTCGAAGTGGCTGCTTTGCGCGAACTGTTCGGCGAGGGGCTGCCGCCGTTCTCGTCGACCAAGGGGTTGACCGGCCATGCGATTGCCGCTTCCGGGGCGCTGGAAGCCTGCTTCAGCCTGCTGATGATGGAGCATGGTTTCATGGCGGCATCGGCGAATATCGACCTGCCGGATCCCGCCCTTTCCGGCTTGCCCATTCTGCTGGCCACCCGGCATCAAGCCGTCGACAGCGTGCTGTGCAACAGCTTCGGTTTCGGCGGCACCAATGCATCCTTGTTGTTCAGCCGCGCCTATCTCTGAGCGCCCGGATTTTCCCTGCTTTGTCTCCCTTTCGTCCCCGCGTGCACGGCGGCCGTTGTTTTCATTCCTTTTTAGAATGAAGCCCATGCTTTGCAAGAATGACACAGTGCGACGAAGTCGTGCGTCCCACAGCGGCACTTTGCATTGACAAAGACCGCCGTCATCCATAGCCTATGGTTATGGTAACGATGCCATGTTGAGCGGGTAGCGGGTCGGATTTCGGCCGGCAGTTCCGGCAAGGCAAGCGAGTGGCTTCCGCACGGTTCAAGACGTTCGGGGTGCCGGCTTGTCAGGCAAATGGATTGCGTTCAAATGTGGTAACGGTACCATATGGCGTGCGCCGACGTGACCCGTGTCACGCCCGGTAGCGCCGGGGGTCGGCAGATGTCGGGTGGTAGCGGTGTTCTAGGCGCTGCCTGCGCACAGATCGCCAGTCTTGGTAACGGGGAATATTTTTACGAACAGATGTGGTAACGATACCACAAGGAGTTCAGCATGGATCATCAACAGACGGCCGCGGCGATTCTGCCGCTGGTCGGCGGTGCGGACAATATCGTCAGCGCCGCCCATTGCGCGACGCGCCTGCGGC
>NZ_AUGZ01000009.1 GCF_000422925.1 Paludibacterium yongneupense DSM 18731
CCGCCCCCGGCGTCACGGGGTCATGCCGGCGTCCGCCGGATGTAAACGGACGGCGAGCCGGCCTCCCGGCCGACGCCTGAACACCCGAAGGAGGACGGGAGGCCGGCTCGTCGTCGGGCCACGGACAACCGCCTCCCACGAACGAGACGCCACCACCGCCCCCGGCCCCTGAACGCCCGCGAACGAGACGCCGCAACCACCCCCGGCCCCTGAACCGCCACGAACGAGACGCCACCCCCGTCCACAGACCCTGAACCTCCACGAACGAGACGCCACCACCGTCCACAGACCCTGAACGTCCACGAACGAGACGCCACCCCCGTCCACAGACCCTGAACGTCCACGAACGAGACGCCACCCCCGTCCACGGACCCAGAGCACCCACGAACGAGACGCCGCAACCGCCCCCGGCCCCTGAACCTCCACGGACAAGACCGCTGCATGCCCGCCAGCAAATGCACGCGGTCCCTGCCATATCGGGGCTTTGCCTTTTCCCGCACGACAGGGCTAATATGGTGCCCTCCATCCTTGGCTGTTTCTAGTGAAGACACCGCATCGCGTATATACCCCGCCTACCGGCGCCATCATCGTCATCTGGCTGCTGCTTTCCGTCGGCGGTGCCCTGATCTGGTGGAATGCTGCGCTGACGGCCATCCATGCCGACTTCAACCGCGACGTGCTCGGGGTGTATTCGCAACTGTCTCGCAAACTGGACCAGAACGAAGCCGTGCTCAGCGCACTGGTCGCGCAGAGCGACAATGCCCAGCCCGGACGGCAAGAAATGATGCGGCGCTTTGCCCGGCGAATGGTCGAACACTATCCCCAGCTGTACACCATCGAATACTTCGAAAAAGTCACCCCGGGCAATCGAGGCCGCTACCATGATCTGATCCGGCATCGGGCCGGAGCAGGATTTTTTCTACGCAATAACGATGTGCCCGAGCGGAAGCAATCGCTGGAGCCTCCTGCGCGATCGGTCTATCTCGCGGTATCCGTGATCGAACCGGATCTTCCCAAGGCTGCAATGGTGTATGGCTACGATGTCTTGCACGACCCCTATTTCGCCGACGACGTAAAACGCGCGGTCAGCAGCGGCAAGATGACCGCCTCGCTGCCTTTCGAACTATTCGAGGGGGGGCGTGTGTTTTTACTCATGCGTGCGTTATACCTCAACGACAAAGTCGTTGCCGCCGAGTCGCCTGCGTTTCAGGGCATCGTCGCTGTGGTCGTTCATTTCGACCTCATGCTGAGGGAACTTCATCTGGAGCGACTGCCGCTTGATATTTCGCTGGCCAGCCGAAACGGGCACACCGCGCTTCTGAGCACGAATGACAATGCGCACGGCGACTGGCTATCGCTGGGACGTCTGACCTGGCAGAAGACCCTGCCCAGCCAGTCCCAGCCTTTCGAATTGCGTGTCGAACGCGAGCTGCAGATCGGCGATTTCCAGTTACTGCCCCTCGCCGCGCTGGAGGCGCTCCTGGCCCTGTCCTGTCTGCTGGGCTGGAAGATTTTTCTGCAGCGGCGCGCACTCGAAGAGGCGCGCTATATGGCCGACGAGTCCCTGTATCTTCAACGCGAGCGCGCGGCGGTTACCCTCAACGCCATCTACGACGGCGTGGTCAGCCTGAGCATCGACGAGTCGGTCGAACTCGTCAATCCGATGGCGCAGCAACTACTGGAGCGTTCAGAACTGGAACTGGTTGGACGTCACTACCGTAGCGTGCTGCTGCTGAGCAATGAACTGGCAGATAGCCTGATAGAAGATCCGGTCAGCATCTGCCTGCGCACCGGCGCCCTGGTCGAGCTGCCTGAACACACGATTCTGACCACGGCGGCCGGCAATGCGCGGCTGGTCGAAGGAGCGGTTGCGCCGCTATTCGCCCTTAACGGCGAATTGAGCGGAGCCGTATGCGCGTTTCGCGACCTGGGTCCAGTGCGCATGCGGGCTCGGCAAGCGCTGGAAGCCAGCGAGAAACGCGTCAAGGAGCATCTGGAGAAGCTATCGCACGTCGCCCGCCTGCACACCATGGGGGAAATGGCTTCCGGTATTGCACATGAACTCAACCAGCCCCTGAGCGCAATCACCAGTTATTGTCAGGCGTCGCTGTCGTTGCTGCAGGAGTCGGAAGCCGATCCCGAGATCCTGCGCGCCTTGGGCGCGGCAGTGGCCCAGGCTGGGAGGGCGGCCGAAATCATCAAGCGGCTGCGGGTTTTTGTCAGCAAGCGTCAGAGCGAGACCCGCCTGATCGATTTGAACCAGGTCATCGACAACAGTTTATTCCTGGCCGAACATGATCTACGCGAGGGTGGAGTGGAGGTGAAACAAAAACTGTCACCGCGACCGGTCGCCGTTCTGGCCGACAGCATACAGATGGAGCAGGTGATACTGAATCTGCTCGGCAATGCCATCGATGCTTTGCGGGATGAACCGGTCGGCCGGCGAAGCATAGAGATACTGAGCCGCCTGGACGGCGGACGCGCCGTGCTCGAAATTCGCGACAGCGGGCGCGGTATCAGCCCGCAGGTGCGCGACGTGCTGTTTCATCCCTTCTTTTCGACCAAGTCCCAGGGCATGGGGCTCGGATTATCCATCTGCCAGACTATCGTCGAGCAGTATCGCGGCTCTATCTCCGCCGAAAATATCGCCGGTAGCGGGGCGGCCTTCCGCATTGTCCTGCCGGCAGCGGGTTGAAGCGAACGGTCAGTTACCGGGCATGATGCGCGTGCGTTGCGCGCGTTCTTCTCGCGGGGTGATGCCGAAATGGCTGCGGTAGGTGCTGGAAAAGTGAGGCCCGCTGGAAAAACCGCAGGCCAGCCCGATCTGGACGATGGACTTCGAGGTCTGTTGCAGCAGCTGGCGCGCGCGCGCCAAGCGTAGCGACAGATAGTATTTCGAAGGAACAGTGCTCAGATACTGCTTGAACAGCCGTTCCAGTTGTCGGCGCGACACCCCGACGTAGTAGGCGATGTCGTCGGTTGACAGGGGCTCTTCGATATTGGCTTCCATCAGGCTGACGGCATCGGTGAGCTTGGGTTGACTCCCTCCGATACGCGTTGCAAGCGGGATACGCTGCCGTTCGCTGCCGGGGCGCACCCGTTCCAGTGCGAAAATTTCCGAAAGCTGCGATGCGAATTCATGACCGTGCTGTTCGCCGACCAGCGTCAGCATGAGGTCGAACAGGGCGGCGCCCCCTGCGCAACTGATACGGTTGCCATCGATCTCGTACAGATTGCCGGATACCACGACTTCGGGAAAGGCGTCGGTGAAGGCGTTGATTTCCTGCCAGTGCAGGGTCGCACGCGCACCGTTGAGAAAACCTGCGCGCGCGAGCCAGTAGCTGCCATACCCGATTCCCGCCAAGGGCAGGCGATCTGCGTTCAGCGCCGCGATGCCGCGGCGCAGTTCGTCGACATCGACCTCGCTTGCGATGTCTCCCGACAGCACGAACAGCGCATCCAGTTTGGGGCTGTAGGACAGCGGCAGATCGACGGCCTGCTTCAGGCCGTTCGCCAGAGGCATCGGGCTGCCCGCCGGCGACAGGGTGACAAACTCGTAGAGCTTTTTCTCGGCAAGCTGGTTGGCGCGCACCAGTACCTCGCTGATGATGGCCATATCAGTCATTGCGGCGTGCGGGAGCAGCAGAATGCCATAACGCTGTGGTTTGGCTACTTGCGTCGGAAGGCCCATGGTTTCCAAGGTCTATCGTTCTGAACAGGATAGCCGGTGCGGCAATGGTCTTGTCCGCGCCTGGCTGCCTGCTATTGTACGATTATTTTCTCTCCATCGAGAGGAATTAGCGGCGTGATGCCGTGAGCGATTCTGAGCCCTGCGGCGGCATCGCCAGGCGGGGCGCAGCATCGTGTTTATTTGGTGCAACAGTTTCTCTGCGGCGGATGTTGCGTCGCAGCAAGATGCTGCCCGTATTCTGGGAGAGGAAGAGGGGTGATGTGCCATTTGCATAAATTTCTATCAAATCAGCGATCTAAATCCGGTAGCCAATTCAGGCTGGCAGGATGTATGTCATGACGGTCTGGATTCATGAGCAATACTCATGACATCGAGCGATGGAAGTCACGGGCAGGGCGTTTTTTGTTGCCTTGCAGCAGCACTTAGACTGCCGGAAAACACGTAGGCTCACTACAATGAGAGGCAGCATCTCTGTGCGAACAACTTGAGAAGGTACCATGCCGCTGACAAACAAGACCGAACTCGCCAGTCTGATTGCCGATATCCAGGCCGTTGCCCAGACTAAACTTTCTCCCGAACAAGCCGTTCACTTGGCGTCGTTTTTCCCGAATTACTACGAAGAAGCCGAGCATGGCGATTTGCGCCGGTTTTCCTCGCTCGATCTGTTCGGCGCCGCAATCGCACATTACGAGTTTGCGCAGCGGCGCGAAGCACACACGCACAAGGCGCGGATCTACAATCCGGAATTCGAGCGCGATGGCTGGCAGAGCACCCATACCGTGATCGAAGTCGTCACCGACGATATGCCCTTCCTGATCGATTCGCTGGCGATGCTGCTGTCGCGCCATGCCCTGAATCTGCATCTGCTGGTTCATCCGGTGCTCGAAGTCGAGCGCGACCTCGACGGTCGAATTGTGGGCGTTAGCCGGACTTCCGACCGCAGCCGTCCGCTTGAGTCCCTGATCCACCTTCAGATTGACCGCGTCAGCGACAGCGACACCTTGCAGCAGCTGGAGACCGATCTCAACCGGGTCATCGCCGATATCCGCCTCGTCGTAAGCGATGAGCCGGCGATGCGCGAGGTGCTGGCCGGACTCGCGGCACAGACGGCGGCACTGGGGGGCGAGCGACAGGAAGATGCGGTCGAAGCCGCGGCTTTTCTCGACTGGATGGCGGACAACCATTTTCTGTTCATGGGGTATTGCGACTACGATCTGGTCAAGCGCGACGGGCGAGACAGTCTGCGTATCTGCAAGGGGAGCGGGCTCGGCATTCTGCGCGACCAGGGCGCGAAGGAATACTCGAGCAGCTTCGAACAGTTGCCGCAGCACTTGCGCGAGTTGGCACACTTGCCGCAACTGATCATCTTGAACAAGTCGCAGACGCGCTCCATCATCCACCGCTCGGCCTACGTCGATTTCGTCGGCATCAAGCGCTTCGACGCTGCCGGGCAGGTCATCGGTGAGCGGCGCTTCCTCGGTCTGTACACGGCGCGCGCGTATCAGGCCTCGCCCAAGGATATTCCGGTGCTGCGGCGTAAAATCCGCGCCGTGCTCGATGCCTGCGATTTTGTCGATAACAGCTACAAGGCCAAGACACTGGGTTTCGTGCTCGAAACCTACCCGCGCGACGAGTTGTTCGAGATTCAGCCCGAGGCGCTGGCCGCCACGGCCGAGGGCATCGTCAACCTGCAGGAACGGCCGCGCGTGCGCTTGTTCGTGCGCACCGATCGTTACCATCGCTATGTCAGCTGCCTGGTCTACGTTCCACGCGACAGTTTCAGCACCGAGATACGGCTGAAAATCGAGCGGGTTCTGCTCAACGCCTTCAATGGCGTTTCCACCGAATTCAGCGTCCAGATAGGAGATGGCATACTGGCGCGCGTGCATTACATCATTCGCACCCAGGCGTCGCAACTTCCCGATTTCAAGACGGGGGATATCGAAGCCGAGATAGCGCGCCTGGTGCGCGGATGGAGCGAGGAGATGCACCAGCAACTGGTCGAAGGCCACGGCGAGGAACAGGGCAACCGCCTGTTCAACCGCTATAAGGACGCTTTTCCGTTGTCCTACCGCGAAGAGTTCGCGGTACGAAACGCGGTGCTCGACGTCCAGCACATCGAAACCGTCACCTCCGATCATCCGCTTGCGATCAAGCTGTATCGACCCTTCCACCGCAATGCGCACGATTTCAACCTGAAACTGTTCAGCCTCGGCGAAGCGCTCGGGCTGTCGGCGAGCCTGCCTATTCTCGAGAACATGGGGGTGCGCGTACGCGATGAGCACCCCTACTGCATCGCGCGTGCGGACGGCGGGGCCGTGTGGATCAGCGACTTCGGGCTGGACCTGGGCAGCGCCTTCGAGCAACTGGCCGACGAAAACGTGCAAGCCGGATTCCAGGAACTGCTTGCACATGTCCTGACGCGGCGCAGCGAGAGCGACGGCTTCAACCGGCTGGCCTTGCTTGCCGGCCTCGGCTGGCGGGAAATCACGCTGGTGCGCGCTCTGGCCAAATACCTGCGCCAGGCGGGGCTGACGTTCAGCCAGGCGTATATCGAACAGTGCGTGGCCAACTATCCGGAGATCACCCGCCGTCTGGTGAAACTGTTCTGCGCGCGGCTGGACCCGCTGGAGGCGGATGAGCCGCGTGCACAGGAGCTGCTCGCCGAAATCCGGTCGCGGCTCGACGATGTCGCCAACCTGGACGAAGATCGGATCCTCAACGGTTTCCTGACGGTGATCATGGCGACGCGCCGCACCAACTACTGGCAATGCGATGCGGACGGGATGGAGAAAGCCTTCGTCACCTTCAAGTTCGAATCCGCCGCCATCGGGTTTTTGCCGCAGCCACGGCCGCTGTTCGAAATCTGGGTCTACAGTCCGCGCGTCGAGGGCGTGCATTTACGCGGTTCACGCGTTGCGCGCGGCGGACTGCGCTGGTCGGATCGCATGGAGGATTTCCGCACCGAAGTCCTGGGGCTGGTCAAAGCGCAGATGGTGAAGAATTCGGTGATCGTCCCCATGGGGTCGAAAGGCGGGTTCGTCTGCAAGCAATTGCCGCCGCCGTCCGACCGCGAAGCCTGGCTGGCGGAAGGGGTGGCCTGCTACAAGATTTTCGTTTCCGCCTTGCTCGATCTGACCGACAACCTGATCGGCGGCACGATCGCGGCGCCGCGGGACGTCCGCCGTCTCGACGGCGACGACCCCTATCTGGTGGTGGCGGCGGACAAGGGGACGGCAACCTTCTCCGATATCGCCAACAGCGTGGCGATTGAACATGGTTTCTGGCTGGGCGATGCGTTTGCCTCTGGCGGCTCCGCCGGCTATGACCACAAAAAAATGGGCATTACGGCACGCGGCGCCTGGGAATCGGGCAAGCGCCATTTCCGCCATCTTGGGCTGGACACGCAAAGCCGGGATTTCAGTGTGATCGGAATCGGGGACATGGCCGGAGACGTGTTCGGCAACGGGATGTTGTTATCGCCCCATATCCGGCTGCTCGCGGCGTTCAACCATCAGCATATCTTCCTCGATCCGTCGCCCGATGCGGCTGCCGCGTTCGCCGAGCGTACGCGCCTGTTTGCGCTGCCGCGTTCAAGCTGGAGCGATTACCGCGCCGAATTGATCAGCGAAGGGGGCGGCGTGTTCGAGCGCTCTGCCAAGTCGATCGCCTTGTCGCAGCCGGTGCGGGACTGGCTCAAGACCGCGCGCGAGAGCATGACGCCGAACGAGTTGATTCATGAGATCCTGCAGGCCGAGGCTGATCTGCTTTACAACGGCGGGATCGGGACCTATGTCAAATCGGCGCAGGAAAGCCATGCCGACGCGCTGGACCGCGCCAACGACGGTGTCCGCGTCAATGGCGGCGAGCTCAAGGTGCGGGTGCTGGTCGAAGGCGGCAATCTGGGGTGCACCCAGCGCGGACGGATCGAATTCGCGCTCAAAGGCGGGCTGATCTGCTCGGACGCCATCGATAATTCAGCCGGTGTCGATTGCTCCGACCATGAAGTGAATATCAAGATTCTGCTCGGTGCCGTCATTCAGGCCGGCGACATGACGCTCAAGCAGCGCAACGAGTTGCTGGCCGAGATGACGGAAGAAGTCGGCGAACTGGTGCTGAGCAATAACTATCTGCAAACCGAAATCCTGGCACTGAAGCGGATGGAAGCGCCGGCGCTATTATCTACCCACGCGCGGCTGATCCACCATCTGGAAAAAAATGGCGAGCTCAACCGCGAGCTCGAATTCTTGCCGAGCGAGACGCAGATCAACGAGCGTCGGCTTGCGCGCCAGGGATTGACCTCGCCGGAGATGGGGGTGTTGCTGGCCTATAGCAAGATCTCGCTGGACCGGGCCCTGCTGGAGAGCGATCTGCCCGACGACGATGATTTTCTGCCGGTGCTGGTCCGCTATTTTCCGCGGCCCCTGCAGCAACGCTTCGGCGGCGAGATGGGACGGCACTACCTCAAGCGCGAAATCATCGCCAACCAGTTGGCCAACCAGATCGTGAATCGGATGGGCACCAGCTTTGTCTTCCGCCTGCAGGAGGAGTCGCCGTTTGGCGTCGCCGACATCGCGCGTGCCTGGTGGGTCGCCAGCCGGGTATTCGATGCCGAGCGCTTGTGGCATGGCATCGAAGCGCTCGATGCCAAGGTGCCTGCCGAGCTGCAGATGAGCATGCTGACGCAGGTGCGAACCCTGATCGAGAGGGTGACCCGTTGGGTGTTGCGCAACAAGCGCCCGTTGAAGCCGGTATCCGGATGGATAGAACAGTATGCGTCCAAGGTACAGGCTCTGCTGCAGGGCCTGCCGCAACTGATAGACAGCGCCGCCTATCCTGCCGTCGGCGAGCTGGAGGGACGGTTGGGCCTGCCGGCGGTTCCGCCCGGGCTGAGCGCGGTACTGGCGCGGCTGGAGTATGCGGTGTCGCTGGTCGATATAATCGAGATCGCCGATGCCGGTGGCGGCGAGCATGAGACGGTGGCGGGCAATTATCTGCGGCTTGGGCAGATGCTGCAGCTGGACTGGTTGCGCGATGCGATCACGCGCCTGCCGCGCGACAATCGCTGGCAGGCTCTCGCGCGTTCGGCCCTGCGCGACGACTTGTATCAACTGCACCGGCGTGTAGCGGCACAGGCTCTGGCCGATGGCGGGCCGGCGCCGGCGTTCGCCGATGTCTGGTTGCAAGCGCGGCAACGCGAGGTGGTGCAGTGTCAGCAATTGCTCGCTGAATTGCAGTCGTTCGAGACCCTCGATCTGGCCATGCTGTCGGCCGGGATGCGAGAACTGAACAACCACCTGCTCGGTTGAGAGGGACGCGAAAAAGGCGCAGCTCGCGCTGCGCCTTTTTTTCCTGCGCCGGGGCGGCCTGGCCTGCCGGCAGTGTCAGTGACGGCCAGTGCTGCCGAAGCCGCCTTCGCCGCGCTGCGATTCCGGAAATTCGTCGACGATATTGAAGCCGACTTGCACGACCGGCACCACCACCAGCTGGGCGATGCGTTCCAGCGGCGCCAGACGGAAAGCCTCGCCCGAACGGTTCCACACCGAAACGAAGACTTGCCCCTGATAATCGGAATCGATCAGGCCGACCAGGTTGCCCAGCACGATGCCGTGCTTATGCCCGAGGCCGGAGCGCGGCAGAATGATGGCGGCCAGACCGGGGTCGGCGATATGGATGGCCAGGCCCGTCGGAACCAGATGCGTTTCGCCCGGCGCGATGAGAATATCGTTTTCAATGGCGGCGCGCAGGTCGAGCCCGGCGGAGCCTGCGGTGGCATAGGCCGGCAGTTTGTCCTGCAAGCGCGCATCGAGGATCTTGACGTCGATAACGGGTTTCATGGGGTCCCTTTCCGTGGACGGTATCGTGCCTGCGTCCTCAAGGCCGTACGGCAGAAGGTGAGTCCTTCCTGCGCACGGTTTCCTGAAGCGCGGCGATTCGCTCGACGATGGCGTGTGCCACGTCGCGCTTGCTCATCGACGGCAGCGCGGTGGCGCCGGCGTCGTCCAGTAGTGTCACTTCGTTGCTGTCGGCACCCATGGCGGTCTGCACCAGGTTGGCGACAAGCAGCGGCAAGCGTTTGCGGCGGCGCTTGCTTTCGGCGTATTCGAGCAGGTTTTCGCTCTCGGCGGCAAAGCCGACGCAGAGCGGGGGGCAGGGCAGGCTGGCCACCTCGGCCAGTATGTCCGTGTTCTCTTCCAGTTCGATGACCGGGACGCTCGCTCCCTTCTTGAGTTTATGCTCGCTGCGATTTTTCACCCGATAGTCGGAGACGGCGGCCACGGCGATGAAAATCTGGCTGGCACCCACTTCGGCCAGGACGGCGGCCCGCATGTCGGCCGCGCTCACGACGTCGATGCGGCGGATGCCGACAGGAGAGGGCAGGCCGGTAGCCCCCGAGATCAGCACCACTTCGGCACCGGCGTCGCGACAGGCGCGAGCCAGGGCGTAGCCCATCTTGCCCGAGCTCGAATTGGTGATGCCGCGCACGGCATCGATCGCTTCGAAGGTCGGTCCGGCGGTCAGCAGTACGCGCTGGCCGAGCAGCCGCTTGGGCGTGAACACGCCTTCAAGCAGCTCGGCGATCTCGGCGGCCTCAAGCATGCGGCCCGGGCCGACTTCGCCGCAGGCCTGGTCGCCGCTGGCCGGGCCGAACACGGTGACGCCGTCTGCGCGCAACTGCGCCAGATTGCGCTGGTTGGGCGGATTGTCCCACATCTGGCGGTTCATCGCTGGTGCAACGATCAAGGGGCAGGTTCGGGCGGCAGCCAGCGTCGAGATCAGGTCGTCGCAGATGCCATTGGCAATCTTGGACAGCGTATTGGCGGTCGCCGGCGCCAGCAGGAGGGCATCGGCCCGGCGCGACAGGTCGATATGCGCCATCGCATTGGTCGGGCGTTCGTCCCAGACGTCGGTATAGACGGCGTGCCCGGACAAGGCCTGAAACGTCATCGGCGTGACGAAGCGGGTTGCGGATGCGGTCATGACCACGTCGACCTGATGGCCGGCCTTGATCAGCAAGCGTGTCAATTCCGCCGATTTGTAAGCGGCGATCCCGCCGCAAACCCCGAGCACTATCCGTCTGCTTGTCATGGCAAATCCACAGGATCGATAAACCGCAAAGTGTAACGGATTTTCCGCTGCAGGCGAAACGACATCCGGGGTGACCGCGCTCGGGTGCAACGGAATTGCGCGAATGATAGAAAAGAGTGTGCTATAGCCAAAGAAAGGGCTGCCATGACGATCCGGCACTGGCCGCTGCATGAGCGGCCGCGCGAGAAATTATTGCAGCAAGGCGTCCAGTCCCTGAGCGATGCCGAGTTGTTGGCTGTCGTCCTGCGCACCGGGGTGCGCGGGGAGAGCGCGATCGACCTTGGCCGCGGCCTGATCGCCGATTTCGGGTCGCTGACGGCCCTGCTGGTCGCCGGCGAAGATGCCGTAACCGGGCGTCTGGGCATCGGACGGGCCAAATACGCGCAGCTGATGGCGGTGCGCGAGCTGGCCCGGCGGGTGCTGTGCGAAGAATTGCGGCGGGGCGATGTGCTCGATCATCCGCAGGCGGTTCGCGATTACCTGCGGCTCATCATCGGAGCACGCGAGATCGAAGTGTTTGTGGTGATTTTTCTGTCGGTACGCAATCAGGTACTGGCGATCAGGGAGGTATCCAGCGGAACCTTGACCGAAACGAGGGTCTATCCGCGCGAGGTCGTCCGGCAGGCGTTGTCGCATAACGCCAGTGCGGTGATCGTCGCGCATAACCATCCCTCCGGCTTTGCCGAACCGTCGGAAGCGGATATTCGCCTGACCGGGCGCTTGAGCTCGGCGCTGGAACTGGTGGATATCCGCATGCTTGACCATTTTGTGGTGACGGAGGGGCTGGCGGTGTCGTTTGCCGAGCGTGGCCTGTTATGAACGAGGTGTACTGGCGGCATGGCCGTCGTTGTTTCCGGCGGGAGTTGTCCCGGCCGGGTTGACCCAGTCTCGAATGCATCACATGGAGGTCATCATGAACATCCTGCGTTTGCTGAATGAGTCCGAGTATATTCAGGTCAATAACCAGTTCATCAAGCCCGATCACCCTCTGGTATCGGAAGAATATGCCGACGATGACGATGTTGCCATCGACGCGCGTCTGGACGGCGGCGAGTTGATTCTGACCGTGGCCGAACTGGAGGAGGCCACGCCCCTGGCCGATGGCGGTTTCTGGCTGGAGGGCGTGGGTTACCTGCGATTTTTGTCGCGTGCGGGGCTGCATTGACGGTGCAGCGTGTCCCGCCAGCGGCTCAGAACACCACTCCGGCGCGCAGAATGATATTGCAGTAGGGAGTGAACTCGCCGGTACGGACCACGGCGCGGGCCTTGGCGCTAAGCGCCTTGAACGCTTCGTGCGTCACGGTTTCAACCCGGGCGGGGGCCACTTTGTCCGCCATTTCGGCGAACAGGCCGGCGTTGACTTCGCTCAGTTCACCGGCAAGCAACGCCGTCTCCACCTGCAGCTCGCTGAGTACGGCATCCAGCACGCTGGCGAAGGACGGCACGCCGCGCGAGACCGCCAGGTCGATGCGAAGGGTGCCCGGCGGGACCGGCAGTCCGGCGTCGCCGATGACCAGCATGTCGCCATGTCCCATTGTTGCGATCAATTCGGACAGCGCGCTATTCAACAGTTGCGTTTTTTTCATGATGGACTTTCCTTAGTCTGCAAGAACCACTTCAGCCCGGAATGGAATCGACGGTTGCGCTCCGGGACGGGATACGCAGATGGCCGAGGCGGCCATGCCGAGGCGAACCGCGCGATCAAGTGTGGCGCCTTCAATCAGCGCCGCCGCCAGGCCCCCGATGAAGGTGTCGCCGGCAGCCGTGGTATCGACGACGGTGGTCGGGAAGGCCGGGTAGTGGCGCACCCCTGCGCCGTCTGCGACGAGAGCCCCCTCCGCGCCCAGCGTCAGCAGCACATGCCGCGCCCCCATCGACAGCAGTATTCCGGCGGCGATGGTCGCGCTGGCGCGGTCGATGACAGCGTGCCCTGCGATGAGCGCGGCTTCGGTTTCGTTGACGACCAGATAGTCGATTTTCGCGATCAGCCCGGCATCGAGCGCCGCGGCGGGAGCCGGGTTGAACAGGATGGGAACGCCGGCGTCGGCGGCGATGGCGATCGCGCGTTCGACACAGGCGAAGGGGACTTCCAGCTGCAGGACGAGCAGGGCCGCTTGCGCGATGCGTTCCGCTTCGGCATCGATGGCAGCGACGCTCAAGGCCGCATTGGCGCCTGGGGCGAGCAGGATCCTGTTCTGGCCGCTGTCTTCCACGATGATCATGGCGGTGCCGCTGGCCAGCGAGGGATCGGTTCCGACCGCGTCGGCGTCGATGCCGGCGTCGAGCAGTCCCTGACGCAGGGTGGCGGCGAAACCGTCCTGTCCGAGGCGGCCGACCATGGCGACCGGCGCGCCCAGACGGGCGCAAGCGATTGCCTGATTGGCGCCCTTGCCGCCAGGGTGGACGGCAAAGCCGTGCCCGGTCAGCGTTTCGCCGGCTTCAGGGCAGCGCGCGGCGCTGAGGACGAGATCCATATTGAGGCTGCCCACCACCACGATGCGGCGCGGGCGATCTTGAGAGCGATCGTCAGTCATGAGCTGATTACCTGTTTCATTCACGATAGGGGGCGCAGGAGCCGCGTTCTACCAGGGTCGCTTGCAGCAGCCTGGAGCAGGGTTCGCTGCGTAAATGGTGCAAGCGTTCGAACAATAATTCGACCGCCAGTGCGCCGATCTGTTGTTTGGGCTGTGCCACCGTCGTCAGCGGTGGGCACATGAAGGCTGATAATTCGATGTCGTCGAACCCGATGATGGACAGATCGTCGGGAATAGTCAGTCCCCGCCGGTGCGCCGAGCACAGCGCACCGATGGCCATCAGATCGTTGCATGCGAATACGGCGGATGGCGGGTTTACCCGTGCCAGCAGGTTTTCCATGGCCTGCAGCCCGCTCGCGCTTGAAAAATTGCCGCGTTCCAGTTGCTCGGGCTCTGGCGCCAGCCCTGCCTCCCGCATCGCACGTCGCCAGCCTTCTTCGCGCAGGCGCGTCGATGGCAGTGCCTCCGGCCCGGCGATGCAGGCGATGCGGCGATGGCCGAGTTCGAGCAGGTGGCGGGCGGCGAGGTAGCCGCCGGCCTCGTGGTCGACCGAGACGATGTCGCACTCGGTCGACGCGGTGGAGCGGTCGACCAGGACCAGGGGAATGCCGGCCCCGCGGATCAGATCGGGCAGGTCGTCACTGTCGCCTGACGACATTACGATCAGCCCGTCCACCCGTTTTTCCATCAATACCCGTAAATAGACGCTCTGCTTGCGCGGATCGTCGTCCGAGTTGCATAACACGACGTTATAGCCGGCGGCGAAGCAGCGACCCTCGATGCAGCGGATGACTTCGGCGAAATAGGGGTTGGAGTTGTTGGGAATCATCATGCCCAAGGTATGGGTGACATGGTGCTTCAAGCTGCGAGCGACCGCGCTGGGTACATAGCTGAGCTCGCGCATTGCTTCCTCGATGCGCTGTTTTGCATCGAGGCTGACAAACCGCGTGCCGTTAAGTACGTGCGAAACGCTGCTGACCGAGACGCCTGCCCGTTGGGCAACCTGCTTCATTGTGGCCATGGCCGCTGCTTTTCCTTGTAGGGCTTTGCGTCAGTGTCTGCGCTGTTTGCGAGTGTCGCGGTATTTGTCCAGCATGACGGCGGCGATGATGACCAGGCCGGTGATGATGCGTTTGGTCGGTTCCGATGCGCCTATCTGCGCCATGCCGGCTTCCAGCACCGAAATGATCAGAACCCCGAAGAAGGTGCTGATGACCGAACCGCGCCCGCCCATCAGGCTGGTGCCGCCGATGACCACCGCGGCGATCACCTGTAGTTCGATGCCGATGCCGGTGTTGGGATCGGCCGCTTCCAGGCGGGCGGTCTGAAACATGCCGGCGATGCTGGACAGCAGACCGAGCAGGGCGTACACCGCGATCTTGATCGGGCGCGGATCGACCCCGGCCAGGCGCATGGCCTCCTCATTGGTGCCTATGCCTATCATGTAGCGGCCGAAGACGCTGCGAGTCAAGGTCACGTGCCCGATCACGATAATCAGGAAGGCGATGATGAAGGCCGGAGAGATTCCGCCGATCAGGGACGAATTCAACCAGTCGATCATGTCGCCGATATACTGGGTGCGCGAGTCCGTGACCAGATAGGCACCGCCGCGAGCCACCTCCAGCATGCCGAGCGAGACGATGAAGGAGGGCAACTGCCATTTTACCGATACGATGCCGGTGGCGAGGCCGCAGGCGGTGCCGGTGGCCAGGCCGAGCAGCAGGGCGGCGGGCAGCCCCCAGTGCCATTGCAGAATCGCCAGCGAGCACAGACCGCTGCTCAGTGCCATGACCGAACCGACCGACAAGTCGATCCCGGCAATGATAAGGACAAAGGTCATCCCCACTGCCATCACCGTCAGGGCCGGAATGTCGTTGGCGATGGTGACGAAGGTATTCACCGTCAGAAAATAGTGGCTGAGGCTGCCGAACAGGGCGAGCATCAATACCAGCGCGCCGGCGAGTCCCATATAAGTGCCGGCGATGCCGCCGAAGCGGGAGGGGGTGGTCGAGGTTGTCATGATTATCCTTTAGCTCTGCTGGGGCGCCTGTTTGCTGTAGCCGCTGAATGCCGCTTCCAGGAGTGTCTGTTGTTCCCATTCGCCGCGGGGAAAAGTCTTGACCAGGCGTCCTGCGCTCATGACGCCGATGCGGTCGCAGATCTCCATCAACTCGCGCAAGTCGCTGGAGACGACGACCAGGGCTTTGCCGTCGGCCGCCATTTTTTCCATCTGCTGATAGATATCGGCGCGGGCGCCGATATCGACGCCGCGCGTCGGTTCGTCCAGCAGCAAGACATCGCAGTCCCGCAGTAGCCAACGCGCGAGAACGACTTTTTGCTGATTGCCGCCGGACAGCTCGCCGACGGCTTGTTCCAGCGTGTGACAGCGGATGTCGAGCGTGTCGGCCAGTTCGCGTGTCAATGCGCGTTCGCGCAGAGGTTTGAGCCAGCCACGCCGCGTGACGCGGTTGAGCGTGGCCAGCGTGGTGTTGACGACGATGGATTTGTCCAGCAGCAGACTTTGCGACTTGCGGTCTTCCGTGATCATCCCTATGCCACGGTGGACGGCTTCTTGCGGCGATGGAATCGGTGTGGGCGAGGCTTCGCCGTGCAGATAGATCGCACCGCTATCGGCGCGATCTGCACCGAAGATCAGACGCAGCAGTTCGGTGCGTCCTGAGCCGACCAGGCCGGCGATGCCGAAAATTTCACCCGGACGGACCTCGAAGCTGACCTCTTGCACGACCGGCGCGCGCGACAGCGCATCGACGCGCAGCAGCGGCGCCGCCGGCGGCAGGGTCGGGCGGATCGTGCTCGCGAGCACGTCACGGCCGACCATCAAGCGCACGATGTCGTCCTGGCTGCTTCCTGCCATCGGCCGGGTCTCGACGTGATGCCCGTCGCGCAGGACGCAGACTCGATCGGCTATGGCTTCCACCTCCCCCAGGCGGTGCGAAATATAGACCAGGCTGACTTTCTTGGCTTTGAGTTGGGCTATCTGTTCGAACAAGCGGTCGATCTCGTGCGGCGTCAGCATGGCGGTCGGCTCGTCCAGGATCAGCAGTTGGCAGTTGCCGATCAGACTGCGGGCGATTTCCACCATCTGCTGGTGCCCGATGCCGAGTTCGCCGACCGGCTGGCGCGGATCGATGCGATCGAGGCCGATGGCTGCCATATGCTCGGCCGCCATCGCATTGAGTTCGGTCGTGCGCAGAAAGCCGGCGCGTTGCGGCAGATGACCGAGATAGAGGTTTTCCGCCACGCTCAGCGTGGGAAGCAGGCTGAGTTCCTGCATCACCATGCGAATGCCGAGTTTTTCGGCCGCGTGTCGCGACTCGGGGCGGTAGGGGGCATCTTCCAGCCACATTTCCCCGCTGCTGGGCTCTATCAGTCCAGCGACAATTTTGGACAGCGTGCTTTTTCCGGCGCCGTTTTCGCCGGTCAAAGCCAGAACTTCGCCCCGGTTCAGCGTCAGATCGATGTCGCTCAAGACAGGTGTGGCGTAGCGCTTGCCTATGCCGGCAAGACGCAGGTAGGGCGTCGGGCTCATCGCGCTTCTCCTTGCGTGTAGAAGCCCGGCCGCCGCGGGGAGGCGGCGGCCGGCGACCTTAGCGGGTGACCAGCGAAACGTCGGTTTCGATGACAGCCGGCAGCGATTTCTGCGGGGTCTTGGCAGCGATGGCCTTCAGTGCGGTTTCAATACCGAACACGGCCTGCTTGGTGGCGTACTGATTGGCGGTCGCCAGGACGCGGCCATCGGCCAGCATCGGCTTGATGGCATCGATATCGTCGTAGCCTACGATCTTGACCTTGCCGGCCAGGCCGGCGGTCTTGACGGCAGCGACCGCGCCGAGGGCCATATTGTCGTTACCACAGAGCAGGGCCTTCAGGTCCGGGTGTTCGCGCAGCATGGCGGAGGCGACGGTATTGCCCTTGTCGATTTCCCATTGGCCGGATTGAACGCCAATCACATTGGCCTTGGCCGCCTTCATCGCATCCTGGAAGCCTGCCGTGCGCTGCTGTGCGTTAAGCGTGGTCGATACGCCTTCCAGAATGCCGACCTTGTCGCCAGCCTTCAGTTTGCGGGCCAGATAATCGCCGACCAGACGGGCGCCCTTGCGGTTGTCCGGGCCGACGAAGGGAACGTTCAGGCCTTTGCTTTTCAACGTGGCGACATCAAAGCGGTTATCGATATTCACGACCAGGATGCCACTGTCGATCGCTTTCTTGATGGCGGGGATCAGCGCTTTCGAATCCGCCGGCGCAATGACGATGGCGTTTACATGCTCGACCACCATCTGCTCGACGATGCGGATCTGGTTGGCGGTATCGGTTTCATCCTTGATGCCGTTGGTGATCAGCGTGTACTGCCCTGCATGTTGTTTCTGGTGGGCTTTGGCGCCGTCTTCCATGGTGCGGAAGAATTCGTTGGCCAGCGATTTCATGATCAGCGCCACTTTGGGCTGTTCCGCTGCCGCAGCGTAGCTCCCGGGAATACCGGTCATGACGACCATCAAGGCGAGGAGTTTCAGAGTGTGACGACGAGTTTGCATGTGAGTCATCTCCATCATAACGAGGGTTGGTGCGCTTATGGTGTTTGCCGTAGAAAACGATTGCGCAATCGTTTGCGTAAGTCTTG
Source organism: Paludibacterium yongneupense DSM 18731 (assembly GCF_000422925.1). Classification (GTDB taxonomy): domain Bacteria; phylum Pseudomonadota; class Gammaproteobacteria; order Burkholderiales; family Chromobacteriaceae; genus Paludibacterium; species Paludibacterium yongneupense. Next base: position 17,954 of record NZ_AUGZ01000009.1, read on the forward strand.
TCCGCGCTTATGTCGATGTCAAGAATGTCGTGCGCCGTTTGCCGCCATGCACCGATTTGTTGCGTGTGTGCCAGTGCAGCATCACGGCTCGGCTCCACATTGGTGCGGTGCGAAAATCGCGTCTTTGCTGGCGGGGCGGGCCTTGGCGCGGCACTGGCCGATGCCGTGCGCGCAGGGGGGGATTTAGCGTGCTGGCCGCGCTTGATTCTTCTCAATTTGCATGCACGGGGACTGTCGACCCGGGATGGCAGGGTCTATCCTTATTGAATAAAAACACAAGGAGGATGGACATGGATCGCTATACGGTGGGCCTGATCTGCGCTGGAGGAAGCGGCGCTCCCTTGCTGCGGCGCTTGCTCGATGCTCCCTTTGTCGACGTGGTTGGGGTGGCGGATTTCGATGAAGGCAGCCCCGGCATCGAGATGGCGCGCGAGGCCAAGGTGCCGGTGGTCGATCATTTTCTCGATCTGGTCGAGCACGGCAGCGGGATCGATATTCTGATCGACGTTTCCGGATCGCAGAAAGTGGGCGATGAGGTTCGGCGCTTTCTGCATTTCTGCGGCAATACTCACACCGTCTTCGTCCACGAGCGCGTTGCCTTGCTGATCATGTCGCTGTGCGCGGGATCGCGCACGCAGGCTCCGCTGGAGAACATGACGCGTTACTGAAGACCGGCCTTACCTAGCCGAAACCCCGCTGCCGCAGCGCCAGATAGAGCATGGCCGCAGAAAGCGCGTCATTGAGCGCATCGTGGCGCGGCAGCGCCGGGACGCCGAGTTCGGTCTGCAGGGTGCTCAGGCTCAGGTCGATGCTGCTGTCCGGGTATTGTCTGATCCGGTAGTCGTAGTAGCGCGCGGACAGCTCGATCTGCCGGTTGGGCAGCGCGATGCCGGCCAGCGGGCGCAGGTAGTGGTTGAGTACCGCGATATCGAATTCCAGGTAATAGCCGACCAGCGGACGCGCGCCGATGAAAGCCGCCAGCCGCGTCATCGCTTCTTCCGGCGCCACTCCAGTGGCAAGGTCGCGCGGGCGCAGACCGTGGATGGCGATATTGCTGCCCTCGGGGGCGTGTTGCGGTTTGACCAGCAGCGCCAGCGAGTCATGCGCGAGTATGCGGTTGCCACGGATCTTGACGGCGCCTATCGACAGCAACTCTGCCGTGCGTGGATTCAGGCTGCTGGTTTCGCAATCCAGACTGACCAGATCGCCATCGTCTTCGTCGAACAGCGGCAGGAAGCGCGTGTCGCACAGGCGAGCGCGTCGGCGGGCGCGGAGCAGGGCGGCGAACATCAGAAGCTTGCCAGGTGAAAGTGGTGGCGTAGTAGCGCCCTGAACCGTTTTACCACGGCTAGCGCCTCCTTGAGCAGGTCGCGCTCAAGCGAGCTCAACTCGCTGGCCACGATCAGATTGCCGCTGGGCTTGCCCCGCTCGATGGCGGCCAGGCCTTGCGTCAGGCGCAGCTTCAGCATGAAGGCGAGCGCTTCGGCCAGGTCGGCACCCAGCTCCGCTTCCAGCACGCCTTGCCGCACGAGCCCTTGCAGTCGGTCGAAGGTATTGCTTTCGGCCAGTCCCGTTTCCAGCGCCAGCGCACGCGCACCGTGCACGATGGCGAAGATGCCGCCTTTTTTCAGATCGATCGTGGCGCGGCCATCCTGCTCGCGTGTCAGCAACTGGGCGAACAGTCCCAGAGGGGTGTCGAATTGTTCGACGGCGCGCGCGAAGCGCGAGAACCAGGCGCTGTCGTCGCGCATGCAGGTCTCAAGATAGCGGCGGCACTCGGCGAGCAGGCTTGCGTCGCCGGCCACCGGCTGGGCATCGACGAAAATGGCCAGCTGCATCATGGCCTCGCCATCCGGCGCGTAAACCCAACGCCGGATGCGTTCGCGCCAGGCGCCGACCTCCAGCCGCCATTCGGGGCGGTACAGCATGACGCCGCCGGGGCAGGGCGGATAGCCGAAACGGGTCAGCGCGTCGGAAAACGCGCTCGTGGCCGTCACCACCGCACTGGCATCGATGCCGTTGCCATCGCGCAGAATCAGCGCATTGTCCTGATCGGTCTTCAGCAGTTGTTCGCCGCGTCCTTCCGATCCCATGACCAGCAAGCAGCTGGCGCCGTAGAGCGCGGGCGGCGCCAGCAGGCGCCAGGTGCGCTCGAACAGCCGCGCATTGAGCGCCTGCAGCAGGCGGCCGAGAGGGGACACCGCCAATCCGCTGCCGGCCAGTATCTGCACCAGGCGCGTGATCTGGGCGGCGGCGGCTTCCAGTTCATCGAGGTTTTCCGCTCTTTCCAGCCGTTGTGCGATCAGGTGCGAATGATTGGAAAAATAGGCCAACAGGTCGACTTGTTCCAGGATGTCTACGGCCGCACCGTCGTCATCCACGACCGCCAGACGCTGAATATTGTGGCGGGTCATGGTCAGCAGGGCATCGAACAGGTAGTCGTCGCGGCGGCAGGCGATCACCGGCCAGTGCGCGAGTCCGGCCAGCGGCATCGCGGTATCGGTGCCGTTGATGATGATGTCGCGAAAGTCGCTGACCGTGAAGATGCCGGTTTCGCCGCCCCGGCTGACCAGCAGCGATTTGACCTTGTGCCGCTTCATCGCGCAGGCGGCGTCCAGTACCGTGGCGTGCGCATCGAGTCGCAGCGCGGCGCGCAGGCTCAGATCGCCGACCCTGGCCGTCAGCAGGGTCTGCGTCTCGCGGTTGCCGCTTTGCTGGCTCATGGCGTCGAGCTTGCTCGCCACGCCGGCATAAAAAAACGCGCCGAAGCGCGTGTTCTGTTCCGTCAGTGCCAGTACGGCGGCGCGCGGCAGGGCGAATGCCAGCGTCTGTTCGTGCACGAAGAAACGGTGCCGCGTCTCGCCTGCGATCAGGGCGCGCGAGTCGAAGGTGTCGCGTTCCCGGAATACGGCGATCAGTTCATCGCCATTCATTTCGCGCACGATGCCCTTGATGACGATGTACAGCGTGTCGACCGGCTGCCCGGGGGCCATGACTTCCGCGTCTTCCGCAAAGAAAACGATGTCGGCGGCGGCTTCCAGCTGCTGCCGCTCGCCGGGCGTCAGACAGTCGAACGGCGGCTGGGAAAAATCGAATCGCGTCATGGTCCGGCTCCTGATGCTGCGACCGGCCGCCGTGCGGCAGAACGGCTAACCCGGGCAGGGCACGCTGGCTTCGACCGGCGGATGTGTTCCCTGGCGGCGCAGTGCGACGCGGCCTTGGGAGAACATGAGCAATTCGCCCGGAAGCAGACGTGTCCAGTGTTCGTTATCGGTCAGTGGCTGAGTGGCAATCACGGCAATGCGGTCCTGTGGCGTGGTCAGGGTGGAAAAATCCACCGTGATATCCTCGTCGATCAGGTGGGCGCTCTGGAACGGCGCCTGCCGCACCAGATAGTGCAGATGGGTCGAGCAATGGGCGAACAGGGCTTCGCCATTGGAGAGAATGAAGTTGAAGATGCCGTGTCCGGTCACTTCGTCGACGACCTCCGCAATGGCATCGAACACCTCTTCTTGCGACGGTTGCTCGGACCAGCGCTGGCGCAGGCGCTCAAGCAGCAGGCAGAAGGCGCGTTCGGAATCGGTACTGCCGACCGGATGAAAATAGGCAGCGGGCGCCGGGTCGAAGTCGTGCAGATTGCCGTTGTGCGCGAAGATCCAGTAACGGCCCCACATCTCGCGGATGAAGGGGTGAGTGTTGGCCAGGCTGACAACGCCCTGGGTCGCCTTGCGGATATGCGCAATGACGTTTTCCGATTTCAGCGGGTACCGACGCACCATTTCCGCGACCGGCGAGTCGCAGGAAGGCCTGTCGTCGATAAACAGCCGACAGCCCTTGCCTTCGAAAAAGGCGATCCCCCAGCCATCGGCATGATGGTCGGTCAGGCCGCCGCGGCGATGAAAGCCCTCGAAAGAGAAGGAAATATCGGTGGGCGTATTGCAGTTCATGCCCAATAGCTGGCACATCGGTTGCGATCCTGTTGACGGTTGGCGAGAGGAGGTCCGTCGTGAGCGAACTTTCCTTATATAGTATGGTTTTATTTTTCCACGGAATGCGAGCTTGAAGCCAGCACGAATTGCATATTGTCTGTCCGTTGCGGATTTTCGGCATCCCGCCACAGAGAGGCGCGCTCCAGCGTTTCCAGAAAGACCCTGACCTTGGCCGGCATCAGGCGGCGGCCGGGCATCAATGCGTAGACGCGTGTCGGCGGCGGTTGAAAGTCGGGCAGCAGGCGAACGATGTGTCCTGCGCGGACCTCCGGCAGGCTGTAATTTGCGGCTAGCAGACCGGCGCCGATGCCGGCGCAGACGCCTTTCAGCCGCATGCCGACATTATGGGCGCGCAGTCGGCCGAAAGGCCTGACCTCGTGCAGCGTTCCATCCGGACCGCGCAAACTCCAGCCGGGCTCGTCCGGACTGACGATGGCCGGCCAGCCGGCCAGGTCGGCTGGCGTATTGGGCTTGCCGAGATGGGCGACGAGCTCCGGCGCCGCGTACAGGCCGCGCGAGATCGTGTACACGCGGCGGGCGACCTGGTCCGAGTCAGGCAAGGGGGCGGCCTGGGCACGAAACACGATGTCGTAATCCTCGATCCGCGGATCGATGGGGTCCGACGTCAGATCGATCTCGGCCTCCAGCCCGGGGTGCTCGCGCATGACCTCGGTCAGGATGTCGCCCAGCCGCATCACGCCGAATTCGTAGGGGGCGGCGATGCGCAGAATGCCCTGCGGGTGTTCGCTTCCGGCCTGGGCCTGCCTGATCAACTCATCCAGCCGTCCTACCAGTGCGCCGGTCTGTTCGAACAGTTGGGTGCCCGGCTCGGTCAGGCGCAGCGAGCGCGTGCTGCGCTCGAACAGGCGGTTGCCGAGGTCGTTCTCTAGCCGCGTGACCGCTCGGCTTACGGTGGATTTCGGCAGTGACAGACGCTGCGCGGCCTGGGTAAAGCTGGCATCCGCGGCAACGGCGAGAAAAATTCGCAGGTCGTCGAGATTCATTGCTGTTCCATTATTGCAACAATATTAGCCATAATAGCGGCTTATTACTTCGTGTCGGGCGCTCTATCCTGTGATCTTTGAGCGAATACGTGCATGCCCCGATTCGATTCCCCTTCTCACTATACCGTGCTCGGACTCGTCGCCGGAGCGATGACGGGCGTCGATTTTCTGGCCACTCTGAGCGTCAACTTCAGCGAAGCATCGATTCGCGGCGGCATCGGTGCCAGCCCCGATGCTTTTCTGTGGGTCCTCAGCGTGTATGCGGGGGCTGGCGCCGCGGCGATCCTTTTGCTCGAACGGCTCGCGCGCCGATTTCGTTATCGGGCTCTGCTGCTGTCGTTTCTGGCCCTTTTCATCGTCGGGTCGCTGCTTGCCGCCTGCAGCCATTCTTTGTCCGCATTGATTGCGGCGCGGCTGCTGCAGGGCCTGGGGGGCGGCCCGCTGATGACCTGTTCGCGCGTGTTTCTGCAATCCATGGTTCCGCCCAAGTCGCGCGGCCTGGCCTTGCGCGGTTTCATGTACGGCATTTTTGCCTCCTCCGCGCCGGCGCCGTGGCTGGCTGCACGCCTGCTGCAGGATAGCGACTGGCATGCGGTGTTTCTGATGCAGGCGGCGTTCGCGGCGCTGGTGTGGCTGGCGGGCTGGCGTGTCTTGCCGCACGGTCGGCATCGCGCGCGGCCGCTCGGGCATCTCGACGCCGTCGCCGCCTTATCGTTCTGTCTGGCGACGCTGCTTGCGCTTCACATCTTGCAGGACTTGCGTTATCAGCGCCCTGACGCCGCTTTCGCCGGCCGCGTGGCGCTCGTCCTTCTGTTGTGCACATGCGTCTGGCGCCATCTGCTACGGCACGCCGATCCCTGGTTCGACTGGCGGCGCGTGGCGAGTCGGCGCTATTTGACCGGGCTGATGTTTTATACGTTCTATTATTTGATCAACGGCGCACTGGCCATGGTGGCGCCGATGTATCTGCTCAGTGGCGAAGCGTTCGATCTCGATGTTGCCGGTTGGGTGCAAAGCACGGCCGGGGTCGGCACCCTGCTGTTGCTGCCTTTCTATTTTCGTGCGGCATCGCGTCTCGGCGATCGCCGCCACGTGATGGCGGTCGGCTTTGTCCTGATGGCTGGCTGTCTGCTGTGGCTGGGGGCGACGGTAACCGGCACGACGCCGTGGCAGAGGCTGCTTCCCATTTTCGCGCTCAAGAGCGTGTTCCCCGTTCTGGTGGTGATCCAGGTCGCCGGGTTGACCTTCCGCGAGTTCGACGCGCCGGACTTCGCCCACGCTTATGCGATGAAGAATATTCTGCGGCTGATGGCCAATGCGGTCGGCGCCGGCATTGCCAATGTGTACTGGCAGGACATCGCGGCGCAGGGACGGACACGGCTGGTGTCGCGACTCGGGCTCGGCGACGCGCCCGATTATGCCGCCGTGCAGGCGGCGGGGCCGGATGCGCTGGCGCGCCTGTCTCTCCTCGTCGACCGGCAGGCCGCGCTGCTGGCCGCGCACCAGGTTTTCACGCTGCTCGCCATGGGCTGCCTGGTCGGAGGTGTCGTGGTCCTGTGCCAGCGCTCCTTGCGCTAGGAATCGTCTGCCGCTGCGGCCCGCGAGCCTGCCCGCGTCCGTGCGGCGGCTTGCATTTCAGCAAATAAACCCCATGTTGAAAATTTGGATTTGCTAAGGCAGTGTCATGACAACAATCGTGGTAGTGAAGAAAGGCGATCAGATCACGATCGCCGGCGACAGTCAGACGACGTTCGGCGACGACCAGAAGCTGCTGGCCTCCTACGATTGCTTTCACAACAAGATCTTCAGCCACGGCGATAATTATCTGGCCATCTCCGGCTCCGCCGCACACGATCTGGTATTGCAGAGCGCGCTCAAGGCCATCAAGAAAAAAGATTTTTCCAGTCGTGAAGGGATTTTCGATACCTTTCGCCGCTTGCATCCCCGGCTCAAGGACCATTTTTTCTTGCGGCCGGAAGAGGAGGAAGACGATCCTTACGAATCGAGCCAGATGATGGTCTTGCTGGCCAATGCCCACGGTATCTTCGGTGTCTATCCCATGCGTGAAGTCTATGAGTTCTCGCGTTTCTGGGCGATAGGCTCCGGTCGCAAGTTCGCCATGGGCGCCATGCACGTCGCCTATGAGCAGGATCTGGATGCGCGTGCCATCGCCGAAGCGGGGGTGCGGGCCGGTTGTGAATTCGATGTCAATTCATCGCTGCCGATGACGGCATACGACGTCAAGGTAGTGGCAAAGCAAGGGTAGAAATATGTCGCAACACGATACGCTGCAACGTTTCCTGTTCGACGGCGCACCGGTTCGCGGGGCGCTGGTGAATCTGGAAGGCGCGTGGCAGCAGGTGCTGGCGCGCCGGGAATACCCGCGGCCGCTGAAGACGGTGCTCGGCGAGATGATGGCGGCGGCTGTGCTGCTGGCCGCCAATCTCAAGTTCGACGGCACGCTTATTCTGCAATTGCATGGAACAGGCGCTTTGCGCCTGGCCGTGGTCGAGTGCAATCACGATCGCACCGTACGGGCGACCGCCAAATGGGAGGGCGATCTGCCCGACCTGCCGCCGGCGGGTTTGCTTGGCGAGGGCGGCCGTTTTGTCATGACGCTCGAACCCAAGCTGGACAAGGCGCAAACGTGGCAAGGCATCGTCGATCTTGAAGGCGATAGCGTCGGTGCCATGCTGGAAAATTACATGCGCCGTTCCGAGCAACTGGACACCCGCCTGATCCTGGCCGGCACGGATCATAACGTTGCCGGCATGTTGCTGCAGCGCCTGCCCGACGGTCACGGCGACCCGGATGGCTGGAACAGGATGTCGACGCTGGCCTCGACGCTGACCGGTGCCGAGTTGCTCGAATTGCCGGCCTTGACGCTACTGGGGCGCCTGTTTGCCGAAGAAACGGTACAGGTCTTCGACGCCGAAGCGGTTGGTTTCGCCTGCACCTGCAGCCGCGAGCGGGTCGGCGACATGCTGAAGATGCTGGGCGGGCAGGAGGTCGGCGAGGTTTTGCTCGAACAGGGGAGCGTGGAGATTGCCTGCGATTTCTGCAACCAGCGTTATGTGTTCGACGAAGACGATGCCAACGAGCTCTTTCAGTTCGATGTGCTCGCTGCCGTGCGCGAAGCACGCCATTGATAGCATTGCGGTCGCGATTGATGCGCGGCCGTTCCCCCTGACGATTCGCGGCGGCGGTGTTGCCGCCGTCCTGCCGCACTCTGGAGTGTCTGAATGATCGCTACGAGCGAACTCGCCGCTTATTTGAAAGAACAGGCGCTCGATCTGGAAACGATCGAAGTGCAAATCGCCGCCATGACGCTGGGAGCGGTGCTCGACGCCGATAAACCGCCGGCGCATTCTGACTTGTATCGCTTCCCTGTTCCGCTGCTGGGCGAAGACGGCGCCTGCTCCCTGGTCGATGAGTTGGCCGCCGAACCGTATGATCTGGCCCCCTTGTTCGGTGGCGTCAGTGCAGAAGCGACGACGGCCTTGCGCAATCTGGCCGCGCTGCTCGAATCGACCAATTTGCGCGTTGGCGCCGACTGGCTCGGCGTATACCGTCGCGTGGGCGAGGGTAGAGGCGCGCGCCTGGTAAAAATGGCCTATCTCGGCCTGCCGAGCCGGGCTGAGTTCCCCCTGACCGAAGCCTTTGCCGAAATCAGCAATAACAGCCGCGTCGGTCTGACCGGCTGGGGGGGGGTGATCGAGGATGTCGCACAGTGGCAGGCCACGGGCGGCGGCTACTATCAGTGCGATCCCGCGGTCAGAAGTGAGGTGTGCCTGCCCGTGCTGGACGGTGACGGGCGCGTTATCGGCATTCTCGATGCCGAGTCCGCCGAGCCGGGTTTTTTCAGTCCGGACCGTCTGGCCTGGCTCGCGGCGCTGGCTGCGGTGCTGGTGCAGCCATTGCTCGCGCTGCCCGTGGCCGATGCGAGTGAGCCATCCCTGGATTGAGCGCTTGCCTGAACGCGGCGGTGCGACCGGCGGGAGCCGGTTCGACGCGCCGTGCGTCAAGTTGCGTATGGAGAAGTCATGAATAACGCTGTGAGTTCCACCGCCGGCGACGGCATCGACCATATCGCGTCCTGCTTGTTGCCCACGCAGTGGGCAACCTTTACTTTGCATGGGTTCCAGGATGGCGAGGGCAAAGAGCATGTGGCGTTGACGTTGGGCGAGTTCAAGCCCGACGACGCCGTTCTGGTGCGCCTGCATTCCGAATGTCTGACCGGCGATGCCTTGTTTTCCTTGAAGTGCGACTGCGGCTTCCAGCTGGAAGCTGCGCTGGCCGCCATCGCCGCCGAGGGGCGCGGGGCCTTGCTCTACCTGCGACAGGAAGGGCGTGGCATCGGTTTGATCAACAAGATTCGCGCCTACCATCTGCAAGATGCCGGCGCGGACACCGTCGAGGCCAACGAACAATTGGGTTTCCCGGCGGATATGCGCGATTTCGGTATTGCCCGCGGCATGCTGGCGGCCTTGCACATCCATCGTGTCAAGCTGATGACCAACAATCCGCAGAAAATCGACAGTCTGCGCGAGATCGGAATCGATGTTGTCGAGCGGGTTCCGCTCGAAGTGGGTGAAAACCCGCATAACGTGGATTACCTGCGCACCAAGGCCGACAAGATGGGGCATCTGCTGTCCCACTGAGCGGGCGCCGGGCCGGGCGTCGATCGGCGCTCGACTCGACCCCGTTCCGGCCTCCCAGCCCCTCGTCCTGTGTGTACCTGTTCGAACGGCCGGTGCCGACGCTATTCGTCTTGTTGTGTGTTTTTATGCCATCTATGTTTTATGTGTCAAATTAATTTCATTTGGCATTGATTGATAGAACATATTTGGTGAACATCATGATGCGATGGTTTTTGCGGTTACTGCTGGTCCTTGTCCTGCCTGCCGTCGGAGCGTGCGTTGCGCCGGAGGGGGGCGTGGCTCTTGTCGCGTCGGGCAGCGCTGCCCGTCCCGCCGCGCTCATGCCGCGCACGGATACCGTGCATTCACCTATTGTCGCGCGCCGACCCCCCTATCCGTTTGGCGTCCCGCCATTGGCGCCGCAGTATGGACCGCGCGGCAGTACGGGGGCCGCGCAGCCCGACGATGCGGGCGGAGGCTATGCCAGTTGCGACGCCTCCCACCTGTATGCTTTACAAGGCACCGCGCTGGCCGACTACATCGCCACGCTGTCCGGCCGTTGCCTGAATACGCTGGTGTTTGCATCCAGCGCAGACAACTGGCGGCTGGTCTCGGCCTCGAATATGCGGGCGGTGGCAAGCGCAGCGCTGCAGCGGGCGCAGAGTTGGGATGGGCAGTCGCCAAACGGGCTGTGGCCGCTCGTCGTCTTTCTGAAAGCCGGTTATTACGACCAATCCGGCCACCCCGATCAGGTTGGGAATTATGACGAAGGGTTGGGACAGGCGGTGCTGCAAGTCCCGATCGCGCTCATGAAGAATCCCGCCTTCTGGCAAGCGGTCGCGCCTGACCCCGCTGCCGGGCTCGCGGACTGGTTTCGCTGGACCGACATCACGTCCTCTGTCTCCGAAACGATGATCCTGTTCGATTCGGTGCGCGAGAACGATGTCTCTCTCGCGCAGCTGACCGCGTTTTTTCAGCGCTACACGCCGGCAGTGAAAACGACGGTCGCTCGGTACGGCCTTTTCGCGCTGCAGACCGCCTTGTATGACCTGCACCTGAGTCCCGGTTTCGCCGAGCGCGTGGCGTCCGGACAGGGGGACGCGCTGGTGAGCGCGCTGACCGGCATACTCGCCGGGGGGCGCTCCGCCTTTGTCGATGATCTCATGTATCGCAATACGGTGCGCGAGACCGGGCGATTCATGCTCTATGCCCGCACCGAAGCCTGGGCGGAGCAGGCGATGGTGCCCTTGCTGGAGCAAGCCGTGCTCAGCGCAGACTGGGCCGAAGCGGTATATGCCCTGAAAAACTTCGGTCATGTGCCGTGCGAGCGCTACCGCCTGTGCGATGCCGATGCGCGCTTGCGCGCAGCCCTGTTTCCCAATCATTGGCGGTTCGACGACGGAAGGCTGGTATTCGATACGGCCTTGGCGCAGGAGGACATCCTGCCACTGTATTACGCCATGAAACAGGTGAGCGCCCAGCATCATCGCATCACCGGAACGGCCATCCCGGTCAGTGCGGACAGAACGCCGACTCTGCATATGGTGATCTATGCCGATCCTGACGATTACCGGGCTTTCCAGCCCTTGCTCAATACGCTTTCCGCCGATAACGGCGGCATATATATCGAGCAGGATGGGACGTTTTATACATTCCAGCGGCGCGTGCCGCAGGATAGCTCTCTGTCGCTGGAAGAACTGGTGCGGCACGAGTACGTGCACTATCTGAACGGACGCTACCTCGAGGTAGCGATGTGGGGGGAGCCCCCCTTTTTTAGCGATGCACGTCGCATGCCGTGGTTTGACGAAGGCCTGGCCGAATTTCTGGCCTGGAGCACTTCGCGCCAGGGGGTGAAGGTGCGCGGGCATAATGTCGGGCCGATTGCCGCGGCCTGGCCGACGAGTTTTCGCGAGCCGGCGCAGACCATGCGTTCGGCCTATGCCGATGGCTGGGCTTTTTACAATCAGTCGGCCTTGTGGTTCAACTACCTCTACCGGGAGGAGCCCGGCGCGCTGCTGGCGCTCTTCGCGACCGTCCGTGCTGGCGACGTGTCGGCTTTCGATGCCTGGGTGGCGACAATGGGCAGCGATAATGCACGTAGCGCGCGCTTCCATGATTTTGTCGCACAGCAGACCCAGTTATATGCCGCAGGGCGACTCGATGACACCTCGACGCAGAAGGGGACGGACTGGGTCGAACAGCCGCAATGGCTGGAAGCCGATATCGGACGGATTGCCGCCGCGGTGCATGGTGTGCTCCCGCTCGATTGCGGAGCGATCTATACCCGCGAAGGCAACCTGCTGCCGCGTTTTTCATGCCGCAGCCTGTTGTGGATTTCGGCACCGACCCTGGCCGACGGTCACCGGCAGATGGAACTCATGCTGGATCAGGCGCTGCAGCGTTTATACGCTGCAGGGGTCAATAACTTTGAAGCGCTCAACTGTTCTGCGGTCGAATACGATCTCGACGCCCAACGCGTCAACGTGCAGTGCGAAGGGCCGCTGGCGTTGCCATCGCCCGCTGGCGACAGGAAAAGGCTGCAATCGGTGACAGGCATATCCTGATCGTTCTTTATCTGTAAAAGTCCGTTGAAAACGGGATGCCCTTTGAATAACATTTGCCGTGTTTTGCTTTTTAGTGAAAACATCAAATGTTTATAATAGAGGGTGTCCTGTGATGATTGCTCCGTTTCTCCGCCTGCGAACGTGTATTCTCGCGGCTGTGCTTTCCTGTTGTGTGTGCGCTTGTCTGGCACCCGATGTGTCATTTCCGCCGCCGCCGGCCCCTCCCGCAGAGGCATCCGTACCGCGAGCCGATAACCCGCATGCTCATGTTCTCGGTCGGCCATCGCCGCTTCCGGGGGGCGTCGTGACGGCATCTCCCGCCGCGCCCCGCACGGCCGGCGTCAAGGGGCAGGCGGCGGCCGACGGAGATACCGGCGGGCGCTGCGACGAGAGCCGCTTGTATGCGGCCGCCGGCGACGCGCGTGCGGTGCTGGCCGAGCTGCGCGTGTCGCGGCCGGAGTGTTTCGAGGACCTGTTCAAGGGACGTGCGCAGAGCGGGCGCCTGCTGTCGTCCGAGACCATGCTGGCCGTCGCACGCGAGGCCCGGCAGCGCGTCGAGCGCTGGGATGGAACATATGACTCAGCGCTAGCGTCTATGGCGGCTTTCATGAAGGCGGGCTATCTGGTCTCGAAGGAACGGCGGCGCGGTGCCTACGATGCCTATGCTCCCGAGCTCGATCGCGCCGTGATCGATGCCAGCCGCGCGATGCTCGATCATCCGCGGTTGTGGCAGTCCGATGCCCGGTTCAAAGCGGGCGACAGCAATAACTGGCGCATGGCTGCTTATTTCATGGTGCGCGATATGGCGCTGCTGCTCGATTCGGTACGGGAACACGAGACTATCCGTCCCGTCGCACAGGCCTTTTTCGAGCGCTATGCGCGCACTCCGGCCCAGGGTCAGACCAGCCTCGCCCGCTTCGCCGTTCACCCGCTGCTGAGCGCGATCGCCAATCTGCCGCTGGCTCCCGACTTCGAGGCCCGACTCAAACGCGGCGAATTCGACGGTTTGAGCGCGGCACTGAACCGGATGACCGGGGTCGGCGAACGGTTCTTCGAAGACCCGGAAGTGTTCCGCTTCGTCGTGCGCCAGACCGGCTATTTCCTGCGCTTCGAACGCACCCGCGAGTCGGCATTGCGCGCGGTGGCACCGCTGCTCGACACGCATGAGCGTTTGTCCCCGAACTGGTCGCATGCGGCTTACACCCTGAAAAAAGCCAATCTCGACTGCCGCCGCTATAACTTCTGCCGCTATGACGAAGAACTGCGGCAACGGTTGTTTCCCCGGCGTTGGCGCTTCGATCGCGGCGATCGGGTATTCGAGTCCAGCCTGTCGCGCGCCGAGGTAGAGCCTTTGTACTATGCGACCCGCCAGGTCGAGGCACAGTTCCGCCGTGTAACGGGGGTCACGACGCCGGTTGCTCGGGATCCGAATCGGAAACTGACGTTGGTGATCTATCCGTCGCGTCAGGCGTATCGCGATTACCAGATCATTCTGGATGAATTGTCGGTGGATAATGGCGGTATCTACATCGAAAGCCTGGGTAAATTGTTCACCTTTCAGCGTAGCCGGCAGGATAGCTGGTTGTCGCTGGAAGAATTGGTGCGCCACGAATACACCCACTATCTGGGAGGGCGCTACTTGAGGGAGGGGCTCTACGGTAGTACCGCGCTCGACGACAGGCTGGATCGCATGCCGTGGTTCGACGAAGGGCTGGCCGAGTTTCTGACCGGGGCCACCCGCGAACGCATCGATGTGCGCGCCAATATGGTTCGCGGACTGGCCGACGGTTGGCCGCGCAGCCATCGCGCGCCGGATTATCTGATGGACTTTGCCTATTCGGACGGCTGGAAGCATTACCTGTCTGCCGCCTTGTGGTTCAATCATCTGCAGCAGCGTGCGCCCGTTGCCTTGCAACAGGTGTTCTCCGCGGTGCGCCGCACCGACGCGGCGGCTTTCGATCGTTGGGTGACGGAGCAGGGCACCTTGCAGGCGGCGCCGTTCAAAAGCTTTGTCGGCGAGCAGGTGGGGCGCTTGCGCGGTGGCGAGTTGAACGATGCCGGCATGCGCCTCGGTGTCGACTGGTTGCCGGCCGAGGCCTGGCAGGAGAGCGATCCGCTTGCCATCGAGCGCCACTTTCCCGCGGCTTTGCACATGCGCTGCCGGAGCAGCGATAACGGCAGTGAAAGTGTCCTCGCCCGTTTTGCCTGCCAGGGGGTTCTGCCGTTGGCGGGCGGGGGCGGCGTGGCGCGCGATGAAGTGGGGGCGAGCATCGATCGCTGGACGTCGGGATTGGCGCGGCGCAGCAATAATTTTCTGGCGCTGAACTGTGCGCCGGGCGAGGCGCAGGCCGGAGCCTGGTCTGTGCAGTGCGAAGGCCCCCTGTTGCGGCGCGACGATGCCGCTCGCGCCGCGTCGCCGCTGGCACCCGCCGAAGGATCGCGCTTGAGCAGTCCCAGCCGCTGCCTGCTTGCCCGCTTGACGCCTGGTTCGCAGCTGCTATCGCAGGCGGTGCTCGGTCGTGCGCGCCTGGATCGCGATGGCTGGCTGTTCTATTATCGCGACAGCGGTCGCCAGGGGCAGGTCGAGGCCTTGAGGATACGGGAGATGCAGGCCGGCCGCTGGCACGACCGCGTGCTTGAACTCGACCCCGCCTCGGTCGAGATGTCCGATGCCGCCTGCTGGCAGGCGGCGCAGCTCTGAACCCCGCTCCGGCCCGACATCATCCCGAACCGGGGTGGGGGAGGGCTTGCAGGATGTAATGCAGGAACTCGTTTTGTCTCATCGGTTCGGCGAATAAATAGCCCTGGGCAAAGTCGCACCTGGCCTGCTGCAGCAGCCTGCATTGTTCTTCGGTTTCGACGCCTTCGGCGACGGCTTTTATCCCCAGATGATGCGCCATGGCGATGACGCCGGAGGCGATCGCTAGCGCATCCGGATCGCGCCCCAGCTCGCTGACGAACGATCTATCGATCTTGACCGCTTCGATCGCAAATTTTCTGAGTCCGGACAAGGCGGAATAGCTGGTACCGAAGTCGTCGAGGCTGACCGCGATGCCTGCATCGCGGAAGGCCTGCAGCGTTTCGACCACGCTTGGACGCGGATCGAGAAGCAGGCCCTCGGTTATTTCGACGGCGATGGCCCCCCGAGGCAGCCCCGCCTCTCCCAGGAGCGTCGGCCAGTGGGCGCAGCGGCCGGCGACGAGTTGCTGTCGGGAGACATTGATGCTGATCGGGATGCGGTTCCCTGCGCCGGACGGCGGCGGTGTGCCCACGGCGGCCTGACAGCGGAAGGCGGTATCGATCGCCTGCATGAATATCCAGTCGCCCATATCGCCTATGATTCCCATATTTTCGGCGATGGGAATGAACTCGGACGGTTCCATGCTTCCGTGCCGGGGGTGCTGCCAGCGTATCAGGGCTTCGGCTTTGACCATGCGGCGGCCCGCCAGCTCGATGATGGGTTGGTAGTGCACATCGAGCTGCCCGTCGAACAGAGCCTGGTGCAAGTCGTTGCCGATTACATGGCGGGAGCTGGCCTGCTCATGCATGCTGCTGGTATAGCTGCAGGCGCCGTTGCGCCCCCGTGATTTGGCCACGTACATCGCCTGGTCCGCGCAACTGAGCAGATCTTCGCTGTCGCTCCCGTCATCGGGATAGAGGGCGATGCCGATACTGGCGGAAATATGGGCCGGATGGCCGGCGAGGGTAAACGGCAGCGACAGGGCATGGCGGATGTCTTGCGCGACTTGCTCCACCATGCTGGGCGACAGGATGGATGGCAGGATGACAATGAACTCATCCCCGCCCTTGCGCGCGACCGTATCGGTAGCGCGCAAGGCCTCCCTGATTCGCTGTGCGGCCTGCGTGAGCAACATATCGCCGCAGCCGTGCCCGAGGCTGTCGTTGACTTCCTTGAAGTGATCGAGATCGATGAACAGTACGGCCAGCGGCTGACCATTGCGTTGCGCCCGCTTGATGTCCTCCTGCAAGCGATCGCGCAGCATGCGCGAGTTGGGCAGACCGGTCAGGGCATCGTAGTTCGCTTCGCGCCAGATGGTTTCTTCCGCCCGCTTGCGTTCGCTGATATCGAGGATCAGGCCGACCATGCCCGCTGCGTGCCCATTCGCCTCGTTGAATGTCGCTTTATACACGATCACATCGTGGTAACTGCCATCGGCGTGGGCAAGCGCGACTTCGCTGCAGCTGTGGCCCGGATGCTGGCACAAGGCGGCGTCCGGGTCGTCGACGGCTGCGCTCTGGTCGTCGTGCCCGGCATCGGGATTGCTGTGGCCTATCAGTTCACTGCGGTTTTTGCCGATCAGTTGTTCGTAGGCGGCATTACAGCCGAGGAAGCGTCCGGCTCGGTCTTTGTAATACATCGCATTGGGAATGGCCTCCACCAGTTGGGCGATGAAGTGCAACTGGTCGGCAACCGCCCGTTCGGCCCGGCGGCGTTCGGAGACGTCAAGCAGCATGCCGATGAGCGCGGGCCGCTGCTCGAAACTGCTACGGATGCGGATGACCTTGGCGTCGAATGCACTCCCGTCCTTGCGCACGGCACGAAAGGTGACGGCGCCCGATGAACGGGCATTCTCCCCCTGCGGCAGGGGATCGAGTCCGGCCTCGTCGAGCAACTCGGGGGCGGGCGTCAGCGCGCACAAATCCTGCTGCGCATAACCGAATTGCTGGGCAAGCCGCTGGTTGGCATAGAGAAAGCGCGAGTCCTGAATGACGTAAACCCCGATCTGCGTATTGTCGAGCAAGCCGAGCAGCAGGGTGTCGGCTGCGCGCAACAGGCGATGGAGAACGGGGGAGGACTCAGGACTCAGCATGGACAAGGCTCATCCTTATCTCTGATCGGCGCGAAAGCGGAGGGGGCCTGGCAGAGCAGATTGGTTTGAATTTGAAATATATAAATAGCATAAATAGCATAAATGGGACGGAAAGTGTAAAAAAATGTTTTTTTATGACAATTTGTTTTGCGCCCTCTGTGGTATTTAGCTTTCAGCTAAATGGAATATTTTCATGTCAATCTCCGCGCAGGAAGAGGGCGAGCGGAGGCGTGCGTGCGAGGCAACCGAGCGGATCTTCGAGCGCCTGGCTGCTGGCGCTCGCCAAGGGGGACGTGCCAGGCAATGCCCGCTTTGCCGCCAGTTTGCTGATTTTGCGCGAGTTCATGCACCGCATGGCACCGGACTGGATTTCCGGGGGCCGGTAGAGGCGCGCATGAGCTCCCACCTCGGGCGGAGGCCGGGGTTTCTCGCCGTGCGGCCGACCGGGGCGGAGGCTATGGCCATGTCCAGGATGGTGTCGCACCCCTCGTCGACTCCCGTAACCCGATCGGCGCGCTTTGAGGACCCCCGCTAGTCGGAGTGCGCGTGCTTTTCCGGCTGACCTAAAGGCGAGTTCATTTGTATATCTTGAGACCTATGAATATATAGCGTCATGCGTTACACAAATATCATATTTGTTGCTGCGCTTCGATGCACCTCTCTGACCGATTAGGAGTGTGCTCTGATGAAGATCTCAAGTGTAATTGGCCGGGTCGGCGTACCGACACTGGCCCTGTGTCTGATGGCGCCCTGCGTGTATGCGGGCGAGGAGTGGGTTGCGACACAGACCGCGGCTTTCCGTGTTCCCGAGCGCGCCTCGATGCTCGGCATGAGGGAATTGCCGCCGGGCGCGCCGATCCGGATTGCGGTAAACCTGCGTCTGCACGACAAGGCGCAGCTGGATGCTCTCGTGGCTTCCGTGCAGCGCGAGGGTGGGGGCATGCTGACCCACGAGCAGTTCATGCGTCGGTTCGCGCCCTCCGCGGCGCAGGCCGAAGCCGTGGCCAGCTATTTGCGCCGCGCGGGATTCGTCGATGTCCGCATTGCCCCCAACCGTGTTCTGGTCACCGCCACCGGATCAGCGGCAAGCGTCCAGACGGCCTTCCATACTGCCTTGCACCGTTTCAGTCTTGACGGCGAAGAGCACTATGCCAATGCCGGCGCCGCCATGGTGCCAGCCTCTCTGGGGGGGACGGTGCTCGCGGTGCTCGGTCTGCAAAACGTCAGCCATGCGCGTCCGTTGTTCCGGCTGGCGGTGCCGGAACAGGGACAGGGACAGGGCAAAAGCAAGGACAAGGGCAAGGGCAAGGAAGTCGTCGGCCACTCGCCGCTCGAATTCGCCGCGCTCTACGGCGCAGGCAAGACGCCGGACGCCGGCGCGGCGATGGTCGGGATCATTTCGGCCGGCGATCTGAGCCAGACCCTGAGCGACCTGAACCTGTTCACGGACAAGAACAGACTCGATCCGGTCTCGGTGTCGGTGGTGCAGAGCGGAAGCGGTTCGACCGATAGCAGCGGCACGATGGAATGGGATCTCGACAGCCAGTCCATCGTTGGGGCCGGCGGTGGACGGGTGTTGGAGATGCTGTTCTACAACGCGAGCAGTCTGTATGACCAGGATCTCGTGCAGGCCTACAACCAGGCGGTGTCCGACAATCAGGCTGCGGTGATCAATGTTTCGCTCGGTGAGTGCGAGGACGATGCGGCCGCCAGTGGCGCCATGGCGAGCGAGGACCAGATCTTTGAAGTGGCGATGGCACAGGGGCAGACGTTCTCGGTGTCCTCTGGCGACTCCGGCTCGAACGAGTGCAGCGGAAGCACCGCGACCCATCAGAGCTATCCGGCGGTGTCGCCCTATGTGATGGCAATCGGCGGCACTACGTTGACCACGGACGGCGGCCATCATTATTTGGGCGAAACGGTCTGGCAGGGCAGCGGGGGTGGGGCGAGCGGGCTGGAGGCGCGTCCCGCCTGGCAGTCCGGAGTTGCGGCGATGAGGACGAATCGCGGGGTACCCGACCTCGCGTTCGACGCCGATCCCGCCAGCGGCGCGGTGATCATGTATAACGGCGCCGATGCCCAGGTCGGCGGCACCAGTCTGTCCGCGCCGATTTTCACCGGCATATGGGCGCGCCTGCAATCGGCGAAAGGCAAGCGGCCCGGTTTTCCCGGGCCGTGGGTCTATGCGGCAGGAAGCAGCGGCAAGCGCGTCTACCGCGATATCACTTCCGGCTCCAATGGCGCCTATCAGGCCGGCAAGGGCTGGGATTTCACCACCGGGTGGGGCAGCATCCTGATCGAACCGTTTGCCGCCTATCTGCGGACCGTGACGGGTTCTTCATGATCGCCGCCGCCGCGGCATGCGATCAGGGGATAAGCCGGCCCGAGGGGTCGAAAAAAGGGTAGGGGCCGGCAAAATCGTCAACCATGACCTGATGGCTGACGAGCCCCTGACCTGGCCGCCAGTTGTGGATGAGAAAAGAAGCGGGTTCCAGTACGAAGGCGGACGGTCCATCCGGGCTCAGGTCAAGTGCGACCTGATGGGCACTGGAGGGGCAGGTCTGCGCGAGCGTTCCGGCGAAGCGCGCCTGGATAGGGCGGTGCAGGTGACCGCAGAGTAGGCGCTCGACGTTGGGATGCGCGGCGACGAGGGTGGCCAGTGCCGCGGCCGATGCCGGATCGAGGCCGATGGCGTCCATATGGGCGATTCCGGTGTCGAAGGGGGGATGATGCATCGCGATCAGCGTCGGCCGACCGGCCGTGGCCGCCAGGGCCCGTTCCAGCCAGGCGAGCCGGGCAGTGCACAAATGGCCGCCGCTGGCGGGGGGAGCGGCGCTGTCGAGTACGATCAGCTCGAGTGCGCCGAGTGTTTCACGGTACTGGATAAAGTCGCCGTCGCCTGAGTCCTGGACGTCGGGGAAAACCGCGCGCAATGCGTCGCGACAGTCGTGGTTGCCGACCGCGAGCCGATAGGGCATGGCCAGCGGTTCGAGCAGGCTTTTGAGCAGCGTGTACTCGGCCACTGAGCCCGAGTCGGTCAGGTCGCCGCTGATCACGACCCACTCTGGTCGCGGCCGCAGCGCGTTGAGCGCGGCCACGGTGCGTGCGAGGGCAGTCGCGGTATCGACCCGGCCATAAGCGAGACGGCCGGGCGGTTTGATATGCAGGTCTGAAATCTGGGCAATCAGCATGTCGTGGTTTCCGTATCGGGCAGGGGGGTATGCCAGACTTCCGCCGCCAGCGAGAAGCCGATGCGCTCGCCAGTCGCATAGCGGGTGCGGCCCGGTGCATCGACCAGGATGGGGGCGGCGCCGACACCGGACAGGCTGAGCCGGGTGTGCCCGCCGAGAAATGTCGCGGACTCGACCACGCCGTGCAGCTCGCCGCCGGAGGGCGTGAGGATGACGTCCTCGGGGCGGAACCACAGGCGGGAGCGGGGTTGGGCGCCTGGCGCGGCGATCAGCCTGCCGCCCGCGCAATGCAGCGCCCCGTCGCGCCAGACGCCTTCCAGCTGGTTCATGGTGCCGATAAAGCTTGCCACTACCGCATTCGCCGGTTGGTGGTAGATATCGCGCGGCGTGCCGATCTGTTCGATTGCTCCTGCGCTCATGACCACGATTTTATCGCCGAGCGCCATTGCCTCGGCCTGATCGTGGGTGACATAGACCGTGGTGACCCCCAGGTTGCGCAACAGCGTATTCATCTCGGTGCGCAGGGATTCGCGCAGCTGTGCGTCGAGCGCGGTCAGAGGCTCGTCTAGCAGGAGTACGCGCGGCTGCGGTGCCAGGGCGCGCGCCAGCGCCACGCGCTGGCGCTGGCCGCCGGAGAGTTGAGCAATCTGGCGTTCGGCCAGCGCATCGAGCCGGGTCAGTGCGAGCAACTCGTCGACGCGACGCGCGATCTGTTGCGGCGGCAGGCGGCGAATGGAAAGACCGTAAGCAACGTTCTGACGCACATTCATATGCGGGAACAGCGCGTAATTCTGAAATACCATGCCGACTTGACGCTCTTCGATCGGACGCGCGCTGACGTCTTCGGCGCCGAAAAAGACCCTGCCGCCCGCGTCGGGGCGTTCCAGGCCGGCAATCAGGCGCAGGGTGGTGGTCTTGCCGCAGCCGGATGGGCCGAGCAGCACCACCGTTTCGCCGGCGGCGATATCGAGATCGAGCGGCTTGAGCACCGGCCGCGCCGCACCGGGGAAGGTCTTGGCACAGCGTTCGAGACGAATGGGGACGGAATCGAGTTTCATCGTGCGTTCCTGTGGCCGGCCATGGGCGTATTGACGCCGCAGGCCTGCATTAAAATCAGCAAGGGGATCAGTATCAAGAAAAAAATCAGGGTGTAGGCGCTGCCGATCTCGATGCGCATCGAGGCGTAGGCGTCGGCAAGCCCGACCGGAAGCGTCTGGGTCAGCGGAGTGTGCAGCATCCAGGTCAGGTTGAATTCGCCCAGCGAGAGCGTCACGACGGTCAGTGCGCCGGCTACGATGCCGGGACGTATCACCGGCAGCACCACGCTGATGCCGCGTTGCCACAGACCGGCGCCGAGGCTGGCGGCGCCCTCCTCCAGCGTGCGCAGGTCTACGCTTGCGCACACCGCCGCCACCGAACGCACCATGAATGGCAGTGTGAAAACGATATGGCCGGTCACGATGAACCACAGACTGTTGCGAAATGCGCCGAAGCTGCCGTAGATGACCAGCAGACCGAGGGCCGAGGCCAAGCCCGGCACCGCTACCGGCAGCATCAGCAAGCCTTCTGCCAGCCGGGCCGCGCGGTGACGCGAGCGCGCGAGCACATAGCCGGCCGGCACCCCGACAAGCAGGGTGATCGCACAGCATGCGATCGCCACCAGCACAGATAGCGCGACCGCCTGCCGGTATTGCGTCCAGACCGCCGCCACCCAGCGCAGGGTGAGGCCATGGGTGATGCCTTGCGCATAGTTGTCACTGACTCCGGCTGCGATGGACATGAGTACCGGCAGGATCAGAAATGCGCACAGCGCGAGCGTAACGGAAAATTGTAGTGTCTTGAGCAATTTCATCATGCCCTCCTCAGGCGGCCGCCGCGACGTTGCCGCCACCGCCCAGCCCCGCCAGCGCGAGTACGAGCCAGGTGACGGCGCCAAGCACCAGGCTTAGCGAGGCTGCCACCACCAGATTGGCGTTGAGCGTGAATTCGCTGTAGATCGCCATCGGTAATACATCGATCTCGGTCGCCAGGGTAAAGGCGGTGCCGAAAGCCCCCATCGCCGTCGCGAAGCACATGGCACCGGCCGCCAGCAGCGCCGGGCGCAGGGCGGGCAGAACCACATCGCGCTGAATGCGCCATGGCGAGGCTCCGAGAGAGCGTGCGGCTTCTTCGAGCGCCGGATCGAGTTTCTCGGCGGCGGCCATCAGGGTGAGAATCACGCGCGGGATGGAAAAATACAGATAGCCGAGAAACAAGCCGGCCATGGAGTAAGCGAAAACCGTGTTGTGGCCGGTCAATTCGCGCGAGATGGCACCGATCAGCCCTTGGCGTCCGGCCAGCATGATCACCATGAAGCCGACCACGACGCCGGGAAAGGCCAGCGGCAGGGTCAGCATGGCAATCAGGGTACGCCGGCCCGGAAACGCGTGGCGCACCAGCGCCAAGCCTGCCACCAGCGCCAGCGCGAGGGCGACGGCGGTGACCAGTGCCGAGAGGATGACCGTCGACAGCAGGCTTTCCAGATAGCGCGGGTTGGTGATCAGGGCGCGATAGCCGGCGCCGCCGGCACTGACGCTGATGGCGGCCAGACGGCTCATGGGCAACAGCCAGAATGCCAGGAAAACGGTCAGTGCCGGTGCAAGCAGGGCCGCTCGCCAGTGGCGGGGCAAGGTCAAATCATTCATGGCAGGAGTCCGTACCGCGCGGGAGGGCATCCCGCGCGGCAAAGTGGATGTGCTTAGCGCACTTCGTTAAGGTAGCTCTGGCCGAAGGCTTGTTGCGCCTTGGCCATCGTTTCGTAGTCGACAACATGCGCGCGGGCGTAATCGGCTGCCGGCAGGAAGCGTGCCGCCACTTCGGGGCGGATGACCCCGCGTACCGGACGCAGATAGGCATTGGCCCACAGCGTCTGTCCCTGATCGGAAAGCACGAAGTCGAGCACTTTCTTGCCGTTGTCGGCGTGCGGGGCTCCCTTCACCAATGCCATGACATAGGGAACGGACAGGGTGCCTTCGCGCGGAATCACGAATTCGACATTGGCGTGGTCCTGATACTTGGCGCGGTAAGCATTGAAGTCATAGTCGATCAGAATCGGGATCTCGCCCGACAGAACCCGGGCATAGGCGGTCTGCTTCGGTACGATGGGCTGGTTCTGCTTGAGGCGGCGGAAATAGTCGAGGGCCGGCTTGAAGTTCCCGAGCGAGCCCCCGAGCGCCTGATTGACCGCTACGGCGCTGGCATAACCGACGAAGGCGCTGCTGGGGTCGAGGTAGCCCACCATTCCGCGGTACTGCGGTTTGAGCAGATCCTGCCAGCTATGCGGTACCGGGCGCCCTTCCAGTGCATCCTTGTTGACGAAGAAGCCGATGGTTCCGGAATGGATGCTGAACCAGTTGCCCCCGGGATCTTTGAGGCCGGCCGGAATCGAGGCCCAGTGCGCGGGTTTGTAGGGGGTGATCAGCCCTTTCTCCCGCGCCTGGAAGGCCGAGCTGATGCCGAGATAGACCACGTCCGCCACCGGGCTCTTTTCTTCGGCCATCAACTGGGCGATGGCCTGGCCGGAGTTTTTGTTGTCGAAGGGGACCGTGATGCCCGTGTGTTGCTGGATGGCCTTGATCTGACCGGCCCAGTCCGCCCATTCGGGCGGACAGTTGTAACAGATGGCGGTGCCTGCTGCCTGGGCGAAGGTGGCGCTGCCTGCCAGTACGGCGGCGGCGATCAGCGGGCGGATGGAAAAGCTGAACATGGTAGGGCTCCTTAGTCGGGACGGAAGCGAACGGGTGCGGCGGAACCGCCCAGCCTGAGGCTGTGCGGCAAAATTCGGGAAACGGGCGCGGCGTCGTCGCGGATGGCGAGGTCCAGGCTCTGCATCGCCATTGCTCCCAGGCGTGCGTTGGGTTGGCAAACCGAGGCGAGCACCGGGCTCATCAGGGTGCCGACGTCGAGTCCGTCGAAACCGAGAATCGCGATATCGCGCGGCAGGGCCAGTCCGGCCTGTTGCAACTGGCGCATGACCAGCATGGCGAGGCGGTCATTGCCGCAGAACAGCGCGTCCGGGCGGGTCTCCGGGTCGGTCAGGGCGGCGAGGACGACGGCAGGCAGCGTCACGCTGTTGAAATCCACTTCGAGGGCCGGCGTGGCGACGAGCCCGGCCGCCGCGAGCGCATCGCCGTAGCCGAGGTAGCGCTGCCACGCGCGGTCGGAGGCCGCCATCGCTCCGCTCAGCATCACGATGCGGCGATATCCGGCTGTGATCAGAGCGGCCACGCCATCGCGTGCCGCGCCGCGGTTGTCGACCGAGACACAGGGGCGGTGCGGGCACTGGTTATAAACCAGTACGTAAGGGGCGCCGGTGCGCTCGAGTTCGTCCAGCAGCGGATGTTCGTGCGCATGGGCGACGGTCAGGATCAAGCCGTCGACGCGCTGGCGCAGCAGGGTATCCAGCGCCGCCTGCTCGCGCACGCCATCGTAGGCTGTGCTCATCAACAGGATCTGGTAGCCGGCGGCGGTCGCCGCGGCTTCGATGCCTTCCACGCATTCGGCGAATACCGGAGAGGCGATCGAAGGCAGCATGACGCCGATCAGGCGGCTGCGATCGCCGCGCAACTGTTGACCTATCCGGCTCAAGCGGAAGCCAAGCGTCGCGACGGCTTGTCGCACGGTGTCGCGCGTAGCGGGGCTGACCCGGTCCGGGGTATTGAGCGTGCGGGAGACGGTGGCGATCGAGACCCCCGCCAGTGCGGCGACGTCCTTGATGCTGGCGGTCATTTCAGCATCCTGCGCGTCGAAGACGCGCGGTGGTGCGGGCGGAACGTGGGCAGGCGAGCATGGCGAATGGCCGTTTGATGGAAACGTTTACATTCTGCCTGCTGCATATTGCAGCGAATTGACAAGGAAGTGACGGGAGCGTGAAACAGGGGGCCGGGCGTGGCGCGCCCGGCGATGCGGCTCAGCCGCCGAGGGCGGCCAGCGCGGTAGTCAGCAGTGCGCGCAAGACGGGCTGCACCCTGGTGGCGAGCGCCTCGGAATAGGCATAGGGCAGCTGTTCCTGCATATAGCAGCTTTGTGCGAGTTCCAGTTGCACGGCCTGCACGCCCGAGTCGGGCGTGCCATAGGCGCGGGTGATATAGCCGCCCTTGAAGCGTCCGTTGAGCACGGCGCTGAATCCCGCCGCATTGTCGCGTGCGACCTCAAGCAGTTTTTCGGCCAGCCCCGGGCGGCAGGAGGCGCCATCGGCGCTGCCGAGGTTGAAGTCGGGCAGACGGCCTTCGAAGAAACGGGGGACATGCGAGCGGATCGAGTGGGCTTCCCACAGCAGGATCTGCCCGTGGCGGGCCTGCAGGCGAGCGATCTCGTGGCGCAAGGCTTCATGATAGGGACGCCAGTAGCGGTTGACGCGTTCGGTGATTTCATCCTCGAGCGGCGTCTCGCCGGGCTGGTAGAGGGCTTCTTTATTGAAGGTGTCGACCGGGCACAGGCCGGTCGTGTCCTGGCCCGGATAGAGATTGGCGTTGTCGGGCGGGCGATTGAGGTCGATCACATAGCGCGAATGATGCGGAACCAGCAGCGATGCCCCCATGGCAAGGGCGAAGTCGTACAGGCGCGGCAGATGCCAGTCGGTATCATCGAGCCGGGCGGCGGCGGGCGTCATGCGTCCGGCCAGCGTCTGCGGTAGCTCCGTGCCGGCATGAGGCATCGAGATCAGCAGCGGCAGGGTGCCGCGTACCAGGGTAAAGCCATCCATGTCAGGAGTTCCTTCTGCATGCCGGCTCATGCCAGCAGTGTTTTCAATGCCGTGCGATAGGCGTGGCCGGCGCCGCCTTCGGCCGGATGCCTGCGCTCGGCCACCACGCGGCGGCCACCGGCGTAGACGTCGCGAATCGGGTTGTCGCCATGCTGGCAGAATATCAGACCTGCCAGCAATTGATCGTCGCGCCGCCACGCGAGATCGGGGTGCTCGGCATCGAGCACGATGAAGTCGGCACGCTGACCGGGGGCGAGGCCGGCTATCGGCCTCGCGGCTGCCTGAGCGCCGCCGGCAACGGCCTGGCCGTAGAGACGGTCGGCGACGGCCGGCGCCGCCGCGCAGGCCAGTACGTTGCGGCGCTGGTCGCGCAAGCGCTGGCCATATTCGAGCAGCCGCAGTTCTTCGAGAGGCGAAACGCTGACATGACTGTCCGAACCGATGCCCCAGCGCCCCCCCGCATTCAGATAGCGGGCCGCGTCGAACACCCCGTCGCCGAGGTTGGCTTCCGTGCTCGGGCACAGACCGGCGACGGCGCCGCTCGCGGCCAGGTCGGCGGTTTCGTCCGGCGTGAGGTGGGTGGCGTGCACCAGACACCAGCGTTCGTCCACCGGCTGGTGATCGAGCAACCAGCGCACGGGGCGCGCACCGAGGGCAACGATGCCGTCGTCGACTTCGCGTGTCTGCTCGGCGATATGGATGTGGATGGGGGCCAGTGGATCACTGGCGTGCAGTGCGGCGCGCAGGGCATCCAGTGCCTGAGGCGTTACCGCACGCAGCGAGTGGGGGGCGGCGCCATAGCGCAAGCCGTCGTGGACGGGATGCTCGCGCGCGAGCCGTGCGAGCAGGTCCAGCATCCAGTCGCCGCTGGCGATGAAACGCGCTTGCTGCGGCAGGGGCGGCAAGCCGCCAAACCCGCTGTTCTGATACAGCACCGGCAACAGCGTCAGGCCGATGCCCGCATCGTGCGCGGCGGCGATCAGCTGTTCGCTCAGCCGGGCGGGGTTGGCGTACGGGCGGCCGTCGATGTCATGGTGTATGTAGTGAAACTCGCATACCGAGGTATAGCCGGCCTTCAGCATCTCGATATAGAGCTGGCGCGCGACCGCGTAGAGCGTCTCGGGCGTCAGCCGCGCCGCGAAGCGGTACATCAGGTCGCGCCAGCTCCAGAAACTGTCCTGCGGGTGGCCCAGGTATTCGGTCAGGCCCGCCATCGCTCGCTGGAACGCATGCGAATGCAGATTGCACATGCCTGGCAGCACCGGACCGGCGGCCAGCATGCTGTCGTTGCGTGGCGCAACCGCGCTTTCGACCGACGTCAGGCGGCCGTCCGCCCCCCAACTCAGTGCGACGTTGCGCTGCCAGCCGCCGGGCAGCAGGGCGCGCTCGGCGAACAGGGTGTTTGCTGATGGAATCATCATGGCCTCCGGCCTTAACGCAGGAAAACGGTCTCGCCGTGCCGCACCACGCGGCGGCACAAGGGGCGCCCGCTCCAGTAGGCGAGCTCGGCCAGCGTATCGATGCCCCAGACCGCGAAGTCGGCATCGCGGCCGATCTCGAGGCAGCCATGGCGCCGGGACTCGCCCAGCGCCTGCGCCGCGTGGCGTGTGACGCCGGCCAGCGCTTCGCCAACGGTCATCCGGAACAGGGTGCAGGCCATATTCAGCATCAGTAGCAACGATGTCGTCGGCGAGGTGCCGGGATTGCTGTCGGTGGACAGGGCGACGGGTACGCCGTGGCGGCGCAGCAAATCCAGCGGCGGCACGCGGGTCTCGCGAATGAAATAGTAGGCGCCCGGCAGCAAGACCGCCACCGTGCCGGCCGCGCGCATTGCCATGACGCCTTCTTCGTCCAGCCACTCCAGGTGGTCGGCCGACAGGGCTCCCCAGCGTGCCGCAAGGCGCGCGCCGCCGCCGTTGGACAGCTGCTCCGCATGCATCTTCAGCGGCAGGCCGCGGCGACTGGCCGCTTCGAACACCCGTTCGCTCTGCGCGAGCGAGAAGCCGATGTTCTCGCAGAAGACGTCCACCGCGTCGATCAGCCCTTCGTCCGCGAGCGTCGGCAGCATGCGATCGCAGACTTCGGAGATGTAGTCGTCGCTGCGGCCGAAGAATTCGGGCGGCAGCGCATGGGCGCCGAGGAAAGTGGTATGGACGGCGACCGGATAGCGTTCGCCGAGCCGGCGTGCAACGCGCAACATCTTGCGTTCGCCGTCCAGGTCCAGTCCATACCCGGATTTGATCTCGACGGCCGTTACGCCTTCGGCCAGCAGAGCCTCCAGCCGCGGCGCCGACTGGCGCAGCAAGTCCTCTTCGCTGGCCGCTCGGGTGGCGCGCACGGTAGAGACAATGCCCCCGCCTGCGCGGGCGATGTCTTCATAGCTGGCGCCGGCCAGGCGCTGCGCGAATTCGTCGGCGCGCTGTCCGCCATAGACCAAGTGGGTATGGCAATCGACCAACCCAGGGGTTACCCAGGCCCCGCCAAGATCGTGGCGGGGCAGGGAGGCGAATTCGTGCGGCAGCGCGGCGAAGGCGCCGAGCCAGGCGATCCGCCCATCGCGTACGGCGATGGCCGCGTCGGCGACGGTATCATCGACATCGCCACGGGCGCAGAGATTCAAGTGGTACCACACTGCATCGCTCATGCCGTCTCCATCGAAGTCAGGTTCAGCCCTATCCGCAGCAAGCAACCCTGGCCACGCACGCGGCAGTAGCGACCGCGCGCGGTGTCGATGCGCAGCGTGTCGGACGCCGACAGCGTGCAGGCTGCCGCCTCGTCGTCGAGTGTGATTTCCAGTTCGCCCTCGACGCAGAACAGCAGGGCCACATCGCACTGCAGCCCGCCCTCGCAGGGAGCATGCCGGATTTCGACCTCGCCTTGCACCGCGTCGCGGCGCAGCATCAGATTGAAATCGTGAGTCGCGCCGCGGATCGGACTCGCATGGATCGCCGTCTCGCCGGCAAAGTCCAGCCGGTCGAGTGCGTGCGCGAGCCGGTGGCTGACGCCATCCTCTGTCTCGAGGCGCATGCCTGCGCCCGCGAGGAGGATCAGGGTGCGATCGACGCCGTCGAAGCGCGAGAACGGCCCTGCCTGTGCGACCTCGGCCAGACTCGCACGCCAGATGAAATCGTCCAGTCCCGCCGCGGCAGGAAAGCAGGCGATCTCGCGCGTGCTGCCGCCCCCGTTTTTCCACGGCGCGGCGATCAATTCATGCGCGCGGATCAGCGTCGGGCCGGCCATGCTCAGCGTCCCAGCATCGGCAGCTTGAGCCCGGCACGGCGCGCGGTGTCTTGTGCCAGCTCGTAGCCGGCATCGGCGTGGCGCATCACCCCGGTGGCCGGGTCGTTGAACAGGACACGCCCCAGCCTCACCGCCGCCGCCTCGCTGCCATCGGCCACGATCACTACGCCCGCGTGCTGGCTGAATCCCATGCCCACTCCACCGCCGTGGTGCAGCGAAACCCAGGTCGCCCCGCCGGCGGTATTGAGCATCGCATTGAGCAGCGGCCAGTCACTGACGGCATCCGAGCCGTCTTTCATCGACTCGGTTTCGCGATTGGGGCTGGCTACCGATCCGGTATCCAGGTGGTCGCGACCGATCACGACCGGCGCTTTCAGTTCTCCGCTCTTCACCATCTCGTTGAATGCGAGGCCGAGGCGGTGGCGATCTTGCACCCCGACCCAGCAGATACGCGAGGGCAGCCCCTGGAAGGCGATGCGCTCGCGCGCCATATCGAGCCAGTTGTGCAGATGCGCATCGTCCGGGATCAGTTCCTTGACCTTGCGGTCGGTCTTGTAAATATCCTCCGGGTCGCCCGACAGCGCCACCCAGCGGAATGGGCCCTTGCCCTCGCAGAACAGCGGGCGGATATAGGCCGGCACGAAGCCCGGGAAGTCGAAGGCGTTTTCCACTCCCATTTCGAAGGCCATCTGGCGGATGTTATTGCCGTAGTCGAGGGTGGCGGCGCCGCGTTCCTGCAAGGTGAGCATGGCCCGGACCTGATTCGCCATCGAGGTCTTGGCCGGCAGGACAATGCTGTCAGGCGCCGTGCGGCGGCACTGCTGCCAGTGCTCGAAGCTCCAGCCTTGCGGCAGGTATCCGTTGACCGGGTCGTGGGCCGAAGTCTGGTCGGTGACCGCATCCGGCGTGATGCCGCGTGCGACGAGTTCGGTGAATACATCGGCGGCATTGCCCAGCAGCCCGACCGATACCGGCCGGCCGCTGCGTTTCGCGTCTTCGACCAGCGCGAGCGCTTCGTCCAGAGAATGCGCCTTGCGATCGACGTAGCGGGTTTTCAACCGCATGTCGATACGGCTCTCGTCGCATTCGACCGCGATCATCGAGAAGCCGGCCATTGTCGCAGCCAGAGTCTGCGCCCCGCCCATGCCGCCGAGCCCGCCGGTGAGAATCCAGCGGCCGGCGGGATTGCCGCCGAAGTGCTGTCTGGCGATAGCGAAAAAGGTCTCGTAGGTTCCCTGGACGATGCCTTGAGTGCCGATATAGATCCAGCTGCCGGCCGTCATCTGGCCGTACATCATCAGCCCTTTTTTATCCAGTTCGTGGAAGTGCTCCCACGTCGCCCAGTGCGGCACCAGATTGGAGTTGGCAATCAGCACCCGCGGCGCGTCGGCGTGGGTTCTGAACACGCCGACCGGCTTGCCGGACTGGATCAGCAGGGTTTCGTCGTCTTCCAGGTCCCTGAGAGAGGCCAGTATCTGGTCGAAGCATTCCCAGTTGCGGGCAGCACGGCCGATGCCGCCGTAGACCACCAGGGCCTGCGGATGCTCGGCGACTTCCGGATCGAGATTGTTCTGGATCATGCGGAAGGCGGCTTCGGTCAGCCAGCTTTTGCAGGTTTTTTCGCTTCCGCGCGGGGCGCGGATGACGCGGCTTTCGTCCAGGCGCGGGTCGTGGCTGTGCGGCGTATTCATGCGGGTCTCCTAAAGGGCGTACCGAAATGTCCGGTCGGGCCGGGGCGGCTGCCTGTCCGGCGCCGCCGCGTGGGCGGCTGGTGTTGATGTCTATACAAGATTGTCGCAGTGTAGCGCAGGTTTTTTGTATAGACAAGTTTGGCGTCCAGGCAAGAATCATCGTGCCGGGGACGCGGCGACAGGGCGGGTAGCGTGGAGCGAGGCGGGGAAACGGGAAGCGGGCGGCGGATGCCGCCGCGGGCTTACATGCTGCCTTCGAAACGGTAGCGCGAGGCCGGATGCCAGAGGGTGACTTCGGTAGCGACCTGGGCGTGGGCCCAGGTCTTGCGTTGCAGTACCAGGCAAGGTTCGCCGATGTCCATATGCAAGCGGTGGCGAGCCGTGGCATCCGGCATGCGCGCGGTGATCACGTACTCCGCCCGCTGCAGCGGGGCTTCGCGTGTCATGTAGACATTTGGCGTGATGGTGTGGAAATCCTGCTCCAGATAGTGGGGGTAGAGGTGAGGATTGACAAAGCGGTCCTCGAGCTGGATCGGGACATCGTTTTCGAAATGCACGAGGCGCGAGTGATAGGCATGGTCGTCGGCGGGCAGTCCCAGCACTTGCAGCGCGCGCGGCTCGACGGTCGTCTCCAGTATCAGAATCTCGCAGCGGTGCCTGCCGCCACGGCCGGCAATTTCGTCCGAGATGCTTTTGATCGCGATCAGCGTCGACTGATACTTGTGCGATGTAACGAAGGTGCCGGCGCCCTGCACGCGATTGAGAACCTGATCCACGGTCAGTTCACGCAAGGCGCGATGCACGGTCATGCGCGATACGCCGAACTGTTTGACCAACTCGTGTTCAGAAGGAATCAGGCTGCCGCTGGTCCAGATTCCGCTCTCGATTTGATTGCGGACATAGTCCTTGATCTGTACGTAGGCGGGGACCGGCTTGCTCGGGGTTTGGGACATGGCGTCTCGAATCGGTTTTGGTTTTTCGAACTATACCATGGAGTCGTTTCAGCGTGGTTTTCACTTGTATAGTCATTAGCGGCGCGGGCATCCGGTCGACGTCGTTGCGTACTTTTTGACGCATGAAAAACAAAGCTATCCAGGCGCAAGCCCGATCATTGGCAACTTGGACAGGTATGACTTGTATAGTCATTTGAAAGCGGGTCCATGCCGCTTCTCCCGGAGAGAGCCGGGTGGCGTGCGGCGACGGGGGGAGGCGCTCAGGGGGTCGGGCAGGGGGTCGGGCAGGGCGTAGTCGGCTTCGGCAGTCTCGTACCGGCGCCCAGGCAGGGTGACCGCTCTGGCCCGAGTCCGGCCATGGGGCAAACCTGCGTGGCGATGCGAGCGGCGGCGGTATTTGTCAAAGGGCTTGACTATCCAGCCCATGTACACAGTATATTGTATACAATTATTGGCCCGGTATCGCCGGGCGACCGAATGTCATCAGAATAGAGGTGTCAGCATGCAATTCGACGTATTGGCGCGCGAAGAGTCCCCGCTGCGGGCCGCGATAAGCGCCGCGCACCGGCGCGACGAAAGAGAATGTCTGCCGTGGCTGCTCGATGCCGCTGCAATGAGCGCGGCCCAGGTCGCGTCCAGCCGCGAACTTGCCCAGAAACTGGTGACGGCGGTGCGCTCGCGCCGCACGCGTTCCGGCGGCGTCGATGCGCTGATGCATGAGTTCTCCTTGTCCAGTCAGGAAGGCGTGGCTTTGATGTGCCTGGCCGAGGCCTTGCTGCGCATTCCCGACAGGGCCACGGCGGACAAGCTCATCCGCGACAAGATCAGCCGCGGCGATTGGCGCTCGCATCTGGGCAATAGTGCGTCCTTGTTCGTCAACGCCGCGGCCTGGGGGCTGCTGGTGACCGGCAAGCTGGTGTCGTCGCATAGCGAAGAGGGTCTCGGCGGCGCCGTGACCCGGCTGATCGCTCGAGGTGGCGAGCCCCTGATCCGCAAGGGCGTCGATATGGCAATGCGTATGCTGGGCAAGCAGTTCGTCACGGGCGAAACCATAGAGCAGGCGCTGGCCAACGGGCGCGAGCGCGAGGCCGCCGGTTACCGCTTCAGTTTCGACATGCTTGGCGAAGCCGCGATGACAGAAGCCGACGCCCAACGTTATATGGCGGATTACGAACGCGCGATCCACGCCATCGGCAAGGCGTCGGCCGGGCGCGGCGTATACGGCGGCCCCGGTATCTCGGTCAAGCTCTCGGCGATACATCCGCGCTATACGCGTGCGCAGCACGAGCGTGTGACGAGCGAAGTGTTGCCGCGGGTCAAACGGCTGATGTTGCTTGCGCGGGAGTATCAGATCGGCGTGACCATGGATGCCGAAGAGTGCGACCGGCTCGATATCGCGCTCGACGTCATCGAGGCGCTCGCGCTGGACCCGGATCTGGCCGGATTCGATGGCATCGGTATCGTGGTGCAGGCCTATCAGAAGCGCAGCCCGTTCGTGATCGATTATCTTGTCGACCTCGCGCGCCGCAGCGGGCATCGCTTGATGGTCAGGCTGGTCAAAGGCGCCTACTGGGACGCCGAGGTCAAGCGTGCCCAGAGCGAAGGACTGTCGGGCTACCCGGTATATACGCGCAAGGTCTACACCGATGTCAGCTATCTGGCGTGTGCGAAGAAGCTGCTGGCCGAGCCGCAGGCCATCTATCCGCAGTTTGCCACCCATAACGCCTACAGCATGGCGGCGGTGCGCGAACTGGCCGGTGAGCGCGAGTATGAGTTCCAGTGCTTGCATGGCATGGGCGAGACCCTGTATGACCAGGTGGTGGGCGACAAGGGGCTCGGACGCGCTTGCCGGGTGTATGCACCGGTCGGCTCGCATGAGACCCTGCTTGCCTATCTGGTGCGGCGCTTGCTGGAGAACGGCGCCAACTCGTCCTTCGTCAATCGCATTGTCGACGAGAGCGTCGCGATTGCCGATCTGGTGGCCGATCCGCTGGAGGAAGCGGCCCGGCTGAGAGGGGAGCCGCATCGGCGCATCGCCTTGCCGGAAGCCTTGTATGGCGATGCACGCCGCAACTCGCGCGGGCTGGACCTCAATAGCGAACCCGAGCTCGCGGCGCTGCAAGCGCAGCTGCTGGCGGCCGAGGCCCGCCGCTGGAGTGCGGCCCCCTTGTTGGGTGCCGGCACCGCCGAGGGGGGCGCGACGATGAGTGTGAGCAACCCCGCCGACCGGCGCGATACGGTGGGATGGGTGACGCTGGCGTCGGCGGCGGATGTCGAATCGGCGCTGGCCGCCGCGAGCGATGCCCGCGCCGTCTGGGCGGCGACCGGTATCGACGTGCGCGCAGACTGTCTCGAGCGCATGGCCGCGCTGATGGAAACGCATCGCGGCGAGCTGATGGCACTCGCCGTGCTCGAGGCGGGTAAAACCCTGCCCAATGCGCTGGGCGAAGTGCGCGAGGCGGTCGATTTCTGCCGCTACTACGCGGCGCAGGCCCGTGCCGGCTTGACGGCGCAAACCCATGCCCCGCTCGGGGTCGTGACTTGCATCAGTCCCTGGAATTTTCCGCTGGCCATCTTTTGCGGGCAGATCGCGGCGGCACTGGTTGCCGGAAACGTCGTGCTGGCAAAACCGGCCGAGCAGACCAGTCTGATCGCCGCCCGGGCCGTGGAGTTATGGTACGAGTCCGGAATCGGACGCGCGGTACTGCAGTTGCTGCCCGGCGAGGGGGAAGTGGTCGGTGCGGCGCTGGTGGCCGACCCTCGCGTCGACGGAGTCGTGTTCACCGGTTCCGGCGAAGTGGCGCGCTTCATTCAGCGCACGCTGGCGGCGCGCGGAGGCGATATCCCGCTGATCGCCGAAACCGGCGGCCAGAATGCGATGATCGTCGATAGTTCTGCGCTGCCCGAGCAAGTGGTGGCCGATGTCGTCAGCTCGGCCTTCGACTCGGCCGGGCAGCGCTGTTCCGCGTTGCGGGTGCTGTTCCTGCAGCGCGAAATCGCAGAGCCGGTGCTGGCCATGCTCAAAGGCGCGATGGCCGAACTGCGGGTCGGAAACCCGGCGCGTCTGAGTTGCGACGTCGGACCGGTTATCGACGATGCCGCGCGAGTCTCGCTGCTTGCGCATATCGAGTCGCTGACGCCGCACGCGCGTTCCTGCTTCCGCCTGACTCTGGACGGGGAGGGCGAGCATGGCAGCTATGTGGCTCCCACCCTGTTTGAAATCGACGATCTGGCACTGCTGCCGCGCGAAGTGTTCGGTCCCGTACTGCATGTCTTGCGCTATGATGCGGCCGATCTCGATGGCGTGATCGATGCCATCAATGCCACCGGCTACGGCCTGACCCATGGCGTGCATAGCCGCGTCGACGAGACGATAGAACGCATCCTGGCGCGGATCCGCGCCGGCAATGTCTACGTCAATCGCAATATTGTGGGCGCCGTGGTCGGCGTGCAGCCTTTCGGAGGAGAAGGATTGTCCGGCACCGGTCCCAAGGCCGGCGGGCCGCTCTATCTCTATCGTCTGACTCGCGGTCGCTGGAGCCTGCCGACCGATTCCCGGCCGGCGGACGCCGCCGTAGCACTCGAAGACAGCGCCGCGACGCGGGTATTCTGGTCCGCCGCGCGGCTGGCTGCGCTCAACGCAGCCAGCCCCTTGTCGCGACGCCATGAGCTGGTCGGTCCGACCGGGGAGTTCAATGTCTTGCGCTTCGCCCCGCGCGGTCGTGTTGCCTGCGTTGCCGGCGATGATGAGCGCATGCTGGAGCTCGTCGCGGCGACCCTGTGCTGCGGCAATGTGGCGGTACTGAGTCCCGGCGCGCTGGCCGGACGGCTCGCGACGGCCCTGCCCGGGCGGGTCGAACTGGCGACGGGCGAGCTGGAGTCGATGCCGATCGACGCCTTGCTGTTCGAGGGGCCGCTATCGCAAGCCGATGACATTCGTCGCCGGCTGGCGGCCCGGGAGGGTGCGCTGACGCCGCTTGTCGTCGCGGGGCCGGACGGAGTCGAACTCTTGAGGCTGGTGGTTGAGCGTGCGCTCAGCGTCAACACCACGGCAGCGGGCGGGAATGCCAGCCTGATGAGCATGGAGGAGTGAATTTCTAGACAAATCTGCCTGGGAGGTCTGAACAAGCCCGAGTTTTGCCGAGCAGATCGTTCAATGAATACCGCTGCTGCAGGCAGTGGATGTGCAGCATGGCCGATGGCGGATACCGTCGTCGGCCATGCGCCGGGATGATGGATTCAAACCGGAAGGCCGGGACGTGTTCATACCTTCCTTGACGGATGGCGCGAACAGAATGGCCTGGCGTGCGCAAGATTCCGCTTTGTTTCTTCCCCCTCCTGGTCGGGCTGGATTTGGGTTAACGGAGTCTTTTGGGGTTCTGCCTGTGAAAAGCTCACTGACGTCTGTCACGTGCCGTGCAGTGACAGACGCATCGTTCGCACAAGCTCAGGGGCGGCTGACTTCAACCGACCAGTCAGAACCGGATTCGATTTTGTGCTTAGCAGCATAGCTGCCCATATTGATGGCCAGCGATACACTCAGCA
This sequence comes from Paludibacterium yongneupense DSM 18731, assembly GCF_000422925.1. Lineage (GTDB taxonomy): Bacteria > Pseudomonadota > Gammaproteobacteria > Burkholderiales > Chromobacteriaceae > Paludibacterium > Paludibacterium yongneupense. The sequence continues at coordinate 54,346 of NZ_AUGZ01000009.1, forward strand.
AACTATTCAGATATACCAGCGGCTGGCCTTCTGGCACGTCGCCAAAGGTATTGACATAGGGCGCGACGGTTTCATCTACTTGCTTGCCGGATTTGAAAATCCGGATGCTGACTTGTTCACCAGTCTTGATTCCCAGTTGATCAAACAGAGACTTCGGAATGTTGGTCCAGACATTGCCGTATTGCACATCCAGTACCGGCACCGCGCCCTTGAGGACATTGCCCACTTTTTCCGGCTTCTGATAGGAAATCCTGACTACGGCACTGGCCGGCAGCAGCGGACCAACCTGGTCAAAGCGGATCTTGCCGGAAGCCAAACGGGCGCCGGTATAGGCGTAGACATCGCGTCCATGGAAGGTATACGACTCGGACGATCCGGGTAGACGATTGCGTTTCTCGTCGATCTGACGCAGTTCTGCCACCCCGTCGCGTTCAGCGATCAAGGTCAACAAGCCATTGTTGGGATTGACGAAATAACGGCCGGAACGGGTTTTCAGTACCACTGACAAACGATCAGTTCCAACGCCGGGGTCAACCACTGATACAAAGACGGTTCCTTTGGGCCAATAATCGGCAGTCTGGTAAAGTCTGTAGGCACCCACCCAGATATCGTAGTCCGGGATTTCGTGGGTCAGATCGGAGACGGTGAGTTTCGGATCGACTGAGTAGGCAACGCCGCGCATGGCGGATACTGCACCGTCTTTGAGGCCAAAGTCGGTCATCAGTACCAGTGGTGCTTGTGCCTGAGCCAGAGTCGACAACAAGAACGTAGCGGCCAGAAGTATTTTCATCCATCTTCGCATAGCGGCTTCCTTTCATGAAATTTCTCGAGTCTATCGGCATGCAGAGGAAAGCCAAAGACAGAAATTACATAAGGATATGTTGTTCGTATGCGTCATATCGTCTGATTTTACGTCCATGGGCTGCCACCCGCAGACAGCGCCTTTCCTGACGCGTCCGGATTCGGCCGAGCAGATCGTTCCGAGCAACGCGTCGATTAAGCGGTAAGCCCGATTTCATTCTTCTTGGGCGCGCCTTCGCGTCCGAGCGGCAACGATGATGTGTCCTTTGCCCTTGCGCTTCACGCGAGCAGCGTTTTGCGCGCCAGCCGGATAGTGGACAGGGCGAACGGCAGGTGAAGCTGTGACGTATTTTTGTCGAGACCGTTGTATCTGATCCTCCGTTTCGGCTTTGATGGGGCGGGCTTGCCAGCGTCGTCAAGACATGCGAATAATGCCCGCTGACCCCTTACGGGGAGGGAGGGCCGGCTGAGACTGGCCGATAAAACCGATAAAAGAGGAAATGCAGCCATGCTTGCACACAAGTTGACGACTCTCGCGCTGGCCGCCGCCGCCACACTTTCCATCTCCGCCTGTGGCAAGCAGGATGCGGCCAAGGAGGGAAACGTCGCCTCCGGCAGCATCGCCGAAGCCGGCGGAACGGTCAAAATAGGCTTTGCCGCACCGCTGACCGGTCCGCAGGCTCATTACGGCGACGAATATAAAAACGGCGTGACGCTGGCCATCGAGGACGCCAACGCCGAGCATCCCAAAATCGGCGGCAAGCCCGTGACCTTCGTGCTCGATGCGCAGGACGATCAGGCCGACCCCAAGACCGCGACCCAACTCGCGCAGCGTTTCGTCGATGACAAGGTCAGCGGCATCATCGGCCATTTCAACTCCGGTACCTCCATTCCGGCATCCACGATCTATGCCAACGCCGGCATTCCCGAAATCGCGATGGCGACGGCACCGGCGTTTACCGCACAGGGTTACAAGACCGTATTTCGCTCCATGACCTCCGACACCCAGCAAGGCGGCGTGATGGGACGTTACGTGGTGGAGAAGCTGGGTGCCCGTCGCATCGTCATTGTCGACGACCGTAGCGCCTATGGCCAGGGCCTGGCCGACGAGTTCGAAAAATCGGCCAAGGCCGCCGGCGGCGAGATCGTCAAACGCGAGTATACCAACGACAAGGCGACCGACTTCGCCGCCATTCTCACTTCGATCAAGGCGGTGCACCCGGACGCGGTCTACTATGGCGGCGCGGACGCCCAGTCGGCTCCCATGGTCAAGCAGATGAAGCGTCTCGGCCTGACGATGCCGCTGGTGTCGGGTGAAATGACCAAGACCCCCGACTTCCTGCATGTGGCGGGAGCGGAAGGCGACGGCACGATCGCTTCGCTCGCCGGCTTGCCGCTGGACAAGATGCCCAAGGGCAAGGAGTACGCCGCGCACTACAAGGCACGCTTCAATACTGAAGTTGCGACCTATTCTCCCTATGGCTACGATGCCGCGCGAGTGATGATTGCCGCGATGAAGCAGGCCGATTCGGCTGAACCGGCTAAATATCTGCCGACGTTGGCCAGGATCGATTACACGGACGGCGTGACTGCCCCGCATATCGGCTACGATGACCGGGGCGATCTCAAGGTCGGTGGAATCACCGTCTACAAGGTCGTCAAGGGCAAGTGGACCGTACTGGAGACGATAGGCGGCGCCAAGTAATCCATTCCCGCAGACGCGCCCGGCGGCCGCGGCGCGTCTGCAATGAACTTTGACTCCCGGTTTTCTGTCACACTTGCTGCTGGCAGGGTGCGATGCCCTGCTTTCGTCCTTTACTTACACCTTTTTGACTATGGTGCGTCGCCGCAACGGCGCCGCGCCACTGCGTGGCCATGACTTTGCTCCGAACTCGCCATCGTTCCGCCCAGCCCGGGCAGGGCTCGGCCGGGAAGATTTTTTCCTGTGTCTTCTTTTCTTTTATTTGCTACCTGACGATAGGGATTCCGCTCGCGATCCTGCCTGGCTATGTCAATGTCCAGCTTGGCTATGACGCCGTGCTCGCGGGGCTGGCGATCAGCGTGCAGTATGTGGCCACGGTGCTGTCGCGGCCCCATGCCGGGCGAATGACCGACGTGCTGGGGCCGAAGCGCACCGTGCTCTATGGCCTGTTCGCGTGCGCAGGCAGTGGCGTCGCGACTTTTGCCGCCGCGCTGAGCGTCGCGACGCCGGTGCTGGCGCTGTCATCCTTGATCGCGGGCCGGCTGTTGCTTGGCGTCGGCGAGAGCATGGTCGCCACCGGCGCCATCATGTGGGGCATAGGCCGCGTCGGCGCCGGGCAGACCGCGCGGGTTATCTCATGGAATGGTGTCAGTACGTATTCGGCGCTTGCCATCGGCGCACCGCTCGGAGTCCTGCTGGAGCAGCATGGCGGCCTGGCCGCGACGGGGCTGCTGGTCGCCGTGCTCGCGCTGGCGACCGTGGCGCTGGCCTGGCGCCAGCCCGGGGTGGCCATCGTTGCCGGCGCTAGAATGCCGTTCCGGCGGTTATTGCGCCGCGTATCGCCCTACGGTCTCGGCCTGGCGCTGGGCGGCACCGGCTTCGGGGTGATCGCGACTTTCATCACCCTGTATTTCGCGCACGAGCACTGGTCGGGCGCGGCGATGACTCTGTCCCTGTTTGGTGCCGGCTTCATCGGCGTGCGTTTGAGTTGTGCCGGCGCCATCAATCGCTTCGGCGGCTTTCGCGTCGCCATCGTCTCGTTCCTGGTCGAGGCCATCGGTCTTGCCCTGTTGTGGCTGGCCGGCGGTTCGGCGCTGGCCTTTGTCGGAGCGGCGCTGACTGGCATCGGTTTCTCGCTCGTGTTTCCCGCGCTGGCGGTCGAGGCGGTACGCGGCGTCCCTTCGCAAAACCGCGGTACGGCGTTGGGAGCCTACTCGGTGTTTGTCGATTTTTCGCTCGGGATGACGGGACCGCTTGCCGGTGCCATCATCAACGGTTTCGGCTACCGCGCGATGTTCCTTTCGTCGTGCGGCGGCGTTGTATTCGCCTTGTTGCTGTCCGTGTGGCTGTCGTCGCGCGCGCGCGGTGCGATCGCCGCGTGACAGGGCGGTCGCGTCCTTGACAGTCCGCAGACGGAACCCTAGTCTGGCTGCAGTCATCAGAGTGGCATATATGGACACCGCGCATTCGGAAACATTGCAACTTGGCCTCGGCTATCGCGTCAACCAGCTGCGCTCGCTGCTGGTCGACGCGATAGAGCAGGAGCTGTCGCCGCTCGGTCTGACCGCGGCGCAGTGGATGGTCATCGTTGGACTGGGGGATGCTCCGGGCCGTGCCGCTTCGCCGGCGCAGTTTGCCCGCAAGCTCAGCTACGATGCGGGTGCGATGACGCGCCTGCTCGATCGACTGGAAAAAAAAGGCTTCGTCGCGCGTGCGCCCGATTCCTGCGACCGGCGCATGGTGGTGCTGACGCTCACCGAACGCGGGCAGCAGATCTACCCACTCGTCGTCGCCGCTTTGCAGCGGGTCGAGTCGCGCTTGTCCGCCGGATTCTCGACGGATGACGTCGCCACTTTCAGCCGTTTGCTGGAACAGGCGATGCTCAATTTGTGATTTAATTGGCATATTGACTAGGCAGTAACAGCCTGGGCAGACTTTAAGCAACGCTTCCCCGGGGACAAAAGGAGGGCACCATGTTCGACAAAATCCTGATTGCCATCGATGCCTCGCCACAACGCGACTATGTTCTGGAGCAGGGGGCGCAGCTCGCCCTGCGTTGCAAGGCCGAAGTCCACGTCATCTCCGTGACCGATCCTGTTTCGCGCAACGGTCTGGCGCTGGTTGAACCTGTGGGTGAGTACTTCGACGACATCGAGCGCAATGCGCGCGATGTGCTTGCACATGCGCGCAAGGTGCTCTTCGATCGCGGGCTGGCCTGCACCGTGCATAGCGCACGCGGCGTGGCGTCCGAAGAAATCGCGCGCCAGGCGCAGTTGCTTGGCGTCGGCCTGGTGATGATAGGCCATCGTTATCTGGGGTGGCTCGACCGTCTGGTCAGCCATTCGGTTGGCTGGGATCTGGTGGCGCAGGCGCCGTGCAGCGTGCTGGTGGTCTTGCAACCCGACCCGAAGCCCTGAGCCGTGCCGGGCGCGAGTCTGTCCGCTCGGTGCCGCGCTGCTGCCGTCCTGGCCGGGCCGTCGACAAGCGGGCGGGTTTCCGCCGGTTGAGAAAGGCCGCTCAGGCCGCTTGCCACGGGGAATCGGTAAGTCGGGAACCTTGCCGGGTTTCGAGTGCGACATGACCGTCGCGCAGCCAGGATTCGAGAGCAAACACGCCCTGCGGCGATTCGACTTCGATCTGCAATAGATCGGTGTCGGCCGCGTGATAGATCGCGGCCGCCTGCTCGCGGCTGAACGGTATGTCCGCGCGCAGCAGCAGCTGCAGCGGACTCGCTTCATTCATCAGCAGGTTGCCGCTGGCAACCGACATGCCGGCCTTGCCTATCAGTCCCCAATTCCAGTCCATGCGGTCGAGCATGGCCGACAGTTTTTCCAGGGCGGTCATGGCGGGAAAGTGAGCCCATGCCGTGTACAAACGCCAGGTCTTGGCCCACCAGAGGCTCTCCGGAGTGACGACGGTCACGACCTGATCGCGCGGCACGTAGGCGTCGACATGCTCCTCGCCGCCGGGCGACAGCAGGCGGATGGGGATGAAACTCGGAACAATCAGCGGCTCGCGTCGCACGGCCAGCGGAATCCGGCCGAGCCAGGCGCGCGTGGCCCACGCCGGCAAGGGGGCGGTCGCCGTCAGCTTGGGGTCGGACGAAACGAATAGCATGTCATGCGTACGCGTCAGTATGTTTTTGGTGACGGACATAAAGCTCTGGCCTGATGAACGCAGCGATGGCGGCGTGGCGACGGTGTGTGGGGGGGCAATAATATCAGTATTGATTATAGTAAAGTATAAAGGATATCTATGCCTGCTTGCTCCTAAGAGCGTTGTCAACGTGGCAGGTTCCCGTCCAGGGTCCAGATTTTCGCTTCTTCCTGTAACAAGGCGGCAAGAGCCCGAGTCGCGGGTCCGGCGCCGCCAGGATCGGCCAGGGTCAGAAAAATGCAGGCCGCCCGGCTTCTTCCCTGACCCAGCGGCAGTTCCAGCAGGCGGCCGCCTGCCAGCTCTTCTGCGATCAGATGTCGCGGCAGCCAGGCAAAAGCCAGGCCGGAAGCGACCATCGCAATCGATGTCTGTACCCGGCTGACGGTCCAGCGCTGTTTTGCGCCCAGCCAGCCTGCATCGCGCGGATCCTGGGTGCCGGAGTCGCGGACGACTGCCTGCGTGTGTTCGACCAGGTCGTCCGCCACGAGCGTGCGTCCGAGCTGATGCAGCGGGTGGTCGGGCGCGGCGACGGCGACAAATTCGACATCGATCAAGGCGTCGCCGAGAAAGCCGGGCGGGACCCGGGCGCCGACAGCCAGATCCACCTGACCGCCATAAAGCGCCTGGTCTGCACCGGAGAGAACGACTTCGTGCAACTGCAAGCGAGTGTTGACGCATTGCCCGGCAAAGCGGTGCAAGGCCCGCAGCAGCGGCGCAGTGGGAAACGCGGTGTCGACGGCGAGCCGCACTTCTGCCTCCCAGCCCTGCTGCAGGGCGACTGCGCGCTCATCCAGACGCGCGAGCCCGTCCACAAGGGGCACCGCCTCGCGCAGCAGGGTTTCGCCTGCCGCCGTCAGCCGCATGCGACGCCCGTCGGCTTCGAGTAGTTCGACTCCCAGTTGCTGCTGCAAGCGCGCCAGTGCGTAGCTGACGGCCGACTGACTGCGGTGCAGTGCCGCAGCCGCCTGGGCGTAGCCGCCACTTTCGACCACGACTTGCAATACACGCCAGTGCTCGGCCTGGCTGCGCGGCATTCTGCCCGGTTTCATCTGAATTCCTGATGTTTTTGCGTGAAAAAATGCGCTTTTTAGTCCAATTGTTTGTGAGGATACTATAGGCATCGTTCCGACGCATTCAATCAGGAGAGTCACAATGCAACAAACAACACTCAGCCGCGAAGTCGAACGTCTGGTCGAAGGCATGGCGGCTTCCGATGGTGCGGGTGTCAGACTCAAGCGAGTTCTTGGCGGAGAGCTGCAGCGGCGGCTTGACCCGTTTCTGATGCTCGATGAATTCGGCACCGACGATCCCGCCGATTACATCGCTGGGTTTCCCGATCACCCGCACCGCGGTTTCGAAACCGTGACCTATATGCTGGCAGGACGTATGCGCCACCGCGACAACGTCGGCAACGAAGGGTTGTTGACGCCGGGCGCCGTGCAATGGATGACGGCCGGTCGCGGTATCGTGCATTCGGAAATGCCCGAGCAGATCGAAGGCCGCATGCAGGGTTTCCAACTCTGGGTCAACTTGCCGGCGGCGCGCAAGATGATCCCGGCCGCCTATCGCGATATCGCACCGGAGTGCGTTCCGGAGATCAAGCCGCAGCCGGGCGTCGCGCTCAAGATCATCTCCGGCGAGGTCGATGGGCATCGCGGCGCGGTGGAGGGCAATGCCACCGATGTGCTCTTTCTCGATATCGTGCTGGAGGCCGGAGCCACCTATGCGGCGGCGATTTCCGGCGGACACAATGCCTTCGTCTATGTCTACGCCGGCGAAGCCGGCATTGGCGGACGCGGCCAGGCGGTCGGCGCCGGTACGATGGCGGTGTTGAGCAATGCGCCGGGGGCGACGGGGGCGACGCTGGAAAGCGCGGCCGGGGCGCGGATGATCTTGCTGGCCGGGCGGCCGCTCAACGAAGCGATCGCACAGTGGGGACCATTTGTGATGAATAGCCGCGAAGAAATCGAGCAGGCGATTGACGACTATCGCAATGGCCGTTTCTGATGCCGAAATGCGGGCGGACGGGGCCTCCCGTCTGCCTGTATATATCCGTAAGGTATATATTTAACATTAATTATAATTTATTGATATAAATATAATTTGCTACAGTGGTTCCCATACCGCGCGGACACGCTTCGCGCCACCGATCCCTTTTCAGGAGCCACTTGATGAAAACCTTGCGTGCAATCCTTTCTCTCGGCTTTATGCAACTGGCCCTGGCCGGTGCGGCCAGTGCTCAATCCGCTCTCGACGAGATCCGCAGCGCAGGCGTGATCAAAGTCGGTACCGAAGGAACCTATGCCCCGTTCACTTTTCATGATACCAGCGGTGCGCTGACCGGCTTCGATGTCGAGATTGCGCGCGAGATCGGCCGTCGCCTGGGCGTCAAAGTCGAGTTCGTCGAAGGCAAGTGGGACGGACTGATCGCCGGGCTCGATGCCCGTCGCTACGATGCCGTGATCAACGAGGTCAGCATCACCGATGCCCGCCGCGCCAAGTACGATTTTTCGACGCCGTATATCGTATCGAAGGCTGTGCTTATCGTCCGCTCGGATAATAATGCGATCAAATCGTTTGCCGACCTCAAGGGGCGGCGCGTGGCCGAGTCGCTGACCAGCAATTTCGGTCAACTGGCGCGTAGCCAGGGGGCCGAGCTGGTCGGCACCGACGGGTTCAACCAGTCGGTCGATCTGCTGCTGGCCGGGCGCGCCGAGGCGACCATCAACGACAGCCTGTCCTTCCTCGACTTCAAGAAGCACAAGCCGGATGCACACCTGAAAGTGGCGGCGACGGAAGCCGCGGCCGAAGCGGAAGGCGTGCTGATCCGGAAGGGAAATCCGGAACTGCTGGCCGCGATCAACAGCGCTCTGCTGCAGATCAAGGCCGATGGCAGCTACCAGCGCATCTCGCACAAGTATTTCGGTGCCGACGTATCGCATTGATCCAATGAAACCGGTCCTCGCCAGCGGGTGGCGAGGGCTTGCTGCGAGTGCCTGTTTATGCCGTCCTGGTTTTCCCTGATGCTGAGTTCGTTCTGGCCCCTGCTGTCGGCCGGTTTGATGTTTACGGTGCCGTTGACGCTGCTGTCCTTCGCCGGAGGGTTGAGCCTCGGATTTCTCACCGCTATCGCCCGCCTGTTCGGGCCGCGCTGGCTGGTGCAACTCGTGCGGTTTTATGTCTGGCTGATCCGCGGAACGCCGCTGATGGTGCAGTTGTTCATCATCTTCTATGGATTGCCGAACCTCGGGGTGGTGATGGATGCCTTCCCGGCCGCGCTGATCGGTTTCATCCTCAATGTCGGCGCCTATACGTCCGAAGTGATACGGGCTGCCATTCAGTCGGTGCCCAAGGGACAGTGGGAAGCGTCTTATTCGATCGGCATGAGCTGGTCGCAGACCATGCGGCGCACCATATTGCCGCTGGCGACGCGGGTGGCGGTGCCGCCCTTGTCGAACTCCTTCATTTCGCTGATCAAGGATACCTCGCTGGCCGCCGCTCTGACCGTCCCCGAAGTGTTCCAGGTGGCGCAACGGATTTCCGCCGTAACCTACGAACCCCTGATCCTGTATTGCGAGACCGCCTTGATCTATCTGTTGTTCAGTTCTGTCCTGTCCGCCGCTCAGACCCGGCTGGAACGGCGCGTGGAGCGGCATGTGCCCGCGCTGGAGGCTGGCCGATGATTCGACTTGGAAAGCTGGAAAAGCGTTTTGGCGACCAGTTGGTGCTGGCCGATATCGACATCGAGATTGCCGAGGGCGGTGTCACCGCGCTGATCGGTCCGTCGGGCAGCGGCAAAAGCACGTTGCTGCGCTGTGTGAACCTGTTGGAAATGCCGCAGCGGGGCAGCTTGCGTCTGGGCGAGGAGGTGCTGGAGTTTCGCCCCGGCACGGCGCCGTCGCGCGCGGGGGTACATGCCATGCGCCTCGCGAGCGGGATGGTGTTTCAGAATTTCCAGCTGTTTCCGCATCGCACCGTCGTGGAAAACGTGATGGAAAGCCTGCTGACCGTGCATCGCTGGCAACGCGAGCCGGCGCGCGAGCGCGCACTGGCCTTGCTGGATAAGGTAGGCATGCGGCACAAGGCCGATGCATGGCCGGCGACCTTGTCGGGGGGGCAGCAGCAAAGAGTCGCGATCGCGCGTGCGCTGGCGCCTTCGCCGCGGGTTTTGCTGTGCGACGAACCGACCTCCGCGCTCGACCCCGAGCTGGCGGGCGAAGTCGTCGACGTGCTGGCGCAACTGGCGCGCGAGGGCATGACCATGCTGATGGCCACGCATGATCTTCGTCTGGCCGCGGCGATCGCTCACGAGGTGGTGTTTCTCGATGGCGGCCGCGTCGTCGAGGCGGGGACGGCGCGCGATATTTTCACTCGCCCGCGCCAGGCGCGGACGGCGGCCTTCGTGGCCAGTCTCAGCGAGACCTTGCCTGAGTCCTGGTCTATCTGAGGCGGCATCCCGCCGGGAGGCATGCTAAGCTGCGCCAACGGGAGCGGCACAAGGTTTCGGCCGCGCGGCGGACAAACGGCAGCAGAAGAATAGAAGAGACTCGCGATGACGGATGAACTCGTGCCCGGACGGGAACTCGCAGCCCTGCGCGCTCTGCAGAGCGACAAGTGGCGCCGTTTTGGCCCCGATGTGCTGCCGGCGCATGTGGCCGAGATGGATTACCCCGTCGCGGCCCCCATTCGCGCGGCACTGGCCGGGCGCATATCGCGGCAGGACTATGGCTATCCTTTGCCCGGGGGCCGCGACGGCGGGCGCCTGCTGGCCGAGGCCTTTGCGCAGCGCATGGCCGATCGCTTCGACTGGAGTCCGGATCCCGCTCTGGTGATCCCGATGGGCGACCTGGTCCAGGGGCTGTACGCCTGTGTGCTGGCATTCAGCGACCCCGGCGACGGCGTCATCGTTCTGATGCCGAGCTACCCCAAGATTCGCGAGGCAGTGACCGCCAATGCTCGCCGCTTGCTGGCGCTGACCTTGCGCGACGATGGCGAGCGCTTCGCTTTCGACCCCGCCGAGCTGGAGGCACTGGCCTCCGATCGCGCGCGGCTTCTGATCATCTGCAACCCGCATAACCCGACCGGACGCGTGTTCAGCCGGGCGGAGCTGCGTGCGCTCGGAGAGTGTGCCGAGCGCCACAATCTGATCGTGCTGGTCGACGAAGTGCATGCCGATCTGGTTTACACCGGGGCGCGGCATCTGTCCTTCGCCGGGCTCGATCCTGCTTTTGCCGTGCGCAGCGTGACGCTGAATTCGGCCACCAAGAGTTTCAATATTCCCGGTCTGCGCTGCGCGGTTGCGGCTTTCGGCGACCGCGCATTGCTGCAGCGCTTCTCGCAGCGCATCCCTCCGCGCGTGCTCGGCGATCCCAATGTTTTCGGGCTGGATGCGACGCTGGCGGCATGGCAGGACGGACAGCCGTGGCTGGCTGCGGTATTGACCGAACTGGAGGCGGCGCGCGACAGGGTCGTGACGGTCTTGCGTGCGGCGGCTCCCGCTATCCGCATTCGCGCGCCGGAAGCGACGTATCTGGCCTGGCTGGACTGCAGCGGTCTCGAGCTTCCTGTGACGGCTTCAGACTATTTTCTGCGCGCGGCTGGGGTGGCCCTCAGCCCGGGACAGGCGTTCATTCCCGGCGGCAGTGCATGCGTACGGCTCAACTTCGCGACATCGCCCACCCTGCTCGAGCACATACTGCAGCGCATGCTCGATGCGTTGACACGGGGATAGCCCGAGCGCGACGGCTTGTCCTGGCCTGGTCGCCGCCCGACCGGGGAGGGGAGGGGGCGATAGTCTCGGGAGAACCGCTGGCGGCGGGATCGCGGACGGGGCGCACCGCCCGGCAGGCCGCCCCGTCCGATTGTCCCTGCACCACGTCGCGTCATCCCTGCTCCGCTTCGGTGCATCCGTCGTGCCGTTGCGGTCCTATCCTCCTTGTCCGGCGGGTACGGATGTTGCTGGACCTTTGTGGACGGCGTGAGCCGAATCGTTAACGACGCGACACGAGGTTCAGCATGGATCGCTTACAGTCTTCCCTTCTTTCGACTCCGACATCCCCACGCGCTGCAGCAATACCGGCGCCGGAGGCCGCGGGCGACTCCATCAACCGGACGCTGGATCAGGTCAAGCAACTGGTATCCAGGCTGGACTTGCGTTTTCAGGAAATCGGTTCCATCACCGGTACGATCAACGGCCTGGCCAAACACAGTAATCTTCTTGCCCTGAATGCCGCGATCGAGGCGGCGCGGGCGGGGGAACAGGGGCGCGGTTTTGCCGTTGTCGCCGACGAGGTGCGCCGTCTTTCCGAGCGGACGTCCAGTGCGACGGCCGATATTTCAGCCATGATCGCATCGATACAGTCCGAGAGTAATCTGGCGGTCAGCGGTGTCGAACAGGCCGAGCGCGATTCCGTGCTGCAAATGGCCTCGCTGCTGGCCGAACGCGATGCCGCACGTCTCGAGCGCCGTTTCGCGCGCATGGCGGCTTCGCTGCACGGCATAAAGTTCATGATCCAGGGAATCAAGGAACGCGGAGTGACACCACGGCGCGAGGCGGTAGACGCCATGATGGCCGAGTGCCTGCGCAACAACCCCGATCTGCTCGCTTTTTCCTGCGGTTGCGAGCCACAAGCGTTCGATGGGCTGGACGCAGAGTATGTCTCTGCCCCGGGGCACGACGCGAGTGGTCGCTATGTGCCGTACTGGCACCGTGGCAACGGAGCCATCGCCGTGGAAGCGCTTGCCAATTACGACCGCCCCGGCGAGAACGATTTTTATGAATTGCCGCGGCAGACGCGGCGGGATGTCTTGATGGAGCCGTACGAGTATCCGGTCGGCGGCAAGCCGGTGTTGATGACCTCGCTGATGTCGCCGCTGCTGGTCGGCGGACGTTTCATCGGCGTTGTCGGCGCCGACTATGGTTTGTCGCAACTGCAACAGGAGTTCGCTCAGAAGCGCCCGTTCGGCATCGGGTCCATCATGCTGGTGTCCAATCAGGGGATCTATGTCACTCACCCCGATCCGGCCCAGCTCGGGCAGCGGGCGCGTGACTTGCCTGCCGCCGCGCTGGACGCGGTACGAGAGGGGAAGGCGTTTCGTTATGTCGACGAACAGGGGCAAGCGCGCGTGTTTCAGCCGCTACGCATCGGCGAGGTCGAAACGGCATGGTCCATGGTTGTGGCCTTCGATCTGCGCGAGGCGCTCGGACAGGGGTGAAGCGGCGGATGGGCAGAAGACCGGGGCCCGCGACGCCCGGTCTTCTGCCGTAGCGGGCGCGCTGTCACGCGGAAAGCAGTTTTCCGCTCTTGATGACACTGTTGGTGGCGACTTTCGCGACCGAGGCGCCGGCCATGGCGTAGGGGTGATTGCTGACGGCATAGACCATGCCGCCGTAAGCTGAAGACAGCGTGACGACGGTGTCGTCCAGCGGATCGATGATATCGGCGACCGGCTGTCCGACCGTGACGACGTCACCCGGTTCGACATGGAAGCAGACGAGACCGGGGAAGGGCGCCTTCAGATTTTCCGATCCGGCCAGCGGCGTCGCCGGGAAGCGCAGCTCGGGCAGCAGGGGCGCGGCCGCACTGTGGATCAGGCCGCGCAGACGCAGAAAGTCGAGGATGGCGGCGGCGTCGCGGGAGGCCAGTGCGTGCGAGACCTGGCGCTGGCCGCGCAATTCGACGGTGACGGCCAGGCAGGCCATATCGATGGGGACCTCGAGGCCGTCGGCGAGGCAGCGGTCGCGGATATGCCACCAGGTCTGGCTGCAGGCTTCGTCGAACGGCTCGTCGCCGGATTCGGTGGCCAGCAGCTGGGCGCTGGAACCGAGCAGGCGCGCGAGGGGGGCGCATTGTTCCCACAGCGGGGTGCCGGTATAGACGTGCAAGGCCGCGTGCAGGTCGCAGTGCAGGTCGAGCACGATATCAGCATCGGCCGCGAGCGACATCAGTATCGTACGCTGGCTATCCAGTTCGCTCTCGTCTTCGCGCAAGGCGAGTTCGCTGCGAATGGCGGCACGGATCAAGCGGGTATTGCCGGCGGCGTCTGCCCCGAGCCTTTCCTTGACCCGTGCGTAGACGGCATCGCTCAATCTCGGGTAGTGGCGGTTGAAATTGTTGCCGCTGGCGAGTTCGAAACGGCCCAGAGGAGTCCCCAGCAAAGCTTGCGCATGGCCGATCGGATTGGCCTGTGGCACCACGATGATTTCGCCGGTCACGCAGCCCTCGGCTTCAAGGCGATTCAGTTCCCGTTTCAGATACCACGCCACCAGCATGCCGGGGAGTTCGTCGGCATGCAGGGAAGCCTGGATATAGGCTTTGCCGCCACTGTCCGGCGCACCGAAATGAAAGCTGGAGACGGTGCGGCGCGTACCGAGGCAGCCGCTTTTCAATGTGTGTTCGTGACGTTCCATGATGACCAATCGCAGCAGGTGGAGTAGATAAGCGGCTCAAGCAACGATTGTGCCTCAATTTGCCTGCCGCGGCTAAGGCTCGGCCCGACTCTGCGCGGCGGATCGTGCGCCCCCGCATCCTTTTGTCGGGCCAGGACGCGGGGCAGGGTAGAATACGGCCTGAATCGTGAACAGGCGGACAGCATGGCGGTAAAGAAAAACACTAAATCCGGACCGGCTCCGGTACGGGCGGAAGATGAAAAGCGCTGGCAGCGCGCCGAAGCCGCGTGTCGCGGCGTGGTCGATGTACTGATGCAGTTCGAGCGCGACGGAGGGGTCGATCGGCGCGAAACGGCTCGCCAGTATATCGGCATGACAGCGGTCCACTATCGCAAAATCCGCAATGGAAAGGTTCTCGGCCCCGCCGATTTCAATATTGCGGTAGCGGTGTGCCAGCATGCCTTGCGCGCCTTGCAGGCACTGGATCCAACCCTGGAGTTCGTCGATTGGAAGCAGGCCGACGCCTTCAGGCAGGTCCGGGCGCAGGCCGATGGCGTACTGGCCGATTACCGCGTGCTCAAGAGCGGCGGCAAGGCCGGCGGATAAGTCCAGTGGGCGGCCAGCCCGCAAGAGGCTGGCGGATCAGGGCCTCTGCGCTGCGAGTTGGACGTGCGCGCTGCGGAGTGTCTCCAGCGCCTCCTCGTACAGAAAATGCTCGACCCGGTGTTGCAACTCGGCCCCCGCCGGTCCGAGCGCGCTCTTCAGCAAGGCGCCGTGCGTCTGCACGATCTGATTGGCCTGCGTGTCGCTGCTGTCGAGCAGCGGCTCCAGTTCGGCCAGAACCTTGCGCACGGTGTTCCAGTCCACCGCCTCGTCTTTGCGCGCGGCCGTTTCGGCCGGAAGTGCCGCGAGGATGGCTGTAGTCAGGGCCTGCATGGCCGACTCCAGCGCGACGGTGAGGGGGGCCATGGCCTCCGGGGCCAGTCCGCTTTCTATCGCACTTTCGATCTCCTGCGCCAGCCGCTGGATGCCGCTGGCGCCGAGGTTGGCGGAACTGCCTTTCAGGGTATGCGCGAGTCTTCCGGCTGTTTCACTGTCGCCCCGGGCCAGCATCTCGCGCAGACGTGCGACGTCGTTGATGTGGCTTTGCACGAACAGGCGCAACAGGCGTATATAGGGCGCGACACGGCCGTTGAGTAATTTCAGGCAGCGGGCCGCGTCGAGTTCGGGGATGGCCGACAAGCGGGCGAGAATCGCCTCCGCCCCGTTTGGGCCGGACTCGGGCCGGCGTGGCTGCCCGGTTTCCGTTCCTGCCGGCAGCCAGCGTAGCAGCGTCCCGAACAGGCGCTCCGGATCGACCGGTTTGGCGATGAAATCGTTCATGCCGGCGGCACGGCAGCGTTCCCTGTCCTCGTCGAAAGCGTTGGCGGTCATCGCCAGGATGGGAAGCGTGGCCATGCCCGGCAGCGCACGGATCGCGCGCGTGGCCTCCAATCCGTCCATGCGCGGCATCTGCACGTCCATCAGTATCAGGTCGTAACAGCCGTCGCGTGCTTTTTCGAGGGCTTCGTAGCCATCGTTGGCCACGTCGACTTTCAGACCGGCCTCGAGCAGCAGTTCCAGCGCCACCTCCTGGTTGATCCGGTTGTCTTCTGCCAGCAGGATGCGCCGCCCGAAAGGCACCGACAGCAGCTTCTGCTCGGCGACTGCCGGCGTTTCCGCCAACTCGGCCAGCGTGAGCGCACTCTTGCCCAGGCGGGCAGTAAACCAGAAACGGCTGCCCTGGCCCAGGCGGCTCTCCACGCCGGCCTCGCCATTCATCAGTCGCGCGAGGCGGCGGGTGATGGCCAGGCCGAGCCCGGTACCGCCGAAACGGCGCGAGGTGGTGGCATCGATCTGTTCGAAAGCTTCGAACAGACCGGGCATTTTTTCCGGCGCGATGCCGATGCCGCTGTCGCTCACCTCGAAGCGGACCAGCTGATCGCACACGCCGTCCTCCTCCAGTACGAGACGGACGGTGATGTGACCGCTTTCCGTAAATTTCACCGCATTGGACAGGTAGTTGAGCAGTGCTTGCGCCAGACGGGTCGCGTCGCCAATCATGACGGGCGGTAGCGGCGAGGGCTCGACGACCATGCCCAGGCCCTTGTCGCGCAGGCGAGGACCGATCATCGATATCACATTATCCAGCATGCGCTCGACGGCGAAGTCGGCGATGTTGAGCGCGAGCTTGCCGGCTTCGATCTTGGAAAAGTCGAGGATGTCGTTGATGATCAGCAGCAGATGGTGCGAGGCATCCACGATTTTCGCGAGCTTGGTTTTTTGCGACGGACTGGCCTCTCCGCGTTGCAGCAGGTGGGTGAGCCCGACGATGGCGTTGAGCGGGGTGCGGATCTCGTGGCTCATATTGGCGACGAAGGCGCTCTTGGCTGCGCTGGCCGTCTCGGCCGCCGCCTTGGCCTGTTCCAGTTCGTGGGTGCGTGTCTCGACCAGTTCTTCGAGGTGGTGGCGATAGCGTTCCAGTTCTTCGCTGGTGCGTTTGCGTTCGGTGATGTCCTCCTTGATCGCCACGAAATGGGTGATGCGATCGTTGGCCTGGCGGATGGGAGTGATGATGGCGAACTCGATGAACTCGCTGCCGTCGCGGCGCAGATTGCACAGTTCGCCCTGCCAGGTCTGACCGCTCAGTATCGTCCTCCATAGCAGGGCGTAGGTCTCGGGTGAGGTGTTGCCCGATTTCAGCAAGCGCGGATTGCGGCCGATGACCTCATGGCGCGCATAACCGGTATTGCGTTCGAAGGCCTCGTTGACGTATTCGATATCGCCCAGAAGATTGGTGATCACGACGCTGCCCGGGCTCTGCTCGACCGCTTGTGCCAGTTTTCTGACCTCGGCTTCGGCCTGTTTCTTTTCGGTAACGTTGCGGTCCAGACCGCGATAGCCGAGCAACTGGCCGTCCGTATCCAGGATGGGCATGCCATTGCTCTGCACCAGACGCAGACTGCCATCGCGGTGCAGGTTGACGGTATCGAGGTCGCGAAACGATTCGCGCCGCGTGGCGATCTCTCTCAGCCGTTCGCGCGCGCGATCACTCTCGCCGGGCGGCATCAGGTCGAACGGCGTCTTGCCGAGAATGTCCTGCGGCGTATAACCGAGCAGCGTCTGCACGCTTTCGGATGCATAGGTATAGCGCGCTTCGGCGTCCAGCTCCCAGAACCAGTCGGCCGAGGCTTTGACAATGTCATGAAAGCGGCGCTCGCTCGCGCGCAGGGCGAGTTCGGCCTCCTTGCGCTCGTTGATGACATCGAAGATGGCGACGAATATTTCCCGCTGCGGACTGTAGACCGAGATTGCGAACCACAGGCGCAGCGCGGAGCTGTAGGTCTCGAAACGCTCAGGCTGGCCGCTGAGCGATACCCGGCCATAAGTGCGGATCAGCTCTGCGTCCGCCTCCAGGATGCCGGGCACGACCTCGCTGACCCTGCGCCCGATCACGTCGGCCAGCCCGGTCAGGCGGGCGAAGGATTTATTGACATCCAGATAGATGAAATCGACTGGCCTGCCGTTTTCGAACAGCATGCGGCAGCGGGCGTAGCCGTTGATCATGTTCTCGAACAGCGAGCGGTAGGTCGCCTCGCTTTCGCGCAGCGCGTACTCGGCATTCAGGCGCGCGCGCCGCTCGCTGCCCTCTTCGCGCGCGCGGTGAATCGCCGTCGGCAGCCGTTGCAGATGGTCCTTGAGAACGAAATCGGCGAGTCCCAGCCGCAGCAGATCGACTGCCGTTTCTTCTCCCACGCTGCCGGAGACCAGGATGACCGGCAAGCCGGGGCAGCGCGCCTGCAGCTGCCGCAAGGTGGCTTGAAATTCCATTCCCGGCACATTGTAGTCGGATAAGGCGATATCCCAGTGTTCTTGCAATGCCTGATCCAGTTGCGCGTCGCTATCGACGCGCCGGCACTCGGCGCTCAGATCGCTTTGTCGCAAAGAACGTTGCAGCAGACTGAAGTCGGCGATCTCGTCTTCTATGATGAGGATTTTGAGCGGAGTCATGGCGGTCTCATCGCTTGTGCGGCGGCTCGTTCGTGGCTAGCCAGTAAACGCCGAGTTGCGCCACGGTATGGGCGAATTCGGCAAAGTCCAGGGGTTTACGTACGAAACTATTGGCGCCGTTCTCGTAACTGCGCAGGCGGTCGGTTTCTTCGTCAGAGGAGGTGAGGATGACCACCGGCAGCAAATGGCAGCGGGCGTCCGCGCGCAGCCGGGCCAGAACTTCGAGCCCGGACAGGCGCGGCAGTCCGATGTCGAGCAGCACCACGATAGGCAATACGGCGTCGGCACGGCTGGTGAATTCGCCTTCGCCGAACAGATAGTCGAGCGCCTGCTGCCCATCGCGTACCACATCGACCTCGTTGGCGAGGTGAATCTTGTTCAAGGCCCGCAAGATCAGGATTTCGTCCTGCCGGTTATCCTCGACCAGCAAAATGCTTCTGGCTGTCATGCTGCATCCCCTGTCGTGCCCACGCCGGGCAGGCTGAAGCAGAAGGTCGCGCCGGCGCCGACGGCCGCCTCGGCCCGGATCTCGCCGCCGTGGCGGTGCAAAATGCGCTGGACGGTGGCCAGTCCTATGCCTATGCCCGGAAATTCATCCTGCCGGTGCAGCCGGCGAAAAGGCTGGTACAGCTGCTCGGCGTGCTCCATCCGGAAGCCGGCACCGTTGTCTTCCACGCAAAACCCGGCGAGTCCACCCAGCGTCCCCGCGTACATTCTGATCGTAGGCGCCGGGGTCTTGGCGGTATATTTCCAGGCGTTGTCGAGCAGGTTGCGCAATACGACTTCGATCATGCGGACATCGCCTCTCGCATGCAAGCCCGGCGCGACCTGCCACTCGACCTGACGCCCGGGGGTGTCGCGAACCAGGTCTTGCAGCAGGTGGGTCGCCAGTGCGGAGATGTCTATCGGGTCGTGCCTCAGTTCGCCGCGCGTGCAACGCGACAGAACCAGCATGCCATTGATCAGTTCGCCCATTTTGCGGCTCGCGCCGGCGATCTCATCGAGATACTGCCGGCCTTCGTCCGGAAGCAGGGGGCCATAGTCTTCGTGCAGCGCCTGTGCGAAGCCGTTCATGGCACGTAGCGGGGCGCGCAGATCGTGGGAGACCGAGTAGGCGAAGCTGTCGAGTTCAAGATTGGCGGCGCTCAATTCGGCCGTGCGCTCTTGTACCCGCCGTTCCAGATCGGTGTTGAGGCGGCGAATTTCTTCTTCAGCCCGCTTGCGCTCGCTGATGTCCTGTACCGTGCCGTGCAAACCGAGGATCGTTCCATCCGTGGCGCGGGTGGCTTCGCCGCGGGCGATGATCCAGCGCCGCTCGCCATCGGGCCGGATGACCTCGGCATCGCATTCGTAGGCGATGCCGAGTGCGAGGCCTTTTTCCACCGCAGCGGCAAGACGTGCCCAGCTATCCGCGGCGAAATACTGCGTGACTTCGGGGTAAGCGGCGGGAGGCCATGCCGGATCGCGGCCATAGATGCGATAGATTTCGTCCGACCAGACGTGAACACCGGTCGTGACGTCCCATGACCAGTGGCCGATGCCGGCCATGCGCTGCGCCGCGCGCAATTCGGCCTCGCTTTGCGTCAATGCGGCCTCGGCCTGCTTGCGCGCCTGTATGTTTTCCACCATCGAAATGAAATAGTCGGGACTGCCGTCCTCGCGCCGTACCAGCGCCACGGTGAGATTGACCCAGACGATGTCGCCCTGCTTGCGCAGGTAGCGTTTTTCCAGGGTGTAGCTCGGGATGGCGCCGCTTAGCAACTGACGTACATTGGCCAGGTCGAGGTCGAGGTCGTCCGGCAGGGTAATATCCTGAAAGGTCAACTCCATCAACTCGTGCCAGGCATAGCCGACGATACTGCATAGCGCGGGATTGACGCGCAGCCAGCGGCCGTCGGGCGCGAGCAGGGCAATGCCCATCGCGGCCTGTTCGAAGGTCGCCTCGAAGCGGGTCTCGCTGTCGGTGAAACGCTTGCGGGCTGCGAGCAGGGTCGCGATGCGGGCCAGCAGTTCATCCATCATGAAGGGTTTGGTCAGATAGTCCTGTACTGCGTTTTCCAGCAGCCGGATGCGCAGGGCGTCGTCGATCCTCGCGCTGAGAATGATGATGGGGACATCGGCCAGGTCCGGGATGCGGCGCAGTTCAGCCACCATGCGCTCGCCGCCGACCTCGGGCATCATGATGTCGCTGACGATCAGGTCCGGTGCGTGCCGTTGCGCGAGGCGAAGTCCTTCGCCGCCGTCGCGCGCACTGGTGACGCGGTAGTTCGGGCGCAGCGAGTCGACGATGTAGGCGCGCATGTCCGGGTTGTCTTCCACCACCAGGATGAGCGGGGCATGAGGGCCGGCCGCATCCGCGGCCTTCGCGGCCTGTGTGCGGCCGGCCGTGGCCCCTGCCCACGGGGCGACGGCGTGCGTGGCGGCGACGGAGTCCTGCAGTCGCGTGCCGGCCGGCGCGAGCTGCGGCAGGCTGACCACGAACAGGGCCCCGCCGCTGGCGGCGGTCTCGACATGCGCACTGCCGCCATGCAGCTCGGCGAATTCCTTGACGATGGCCAGTCCGAGCCCGGTTCCGTCGAAGCGCTTTTCGCTGCCGCCATCGACCTGGCGAAATCGCTCGAACACCGCCTCTTGCAAGTCGGCAGGAATGCCGTCCCCATCATCCTCGACCTCCAGCCGCAGCGCACTGTCCTGCTGCTGCAGGCGAAGGACAATATGGCCGCCGGCCGGAATGAATTTGAAGGCATTGGACAGCAGATTGAGCAGAATGCGCTCGAATTTGGGGGCGTCGATCTCCACCTCCAGCTGCGGCGGCAGATCGAGCGTATAGCCGATGGCCTTCTCGCGCGCCAGCGAGTCGAACTGCATCGCCGTCAGTCGGGTGAGGGCGGCGATATCGGTGCGCGTGTACTCCATGCCCATGCTGCCGGCTTCGAGTTTGGCGATATCGAGCAGGTCGCTGACCTGGTGGTGCAGCTGCTGCGCACTGCGCAGCATCATTTCGTCTTCGAGCCGGTTTTCCCCGGCGGCGGGGGGGCGGGCCAGGCGCCGGCTGAGGGGGCTGATGATCAGCGTCAGCGGGGTGCGCAGTTCGTGGCTGACGTTGGCGAAAAAGCGGGTTTTGATCTCGTCCAGTTCCATGGTTTTTTCATAAAGCTGGGTGATCTTGTCGTTCGCGGACCGGGTCGCGGCCAACGCGGACCGGGTCTTGTCCCGTTCACGCCGCAACCGTTCCTGGCTATCGCTGAACAGATAGCCCATGAGCAAAAACAGGCCGGCCGAATACATATTGGCGGGGTTGTCGAATTTCCAGCTCAACTGCGGCGGGATGAAAAAAAACCATACCAGGAGCGTGCTCAGTATGGCGCTGCACAGTCCGCCTCTTAATCCGCCGAGGCGGGCGCTGAAAAATACGGTGGGAAAGAACAGAAACCAGACGAAGGGCGACAACCAGCGCCAGAGCGCCCACTGCACGGCCAAAGCCGGTATGGGCAGCAGGATCGCCAGCAAGAGCCGTTTTTTCATCGTACTCCGTCCCGATGGTCGTCGCGCGCCAGGCCCGCTTGCGGCAAAGCCGCGAGCGCCGCGACTTGGGGGGGATGGCCCCGCGTTGCGTGCATGCCAGGCTCTCCGGCCGGCAGCGCCGTGGGGCGGGGCGTCATCGCACGGTGTCCGTCACGGAGTCGCCGTAGCGTGTCGCGACATCGCAAAAGGCGTCGAAAGCCGCGAGAAAGGCATCGACGATGTCGGGGTCGAAATGGCGCCCGCGGCCCCGGCTGATGATTTCGCGCGCCTCGCCATGGTCGAGCGCGGCCTTGTACACGCGGCGTGTAACCAGTGCGTCGAACACGTCGGACAGCGCCATGATGCGGGCCGAAACCGGGATCGCCTCGCCTTGCAGTCCGTCGGGGTAGCCGCTGCCATCCCAGCGTTCATGATGCCAGTGCGCGATTTCCTTGGCGATGGCGAGAAAATCGACCGGCATCGGCGCATCGCGCTCGGCCAGCTCGATGGCATCGCTGCCGAGCCGGGCGTGGGTTTTCATGATTTCCCATTCTTCCGGCGTGAGCGGACCCGGCTTGCGCAGTATGGCGTCGGGAATGCCCACCTTGCCGATGTCGTGCAAGGGCGCCGAGCGTGCGAGCAGACGGATGTAGCGTTCGGTCAGCTGTCCGGCGAAGCGCGGCAGGCGGCTCAGGCCGCTGGCCAGCAGCTGTACATAGCGCTGGGTACGCAGGATGTGGTTGCCTGTCTCCGTATCGCGGATTTCGGCCAGATGGGCCAGGGCGCGGATACTGACTTCCTGCGTTATTTCGTTCTCGGTCATCCGACGGGCGACTTCGGCTTCCAGGTAGGTGTTCTGGTCGCGCAGGCGATCCCGGATATGCTTGAGCTCGAGCTGGGTATGGACGCGAGCCAGAACGATGGGGGGGATGATGGGTTTGGTGATGTAATCGACCGCTCCGGCGGCGAGGCCGTGCATCTCCGCCTCGGTGCTGTCCATGCCGGTGACGAAGATGACAGGAATATCGCGGGTGGCCGGGTTGGCGCGCAATCGTTCGAAAACCTGGTAGCCATCCAGACCGGGCATCATGACGTCGAGCAGGATCAGGTCGGGATGGGGGAGGGCTGCGGCGATGCGCAAGGCGCGCTCGCCCGAGGTGGCGGCGCGGACGCGATAGTGCGGTCGCAGCAACTCGCCGAGAATGGTGAGATTCTCGGGCGAGTCGTCGACAAGCAACAAGGTCAGAGCTGTGGTGCCCGGCATGGCCGCCCCAAATAAACTCCGGTTGCATCGCTGCTGGCGCGCGTAACCGGGAGTGATTATTTTTTATCCATATTATGTCGTTCGGGTCGTCTTTGCGGCAAGGCTTTCTCCTGTCCGCATTCCTGGCGGGAACGGCGGGCAATCCACTTCCCTTGTGCTGAACAATAGCAGCTAAAACAGGCGTCCAGGCCCTGTTTTATGCATTGGAGTGCGCGGCAGCGGCAATAAAAAAGGATCCGGGGTCTCCGGATCCTTCGGGTGCGCGGCGCGGGGTCGACCAGGCCGGGGGAGCGGCCTGCCGGGCTTCGCGGCTTACTCGTCTTCTCCAACGCTCAGCGCGTTGATGTTGTAACCGCCGTCGACATAAGTGATCTCGCCGGTGATGCCGGAGGCCAGGTCGGACAGCAGGAAGGCGGCAGTGTTGCCGACTTCCTCGATGGTTACATTGCGATGCAGCGGCGCGTGCTCGGCCACATGGTGCAGCAGCTTGGCGAAGTCGCGGATGCCGGAAGCGGCCAGTGTCTTGATCGGGCCGGCCGAAATGCCGTTTACGCGGATACCTTCCCGCCCGAGGCCGCTTGCCATGAAGCGAACGGCGGATTCCAGGCTGGCCTTGGCCATGCCCATCACATTGTAGTGCGGAATCGCACGGACGGCGCCGAGGTAGGACAGGGTCAGCAAGGCGGCCTTGCGCCCTTTCATCATCGGGTGGGCTGCCTTGGCCAGTGCCGGGAAGCTGTAGGCCGATACGTCGTGCGCGATCTGGAACGCTTCCCGGCTCAGCGAGTCGAGGAAGCTGCCGGCCAGCGCTTCGCGCGGAGCGAAGGCGATGGCATGCACGAGCCCGTCGAGTCCGTCCCAGTCGCGGCCCAGCTCGACGAACAGCTGTTCGATTTCCGCATCGTTCTGCACGTCGCAGCGATATACCTTGGCATTGCCGAACTCGCGGGCCAGTTCGCTCACGCGGTCTTCCAGTTTATCCATCACGTAGGTGAAGGCCAGTTCGGCGCCTTCACGATAACAGGCCTGGGCGATGCCGTAGGCGATGGAACGGTTGGAAATCATGCCGGTAATCAGAATTTTTTTGCCATGCAGGAAGCCCATCTTGAGTCCTTCTCGGTAGAAACAGCCGCTCATTATACCGAAGCCGGGCTGTTCGCACATTACCCGTTCGCGCAAAGCGTCGCGCTGTGGTGCCAAAGACTCAGGATGATCCGTCCGCCGGGCGCGTCTGCGGCGAGTGGCGGGTTGCTTCCCCACCGGGGGCTTGCTACCATTCCTGCATCGAACACCGAACAAAATCAAGCAGAGGTAGCCATGAGCGATCTGATCAAACACATTAGCGACGACTCTTTCGAACTGGACGTGCTCAAGGCAGCAGGGCCGGTTCTGGTCGATTTCTGGGCCGAGTGGTGCGGCCCGTGCAAGATGATCGCTCCGATTCTGGAAGACGCGGCCCGCGACTACGCCGGCCGCCTGACCATCGCCAAACTCAATATCGACCAGAACGAGCTGACCGCGCCCAAGTACGGCATCCGCGGCATTCCGACGCTGATGCTGTTCAAGGACGGCCAGGTCGCCGCCACCAAGGTTGGCGCGCTGTCCAAAAACCAGCTCATCGAGTTTGTTGACAAGAACATTTAAAGAGTCTAATCTCCCTTCAATTCTTCAAGCGGGCGGAGTCTTAAGCCGCCCGTTCCGTTACCCGCTTCCACACCCCTGATTAGCCTCTTACCGCTAAATCGTATTCGAGTCGACCACGGCCGCTATGCATTTATCTGACCTAAAACATCTTCATGTCACCGAACTGGTTGAAATGGCTATTGCCAATGAGATCGACGGTGCCAACCGACTGCGCAAGCAGGATCTCATTTTTGCGCTTCTGAAAAATCAGGCCAAAAAGGGCGAAAGCATATTTGGCGAGGGGACGCTGGAGGTGTTGCCGGATGGTTTCGGCTTCCTGCGCAGCCCGGACACGTCCTACCTGGCCGGTCCGGATGACATCTACGTCAGTCCGAGCCAGATCCGCCGTTTCAACCTGCATACCGGCGACTCGATCGAAGGCGAAATCCGTACCCCCAAAGACGGCGAGCGCTACTTCGCGCTGGTCAAGGTCGATCGCGTCAACCACGACGCGCCGGAAAACTCCAAGCACAAGATCCTGTTCGAAAACCTGACGCCGCTGTTCCCGACCGAACAGCTGCATCTGGAACGCGATATCCGCGCCGAGGAAAACATCACCGGCCGCATCATCGATCTGATTGCGCCTATCGGCAAAGGCCAGCGCGGCCTGCTGGTCGCTCCGCCGAAATCGGGCAAGACCGTGATGCTCCAGCATATCGCGCATGCGATCACGTCCAATCATCCCGACGTCGAAATGATCGTGCTGCTGATCGACGAACGTCCGGAAGAAGTGACCGAAATGCAGCGTTCGGTGCGCGGCGAAGTGGTGTCGTCGACCTTCGACGAACCGGCCACCCGCCACGTTCAGGTCGCCGAAATGGTGATCGAAAAGGCCAAGCGCCTGGTGGAACACAAAAAAGACGTGGTGATCCTGCTCGACTCCATCACCCGTCTGGCCCGAGCCTACAATACCGTGGTACCGGCATCTGGCAAAGTATTGACCGGCGGTGTCGACGCCAATGCGCTGCAGCGCCCGAAGCGTTTCTTCGGCGCCGCGCGCAATATCGAAGAAGGCGGCTCGCTGACGATTATCGCTACCGCCCTGATCGAGACCGGCTCGCGCATGGACGATGTGATCTACGAAGAATTCAAGGGTACCGGCAATATGGAAATCCACCTCGACCGCCGTATGGCGGAGAAGCGGATTTTCCCGGCGCTGAACATCAACCGTTCCGGCACGCGTCGCGAAGAGTTGCTGATCCCGCAGGACCAGCTGCAACGCATCTGGGTGCTGCGCAAGCTGCTCTACCCGATGGACGATCTGGACGCGATGGAATTCTTGCAGGACAAGATCCGGGCCGCCAAGTCCAATCTGGCGTTCTTCGATTCGATGCGTCGCTGAGCGGGCTGCATCAACGATATCGCGCGTGCCCGTGTGCACGCAGACAGAAACGCCGGACTTCGTGTCCGGCGTTTTTTTTACGGGATTGAAATCCAAGTGGACCGAGTCGATCTGATGCAATGGTTCTCTGCGATCGGAACCGTTGCCTTCGCCTTTTCCGGCTATGTGGTCGGCGTACAGAAGCGCCTGGACCTGCTGGGCATCCTGATCGTGTCGCTGCTGACGGCCATCGGCGGCGGGATCATCCGCGATATGATGGTGCATCGTGTGCCGCTGGTATTCTACGATTACGACAGCATCGTCATCATTGCCGTCACGGTATTTTTGTCTTGGCTCGTGCGGCTGCACCGGCGGGACAGCGGTTCTTTCCACCGTCTGTTCATCATCGCAGACTCGCTGGGGCTGGTGGCCTTCAGCATTACCGGTGCCCAGGTCGGCCTGATGTTCGACCTGAATGCTTTCGGCGTGGTGGCTCTGAGCTTCGTCACGGCTGTAGGCGGTGGCGTGGTGCGCGATATGATGGTGAACGACATCCCGTTTATTTTGCACCAGGATTTCTACGGGACGGTGTCCATTCTGGTGGCTGGCGCACTGTTCCTGCTCGACCGATTGGCGCTGGTCAATCTGTTGACGCTTCAGCTATTGTTTCTTGTCGGCCTGACCATACGGCTGGTCGCCCACTGGGGAGATATGAAATTGCCAAAAATTGCCGCCGGCGGCGGGACGGGCCCGCGATGAGGGCGTTGCCCGACGATACGCTCCAGGCCGAGGCCTGGTTGCGCGAACGGCTTGCAGCCGGGCCGGCCAGCGGCTGGCACGGCGATTTGCCGCTAAGGAAGGCGAGCAGCGACGACCGGCCGGCGGCAGTGCTGGTTCCGCTGGTGTGGCATGCCGACGAACCTCCGACTGTGCTGCTCACGCGCCGCAGCGACACCCTGCCGACCCATGCCGGGCAGGTGAGCTTTCCCGGCGGCAAAGTGGATGCCGGCGATCGCGATGCCGTTGATACCGCCTTGCGCGAAGCCGAAGAAGAGATCGGTCTCGCGCGCGAACGGGTCACCGTGGTCGGCGTGCTGCCGCCTTATGTCACGATCACCCATTTCGTGGTCACGCCGGTGGTGGCTCTGCTATCCGCACCGCTGCAGCTGCGGCCGGAACCGGGCGAGGTCGCCGGGATCATCGAAGTTCCGCTTGCCCGCGCGCTGGACCCTGCCAACTATACCCGCCACGATTACGAACGCGACGATGTGCGCGGGCAGTATCTGGCGTTGGCGGGCACGCCGGTATGGGGTGCGACTGCCGCCATGCTGCGCTTGCTGGCGGCGACACTGACCCGGTGTGCCTAGAGTTTGAATCGCATCGACAGGTCGACTGCGGTTACATCCTTCGTCAGCTTGCCGATCGAAATACGGTCGACGCCGGTTTCGGCGATCGCACGCACGGTATCCATGTCGACGCCGCCCGAGGCTTCCAGCCGGGCGCGGCCGGCGGCGATGGCGACCGCCTCGTGCAAGGTGCCGATGTCCATATTGTCGAGTAATACCGAATCGGCCCCCGCGTCCAGCGCCTCGCGCAATTCGGCCAGCGTCTCGACTTCCACTTGCACGCCGACATCGGCCGGTGCAATCGCGCGCGCGCGGGTGACCGCGCTGGCGATGCCGCCGGCGGCCATTATGTGGTTTTCCTTGATCAGAATGCCGTCGTAGAGGCCGATGCGCTGGTTTTCGCCGCCGCCGCACGTGACCGCGTATTTCTGGGCGAGCCGCAGCCCGGGCAAGGTCTTGCGGGTGTCGAGAATGCGTGCGCGCGTACCGGCGATCCGGTCGACATAGCGACGGGTCCGGGTGGCGACCGCCGATAGCAGTTGCAGAAAATTCAGCGCCGAACGTTCGCCGGTCAGCAGCGCGCGCGCCGGACCCTCCAGTTCGCACAGGAGCTGGTTGGCGGCGACGGCCTGACCTTCTTCCGCATGCCAGACGATACGTACCGAGGCATCGATCTGGCGGAAGCATTCCTCGAACCACGACTGGCCGCATAAAATGGCGTCTTCGCGTGCGATGACCGTGGCCTGTCCCTGATGTGCGGCTTCGATCAGGGCGGCAGTCCAGTCGCAGCGGCCGATGTCTTCGCTCAAGGCCTGCGCAACCTGCTGGGCGATGTGATGGGCGGCGGGAAGTCGTGGCATAGTGTGTTCTCCATTGGGCGCCGCAATGCGGCGCGGCTAAGATGATGCATATATTTCGGGAAATGAAAGCCGGCCCATGAATCTACCCGCTGCGCTATTCCCCTCTTTGTTGCTGTGGCTGTGCAACGCGCTGGCGCTGGCGTTGCTGGGGCTGGCCTTCGTCCGTGGCGGTCGGCCCGATCCGCAGCGGGTCAATGCCTGGCTTGCGGCGGTGGCGTTGACTGCCGCGCTATGGTCGCTGCAACTGACGCTGCGGCCCGGGCTCGGTTTTCACCTGCTGGGCGCCGCTGCGTTTTCGCTGCTGATGGGGCCCTGGCACGCCGTGCTCGCTTGCGCATTGCTGTTGCTGGTGCAGGGACTGGCAGGGCAGGGCGAGATCCCTGCCTTCGGTCTCGACCTGCTCATCGGCGGGGCGCTGCCGGTGGGGCTGACCACGGTGCTGCGCCTGGCGTGCGAGCGCTGCCTGCCTGCCAATCTGTTCGTGTATATCTTTCTGGTGGCCTTCCTCGGTGGCGGACTCAGCCTGCTGGCCGTCAACCTCGCCGCGCTGCTGTTTCTCGGCCTGGCGGGGGCCTATCCCTGGGACGAGTTGCTCGGTTCGGTCATGCCCTATTATCTGCTGCTGTCGTGGTCGGAGGCGTTTACCACCGGTCTGGTGCTCTCGATTCTGGTCGTATACCGGCCGCACTGGGTCTCGACTTTCGATGACAGGCGCTACCTGGACCGTCGCTGATGCGTTTTCAGTCGAGCCAGCCCTGCGCGATGAGCGTGGCGCGCAGCTCGTCCGGCCCCCGGGTGAGAAACGTCTGCCAGCCTATCTCGCGCGCCGGCTGCAGACATTCGGGGTTGTCGTCGAAAAAGGCGATGCGCGCCGGTTCGACACCGAGTTCGGTGGTCACGTGACGGTAGACGTTTCGATCCGGTTTCTTCATCCCGATCAGGTGCGAGGCGAATATCGTCTGGAAGTGCTCGACGATGCCGAAGTCGGCGGCAATGTGGTCGTAATGCGCGGCATTGTTATTGGTGAGCGAAGCGAGGCGAAAACGTCGCCCCAGCGTCGCCAGCAACTCGGGTATGCCGGGGTAGGCGCCGCTGACCCAGCCGGTGTAGCGTGCAATGAAAGCCTCGGTGTCGATATCCAGCTGCAATTCTTCGATCGCACCGGCGGCAAATTCGTGCAGCGTGCACAGGCCCAGATCGTGTCGTGCCACCCAGGGCGACGTCAGCCAGAAGCGCCGCGCCTGCTCCCGGTCCAGGCGGCCGGCGGTCAATTCGACCAAGGGCGTGGTGCCGTCCCAGTGCACCAGAACGCCTCCCATATCAAACAGCAATACGTCGATAGTCGACATGAGTTCTCCGTGTGGTTAGAGAATGACGGGCTCCGCCTCCAGTGCGACGCCATAACGGGTGTGCACGGCTTCCTGGATGCGTTGCGCAAGCGCCTGAATTTCTTTGCCACTGGCATGGCCGTAGTTGACCAGCACCAGGGCCTGTCTGGCGTGTACGCCGGCATCGCCCTCGCGCAGCCCCTTGAAGCCGGCCTGCTCGATCAACCATCCGGCGGCGAGCTTGGTCTTGCCCGTGCCCGCCGCATAATGCGGCAGTTCCGGGTTGTGCGCGATCAGTGCGCGCGCGTCGGCGGCGGGCAGCACCGGATTCTTGAAAAAACTGCCGGCGTTGCCCAGGTGCGCCGGGTCGGGCAGCTTGGCCGCGCGGATGTGCATGACGGCGTCGCTGATATCGAGCGCCGAGGGGGTGCCGGCGCGGCCCATGCGCGCAAGCTCGGCGCGGATGTCGCCGTAGCCGGTCAGCGCGGCCGCCTGTCGGGACAGCTTGAAGCGGACGGCGACGACCAGCAGCCGTCCCGCCGCCTGGCGTTTGAAAATGCTGTCGCGGTAGCCGAAGCGGCAGTCGGCGTTGCCGAGGACAAGGAGGCGGCCGTTATCATCCAGATCGGCGCAGACGACTTCGCTGATGCAATCTTTTACTTCGACGCCGTAGGCGCCGATATTCTGCACCGGGCTTGCTCCGACGGTGCCGGGGATCAGGCTCAGGTTTTCCAGCCCATGCCAGCCGCGGGCGAGGGTATGGCGTACAAAGTCATGCCAGTTTTCGCCGGCGGCGGCTTCGACGATGACATCCTTGCCGTCGTCGGCCAGTGTGCGGATGCCCTTGAGGGCGATTTGCACCACCAGACCGTCGAAGTCGCGGGTGAACAGCAGATTGCTGCCTCCCCCCAGCCATAATACGCGACCGCTGTGCTCGGCTTCGCTGCGGATGGCAGGCAGGTCGTCGAGTGTGGACAGTACGGCGAAGCGGCGCGCACGCACGTCCATGCCGAAAGTGTGGCGCTCACGCAGCGATACGGCGTCTAGAAATTCCAGGCTCACGTTGTTTGGCCCTTTGCCAGGTCGAGCGGGATGCGGCGGCGGCTTTCCCGCACCAGGTAGGCGACCAGCAGCGCGGCTGCCGCGCTGAGGCTGATCACCAGTGCGCTCCAGAAGCCGTAGATGCCGAGTGCGGGTGAAACCACCCAGTCGGTCATGCCCAGTACGATGCCCAGGCCGAGGCCGGCACCCCAGAAAGAAACGATGTGGATCGCCATCGGAATCCGGGTCAGCTTGTAGCCGCGCAAGGCGCCGGAAGCGATGGTCTGCGCGGCGTCGGTCAGCTGATAGACGGCGGCGAAAATCAGCAGGGTGCTGCCCATGGCGATCAGTTGCGGGTCCGATGTGTACATTGAAATGATCGCATGGCGGCCGAACAGGATGGCCAGCATGGTGCAGAGCGCGGTGGCGAGGCCGAGGCACAGGCCGACGCCGCAGATCATGCGCGCGCCCTGCGGATCGCCGGCGCCTATACTCTGCCCGACGCGTACGGACAATGCGGTCGATATGCTTTGCGGCACCATATAGATTAGGCTGGAAAAATTCAGCACGGCCTGATGGCTGGCTACGACGACCGTACCCAGGCGCGCGATCAGCAGTGCGATGAAGGAGAACAGGCTGATTTCGACGAAAAAGGACAGGGCGATCGGCAAGCCCAGGCGCAGGAAGGTGCGATGCATGGCGAAATCAGGCCGCGGCAGCCGTGCTGACAGGCGGTAGCGGGCAAAGGCAGGGCTTGCCGCCATATAGACCCACAGGGCGATGCTGTTGAACCAGAAGGCCGCTGCGGTCGCCCAGCCGCAACCGGCCCCGCCCATCCGCGGCAGCCCGAACAGGCCGTGTATCAGAATGTAGTTGAGCGGAATATTGAGCCCCAGTGCACACAGGCTTACCAGCATGATGGGGCGCGGACGGTTGAGGCTGGATGCCAGCGCATGCAGTGCGCGATGGATCATGGCCGCCGGCATGGCCAGCGCGCTGCCGGAAATGAACAGCATGATCTTGGCTTCGACGTCGGGCGGCAGGTTCAATACGCTGGCGAGCAGCGGTTCGAGCGCGAACATCAGCAGCATGCCGAACAGGCCGATCAGGGCACCGAAGACCAGTCCCTGGCGCGCGGTTTCGCCGACGCGTTTGTGATCGTTGGCGCCGACATGGTGGGCAAGGATGGGGTTCAGCGCGGTCACGACCCCCATCAGCGTCACGTAGACGGTGAGAAAAATGCTGGAGCCGAGCGACACGGCCGCCAGATCGCCGGTGCTGACGCGGCCGGACATGACGGTGTCGACAAAACCGGTGGCGACCTGGGCTATCTGGGCGATCATCATCGGCAGGGCGAGGCAAATCAGCTGCTTGCCCTCGCCGCTGAGGCGTCCGGGTGCGGCGCGGTGAAAGTCGAACGGCATCGATAAGTATCTGGCGAAGGCAAAGCGGCATTATACGTCACCCGCGCCGGTCGCGCCCCGGGCTCAGCCGAATAGCGCGGGCGGATCGCGGCGCAGGTCGCAACTGATGATCAGCTCGCGGCCGAAGCGCGCGTTGACCGACAGTGCGTCGTAAAAGGCGATGTCGTGGATCACCAGTTGCCCTGCGTGACGTTCGGTCTGATAGCCGAGCTCACCGGCAAAGGCGGCCAGATTGTTCAATTGCAGCGTATTGTCCGGGAGAAGTGGCGCGGCGGTCAGATTTCCCGAGAGAGCGTTGTAACTTCTCACGGTATCAAAAGCACTATATGAAAATTCGGTGTAAGAATCGTTCTGGCAATCGTACATACTATTCTCCTGGTCGAGGGGACGCGGTTTGCGCGCCCGACTCGTGTCAGGCGACGCTTTAGCAGGATTTCTGGGCGCCCTGCAAGTTGTCTCTTAACTCGGCGCCGGGTTGCCATCGTGCGATGGAAACACCGTGTAAACGTCCGTCGCGGGGGGTACGAAAACAAAAACCCGCTTGCCAGAGGCGAAGCGGGCCGTGACGGCTACGCTTTAGCTGGCATTTATATAGCGCCCGCAAGCTGAATCAAATCGGCGCATTACGGAACCATCCTAGGATTATGCGGACCGGGTGTCAAGCCCTTGTTCGCCGTTGCCGCGCGCCGGCCAGGCGGCGAGAAATTCGCGCCAGTGCATTTTGTCCTGCGCCGCGACCCAGTCGCGCGCCATGGCGATTTCGGCATCGTATTCGCGCGTCGATAAATGGCCGCGCATCTGCTGGAAACGCAGGTAGACCAGATAGGTGTTGGCGGCATCGGTTTCGCAGTAGTCGCGGATCGCTTCGGTCTGCCCATCCTGATAGGCGCTCCATACCTTGGAGCCATCCATGCCCAGTTTGCCGGGAAAACCGCACAGCTTGGCCATGTCGTCGAGCGGGGCGCTCGCGCGCGGCTGATACAGCGCGAGCATGTCCATCAGGTCCAGATGGCGGGTGTGGTAACGGCCAAGGTAGTTGTTCCACTTGAAGTCGCGGCTGTCGGCATGGTCGCCGTCGCCGGTTTCCCAGTAGCGCGGGGCGGCGACACCGTTGATCAGCGCCCGGTAGTGCATGACGGGCAGGTCGAAACCGCCTCCGTTCCACGATACCAGCTGCGGCGTGTAGCGCGCGATGGTGTCGAAAAAAGTGCCCAGCATTGCCGCCTCGCTGTCGCCGGCCTGGCCTATGGTCTTGATGATGATTTTGTCGCTCCAGCGCAGCACGCAGGAGATCGCCAGGACGCGGTGAAGGTGGTGGGGCAGGAAGTCGCTGCCGTTCTGCGCCCGCCGTTTCTGTAGCGCGAATTCGGCGACGGCGGCATCGGGCAGTTCGTCGTCGAAGCCGTACAGGGTCCGAATGCCGGCGATGTCGGGAATGGTTTCGATATCGAAAGAGAGAACGGGGATCACGGAGTCCGCTTTGCGACGAGATGAATATGAGCGCGATTATAGCGATAGATGGGCGCTCGAACGAGGCCGCAGGCGGTGCCGGGGGGCGAATGCCGGCCCGCGTAAGCGGAGAATGGGCCTATCTGCAACGCCAGGCTGTCGGACGGGTGTCTTTTTCAGCTTGAATCAGGCTATAATCCCAGCCTTGAAAGCCTTCCCGGCGTACTCCCCGACCCTAATTTCCCAATGATTCGCAAGCTTATCCGAAAAGTTCTCGACCTTCCCGCCCATATGGGACGGGGCCGCGTGCGTCCGCGCGTCATCCCGCTTGCGCAGCACGGTGTGCGCCGCGAGCAGCTCAGCCATGCCGCGCTCAAAGTGACCACCCGTCTGCAGGAAGAGGGCTACACCGCCTATGTTGTCGGCGGTGCGGTGCGCGATCTGTTGCTCGGGGTGTCGCCCAAAGACTTCGATATCGCGACCAATGCCACGCCCGAACAAGTGCATCACTTGTTTCGCCGTTCGCGCATCATCGGTCGCCGGTTCCGTATCGTCCATGTGATGGTAGGGCCGGAGACGATAGAGGTGACCACGTTCCGCGGCGGCAGCATCGATACCATGAACGAGTCCGGCCGCATCATGGCCGACAACAACTACGGCAGTCAGGAAGAAGATGCGCATCGGCGCGACTTCACCGTCAATGCCCTGTTCTACAATCCGGGCGACGAGTCCATCGTCGATTACCATCATGGCGTGCGCGATCTGAACGCTCGCCGGCTGGTGATGATAGGTCAGCCGTCGCGCCGCTATAACGAAGATCCGGTGCGTATGCTGCGCGCGGTTCGTCTGGCGGCCAAGCTCGGCTTCATCATCGACGAGGAGACGCGCAAGCCGATCCGCAGCCATGCCCACCTGCTGAAAAAAGAGCCGGCTGCGCGCCTGTTCGATGAAATGCTCAAGCTGCTGATGTCGGGCGAGGCCTACGCCTGCCTGCTCAAACTGCGCGATGAAGGCTTGTCGCGCGGCGTCTTCCCGCTGCTGGACGCGGTGCTGGGCGAAGGCGAAGGCGATGCTTTCCTGCAGCTCGGACTCGCGAGCACCGATCAGCGCATTCGCGCCGACAAGCCGGTTTCGGTCGGCTTTCTGCTGGCGACGCTACTGTGGCGTCAAGTCGACCGGCACTGGCAGACGCGTATTGCGGACGGCGAACGTGCCGTGCCGGCGCTGGCAGGCGCCATCGCCGACGTGGAAACCGAGCAGGACAACGACTTTGCCATTCCGCGCCGCTTTGGCGTGACCATGCGCGAAATCTGGACTTTGCAGGCCCGCTTCGATAGCCGCAGCGGGCAGCGGCCCTACCGCTTCATGGAACAGCCGCGTTTCCGCGCCGCTTTCGACTTCCTGGCCTTGCGCTCGGAAGCGGGCGAAGTGCCGCCTTCGCTGGTGCAGTGGTGGGACGACTTCCAGCGCGCCGATCCCGATGAACGCGAAGCCTTGATCGAACGGGCACGCGATGCCGGTGGCGACGAAGGGCCCGTCAAGAAGCGCCGGCGCCGCCGCCCGGCCGGCCGACGCCGTCCTCCGGCCCCGGAGGACCCGGTGTGACGCGGGCCTTCGTCGCGCTGGGAAGTAATCTGGATGAACCCGTAGCGCAGATCAGGGCCGCTTTTGCGGCCCTTGCCACGTTGGAGGGATGTCGGATCGTCAAGACGTCGTCGCTTTATCGTACCGCACCGATCGGCTATCTCGACCAGGCCGATTTCATCAACGCCGCGGTCGAGCTCGACTGCGCGCTGACTCCGCACCGGCTGTTGCAGGGTCTGCTGGCGATCGAATCCGATTTTGGCCGGCTGCGCACTTTTCGCAACGCCCCGCGCGTGTTGGACCTCGACTTGCTATGGTTCGAGGGAATCCGTCTCGACGACGAGACGCTGACCCTTCCTCACCCGCGTCTCCATCTGCGTAGTTTCGTACTGACTCCCTTGTGCGAAATCGCTCCGGATCTGACCGTAGGCGAACTCGGCCGTGTCGATCATTTGTTGGCCCGGCTGGAGGATCAGGGTGTGGTGCGGCTGACAGAGTGATCGTAAAGGAACAACGATGAGTAATTTGCGTTATATCGTGGTGGAAGGCCCCATCGGGGTCGGAAAATCCTCTCTGGCCCGTCGTCTGGCGATGCATCGCGGCGTCGATCTTGTGGCGGAAAACCCCGACGGAAACCCGTTCTTGCCGCGGTTCTACCGCAATTTCCAGCACCATGCCCTGTCGACCCAACTGGCTTTTTTGATGCAGCGCGCCGATCTCGCGCATCAGATGCTCAAGGGCGAATTGCTGACCCGCCCGGTGGTCGGCGACTTCCTGTTCGAGAAGGATGGACTGTTTGCCCGACTGAATCTGGACGAGGCCGAGCTGGCGTTGTATCGTCGCATTTCGACTCAGGTGCTGCCCGAGTATCCGGTTCCCGATCTGGTGATCTACCTGCAGGCATCGGAAGAAACCCTGCTCAATCGCGTTGCTTCGCGCGGTGCCGATTACGAGGTCAATTTTCCGGAAGGCTACCTCAAGCGCGTCCATGCGGCGTACAGCGAGTTTTTTCATCAGTATGAAGCCTCGCCCCTCCTGATCGTCAATACCGATCACCTCAATCTGGTTGAAGGGCAGGACGACTTCGATTTGTTGCTGCGCTGCATCAGCGAAATGCGGGGACAACGCAGCTATTTCAATAAGAGCGCCTGACGACAGGCGCCATTAATCTTCTCCTACGCGACGAGGACGGACAGGCATGAAAATTACTGTCAACACCCTGCAGCAGATGGTGCTGGACGGTGACAAAATCACCATGTTGACCTGCTACGATGCGAGCTTTGCCAGTTTGCTCGATACTGCCGGGGTCGACATTCTGCTGATCGGCGATTCGCTCGGAATGGTGATTCAGAATCTCGATTCGACCCTCCCGGTTTCGCTCGATGAAATGGTTTACCACACCCGCTGTGTTGCCCGCGGTGCGCGCAATGCCCTGGTGCTGGCCGACATGCCATTCGGCAGCTATCAGGAAAGCCCGGCCCAGGCCTTTGCCAGTGCCGCGCGGCTGATGCAGGCCGGCGCCCATATGGTCAAGCTCGAAGGCGGCGCCTTCATGGCGGAAACGACGCGCTTTCTGGTCGAGCGCGGCATCCCTGTCTGCTCGCATATCGGTCTGACGCCGCAGTTTGTCAACACCTTCGGCGGTTTCAAAGTGCAGGGCAAATCGGCCGATGGCGCCGAACGCATCCTCAACGACGCCTGCGCACTGGCCGAGGCGGGCGCGAGCATGGTGCTGATGGAGTGCGTTCCGTCTGAACTTGCGCGCCGCATCACCGAGAGCGTGGCGGTGCCGACTATCGGTATCGGCGCCGGGGCCGGCGTCGACGGCCAGGTGCTGGTCCTGCACGACATGCTCGGCGTCTATCCGGGCAAGCGCGCGCGTTTCGTGCGCAATTTCCTGTCGGGAAGCGGCAGCATACAGGAGGCGGTTCTGGCCTATGTCCGTGCCGTCAAGGATGCGTCCTTCCCGGCGGCGGAACACTGTTTCTGAAAGGTAACATCATGGAAATCATCCGTACGATCGCCGAGCTGCGCCAGTGGCGCCGCGAGGCAGGCCGCGTGGCCCTGGTTCCGACCATGGGCAACCTGCACCAGGGGCACCTGGCTCTGGTGCGCGAGGCGCGCGAGGCCGCGGATCGTGTTGTGGTCAGCATCTTCGTCAACCGGCTGCAGTTCGGCCAGGGCGAAGACTTTGGCGCCTACCCGCGTACCTTCGACGCGGATTGCGCCAAGCTGATCGAGGCCGGTGTCGATGTCCTGTTTTTCCCGGATGAGAAAGAACTGTATCCACGGGTGAAGCAGGATTTCAATGTCGAACCGCCGCATGTGCAGGACGAGCTGTGCGGCATGTTCCGCCCCGGCCACTTCCGTGGTGTGGCCACCGTCGTGTGCAAGTTGTTCAATATCGTCCAGCCCGACGTTGCCTGCTTTGGCAAGAAGGACTACCAGCAACTGCATATCATCCGCGCGATGACCGAAGACCTGAATATTCCGGTGACACTGATCCCGGTGGATACCGGCCGCGCCGGGGACGGACTCGCGCTGTCGTCGCGCAACGGATATCTGAGCGAGGCCGAACGCGCGGAAGCGCCCCGTCTCTACCGCTGTCTGTCGCTGATGCGCGAGCGCTTGCAGGACGGTGTGCAGGACTACGCAACGCTGGAAGGCGATGCGCGCGCGACGCTGGAGAGGCACGGCTGGGTGGTCGACTATGTCGAAGTGCGCCAGGCGGACAGCCTGGAAATCGCGCACGCGGGCGAGAAGCACCTGGTGGTGCTGGCTGCGGCGCGCCTCGGTCGGACCCGTCTGATCGATAATGTGGAAATCGCGCGTTGAGACGCGCGTTCGAATGGAAGAATCATGCAACGTACCATGCTGAAATCGAAGCTGCACCGCGTGACAACGACTCAATCCGAGTTGCACTACATCGGCTCCTGCGCAATTGACGAAAATCTGCTGGATGCGGCCGACATCCGCGAGTACGAAGAAATCCAGATCTGGAATGTGACCAATGGCGAACGTTTTGCCACCTACGCGATACGCGCCGAGCGCGGCTCCGGCACCATTTCGGTCAATGGCTCGGCCTCTCGCCGTGCCGCGGTGGGCGACCTGCTGATCATTGCCACCTTTGCCCAGTACGAGGATGCCGAACTGAACGGGCATACCCCAAAACTGGTTTTTGTCGACGCTCGCAATCAGCCGACCGATATCAAGGGCGCCACGCCGGTTCAGGCGCTCTGATCGCCCCGTCTGCGCGCAAGCCCGTCCGCTCTGTGGCGGGTCGATGCCCGCAAGCCGTTGCCTGACGGTTTGCGGGCAGCTGTTCCCCCTGGTTTCGTC
The DNA here is from genome assembly GCF_000422925.1 of Paludibacterium yongneupense DSM 18731. GTDB lineage: Bacteria > Pseudomonadota > Gammaproteobacteria > Burkholderiales > Chromobacteriaceae > Paludibacterium > Paludibacterium yongneupense. The sequence continues at coordinate 92,587 of NZ_AUGZ01000009.1, forward strand.
CCTGCCGTTTTCGTCATATGCCACCGTCCCGCGCCCATGTTGCGGGCTGCGGAAACAACCGTTCGTTTGGCCTGTTTGCGTTTTTCCGGTCCCGGTGTAAGGTAGTCCTGACCCTTGCGAAGGAGGATGGCCGATGGACCCGATGCGATTGAACGGACATTGCCTGTGCGGCGCGGTGCGCTACTGCGCCGATGGCGCGGCGTCGGATATCACGCATTGCCACTGCGCCTCGTGCCGCCGTGCGAGCGGAGCAGGCTTCGTCAGCTGGTTTACTGTTCGTGCGGATCAAGTGCGCTGGAGTGGAGAAGGGCGTGCGATCTATCATTCTTCGACGACGGTCGAGCGCGGATTCTGCCCGCGCTGCGGCTCGACGCTCAGCTACCGGCATGCATCGGACCCCGGACTGATAGACCTGACCGTGGCAACACTGGACGACCCGGCGGCGCTCACGCCGACCAGCCATTGCTGGTGGAGCGAACATCTTCCCTGGGCCGAGCCGTCGCGCCTGGGCGAACTGCCGTGTCACCCGCACGCGCTGGACGCCATCTGAACGCGGCTAGTCCGGCTGCGCCTGTTGTGCTGTGCGGTGACGGAAATATTTTGCGAGCGCGAGCGCGAGCCAGCGTTTCAGATCGTTTTTGCCGGCTTCGTGATAACGTGCATACCATCCCGCCGCCCGCGTCTCGAAGCAATGCAAGATGTCGGGGTCGAAATGCCGGCCGTCCTGCGCACGCATCATTTCGAGCGAGCGCTCGAGGCTGTACGGCTCTTTATATGGGCGGCGCGAGGTCAGCGCATCGAAGACGTCGACAATGGCGAACAGGCGCGCGTTGAACGGGATCTGCTCGCCTGCCAGTCCCTGCGGGTAGCCCGAGCCGTCGTAGCGCTCGTGATGGTTGCCGACCACGTCGCGAGCGATGTCCAGCCATTTCACTTCCGCGATGATTTCCAGCCCTATCCCGACGTGGGTCTTCATGATGGCAAACTCCTCTGCTTCCAGCGGCCCCTGTTTCAGAAGGATGCGGTCGCTGATGCCGATTTTGCCGACATCATGCAGAAAAGCCCCCGCCATCAAGGCGATGATATCGTTTGCCGGGCGGTGCAAGGCCTCGGCCAGTGCCACGCAATACAGCGTGACCCGGTAGTTGTGACTGTCTGTGTCGGAATCGCGTTTGGCGATGGCATTGCCCAGTACGCGCATCAGTTCGACGTTGCTCGACAGCAGGGTATGGGTCAGCCGCAGCGTGTCGCGGTTGAGGCCGACGATGATCGGGTAGAGCGCGAGACTGCTCAGCGTGCAGACCAGAAGCACGCCAAGCAGGATGTCGCGAATGCGGGTGCTCATCGCTCCGGCGGTCTGTGCCGCCACCGGGTATATGCCTTCGAAGTAGCCGTAGAGCCGGCCGTGCGCATCGCTCAACGGCAGTTGCGAAATCACGTAAATGCGCCCCCCAAGATGCAGTGCACGATGCACGCGCCGCGCGAGCGGAGGCGAGGCCGCGCGCAGGTCTTCCGTGGCCGCGCGCAGGGCCGGGTCTGCCACGCGCCATCGTTCGACCCGCAGCCGGCGTCCGGTGTCGAAAAACAGGACCCCCACAAAACCGGTGCGTTCGAGCAGCAGATCGAGGCGGGCCGTCAGTCGCTCGGGCTGCGTCAACAAGTCGGCGGCGCTGGCCTGCTGGACATCGTTTATGGCCTGCGTCGATAGCGTCGTGACGTACTGGTCCATTTGTCGCAATTCGAGCCAGTAGGCGGCTCCTCCGAACATCAGGGACAACAACAGCCAAGCCGGAATCAGGCGTACGAGTACGGTGCGATGGATAGATACGCGATGGGAGTTAAGCAGTGAATCAAGATAATGGTAGGAGATCAATGGGCTATCCCTCGATCCTGGAGCCGGGCGGCAACGCTGCCTCGCCCGTGGCTTGCAGTTGGTACTGCGATCCGCCGGGATAAAGGCTGCCCGGCGGCAAGCGCAGGCTATGGCTGTATGGTCAGCCGCAGAAACATGCCGGCCTGATAGTGTCCTGGAACGTTGCAGGCGAAAATCAGGGTGCGCTCGCGCAGTTTGGTGAATTTCCAGATCAACTGGCGGGTTTCGCCCGGCTTGAGTGCAATCACGTTGGGATCGTCATGCACCATACCGGGCATTTGCCGCATCATTGCGGCATGCTCGCGCTGCCCGGCGGCATCGTCGATGCCGAATTCATGGGCGATCCGGCCCGAGTTGTGAACCACGAACTTGACGACATCGCCCTGGCGGATGTCGCGCGAGTCGAAGACCAGCTTCATCGCATCGTTAGCGTCGACATGGATGGTGCGGGTCACTTCGGATGGCGTACCCGGACTGCCGAACGCGAAGCGGGTGGCATGAGCGAAAGCGCTCGCTTGCGGCAGCAACCCGCCCAGCGCAATCAGGGCGAGTGGCAAGAGTCTGTTCATGGTGGCTCTCCGTATCGATGAAATCATGCTCCGTACAAGCAGAAACGGGGCCAGTGCCCCGCTCAGTTCACTTTCAGCGGGACGAACAGGGTCGCGTCCTGACGGCGGACCAGCAGCGCGACGCTGCCCCGGGCTTCGGTCAATGCTTTTTCGAAGCTCTTGATCGAAACGATCTCGGTCTGATTGAGGCCGGCGATCACGTCGCCGCGCTGCAGGCCGGCACGTGCGGCGAGGCCTTGCGCTTTCTCCACCAGCAGACCGCCTCGCAGGCCGAGCTGGGCTCTCTGCTCTTGCGACAGTTCGGCCACCACCAGGCCGAGTTTGCCGAAACGGTAGCTCTGCGGGGCGTAGGGTTCGGTCTGAGGCGCTGCCGGCGCCGCTTCCTGGGCCAGTTCGCCCAGAGTGGCTTCCAGTGTCTTTTCGCTCCCTTTGCGCCAGACGTGCAGCTTGATGCGGGTGCCGGGCTGCAGCGCTCCTACCATCATCGGGAGATCTTTCGATCCTTCGACCTTGCGGTCGTTCAGGCGCAGGATGATATCGCCCGGTTCGAGGCCGGCGCGGGCTGCCGGACCGTTGGGCTCGACGCGGACCACCAGTGCGCCGCGTGCTTCTCCGAGGCCGAAGGACTGCGCAAGCTCCTGTGTCAGCTCCTGGATGTTGACCCCGAGCTGGCCGCGGCTGACTTTGCCCTTGGCCTTGATCTGATCCGCCACGTTGATCGCCAGGTCGATCGGAATGGCAAAGGAAATGCCCATGAACCCCCCCGACCGGCTGTAGATCTGCGAATTGATGCCGACGACTTCTCCCTTCAGGTTGAACAGCGGACCGCCCGAGTTGCCGGGGTTGATCGCGACGTCGGTCTGAATGAAGGGGACGTAGTTTTCGTCGGGCAGGCTGCGGCCCTTGGCCGAGACAATGCCCGCCGTCACCGAGTTCTCGAAGCCGAATGGGGCGCCGATAGCGGCAACCCATTCGCCGACTTTGAGCTGGCCCGGACTGCCGATCTTGACCACTGGCAGGTTCGCGCCATCGACCTTGAGCAGGGCGACGTCGGTACGCTTGTCCAGGCCGACCAGGCGCGCGTTCATTTCGCGTTTGTCGGTCAGCATGACTTTGATCTGACTGCTGCTGCTGACGACATGGGCGTTGGTCAGAATGTAGCCATCCTGGCTGAGGATGAAACCCGAGCCGAACGATACGGAATCGGGGGACGGCTGCTCCTGCGGCGTCTGCTGCTGCGGATTGGGCATGAAGCGGCGGAAGAAGTCGTAGAAGGGGTCGTCTTCGGGGACCGGCAGCGTCGTATCGCTGTCGGATTGGGCGCCATCCGGGCGGTTGGCCTGTATGTTGACCACAGCCGGTCCTTCGCGCTCGACCAGTTGCGTGAAGTCCGGCAACAGCATGGCGACCTTGCCGTCCTGCTGGGCGGGAATGGCGACCGTCTGGGGCGCCGTATCCTTGCGTAGCAGTTTTTCCACCTTGTCGCAGCCGGAGAGTACCGAGATGGCAAAGGTGGCCGCCAATAGTGGGCGCAGGCTGGGAGTCACTGATCAATCCTTTTTCCGCGGGGTTCAGGCATGATGCTCGGGGCGGAGCCCGTTTTTTTCAAGACTGGCGCTCCATCCGTCGACTACCTTGTCAGGTATGGATACATCATACCGGTTTTGCGGGATATTCGCAGAGATCGACGATCAGGCAGCGGCTGCATTCGGGTTTGCGCGCCTTGCAGATGTAGCGCCCGTGCAGGATCAGCCAGTGGTGGGCGTCGACGCGGAATTCGGGCGGCACCACGCGCATCAGTTTTTTTTCGACGGCGAGGACATCCTTTCCCGGCGCGATTCCCGTGCGATTGGCGACGCGGAAAATATGAGTGTCGACGGCGATTGTCGGCTGGCCGTAAGCGGTGTTGAGTACGACATTGGCGGTTTTTCTACCGACTCCCGGCAGCGCTTCCAGCGCCTCCCGGGTAGACGGCACCTCGCCATGGTGTCGTTCGAGCAGCAGATGGCAGGTGGCCATGACGTTTTTCGCTTTGGTGCGGAACAGGCCGATGGTCCTGATATGCTCGATGACCGCTTCTTCGCCCAGGCGCAGCATGGCTTGCGGCGTTGGCGCGAGCTGGAACAGCAGCCGGGTGGCCTTGTTCACGCTGACATCGGTCGCTTGCGCCGATAGCATGACCGCGATCAGCAACTCGAAGGGCGACTGATACTCCAGTTCGGTGCGCGGCTGCGGCGTGTCGGCGCGCAAGCGGCTGAAAATTTCCTGACGTTGCGCGGCATTCATCGTGACATCAACCCCGGCCGCCCTGTTTCTGACGCGCGAGCGCCATGGCCGCCTTGATGACGGCTTCGTGCCTTTGCTCCGGCGTCAGGTCTGCCGACAGCGCCTCGCGCTGTTTGCGTGCACGGTCCATCGCCGCCTGGATCAGCGCATTGCGCTGCTGCGCTTGCTTCGCTTCGGGCGCGTCCGTTCCAGTCGGGGACGCGCTTTGTTTTCTGGGCTCGGTCAAGGCCTGTCTCCTGTTCTCTTCGTCGCTGCCGGCGGGGTGGGCACGTGCGCGGGCGGCACGCTCTGCGAGCCTCCGCGCTTTTTCGTTACGCTCGCGTTCCAGCCGGAACAGGTGGAAGCGGTGGCGCTGCCGTGCGTGGTCGCCACGCTCGCACGCCGCCGCGTTGAGCTCATCGTCGGCCGCCAGATCGAAAGGCGGTTCGGCTACGTTTTCCATCCGGATGCAATCGACCGGACAGGGGGCGACGCACAGTTCGCACCCCGTGCATTCGTCGCTGATGATGGTGTGCATCAGCTTTGCCGCGCCAAGAATGGCATCGACCGGGCAGGCCTGGATGCAGAGGGTACAGCCGATGCAGTCGTTTTCATCGATGACGGCGACGGCGAGCGGCTTGTGCGCCGCCAGCTCCGGTGCGAGCGGGATCGTGTCGCGCCCGGCGATGCGGGCCAGGCGTCGTATGCCTGCTTCGCCCCCTGGCGGACAGCGGTTGATGTCGGCTTCGCCTGCCGCCATCGCCTCGGCATAGGGGCGACAACCGGCGAAGCCGCATTGCCGGCATTGAGTTTGCGGCAGGACGGCATCGAGCCGGTCGGCCATCGCGGACGCTTGGGTCGACGCTATGGGACGCTGCAAATGTGTCATATCCTGGCTGCGCTGTCTGAAAGCGGCAATTATCGGGCTTCGTCGTCTCCCGTACAACCATGTTGCGGCAGAGGGCGATTCGCCGCGCCGCAGTGCGCCGCGGACGGTCTGGCGGAAACCCGGCCGGTTCGTGCAAAGTATAGTCCGAATCCTTCCCGCTCCGTGCTCGGATCGCCGCTCGCGGCGTGCCGGCGTTTGCGGTAACATCGACCCCGTTCAGGGGTGCGCGCCGCGCGCCGCCATTCTATCGCAGACGCATTCATGACGACCGCCAAGCCGCCTTCCTCCCGCACGGGCAAGATCACCATCCGCGATGTCGCATGCGATGCGGGCGTGTCCAAGACGAGTATCTCGCGCTACCTCGGCGGCGAGCTGAGCGCCTTGTCCGACCGTACCCGCGAACGCATCGAGCAGTCCATCGCCCGACTCGGCTACCGTCCCAGCCAGATGGCGCGCGCTCTCAAGGCCGGGCGGACGCGGCTGATCGGCATGCTGGTGGCGGACGTGCTCAATCCCTATTCGGTCGCTGTGCTGCATGGCGCCGAAGCGCTGTGCCGCGCGCGCGGCTATACCCTGGTCTTGTGCAATACCGGCAATGACGATGCGTGCGAAAACCTGTCGCTGCAGGCGCTTCGTTCGTACAACGTGGAAGGCCTGATCGTGCACACCCTGGGCACGGCGTCGCCGTTGCTGGCCGAAATCGTCGCCGGCGGCTTGCCCGTGGTGCTGGTGGACCGGCGCCTGCGCGGCATCGAGGCCGATCTGGTCGGCCTGGACAATGCGGCGGCCACGGCCGTGGCCGCCCGTCATCTTGTGCAAGGCGGCTTCTCCGATATCGCCTGGGTCAGCGAGAGCGTGCAGGGTGTCAGTTCGCGCGAGGACAGGCATGCCGCCTTCCTGTCCGAGCTCGCGGCCCAGCCGGCGGCGCGGGGCAGAGTCATAGAGCTGCCGCATCTGGAAGATAACGTCGCGCTGGACACGGCCTTGCGGGCATTTGCCGGCGATGGTTCCGGTCAGCGCAAGGCCCTGCTGGCTGCGAGCGGCGTGGTGACCCTGCAACTGGTGCTGGCCATGCGCCGTTTGGGGCTGGCGCTACCTGATGATCTTGGATTGCTCGGTTTCGACGAATTGCCGTGGGCCAGCGTGGCCGGTCCCGGCATCAGCACCCTGGCCCAACCGACTGATGCCATCGGGCATGCCGCCATGTCCTGCTTGTTCGAGCGCATCGCGGGTGACCGTCAGCCGCCGCGTGAAATCCTGTTCCCCGGCCATTTGATCGCGCGAGGTTCAACCGCCATTTGATTTTAGACAAGGCGGGCGTGCGCTTCCTGCTCGAATATGAGGCATCGCCGTTTGCAGCGGCTTTGTTTTTGTGCATAAATGGTACCGGTACCATTTTGTTTTTATGGCGTGGACATGTCAAATGAAAGCGCTTATATGCTGTAGTCTTTTGTATTGTATCGGTATTGAATTGCATCGGGCTTGCGGGGGGCGCAATCGTCTGATGCAAAAATGGTACCGGTACCATTTGCGAGGAGCAGAGAGTTGTGACTATTCCGGTATATGTGGTGATGTCGGCCTATGGCGCCGAACGGGTGCGCCAGAGCGGGCAGAGCGCCTTCATCGGCCTGGCCGCGGGCGCTGGCGCGGACGGTGTCGAAATTCGGCGGGAACTGTTCGATGGGGCGTCGCGCCCGCTGACGTTCTTGCGCGAGCAATTGCGCAATCACGCCTTGCAGGCGGTTTATTCCGCACCCGAGGCCGTGTTCCTGCCGGATGCGACGCTGGCGCACGAGGCACTGCGGCTGGCCTTGTCCGAGGCCGAAACGCTGGGTGCGCGCCATCTTAAATTCTCGCTCGGCCATTACGCGCCGGAGTCGCCGCTGCAGCCGCTGGCGGACGCACTGGCCGGCCACCCGGTGCGACTGCTGGTGGAAAACGACCAGACGGCACACGGTGGCTCCATCGAACGGCTGCGCGCATTTTTCGATGCCAGCGCCGCCGCCGGCATCGGGGTCGGCATGACCTTCGATATCGGCAACTGGTACTGGTCGGGGCAGTCGCCGCTGGAGGCCGCTGCCGCGCTTGCCCCTTATGTCGAATACATCCATTGCAAGGGGGCGCAGCCCTCGCCTCGCGGCTGGAGGGCGACGGTGCCCGAAGCCGGCATCGGCGACTGGCGGGGCGTGCTCGCGCAACTGCCTTGCTCCGCCCCGCGCGGTCTCGAATTCCCCTTGCAGGGGGGGGATGCGTCCGGCTTGACGCGGCACTACGTATCCATGCTCGGAATCGAGGGGAATAGCCATGAATGAAGCCGTCGATGTCATCACTTTCGGCGAGGCCATGGCGATGTTCATCGCCGACGAGGCTGGCGATGTGGCCGCGGTCGAGCACTTCACGCGCCGCATGGCCGGGGCGGAGACCAATTTTGCCGTCGGCCTCGCGCGCCTCGGACATCGCATCGGCTGGGTAAGCCGGCTCGGCGACGATTCGTTCGGCCGTTTCATTCGCTCGGTTCTGGCCCGCGAGGGGGTGGACAGCCGCCATGTCGCGCTCGACTGCGAGCATCCGACCGGTTTCCAGCTCAAGTCCAAGGCTGTGGCGGGCGAAGATCCTGCGGTCGAATATTTCCGGCGCGGCTCTGCCGCCAGCCACCTCGACCTCGCCGATTTCGACGAGGCCTACTTCGCTGCCGCTCGTCACCTGCATTGCACCGGCATTGCGCCAGCCTTGTCGGCAACGACGCGACGTTTCAGCGAGCATGCGATGCAATTCATGCGCGGTGCAGGCAAGAGCGTTTCCTTCGACCCGAATCTGCGGCCTGCGCTCTGGCCATCGCGAGACGAGATGGTCGCGGGAATCAATTCGCTCGCGGCCATGGCCGACTGGGTTTTACCCGGCATTCAGGAAGGGCGCCTGCTGACCGGCTATCAGACGCCGGCCGATATCGCCGCTTTCTACCTTGACCTCGGCGCCAGTCTGGTCGTGATCAAGCTCGGGGCAGAGGGGGCCTATTTCCGTGACCGTACGGGCGAGGGGCGCGTGGCGGCGGTCAAGGTCGAGCGTGTCATCGATACCGTGGGCGCCGGCGACGGCTTCGCCGCCGGTGTCGTCAGTGCGCTGCTGGAGGGGTTGGATACTGAGGCCGCGGTGGCGCGCGGCAACCAGATCGGTGCATTTGCCATCCAGGTCATCGGGGATATGGATGGTTTGCCGACCCGGGAGCAATTGGCCGTTGCGATGACCTGAGGCCATCGTTTTTAGCCGGCGCCACGGCCGTCGGCAACATCGTTGCACAACACACATCGATCGAGGAGTTGAGAGATGGAAGTTCGTAAACTGGCCAGCCGACGCTGGTGGTATGTCATGCCTGTCATTTTCATCACCTATAGCCTGGCCTATCTCGACCGTGCCAACTACGGCTTTGCCGCCGCGGCCGGGATAGAGCGCGATCTGGGGATCAGCCATGGCATGGCTTCGCTGATAGGCGCCTTGTTTTTTCTGGGTTATTTCATTTTCCAGGTGCCGGGTGCGATCTATGCCGAACGCCGCAGTGTAAAAAAGCTGGTGTTTTGCTGCCTGGTGCTGTGGGGGGTCTGCGCAACGGCGACCGGGATGGTGAGCAATATCCCGGCACTTATGGCGATACGTTTTCTGCTCGGCGCCGTGGAGGCGGCCGTGATGCCGGCCATGCTGATTTACATCAGCCACTGGTTCACGCGTTCGGAACGGTCACGCGCGAATACCTTTCTGATTCTGGGCAATCCGGTGACCGTGCTGTGGATGTCGGTGCTTACCGGCTATGTCATCAACGCCCTGGGCTGGCGTCAGATGTTCATCATCGAAGGTTTTCCGGCTGTGATCTGGGCCGTGATGTGGTGGTGGCTCGTGAGCGACCGGCCGGCCGATGCCCGCTGGTTGAGCCTGGTCGAGAAGGATGCCATCGAACAGACCCTGCGCGATGAACAAAAGGGTCTCGTGCCGGTGCGCAACTATCGCGAGGCATTCAGTTCGCCGATAGTGTTGCGGCTGTGTGCGCAATACTTCTGCTGGAGCATCGGCGTTTACGGTTTCATGTTGTGGCTGCCGTCGATTCTGAAAAAGGCTTCCGGTCTCGGTTTCGTCGCCACGGGCTGGCTGTCGGCGACGCCCTACCTGGCGGCAGTGGCGGCCATGATCACGGTGTCATGGTTATCTGATCGCATGCAGAATCGCAAGCACTTCGTGTGGCCTTGCCTGCTGGTCGGGGCGCTCGCCTTTGTCGCGTCCTACTGGGTCGGCAGCCAGCATTTCTGGCTGTCGTTTGCGCTGCTGGTGATTGCCGGTGCCGCGATGTACGCGCCCTACGGGCCTTTCTTCGCCATTGTGACCGAACTGCTGCCGCGCAATGTGGCCGGAGGTGCCATGGCGCTGATCAACGGCATGGGGGCACTCGGGTCGTTCTGCGGCTCGTGGTTCGTCGGCTATCTGAACGGCGCGACCGGTACGCCTGCCGCCGGCTACGCCTTCATGGCGCTGGCGCTGTTGTCTTCGGTGTTGCTGACCTTGAGCGTACGTATGGTACCGCCGGTGGCGGTGGAGTTCTGAGTGTCGTAATCATTGCCGGCCTCCGCTCGGGGTGGAGGCCGGCCCGGGAGTGAGTCATATGCCAAAGCGTGTCGTCGTTTACCGGGCCTTGCCGCCCGATTTGCTGGCCGAACTGGAGGCCCGTTTCGATGTCAGTTATTTTCCGCGTGTCACGGACGAAAACAGGGCCGCGTTCATGGCGGCAACGGTGCGTGCCAACGGCCTGATCGGGTCGACCCTGCCGCTGGGCGAGGCGGAACTGGGTCCGGCCAGCGAGCTGGAGGTCGTGTCGACCATTTCTGTCGGCTATGACTCCATCGACCTTGAATTCCTGAACCGGCGCGGCATCCTGCTTGCCCATACCCCGGGCGTACTGACGGAAACCACGGCCGATACCGTTTTCGCCCTGATCCTGGCCAGTGCGCGCCGCATCGTCGAGCTGGCCGGCTACGTGAAGGCGGGGCGCTGGCGCAGCAGTATAGGCGATGCCTTGTTCGGCACCGACGTGCACGGCAAGACGCTCGGCTTGATCGGCCTCGGCCGCATCGGCATGGCCGTCGCCCGCCGCGCCCGCCTCGGTTTCGACATGAATATCGTCTATCACAATCTTGAGACGGTAGAGGAGGCGGAGCATCTGTTCGATGCGCGGCGATTACCGCTGGACGCCTTGCTCGGCTGCGCCGACTTCGTCTGCGTGGTATTGCCTTTATCGCCGCAGACCGAAAAGCTGATCGGGGCGCGCGAATTTGCCCTGATGCGACCGGAGGCTTTCTTCATCAATGGTTCGCGGGGACGCATCGTCGACGAGGAGGCGCTGATCGATGCGCTGCGACAAGGGCGGATTCGGGGCGCGGGCCTCGATGTCTTCGCTCGGGAGCCGCTGGCGGCGGATTCTCCGCTGCCGGGCATGGATAATGTGGTCGCGTTGCCGCATATCGGATCGGCTACGCACGAGACGCGGCGTGCGATGGCGCGCATGGCGGTGGATAACCTGATTGCGGCGCTCGAGGGGCGGCGCCCGGCTGCACTGGCCAATCCGCAGCACTGGCGCGCAGGTCGCTGAAAAAAAAACGGGGCGACGCTTGCGCGTACGCCCCGTCCGACCCCCGCGTCGGAATCAGATCGATTCTTGCAGTTGTGCCAGGATCTGCGGATTTTCCAGCGTCGAGACGTCCTGCACGATGTCTTCGCCGCGGGCCAGCGAACGCAGCAGTCGGCGCATGATTTTGCCGGAACGGGTCTTGGGCAGGTTCTCGCCGAAACGGATTTCGTCCGGCTGTGCGATTTTGCCGATTTCGTGCGCAACCCATTGCTTGAGATTGTCGGCGATTTTCTTGGCTTCATCGCCGACCGGGCGCTCGCCTTTGAGGACAACGAAGGCGACGACGGCCTCGCCCTTGATCTCGTGCGGTTTGCCGACCACGGCAGCCTCGGCTACCAAGGGGTTGGCCACCAGTGCGGACTCGATCTCCATCGTTCCCAGGCGGTGCCCGGATACGTTCAGCACATCATCGATGCGGCCCATGATCCAGAAATAGCCGTTCTCGTCGCGGTGGGCCGAATCCCCTGCCAGATAGTAGCGGCCCTCGAACTCGTCCGGGAAGTAGGTTTTGCGGAAGCGGTCCGGGTCGCCCCATATGGTGCGCACCAGGCTGGGGAAGGGCTTCTTGATGACGAGGAACCCTCCTTTGCCAGGCTCCACCGGCGCACCCGATTCGTCGACGATATCGGCGATGATGCCGGGCAGCGGCAGCGTGCAAGAACCGGGCTTGGTCGGAATCGCACCGGGAAGCGGCGAGATCATGGCCGAACCGGTCTCGGTCTGCCACCATGTGTCGATGATGGGGCAGCGGGAGCCGCCGACGACTTCCTGGTACCAGATCCAGGCCTCCGGATTGATCGGCTCGCCGACCGTGCCGAGCACGCGCAGACTGCTCAGGTCGTACTGGCGCGGCAACTCGCTGCCGAGCTTGATCAGCGAGCGGATCGCTGTCGGGGCGGTATAGAACAGCGATACCTTGTGGCGCTCTATCATGCTCCAGAAGCGCCCGGCATCGGGGTAGGTCGGAATTCCTTCGAATATCACCTGCGTCGCGCCTATGCCAAGCGGGCCATAGCAGATGTAAGAGTGGCCGGTGATCCAGCCGACATCGGCCGTGCACCAGTACACATCGTTCGGTTTGTAGTCGAAAATCCACCGGAAACTGTTGATCGCGCCGAGCAGATAGCCGGCTGATGAGTGCTGGATGCCTTTCGGCTTGCCGGTCGATCCCGATGTATACAGAATGAATAACGGATCTTCCGCCCCCATCCACTCCGGTTCGCAGGTTTCCGCCTGGCCTTCGATCAGCTTGTGCCACCATACATCGCGGTTTGCCTGCCATGCGTCGGCGCCATTGTCGGTGCGCTGGTAGACCACGACATGCTGTACCGATTCGCAGCCGCCGATGGCCAGTGCCTCGTCGGTCGTGCTTTTCAGCGGGACGGTCTTGCCGCCGCGCACGCCTTCGTTGGCAGTGATGACCATACGTGCGCCTGCATCCTGGATGCGGTCGCGCAGCGCGCCGGCCGAAAACCCCCCGAATACCACCGAGTGTATCGCACCGATGCGGGCACAGGCCTGCATGGCCACTATGGACTCGATCACCATCGGCATATAGATCACCACACGGTCGCCGCGCCCGACGCCCAGGCTTTTGAGGCCGTTGGCGAACTGGCACACGCGCCGGTGCAACTCGGCATAGGTGACGCGCGTCACTTCTCCGTTGTCGGCTTCAAAAATCAGGGCGATTTTATTGGCATTGAGCGGCAGGTGCCGATCGAGGCAGTTGTACGAGACATTGAGCACGCCGTCGTCGAACCACTTGAAAAATGGCGCTTTGCTGTCGTCCAGCACGCGCGAAAAAGGCTTTTTCCAGCTCAGCAGCTCGCGCCCCAGTTCACCCCAGAACGACAGGTAGTGGTCATCGGCTTGTTCGCACAGGGCGTTGTACGCTTCCATCCCGGAGACGGAAGCTTTGCGGCGGAAATCGTCGGAAGGCGGAAAGCTGCGGGTTTCCTTCAGTATCGATTCGAGTGTGGACATCGCTTTTTCCCTTGCTTGCGGCGGCGCCGTCCCCGGCGCCGCCATCATGGATGAATGCCGTTCAGTGCTTGGACGAACCCGAGGCGCCTATGCCTGTCATGGCTCGTACGAACTGGCCATCGAAGCGCGCGCGTTCTTCCGCCGCCTGCTTGGACATGTCGAGTACCGAGATCAGCCAGGTGCTGATAAAGCACAGCGTGATGGAGAACAGGGCCGGGTTCTTGTACGGGAAGATCGCCGCTTTGTGATGCAGTACGTCGACCCAGACCGTCGGCCCTATCACGATCAGTCCCACCGCCGTGATCAGCCCGATGAAGCCGCCGACGACGGCGCCGCGCGTGCTCAGGCCTCGCCAGAACATCGACAGGAACAAGATGGGGAAGTTGGCCGATGCGGCGATGGAGAAGGCCAGGCCGACCATGAAGGCGATGTTTTGTTTTTCGAAGGCGATGCCGAGCACGATCGCCACCACGCCGAGGGCGAGTGTGGTCAGCTTGGAGACGCGGACCTCGTCGGCTTCGTTGGCGCGTCCTTTCTTGATCACGGAGGCATACAGATCATGCGAGACCGCTGACGCGCCGGAAAGCGTCAGGCCGGCGACCACGGCCAGGATGGTGGCGAAAGCCACTGCCGAGATGAAGCCGAGGAACAGGTTGCCGCCGATGGCGCGAGCCAGATGGATGGCGGCCATATTGCTGCCGCCGATCAACTGCGTGACCGGCTTGCCGTCCTTGATCACGGTTTCCATGAAACCGGGCTGGTTGAGAACCAGCATGATGGCCCCGAACCCGATGATGAAGGTCAGTATGTAGAAATAGCCGATGAATCCCGTCGCGTAGAACACCGATTTACGCGCGGCGCGGGCGTCGGAAACGGTGAAGAAGCGCATCAGGATGTGCGGCAGGCCGGCGGTACCGAACATGAGTGCCAGGCCCAGCGAGATCGCGTCGATCGGATTGGATACCAGCCCGCCAGGCGACATGATGGCCAGGTGCTTGGGATGCAGCGCGGTGGCCTGACGGAACATCGTCTCGACACTGAAACCCGAATAGTAGAGCACCATGACGGCCATGAAAGTGGCACCGGCGAGCAGCATGACAGCCTTGATGATCTGCACCCAGGTCGTGGCCAGCATGCCACCGAATGTGACATACAGCACCATCAGTATGCCGACCATCACCACGGCCGTGGTGTACTGCATGCCGAACAGAAGCTGGATCAGCTTTCCTGCGCCGACCATCTGTGCGATCAGGTAGATGGCAACGACCACCAGCGTCCCGGTGGCGGCGAAGCAGCGTACCGGTGTCTGACTCAGACGGTAGGATGCGACATCGGCGAAGGTGTACTTGCCGAGGTTGCGCAGGCGTTCGGCGACGAGGAACAGAATGATCGGCCAACCGACCAGAAAGCCCATCGAGTAGATCAGCCCGTCATAGCCTTTCTCGAACACCATGGCGGAAATGCCGAGAAAGGAGGCGGCGGACATGTAATCGCCTGCGATCGCCAATCCGTTCTGCAGACCGGTGATGCTGCCGCCGGCGGCGTAGAAGTCGCTGGCCGAGCGCGTGCGGCGTGCGGCCCACCAGGTGATGTACAGCGTCAGGGCCACGAAGGCAAAAAACATGACGATGGCCTGGATGTTCAGGGGCTGGCGCTTGACCTCGCCAGCGATTCCTTCAGCCAGAGCCAGCGTGGGCATGAGACCCAGTGCGGCCAGATAGCGGGTTCGCAGCATTATCGGCTCTCCTCGATGATTTCGCGGTTCAGGCGGTCGAACTCGTTGTTGGCGCGGAAGACATAGACTCCGGTCAGACAGAACGCGGACAGGATGATGAAAATGCCGACCGGAATGCCGACGGTCGTGACGCTGCCCGCTGCGAGAGGCGTGCCGAGCGTGGCTGGCGAGAAGGCCAGCATGACGATAAAGCCGTAGTAGATCACCAGCATGATGAGGGTGAGGCGCCAACCCAGGCCCGTTTTCTTGTGCACGAGTTCTCTGAATTTGGGATTGGTCTGTATCTTCAGAAGAAGATCATCGTTCATTGCATCCTCCTTTGTCTGCGCTTTGTGGGGAGCGCTGAGCCAAACATAATTGAGAGCAGGCCGTGTTTGCTAATCGCATTTTCTGATGTGGCGGATTTGTCTGGCCGATGATGCGTTGCAAAATTCTTTAATAATCATGATGTTGCAGTTGGTTTTTCACTCTAATGGCGATTTGTGCGGGTTCGGGGTTTTCGTGTATCCGATTAAAGTTGAATATTCGGATGGGATGTGACGACAATAGCGAAGGCACTCATGCCATCGCGGGGAGCGGGGGGCGATGGAAATTTACCAGTTGCGGACTTTTGTCACCGTGGCACAGCAAGGACACCTGACTCAGGCGGCGGAGCAGCTGCATTTGTCGCAACCCGCGGTGACGGCTCAAATCAAGGCGCTCGAGGAAGAGATCGGCATGTCTCTGTTCGAGCGCAGTGCGGGGGGCGTTTCCTTGACCCGGGCCGGGCAGGAGATGCTTCCGCGCGCCCAGCAAATCCTGGAGTCGGCGCGCGAGTTGCTGCATCATGCGCGCGCCCTGAAAGGGCAGCTGTCGGGGCCGGCGCGGATCGGTATTACGCTGTCCCCCGATATTTTGCGCATCGGGCCCTGGGTTGCCGCCTTATGCGAACGCTATCCGATGCTGGAGCTGAGCCTGCAGCATGGCGCTACCGTCGAGGTGCTCAATCTGGTGCGCAAGAAAGAACTGGATTGCGGTTTCTTTCTCGGCAAGAATCCCTATGTCAATGTCGATACGGTGTGGCTGGATGACCTGCCTTTCGTCCTGGCCGCCCCCGCTTCCTGGGATTTGCGGTCCGACGCCATGACGCCGCGCGATCTTGGACGTCTGCCATGGGTCGGCGTGTCGCAATTTTCCAGTTTGTACCGGCCGACGGCCGAACTGTGGCGCGAGTTGAATATCGCGCCGCGCAAAAGCGCCGATTGCGGTCTGATGTCGGCGACGCTGGAGCTGGTGCTGGCCGGTGTCGGACTGGCGCTGGTGCGAGAGAGCGATGCGCAGAGCCATGCGGCCTCCGGCGGTCTGATCCTGGTTCCTGGCGTTCGCAAGTTGCTGGGCCTGCACTTCGTCTATTCTTCGGAAAAGGTCGGGGACCCGGTTGTGGAAGCGCTGCTGACCGAGTTGCGGGGCGTGTGGCCGCTGGCGCGAAGCGCGCCGGGCGCAGAATGAGCACGGGGTGCTGACATGCCGTTTTCCTTGATCAACCGGGCGATAGGCGACTGCCTCGAAACCCTGCACTACCACAGCCGAAACCTGCATGGGGCGCGGCGCGAGGCTTGCCGCACCTGGCTTGCGGCCTGGTCGTCCGAGGCCGTGGACCTTGGCGATGGCCGCTTCGACGGCTCCCTGCTGGCCGGTGCATCCTTGTGGCAGGCACAGGCGGATGCGCAGCGCGACTGGCGCCGGGTGGCAGACCGTTTTGTCGACGAGTACGGGCATCGCCTGCTCGAACAGTGGCGTCCCGGCTGTGATCATCCGACGCTGGCGCCGTGGTTCACCGCGTTGCAGGTCGGGCATGTTTCCTATGGCACCCTGTCGCGCTTGACCCGTCAGGTCGGCTATTTCGCGGCGACCCGTGTCGCCTGTGCCGCGGTCAGCGCGTCGAAGGACGCGCGGCGCGCGTGGCATAGTCATCGCCACTGCTGAATCGCGTTCCCGCGGATTCCCCTATTGGCGATACGGTGTTTTTTGACGGCGGCGGCCGCTAGAATCGGCTTATGAATGCATTCCACACCCTGGTTTTCGGCCGCCGTTTCCAGACGCTGCCCGCCGCCCTGTTCCGTCAGGTCGAACCGACGCCGCTGGCCGACCCTTATCCGATTATCGTCAATCCGGCGCTGTGCGCCGAGCTCGGCCTCGATCCCGACTCCCTGTACACGGATGCCGCGCGCGCCGTCCTGTCCGGGACGAGTCTGCCACCGGCAGTCATGGCGGTCGCCGGCGCCTATGCCGGGCATCAGTTCGGGCACTATGTTCCGCAACTGGGAGATGGCCGCGCCCTGTTGCTCGGCGATGTGGCGCGGGCGGACGGAGGTCGCGCCGAAATCCAGCTCAAAGGAGCCGGACCGACGCCGTTCTCGCGGCATGCGGACGGACGCGCGGTCCTGCGTTCCAGCATTCGCGAGTATCTGTGCAGCGAGGCGATGCATGGACTCGGCATTCCGACGACGCGCGCCTTGTGCCTGTTCGGATCGGACGAGCGCGTGGCGCGCGAGACGATGGAGACCACGGCGGTAGTGGCGCGGGTGGCTGACAGTTTTCTGCGCTTCGGGCATTTCGAATGGTGCTGCCATAGCGGGCGCAACGATCTGCTCAAGGAACTGGTCGACCATGCGACCGGGCATTTTTTTCCCGGCTGCCGCCTGGCGGAGCAACCGGTGCTGGCCTTGTTTCGCGAGGTGGTGGCGCGCACGGCGCGCCTGATCGCGCAATGGCAGTCGGTGGGCTTCTGCCACGGCGTGATGAATACCGACAATATGTCGCTGCTGGGACTGACCCTGGATTACGGACCGTTCGGTTTCATCGACACCTATCGCTCGGACTTTGTCTGCAATCATTCCGATGACGTTGGCCGCTATGCTTTCAATGAGCAGCCTCGCGTCGGGCTGTGGAATCTGTACGCCCTGGCCTCGGCGTTGTTGCCGCTGCAGGACGAAGCCGCGCTGCGCAGTGCACTTGACGAGTACGAGGGACTTTTTCGCACCGCCTGGCTCGCGCGGATGCGAGCCAAATTGGGGCTGGACGTCGAGCATGAGGACGATGGCGCCCTGATCGAGCGCCTGCTGTCGGCGCTGGAGTCCGCCAACGCCGATTTCACGGTGTTTTTTCGGCGTTTGTGCGATTTCGCGGCGACGGGCTCGGTTGCGGTTTTCGATGGCGTGCCGGACGACGGGACGGCTTTCTACGGCTGGCTGGAGCAGTACCGCGAGCGCCTGGAGCTCGACGGCGGCGTATGCATGCGGCGGGCCTGCGCGATGCGGCGCGTCAACCCCTGTTATGTGCTGCGCAATCACCTGGCTCAGCGCGCGATCGAGGCGGCCCGCGACGCGCGCGACTATGGCGAGATCGAACGCCTTGCGCGTTGTCTCGCGCATCCATACGATGAGTCGGCCGAGTTTGCCGACTACGCCGTTCCCCCGCCGCGCGACATGCCGGCGGTGGCGCTCAGCTGTTCGAGCTGAGCGGGAGGGGCAGAGCTTCGATGCCGCCAGCGTCGAGGCGCAGGTAACCGCCCCCGTCAGGACGCCAGTCTGCGATCACCCAGCGTTCGCAGCCATGAGCGTCATCGCGGTGCACGGCGGGACGGTGCGTGTGGCCATGGATCAGCGTCGGCCAGCCGTAAGCGGCGAGCAGGGCGTCGACCGCGTCGGGCGTGACGTCGCCGATCGCGGTGTAGCCGTGCGCGGTCTTGTCGGCCTCGCTCAGCGCGCGCGCATGGCGCGCCAGCGCGTGGCGCTGCGCCAGCGGCTGCGCCAGCATGGTGCTCTGCCAGACCGGGTCGCGGCTCTGACGGCGAAAGGCCTGATAGGCGACGTCGGCGGTGCACATCGCGTCTCCATGCGTCAGCAGCAGGCGCTGCCCGGCATGGTCGAGCAGGGTCGGGTCAGCGATCAGGCGGGCGCCGCTGCGGGCCTCGAAGTCGGCGCCGAGCAGAAAATCGCGGTTGCCGTGCATGACATAGAGCCGGGTGTCGGCGGCGAAGTCGCGCATCACGCCCAGCGTGGCATCGATGAAGGGTGAAGTATCGTCATCGCCGACCCAGTATTCGAACAGGTCGCCCAGAATGTACAAGGCCTCGATGCGGCCGCGCCAGTCGTCGAGGGTGGCGGCGAACAGCGCGTTGAGCCGCGGCGTGTCTTCCGCGAGGTGCAGGTCCGAGATGAAGTGGATGGCCATGGTCTGAGAGTGGAGAGGCGGCTGCCGGCAACCGTTGCGGGTCGTCGGCGCGCCGCCGTGGGCCGGATCAGATGATCTCGGCTTTTTCGATGATGACGGCGTCGACCGGAACGTCCTGATGGCCGCCGCTGCGTCCGGTGCGTACCGCCTTGATACGATCGACGACATCGCTGCCCTCGGTCACTTTACCGAACACGGCATAGCCCCATCCCTGCGCGCTCTCCGACTTGAAGTCGAGGAAGTCGTTGTCGGCGACGTTGATGAAGAACTGCGCCGAAGCCGAGTGCGGGTCCATGGTGCGGGCCATGGCAATGGTGTAGCAGGCGTTGGACAGACCGTTGTTGGCTTCGTTGGGTATCGGGTCGCGCGTAGGCTTCTGTTCCATCTCGGCAGTGAAACCACCGCCCTGTATCATGAAGTTGCTGATGACGCGATGAAAGATCGTGCCGTCGAAGTGTCCGCTGCTGACGTATTCTTCGAAGTTGGCGACCGTCTTGGGGGCTTCGTTCGGAAACAGTTCAAGAACGATATCGCCGAAATTGGTGCTCAGTTTGATCATGGTTTGTCCTCTGTGGATGGGGCGGGAGTCGTCCGCTCAGGGTTTTACGATCGCTGTCCGGATGACTACCGGGGTCCGCGGAACGTCGCTCATGCCGTTGGCGGCGGAGCCGGTCGGGGTTTTCCCTATGCGCGCCACCACCTCCATGCCGCGGGTGACCTTGCCGAAGACGGCGTAGCCCCAGCCCTGGAGGGTCGGCGCACGATAATCGAGCGATGGATTGTCGACCAGGTTGATGAAGAACTGGGCGCTGGCGGAGTCAGGGTCCTGCGTGCGCGCCATGGCAATGGTACCGACCTTGTTTTTCAGGCCGTTGGCGGCTTCGTTGGCGATGGGCGCGCGCGTCGGTTTTTCGCGCAAGCTGCCGTCATAACCGCCGCCTTGTATCATGAAGCCGTCGATGACACGATGAAATATCGTACCGTTGTAGTGGCCACTTTTCACATAGGCAACAAAATTATCGACAGTTTTCGGCGCGTGCGCGCGGTCGAGCGTAATTTCGATCGTGCCCTGGTTGGTGACGAGTTCGACGACCGGGGCGGCTGCCGCCAGGTGCGGCAGCAGGGCCAGGGCCAGACTGGCGATCAGGATTTTTTTCATGCGGTTTGCCGTAGCGTCTGCGAAGGATCGCGGCATTCTAACACGGCGCTCTCGTTTGCCGCGACCGGGCTAAAACCTTGGCTGCGAAGCGGGTTTTTGTTGTACGCTATAAAAAGTAAACAATAAAGGCAGATATTGCGATGATTAGCTTTAGTCCGCGTCTAATCCAGGAGCTGAAGGCCTACGATCGCTATAAGTTTCAAAGCGATGTGCTTGCCGGCCTGACTGTCGGCATTGTGGCCTTGCCCCTGGCCATGGCGTTTGCCATGGCTTCCGGGGTTTCGCCCCAAGCCGGTATCTTTACCGCCGTGATCGGCGGTTTTCTGGCGGCGGCGCTCGGCGGCACCCGTCTGGTGGTGACCGGACCGACCGGAGCCTTCATTGTCATTCTGTACGGTATCGTGGCCAAGTACGGCGTCGGCAACTTGCTGATCTGTACCTTCATGGCCGGCGTCATGTTGGTGCTGATGGGGTTGGCGCGGCTCGGGCAAGTCATACGCTTTTTCCCGATGCCGCTGATCACCGGCTTTACCAACGGCATTGCCGTACTGATTTTCCTGACTCAGCTGAAGGATTTTTTCGGGCTGCCGATTCACGCGATGCCGTCCGGCTTTTTCGCCGTGCTCGATGTGCTGCGACATAACCTGCTCCGGTTCGATCCGGCCACGCTGCTTGTGTCGGGGGGCTGCCTGGCTCTGATTCTGCTGTGGCCGAAGCGCATCAACAAGTATCTGCCTTCCCCCTTCGTCGTGCTGGTGGGCGGCACATTGATCGTCAGCGTGCTGCATCTCCCCGTGCCGACTCTGGGCAGCCGCTTTGGCGGGATTCCGCAAGGTTTGCCTGCATTCGATGGCCTGCATTTCGATTTCGCCCATTTCTCCGACCTGCTGGCTCCGGCCTTTACCATCGCACTGCTCGGCGCGGTCGAATCGTTGCTGTGCGCCGTGGTCGCCGACTCGATGACCGGCGACAAGCACGACGCCAACCAGGAACTGATCGCGCAGGGCATCGCCAATATGACCGTTCCCTTTTTCGGCGGTATTCCCGCCACTGGCGCCGTCGTGCGCACCGCGACCAGCATAGGCAATGGTGGACGCACGCCGGTGGCGGCGCTCGTGCATGCCCTGCTGCTGCTGGTCGTGCTGTTGGTCGCCGCGCCGCTGGCTTCCTATATCCCGCTGGCGGTACTGGCGGCGATCCTGGTGTCGGTGTCGCTGAAGATGGGGGATTGGGATATTCGCAAGGCCTGGCAGTTTCCTAGGCGCGATACCACGATTCTGATCGCCACCTGTGTCCTGACCGTGGTGTTCGATCTGACCGTGGCCGTCGAGATCGGGCTGTTGATTTCCGCCGTGTTCTTCATCCAGTCCATGGCCAGCCATACCGGTGTGCATCGCTTGACGCCGGAGCATGTTCAGCTATACGAACGTCATACCATCGCCGGCAAGCATGTCCCCGAAGGCTGCGCGGCCTTTCGCGTCGAGGGGGCGCTGTTCTTCGGGGCGACCGATACGCTGGAGCAGATCCATCACGCCGCGCCCTACGCGCGTGTCATCATTTTGCAGTTGCATCGGCTGGTGCTGCTTGATACCACCGGCTTGCTGGCGCTCGATTCCTTGTACAAGCGTTTGCTGGAGAACAATCAACAGCTGGTGCTGTGCGGTGCCGGCGCCGAAGTGCTGGGGCTGCTGGTCGGGTCGCAGCTCGCCGCCGATATGGGCGATCGCAATTTGCAGCCGGATCTGTCCGCCGCCCTCATGCGCGCCGAGGAATTGCTGACCGCTGGCGTGGTCTGGGGCTGAGCGCGCTCTGCGTCTGCGCCGGTACGGCACAGCCCCCGGGCGCGGTTGACGGCCGGGGGCTGTGCGTTTGGCGGGGCGCAGCGGGATAGGGCGCGGGCCATGGGCCTGCCCTCGATGCCGCTGCCCGGTTTACTGATCGGCGCTCTTGATCTCGACGTCGGTCCGTACCGACCGGATGCCCGGCACGTGCGAGACTTCTTCAGCCACGCGCTGCAACGCCTCTTCATTCGGTACCGTGCCGGACAGGGTCACCTCGCCCGCTTTGACCCGGGCTTCTATTCTTCCGCCGACCTGAGCGGCCGCCTGACTGGCCATCGGGGCGACGCGTTTGAGCAATTCCTCATCGCTGACCGCGGAGGCGTCCGGCGCCTGCGTCGCGCCGGCATCGGCAGTAATGATGGATGCCGCCCGCGCCGATACCGCACCACTGCCAGGGGCGCTCGCATCCTGTTCCGCCCAGCAGCGGGCAGCGAGCACGGAAGTCATCAGGGTCAGGGCAAAGATGGTTTTGTTCATGGGGTTAGCCTTTGGGTAAAGTGGATATGCCCCACCCTAAGCGCAAATGCCGTGCCAACTTCTGTTTATTGTTGTTTTTCAATGGCTTGCGTTGGTTTTTGTCGACCGGTGTCGCTATTTGACCGTGTTTTTGTCGCCTGGGGGCGACAGATTCGTCCAGGTTTTTTTCAATGCCTTGATTTTATTGGCTTTATGGCTGTCGCCGTCAGGCGACAGCCGGGGCGGTCTCGAGCTGGGGCAGCGGGGCTGCCTTCAGTCGTCCATGCCTGGCTTGAATCTGCCCGGTGTCAGTTCGTGCTTTTGCAGTAGCCGATAGAACTCGGTACGGTTGCGGTCGGCCAGTCTGGCCGCGTCGCTGACGTTGCCGCCGGTCAGACGCAACAGACGCTCGAGATAATCGCGTTCGAACTGGCGTCGGGCTTCAGCCAGCACCGGTATGTCGTTGCTCGCGCTGGCGACCGCTTTCTGCACCTGGGCCAGAGTCAGCAGCGGCCCGGTGCTCAGCACGCAGCACTGCTCGACCACATTAGACAGCTGGCGGATATTGCCGGGCCAGCGTGCCCCCGCCAGAAACGCCAATGCCTCCGGTGCGAACCCGCCTATGTTCTTGCTGTAACGGGCGTTCACCTGCTGCAGAAAATGCAATGCCAGCAAGGGTATGTCTTCTCTGCGCGCGGCCAGGGCCGGCAAGTTCAGCGAGACGACATTGAGGCGGTAGTACAGATCTTCGCGGAACAAGCCGTCGCGGATCAGCACATCCAGATCGCGGTGCGTGGCCGAGATGACCCGCACATCCACCGCAATGGCTTTCCCCGCCCCGACAGGGCGCACCTCGCGCTCTTGCAGCATGCGCAGCAATTTGACCTGCAGGGCCAGCGGCATGTCGCCGATCTCGTCCAGAAAGAGCGTGCCGCCGTCCGCTTGTGCGATCAAGCCGACTTGCCTGGCGCTGGCGCCGGTAAAAGCCCCTTTTTCATGCCCGAACAACTCGCTTTCGAGCAGGGTGTCCGGGATAGCGCCGCAGTTGACCGCGATGAAGGGATGCGCCGCGCGCGGACTGGCCAGATGGATGGCGCGGGCCAGGACCTCCTTCCCGCTGCCGCTTTCGCCGCGCAGCAGCACGCTGGCTCCGGTGGCGGCGACCATGCGTGCTTCGGCCAGCAGCTCTTCCATGATCGGACTGCGGCTGATCAGGTCCCGGCGCCAGCCGTCGCCGGCAGAGGCGGCGGCATTGCCGGCCAGCGCCAGACCCTGTGCGACTTTTCCGAGCAGGGCCTGGCCGTCGAACGGTTTGACCAGATAGCCGAACACGCCGCGGCTGACCGCGTCGACCGCATCCGGCACCGTACCGTGCGCGGTCAGCAGGATGACGGGCAAGGCAGGGTAACGGCGGCGGACCTCGTCAAACAGCTCCAGCCCGTTCATGCCCGGCAGGCGCCAGTCGGTCAATAGCAGATCGGCCCGCCGCGCGGCCATGGCATTGAGCGCCGCTTCGGCCGATCCGTGCGCTTCGACTTCGTAGCCGGCCGCGCCGAGGCGCATGCCGACCAGTCTGAGTAAATCGGCATCGTCGTCTACCAGTACGATGCGTTGCGGCTGACTCATGGTTGTACATTCGTGTTTTTGCCCGGCTTGAGCAGCAACGCGTTTTCGAGTTCGCGCAGGGCGTTGAGTTTGGCGGCCAGGTCGTCGGCCCGCTTTTGCTGCTCGCGGGTCAGCGCCTGCTGTTTCTCGAGCGCATCGCCCAGACGGCGGCGCTCGGCGATTTGTTGCAATAGCAGTCTGCACCAGGAGAGCTGCGCCCGGCTGAGTTCGGGCCTGGCCGCCAGCATCTCCAGCTGGATTTGCAGGTGCTGCAGGTCGGTCCTGGTCTCCGGTGCGAGCAGATGCTGCGAGGCTTGCATCAGTTTGATGTTGATGCAGGCTTCGGGTCCGCCTCCGTTCGGCAGCGTGCCATCCCTGGCTTGCGCGACGCGTCCTAGCGCCTGTTCGACGCCGGGGCAGGGCGGCAAGATCGGCGCGACCGGGCGCGGCCGGTGGAGCTGGGCGCAGCCGGGAAGCAGAAGCAGGACGCCCAGGGCGACCGCCCGCCTCGGGGGGAAGGGCAGGGTCATGCCGTGATCTCCGGCTCCGGCCAGCTCAGCCGGAAGCATGCGCCGCCGGCGCTGGCTTGCAGGGTGACATCGCCGCGCATCAGTTGCGCGAAGCCCCGGGCCATGGTGAGTCCGAGCCCGGAGCCGGGGGACTCGCCCCGCGGCGCCTCTCCGCTCCAGAATGGCTCGAAAATCATGTCCGCTTGCGCGGCCGCGATGCCCGGGCCTTGATCGGCGACCTCCAGCCATACCCATTCCCGGTCGCGTCCCAGGCGGATGGATAGTTCGCCCGCCTGCGGGCTGTAGCGGCTGGCGTTGACCAGAAGATTATCGATGATGGTTTCCACTTTGGAGCGATCGCCGGTGACTGCCCCGGGGTCGCCATGAACAACGATACGCAGTTGTTTTGCTTGCAATATGACAGAAAGGGCTTGCAGGCGTTCCTGTACGAGCGCGGCCAGCGAGAAGGTGCGCAGGGTGAGCTCGTGCGACAGCCACTGACCGGCGTCATAGCGCAACAACGCATCGACCCGGCCGCGCAAGCTCGATGCGCTGCTCAACAGGATGGCGACGATCTCATGCTGCTGGGCATTCAGACCGCCGGCCACCTCTTCGTGCAGCAGGGAGGCGGCTTCATTGATGGCCGCGAGAGGGGTTTTCAATTCATGCGAAACATGGCGGAAAAACTGCCCCTTCTGCTCTTCCAGCGTACTCAGGCGCTGGTCCAGCCGCGAGAGTTCACCGGCCAGCCGCTGCAGGTCGGAAGGCCCGGACAGCGTCCAGTCCTGGCGGCGGCTGCCATCGCTCATGCGTGCGATCTTGCCTTGCAGGCGGCGTAGAGGCCGGCTCAGCAACACCGCGATCAGCAGAGCCAGTATCAACGCTGCCGTCACCGACAGTCGCGCCCGCTTGTCGGCTTTTTCGCGCATGCCTTCGAGGGTGCGTTGCCACTCTGCCTGCCTTTGCGCCAGCAGCGCGCTCATTCGTTGCGTCTGCTGCTCGAGCCCTTGATCCAGCTGGCGAAACAGTCTGTCGCGCTGAGCTGCACCGAGCCCGCTTCCGGCTTGCAACTGGGACTGGATGGACAGAATGGCGCGGGCGCCTGCCTGCAGGTTTTGCTCATGGCTCTGCAGCAGCGCCAGTTGCGCCTGGCGCAGCTCTTCCCCTGCCGCCGTCGCCATGCGCTGCAGCGCAGCGTCCTTGAGTATCAGCGACTGACGGCTCATGCGTTCGAACTGCACCGCTTGTTCGCGCGAAATGCGCGCGGCGTCTTGCCATTGCCTGGAGAGTTGCTGGTGTTGCCGTTCGGCGGCACCCGCGCTTTCCAGCTCCTCTCGCAGCTGAATCAACGCGAACGAGGGAATGCCGGCAACGATGAAAAATCCAGCCACCAGCAGGCTGCGAAATGACGGGAGTCGGATCATGGTCATGGAATCGTTGTGGGCGCGGCGCGGGGGCAGTGCGAAACGGGCCGCTGCTTAGGCCGCGGCCCGTCTGGCTCCAAGCATGAACACTACAGCACTGCCGGCTGTTTTGCCATCCCGCGCCAAGAAGCTCAGAAGCGCTGGATCTCGTTTTCCTGCTGGCTGAGAACCTCTCCCGCGCTACCGACCAGTTGCGGATCGGGAGGAAGGATCACGCGTCTGTTCTTGTCCGGATAGGGTAGCTGCCATAAAAAATGGCGGATGCAATTGATGCGCGCGCGTTTCTTGTCGTCCGACTTGATCACGGTCCATGGCGCGGCCGCGGTGTCCGTGTGAAAAAACATGGTTTTTTTGGCTTCGGTGTATTCATCCCACTTGTCGAGCGACTGTATGTCTATCGGCGACAGCTTCCAGTGTTTGAGCGGATCGTCGCGTCGCGAGATGAAGCGGCGCAATTGCTCGTCGCGGCTGACCGAAAACCAGTATTTGAACAGGCGGATGCCGCTGTTGACCAGCATGCGCTCGAGTTCCGGCGTCTGGCGCAGGAATTCGAGGTATTGAATGGGCGTGCAAAAACCCATCACCCTTTCCACCCCGGTGCGGTTATACCAGGAGCGGTCGAAGAACACCATCTCGCCCGCCGTCGGCAGATACTGGACATAACGCTGGAAATACCATTGTCCGAGCTCCTGCTCGGTCGGCTTGTCGAGTGCCACCACCCGCGCGCCGCGCGGGTTCAGATGTTCCATGAAGCGTTTGATCGTGCCGCCCTTGCCGGCGGCGTCCCGCCCTTCGAACAGGATCACCACTTTCTGTCCGCTTTCCTTGACCCAGCTTTGAACTTTCAGCAGTTCGGTCTGCAAGTCCGCTTTCAGCTTTTCGTATTCCGCCCGCCGCATGCGCGTGCGGTAGGGGTAGCTCGCCGGCAGCGGTGCGGTGGTGCTGTCTTCTTGGGTGCCGCGCGGCGCCAGCGCGACCTGCCGTGCAACCGGAGCCTGGCTGATGGCCGTTATCTCGCGGGCGGCGGTTTCGCGCGCTTTTTGCGTCGCACTCTGGCGGCGGCGCTTGGCGGGCGGGGGCGAGACCTCGGCCGCACGGGCATCGGAGGCGGGCAGGGGAGCGGGAGCGGGAGGGGTGGGATCGTCTGGCATGAGCGTGTTCACCTCGATAGCTGGGTTAGAATTGTTATATCCATTATGGATAGCGGTTGGGGCCGGCCGCAACTCGGATCCGGTGCACCTTCACGCGCCAGGAATCGGAATTGGCGGCCTTGTGCGGGAATGCCTAGCGAAAGATGGGTATAAATCGGTTACAATCGGCTCAGGCTTAACAGAATCGCGATCAATAATGAGCACGGAACACAACGCGCCGAGTGTCAGCAATTTCATTCGCAACATCATCGAAGAAGACCTTGCTGCCAACCGGCACCAAACAATCGTGACCCGCTTCCCGCCGGAGCCGAACGGCTACCTGCATGTCGGTCACGCCAAGTCCATTTGCCTGAATTTCGGGCTGGCCCGCGACTTTGGCGGCCAGTGCCACTTGCGCATGGACGACACCAATCCGGAAAAGGAATCGGACGAGTATGTCCGCTCCATCCAGGACAGCGTACGCTGGCTGGGCTTTGAATGGGACGGGGACGTCCGGTATGCCTCCGATTATTTCGACGCGTTGTACGCTTATGCCGTCGAACTGATCCAGGCCGGCAAGGCTTTTGTCTGCGACCTCGATGCCGAACAGATGCGCGCCTATCGCGGTGGACTGACCGAGCCGGGCCGTGAAAGTCCGTTCCGTAACCGCAGCATCGAGGAGAACCTCGACCTGTTCGCGCGCATGCGGGCCGGCGAATTCGCCGACGGCAGCAAGACGCTGCGCTTGAAAATCGACATGGCGTCGGGCAATGTCAACCTGCGCGACCCCGTCATCTATCGTATCCGGCGCGCGCACCATCACCGTACCGGCGATACCTGGTGCATCTATCCGATGTACGACTATACCCATTGCATCTCGGATGCTCTGGAGCGGGTCACGCATTCGCTGTGCACGCTGGAGTTCGAAGACCATCGTCCGCTGTACGACTGGGTGCTCGACGAGATCAGCATCGATAACCATCCGCGGCAGTACGAGTTCTCGCGGCTGGAGCTGCTGTACGCGTTGACCTCCAAGCGCAAACTCAATGCCCTGGTGACCGATGGTCTGGTCGACGGCTGGGATGATCCGCGCATGCCGACGATAGAGGGCATGCGCCGCCGCGGCTACAGCCCGGCGGGTGTGCAACTGTTCGCGCAGCGCATCGGCGTCTCCAAGAGCGAGAACATCATCGACATGAGCGTGCTCGAAGGCGCGGTGCGCGAGACGCTGGAATCGGAAGCGCCGCGCGTGATCGCCGTGCTCAATCCGCTCAAGGTCACGCTGGTCAATTACGCCGAGGGCGTCAGCGGTTCGCGGTCGGCTCCGTTTCATCCGCATCATCCCGAATTCGGCGAGCGGCTGGTGCCGTTGTCGCGGGAAATCTGGATCGAGCAGGACGACTTTGCCGAAGAGCCGCCGGCCGGGTGGCAGCGCCTGCGTCCGGGCGGTGAAGTGCGCCTGCGCTATTCCTATGTGATGCGCTGCGAAGAGGTGGTCAAGGACGAGTCTGGCCGCGTGATCGAACTGAAGTGCTCTCTCGACCACGAGACCCTCGGGCAGAACCCGGTCGGGCGCAAGGTCAAGGGGGTGATCCACTGGCTGTCGGCCGAACACGCCATCGAAGCCGAGGTCCGCCTCTACGACCGCCTGTTTACCGAACCGCGTCCCGACGCCGTGCGCGGCGAGTACGGCGAGTACGTCGATTTCCGCCAGTTCCTGAATCCGGCCTCGTTCGCGACCGTGACGGCCTGGGTCGAACCTGTGGTGCAGAGCGCTCCCGCCGAAACGCGCTATCAGTTCGAGCGCCTCGGCTATTTCGTTACCGACCGTTACCTGCACAGCGCCGCACGTCCGGTGTTCAACCGGACCGTCGCCCTGCGCGACGCCTGGCAGAAGTAAACGCGAACGTTGCGCGACGGCAGGGCCGTTGCGCGACGTTCGTCATCCGAACCGCATTTTGACTACCCTTTGACGCCATGCTGAGTCTCTACAATACGCTGACCCGACAGAAAGAAGTCTTTACTCCGATCGAGCCCAATAAGGTGCGCATGTACGTGTGCGGGATGACGGTGTACGACTACTGCCACCTCGGGCACGCCAGGGTGATGGTGGTGTTCGATATGGTCGCCCGCTGGTTGCGTGCATCGGGGTATCAGCTCGACTATGTCCGCAATATCACCGACGTTGACGACAAAATCATTCGTCGCGCCGCCGAAAACGGCGAGTCCATCGGCGAACTGACCGCGCGGTTCATCACGGCGATGGATGAGGATAGCGCTGCGCTTGGCGTACAGCGTCCCGATCACGAGCCGCGAGCGACCGATTTCGTTCCCGGCATGGTCGCGATGATCGAAACGCTGGTTTCGAAGGGGCGCGCGTACGCGGCTTCCAATGGCGATGTCTACTATGCCGTGCGCGAATTCGCGTCCTACGGCAAGCTCTCGGGCAAGAGTCTGGAAGATCTGCGTGCGGGCGAGCGCGTCGAGGTCGATCGCAGCAAGCGGGACCCGCTCGATTTCGTCTTGTGGAAAGCGGCGAAGCCGGGCGAACCGTCCTGGCCTTCGCCGTGGGGTGCGGGCCGGCCGGGCTGGCATATCGAATGCTCGGTGATGAGCGAGCATCACCTGGGCATTCATTTCGATATCCATGGCGGCGGAGCCGATCTGCAATTTCCACACCACGAGAACGAAATCGCACAGTCCGAGGGCGCGCATAATCATGCCTTCGTCAACTACTGGATGCACAACGGTTTTATCCGCGTGGATAATGAAAAGATGTCCAAGTCCCTGGGCAATTTCTTCACCATCCGCGAGGTGCTGTCGCGATATGATGCCGAGGTGGTGCGCTTCTTTATCCTGCGCGCCCATTACCGCAGTCCGCTGAACTACTCGGACGCCCATCTTGACGATGCCCGCAGCGCGTTGACCCGTCTCTATACCGCGCTCAAGCACGACGCGGCGCCAGCTGGGGCCGCCATCGACTGGAACGGGCCGTATGCGAGTCGCTTCAAGGCGGCGATGGACGATGATTTCAACACCGTCGAGGCGGTGGCCGTCCTGTTCGATCTGGCCGGCGAAGTCAACCGTGCACAGGATCCTGCCGCTGTCGCCTTGCTGCGGGCGCTGGGTGGAGTGCTCGGCCTGCTGCAGCGCGATGCGCGTGAATTCCTGCAGGGCGGAGACAGCGGCGAGCTGACGCCCGACGCCATCGAGGCGATGATCGCGGCACGCAAGGCCGCCCGCGCCGCCCGCGATTGGGTGGAGTCGGACCGTATCCGCGATGAGCTGGCTGCCGCGGGCATCGTGCTTGAGGATGGCGCGCAGGGCACGGGCTGGCGCCGGGCCTGATGCGGACGGACTTGTCAAGTTGTTGCAAAGCGCGGATAATCGCAAGCTTCGTTAAAGCGGTACAGGCAAAACCCCTGTACCCGGATTCACCAAGGAAAAAACATGAAAACCTCGATTCATCCGGATTACACGGACGTGACCGTAAACTGCTCCTGCGGTAACCAGTTCGTTACCCGCTCGACCATGTCCAAGGACACCTTCCATATTGAAGTGTGCTCCAGCTGCCACCCGTTCTACACGGGCAAGCAGAAGATCGTCGACACCGCAGGTCGCGTCGACAAGTTCAACCAGAAGTTCGGCAGCTTCTTCAAGCGCTGATCCTCTTCGGTTGGAATGCAAAAAAGGCAGCCCTCGCGCTGCCTTTTTTTGTCTCTGTCGTCCCCTCGCAGCGTACTGCGCGAGGAACGGTTCCGTTAAGCAGGCATCTCGCAGGTGTAAGATATGCTGACGTATACACCCAATTCGAAATCCGCGTTGCCGCAGCCCACGGAGAAGCCCTGGGTGCTCCTGTTGCTGGCCTTGATCTGGCTGTGGCCGGGCATTCTCGGCCACGACCCGTGGCGCCCCGACGAGCCTTACGTGCTGGCGGTCGCGAGCGAGATGCTGCAAACCGGGCATTGGCTGATGCCGACCATTCAGGGCCAGCCCTACCTGGCAGCTCCGCCGCTTTACTCCTGGGTCGCGGCGGCATTTATCCAGCTGCTCTCGCCGTGGTTGCTGCCGGCACATGATGCCGCTCGGCTGGCGACGCCGTTTTTCATGGCCTTGACGCTCTTGTTTGCCGGCGGTGCCGGGCGCGAGCTGATTGGGCGTCGCCATGGCCGCAGCGTGGTGATGATTCTGATCGGTTGTATCGGGCTCACGGATACCGGGCATCAGATGACGCCGATGGTTGCAACGCTGACCGGTTTTGCGGCGGCGTTCTATGCCCTGGTGCGCGGTTTGCGTTCGCCCGCTCTGGCCGGCGCTCTGCTCGGGGCTGCCAGCGTCGTGCTGTTCTTGTCCAGCAGCCTGCTCGAGGTGATGCTGCTATGGTCGGTAGTGCTGATGCTGCCCGCCTTCTCGGCCTGGCGGCGCAAGCCCCATGCGATCATGGTGGCCATGGCCGTCCTGTTCGGTTTGCCGCTGTCCCTGATCTGGCCTGTCGGCTTCGCCCATCATTTTCCGGCTGAATTCGCCATCTGGTGGCAGCACTATGCGCTCGGTCCGCTGGATGGTTTCGCCCGGCTCGGTCTGTTTCACGGTTTCGGCTACTATTTCAAAACGTCGGTCTGGTATGCGTGGCCGGCGTGGCCGCTGGCGGGCTGGACCTTGTATCGCAGCCGCCGCTACGACGAACCGGTGCTGCAGCTGCCCCTGATGTTCTTCGGAGTCGTGATGGTGCTGCTGACCCTGTCCGACCGGCAGGGGGCCGAGTACACGATGCCGCTGCTGTTGCCGCTGGCGATGCTGGCCGCCGTCGAACTCGACAGTCTCAAGCGTGGAGCCGCCGCCTTTCTCAACTGGTTCGCGCTGATGACCTTCGGCTTTTTCGGGCTGCTGATCTGGTTCGGCTGGGCGGCGATGAATTATGGCTGGCCGGCCGAGCTGGCCGAACGCGCGCGCTTTTTCAGCCCCTACTATCGCGTGCACATTTCCTGGCTCGGTGCCGGCTGCGCACTGCTTGCGACTCTGGTCTGGGTCTGGGCCCTGACGCGGCGCAATCTGCGCGGGCGGCAGGCCTTGACCAACTGGAGTGCCGGCATCACCCTGTTCTGGGGGTTGGCGATGACCTTGTGGCTGCCGTGGCTGGATGCGACCAAGAGCTACCGGCCCGTGGTCGGGCAGATGCTGGCGGCCTTGCCGCCGGGGGCGCGCAACGCCTGCATCGCCGTGCCCGATGCGTTGCGGCTCGCGCGCATCAGCTGGGCGTATTACGGCGGCTTGCACTTGCTGCCCTATCTCAGCGACAGCGATATCCGCTGCGACTGGCGGCTGGTCCAGCGCCAGGAGAACGAGCCGGAGTCGGCCCCCGGCTGGCGCGCCGTCTGGAGCGGCAGCCGTCCGCGCGACAAGCGTGAAGTCTATACCCTGCAACAGCGGCTGCCATAGCGCGGTCGCCGCCGTTTCGCCTCAGCTGGCGAGTTCGGGGCGGTCGATGAAGTCGGCAAGCGACTCGGGGTTGGCGAGTGCCGCAACGTTGTCCACCGTTTCGCCATGGATGACTTTCTTGACCGCGAGTTCGACGATTTTTCCGCTGACGGTGCGCGGAATATCGTTGACTGCCACGATGCGGGCCGGGACGTGGCGCGGGCTGGCCCCATCTGCGATGCGGCGGCGCAGCCTTTCCTCCAGTGCGGTATCGAGTACGGCGCCCGCGGCCAGGCGCACGAACAGTACGATGCGCTCGTCGCCTTGCCAGCGCTGACCGACTGCCAGCGCTTCTTCTATTTCCGCGCAGTTCTCCACTTGACGATAGATCTCCGCCGTGCCGATGCGAACGCCGCCGGGATTGAGCACGGCATCCGAGCGGCCATGAATCACCATACCGTTCTGCGCCGTGATCTCCGCATAATCGCCATGACACCAGATGCCTGGAAAACGTTCGAAATACGCGTGCCGGTAACGCGTCCCGTCGGTGTCGTTCCAAAAACCCAGCGGCTGTGACGGAAACGGCTGCGTGCATACCAGCTCGCCCTTTTCCTCACGTAGCGGCCTGCCTTGCGGGTCGACGACATCCACCGCCATTCCGAGACCGCGGCATTGCAACTGGCCGCGCCAGACCGGCAGATTCACTGCGCCGAGCGCAAAGCAGGAAACGATGTCGGTGCCGCCCGAAATCGACGCGAGATGCACATCGCGCTTCACGCTGCGGTAGACCCAGTCGAAACGTTCCGCCGATAGCGGCGAGCCGGTCGAGAACAGAGTGCGCAGCGCGTCGAGGCGGTACTCGCGTCCCGGTTCCAGCCCCGACTTGGCTATGGCATCCAGAAATTTGGCGGAGGTGCCGAAATGGGTGACGCGCGCTTCGTCGGCCAGTCGCCACAGGGCATGGCCGCCCGCCGCCAATGGCGCGCCGTCGTACAAAACCAGGGTTGCGTCGCAGGCCAGCGCGCTGGCCTGCCAGTTCCACATCATCCAGCCGCAGGTCGTGTAGTAGAACAGACGATCGTCGCGGTGGATGTCGCCATGCAGCAGATGCTCCTTCACATGCTGCAGCAGGGTTCCCCCGGCCCCGTGCACGATGCACTTCGGTTTGCCGGTAGTGCCGCTGGAATAGAGAATGAACAGCGGGTGGTTGAACGGCAGGCGAACGAATCGCGGCTGTCCGCCCGGATGGGGAGCCAGCCAGTCCTCGAGCGCGATCCCGTGGCGCGGCATGGGCATATCGTCGTCCGGCGCGAGCAGGACGATTTTTTCCAGCGTGGGCAGGGCCGTGGCGATCGACTCCACGCGCTGTGCCGTGCTGATCCGCTTGCCGTTGTAGCGAAAGGCGGCGACGCAGAACAGGAGGCGCGGTGCGGCCTGCCCGAAACGGTCGACGGCGGCATCGATGCCGAAGTCGGGCGAGCAACTGGTCCAGATCGCACCGATGCTCGCGCAGGCGAGCATGGCCGCCAGCGTCTCCGGGATGTGGGTCATATAGGCCGCGACACGGTCGCCGGCGACGATGCCATGGGCGAGCAAGGCCTGTTGCAGGCGGGCGACTTCATGGCGCAGGCGGTCCCGGCTCCAGGTCCGGGCAGTGCCGTCTTCGGCATACGCGATCAGAGCCGGCGTCGTGCCCGTGCGCCGCAGCAGGTTTTCCGCATAGTTGAGCCGGGCCTGCGGGAAAAACCGTGCCTGCCGCATTGTGGCCGCCGGCTGCAATGCGATTGCACCGCGTTCGCCTGTGATACCGGCGTAATCCCATACGCGCTCCCAGAAGGCCGAGGTATCGGCTATGCTCCAGCTCCATAGTGCGGAGTAGTCGGGCAGGTCCCTGTTCAGGGTCGTGCAGGCGAGGCGCTGGAAGGCGGTCAGATGACTGCCGGCTATTCGCGCGGCAGACGGTTGCCACAAGGCTTCTTCATTCATGTCGGTCTCCCGGGACAGCCATCGCGCGCGCAACCCGGGAATCGGGCTGGCGCCCGAGAGCGGCGCAGATGAAATGGACGGTGTCGAGCAGGCGCGGCAGATCGATGCCGCAATCCAGGCCCTCGCCCGCGAGCAGGTAAACCAGATCTTCGCTCGCGACATTGCCGCTGGCCCCGGCGGCGAAGGGGCAGCCGCCAAGACCGGCCACCGAAGCGTCGAAGCGGCGGATGCCGGCTTCGAGTGCCGCATAGATATTCGCAATGGCCATGCCGCGGGTATCGTGGAAGTGGCCGACCAGGCTTCGACGCGCGATGTGCATGGCTGCCGCGTCGAAGGCGGCCAGTATCGTCTGCGGCGTGCCGCAGCCTATGGTGTCGCCGAGTGAAATTTCGTGGCAGCCCATGGCGGACAGGGCCGCCGCCACGCGGGCGACATCGCGCGGGGCAACAGCGCCCTGATAGGGGCAACCGGCGATGCAGGAGACATAGCCGCGCACCGCGATGCCGGCGTCGCGCGCGCGCGCGCAAACGTCGGCGTAGCGCGCGAGGCTGTCATCGATGCCGCAGCCGAGGTTGTGCTGGCTGAACGCCTCGCTGGCGGAGGCAAACACCGCGATATCGCACGCGCCGGCCGACTGCGCCGCTGCGAAGCCGCGCAGATTGGGAACCAGCACCGGATAGCGGGTGCGGGATTCGCCCGCGAATGCCGCCAGCACTTCCGCGCTGCCTTCCATCGCGGCGACCCGGCGCGCCGAGACGAAGGCGCCGGCTTCCACGCTGGGAAAGCCGCACCCGCTCAGACGGCGGATCAATTCGATGCGCTGCGCCACCGATAGCTGCCGGCTCTCGTTCTGCAGGCCATCGCGCGCGCCGACCTCGGTGATATGGACAAAATCAGTCATCGGCCGCCCCCTCTTCGTCGGCCTTGAATTCGATCAGCAGATCGCCTTCATCGACGCGGTCGCCCTCCTGCCGCAACAGGGCGACCAGCTTCCCCGTCGCTGGCGCCGTGATCATGTGTTCCATTTTCATCGCTTCGAGCACCATCAGTGCCGTGCCGGCGACGACGCGGGTCCCCGGCTGGCACAGGCAGGCCGCGACCCGGCCCGGCAGCGGTGCGTACAGCGAGCCGGCCTGCGCGGCGCGCGGCGCGCGAGCGTCGTCGGGCAGCGCCACCGTCAGCCGCTTGCCGGGGGTGAACAGCACGCGCTCGTGTCCCACGCGCACGCAGTGCGCGCGGTAAAGCCGGCCATCGAGCCGGACGGCGAGCTCGGGCGCCGTTCCTTGTATATGACTGGCCCGCAGACTTCCGGCGCCGGTATCGATCTCGATGTCCTGGCCCTGCCAGGTCAGGGTCAGGGCAGGGTGCCCGCAAAAGACAATGCGCCGGCGTCGCGGCGCGTTCAGCCGCCATCCGTTCAACAGCGACCAGGCGTCGCCGCCCGGATGTTCCTGCCACAGGGCTTCGGCCAGCGCCAGCAGGGCCAACTGCCAGGGGGCGGCCTCCGGGGGGCATGACAGTGCCCGCCCTCCCGCCGCTATCAATCCGGTGTCGTAATCGCCGCGCGCGTAGTCTTCGCTGTTGGCGATGGCGGCCAGCAGATCGAGATTGGTCGCGACGCCCGCGATCCGGAAGTCCGCGAGCTGCTGCCGCAAGCGGTTCAGCGCTTGTGCACGGTCTTCGCCCCAGACGATCAGTTTGGCTATCATCGAATCATAGTCCGGCGTCACGGTGTCGCCCTCTTCCAGCGCACTGTCGACGCGGCCATGCGGAGAGTCGGGCGCACGCAGATAAACGACCCGGCCGCTGCCCGGATGGAAGTCGTGCGCGGGGTCTTCTGCGCAGAGCCGGGCCTCGAACGCATGGCCGCGGCAGACGATTCCGCTCTGTGCCAGCGGCAGCGGCTGGCCAGCGGCGATGCGCAACTGCCATTCCACCAGGTCTAGACCGGTGATCATTTCGGTGACCGGGTGTTCGACTTGCAGGCGGGTGTTCATTTCCATGAAGTAGAAGTCGCGGCTGTCGCGCTCGACGATGAATTCGACCGTACCTGCGCCCCGGTAGCCGACCGAGCGCGCAACGGCGCAGGCTGCCTCGCCCAGCGCCTGGCGCTGCGCGGGAGAGAGGCCAGGGGCCGGCGCTTCCTCCATGACTTTCTGATACCGCCGCTGCACCGAGCAGTCGCGTTCGAACAGGTGCACGGTATCGCCGCTGGCGTCGGCGAAGACTTGCACCTCGATATGCCGCGCCCGCGGCAGATAGCGCTCGAGCAACACCCTGTCGTCGCCGAAGCAGGCAAGCGCTTCGCGGCGGCAGGCCGCCAACTCGCGGGCAAATTCCCCCGCGGCGGCGACGATGCGCATGCCGCGCCCGCCGCCACCGTTCGCGGCTTTGATCAGGAGCGGGTATGAGAGCGCATCGGCTTCGCGCTTCAGACGCGGCTCGTCTTGCTCCGCACCGTGGTAGCCGGGTAGCAACGGGACGCCGCTGCCGGCCAGGCAGGCTTTGGCCGCGCTTTTCGAGCCCATCGTGGCCATTGCTTCCGGCGACGGGCCGATGAAAACCAGTCCTTGCTGCTGGCAGCGGGTGGCAAGCAGGGGATTCTCGGATAGAAAGCCATATCCGGGATGAATGGCCTGGGCGCCGCACGCGCAGGCGGCGGCGACGATGGCGTCGATGTCCAGGTAGGCGCCAGCCGCACCCAGCGGCCAGGCGCGATCCGACTGGCGCACGAAATAGGCATCGGCGTCGATGTCGGTGTAGACCGCGACGCATTCGATGCCAAGCCGATGCGCGGTGCGCATGATGCGGGCGGCGATTTCGCCGCGATTGGCCACCAGAATGCGGTCGAACGGGCGTTCATTCATTGCCCCTCCCTGCGCCAGGATGGCAGGCGCTTTTCAAAGAAGGCGGCAATACCCTCGCGCGCTTCGTCGCTGCTGCGAATCAACGCCAGGCGCCGGACAGTATCGGCGCGCAAGGCCGCATCGCCGGCGCCGCCGCCCGCCCGCACGCGCCGCAGCAAATCCTTGCATGCGCTCTGTGCCCCGGGCGCCCCCCGTTTCAAGGTGTCGCACAGTCGGTCGAGCTGGAGGTCCAGGCCGCTTGCCTCCGTCTCGACGAGATGCACAAGCCCCAGCCTGAGCGCCTCGTCGGCATCGAAGCGTTCTCCGGACAAGGCGTAGCGCGAAGCCTGCCGCTGGCCGATGGCATCGACGACATAGGGTGCAATGGTGGCGGGAATCAGTCCGAGACGGACTTCGCTCAGCGCGAAATGCGCATCGCGAGCGGCCAGGACGATATCGCAGGCGGCGGCCAGTCCGAGACCGCCGCCGATGGCCGCCCCCTGTACACGGGCCAGCACCGGCTGCGGCATCTGTGCGAGTCTCTGCAGCAGCTCGGCCAGCGTATCGGCGTCGTCGCGATTGTGCCGGGCATCGAGGTCGCCCATGCGCCGCATCCAGTCGAGATCGGCGCCGGCGCAGAAATCCCGGCCGCGCCCGCCGAGCGCGACGACGCGGATGTCGGGGCGCGGCGCCAATTCGGCCAGCGTATGCGTGAGTGCGGCGATCAGCGCCTCGTCAAGGGCGTTGCGGCGTGCCGGGCGGTTAAGCCAGAGGTGAGCGATGCCGGCGTCCAGTTCCAGTTCGAGCTCCATCTTGTCTCCCTACATGCGGAATACGCCGAACCGCGTCGCTTCGCGTGGCGCCGTGCTGGCCACTCCGAGCGCCAGCGCCAGCATATCGCGCGTCGCCGCCGGGTCGATCACGCCGTCGTCCCACAGCCGAGCGCTGGCGTAGTAGGGATGTCCCTGGCGCTCGTACTGGCGGCGGATGGAATCGTCCCCGCCTTCTTGTCCGACCCGGCTCAGTACCGCTGCGGCTTGCTCGCCGCCCATCACCGATATCCGGCTGTTGGGCCACATCCAGATGAAGCGCGGGCCGAAAGCGCGACCGCACATGCCGTAGTTGCCGGCGCCGAAGCTGCCGCCGATGATGACGGTGAATTTGGGGACATTGGCACAGGCCACTGCCGTCACCAGTTTGGCGCCATCGCGCGCAATGCCGGCCTGCTCGTATTTGCGTCCGACCATGAAGCCGGTGATGTTCTGCAGAAAAATCAGTGGAATGCCGCGCTGGCAGCACAGCTCGACGAAGTGCGCGCCCTTGAGCGCGGATTGGGCGAACAGGATCCCGTTGTTGGCGATGATGCCGACACGGTGGCCGTCGAGCCGCGCGAAACCGGTGACCAGGGTCGTGCCGTATTCCTGTTTGAACTCATCGAATCCGGACGCGTCGACCAGACGCATGATGACTTCGCGCACATCGTAGCTTTTCTTGCCGTCGGCCGGGATGACCCCATGCAGCTCCAGCGGCGAGTAGTGCGGTGCAGGCGCTGTTGCGGTGACGGCCGGTGCGTCCGCCCCCGGCAGCGCGGCGACCAGTCCGCGCGCGAGGGCCAGCGCATGCCGGTCGTCGTGGGCGAGATAGTCGGCTACGCCCGACTGGCGGGTATGGACATGGGCGCCTCCCAGCGTTTCGGCATCGACTTCCTCGCCGGTTGCCGCCCGCACCAGCGGAGGGCCGCCCAGGAAAATCGTGCCCTGATTCTCGACGATGATCGTTTGGTCGCTCATGGCCGGTACGTAGGCTCCGCCTGCCGTGCACGAACCCATGACCACCGCGATCTGGGCGCAGCCGGCTGCCGAGAGCCGGGCCTGGTTGTAAAAAATGCGTCCGAAATGCTCGCGGTCGGGAAAGACTTCGTCCTGGAGCGGCAGAAAGGCCCCCCCCGAATCGACCAGATAGAGGCAAGGAAGGTGGTTTTCCGCGGCGATCTCTTGCGCGCGCAGATGTTTTTTTACCGTCATCGGGAAGTAACAGCCGCCTTTGACCGTGGCATCGTTGGCGACCAGCATGCACGGCAGGCCATGGATACGCCCGATTCCGCAGATGATTCCGGCTGCGGGCGCCTGCTGATCGTACATGCCCCAAGCCGCCAGTTGCGACAACTCCAGAAACGGCGAATCGGCATCGATCAGCAGTTCGATACGCTCGCGTGCGGGCAGCTTGCCGCGCGCGCGGTGCCTGGCCACAGCCTCTTCGCCGCCGCCGGCCGCCGCATGCGCGACCTGGGCGCGTAGATCCTCGCACAAGACGTGCATCGCTGCGGCATTGGCGTGAAATTCGTCTGAAGCGGGTGACAGACGCGATTGCAGGGGAGTCATGTTCATCCCTGCCCGGCCATGAGTTCGCGTCCGATCAGCCAGCGCCGGATCTCGCTGGTGCCCGCCCCGATTTCGTACAGCTTGGCGTCACGCAGCAGGCGGCCGGCCGGGCTGTCGTTGACATAGCCATTGCCTCCCAGGCACTGGATCGCTTCCAGCGCCATCCGTGTGGCGTTTTCTGCCGCATACAATATGGCTCCTGCCGCGTCCTTGCGCACCTGGCGCGTTTCTCCGCTGCGATCCAGCGCCTGTCCAACGCTATAGACGTAGGCCCGTGCCGAGCTCAG
Organism: Paludibacterium yongneupense DSM 18731; assembly: GCF_000422925.1. GTDB lineage: Bacteria > Pseudomonadota > Gammaproteobacteria > Burkholderiales > Chromobacteriaceae > Paludibacterium > Paludibacterium yongneupense. Next base: position 132,826 of record NZ_AUGZ01000009.1, read on the forward strand.
CGCGACGTACATGTCGGCCAGCTTGCCTTGCATCAGTTGGAAGTCGCCGATGCGCTGCCCGAATTGGCGGCGTTCTGCGAGATAGGGCAGAACCAGGTCGAGGCAGGCCTGCATGATTCCGAGCGGGCCGGCTGCCAGAACCGCGCGTTCATAGTCGAGTCCGCTCATCAATACCCGCGTGCCGCCCCCCACTTCGCCCAATACATTCTCTCGCGGGACTTCGCAGCGGTCGAAGAAGAGCGGGCAGGTGTTAGAACCGCGCATTCCCAGCTTGTCGAGGCGGGGGCCGGTGCTGAAACCCGGAGACGACGATTCGACCAGGAAGGCGGTGATTTCGCCGTTCCTTGCTTGCGGGTCGGTCCTGGCGTAAACCACGATCACATCGGCGTCGCCGCCATTGGTGATCCACATTTTCGATCCGTCGAGCACGAAGCGCTCGCCATGGGCTTCGGCACGACAGCGCATGCCGAGTACATCCGATCCGGCCTCCGGTTCGGACATTGCCAGTGCCCCGACCTGGCGTCCGGCAATCAGTTCCGGCAGATAGCGGCGTTTTTGCGCTTCCGTGCCGTGGCGCGCTATCTGATTGATGCAGAGATTGGAGTGTGCCGCGTAGGACAGGCCGACCGAGGCCGAGGCGCGACTGATCTCTTCCATGGCGACAATGTGTGCGAGATAGCCCAATCGGCACCCGCCATAGTCTTCTTCGACCGTGATGCCGAGCGCGCCAAGCGCGCCGAGCCTGGGCCAGAGTTCGGCCGGGAAGAGGTTGTCGCGGTCTATGTCGGCCGCGCGAGGGGCGATTTCGCGTGCGGCGAAAGCGGCAACGCTGTCGCGCAGCATGGCGAGGTCGGTGCCCAGATCGAAGCTCAGTCCATTCGTCATGATGATCCTCCGTTTTTTTTATCATGAGTTACGTTTACGTAAACGTCAATTGGCATTCACGACAAAACGGCTGGCAAGGCGGGCAGGGTCAGCCGCCGTTTTCGCCAGTGGCGAGAATTTGCAGACAGTGGTGTTCGAGGGTATCGATCTCGGCCAGCACGGCGTCGATATCACGCCGCTGCTGAAGGAGACTCTGGCGGCGCTGAAGCAGCAATGACAGGAGTGCATGCGATTGTCCGGCCTCGTCGTTCGCCCTTTGGTAGAGGTCGAGAATCTCGCGTATCTCGGCGAGCGACAGGCCGATGCGTTTGCCGCGCAGTATCAACTTGAGCCGCGCGCGGTCGCGCCGCGTGTAGACGCGTTGACGGCCCGCCCGCACCGGTTCTATCAGTCCCTGCTCTTCATAGAAGCGGATCGTGCGTAGTGTGACGTCGAATTCTTGCGCGAGATCGGAAATACTGAAATTGTCGTGTTCCATTGCAGCAGGGGGCCGTGGCGGACCCGTCATCCGGTGAGGGGTTGGCAACGAAGGCGAAATGCCGGCGTATGCATCGTGAGATGCTAGGATTGTAGCCGCTTTTTTCAAGCAGGTGCTTCGGCGATTCGGCGCTGGCGGACGAAGAGCGGCGCCGGGAACGCGGTTTTTCGCTACAATGCGGGCAAATCGATAGTGTCGCGAAAGGCCAATATGAATGAGCAACAATTTGCTGCGGACGAACTGACCCGGCTGGAACAGCTGCTGACGCCGTTGGCTGCAACGGGGTCGACGATGCGTCCGGACGAAGTGCAGGGTTTTTTTACCGCACTGGCCAGTGGCCCGGACGCGTTGGACGACGGCTTCTGGTGGGGCGAGATCCTGGGCGACGCGCCGAGCTTTGAAAACCAAGGGGACGAGGCCGAACTGCGCGCGCTGCTCGCGCGCCTGTATGCCGTGGTCGCGGCCGGGCTTGCGGCCGGCCAGGCTCCCGAGCCTATCCTGTATGCGGGGGAGGACAGCGAGGAGCCCGATTTCTGGCCGTGGTGCAACGCCTATCTGTACGCGTTGGATGTGGTGCCGAGCGACTGGTTCGAACTGGCCGACGATGAAGGTTTCGAAGAACTGTTGCTGCCTGTCATGGCGCTGGGCGGCATGTTCGAAGAGGACGGCGGCGAAGACCTCATGAGTTTCAGCGAGCAGGAGCTGTCCGCTTTTGTCGACGACTTGCCGCAAGCCCTGCTCGCGATTCACGATTATTGGCAGGCGAAGAAACAGGCACCGTCGACGCAGCGGCGCGCAGGCGACAAGGTCGGCCGCAACGACCCGTGTCCGTGTGGCAGCGGAAAAAAATACAAGGCCTGCTGCGGGAAAAATTGAATTTTCCTTCTCGGTTTCTTCTGGAAAACGCCCTCGCAAGAGGGCTTTTTTTTTATTGTATTTTGTATTTAATGTGCGTTTTTATATTTGAATAAATATCGATAAAGGCTTTTGTTTTTAAATACTCGAACATGATTTGATGCTGTGTTATTTGAAATTTAATCGCAGATTATTTAACGGCGTGATTGAACTCCCGTTTGTTTCGATGTCTATCTGGTGATCGTTTTAATACTGACGGTCTATTTGAATAACATCACGAGAGCTCAATATATATGAAAAAATCAAAAATCATTACTGCCATCACCATCGCCATTTCTTGCGTATCGGCACAGGCGGCTGAAGAAGCGCGCGGTTTCTATGTATTTGGCAATATTGGAACCAATTTCGTTACTCTGGATGCTGTGCGCAATGCGGGTGAAAAATTGCAGCGTGATAACCCGGGCATGCATTTGGATACGACTCAGCAAAAGTCGGGCGCCATGGGCGAAATCGGCGGCGGCTATCGCTTCAATCGCTATCTGGCGCTAGAAGCTTCGTACGCCGATCTGGGCACGTCCGTATCGACTCTGTGGGCGAACGGAGGCGAGGGCAGTTCGGGACGCACCGAAGAAACGGCGGCATGGAAGGCGGAACGGTTCAGCGTGCTCGGTACCTTGCCTGTGACCGAACGCTTCGAAATCTATGGCAAGCTGTCGTTGAATAATGTCCATGGCGATTACACGCTGGCCACGACGGTGCGAAATGCCGCCGGCCACCGTTTCGACACCGAGGCCAAGATGAGCGAGACCGAGTTGCGCGGCGGCCTCGGCCTGGGAGCGGCTTTTGCCTTGAACAAGCACTGGGTGCTGCGTGGCGAGTACGAGTATATCGGCAAGGGGAGCACTGAGTCGAAAGACCTCAAGCCTGAAGCGTCGGCCATGATGCTCGTCAAGGCCGGTGTCGCTTATCGCTTCTAGGCGACCCGGGGCGGCGACGTCGGGAGCGCCGGACCCGCCGGTCCTGGCCGTTGTATTTTCGCATCGGCCGGGCGGCCTGCTGTAGCGGGATGGCGGGTCATTTGCGGCCCAGGCGGACGTCCTTCATCTATCGGGTCTGACCGCCCGCCGCGGCTGCGGGTACAATGTTCCGTGTCATCCCTCTCTTCAGGCAGGTGTTCCTTGGATCTCGTCGAAAAAACGCTTGAATCGGACGTCGTCTACGATGGCGTATTCATCAAGGTCAGCAAAGACCGGGTGCTGTTGCCGGACGGCAAGACCGCATGGCGCGAATATATTCGCCACCCGGGTGCGGTCGCCATCCTGGCGTTGACCGGGGACGGACAGCTCGTGCTCGAACGACAGTACCGGCATGCTCCGGGACGGGTGTTTCTGGAAATCCCGGCCGGCAAGATCGACCCGCACGAGCCGACAGTCGCCACCGCGCGCCGCGAACTGCTTGAAGAAACCGGGTTGAGCGCCGAGCGCTGGACCTGCCTGGGTACGGCCTATCCCTGCATCGGGTATGCCGACGAGGAAATCACGTACTATCTGGCCGAGGGGCTGAGTCAGAGCGAGCGGCAGCTGGACGAGGGCGAATTTCTGGAAGTGTTGACGATGCCGCTGGACGACGTCTATCAGATGGCGCTGACGGGAGAAATCTGCGACAGCAAGAGCCTGGTCGGTCTATTCTGGCTGCGTGCCCACCGCGAAGGAAAATTGCCCGGTGCCGCCGTTTGATCCCTACCGCGACCGGCGCCGCTCGCGCCGTATCGGCGTCGTGTGCAAGGCGCGCATCAAGTCTCCGTTGACCGGGCAGACTCATTACGGCGAGTGCACCGACCTGTCGGTGGACGGCATGGCCCTGCGTTCGTCCTATGTGCCGCAGTTCGGCGAGCATCTGCTGGTGCTGGTGTTGACGCCGCCGGTCGGAGGCATGCCCGGCAAGCCGCTGGAAGTCGAAGTCGAAGTCAAACGGTGCAACGAGGTCGAACGCGGCCTCATCTACGAGATCGGGGCGCATATCGTCGCCCGGCTCGGCTGATCCCTTTCCTCCTTTCCGTCTCCGGAAAGGAATTGCGTCTCTCTCGCGACGCACGTGTGCTATACCCAAAAAAATAGAACGCGATTTTTTGCACCAACTCTTAGAAATGAGCAAGGGGACTGCGGATGCATGCTGCGTCGCGCGTTCCCCTGCAATTTAGCCAGGAGAGAGCCATGCATCCGGATATCTTCAGCCAGTATGCCGCACGCTACGACCGCACCCGGGAAGAAGAGTATACGATTCAGGAGTACCTCGATCTGTGCAAACGCGATCCTGGTGCATACGCGACCGCGGCAGAGCGCATGCTGCTGGCGATAGGCGAGCCGGAGCTGCTGGACACCCGGCATGATCAACGCCTGTCGCGCATGTTCAGCAACAAGATCATCAAGGTCTACCCGGCATTCCGCGAGTTTTTCGGTACCGAGGAAGTCATCGAACAGGTGGTCGCCTATTTCCGCCATGCGGCTCAGGGGCTGGAGGAGAAAAAGCAGATCCTCTATCTGCTGGGGCCGGTCGGTGGCGGCAAGTCGTCGATCGCCGAGAAGCTCAAGGAGTTGATGGAGCTGGTTCCCTTCTATTGCCTGAAAGGGTCGCCGATCAACGAGTCGCCTCTTGGACTGTTCAATCTGGACGAAGATGGCGCCATCCTCGAAGAGCAGTACGGTATTCCGCGCCGTTACCTGAAAACCATCCCGAGCCCGTGGGCGGTCAAGCGTCTGCACGAATTCAACGGCGACATCAGCCAGTTCCGCGTCGTCAAGCGCCACCCCTCGGTCCTGCGCCAGATTGCCGTGGCCAAGACCGAACCGGGAGACGAAAACAATCAGGATATTTCCTCGCTGGTGGGCAAGGTCGATATCCGCAAGCTGGAGAAATACGCGCAGGATGACCCCGATGCCTACAGCTATTCCGGCGGCTTGTGCCTGGCCAATCAGGGCCTGCTCGAGTTCGTGGAAATGTTCAAGGCCCCGATCAAGGTTCTGCACCCCCTGCTGACGGCGACCCAGGAAGGCAATTACAAGGGAACGGAAGGTTTCGGCGCGATTCCCTTCGAAGGCATCATCCTCGCGCACTCCAACGAATCAGAATGGAAGCAGTTCAAGAACAACAAGAATAACGAGGCGTTCCTCGACCGTATTTATATCGTCAAAGTGCCGTACTGCCTGCGCGTGTCCGAGGAGGTCAAGATTTACGACAAGCTGATCCGCAATTCCTCGCTCGGCGACGCGCCCTGCGCGCCGGGAACCTTGAAGATGATGGGACAGTTCGCGGTGTTGTCGCGGCTGAAAGAGCCGGAAAACTCCAGCCTGTTCAGCAAGATGCAGGTCTACGATGGCGAGAATCTGAAGGACACCGATCCCAAGGCCAAGTCGCTGCAGGAATACCGTGATTTCGCCGGTGTCGACGAAGGCATGAGCGGTCTGTCCACGCGCTTTGCCTACAAGATATTGTCCAAGGTGTTCAACTTCGATCATAGCGAGATCGCGGCCAATCCGGTTCATCTGCTCTATGTGCTCGAGCAGCAGGTCGAACGCGAGCAGTTTCCATCGGAGATCGAACAGAAATACATGTCCTTCATCAAGGAATTTCTGGCTCCGAAATATGTCGAGTTCATCGGCAAGGAAATTCAGACCGCGTACCTGGAAAGTTATTCCGAATATGGTCAGAATATTTTCGATCGCTATGTGACTTTTGCCGATTTCTGGATACAAGATCAGGAATACCGGGATCAGGATACCGGCGAAAGCTTCGATCGCACGTCCCTCAATGCCGAGCTGGAAAAAATAGAAAAACCGGCCGGGATATCAAACCCGAAGGATTTTCGTAACGAGATCGTGAACTTCGTGTTGCGCGCCCGCGCAAACAATGGAGGCAAGAACCCGGCGTGGACCAGTTACGAAAAGTTGCGGACGGTCATCGAGAAAAAGATGTTCTCGAATACCGAGGAGCTACTGCCGGTTATCTCCTTCAATGCCAAGGCGAGCACCGAAGATGCGAAGAAGCATGAGGATTTCGTCAACCGCATGGTCGAGAAGGGGTATACCGCCAAACAGGTCCGTTTGCTTTGCGAATGGTATTTGCGCGTGCGCAAGTCGTCCTGAGCGTCGCGGGCCACGACCGGATCCCGCGGCATGAGACAAGGCGGGGGCGACGGCCCCCGCCAAAGCGAGGTGGTTATGTCCCATATCATCGATCGGCGCTTGAACGGCAAGAATAAATCCGCGGTCAATCGCGACCGTTTTCTGCGGCGGTTCAAAGCCCAGATCAAGGAGGCGGTATCCAAGGCGATAAAAGGGCGCAGCATCACCGATCTCGATAGCGGCGAGAAAGTGTCCATACCGGTGAGGGATATCTCGGAACCCGTTTTTCACCATGGTCAGGGCGGGGTGCTCGATCATGTCCACCCGGGGAACGAAGAATACCTGAAGGGCGACCGCTTCACCCGGCCTCAGGGCGGAGGCGCGGGGGCGGGAGGGGGCAAGGCGAGCCAGGACGGGTCGGGCGAGGACGACTTTGTTTTCGAACTCTCTCATGAAGAGTTCATGAACGTATTTTTCGATGATCTGGCCTTGCCCAATCTGATCAAGACCCAGCTCAAGGGTATCGAAGAGATGAAGTCGGTGCGCGCCGGTTATACGAACGACGGCACGCCGGCCAATATCAATATTGTGCGTTCGTTGCGCGGAGCGCTCGCGCGCAGGGTGGCGATGGCGGCGCCGACGTTGACCAGTATCGGCGAGGCGGAGGAGGATCTCGACACCCTGCTGGAATCCGACGATGATGCCGGACTCGATATCCGCGAGCGGCGGCAGCGCATCCATATGCTGCGTGAAAAACTGGGCGCGATACCTTTTATCGATCCTTTCGATCTACGCTATAACAATCGCGTCAAATTGCCCGTACCGACCAGCAAGGCCGTCATGTTCTGCCTGATGGATGTCTCCGGCTCGATGGATGAACCCAAAAAGGATATGGCCAAGCGCTTTTTCATTTTGCTCTACCTGTTTCTGCAACGAAACTACGACAAAATCGAGGTCGTTTTCATTCGCCACCATACGAGTGCCGTCGAAGTCGACGAGCATGACTTTTTCCATTCCCGCGAGTCCGGCGGCACGGTCGTGTCATCCGCGCTCAAGCTGATGCAAGAGATCGTGATGCAGCGCTACGCCACCAGCGAGTGGAATATTTATGCAGCGCAGGCATCCGACGGCGATAACTGGGACAGCGACTCGGCCAACTGCTCGCGCATCCTGTCCGAAGACCTGCTGCCGTATTGCCAGTACTACGCGTATATCGAAATCACCGAGGGAGAACCGCAGAATCTCTGGTACGAGTATCTGAAGGTTCAGCAGATCCACCGCCATTTTGCAATGCAGAAGATCCATGCGGCGGCAGATATCTACCCGGTGTTCCGCGAACTGTTCAAACGCCAGCCCGCGATGCGCTGACACGGGCTGTGGCAAGGGGAGCCAGCATGACAACCCTCTCTAACGGGTCGGAATGGACCTTCGATCTGATCGGCGAGTACGATCGGGCCATCGCCGAGATCGCCGTCGGCGAATACGGTCTCGACGTCTACCCGGTCCAGCTCGAAGTCATCACTGCCGAGCAGATGATGGATGCGTACTCTTCGGTCGGCATGCCGGTCAACTACCATCACTGGTCGTACGGCAAGCATTTCGTCGCCACGGAGAAGAGCTACAAGCGGGGCCAGATGGGGCTGGCCTATGAAATCGTGATCAACTCCAATCCTTGTATCGCCTACCTGATGGAGGAAAACTCCATGACGATGCAGGCGCTGGTGATCGCGCACGCGGCGTATGGGCACAATTCCTTCTTCAAGGGCAACTACCTGTTCCGTTCCTGGACCGATGCTTCGGCCATTGTCGATTACCTGGTCTTCGCCAAGGCCTACCTCACCCGCTGCGAGGAGCGTTATGGAATCGACGCGGTCGAAAGTCTGCTTGATTCGTGCCATGCGCTGATGAACTACGGTGTCGATCGCTACAAGCGGCCACAGAAGTTGTCCTTGTCCAAGGAACAGGCGCGACAGACCGAGCGCGAGCAATACCTTCAGATGCAGGTTAATGATCTGTGGCGAACGATTCCGCGCCGCAGCCGCGACGATGATGGCGAGCGTGCCAACATCCGCTTTCCGTCCGAGCCGCAGGAGAACCTGCTGTACTTCATCGAAAAATCGGCCCCTTTGCTCGAACCGTGGCAGCGCGAGGTCGTGCGCATCGTGCGCAAAGTGGCCCAATATTTTTATCCGCAGCGGCAGACCCAGGTCATGAACGAGGGTTGGGCCACATTCTGGCACTACACCATTCTCAACCGGCTCTACGACAAGGGCTTGATCAACGATGGCGCGATGCTCGAGTTCCTGCAGTCTCACACCAATGTGGTATACCAGCCGCCGGTGACGGCCAAGTGGTACCGCGGTATCAACCCGTATGCGCTGGGTTTCTCCATGTATCAGGACATCAAGCGCATTTGCGAGCATCCGGAGGACGAGGACCGGTTGTGGTTTCCCGATATCGCCGGCAAGAACTGGCGCGAAGTGCTCGATTTCGCGATGCGCAACTTCAAGGACGAGAGCTTTATTTCGCAATATCTGTCGCCCAAACTGATGCGCGAATTCCGGATGTTTTCCATCCGCGACGACGATCGCGACGAAAAACTCGAAATCACGGCCATTCACGACGAAAACGGCTATCACGCGATCAGGCAGAGTCTGTCCGAGCAGTATAACCTCGGCTCGCGCGAGCCGAATATCCAGGTGTGGTCGGTTAATATGCGCGGCGACCGCAGCCTGACCCTGCGCCACAGTATGCATTTGCGGCGGCCGCTGGAGGCGGCGAGCGCGCAGGAGGTGCTTAAGCATGTGGCGCGGTTGTGGGGGTTCGACGTGTACCTGGAAAGTGTGGACGCGGATGGCGAAGTGCGGCAGAGTTTTCAGTCGAAGGCGCCGCCCGTCGATTATTCCTTGCCTTGATGCCGGGACAGTGGAACGAACGCGCGTTGCCGGCGATCGGGGCTGATCAGCTCGGCCAGGCGCACGTCGTACAGCGCTTCCAGCCGCTCCCTGTCCATGACTTCGCGCACGGGGCCGAAAGCCACGGCGCGGCCCCCGTCGAGCAGCAGCACGCGATCGGCGTGGCGCAAGGCCAGATTGATATCGTGCAGGACGGCGGTGACGCCGATGCCTTCCTGTCGCGCGAGGGTCCTGATTTCTCCAAACAAGGCATCGGCCATTCCGAAGTCGAGGGCCGACGTGGCTTCATCCAGCAGCAGGTGGCGTCCTGGGGCAGGGGCCGACAGCAGCTGGCATAGCGCACGTGCGAGGTGGACGCGTTGTCTTTCCCCGCCGGAAAGGTCCGCCATCTGCCGCCCGGCCAGCGCCGTGCTCTGGCACAGGCGTAGCGCATGAGCGACGGCTAGCGGCGAGGGCGCGCCGCGGTAGGCGCCCATTCCGACCACGTCTCCCACTGTCAGTCCTTGCGGGCAGACCGTCGCCTGTTCGACCACCGCGCGGCAGAGGGCCAGCTCGCGAGGCGTCATGTCGGCGATCATGCGGCCATTGATGAAGGCGCCGCCGCCACCCGGCCTCAGCCAGCCCGAGAGCAGCCCCAGCAAGGTGCTCTTGCCGGCCCCATTCGGGCCGACGATGGCCGTGATTTCGCCGCAGAGCGTGCGACAGGACACCGGTGCCAGCAGTCCGCGTCCCTGGCGTACAAAGGTCAGTGCCCGGGCTTCAAGCATCGTAATCCGCCTTGTTGCGCCACAACAGCCAGAGAAAGAACGGTGCGCCGGTCAGGCTGGTGATGACGCCGACCGGTAGCTCGGCCGGATAGATTGCGCTGCGCGCGAGCCAGTCGGCGCCGAGCGCCAGCCAGCCTCCGGCCAGTGGCGCGAGCAGCAGCAGGCGGCGCGAATGGCCGCCGATGCACTGGCGCACCAGGTGCGGTGCCATCAGCCCGATAAAGCCCACCATGCCGCAGCTCGACACCACCAGGCTGCAGGCCAGGGCCGACAACACTACGACGCGCCATGCGCCGCGCCGGACATTGAACCCCATATGCCAGGCGGCTTCCTCTCCCAGCTGCAGGGCGTTGAGCAGCCGCCACTCGCGGTAAAGCAGCAGGCACAAGACCGGGGCAGCCAGCAGGCAGAGCCTGACCAGCGGCCATTCGGCCTGGGCGAAGCTACCCATCAGCCAGAAGGTGATGGTGCGCAAGGAGCCGTCGGGCAGGGTGCAGATCAGCAGGGTCAGCAGGCTGCCGAATACCGCGTTGACAGCGACACCGGCCAGGATCAGGCGCGCCGCGTTTCTGGTCGAACGGCTCATCAGACGGGTCAGGCTCAGCGCGAGCAGGCCGCCGCCGAATGCCGAGAGCGAAACCAGGGGCGTGGGCAGGCCGAGTTGCAAAGCCAGGGCCGCTGCCAGAGCGGCTCCGCCATTGATGCCGATCAGTCCGGGTTCGGCCAGTGGATTATGGAAGCGTGCCTGAATCGCCGCGCCGGCAGACGCGAGCAGGGCCCCGGCACAGAATGCGAGCAAGACGCGCGGCAGCCGCAACTGCCACAGCAGCTCGTGCTCGATCGGGGGGACGCGCCCGGACAGCCAGTCGCCCACGTGAATGCCGCCGGTAGCCGGTGAGTCGAACAGGGAGGCGAGCGCGGTCAGGATCAGGCCCAGGCAGAAGAGGGCGGTCAGGGCCCGGGAGCCTCTATTTGAGGCCAAGCACATCCTGCATGTCGAACAGGCCGTTGCCGGTACCGGCCAGCCAGCCGGCGGCACGGACGGCGCCGTTGGCGAAGGTGGCGCGGCTCGATGCCTTGTGCGTGATTTCGATGCGCTCGCCTGGCGTCGCGAACAGGACGGTGTGATCGCCCACGATGTCGCCGCCGCGGACGGTGGCAAAGCCTATGGTCTTACTGTCGCGTTCGCCGGTGATGCCTTCGCGACCGTAGACGGCGCACTGTTCGAGGTCGCGCCCGAGCGCGGCGGCGACGACTTCTCCCATGCGCAATGCGGTACCCGACGGAGCGTCGATCTTGTGCCGGTGGTGAGCTTCGATGATTTCGACATCGTAGTCGTCGCCGAGAATGCGTGCGGCCGTGTCCAGCAGGCGCAAGGCAAGGTTGACGCCCACACTGTAGTTGGGCGCGCACACGATGCCGATGTCGTGTGCGGCTTTGGCGATGGCGGCTTTGCCTGCCGTGTCAAAACCGGTGGTGCCGATGACCATGTCGACTTTTGCCGCGACGCAGGCCGCCAGATAGCGTAGCGTGGCTTCCGGTCGGGTGAAGTCGATCACGACGTCGGCTTCGGCGAGCGCCGCCTCAAAATCGGCGCTCAGCGCAATGCCGGCGCTGCGCCCGCAGAGCAGTCCGGCATCCTGCCCCAGCAGCGGACTGTCGGCCCGGTCGATTGCTGCGGCCAAACGCATGTCCTTGCGCTCGAGGACGGCTTCGATCAGGCTGCGGCCCATCCGGCCGGTGGCGCCGACGATGACGACATTCCGCACGTCGTTCATGGCTTGACTCCGGCCGGGGCCGAGGCCGCCAGCGGCGCCGAGGCCGGGACGCCGACAAGGATAGGCCGCTCGGCGGGGAGCACGTCGCCTTCGTAGCGGTCGAGCAGGTCGCCCTTGAAGTAGACGGTGAACAGTTTGTCTTGAACCTGCCTGCCGCTCTGAACCAGGCGGTATTTGTAATCCCAGCGGTCGGCATGGAAGGCGTCGTTCAGCAGCGGAGTGCCGAGTACGAAACGAACCTGCGAACGGGTCATCCCCGGTTTGAGTTTGGCCACGGCATCTGCGGTCAGCTGGTTGCCTTGCTGGATATCCATCTGGTAGGGTGGGATCCACGTCAGCGGGTTCAGCGACACATTCGAGGAGCAGCCGGACAAGGCTATGACGGCAACGAGAGTCAGGGCGCGCATGTTACTCCGTTTGATGCGAATTATACGGAAGTGATTAGGCAAAGCCTGGAAAAGGCATTATTATTGCCTAATAAAATGATCCCCCACTTTATATCACGATGAGCAAAGCCAGTCACCTCAAAGATATCGGGCTCAAGGCCACCGGCCCGCGGCTCAAGATTCTCGATTTGTTCGAAAGTGCCGGATCGCGCCATATGTCGGCCGAAGACGTGTACCGCAAGTTGCTGGCCGAAAATATCGATATCGGTCTGGCCACCATCTATCGCGTGCTGACCCAGTTCGAACAGGCCGGCCTGCTGACGCGGCACCACTTCGAAACCGGCAAGGCGGTCTACGAACTGAACGAGGGTAGCCACCACGACCATATGGTCTGCGTGCGATGCGGTCGGGTCGAAGAATTTTTCGATCCCGAAATCGAAGCCCTGCAGGATAGAATTGCGTCGGTACATGGCTTTCATATCGCCGACCATGCCCTGTATATGTATGGCGAATGCCCGGAATGCCTGGCTAAGTCCGAAAAAAAGTAAGCTCCGGCAGTCCGTGCCGGTACCGGTTTGAGGATGCGGCATGATTCCCTGGCTTGGGCGCGAGCTGCTTTTCCCTCCACTCTCTTCAGCGCTGGCCGACCCCGACGGTCTGTTGGCGGCAGGCGGCGATCTGTCCGTGCGCCGGCTGTTGCTGGCGTATTCGCGCGGAATTTTCCCGTGGTATTCTCCGCCTGAACCCATTCTGTGGTGGTCGCCTTCTGCGCGCATGGTGCTTTTCCCGGAGCAACTGCGCGTGACCCGCTCGCTCGACAAGCGCTTGCGCAATGCGCGCTACCGCATCCGGGTCGATTCTGCGTTCCGTGCCGTCATGGAGCGCTGCGCCCGTCCGCGCCCCGGACAGTCCGGCACTTGGATCGTCCCGGAAATGGTCGATGCCTACTGCCGGCTCCATGCCGCCGGGTACGCGCATTCGTTCGAAACCTGGGTCGACGAAAAGCTGGTTGGCGGGCTGTACGGCGTGTCGTTGGGCGGGGTCTTCTTCGGCGAGTCGATGTTCAGTCTCGAACGGGATGCCTCCAAGCTCGCCTTCGTGCATATGGCGCGCCACCTGTCCGGCTGCGGCGTGGGGATGATAGATTGTCAGATGTATACGCCCCATCTCGCAAGTCTGGGGGCGAGTCTGATCCCAAGAGCGCAGTTTCTTGCTACTCTTGAAGAACTCGCCCGGCATCCGCCGTCCGATACTTTATGGACGTATTCATTCGATAATGAGCCATCGTGACGTCGGCCATGCCGTGGCCATTCATTTCTATGCCACCGCGCCTTATGCTTGCAGCTATCTGCGCGAGCGGAAGGCCCGTTCCCAGGTGGCCATCCCCGCTGAGTCGATCGACGCCCATGTTTATAGCCAACTGGTGTTGATGGGGTTTCGTCGCAGCGGCCTTTACATCTACCGTCCGTATTGCGACGTCTGCCGCGCCTGCGTGCCGGTGCGGATACCGGTCGACCAGTTCGTGCCGGATCGCAGCCAGCGGCGGGCGCGGGCGCGCCACGACGACCTCGTCGTCAGCTTGCTGCCGCTCGCGTACAACGCCGAGCACTATCAACTCTATCGCCAGTATCAGGAGGCGCGCCACTCGGGTGGCGGCATGTCCGACGACGACCCGGTGCAGTATTCGGAGTTCATTCTCAAGAGTGGCGTCGACAGCTGGCTGGCCGAGTTCAGGCAGGGGGCGGAGCTGAGAATGGTCAGTCTGATCGATCGTCTGGACGATGGCTTGTCCGCCGTCTACACCTTCTACGAAACGCGCGAGGCGGGTACCAGCTACGGTGTATTCAATGTGCAGTGGCAGGTGGAACTGGCCCGTACCCTGGGGCTGAAATATGTCTATCTCGGGTACTGGATCGAAGAGTGTGCCAAGATGACGTACAAGTCGCGCTATCGCCCGCTGGAAAAACTGATCGACGGCGACTGGGTGCCGTTTCGCGGCTGAAAGCGCTCCGCCGGGGCGGGCGGAGCGGTCGTGCTCAGAAAGGGACCACGCGATCTGCGCCACGGCCCGACAGCACGCGCACGCGCTGATTGACCGCCAGTGGCACGTCCGGATCCTGTACGATCGAGATCATGCGCCCGCTGTCGAGTTTGACTGTGATTTCCAGCGCCATCTTGCTGCCCAGCCCATGTTGGGCCGCATTCGCGCCCACGCCACCGGCCAGTGCGCCGAGAATCGCGCCGACGGCTGCGCCCTTGCCTTGACCTATATTGCTGCCTGCGATGCCGCCGACGGCGGCTCCGCCCAGGGTCAGCAGATCATTGCTGTCGCCTGTGGTCTTGACGTTCTGTATCGATAGAATCGTACCGAGTTGTACCGATTGTGCCTGCTGCATCTGGCCGCGCGAGTAGCCGGTGGCCGAGTCGGTGGCGGCGCAGCCGCTCAACGTTGCGACGGCTGCGATGGCGACGAAGGCTAGGGTATTACGTTTCTGCATGGTCGATCTCCTGCGTTTAGGCTCAGTTAGCTGTTGCCTTGATACATTCTGCTACCAATTTGGGCCCGCGATATACCAGCCCGCTATAAATCTGGATCAGATTGGCACCTGCCGCCATTTTTTCGGCAGCGTCCTTGCCTGACATGATTCCACCGGTACCTATGATTGGCAATGCGCCATCGAGTTCCCTCGCCAGCAACGCGATGACGCGAGTCGACAGAAGGGCGAGCGGGGCGCCCGAGAGGCCGCCGGTCTCGGCGGCGACGGCAGGGTCGGCGATGCCGGGTCGGGCCAGCGTGGTATTGGTGGCGATCACGCCATCGACACGGCGCTCGACCAGAACGCGCGCGAGCGCCGTCAGGTGGTCATCATCCATGTCCGGTGCAATTTTGAGCGCTAGCGGCACGTATCGTCCGTGCGTGTCGGCAAGCAGCTGCTGGCGCTCCTTGAGCTGGGCCAGCAGCGCGGATAGTTCGTCGACCTGCTGAAGCCGTCTCAGGTTGCGGGTGTTGGGGGACGAAACATTGACCGCGATATAACTGGCGTGAGGATAGACCGCATCCATCGCGCTTAGATAATCGTCAGCCGCCTTTTCGAGCGGCGTCGCGGCATTTTTCCCGATATTGATGCCGATGATTCCACCATGGGCACTGGCACGGACGTTCTCAATCAGGGTTTCGACCCCGTCGTTATTGAACCCCATGCGATTGATGATCGCGCGTTGCTGGGGCAGTCGCAGCATGCGCGGCTTGGGATTGCCCGGCTGAGCGCGCGGCGTGACGGTGCCGATTTCTATGAAGCCGAAGCCCAGTGCGGCCAGAGCGGCGATATGGGCGCCGTTTTTGTCCAGCCCGGCGGCGAGGCCGACGGGGTTGGGAAAGCGAAGGCCCATGGCGGTGACCGGACGGCCCGCGGCCCGGGTCGCCAGCAGGCGATCGATGCCGCTGCGGTGCGCAAACTCGAGCAGGCGCAGGGTCACATCGTGCGCGCGCTCCGGGTCGAGACGGAACAAGAAGGGGCGCAACAGGGGGTAAAGCATGACAGCCTCCAGCAAAGAATCGCCGGGCATTATACCCGCGAGCCGGCGCCTTGGCGCGAAATCAGGGGGCTGTCCCGGCCGCTGATGCCTTGGCGTTTTCGGCAGCGGCGGCCTGGCTGAGAGCTTCCAGCTGCTCGAGCGGCAGTCGCGCGTTGGAGCCGCCGCTATCATTGGTCAGTACGGTGATCGCGACACGGCGATTGCGGGCGCGGCCCTCGGTCGTCGCATTGTCGGCGACCGGCGTGTTCTCCGCGCGACCGACCGCCACCATGCGGCCGGGGACAATGCCGTTCTCCTGGAACAGGCGTACCACGCTCCCCGCCCGTGCGGCCGAGAGTTCCCAGTTCGACGGGAAGGTCGGGGTGCTGATGGGGACGTCGTCGGTAAAGCCTTCGACGCTGACCGAGTTGTCGACCGTGCTGAGGACGTGAGCCATCTGGGTCATCAACTCGCGCGTCTGCGGCGAGGGCGTGGCCTGTCCGACAGGAAACAGTGCGCTGTCCTTGATTTCGATGGCGACCCCCTTGGTGGTCTGGGTGATCTTGACCTGTCCGCCCTTGACCAGCGGGTCGAGTACGCGGCGCAGGTCCTGTGCGAGCCGGTTGAGTTTCAGCTGTTCGACCACGTGGGTGTCGGTTTTCAGTGCCTTCGCGATCGGGCGGGTCTGCGGAATCTCTATCATGGTGTTGGCGCTGCCGGCGGGCGGCCCCGCCACCACGGTGACCGAGCCGCCCGTGCGGAAGGCGTTGGTGATCGCCGTCGACAGAACGCGGTACTTGCCTTCGTTTATCGACGAGATGGCGTACATCACGACGAAAAAGGCAAATAGCAACGTTACGAAGTCGGCGTAGGAAACCATCCAACGCTCATGATTTTCATGTTCTTCTTCCGGCCTGCGTCTCATGGTGCTCTCGCGCTAGAAATCAGAAAAAACGGGTATCGAACAAGGTCTTGACGCCGCCCGCCAGCTGCACTCCGATGCGACGGGCGAAGCGGCTGCCCAGATCGTCCTCGGGGGTGTAGTCAAGCGTTTTGTCGGCCTTGATCACGTCCCGCGCGATCGAGGCGACATTGCCGTTGCCGTCCGCCAAACCCAGGCCGATCGCCTGCTCGCCCAACCATATCATGCCACTGAATGTTTCCGGCGTTTCCTTCAGCCGCGATCCGCGTCCGGTCTTGACCGCCTGGATGAACTGGCGATGGATGGTGTCCAGCAGTTGCTGGCGGATCGCCTCCTGCTTCGGATTGAGCGCAGAGTAGGGGTCGCCCATCGCCTTGTTCTCGCCTGCGGTTTTCAGCCTTCGTTCGATGCCGAGTTTTTCCATCAGTCCGGTAAACCCGAAGCCGTCGGAAACGACGCCGATCGAGCCGACGATGCTGGCTTTGTCCACGAAGATTTTATTCGCCGCTGCCGCGATATAGTAGCAGCCCGAAGCGCAAACTTCTTCTACGACGACGTAGATGGGAATCGCCGGGTGCAAATGGCGTTGGCGCACGATTTCGTCATAGACCATGCCGGACAGTACGGGGCTGCCGCCGGGACTGTTGGCCTGGATGATGATGCCGCGCGTTCCTTTGTCTTCCAGTGCGCTCTGCAGTCCGTCAATCAGTTTGTTGGCCGTATCGTTCTCGCTGTCTATGACGCCTTCGAGCCGGATGATGGCCGTGTGCGGGCGGGTCGCCGCAACGGCGCTGTCCTCGTTGCGCCAGAACAGCGCCGCGGCGATGGCAAGTGCGATCATCAGCCATGCCAGGCGAAAGAAAATTTTCCAGCGTCGGCTGCGGCGTTGTTCGATCAATGAGGCCGTGGCCAGCTTTTCCAGTAGTTCGCGTTCCCAGATCTGGTTGTCGCTCACGTGTCAGAACCTCCTGTGCGCGGCAACGCCGCGTCATTGCTGTCGGGTATCAGATAAACCATGCCGTCGCTCTCCTGGACGGTGAGCCGCCGCAGGCGGCTGCCGCGGCAGGGGCCATAGACGCAGTAGCCGCTATCGGCCTCGTAACGTGCACCGTGCATGCTGCAAATGAGGTAGTGCCCGCTCAAATCGAAAATGTCGCCCTCGTTGCAGTCGAGTTCGAGCGGAATGTGGCGACAGGCATTGATATAGGCGTAGACGCGGCCCCCATGGCGAATGGCGAAGGCCGGCATGGCCTGCCCGTCGGCTTCGCACCGGAAACGAACGGCCCGGCCGCTGTCGATCAGGGCCGAGGACGGGCAGATCAGGACAGGTGATTCCGCAGCCATGTGCAGAACTCGTCGAATGAGTCGAACAGGCCCAGCGGCTGGCAGTCGAGCAATGCCTCGCGCGGGTGGGCACCGTAGCATACGCCGGCGCCGCGGGCGCCGGCGTTGTTCGCCATCTGCAGGTCGTGAGTGGTGTCGCCTACCATCAGTGTGCGCTCGGGGGCAATGTCGAACAGGGCGGATAATTGGTGCAGCATTTCCGGATCGGGCTTGGACGCGCACTCGTCTACGGTGCGGCTGGCGGCGAAGCAGGGGGCGATTCCCGTCGCTTCCAGCGCCCGGTCGAGACCGCGCCGGCTCTTGCCGGTGGCGACCGCCAGGATGACGCCGGTCCGTGCCAGGGCGGCGAGGCCTTCGCGTACGCCATCGAACAGTTCCAGCGTTTCATCGCGGCCAAAGTAATGACGACGGTATGCGTCTATCATGGCCGGGTAGCGATCCGGGGTGAGCTCGGGGCAGGCGCAGGCCAGAGCTTCGGTCAGCCCCAGTCCGATGACGTGGTTTGCCGTCGCGCGATCGGGAACCGGCAAACCGAGTTCGGCGCTGGCCAACTGGATCGAGTGCGCGATGTGCGCCGTCGAGTCCATCAGGGTGCCATCCCAGTCGAAGACGATCAAATCAAAGTTCTTGGCCATTTTCTCTCAGTTTCTCGAGGTAGGCGAGCAACTCGTCCGGCAGGGGCGCTTCCAGCGTTAGTGTTTCGCCAGTGACCGGGTGTGGCAGGGTCAGGCGGTAGGCATGCAGGAACATGCGGCGCAGGCCTTGCCGGGACAGGTCGCGATTCGTGGCTGGATCGCCGTATTTGTCATCGCCGGCGATCTGGCAGCCGCTCGCCGCCATATGCACCCGGATCTGATGGGTGCGCCCGCTCTTGAGTCGCGCTTCGAGCAAGGTAAAGCGCCCGAGTCGTTCCAGTACGGTGAAAATGGTGTGCGATGCCTGCCCGCTATCGTCTACCCGTACGCGTCGTTCGCCGTCGGCAGTCAGGTATTTGAGCAGAGGGAACTTGACCGATCCGCCCTTGCCCTGCCACGGCGCGATGCCTAGCGCCAGATAGCGTTTGTCGGGAATATTATCACGCATCATGTCATGCAGCTTCAGTAATGCCGAGCGTTTTTTTGCCAGCATCAGCAGGCCTGATGTTTCGCGGTCCAGCCTGTGGGCGAGTTCCAGGAAACGGTAATCGGGGTGTGCCTTGCGCAGCTGTTCGATCACGCCGAAGGAGATGCCGCTGCCGCCATGTACCGCGACACCGGACGGCTTGTTTATCACCAGCATGAAGTTGTCTTCATAGATGACCGGGAAGTCGGAGCCGGGGGCGGAAGAGACGGGGCGTTCGGCGGTGCGTACTGGCGGGATGCGGATTTCATCGCCGTCGGCGAGGCGATAGGAGGCGTCGATCCGTCCGCGGTTCACACGAACCTCGCCTGAGCGAAGGATGCGATAGATATGACTCTTGGGAACGCCTTTGAGTATGCGTACCAGATAGTTATCTATACGCTGCCCGGCGTCCTCCGCGTCTATGTGCTGGAAGCTTACGGAATCTTTGCGATTATCAGTCATTTTGCTTATACTTCTTGCGCCTGGTCACATAATTCTTGTGGGCAGTGTGAATCCGGAAACAAGGTCAACCGCTCATTGCGGGTTGACGCTGCTGCGGGGCAATGAAACGGCCGGCAGGGTGAGACCCTGACCTGACGCCGCTTTGACCGGCCGCAGCCAAAGGTTATCTCGCTCACCGAAAAGCAGCGATGGTAAAGCATTTGAACGCATAACGCACTCATTAGCATTCCATCCCCTGATGCAAAGCCAGTCAGGGGACCGCGCAGCAAAGTTTGACCCGGCGCGATGCCTCTCACCGTCCTCGTGACGAAAACCCCGCTGGACGCGAAACGGGGCATCGTGTGACGTATCTCAGGAAGTAGGCTTGCATGTATCGGTTTCAGCGCTCTTTATATTAAGATCACTTCTTTCGGAAAGCGCCCATCCTTAGCCACTGGGCCGTCAAATACTTGCTGTGTCCTTGCGTGAGTGCCGCGCAGGGAAGGTTTACATGAAACGAATGCTGTTTAATGCGACGCAAGCCGAAGAGCTGCGCGTTGCTATCGTCGACGGACAAAAACTCGTCGACCTCGATATCGAGACGGTCGGCAAGGAGCAGCGCAAGGGGAATATCTACAAGGGTGTGATCACCCGTATCGAGCCCTCCCTCGAAGCCTGCTTCGTCGACTACGGTACCGAACGCCACGGCTTCCTGCCGTTCAAGGAAGTCTCGCGTTCGTATTTCCAGGGCTATGAAGGCGGCCGTCCGCGTATCCAGGACGTGTTGCGCGAAGGCATGGAAGTCTCCGTCCAGGTCGAAAAGGACGAACGCGGCAATAAAGGCGCGGCCCTGACGACCTATATCAGCCTCGCTGGCCGCTATTTGGTCCTGATGCCGAACAACCCGCGAGGCGGGGGCGTTTCGCGTCGCATCGAAGGCGAAGAGCGCCAGGAACTCAAGGATCTGCTCGCCCAGCTGGAAGTGCCGCAAGGGATGAGCCTGATTGCCCGCACGGCCGGCATCGGACGCAATTTCGAAGAGCTGCAGTGGGATCTGGGCTATCTGCTGCAACTGTGGCGTGCGATCGAAGGCGCTTCCGGCGCCCAGACGGCCCCCTTCCTGATCTTGCAGGAAAGCAGCCTTGTCATCCGCGCGATCCGCGATTACTACCATCCGGACATCGGCGAAATTCTTATCGATACCGACGAGATCTATGAACAGGCGCGCCAGTTCATGAGCCATGTCATGCCTAACACGCTGAGCCGTGTGAAGCTGTACAAGGATCAGGTGCCGCTGTTCTCGCGTTTCCAGATCGAGCATCAAATCGAAACGGCCTTCTCGCGCAGCGTGCAATTGCCGTCTGGCGGCGCCATCGTTATCGACCATACCGAAGCGCTGGTGTCGGTCGATGTCAACTCGGCGCGTGCGACCAAGGGCTCGGATATCGAAGACACCGCTTTCCGCACCAATATGGAAGCGGCGGAGGAGATTGCCCGTCAGCTGCGCTTGCGCGACCTGGGCGGCCTGATCGTTATCGATTTTATCGATATGGAAACCCCGAAGAACCAGCGTGACGTCGAAAACCGTCTGCGCGAGGTTCTCAAACATGATCGCGCCCGCGTTCAGATGGGCAAGCTGTCGCGTTTCGGCCTGCTTGAATTATCGCGCCAGCGCCTGCAGCCGTCGTTGGGTGAAACCAGTCACGAGCCGTGCCCGCGTTGCCATGGCATCGGCTTCATTCGCGGTACCGAATCGTCGGCCCTGCATATCCTGCGCATCATCCAGGAAGAGGCGATGAAGGAGAATACCGGCGCCGTGCATGCGCAAGTGCCGGTTGATGTGGCGACTTTCCTGCTCAACGAGAAGCGCGCCGAGATCTATTCGATAGAGGAGCGGCTTGACGTTGCAGTCGTGCTTATCCCGAATATCCATCTGGAAACGCCGCATTACAAGATCGTGCGCCTGCGTCACGACGATCTGACCGAATTGGGCGATGCCCCGAGCTATAGCCGGGTCGAGATCCAGGATGAGGATCTGACCATTACCTTCGGTCAGGAAAAGCCGAAAGTCGAGCGACAGGAGGCGGCCGTCAAGGGGATCACCCCGCCGCAACCCGCCCCGAATCGTCCTTTGCCGGAAGTGGCTCCTGCCGTTGTGGCCGAGCCTGGCGTGCTGGCTCGTGCCGTCGCCTGGCTCAAAGGCGTGTTCGCCGGATCCGAGCCGGCCGCGCCGGCGCCTGCCCGCGATGCCGAAGCGGTGCGTCCGTCCCGCCAACGCAATGACCGTCGCCCTGGTGCGGCTTCGTCGCGCCGCCCGGCGGGAACGGGCGAAGAGAAGCGTCGCCCCTCTGCCCGCGCTGAACGCGGCGAACGCCCGGAACGCAGCGAACGCCCGGAACGCAGCGAACGCCCGGAACGCAGCGAACGCCCGGAACGTAGCGAACGTCCGGAACGCAGCGAACGCGCTGAACGCAGCGAACGCGCTGAACGCAGCGAACGCCCGGAACGCGGCGAACGCCCTGCACGAGCCGAGCGCAGTGAACGTCCCGATCGTGCGGAACGTGCCGAGCGTGGTGAACGGCCGGATCGTGCGGAACGCGGCGAACGTGCAGAAAATGGAGAACGTCAGGAAAAGCCCGAACGCAGTGAGCGTGCCGAGCGTGGCGAGCGCACCCGTCGCGAGAGAGGCGAGCCCCGCGAGCCGCGTGAAAATCGCGAAGCGGGTGCCGATGAACGCCCCGCTCGTCGTCGCCCGGAAGCCGAGGCCGATGCGAGCGCCGTGCGCCCCGAAGCGCCGGTCGATTCGGCGGTGGCGGAATCCGGCGATGCGCCGCGTCGTCGTCGTCGCGGCCGTCGCGATCGTCGCCGCGATCAGGTTGAAGGGATGGAAGGCGCTGTCAATGAGTCCGGCGAAACGTTGCCGGTCGCCGAGACGCTGCCGGTAAGCCAAGCCATCGCCGATGCGCCGCTTGCGGTCGAACCGGTTGCCGGCATCGAAGCGCCGGCTGCCGTTGAAGCCGCTACCCGCGCTGATGCGCCACTTGCGGTCGAACCGGCTGCCGGTGTGGAAACGCCTGCCGTCGTCGAAGCCGCCGTCGAGGTTCCTGCTACGGTCGAGCCGACTGCCGGTGAGCAAGTGCCGACTGTCGGCAGTGTTGAAACGGCGGTTGTGCTCGAGCCGCTTGCCCGTGCGGAGACTCCGGTTGCCGTCGATGTTGTTGTCGAAACACCGGCTGTGGCCGAGCCGCTTGCCCGTGTAGAGACTCCGGCTGCCGCCGATGTGGTTGTCGAAGCACAGGTCGTGGTCGAGCCGCGCGCCAGCGTGGCGGCCCCCGTCGCCGTCAGCATCGAGTTGCCTGTTGCGGTCGAATCCGTCGCCGGCGTGGAAGCGCCGGTCGCGGCCGAAGCCGCCACCGTCGTTGAAGCACCGGAAACACCGCTTGCGGCCGAGCCGGTGCCTGGCGTGGCAGCGCCGGTCGTAGCCGAGGCGGCCTCTGTCGTCGAAACGGCCGATGCGCCTGTCGCCGTTGAACCTGCACCGGTCGTGGCCGAACTGGGGGGGCTGGTGATGGTGAGCACAACGCGCAGCGTTCAGGTGGCGGAGCCGGAGATTCCCGCTCCTGAAGCCGGCCTGCGTCGCCGTGACATTGTTGCGCGCCAGACATCCAATGAAGAAGCGGCTCCGGTGTTGCAACAGGTTCAGACGCGCCACGATCTGTCTTGATGCGATGCCTCGCCCCGCGGTCGGAGTTCTGATTGCGGGGCGCCGGACGCCCGACGGGCCGCCATTTTGGGCGGCCTGTTTTTTCACAAAAAGCTTGACGTAGTGAGTATGTACGGGTAAGATGCACTTCTCTTAAGGCAATTCCCTGATAGCTCAGTTGGTAGAGCGACGGACTGTTAATCCGCAGGTCGCAGGTTCGAGCCCTGCTCGGGGAGCCACCCATTCGAAACCCCAGTCAGAAATGACTGGGGTTTTTTTATCGAAAAGGGGACGCGAGGAAGCCGGCGGCTGCCGGCTTCCCTTTGAGCGATTATTTTCCGATCGGCACTTCTGCCGGAATATGCAGCCCACGGTAGCCGCCAGCGCAGCCTGATAGTCCTCCTCTGTTCTTATCGGTCGAATGTTCATGGTTCACTCCTTTCCATTTCACGGCCGTCACGTCAATCTTGTCATACTCCGCGTGCGTCCCGACGAATTTGATATACACAGCCTGATAGCGATAAGCTACGTCGATAAGCAGGTGAGTGGGGCAGGCTTGAAGACCGACGGTATCGTGCTCGCGGTTCAGCTCAGGTTCTGTGATTTCAGGGCGAGGCAGGCGCGATTCGTCGAACGGTTGCCCGACTCTATCCTGGATGATGCGATCGCGAAGCTGGCGGCAGTCATCGGCGTAGACGAATAAGCATTCCAATGCCCCGCGTATGCGGGGCATTTCTGTCTCTTTGCCCCGCCAGCTGCCTGGGTATGGGGGGCGTTCTCACTGGATGCGTGCCGATGATGGGGGCGGACGGACGCATGGGATAAAGCCCGTGTTGCACACGCGGGTGGAGCCCGCACTATTCCCTCGTTACCGCCCAATTCCAATTCTTGCCCTGATCGTGGTGTGTCACTGGAGCATGAGGGGGGCGAGCTGAGGACGCCATTTGGAAAAGACGCAGGGAGCGGGTCAGATACTGTGTTGCGGCTTATGAATGACTGCGTCTGTTTCACGCATGCGGGTTGCCGTGAGCAGCAATGCCGGTCGACATCGCAACTGGAGCTGGCAGGGTGCTTGTCCGGGCGGGCTGGGAAATACTGCGCTGTCTCGGCTGCCCCTATGCCGATTAAGCGGCCCGCGATGGCCGGCAGCTTGAAGCGGCGCTTGAAAATGTTTTATAGTACGTGGGCGCTCAATCGATGATCCGCGGGTCCGCGCCCACTTTTGCAATGCCCATAGCCTGAGACGAGAGCAGATGCCGAACGACACCACAGCGGACCTCAAGCAGTTCGGCGACTCGAGCTTCATCATCAAAACCCCGGATGGGGTTTACGTCGATCTCGCCCGGCTTGACTCGACCTCCCAGTTTGTACTCTTCGCCGACCGCATCCATACGTCTGCTTACTATTTTTCCGGGCTCGACTGCAAGGTGTTCCAGCAACTGCTGGGGCGCGAAACCCCCGCGGACCTGCTGGCACGCTACGGAAGCGGCAAGACGAAGATCACGGTGCTGCGCTTTGCGTCCGATATCCTGACTTTTCCGGCTGAACGAAGGGCCTTGTATCGTTCTCCATTTCTGACCGCACAGGGAGAAGCCGAGTATCTGTTTGAGTTGGTCATGATGGACAAGTCCGTGTTGACCCCTCTATACCAGGAGAACGAATCGGGTGTGTCCGAGTTCGTCGGCAGCGAGAAGCGGGTGATGCCAGTCCGGGCCAGCCTGGCGCTGGACGAATTCGTCGCGGCGATGTGGCTGCAAGGCATACGCTACGGTTTCGACGTCGATCTGGTCGCGGACTATATCGCGAATGGCCGAACAGGCAGGATCGTCGTCGCCCGCCCGCTGGCGCCCGGCGAAAGCCTGGATGCCTGCGTGCATGAAGAAACGAAGAAACTCTATCGCGATAATGCGCCGCGCAAGCTTTCCGATGGGCGGGTCGACCTGAAGCAATTCAAAAACCGCTTTCCGCAGATACGGCAAGGCGAACGCTTGCTGAAAAAAATCCCCCGTGTCCTTGGCGAGGCGGGAGTGGACATCGGAGGCCGACCGATTGAGGCCGAGGTGCCGCAGGATTTCGATCTGGTCGCGCTGGCCGGGGAGGGAACCCGTATCGAACGCACGCCGGAGGGGGAATTCATCGTCGCCAGCATGGATGGTTTTCTCAATATCGATACCGAAACCAACCGGATCGCCGTGATGGAGAAAATCGTCAATTACACCGGTGTGAGCATGCGTACGACGGGGGATATCGCGCTGGACGGCGAACACTTCGAAGAGCATGGCGAGGTTCAGGAAAAAAGGGTAATCGAGGGGCGCAATATCACGGTGATGGCCGATGTGTTCGGCAAGGTTTTGTCGAGCGGCGGGGCGGTTCTCCTCAAGCAGAACCTCGTCGGCGGCAGTGCCGTGAACATGGCTGGCGACATTGCGGTGGAGGGCTTGACGTCGAATGCCGTGGTCGAGGCCAGGGCGGGTTCGATTACGCTGGCGCGGGCCGAGAATTCGCTGATCGTGGGGCGACGCGTGAAAATCGATTCCGCGGTCAACTGCACGATCGTGGGCGAGTGTGTCGATGTATCCGTTTCACTGGGCAGCCTTGTGGCCGGCAAGGAGATCCGTATCGCGCACGCGCAGTCGCGGCGTGAGCGGCAGACCGAGGTGTCCGTCCTGCTGCCGGATACGACGGCCCTGGCGGGGAGGATAGCCAAGCTCGAATGGCGGATCGGCGAAATCACGGTACGAACGGACGAACTTCGCGCGCAGATGGACGCTCTGTCGCAAAATACCGAAGTCAGAAGCTATATGATCATCACCGGACGGCTGCAGCGTAAGGAAATGACGGTGACGGACGAGCAGAAAATCGCGCTGCAGAAGTTGGGGCAGCGCGTGGCACCGGTCCTCAAATCCATTGCGGCGATCAAGGCGGAGTTCCTGGCCTTGAGCCAGGAGCGGAAAAGTTTGCAGGACAAGGCGTCGGGCTTTGCCGCGAAAGGGCGGGCGGCTTTCGACGGCATCGTGTGTTCGATCGCCGAATTTGAAAAAGACACGCTGGTCCGGAAATTATCCGTCGATGTCGGCGTGCTGTTCGCCTTGTCGCCAAAGGAGCTGAATGCACGGTTATGCGACACCGCCCGCCCGGCGGATCGCTTGCCCGTGCTCGCTGCGCCGTTTTTCTGGCAAGCCGAGGTCTCCGCTGTTCCGGGCTGAGACCGCCGTCGCGCTATACTTTGCGTATCTTCAGGCCCGTGCGCGGTTCGCTTTTCTGCGCCGCTTCGCGCAGCTTATCCTTTTTGCTCTTGCGCTTGCCTTTCACACCACCTTCGGTTGCGCCCGGCGCCAGCGTTGCCGCCGCCTGAACCGGTTCGAAGCCGGCGATATGCTCGCGTTCGATGCGCTGGCCCTGTTTTTTCTCGATCAGGCGGAAGTGGGCCTCGGTGCTGGCGCTGACAAAGCTGACCGCGCATCCTCTCTCGCCTGCGCGCCCGGTCCGGCCAATGCGATGGGTATAGTCGATCGCGGAGCGCGGCAGATCGTAATTGACGACGGCGGGAAGTTGCTCGATATCGATGCCGCGCGCCGCCAGATCGGTCGCGACCAGCACCAGCAACCGGCAGGCTTTGAAATCGGCCAGAGCGTGTTCGCGTGCCCCCTGGCTGAGTTCGCCGTGCAGGGCCGCGGCATGGATGCCGACCCGGTTCAGTTTGGCCACCAACTGTTCGCAACGGTGCCGGGTCGCGACAAAAACCAAGGCCCGCGGCCAGTTTCCACTGCGGACTAGGTGATAGAGCAGGCTGGTACGACGTTCGGCATCGACCACGATCGCGCGCTGGAGAATGCCGGGTGCGGTAGCGGCGTCGGTGCGGATATCGACCCTGACCGGATCGTGCAGCAGGCTGTTGGCCAGCGCGCGGACGGCGCTGGGGAAGGTTGCCGAGAAGAGAGCCGTCTGCCGCCGTGAAGGCAGCCGTTGCAGAATGCGTTCGATTTCATCGGAGAAGCCCAGGTCGAGAAGACGATCGGCCTCGTCCAGCACGAGTCGTTCCACCCCGGTCAGGCGCAGCGCCTTGTGTTCTATCAGGTCGAGCAGGCGTCCCGGGGTCGCGATCAGCACGTCCACCCCTGGGCGCAAGGCCATCATCTGCGGGTTGATGCTGACGCCGCCATAGACGGCGAGCCCCCTTGCCTGCAGGTCGCGGCCGTATGTATCCAGCGACGTGCAGACTTGTTGCGCCAGTTCCCGGGTTGGAACCAATACCAGCGTGCGCGCGGTGTTGGGCTCCAGGGTGCGGGGAGAGGCCGCCAGCTGCTGCAAGACTGGCAGCAGGTAACCGGCGGTTTTGCCGCTCCCTGTCTGTGCGGATGCCACACTGTCGCGTCCGGCCAGCAAGGCCGGAATGACGGCGGTCTGAACCGGCGTCGGCGCCGAATGCTCGAGCTCGGCGAGGGTGTGCAGCAGCGGTTCGGTCAAACCGAGGGAGGCAAAAGTCATGGCGATCGATGCGGGATGGGAACGAAAGGCAGAGTTTAAGCTACCTGGCTTGCCGCCGCCGCTTTCTATTGCAATAAAGGGTGATCTGCAGGCAATTGTCTCGCGTACCAGAGCGACAGTTTGTGGCGCAAGGTTTTTTCTGCCACCTGATCCTCGGGCAGCGGCTGGATAACCTTGTCGTGAACGAGTAGCCGGTAGATATACAGGAGCTTCTCGCTGGCCGAGTCGGTGGCTTCAAATTCGACCACGCCCCGTCCTTCTGCGTATTTTACTCCGGCCAGCAAGGCCTGTTTGAATAGCTCGGTTTCGTGTTTGAGTTTTTTCACTGCGTCGCCTCCTGCGCATGAGTGAGGGGATGGGCATCCGGGCATGCGGCCCGGACTGCCGCCCGCCCGGTGTATCTTAGCGCCAAATCGTCAGCCCGCGATCATTACTGCGCGGTGCTGTCGGCGGGAGCGCCGCCGCCGGCGTCTGCGGCGAGTCGGCGCTCCTTGCGCTCGCGCCGGAACTGGATGATGGTCAGCAGCAGAGCCAGGGCCTGCAAGGCGGAGCAGAAATAAAACGGCGCTCCGATGCGCCAGTCGTCATGAGGCAGGTGCGAGACCATGCCCAGCAGCGGGGCGCCCACCAGTGGGCCGAACACGGCCATCAGACTGTTTATCGAATTGACCGTGCCCATGGTTCTGCCCTGGCTGTGCGCATCGGCGGAACTGGAGATGATGCTCTGGATACAGGCTGTGACCGTGGCGCCCAGCAGATTGACCAGAATGATGGCGACCATCATCCAGCCCTCGGTTGCAAGCCCCCACAAAAAATAGGACACGGTACCGGACAGCATTCCGATGACGGCCAGCCGTCGCGGGCTGAATACGCGCAACAGGCGTCCTAGCAGCAGCCCTTGCACCAGCACCGACACGATGCCGCTGGCCGCGAGCGACCCCCCGTTTTGCAGCGGCCCCCACCCGAATTTGAATGTCGTATACAGCACCCAGGTCGAAAACAGGGTGAATTGCGCCAGGCTGCCGCAGGCAATGACCACGACCAGTGCCTTGACCCTGCCCAGGTGTTCCAGTTCGCGCAAGGCGGAAAACGGGTTCGCCGCCGACCAGCTGAACGGACGACGGGTGCCGGGGGGCAGGGATTCCGGCAACACCAGATAGCCGTAAAGCAGATTGAGCAAGGCAAGACTGCCGGCGATAAAGAAGGGGAGCCGCAGGCTGATGGCACCGAGCAGGCCTCCGAGCACGGGGCCGATGATGAAGCCTAGACCGAACATCGCGCCGAGCAGCCCGAAGCGTCTTGCGCGCTGTTCCGGCGGTGTGATATCCGCCACATAGGCATTGGCAACCGCCATATTGGCTTGCATCATGCCCCCCACCATGCGCACGACGATCAGCATCCACAATTGCGA
Organism: Paludibacterium yongneupense DSM 18731; assembly: GCF_000422925.1. Lineage (GTDB taxonomy): Bacteria > Pseudomonadota > Gammaproteobacteria > Burkholderiales > Chromobacteriaceae > Paludibacterium > Paludibacterium yongneupense. Next base: position 161,937 of record NZ_AUGZ01000009.1, read on the forward strand.
TGCCAGCGCGGTAGCGAAAAAATTGAGCGCAAGACCGCAGAAACCCAGAAGCAGAACCGGCCGTCGGCCATAAGCATCGGACAGGCGCCCGAGTACCGGTGAACCGATGAAGTTGGCGCAAGCAAAGGCGACGACGACGGCGCCATACCAGAAAACCTGTTCCGCTTGCGAGTGAGTAAAACTGCCGACCAGTGCCGGCAAGACGGGGATGATCAGGCCGATGGAGACCATGTCGATCAAAACGGTCAGCATGATAAAGGGCATGGCAGCCTGGCGGCCAGTGCCGGAGCCTTGCGTGAACGACATGATTTTCCTTAAAGATCAGAGGATGCGGGCCAGGGGCAGGTGCCATGACGTGGAGTATGCATCTGTTTTAAAGCACGGTTATCTGAACGTATTATTCTGCTCCGCAAGCATGGCCGTTGGCAATCGTGCCGCCGCCAGCTCAGCCGTTGACTTCCATCGCATCGATGCGCAGCCACCTATAGACCAGGAAGGATAGCGCCCAACTCGCCACGAACAGGGCGATGATGGCGTAGCCGATGGCGCCGAAGTGCGCGTTCAGCGTGCCGATGACATCCCAGAACGCGCCTTTCAGCTCCAGCCGGTCTCCAATAAGGCCTAGCCCTTCTATGCCGCCGACGACGAGCGCCATGACGATGGACAGGCTGGTGATCGTGATGTTGTAGTAAATCTTGCGAACGGGTTTGATGAAAGCCCATCCATAGGCACCTAGCATCATGATGCTGTCGGTGGTATCGATCAGCGTCATGCCCGCCGTGAACAGCAAGGGGAAGAGCATGATGTCCCACACGGGCATGCCCTGGGCCGCCGACGATGCGGAAATGCCCATCAGACCGATTTCGGTGGCGGTGTCGAAGCCGAGCCCGAACAGCAGTCCGAGCGGATACATGTGCCAGCTTCTTGTTATCAGGGCGAACATGGGCCGGAACAGGCGGGCAAGCAGGCCGCCCTTGCCGAGCAGCATGTCGAAATCGTCTTCACGGTAGTCTTCGCCGGCGCGGAGCCGGCGAAAAGCGGCGACGATGCCGATGAGCGATACGAGGTTCATCAAGGCGATGGCGAGCAGGAACAGGCTGGACGTCAGCGTCCCGGCAAAAGCGCCGAAGGATTTGAAGGCGGCGAAGTGGTCCTTCAGCGCGAGCTCGGTTGCCGCGATGGCCGCGGTCATCGCGATGACGATGCTGGAGTGGCCGAGCGAAAACATGAGTCCGATGCTGACGGGCCGTTTCCCGGTTTGCATCAACTTGCGTGTTGCATTGTCGATGGCGGCGATGTGGTCGGCGTCGACCGCGTGACGCAGGCCGAAGCTGTAGGCCATCAGGGCCGTACCGAGCAGAACGGGGTGAGCGTGGAAGGCGGTGACGGCCCAGAGCCAGACGGCCAGGTTGAGAATGATCAGAATGGCGTAGATCCCGATGACTTTGTGCCTGAGCTCGCCGCCGCCATCGCTGAAAATGCCTTTGAGCGTGTTGACCAGAGTGCGTTGCTTCATTCTGCCTGCTCCGTGTCCGACTTCATACAAAAATAGATTTTGTATGAAGGTTACGCGTTGGCGGAGAACTTTGCCACCCTCTGCACTTGATCTGGCCCAAGCTTTGCGGGGGGCAGGCCCGCCAGGGGGAGACGATTTTTCGATACGAGATGAGCGTAGCGTGGCATGCTTCTGCTTTCTGTACCGAATGAGCCGCACGATGAACCCCGCTACGACCGGATTTTTACTGTCCCTTTCGCTGTGCCTGGACATCGGCATTGTCAATGTCGCGATGATGAATACGGCGATGCAGCGCGGATACTGGAGTGGTTTCTGGCTCGGTCTCGGTTCCTGTATCGGCGATTTGATTTACGCGATCCTGGCACTGAGCGGCATGACGGCCTTGCTGGGCTTCGCCGCCGTGCGCTGGAGCATGTGGCTGGGGGGGAGCCTGGTCCTGGCGCTGCTGGCCGTCAAGATGCTGCATGGCGCGCTCGGAAGCGGACGCCCGAGCGGATCCGCAGCCCGGCTGTCGGCCGGAAGTGCGCGGCGGCAACTGGCCAGGGGCATGCTGCTGGCGCTATCCTCGCCCTCTGCCATCGTCTGGTTTGCCGCCGTCGGCGGCGCCCTGATCGCGCAGTCGGGTGTCAGCGGCTGGTTTTCGACCGGGCGGTTTCTTGCCGGATTCTTTGCCGCCGGCGTGATATGGACGGTGGCGGCCTGTTTTCTTGCCCGGCTCGGCGGCAGGGTATTTGGCGCGCGCGCGCTGACGGCCTGTTATCTGGTGTCCGCCCTGCTGTTCGCCTACTTTGCCTGCCTGGTGGTGACGTCGGGTTACCGCACCCTGATACAGGGAGCCGCGGGCTGAGTTGCATCGCGATACCGGCGACGCGCCTCCTTGGCGGTAAACGGCGCATGTAGCGTATGATTCGAACCGTATATCCAGCGTCGGTCCGCTGCGGCGCGGTTTGCCGCGCCTGCGGCGTTTGTCCGACCAGCCGGCCGTATTCACAGAGAGCCGGCGGTCGCTTGCACAGGCCACGCCCCAACCATGAAGGAGTCCATCGATGTCCAACGGCTTTTCCACGTCGCGCATGCGACGTCTCAGAAAAAATGCTTCGCTGCGCACCCTGTTTCAAGAGACGGAGTTCAAGCTTTCCGATCTGATCCTGCCCATCTTCGTCGAGGAGGAGGTCAGCGACTTCGGTGTCATCGAAGCGATGCCGGGGGTATTGCGGATTCCCGAGTCGCGTCTGGCCGCCGAGATCGAGCGCTATGCCCGCGCCGGGATACGTGCGGTGATGACTTTCGGCATCTCGCATCACAAGGATGACGTCGGCAGCGACAGCTGGCGCGAAGACGGGCTGGTCGCGCGCATGGCCCGCACCTGCAAGCAGGCCGTGCCGGAGATGGTGGTGATGTCCGATACCTGCTTCTGCGAATACACCTCGCATGGTCATTGCGGCGTCCTGCACGGGGATACCGTGCATAACGACGCAACCCTGGTCAATATCGGCCTGCAAGCGGTGGCGGCCGCCCGCGCCGGTGCCGACATGATTGCACCATCGGCGATGATGGACGGGCAGGTGCAGGCCATCCGCAACGCGCTCGACGCGGCCGGATTCGTCGATACCGGCATCATGGCCTATTCGACCAAGTTCGCCTCTGCCTTGTACGGCCCGTTCCGCGAAGCGGCCGGCAGCCAGTTGAAGGGCGATCGCAAGACCTACCAGATGGACCCGATGAACCGGCGCGAAGCGGTGCGCGAGTCCTTGCTCGACGAGCAGGAGGGGGCTGACGCGCTGATGGTCAAGCCGGCCGGGGCCTATCTGGACATCATCCGCGATGTGCGCGAAGCATCGCGCCTGCCGTTGGCGGCTTACCAGGTCAGCGGCGAGTACGCGATGATCAAGTTTGCCGCCGCCGCCGGCGCCATCGACGAGGCGCGGGTGGTTCGCGAGAGCCTGGGGGCGATCAAGCGTGCGGGTGCCGATCTGATCCTCAGCTATTTCGCGATGGATATCGCGACCGAAGGAGTCTGATCCGGCCACGGCCCGGGCAAGGAGGAAACCCAATGCAACTGTACCGACTGCTGACCGGCCCCGACGATGCCGCTTTCTGCCATCGGGTGAGCGAAGCCCTGAATCGTGGCTGGCAGCTTCACGGTTCGCCGGCGCTGACGTTCAACGGCAAGGATGTGATCGCCGCCCAGGCCATCGTCAAGGAGGTCGCCGGCGATTATCGTTCCGATCTCAAGCTGAGCCAGATGTAACCCTATGCCGCGCCTGCGGGGGCGGCATAGTGGATCAGGTTGTGGCAAACGGCCTTGTCCGCATTCAGGTTGCGGTAACCGTGCGCGCGGTCTCCTGCGAAGCGGACGGCCTCGCCGGCCTTGAGAGCCTTCCATTCTCCGGCCAGGCAGACTTCCATCGCGCCTTGCACCACGGCCAGATGTTCGGTCACACCCGGTGCGTGCGGCTCGGATTGCCGCACGTAGCCGGGCAGCAGGGTCAGTTCCAGCCACTCGAAGCCGAATCGTTTCTCGAACGGAAATAAAGGGGCGACCAGCATGTCGTCGCTGGCGGGCCTGTCGCGCACGCTATCGGCGGTGCGAAACAGCGCGTCCGAGGTCTGCGGTTCCCATTCGACCAGAAAGCCCGACAGCGAGCACTGGAAACCCGTGGCTATTTTCCATAAGCAGGCGACCGTCGGGCTCGATTCCCCCCGTTCTATCTGGCCCAGCATGGCTTTGCTGACCCCCGTTTCCGCTGCCGCACGGTCCAGGCTCCAGGCCCGTTCCTTGCGCATGGCGCGCAGGCGCCGCGCGAGTCGATCTCCGGGCGCCGCCGGGGGCCGCGGATTGGGGCTGTCTGCTGAGTGCGGCATGTTTTTTCCTTTTGGTTGTGCGCTATAACGCACATCTGCTAGTCTCCCAGTATGCGTCATCGCGCACAAATTACACCACAAGGGGGCCGCGTGGTCAGTCAGATCAAAAAATGGTTGTCGTTTTCGCCGCTGGCGGCGGGGTTCATCGCCGTCATGGTCGGTTATACCAGTTCGGCCGCCATCGTGTTTCAGGCCGCGGCGGCGGCGGGCGCATCGCCGGCTCAGCTTGCATCCTGGCTGTGGGCCCTGGGGCTGGGCATGGGCTTGACCTGCATCGGTTTGTCCTTGTACTACAAAAGTCCGGTGCTGACCGCCTGGTCGACACCGGGCGCCGCCCTGCTGGCGACCGGGCTGATGGGAGTCGGCATGCCACAGGCCATCGGCGCCTTTTTGTTTGCCTCGGCGCTGATTGCCCTGGCCGGGGTGAGCGGCGGGTTTGAACGCATCATGCGGCATGTGCCACGACCGCTGGCGGCCGCCATGCTCGCCGGCGTGCTGCTGCGCTTTGGACTCGATCTGTTCGCCGCTCTGCCGCGACAGGGGCTGCTGGTCGGTTCGATGCTGGTGTTTTTTCTGCCCGCGCGCCGCTTTCTGCCGCGCTACGCCGTGGCCCTGACTCTGGTGCTCGGCCTGGCTGTCGCTGCGGCGCAGGGGGGGATCCATCTGTCCCCGGTTCGACTCGAACTCGCGCGGCCGCAATTTGTCATGCCCGTGTTCTCGCTGTCGACGCTGATAGGGGTCGGACTGCCTCTTTTCATTGTCACCATGGCCTCGCAGAATGTGCCGGGGCTGGCTGTGTTGCGTGCCAACGGGTATGCGGTACCGGCATCGCCGCTTATCGGCTGGACGGGACTGACCGGAGTGCTGCTCGCGCCTTTTGGAGGGTTTTCCTACAATCTGGCCGCGATTACCGCGGCGATCTGCATGAGCCGCGACGCGGACCCCGACCCCGCGCAGCGCTATCGTGCGGCAGTATGGGCCGGGGTTTTCTACCTGGTGACCGGTGTGTTCGGCGCCACGGTCGCCCAGCTATTCTCGGCTTTTCCGCGTGCCTTGATTCTGGCGATCGCCGGTTTGGCCCTGCTCGGTACGATAGGCAACAGCCTGGCCTCGGCGCTGGATGAGCCCGCCGAACGCGAGGCGGCGCTCGTCACCTTTCTTGCGACGGCCTCCGGCTTGTCCCTGTTCGGGGTCGGCAGTGCGTTCTGGGGGCTTGTACTCGGTCTGGCGACGGCCTGGATCAATCGCAAGCGGGGGTGAGTGCCGCATTCAGCGCCGCTTCCGCGTGTAGCGTGGCGGTATCGAATAGCGGCAGCGAGCACTGTTCCTGCTGGATCAGCAAGGGTATCTCGGTGCATGCCAGCACGATACCTTCCGCCCCCAGCCGTTCCAGCCTTTCGATGATGGCCAGATAGCGCTGACGGGATGCTTCGCTGAATTTGCCGCGCACGAGTTCGTTGACGATGATGTCGTGGACGATGGCCTGATCCTCCGGGCCCGGGACCAGGGGCGCGATTCCCCGTGCGGCCAGATGATCGGTATAAAACGCTTCCGCCATGGTGAAGCGGGTACCTAGCACACCGACTTTGTGCAGGCCGGCCAGCCTGATCGCGTTCACCGTCGCATCGAGGATATGCAGCAGCGGAAGCGTCGTTCCCGCCTGGACCCGGTCGAAAACCTTGTGCATGGTATTGGTGGCGATCAGCCCAATGTCGGCCCCGGCCAGCAGCAGGGTATCGGCGATGGCGATCATGTCTTCAGTGATCAGATCCCAGCGTCCGAGTTCGCGCCAGCGATGGTAGCGGTCCAGATCGACGCTGTAGATGATGATTTCGGGGTAGCTGTCTGTTCCGAAACGCGCGACATAGGAGCGCGTGATGTGCAGATAGTAACTGGCTGTCGACTCAGGGCTCAAGCCGCCGATGATGCCGATTTTTTTCCGCATGCTTTTCTCTCTTCCCGATGGACTCCCCTCGCAGGATTTATATCACAGGCAGGATGGGGCGGTACGGGCATGGTGCTCCCGCACGACAGAATTCGCCGGGGGTGACGCCGATCCGGCTTGCTCGTATGGCATTGCTTGCGGGTTGCTGGCGCAGGCCTGGCGGTCTTTGTGCGCGGGCTCGGGATCCGGCCGTATCGCAAGGCGCTTGCCGCTCGTCTTCTTTCCGTGAACGGTCAGAAAATCCGTCTTTCGAGTACGAGGGCGCTTGCCGCGGCCTGAAACCGGGATGTTGTCGCCGGGGCGGGGCCATCAGAATCGCGTCACTATTGCGTCAGGATTGACTGATGGCGCGACGGTATAGTATCCGCTGCACAAGCTTTCGGGAGAGCGTAGTGGAGGAGAGGGCAGTCGAGCCGTGGCAGGAGAGCGTTGACTCGCCGGGGGGCATCACATTGTGGCGCGCGGATAGCGCCGTCAGCCTTGACTTCGACGCCCCCGGCGAAAAACGGTGGAATATAGAGCTTGCACCCGGTCTGGCCTATCTGATATTGACGGGCCCCGGCCGCTTCCGCTGCCTGGCCGGTGAAGTGCGGCTGTTCCCCATTGCTCGCGAAAGCCTGTGTTGTCTGCTTGCTTTCATCGATGCGCCCGGGGTTGCCGCCGCAGCGCCGAGTGGCGTGTGGCCGCTGCGCATGCTCATTCCGATGCCGGTATCGGCCGCTGCGGGAGAGAAGGCGCTGCGTTACTGTCTTATCGCCAGCGCCTTGAGTTGCGATGAGGCCATTTTGCCGTTATTAACCTACTTGAGACAGCAGGAGAGCTATTCGCTGGTCCGCTTTCTCGATCGCCGCTCGAACCGTGGCGACAGTATTGCCGTGCTTGGGCAGGAGTACGGCCTGTCATATTCGCATTTCCGCCGCTTGTGCCGCCGCGCGCTCGGGATGGGGGTCAAGGCGGCATTCAAGCGCTGGCGAGCTGCGCGTACCTTGCTTCGGGTGGCCGACAGCGGGGTCAGTTTCACCGCGGCTGCTTTGGATAGTGGCTATTGTTCCTCTTCCCAATTTTCCACCGAGGTTCGATCCTTGCTTGGCCGTTCGCCGCGCGCGCTGCTGGCCCCCCGTTTTTAGAACGATGAGACATTCCAGACAGATTTATCTGCTGGCCGAGGCGCTTGCGTCTACGCCGCGGGAAGACGGCGCGCAGCGGCTCTTCGGTGCGGTTCTTGCCGTCCGCAGCGAAGTCGAAAGAGAGGCCATGCAGTCCTGTTTCCATCGTTTGTGCCGTTTTGATTTCAACGATCCTGTCTACCTGATCGCTCTGGCGGCTTCCTACTTGCTGAGCGGGCGCTACCGCCCGGCGGCGGTCTGCTTCGATATCGTGCATCTGATGACGCCTGCCGAACCGGGGGCGCTCTGGCTTGGGGCGCTGTGTCATCTGGCCCTCGGGCGGCGCAAGGCCGGTTGTCGTCGCCTGGCCGTTCTGCGGGTCACACGGCAGAATGCTCGCCTGCGCCGACGTGCCGTGGCTGCTCTGGTTTATCTGCGCTGGCGGATGAGGCGGGATTTCAGAGTATTCTGATACTTTTCTTCTAAAGTATCCGGCATCATCCTCCTGTTCGCGGGTCTGGACCGATTCTCCGGCGGCCCGCTCCGACTTCAGGTTTTGTGATGAGTGTTTGCCGCGTTGCTGCAGATGAATACATCTTCGGTGAATTTGTTCTGAGTCGTCACGGGGTGTTGTATTCCCGGGATGGCGAAAAGCAGCTGCCACCGAAAGAGTACCGTGTCCTGCGCGCCTTGCTGGATGCCGAGGGTGGGGTTGTCAGCAAGGCCCGTCTTTTTGCCCGGGCCTGGGGTCATTCCGATGTGGGCGACGAGTCTCTGACCCGTTGCATCTATTCGCTGCGGCGGCGCCTGCGGCAGGATGCGCTCAACAGGTATATCGAAACGGTGTATGGGCAGGGTTATCGCATCATGGTTGCGCCGTCGCGCAGCCATCCGGGGCGACGCCTGGCGGTGCTGCCGTTCAGTGGGGGAGGGGTCGATCTGGCGGGTTTGCACTTCCGGCTGATCGAGCATTTCCGAACCGTTGCCGGCATCGACGTCGTCCCTTCAGCGCTGACGCGCGACGCCGTGGGCCCGCAAGCGATTCTGGCGCTCATGCGGCGTCTGGCGCCGGATTTTTATCTGGCGGGAAGCTTGCGTCGCCAAGGCCGGCATCTGACGGTCAATATGGAGCTGGTCGATGGGATGAACCATGCGCTGCTGGCGACCGAGTCGGTGCTCTTGCTCTGGGACGGCCACGAGCAGGCGCTGGACCCGCTTCTGGCCGCCAGCATCGTTGCGATGATGGGGGAGGCCGGTATCAGCGAGCCGGCCGCGATTTGAGGCGGCGGCGCAGCATCATTCCCAGCAGGCCCATGCCGAGCAGGGCGTAGCTTTCCGGTTCCGGAACGGCCGGGGTGACCGAAACGGCGGAGAAGATCACCTGATCCTGTGCATTGGCCGGCGCCGCAAAGCTGATGCTTTCGATCGGAGTCGTGGATGCCGTGTTGTTCCACAGCGTCGCCGTCTCGTCGTTGGCGTACAGGTGGCTGATGAACGCAATATGCTGACGGTTGGCGTCGCTATAGCCGGTAATGGTCACGTAGAGACTTGAAGACCAGCCGGCGGTGATCAGAGCGCTGTTCAGATAAAACGGGGTGCTGGAGCTGAAGCCACCGCTCAAGCCATTGCCGGTATAGCCGACCCAATTCTGGTGCGAGGCCAGCGAGGCGGTGGCGTAACCGTCGGACAGATTGGCCAGCGTGCCGGGATTGAGGATGCGGATATTGTCCCAGTCGAAACCGAGGAAGCCGTTGCCGACAAGTTGCTCTTGCTGCGCGGCGGGAACGGAATCGAAATCGATGACGGTGGCTGCCGCTGGCAGACTTGCAGCAAGCATCAGTGTGACGCTCAGAATGACACCGGCTAGCGGCATGGACATCGGCTTCTCCCTTCGAGGTTTACGCTATTTCACCGGATGTATCATATATTCAATACTTAAATTAACAAATCGAACTAAAGTATTAATCCTGTGCCGGCGCTTGCATTCGCAAGGCCTCCAGTAACAATTCCACATTGCGTGTCAGGCTGCGGTGCGCCGAGACGGCGTGCATCACAGGGTCTTCACCGCGCGAGGAAACGACGCGCCAGTCGGGACAGACGCGTTGCAGCCTGCCTGCGCGGCATGCCTCTGCTGCCAGCCAGTCCGCCAGCCGCGCAATGCCGAGCCCCGCCTCGGCCGCCGCCAGCAGGCCGCCCCCGCTGTTGAAGCGATGCGTCGGACGGATAGTCAGGCTGGTGCGGGCATCCTGGGCGATGAAGTGCCAGTCTTTAAGGATACGGGGCGATGTGTGCATGAGGATCGCATGGGTGGCCAGCCCCGATGGCGAGATGGGGGGCGCATGCCGTTCGAGGTAGGCCGGGCTCGCATACATGTGGCGACGGTAGCGCCAGAGCGGATAGGCGATCAGGTCGCTGTCGTGCAGGAAGCCGCCGCGAATGGCCAGGTCCAGTTTTTTTTCCACCGGATCCAGCGTTGCGTCGCTGTGCAGAACATCGAAGTGCAGGTCCGGATGGTTGGCGGCCAGTTGCGCGAGCGCCTGGGGCAGGATGCGGGTACTCAATGTTTCCGGCGCAGAGAGTCTGATCCAGCCGCGCGGCGTGCTGGTCAATGCTACCAGTTTTTCCTCGGCCTCGTATTCGAGGTCCAGAATCTGGCGTGCATGCTCGTAGTAGCTTTCGCCGGCCAGCGTCAAGCTGAAATCCTTGTGCGAACGGCGCAGCAGAACCACTCCCAGCTGCTGCTCGAGCGCTTGCAGTGCGCGCGTGACGCTGCTTGGCGAGGTGCCAAGCGCACGGGCTGCGGCGACGAAGCTTTTGGCCTCTATGAGTGAGCAGAATATCTCGAGCTCGCGTAGCGATTTGATGGTCATTGCGATTTTTGCAATATGATATTGCAACAAGGAGTCGACGAGTCAGTATAAGCTAGGCGGTGTTGTTAACCTACTGATGTATGCCAATGTTGACCCTCACTTTTCTTTGCGTATTCGCCTATCTTGCCGGCCTGATTGACGCCGCTGTCGGCGGCGGCGGGCTGATCCAGATTCCTGCCATGTTCGCCCTGTTGCCCGGTCAGGCTCCGGCCAGTCTGCTGGGCACCAACAAGATGGTGTCGGCGACCGGAACCCTGTTCGCGACCCGCAGCTATCTCAAGCGCGTGCAGATTCCCTGGGGGCTTATTCTTCCAGCGACGTGCGCCGCTTTTGCCATGTCCTTTGTCGGCGCGGCGGCGGTCGCGCATGTACCCAAATCGTTGATTCGCCCCATGGTGCTTGGTCTGCTGCTGCTCGTCGGCGCCTACACGCTGCGCAAGAAGGATTTTGGCGCGATACACAAGCCCGCCCGCATCGGCCTCGCCCATAAAGCGCTGGCGATGGCGATAGGCGCCGGCATCGGTTTCTACGATGGTCTGTTCGGCCCGGGTACCGGCAGCTTTCTCATTTTCCTGTTCATCCGCTGTTTTGGCTTCGACTTCATTCATGCCTCGGCCTCGGCCAAGGTGGTTAATCTGGCAACAAATATCGCGGCGCTTGCGTTTTTCATCCCGACCGGCCATGTCATGTACAGCCTGGCGATACCCATGGCCCTGTGCAATATCGCCGGCGCCGTCAGTGGCAGCCGGCTGGCGATACGCCGCGGCACCGTCTTCGTCCGCAAACTGTTCCTGGTGCTGACGTCCTGCCTGATCGTAAAGCTGGCCTACGATCTGCTGGTCTGATCGGGAGCCGGTGCCGTCATCTGTCCATTGCGCCTGGCGAGCCAGGCAAGCCGTCTCTCGATCTCGCGCTCCAGAGCCTGCATATCGTCCAGCCATAGCGGAAGCAGCTGCGCGACGCGGTTGCTGTCTTCGCGCCGGATGGCTTTTTCCACCTCGCTGCCGCGCGTTGCGAGGGCAGGGTGGCAGATCAGCCGCGCCATGCCCGTCAGACGGTGCACCGGGTTGGCGAGATCGGCCAGATCGTGATTGCGGTAGCCGTGCAGCGCACGGGCGATGTCATGGCGATTGCATTGCCGGATCGATTCCAGAAACTCTGTCTCGAAAGACGGGTCGTCGTCGGTCAGTTGTTTCAGCGCGGACAGCTGCAAGCGCGTCGTTGCCTCGGCTTCGCGCAGGAAAGGACGGATCAGGCGCTGCAGAACGGTCAGCGTTGCCGGACGCAGACTGCTTGCATCGATGTCGGCGTCAGCGAATTCGCTGCCATCGCCGGCGCTCAGGCCGACGATGGGCGTGCGGCCGAGGCGGTAGCGGCGTTCCATGCGCCGTATGCGGCGGACGAACTGGATGCCGTCCATCGTGGGCATGTAGCGGTCGCACAGGATGAGATCGAACGGTTGACGCCGCCACTGCCGCAGGGCGGTCGATCCGTCGGGGCAACTCGTCACGTCGAGCGCGAGCAATGTCAGCTGCCGCTCCAGCAGGATGCGCGTAGACGGATTGTCGTCCACCACCAGTACGCTGGCCGCATCGAACCCTGTTCCCGATTCCGCCTCTTCGTCCGCCGGTTCCACACCCGCCCGGCTGCAGTTGAAGCGCAGGCTGAAGCATGTTCCCTTCTCCGGATCGCTGTCGACGTCGAGACTCGCTCGCATCGCTGCGCACAGTTCGCGGCAGATGCCGAGCCCGAGGCCGTGGCTCTCGGGCAGGCGTTCATGGGGCAGCGTCCCGGCCTTGCCGGTTTTCTGCCCAAGTCCGCTGCCGTTGTCCTCGACCCGTATTTCGACGGCGACGCGGTCCGGACCGGTGGCGACGCTCGAGGCGCTCAAGCGCACCGCGCCTCCGTTGGAGTGGCGGATGGCATTGGAAAGCAGATTGACCAGAATCTGGCGCAAGCGCGTGGCGTCCAGCAGCAGTGGCGCGTCCACGATGTCCCCGTTGCCGATTTCCAGATACAGGCTTCTCTGTGCAGCCTGCAGCGCGAACAGCTGCCCGACGCTGTCGACCAGCCGCTCCAGGCGCGTAGGGCGCAAAGCTGTCGGACGGCGCTTGCCTTCGGCCCAGGACAGCAGGCTGTCGAGCAGGCTGGACAATTCGCGCACGCAGATGACGGCCTGGCGCGAGAGCTCGGCGTCCTGCTGCCGGTTGGCCTGTTGACGGCATTGCAGTTCGAGCAGGCCGCCGAGCGCGTCGAGAGGGGTGCGCAATTCATGGGCGAGCACCGCCAGTCGCCGACGCCGCCATTTTCTGCGCCAGAGTCCGGCGAGCGAGGGGATCGCGGCAATGGCGATCAAGGCTGCAGCAAGAGACAGCAGCGTAAAAATCGCTGATGGGGCGGAGTCTGTCAAAGAATGCTCCTTGCTTTTGTGATTATTTTAAAGCATTAAGTTTAAAGCAAGCGAGGGGAAAGGGCGAAGGAAGCGGGCAAAGGACGAAAAAAAACCGGCCGCACGTCGGTGCGACCGGTTGTAGCGGGAGGCCTCGATCAGAGGCGGGCGGCGACCCAGGCTGCGACGCCGGCCAGGGCCTGCGTCAGGTTTTCCGGCTGGGTGCCGCCGGCTTGCGCCATGTCGGCGCGTCCGCCGCCTTTGCCGCCGACTTGCTGGGCAACGCTGTTGACCAGCTCGCCCGCCTTGATGCGCGAAGTGGCGTCCGCGCTGACGCCGGCTACCAGGCTGACTTTGCCGCCGGCGCGCGATGCCAGCACCACGGCGCAGGGTTGCAGCTTGTCTTTCAGCTTATCCAGCGTTTCGCGCAATGCACCCGCATCGGCGCCGTCTATTTCGGCGGCCAGAACGCGGATGCCGGATACTTCGACCGCGGATTCGGCAAGGCTGTCGCCGGCATGGCTGGCCAGCTGTCCCTTGAGTCGTGCAAGCTCCTTGTCCAGCGACTTGACCGTGTCCTGCAGACCCTGGATGCGGGCGAGGACTTCGTCGCCCTGCTGCGCCTTCAGCAACTCGGCGGCCTGCCGCAGCAGCGCGTCCTGCGCCTGGATGCGGGCGATGGCGCCTTCTCCCGTGACCGCTTCGATGCGGCGCACGCCGGCGGCAACGCCGCTTTCCGCCACGATCTTGAACAGACCGATGTCCCCGGTGCGGCGCACGTGCGTGCCGCCGCACAACTCGGTGGAGAAATCGCCCATTCTGAGAACGCGGACTTCGTCGCCGTACTTCTCGCCGAACAGCGCCATGGCGCCGCTGCGGATCGCATCGTCGTAAGGCATCAGCGTGGCGCTGACGTCATAGTTGGCGGCAACGACATGGTTGACCATGCGTTCGATTTCGGCCAGTTGCCCGGCCGTGACGGCCTCGTCGTGGGCGAAATCGAAGCGCGTGCGCTCGGCGTTGACCAGCGAGCCTTTCTGCGCAACGTGATTGCCGAGCACGTGCCGCAATGCCGCATGCAGCAGATGGGTCGCAGAGTGGTTGCGCGCCGATGCCTGACGCCGGTGCAGGTCTATGGTGGCGGCGACGCTGTCGCCGACCTTGAGCGCACCCTGCGCGAGGCGGCCTTTGTGACCGAAGACGGCAGCCTGGATTTTCTGGGTATCGACCACGTCGAACAGGGCATCGATACCGGCGCTGGCCGAAATCTCGCCGATATCGCCGGCCTGGCCGCCGCCTTCGGCATAGAACACCGAATGATCGAGCACGACAATGCCTTCGTCGCCACGGGCCAGGCTTTGTACCGGTTCGCTGCCCTTGTACAGGGCGAGGACCTTGGCGTCGATGCTGGTGCGCTCGTAGCCGTGGAAAACGGTGTCCTCACCGCTGTATTCGACGTTGCCGGTCATCTTGAAACTCGATGCGGCGCGCGCGCGTTCGCGCTGCGCATTCATCTCGCGCTCGAAGCCGTCGACATCGGCCTCGACCTCGCGTTCGCGGCAGATGTCGGCGGTCAGGTCGACCGGAAAACCGAAGGTATCGTACAGCTTGAACAGCGTCGCGCCATCCAGCCGCGTCTTTCCGCCCGCGAGCGCTTCGTCCAGCAGGGCCATGCCGTGCTCGAGCGTTTCCGCGAAACGTTGTTCTTCCTGGCGCAAGGTGTCCTCGATCAGGGTCTGGCGTGCCCGTAGCTCGGGGAAGGCATCCCCCATCTCCGCGACCAGGTCGGCGACCAGACGGTAGAAGAACAGCCCCTTCTGCCCGAGCTTGTAACCGTGGCGTATCGCGCGCCGGATGATGCGGCGCAGGACGTAGCCACGCCCGTCGTTGGACGGCATCACGCCGTCGGCGATCAGAAACGAGCACGCGCGGATGTGGTCGGCGATGACCTTGAGCGAGGGGATGTCCATGCCGAACTCGACGCCGGTCTCGCGCGCGGCGGCGCGCAGCAGCGAGGCGAACAGGTCGATTTCGTAGTTGGCGTGGACATGCTGCATGACCGCCGAAATGCGCTCCAGGCCCATGCCGGTGTCGACCGAGGGCTTGGGCAGCGGGTTCATGGTGCCGGACTCGTCGCGATTGAACTGCATGAATACGCAGTTCCAGATTTCGATGAATCGGTCGCCATCTTCTTCCGGGCTCCCCGGAGGGCCGCCCCAGATGTGATCGCCGTGATCATAGAAGATTTCGGTACAGGGGCCGCAGGGGCCGGTGTCGCCCATCTGCCAGAAGTTATCCGAGGCGTAGGGGGCGCCCTTGTTGTCGCCGATGCGGACGATACGCTCGACCGGGACGCCGATTTCAGCGGCCCAGATGTCGAATGCTTCGTCGTCGCTGGCATACACGGTGACCATCAGCTTGTCCTTGGGCAGACCGAGCCAGGCGGGACTGGTCAGGAACTCCCAGGCGAAGTGGATCGCGTCGCGTTTGAAATAGTCGCCGAAGCTGAAATTGCCGAGCATTTCGAAGAAGGTGTGGTGGCGCGCGGTGTAGCCGACGTTTTCCAGGTCGTTGTGCTTGCCGCCCGCGCGGACGCACTTCTGCGAGGTGGTGGCGCGCTTGTACGGACGCTTGTCGAAGCCGAGGAACACGTCCTTGAACTGGTTCATGCCCGCGTTGGTGAACAGCAGGGTCGGATCGTTGCCGGGTACCAGCGAGCTGGACGCCACGACCTGGTGTCCTTTCGAAGCAAAAAAATCCAGGAACTTCTGCCGTATTTCGGATGTTTTCATAATAGTTGTCGTCATGTCGATAAAGCGCGCCCGGTCGGGGCGGGCGGGCATGTCATGGGGCGATTGTGTCTTGCCGCCGTGCCGCTGGCAAGAGGGGCGCCGTACGGTTTCAACCGCTTCCGTCGTCGCAGAGGTCGTCCGCCGCGCCCGCCAGTACGGTGCGGATCACATCCATGCTGAAACCGCGGGCGGCCAGAAACCGGATCTGGCGTGCCCGCGCCTCCGGCGTCTCGGGCAGAGCGCCGAATTTGCGCTCCCAGGCGGCACGGGCCGTTGCGGCGTCATCCTGCCCTGCCAGCGCGGCATCGATCGCTTCGCTGGCGATCCCTTTCTCGCGTAACTCCTGTCGCAGCCGCAGACTTCCGTATTTCTGGCCCCGGGTTCGGGCCAGCATCGCCGCGGCACGTTCGTCCGACTGCCATGCGCGTTGCGCGAGTTCGTCGAGCAGCTCCGTCAGTTCTTCCGGGCTCCCGGCGAAAGGGGCGAGCTTTCTCTCGAGTTCGCGGCGCGAATGTTCGCGCCGCGACAGCAGATCGATGGCCCGCGCCCGCAGGGTCTTTTCCGCCTTCAAACGGTTCAGCCTTCCAGACCGTCGTCCGGCAGGTCATCCTCGGTGGCGTCGATGGAGACGTTGACACCGACGATTTCGCGGATACGACGTTCGATATCGACGGCGATTTCCGGGTTCGTCTTCAGATACTCGCGGACATTGTCCTTGCCCTGGCCGATTTTCTGGCCGTTGTGGCTGTACCAGGCGCCCGATTTTTCGATCAGGTTATGCTTGACCCCCAGTTCGATGATTTCGCCTTCGCGCGAAATGCCCTCTCCGTACAGGATATCGAACTCGGCTTGCTTGAACGGTGGCGAGACCTTGTTCTTGACGACCTTGACCCGGGTTTCGTTGCCGATGACTTCGTCGCTCTTCTTGATGCTGCCGATGCGGCGGATGTCGAGACGTACCGAGGCATAGAATTTGAGCGCGTTGCCGCCGGTCGTGGTCTCCGGGTTGCCGAACATGACGCCGATCTTCATGCGGATCTGGTTGATGAAGATGACCAGAGTATTGGTGCGCTTGATATTGCCGGTCAGCTTGCGCAGGGCCTGCGACATCAGGCGGGCTTGCAGGCCGACGTGCGAGTCTCCCATCTCGCCTTCGATTTCGGCTTTCGGGACCAGTGCGGCCACCGAGTCGATCACGATGACGTCCACGCCGCTGGAACGCACCAGCATGTCGCAGATTTCGAGCGCCTGTTCGCCGGTATCCGGCTGCGAAATCAGCAGATCCTCGACTTTGACGCCCAGCTTTTGCGCGTAGCCGGGATCGAGCGCGTTTTCCGCATCGATATAGGCGCAGGTGCCGCCCAGTTTTTGCGCTTCGGCGACCACTTGCAGGCACAAGGTGGTCTTGCCGGACGATTCCGGTCCGTAAATTTCCACTACCCGGCCACGCGGCAGGCCGCCGATGCCGAGCGCCAGATCGAGTCCCAGCGAGCCGGTGGAGATCACCTGCAGGTTTTCGTGGATCTGGGTGTCGCTCATGCGCATGATCGAACCCTTGCCGAACTGTTTATCGATCTGGGCAAGGGCTGCTGCCAGTGCGCGACTCTTGTCTTCGGAACGCTCCGCCATGCTTTCTCCAATAGGATATTCGGACTCTTGAATCCGACGATTATCGCACAAAGCGGGGACTGCTTAAACGTCGTCGGCGAAGTCGGGCTTGCCGCGACCGGGGCGGCTGGTTTAAGTTTGCCAAATGCGCAAATTTCCGCTTTCACGTCTTGAATCCGCAGAGCATGCAGCCATTTTCATAGCGGGAGGAGAGCAATGACCGACATGCTCAACGAACGCGCGCAGAAGCTGCTGAAGGCTTTGGTCGAACGTTATATCGCCGACGGACAGCCGGTCGCTTCGCGCACCTTGTCGCTGCTGCCGGGGCTGGATCTGTCTTCGGCGTCGATCCGCAATGTGATGGCCGACCTGGAGGCGATGGGACTGGTGGTGTCGCCGCATACCTCGTCCGGTCGCGTCCCGACCGCGCGCGGCTATCGCTTGTTTGTCGACAATCTGCTGACGGTGAGCCCGCTCGAGCAGGAGGCGGTGGCCGAACTCGAGCAGGGCTTGCAGCCGGACAGTCCGCAGCGCCTGGTGCATGCGGCTTCCGAACTGCTGTCCGAGCTCACCCATTTCGCGGGCGTGGTGATGACGCCACGGCGGGCCGACGTCGCTTTCCGCCAGGTCGAGTTTCTGCGTCTGTCCGAGCGGCGCGTGCTGCTGATACTGGTGACGCTCGACGGCGATGTGCAGAACCACCTGCTCAACACCGAGCGCGAGCACTCCCCGGCCGAACTCGCCGAGGCCGCCTGTCTGCTCAATCAGCACTACTGCGGGCAGGGGCTGGCCGGCATCGCCAGCCGGGTCGAGGCCGAGCTGATGCTGCTCAAGGGCGACATCTCCGAATTGCTGGGGGCGGCGGTCGAATTCGGCCGCCGGCTGGAACGGCCGCAGGATGCCGTTGTCATCACCGGCGAAAGCAATCTGCTGCGGGTGCGCGAGCTGTCCGACGATCTCGATCGCCTGCGCATCCTGTTCGATACCTTCGATCGCAAGACCGAACTCCTCAAACTTCTGAAGGAGACGTGCTTTGCTCCGGGCGTGAACATCTTCATCGGCGAGGAGTCGGGGCTGATGACACTTGGCGATTGTTCCGTGGTGACGGCGCCGTATTGCATCAACGGCCAGGTCGTTGGCACACTGGGCGTGATCGGTCCGACGCGCATGTCTTACGAACGCGTGATCCCGATTGTCGATATAACGGCGCGGCTGGTGTCGAGCGCGCTGTCCTATCCGGAGTAGAATGGGCGCTGTGTTGGATCAATCCGGGCGGCGCGAACAGCCGTCCGTGCGAAAAGAGAGCTGATGAAACGAACGATCCTGCTGGCGTCGCTGGCTGTTGCCGCCGCCGTCTCCACTGGCCCGGTCCGCGCCGACGCGGCTTTTCTGGGCCGGCCCGACGTGCAGCGGTATATCGACGAGCAAGTGGCGAGTGGCCGCTTCAACCGTCCCGAACTCGAGGCCGTGTTCGCCAATGTCGAAACCAAGCCCAAGGTGCTGGAAATCCTTGATCGCCCGTCGACGGCGCTGCCGTGGTACCGCTTCCGCCCCAATTTTTACAATGAGCGCCTGCTGAACGATGGCGTGGCGTTCTGGCAGCACAACGAAGCGGCGCTGACACGGGCCGAGGCCCGCTACGGCGTGCCAGCCGAGGTGATCGTCGCCATCCTCGGCGTCGAAACGCACTACGGCCGCAATACCGGCAGCTTCCGCGTGGTCGACGTGCTGGCGACCATCGGCTTCGATTACCCGCGGCGTGCCGCCTATTTTCGCGATGAGCTCACGCAGTTTCTGCTGCTGGCCAAGGAAGAGGGCAAAAATCCGCTGCTGCTGAAAGGCTCGTACGCGGGAGCGATGGGCTGGCCGCAGTTCATGCCGTCCAGCTTCCGCAAGTGGGCCGTCGATTTCGACGGCAAGGGCCACCGCGATATCTGGAGCGATCCCGACGATGCCATCGGCAGCGTCGCCAACTATTTCCATGAGCAGGGCTGGATCCGTGGCGACGACATCCTGCTGCCGGCGGAAGTGGCGCCCGGCGCCGCCGTTGACGCGATGCTCGCCGACAAGTTTACGCTGCGCTACACGCTGGACGAACTCGCTCAGCGCGGGGTGCGTACGCAGTCGCCCGCAAACGGACGCGTGCGCGCAGTGCTGGTGCCGTTGCAGACGGCTCCGGATGTCACCGAATACTGGCTCGGGCTTAATAACTACTATGCAATTACCCGCTATAACAAAAGCACTCTGTACGCCAAGGTGGTCAGCGATATTTCGCGCGAGCTGAAATCGCGCTATCTGGCTGCGCGCTACGGCGACAGTGCTCCGTGAGCGGTCCTCGAAAAAGGGTCGCCTTGCCATCCAATTGCCTTTAGAATCCGCCTCCATGAGTTATCAAGTCCTTGCCCGCAAGTGGCGTCCCAAACGCTTTGCCGATCTGGTCGGCCAAGAGCATGTGGTACGCGCGCTGACCAACGCGCTCAAGCAGGAGCGGTTGCACCACGCCTATTTGCTGACCGGAACGCGCGGGGTTGGCAAGACCACGATCGCGCGCATTCTGGCCAAGAGCCTGAACTGCGAGGCCGGCATCGGCGCCGAGCCCTGCGGCGTATGCTCGGCCTGTCGACAGATCGACGGTGGCCGTTTTGTCGATCTGCTGGAAATCGACGCCGCGTCGAACACAGGCATCGACAATATTCGCGAAGTGCTGGAAAACGCACAGTACGCCCCGACCTCCGGGCGCTACAAGGTCTACATCATCGATGAAGTGCATATGTTGTCCAAGAGTGCCTTCAACGCGATGCTCAAGACGCTGGAAGAACCGCCTGCGCACGTCAAATTCATCCTCGCCACCACCGATCCGCAGAAAGTCCCGGTGACGGTGCTGTCGCGTTGCTTGCAATTCAGTTTGCGCAATATGACGCCGCAGCAGATCTCCGGCCATCTGGTGCAGGTGCTGGAGAAGGAGTCGGTTCCCTACGAGGCGCCGGCTCTGGCCCTGCTGGGCCGGGCCGCTTCCGGGTCGATGCGCGATGCTTTGTCCCTGCTCGACCAGGCCATCGCCTACGGTGTCGGCCGGGTCGAAGAGGAAGGGGTGCGCGCGATGCTGGGGGCCGTCGACCGCGCCTATCTGTATTCGCTGCTGCAAGCCCTGGCCGCGGCCGACGGTACGCGTCTGATGCGCGAGGCCGATGCCTTGGCCGAGCGCGGCGTTGGTTTCGACAGCGCTCTGGCCGAACTGGCCCTGCTGCTGCAGCAACTGGCGCTGGTCCAGACCGTGCCGACGGCGGTGTCGCCGGATGAGCCCGGCTACGAGGTGCTGTGTCAACTTGCCCAGGCGTTTTCGCCCGAAGACGTCCAGCTTTATTATCAGATTGCGATCCACGGCCGCAAGGATCTGTCGCTGGCGCCGGACGAACACGCGGGGTTCAGCATGACCCTGCTGCGCATGCTGGCGTTTCTGCCGCAGACAGCGGCGGCCACGTCCGTCGCCCGCCCGGCGGGAAACCCGGTTGCGGGCGCCGCGCCCGTGCAGCCTGTTCCGGAGAAAGGCGCCGACGGCGCACAGAATGCCCGCGCCTTGCTGGCGCGCATGACCGGGCGTACGCCGGCGGCCTCGACGCCATCCGCGTCCGAACCCGCCGCACCCGAACCCGAACCTGACCCTGCGCCGGCTGTCGTGCCGGTATCGACCGCAGAACCGGCAGCGGCCGTCGTGCGGTCCGCGCCGTTGACATCGGCGCCTGCTGCGGTGGCGGCGCCCGAGTCGGGCGACGATGACGCGGATGACGATGCGTCGGATTGGGAGGCGCAGCAGCGGGCGATGGACGATGCCGTGTTCGAATCGGCCGATGCGGCGCCTGTGGCGGCTGTCGTGCCGGAGCCGTTCGACGGCGACTGGGCGCGTCTGGTGACCGAGCTGGGGGCGCGCATGGGGGCCGCGAGGATGCTCGCGCAGAATGCGGTGCTCAAGAACTGGAACGAAAATCGGCTGGAGCTGGCGGTGCCGGAAAGTTTCCGGCATCTGGCGGCGCGCGATTACCAGGAAAAACTCAAATCGGCGCTGGCCGACCGGTTTGGCAGCGCGGTGGAACTGGTCGTCAGCGTCGAGGAGCTCGGGCTGGAAACCCCGGCCATGAAGGATGCGCGCTCGCGTCAGGAGCAAGTGGCGGTGGCGCGTGAGTCTCTGGAAAACGATCCCGTGGTGCGTCAACTGGTGCGCGATTTCAATGCCACCTTGCTGACGGATACCATTCAACCTGTTCAGGAGTAGTAGCAATGTTCGGTAAAGGCGGAATGGCTGGTCTGATGAAGCAGGCCCAGCAGATGCAGGAAAACATGAAAAAGGCGCAGGAAGAGCTGGCGCGCCTCGAAGTCGAGGGACAGTCCGGTGCCGGCCTGGTCAAGGTCGTAATGACCTGCGCCCACGATGTAAAGCGGGTGAGCCTGGACGATAGCCTGCTGGACGATGCAAAAGACGACAAGGAAATGCTTGAAGACCTGATCGCTGCGGCCGTCAACGACGCCGTGCGCAAGGTTGAGAGCACGACCCAGGAGAGGATGGCCGGTTTCAGCAATGGCCTGAATCTGCCCGCCGGTCTGAAGTTGCCGTTCTGATGTCTTGACCCTGCCGCGTTCGCGGCAGGGTGTCTTTGCGAGCCGTTTCCCGATGAAGAATCCGCCGTCTCTCGATCAGTTGATCGCCGCCCTCAAGGTATTGCCCGGTGTCGGTCCCAAGTCCGCGCAGCGCATGGCCTTTCATCTGCTGCAGCGCGATCGCGGCGGAGCAGGACGCCTGGCGCGCGCGCTCGATGGCGCCCTGGCCAATCTCACGCATTGCGACCGCTGCAATACCTTCAGCGAAGCGGCCTTGTGCAATCTGTGCGCCGACGAGGAGCGGCGGCAGGATCAGTTATGCATCGTCGAGATGCCGGCCGATCTGCTGATGCTCGAGCAGGCGCGATGCTATGACGGCTTGTATTTCGTGCTGATGGGCCGGATTTCGCCGCTGGATGGCATCGGTCCGCGCGATGTCAATCTCGATAAATTGCTGGTGCGCGCCCTGGACGAGCGCGTGCGCGAAGTCATCATTGCGACCAACTTCACCTCTGAGGGGGAAGTAACTGCGCATATGATTTCTGAACTATTCAAGGATCGCGGCATTGAAGTCTCGCGTATCGCACGCGGCATGCCGGTCGGTGGGGAACTGGAGTACGTCGACCTCGGAACGCTGGCCCAGGCCGTGCACGAGCGCCGCCGCCTGGCGACGCCCGACCGGGGCTAGGGCCTGTCGTGCCGGGTGCTTAACGGACCAGCTGCGGAAACAGGCGGTATAGCCCGTCGACGATGATTTCCACCGATACCGCTGCCAGCAGCATCCCCATGACGCGGTTGATGATGTTGATCCCGGTCTGCCCCATGAGGCGACTGATCGGGGATGCGAGCGCCAGCGCCGCGTAGCAGCACAGGGCGACCAGTCCGCCGCTGATGACAAGCGCCAGCTGTTGCAGCCAGGAATGCGCGGTCGAAGAGTAAATGATCACGGTCGAAATGGTGCCGGGCCCTGTCATCAGCGGCAGCGCCAGCGGGACCACCGCGATATTGGGCTTGGACTCGGCTTCCTCGCGCTCGGCCTTGGTGGTCTTGGTCTGCGTGTTCTTTGCGTTCATCATTCCCAGTGCAATCATCATGACCAGCAAGCCGCCACCTACCTGGAACGACCCCAGTGTAATGCTGAGGAATTTAAGCAGCGACTCGCCGACGATGGTGAAAGTGGTGATGACCACCGCCACCGTGATGGATGCGATCTTGGCCAGCCGCTTGCGTTCAGCCTGCCCCGTGCTGGGGGTCAGGCTGATGAAGATGGGGATGGCTCCGATCGGGTTGACCAGGACCAGCAGGGCGATAAAGATTTTCGCAATTTCCATTTCCATGATGCGGAGTGTTCCTTCCCGATAAGGGCAGCCCGATTGCGGGCGCCGATAACCTCCGATCCGCCAACGAGCGGTTCGGTGCCGTTTTCCGTCAGACCGGATATGGCATCGGTTTGTTATTCATTATTAGTTGCTGCGCCGGTCGCTTGCCGTCTCGCCTTGCGATGCACCGCCTGGCGGAGGTGCATCGGCTCTACGCTATCAATTTTTCCAGGGTCAGGAAGTAGATATGGGCGAGCGTCTCGATATCCGAGACGGCCACGTGCTCGTTGAGTTTGTGGATGCTTGCGTTGATGGGGCCGAATTCGACCAGTTCGGCCGTGATGCGCTTGATAAACCGGCCGTCCGACGTGCCGCCGCTGGTCGAAAGTTGCGGGCTGACGCCGCAGGTGCTTTCGATGGCGGTGCTGATGGCCGCTGTCAGGATGCCGGGGGGGGTCAGGAAGGGGTTGCCGGACAGGGACCAGGCCAGATCGTACTCGAGTCCGTGGCGGTCGAGGATGTCGCGGGTGGCGGCCTTGAGTGCGTCGGCGGTCTGTTCTGTCGAAAAGCGGAAGTTGAATTTGACTTCGCAGGTACCGGGTATGACATTGCCCGCGCCTGTGCCTGCGCGGATATTGGATACCTGCCACGAGGTCGGCGGGAAGTGGGCATTGCCTTCATCCCAGCGTCGCGCCGCGAGCTCGGCCAGCGCGGGGGCGAGCGCGTGCACGGGATTGCGCGCAAGATGCGGATAGGCGATGTGTCCCTGAATGCCCTTGACCGTCAGCGTACCGGACAGGGAGCCGCGGCGGCCGTTCTTGATCGTATCTCCGAACACGGCATCCGAAGTGGGCTCGCCTACGATGCAGTAGTCGATGCGCTCGCGCCGCGCCTCCAGACTGTCGACGACGCGGACGGTACCGTCGATGGCATCGCCTTCTTCGTCTGATGTGATCAGGAGGGCGATCGAGCCCTTGGGGTCGGGGTGGGCGGCAAGAAAGCGTTCGATCGCGGTGACAAAGGCCGCCAGCGAACTTTTCATGTCGGCGGCGCCACGGCCGTACAGCTTGCCGTCGCGAATCTCGGCGGCGAAGGGGGCGCAGTCCCATCCGGCGAGCGGTCCGGTTGGAACCACATCGGTATGACCGGCGAAACAGAGCAGCGGGCCCCGGCTGCCGCGCCGCGCCCAGAAATTGTCGACATCGCCATGGCGCATGCGTTCGATGCTGAAGCCGAGCCCTTCGAGCCGGGCGATCAGCAAGGGCTGGCAGCCGGCGTCACCGGGCGTGGTCGAATCGAGTCGGATCAGATCGCGTGCCAGTTGCAAGGTGGAATTCATCGGGCCAGCTCCACCGCATAGCGTTGCTCGTCGAAGCCGACCATCAGCAGCTCGCCGTGTTGCAGCAGCGGTCGCTTGATCAGGGTGGGGTGAGCGACGATCAGGCCGATGGCCCCGTCCGGGGTGTCGGCCAACTTCCGTGTCTCCGTATCCAGAGTGCGCCAGGTGGTGCCCTTGCGATTGATCAGGGTGTCAGGCAGACGTTCGAACCAGACGCGCACGGCATCGCGCTCGACGCCGTGCTTGCGGAAATCGTGAAAAATATAGTCTATGTTCCGGTCGTCGAGCCACTGGCGGGCTTTTTTGACGCTGGAGCAATTGGGGATGCCATATAGCGTGATCATGTGGGTGGGGTGTCTCGGCAGCTTCGGATCATAAATAAATAACTACGCGCGGGGCTATTTTGCGCAACAGCGCCCCGCGCGTAAAGGGGAATGACGATCTCAGGCCGGGTGATGGCCGGCTTGCGGCTCGCGCAGTGCGCGGCGCAGGATCTTGCCGACATTGGTCTTGGGCAGCTCGTCGCGGAATTCCACCTGCTTCGGAATCTTGTAGCCGGTCAGGTTGTGGCGGCAGTGGGCAATGATCGCGTCGGCTGTTAGTGCCGGGTCCTTGCGGACGACGAAAATCTTGACGATTTCTCCCGACTTGTCGTCGGCGACCCCGATGCAGGCGACTTCCATGACGCCGGGCAGGCTCGCGACGACGTCTTCCACTTCGTTGGGGTAGACGTTGAAGCCCGAGACCAGGATCATGTCCTTTTTGCGGTCGACGAGTTTGATGAAGCCGCCCGGCAGCATGGTCGCCATGTCCCCGGTGGATAGAAAACCGTCCGGGCCGATGGCGCGCGCGGTTTCGTCCGGCCGGTTCCAATAGCCCTTCATGACCTGCGGTCCGCGGATACAGAGTTCGCCGGATTCGCCGGGGCCGACTTCGTGCCCGTTGCTGTCGCGCAGCACGATGTCGGTCGACGGGATGGGGAGCCCGATACTGCCGTTGTAGTCGCTTAGATTCAGCGGGTTGATGCAGGCCGCCGGCGAGGTTTCGGTCAGGCCATAGGCCTCGACCAACGTCGTGCCGGTGACGGCCTTCCAGCGTTCGGCCACCGCGCCTTGTACGGCCATGCCGCCGCCGAGCGCCAGGCGCCAGGTGGAGAAGTCCAGTGCGGCGAAGTCGGGGTGGTTGAGCAGGGCGTTGAACAGCGTGTTGACGCCGGTGATTGCCGTGACCGGATAGTTGCGCATTTCCTTGATGAAGCCGGCGATGTCGCGCGGGTTGGGTATCAGGACATTGAGGGCGCCGAGTTCGGTGAAGATCATCAGGTTCGCCGTCAGCGAAAAGATGTGGTAGAGCGGCAGGGCGGTGACGATGACTTCGCCTCCCTCGTGCACGACCGGCCGCACCCATTCGCCTGCCTGCAGCATATTGGCGATGATGTTGCTGTGCAGAAGCATGGCCCCCTTCGAAACCCCGGTGGTGCCGCCCGTGTATTGCAGAAAGGCAATGTCCTCGCGCGTGACGTCAATCTGCAGCTCCGGTCTGCGCCGTCCCGCAGCGAGCGCCGTTCGGAAACGGGTGTGGCCGGGCAGGGACCAGGGCGGCACCATTTTTTTCACCTTGCGGATGACGAAGTCGACAATGGGGCCGCGCGGGAAGCGCAGCATTTCGCCTATCGAGGCGACGATCACGTGCTTGATCTGGGTGTGGGCAATGACTTCTTGCAGGACGGCGGCGAAGTTTTCCAGGATGACGATGGCGCAGGCGCCGGAGTCCTCGAGCTGGTGTTCGAGCTCGCGCGGCGTGTAGAGCGGGTTGACGTTGACCACGGTCAGCCCGGCCGCGAGGATGCCAAATACTGCGATCGGGTATTGCAGCAGATTCGGCATCATGACCGCTACGCGATCGCCACGCGCGAGCCCGAGATCGTGAACGAGATAGCGGCTGAATGCCGCCACTTCGCTGCCGAGCTCGCCGTAGCTCAGCGTCGTACCCATGCATGCCATCGCCGGGCGATCGTGAAAGCGCTGTACACTCCTGTTGAATACGTCGCAGATCGAAGTGAAGGCGGTCACATCGATTTCATGTGCGACGCCATGTTGGTAGCTGTCTAGCCAGATCTTTTCCATGGTCGCGGCTGCTCCATCCTGTGGGTTTTCGTTGTATCTGCCGAGCGGATCAATGCGCATGGATTGCGCTTGTCATTTTAGATTCATTACGCGAAATCGGCCGGGTCGAAAGCAGGGAGGGGCAGGCGCGGGGCGGGGCGGGCGGATCCGGCTCGGAGGAGCGCGGCGCAAAGCCCGTGATTTGCCGTCGTTTACCGCCGTGTCGTCTCTCCATCATCGCGGTCTGGTGTCAGTGCGCGCTGAATTTTTATATGCCGTTCAACTGACCGGCTTGACCTTAATTTACCGGAACTGGAATCCAGGTGCAAAACAATGTAGTCAAACGTTTGTTTTATCGTCTTTGGCTCAGGTTTTCTTTTTGTATGGAATAGGTTACAATCGCGTCGTTTAGGGATGGGCGTTTCGCCCATTTTTTATTTGTGGGAAACGCAATGGATGTTCGTTTGCTGCTTGAAAGCACGTTGACGGGGCTCGGGTACGAGCTGGTCGACCTTGAAATGACCGCGGGTGGTGGATTTCGTGTCTTTATGGACAAGGCGGGAGGCATCACGGTGGAAGATTGCGTGACGGTGAGCAATCACCTGACGCGGCTGTTTATGGTCGAGAATGTCGACTATGAGCGACTGGAAGTGTCGTCTCCCGGGCTGGATCGCCCGCTCAAGAAGGAGTCGGATTTTGTGCGCTTCTCTGGTCAGTTGGCCAAGATAAAGTTGCGCGCGCCGATCGAGCAGCAGAAGAAATATAGCGGTCGACTGGCCGGCTTCGAGGACGGTTCTGTGAAGCTGGAAGTCGACGGCCGCATCGTGATCATTCCGCTCGCCAATATCGATAAGGCCAGGCTGGAGCCTGAGTTCTGAGACTGGGCGGGAATAGCATCACGCTAAGGACAAAAATTCGGAGGATTGCATGAGTCGCGAGATTTTATTGCTGGTTGACGCGCTGGCAAGCGAAAAAAATGTCAGCAAGGATGTCGTGTTCGCCGCGCTCGAATTGGCGCTGGCGTCCGCTACCAAGAAAAAGATGGCGGACGACGAAGTCGACGTCCGCGTCGAGATCGATCGTCAGACCGGCTTGTACCAGACTTTCCGCCGCTGGACGGTGGTAGAGGACGATCAGCTTGAATTCGAGTGCCGCGAGCTGACGCTCGACGAGGCGCGCGAACGCAATCCGCGCATCGAACTGGGCGGCGTCATCGAAGAAACGATGGAAGCGGTCGAGTTCGGCCGCATCGGGGCGCAAACCGCCAAGCAGGTCATCCTGCAGAAGATCCGCGACGCGGAACGCGAGCAACTGCTGAACGAGTTCCTGCAACGCCGCGAACATCTGGTCAGCGGAACCGTAAAACGCATCGAACGCGGCAATGCGATCATCGAATGCGGCAAGCTCGAAGCGATCCTGCCGCGCGAACAGATGATCCCGAAGGAAAACCTGCGCGTAGGGGACCGGGTCAAGGCTTTCCTGCTGCGCATCGACCGCATGGGGCGCGGGCCGCAACTGGTCCTGTCGCGTACGGCCCGTGAATTC
The DNA here is from genome assembly GCF_000422925.1 of Paludibacterium yongneupense DSM 18731. Taxonomy (GTDB): domain Bacteria; phylum Pseudomonadota; class Gammaproteobacteria; order Burkholderiales; family Chromobacteriaceae; genus Paludibacterium; species Paludibacterium yongneupense. Next base: position 189,929 of record NZ_AUGZ01000009.1, read on the forward strand.
CTGGTCAAGCTGTTCGAGCTGGAAGTGCCCGAGATCGACGAAGGCCTGCTCGAAATCAAGGAAGCGGCGCGCGATGTGGGACTGCGCGCGAAGATCGCGGTCAAGGCCAACGATCCGCGCATTGATCCGCAGGGAACCTGCATCGGCATGCGGGGTTCGCGCGTGCAGGCGGTGACCCAGGAACTGGCCGGCGAGCGTGTCGATATCGTGTTGTGGGCGCCGGAACCCGCGCAGTTCGTCATCAACGCGCTGTCGCCGGCGGAAGTGGTCCGCATCATGATCGATGAAGACAATCACGCGATGGACGTCGTGGTCGAAGAAGATCAGCTGGCACTGGCTATCGGTCGCAGCGGGCAGAATGTTCGCCTTGCCGCCGAATTGACCGGCTGGTATCTGAATATCATGACCGTGACCGAAGCGGAGGAAAAGCATCAGGAAGAAGATGCGGCCTTGCGCAATCTGTTCGTCACGCACCTGGGCGTCGACGACTCGGTGGCCACCGTGCTGGTGCAGGAAGGCTTCGCCACGCTCGAGGAGGTGGCCTATGTCCCGATCAACGAAATGCTCGAAATCGAGGGTTTCGATGAAACGCTGGTGAACGATCTCAGAAGCCGTGCTCGTGACGCGCTGCTGACGCAAGCCATCGTCTCCGAGGAAAAGTCCGTTTCCGAAGACCTCAAGGATTTTGAAGGCCTGGATGCGGAGCTGGTGCTGAAGCTGGCTGAAAATGGCGTGACCACCCGCGACGATCTTGCCGACCTAGCCGTGGATGATCTCGTGGATATGACCGGTATGGAGGCTGAAACCGCACGCGTAGTGATCATGAAGGCGCGCGAACACTGGTTCAACCAGTAAGGTTTCAGAAAGTAATCGACGGATTTTGGGAAAACGCATGGTATTGATGAATTTAAGGCAGTTTGCCAGTGAGCTTGGCTTGTCCCCGGAACGACTGCAGGAGCAATTGCAGTCCGCCGGCGTGGGCAGGCGCTCGCTGGACGAGGCACTCTCGGAGAAGGACAAATCCCAGCTTCTGGATTATCTGAAGCGTTCGCATGGCGCACGCGACGAAAATGGTCGCATTACGGTAACCCGCAAGCAGACGAGCGAGATTCGCACTGCCGATGGGTCTACGGTGAGGGTGGAAACCCGCAAGAAGCGCGTCGTGGTGCGCCCGGATGAGCCGGTTGCTGCCCCTGTCGCCGCTCCCGTAGAGCCTGTTCCCGTTGCCGCCGTGAAGGCGGAACCGAAGCCGGAAGCGCGTCCGGAGCCCAAGCCCGAGCCTCAGCCCGAGCCGAAGCCGGAAGCGAAACCCGAACCGAAGCCCAAGGCCGAGCCTGCGCCGGTGCCCGAAAAAGCCCAGGCCGCCGCCGCTCCCGTTGAAGAGAAGCGCCACAGCGTGACTCGCCCGACGCCGGCTTCGATTCTGACGCCGGAAGAAATCGCCTCGCGCGAATCGGAAGAACGGCGTCAGGCCGAGTTCCGTATCCGCCAGGCTGCGCTGATGCGCGAAAAAATCGAACGCGAAGAGCGTCGTGCAGCGGCGGCCCGCGCTGCGGCCGCTCCGCCGCCGCCGCCGGCCCCCGTGGTTGCCGCTCCGGCTGCCGCCGAACCGCGGCGGGAAGACGCGCCGCGGCGCGACGATTCCCGTCCTCCGCGCAGCGCCCAGCCGGGCCAGCGTCCGCAAGGCTCCGCGCCTCGCAGCGGCCAGCCGTCCTCCCGTCCGGCAGGCGGCCCGCAAGGGGCGCGTGGTCCTGGCGGTGCAGCTGGCGTCCGCCCCGCGAATCCGGGTGCGACGCCGCCTCGTGCGCCGACGCCGGGTGGCGTTCCGGCGACGGTCGCCGGTCGGGTCGATGCCAAGAAGGGTGGCAAGAAGCCTGGCGATCGCAGCTGGGATGATCGCAAGCCCAAGGGCGGTCGCGGTCTGAAGGCTCGCGGTGGCGATGCCAACAGCGACTGGAAATCCAAGAAGGGCGGTCGCAACAGCCGTCATCAGGGCCAGCACGCGTTCCAGGCGCCGACCGAGCCCATCGTGCATGAAGTGCTGGTGCCGGAAACGATCACCGTGGCCGATCTGTCGCACCGCATGGCGGTGAAGGCGGCCGAAGTGATCAAGGTGCTGATGAAGATGGGCATGATGGTGACCATCAACCAGGTGCTGGATCAGGAAACCGCGCTGATCATCGTCGAAGAGATGGGGCACGTGGGCAAGGCCGCGCAGGCCGACGATCCGGAAGCGTTCCTGGAAATCACCGGCGAACAGGCGGTCGAAGCCGAGCATCTGCATCGTCCGCCGGTCGTGACCGTGATGGGGCACGTCGATCACGGCAAGACTTCGCTTCTGGACTACATTCGCCGTGCCAAAGTGGCGGCGGGCGAAGCGGGCGGCATTACCCAGCACATCGGTGCCTACCATGTGGAAACCGCGCGCGGCGTGATCACCTTCCTCGATACCCCGGGGCACGAGGCGTTTACGGCGATGCGTGCACGCGGCGCGAAAGCGACCGATATCGTGGTGCTGGTGGTGGCTGCCGACGACGGCGTGATGCCGCAAACGATCGAAGCCGTTCACCATGCGAAGGCGGCTGGCGTGCCCATGGTGGTTGCGGTCAACAAGATCGACAAGCAGGGGGCGAACCCCGAGCGCATCCGCCAGGAACTGGTGGCACAGGAAGTCGTGCCTGAAGAGTGGGGCGGCGATACGCAGTTCATCGAAGTTTCCGCCAAGCAGGGTACGAATATCGACGGTTTGCTGGAAGGCATTCTGCTGCAGGCCGAGATGCTCGATTTGAAGGCCCCGAAGGATGCGCCGGCCAAGGGCGTGATCGTCGAAGCCCGTCTCGACAAGGGCCGCGGCCCGGTGGCGACCTTCCTGGTTCAGTCCGGCACATTGCGCCGGGGCGATATTTTGCTGGCCGGGACCGCATTCGGCCGCATCCGCGCGATGATAGACGAGAACGGCGATCAGATCGACGAAGCGGGTCCGTCGATTCCGGTCGAAATTCTGGGCTTGTCCGACGTGCCGTCGGCCGGCGAGGATGCGATGGTTCTTGCCGACGAGAAGAAGGCGCGCGAAATCGCCCTGTTCCGTCAAGGCAAGTTCCGCGATGTCCGCCTGGCCAAGCAGCAAGCGACCAAGCTGGAAAACATGTTTGCCCAGATGTCCGAAGGCGAAGCGCAGTCGCTGTCGCTGATCATCAAGGCTGACGTACAGGGCTCTTACGAAGCGCTCGCACAAAGTTTGCAGAAGCTGTCGACCGACGAAGTCCGCGTCAATATCCTGCACTCCGGTGTGGGTGGGATTTCCGAGTCGGACATCAACCTGGCGATTGCCTCCAAGGCCATCGTGATCGGCTTCAACACCCGTTCCGATGCGGCCGCGCGCAAGCTGGCCGAGAGCGAAGGCGTCGATATCCGCTACTACAGCATCATCTATGATGCCGTGGATGAGGTTAAGGCTGCGCTGTCCGGCATGCTGGCTCCGGAGAAGAAGGAACAGATCCTGGGTACCGTCGAGATCCGTCAGGTAATCAATGTGTCCAAGGTCGGCAACATCGCCGGTTGTATGGTGACCGATGGCATGATCAAGCGTCATGCCCAGGTACGCCTGATCCGCGAACACGTGGTAGTGCATACCGGCGAGCTGGATTCGCTGCGCCGCTTCAAGGACGACGTGAAGGAAGTCAAGCAGGGCTACGAATGCGGCCTGATGCTGAAGAACTTCAACGATGTCCGCGAAGGCGACACCCTCGAAGTGTTCGAAATCGTCGAAGTCGCACGTTCGCTGTAATCGAAGCAATGACGAGCGCGGCCCGCAATTGCGGCCCGCGCTCGTTTTTTAAAGTGTCAGGAACGACCATGGCAAAAGCCAAAAAAGGGTTTTCCCGTTCGGACCGCGTCGCGGACCAGATCCAGCGCGAATTGGCCAAGCTGCTGCAGAAGGGTCTGAAAGACCCGCGCGCGGGCTGGATTACGTTGACTCTGGTCGACGTTACCCGCGATTACTCGCACGCCAAAATCTATTACACGGTGATGGACGAGAAAACCCGTCCCGCCACGCAGGAAGCGCTGGAAAGCGCCGCCGGCTATCTGCGCGTGGAGTTGGGGCGTACGCTGCAGATTTTCACCACGCCGCAGTTGCACTTCGTTTACGACGAGTCGATCGAGCGCGGTCTGCACATGAGCCGCCTGATCGATCAGGTGGTGGAAGAAGAAAACCAGCGCAATCCGCAGCCGGAGGCGCCCGCCGAGGACCCCGAGGCATGAACCAGCCCCGCCGGCCCAAGCGCCGGGTCGATGGTGTTCTGCTGCTGGACAAGCCCTACCGCATCACCAGCAACGGTGCGCTGCAGAAAGCGCGTTGGCTGTATCAGGCGGCCAAGGCCGGTCATACCGGCGTGCTCGATCCGCTGGCGACCGGGCTGTTGCCGATCTGTTTCGGTGAAGCGACCAAGTTTTCGTCCTATTTGCTGGATGCGGACAAGCGTTATCGCGCCACCGTACGCTTCGGCCAGGTCAGTTCCACGGGCGACAGCGAGGGTGAGATCGTTCTCGAGCGCCCGATCGCCTTTATCGAGGCCGACCTGCGCTCGGTGATCGATGCCTTCGTCGGCGAAATCGAACAGGTGCCGCCGATGTATTCGGCGCTCAAGCACCAGGGGCGGGCTTTGTACGAATATGCGCGCGCCGGGGTCGAGATCGAGCGCAAGGCGCGCCGGGTCACGATACATTCGATTGATCTGATCGAGTTCGATGGCGTCAGTGCGGTGATTGATGTGTCGTGCAGCAAGGGGACGTATATCCGTACGCTGGGGCAGGATATTGGCGAGGCACTCGGTGCGGGCGGGCATCTTACGGCGCTGCGCCGCTTGTCGACCGCCGGTTTCCCGCTCGAAGAGTCGCGGACGCTGGAGGATGTCGAGTCGCTGCCGCTGGAACAGCGCGACCTGCTGCTGCTGCCGGTCGATGTGCTGGTCGCACACCTGCCCGCCGTCGAACTGGGCGTCGACGACTACGGTCGTTTGAGTCACGGTCAGCCCGTGCGTATTTCTGAAAATTATGAGACAATGTCGCGCTTCCGGGTCTACCATCAAGTGACACGGGAGTTCGTGGGTCTGGCCGAGGCACGTGGCGATGGTATGCTGCACCCGGTCCGGCTCCTGTCCGTCGCCCAGGATCTCTGAGCGGCGGCATTTTGAAGTGCGGATGGGTTTCGGCTCGCTGCACTTGCCGGGCCGATTGTGCCCTAACTGTGATTTTGGAGTTGCAATAATGGCAATGACCGCCGAACAAAAAGCAGAGATCGTCAAGACCTACCAGCATCAAGCTGGCGATACCGGTTCCAGTGAAGTCCAAGTGGCTCTGCTGACCGCTCGCATCAACGATCTGACCCCTCACTTCAAGGCCAATACCAAGGATCACCACAGCCGTCGCGGCTTGTTGAAAATGGTCAGCCGTCGCCGTCGCCTGCTTGACTACCTCAAGCGCACCAACGCCGACTCCTACCGTTCCTTGATTGCCAGCCTGGGTCTGCGCAAGTAATCGGTACACGAAAAAGTCGCAGCTAGCTGCGACTTTTTCGCTTCGTATCGGGCGGCACCGAGTAGAGACAACGGGGGGAGCCTCTAGAAATTCCGATCGCAGCGGCCGGAATTTTTAGGGGTTCCCGTTGTATGTATGTGCCTGCGAAAACAACCTAATACGTAAGGTAACCCAATAGTGTTCAATAAAATCAGCAAAACCTTCCAGCTCGGCAATCAGACCGTCACGCTGGAAACCGGCGAAGTCGCACGTCAGGCTTCGGGCGCGGTACTGGTCACTGTCGATGAAACCGTTGTTCTGGTCTCCGTGGTCGGCGGCAAGTCGGTCAAGCCGGGCCAGGATTTCTTTCCGCTGACCGTTGATTACCTCGAACGCACCTATGCTGCGGGCAAGATCCCCGGCGGCTTCTTCAAGCGCGAAGGCAAGCAGTCCGAAAAGGAAATCCTGACCAGCCGCCTGATCGACCGTCCGATCCGCCCGCTGTTCCCGGAAGGCTTCTACCACGACGTACAGATCGTCGCCACCGTCGTCTCGCTGAATCCGGAAGTCGATGCCGACATCCCGGCGATGATCGGGGCTTCCGCCGCGCTGGCGATCTCCGGTCTGCCGTTTGCCGGCCCGATCGGTGCGGCCCGCGTTGGTTATGCCAACGGCGAATACATCCTGAACCCGACCAAGACCGAGCTGGCGGCCTCCGAGCTGGATCTGGTCGTAGCCGGTACCGAACGCGCCGTGCTGATGGTCGAATCCGAAGCCAAGGAACTCTCCGAAGCCGTGATGCTTGGCGCCGTGGTGTTCGGGCATGAGCAGATGCAGACCGCCATCAAGGCGATCAACGAACTGGCCGACGAAGTCAATCCGGTCATGTGGGACTGGGCACCGGCCGCACGCGACGAAGAACTGATCGCCCGCATCCGCACCGTTGCCGGCGAGAAGCTTGCCGGTGCTTTCCGTCTGCGCCAGAAGCAGGCACGCACCCTGGCTATCAATGAAGCCTGGGACGCAGTCAAGACCGAAGTGTTCACCGAAGAAACCGATACGTTGCAAGCCAACGCCATCAAGAACATCTTCAAGAGCATGGAAGCCGATATCGTTCGCGGCCAGATTCTGGCCGGCGAACCGCGCATCGACGGTCGCGATACCCGCACCGTACGCCCGATCTCGATTCGCAGCGGCGTCTTGCCGCGCACCCACGGTTCCGCCCTGTTCACGCGTGGCGAAACCCAGGCGCTGGTCGTGACCACGCTGGGCACCAAGCAGGATGAGCAGATCATCGACGCGCTGGCCGGCGAATACACCGAGCGCTTCATGCTGCATTACAACTTCCCGCCGTACTCGACCGGTGAAGCCGGTCGCATGGGGCCGCCGAAGCGCCGTGAAATCGGCCACGGGCGCCTGGCCAAGCGCGCGCTGGTTGCCGTGCTTCCGCCGGAAACCGAGTTCGGCTACTCGATGCGCGTCGTGTCCGAAATCACCGAATCCAACGGCTCTTCGTCCATGGCTTCGGTCTGCGGCGGCTGCCTGTCGTTGCTGTCCGCCGGCGTACCGCTGAAAGCGCACGTGGCCGGTATCGCCATGGGCCTGATCCTGGAAGGCAACCGTTTCGCGGTTCTGACCGACATCCTCGGCGATGAAGATCACCTGGGCGACATGGACTTCAAGGTGGCCGGCACATCCGAAGGCGTGACCGCGCTGCAGATGGACATCAAGATTCAGGGCATCACCCGCGAGATCATGCAGGTTGCGCTGGAACAGGCCAAGGAAGGCCGCCTGCACATCCTCGGCCTGATGCGCGAAGCTGTGGATGGTCCGCAAGAGCTGTCGGCCCATGCCCCGCGTCTGTTCGTGATGAAGATCAACCCGGACAAGATCCGCGAAGTGATCGGCAAGGGTGGCGAAACCATCCGTTCGATCACCAAGGATACCGGCACCGAGATCAACATCGACGAAGACGGCACCATCACCATCGCTTCGATCACGCAAGAAGGCGCCGATGCTGCCCGCAAGCGCATCGAAGAGATCACCGTCGAAGTCGAGGTGGGCAAGGTCTACGAAGGTACCGTGGTCAAGATCCTCGACAACAACGTCGGCGCGATCGTATCCATCTTGCCGGGCAAGGATGGGCTGGTGCACATCTCGCAGATCGCCAACGAGCGCATCAAGAATGTGGCCGACTATCTGAAGGAAGGCCAAGTGGTCAAGGTCAAGGCCATCGAAATGGACGACCGCGGTCGCATCCGCCTGTCGATCAAGGCCCTGCTGGAAGAAGAAGCCAAGGTGGCGCGCGACACCGCCGACGCCTTCGGTCTGAAAGCCGGCCAGTAAGCCGGACCGGTCCGCAGCAGAAAACCCGCCTTACGGCGGGTTTTTTTCGCTGCGGCCGCCGCGGCGCGCTCAGCTGGCGACCAGCACGATCAGCTTGAGGTCAGGCTGTTGCGCGACACGCAAGGTGTACTGAAGGTATTCGCAGTCGCCGCGCAGCGGGTGATGGAAGCGTCGCCGCCCCCCTTCGCGCGCCATTACCTGCTGCGAGCGCCAGGCGGCGGCGAAGTCGGTGCTGGCCTGGTCGAGCTGCCCAATGTGGGCGAGACAGACGGGGTCGCCGTGCCAGTGCGCGCTGTCTGCGCGATATTCGGCCACCAGCCTTCGCGCGCGCTCGTCCCAGTCTGCAATCAGCGCTTTGGCTTCAGGATCGAGAAAGACGTAGTCGAGCAGATTGCGCCTGGCGCCGCTGCCGCTTTCCGGGCCGAGCCAGGCCGAGAACAACTCCGCTGCCGCCGCATTCCAGCACACTGCATCCCAGTGCCGATCGAGCAGATAGGCCGGCGAGGCGACGGCATCCACCAGCAGGCGCAGCCTAGGTTCGTCGTTGGGCGCGGGCGCAGCCTGCTCCGGATCGGCACGTTCGGCCAGCCCGAACAGATAGGCACGCTCGGCCGGCGTCAGTCTGAGTCCGTCCGCGAGCGCGGACAGGGTGGCAACCGAGATCGCCGTGCTGCGTCCCTGCTCTATCCAGGTGTACCAGGTCGGGCTGATGCCGCACAGGCTGGCGGCTTCTTCGCGCCGCAGTCCCGGCGCGCGGCGGCGCAAGCCGGCGGGCAAGCCGACCTGCTCCGGGCGCAAGCGCTCGCGCACGGCACGCAGAAACCGGCCGAGTGAAAGCGTTGCCGAGAGGGCAGAGGGTATGCTGTCGCTCATGGTCGTTCTCCCTGTGCGGGTAGTGCCTGTAATAGTATAAGCAAGCAACTTCTACCCCCATAATATAGGGTTTACTGTGCGACTTCCCACCCAGAGGAGTTGCCATATGAAAACCCATCACGATGCGGTCCATGCCCAGTTCGATCCGCGGGCCCAAGCCTATCTGACCAGCCGTTCGCACGCAGAAGGGGCCGACTTGCTGCGCGCGCAGGCGTTGGTCGCGCAGACCTTTCCCGCCCGTGCGAACGTTCTCGACATCGGCTGCGGTGCCGGCCATCTGAGCTATGCGCTGGCCCCTGGCGTCGCACGTGTGGTCGCCCTGGATCCGTCCGAACGCATGCTGGCCGTGGTCGCGGCCGAAGCACGGGCGCGCAGCTTGCCGCAGATCGAAACGCGCGCAGGGCGGGCGGAGGCCTTGTCCTTTGACGATGCCAGCTTCTGCATGGCCGCCAGCCGCTACAGCGCGCACCACTGGACGCAGCTGGAGACGGCCTTGCATGAGATGCGGCGCGTGATCCGTCCGGGCGGCTATCTGATGATGATCGATATTGAAGGCTGCGAGGACGCGCTCGTCGATACCCATCTGCAGACCATCGAATTGTTGCGAGACCGCTCGCACGTCAAAAATCGCAGTCCGAGCGAATGGCGGCGGCTGTTGCATGTCGCCGGCTTCGATGTGCTGGCTCACGAGTCATGGCCAACCCGACTGGATTTCACGGCCTGGGTCGAACGCATGCGTACGCCCCCCGATCTCGTCGCGGTCTTGCATGCCTTGCAGAGCGGGGCCCCGCAGGAGGTCAGGCAGGCGCTGGCGATAGAAGATGATGGATCCTTCACCGTGAACACGGGGCTGTTCTGGGCGCGCGTATCGGCCTGAGAGAGGGGGGCGGGCCCGCGCGCACATCGACCTTGCGCGGCCCTCGGCGCGAATGCAGACACCGGGCGGGACCGGGCTTGGCGATCGGCCCGATGCCCGGCCGACGTGTGCGATCCCCGCCTCGGTTTTTCTGTGTGTTGCTGCGGGTTGTCCTTCCCGCATGGCGCAATCGTGCGTCCTGCATTGCGAACCGGCCGTCGAAGAATGGACGTTGCAGAGCATCGCATCGGGGCGGCGGGCTAATTTTGCCGCGCTTGACCTCCAGTTGTCCCTGTCCTGCCGATTTGTTATATAGTTAACGGCTAAATTAGCCTCCCGTCGTCGTCGCGGCAGCCATGTGTGCGCCGGCAGGGCGAAGTCGAATACCGAATACCGAATACTCCCTGAAAGGAACAGTCTGATGAACGACTCCATTTCGCGTGCCACCTACGACCAGGTCATGATCCCCAACTATGTTCCCGCCGATTTCATTCCGGTGCGTGGGCTGGGGTCGCGCGTCTGGGATCAGGAAGGCCGTGAATACATTGACTTCGCTGGCGGCATCGCAGTCAACGGATTGGGGCACTGTCATCCTGAACTGGTGGACGCGCTGACCGAGCAGGCCGGCAAGCTCTGGCATGTTTCCAATGTTTTTACCAATGAGCCGGTGCTGCGTCTCGCGCGGCGCATGACCGAACTGACTTTCGCCGAGCGCTGCTTCTTCTGCAATTCCGGCGCCGAAGCCAACGAAGCCGCGTTCAAACTCGCGCGGAAATTCGCATCCGACCACTTCGGGCCCGAGAAAAACGAAATCGTGGCCTGCCATAATGCCTTCCACGGTCGTACGCTGTTTACGGTCACCGTCGGCGGCAAGTACACAGAAGGATTGGCCCCGCTGCCCGGCGGCATTCAGCATATCGTGTTCAACGATATCGCCTCGCTGGAAGCGGCGGTGACAGACCGCACCTGCGCCGTGGTGATCGAGCCGATTCAGGGCGAAGGCGGTGTCATGCCGGCCGATCCTGCGTTCATCCAGGCCGCACGCGATGTTTGCGACCGCCATGATGCCCTGCTGATTTTCGATGAAGTGCAATGCGGCATGGGCCGGACCGGGGAGTTGTACGCGTACATGTATTACGGCGTGGCGCCCGACATCATGACCACGGCCAAGGCCCTGGGCGGCGGCTTCCCCATCGGCGGCATCCTCACGACCGAACGCGTGGCGGCCAGCTTCGGCCCGGGTACGCACGGTTCGACCTACGGTGGCAATCCGCTGGCTTGTGCGGTCGCGCTGCGCGCGCTTGATATCATCAGCCGGCCCGAAGTGCTGGCCGGGGTGCGCCAGCGCCACGACCGCCTGGTTGCCGGTCTGGTGGCGTTGAACGGCAAGCATGGTGTGTTCAAGGCTTTCCGCGGCCGCGGCCTGCTGCTGGGGGCGGTGCTGTCCGATGCCTATGCCGGCCGTGCGCGCGAGGTCGTAAAGGCGGCGGAACGGCAGGGACTGATGCTGTTGGTGGCCGGGGCCGATGTCGTGCGCATGGCGCCGGCGCTGATCATCAGCGAAGAGGAAATTGCCGCGGGTCTGTCGCGGCTGGATGCGGCGCTGGACGATCTGGCCACCACGCTTTGACGTGAGCACGCCGGCGGCGGATGCATTCCGCCGCGAACAGGGAGCCCTGCCATGTTGAGTATCGTTCGCCCTGTCCGCACCTCGGACCTGCCCGCCATCGAGCGGCTGTCCATTGCGTGCGGCATTGGCGTGGCCAGCCGGCCAGGCCACCGCGACTGGCTGTTCGAGCGGATACGCCGCTCGATCGAGTCCTTCGATCATGAAGCGGTCGCCGATGCCGGCCACGAATATTATATGTTCGTGCTCGAAGAGGACGGGCTGGTCATCGCGACGGTCGCGCTTGCCGCGAGCGCCGGTTTTGACGAGCCGTTTTACAGCTATCGCAGCGAGACCCTCGTGCATGCTTCTCGCGCTTTGAATGTGCACAATCGTATCCATGCGCTCAATATGTGTCACGATCTGACCGGCTTGGTACAGCTAGGGGATGTGATTGCCGATGCGTCGCTGGAGCCTGCGTCGTACGAGTTGCTGATGCGTGCCGGCCTGCTTTTCATCGCCTGCCACCGCGGGCGCTTCGGCCGCCGCATCATCGCCGAGATGCCGGGTTTGCACGATGCCAGCGGGCAGTCGCCTTTCTGGGACGCGATAGGCCGCCGGTTTTTCAATATGGATTTTCCGCAGGTCGAGCAGGCGTTCCTGACACACAGCAAGACTTTCATTGCCGAACTGATGCCGAGTTATCCGATCTATGTCCCGCTGCTGCCCGATGCCGCACAGGCGGCTCTCGGCCATATTCATCCCGCGTGCGAACGGCCGCTGGCGATTCTGCTGGGTGAAGGCTTTGAAGAAGACAACTATATCGACATCTTTGATGGCGGCGCGGTGCTGACCGCGGATATCGATCGTCTGTACACGCTGGAGGCGGCTCGGCTGTATCCGGTGGAAGTGGAGGAGACGGTGGATGGCGGCGAACCCATGCTGCTGGCCAATCTGGCGACGGATGAATTCTGCGCGACATGGGGCCTGGCACGGTGCGGCGACGGACACCTGCGCATCGGCGCAGAACTCGCGCAGACGCTGGCGGTTGGCGGCGGCGGCCAGGTGCGGGCCGTCGGAGCCCAGAATGCCTTACGGGAGGACGCAGCATGTTGATCCGGGCCGTGAATGCCGGCGATCTCGACGCCTTGCTCGGACTGGCCGACAGCGCCGGCTTCGGTATCACCACGCTGCCGCGCGACCGCGAACAATTGCGCGAGCGCATCGAGCGCGCGACGTCCTCCTTCGCCGGCCGCCTCGCGCGCGCCGATCAGTGCTTTATCTTCGTGCTCGAGGATGAGGACAGTGGCCGGGTGTGCGGCGTGAGCGCGATCGAGGCGGCGGTGGGGCTGCGTTCGCCCTGGTACAACTACCGCCTTGGCACCATCGTGCACGCTTCGGCCGAACTCGATGTCTATTCTCGGCACGAGACGCTCTTCCTTTCCAATGATCACACCGGTTCCGCCGAGTTGTGCACGCTTTACCTGCTGCCGGAATATCGCGGTCGAGGCAACGGTGCGCTGTTATCCAAGTCGCGGCTGCTGTTCATGGCGGCACATCGCGAGTTGTTCGGCGGGCAGGTCGTGGCCGAGATCCGCGGCGTGGCCGATGCCGCCGGCGTCGCGCCTTTCTGGGAAGGCTTGGGGCGCCACTTTTTCACCATGGAGTTTGCCGAGGCGGACTATCTGACCGGAGTGGGGCAGAAGTCCTTCGTCGCCGAACTGATGCCCAAGCATCCCGTCTATGTCGATTTTCTGCCCGCCACGGCGCGTGAGGCGATCGGCGTCGGCCATCCTGATGCGCAACGGGCGATCGGGCTGCTGCAAGAAGAGGGGATGCGTTACGCCGGTTATGTCGACATCTTCGATGCCGGCCCCACGCTGCAGGCCGAACTGGCGTCAGTGCGTGCGGTGCGCGAGAGCCGTCTCGCCCCGGTGAAATACGCTGCCGCTATCGCTGAAGGGAATGCAGTGTCTCTTGTTTCCAACACAGAGTGCAGCGACTTTCGCTGCATCATGACCAACGGGGCGGAGGAAAGCGCTGTTTTCGCGGTGACCGAAAATCAGGCACGTCGTTTGCTAGTGGCAGAGGGTGTTCCGGTGTTGCATGTTCCGCTTTCCCCTTTGTCCGGCGGGGTCGAGTCGGCGGGGTGAGCAATCTGAATTTGCATGTCATAATTGCTGCAAACGAAGGGGGATGCGATGGCATTCCTCTTTTTTGTTTGGCGAATGAAGATTGTATTCAATTTTCGCAAGCGAAATTCTCGGGGGCTGCTTATTTTCACTTGTGAAAATAAAGGCTTAGGCAAGAGGAGGGGATGGGCGATTTTCAAGCAATAAAGGCGGGAATCAGGAAGGCGACTTTGCACCACTATGCGACGTCATTGCCTCATTTCTGGTCGTGTCATCCCCAATACGGTGCGGTGCAACAAGGACATAAATCGCAATAATTTCAAAAACATATGTAAATTAAAAATCCGCCCTGAATTGCTGTGGTTTAATAAATCTTTAAGATTGACAGTGCCAGTGACGGCCACCATAATCGGGGCGTCTTGTCGGATAACAGTCATAAATTGTTACGGCAGGCAGGGACAACAGGCGGTAGCAGGAGAGGGACACTCCGCGCCAGTCTGAACAAGAAAACATGGAGAGATCCAAATGGATATTTTTTTTCAACAGATCCTAAACGGACTGGTCCTGGGTAGCATCTACGCGCTTATCGCGTTGGGCTATACCATGGTCTACGGGATCATGGGGCTGATCAACTTCGCGCATGGCGAAGTGGTCATGTTCGGCGCCATGATCACCATCAGCGTGATTTCCGGACTCACTGGACTCGGGGTGCATCTTCCCGGCCCCGTTCTGGTGCTGATCGGTCTCGCCGTTGCGGTGCCCGGCTGTATGCTGCTGGGCTATGCCATCGAGCGCGTGGCCTATCGGCCCTTGCGCGGCGCACAACGGCTGGCTCCCCTGATCACCGCGATCGGGCTGTCCATCGTGCTGCAGCAAGTCGCGATCCTGATCTGGGGGCGCAACTATATTCCCTTTCCGCAGATTCTCGACCACGATGTGATCACCGTGTTTGGCGCCAGCATTACCAAGCTGCAAGTGATCATCATCGTGCTGTGTCTGCTGATCATGGGCGGGCTGCTGTTGATGGTGGAGAAGACCAAACTCGGGCGCGCGATGCGCGCCACCAGCCAGAATCCGGCGGTTGCCGGGCTGATGGGGGTCAACGTCAATACCATCATTTCCGCCACCTTCGTCATCGGTTCCGGCCTCGGCGCCATCGCCGGCGTCATGGTGGCGACCAACTACGACCAGGCTCATTACTATATGGGCTTCATGATCGGCCTCAAGGCGTTCACCGCGGCGGTTCTCGGCGGGATCGGGAATCTGGGCGGTGCGGTGGCCGGTGGCCTGCTGCTCGGCCTGATCGAAAGTCTGGGCGCGGGGTATATCGGGACACTGACCGGTGGTGTGTTCGGCAGCAACTATCAGGATATTTTCGCCTTCCTGGTGCTGATCCTGGTGCTGATTTTCCGCCCGTCCGGTCTGCTTGGCGAAAAAATCGCCGACCGTGCCTGAGTGCTGGAGACTAGAAATGACGCTTGAAACCAATAAGAAAGTCGGAATTTTCCTGGCTTGCGCCGTCGTCCTGGCCGTGTTGCCGTTCGTCGTCGGCGGTGCTTTCGGCAATTCCTGGGTCCGTATCGTCGACTTCGCGCTGCTGTACGTGATGCTGGCCCTGGGCCTCAATATCGTGGTCGGTTTTGCCGGTCTGCTCGACCTGGGCTTCATCGCCTTCTATGCGGTCGGCGCGTATACCTTCGGGCTGCTGTCGTCGCCCCATTTCGGCATCCATCTGCCGTTCTACATCACGATACCGCTTGGCGCACTGCTGGCCGCCTGTTTCGGTCTGTTGCTCGGGGCGCCCGTGCTGCGGCTCAAGGGGGATTACCTGGCCATCGTGACCATGGGCTTCGGCGAAATCATCCGCATTTTCATGAACAACCTGAATGCGCCGATCAATATCACCAATGGTCCGCAGGGCATCAACCTGATCGACCCCATCCATGTGGCGGGAGTGTCGCTGGGCTCGACCATCGAGATCGCCGGCATCAGCTTCCATAACGTCTATCTCTACTACTATCTGTTCCTGCTGCTGACCGTGGTCGTGGTGATCATGGGCTTCCGCTTGCAGCACTCGCGCATTGGCCGCGCCTGGGTGGCTTTGCGCGAAGACGACGTGGCAGCGGCGGCGATGGGCATCAATATCCGTAATATCAAGCTGCTGGCTTTTTCGCTCGGCGCCTTGTCCGGCGGTGTGGCCGGCGGTTTGTTCGCGTCCTTCCAGGGCTTCATTTCGCCCGAATCCTTCGGCTTGATCGAGTCGATCATGATCCTGGCGATGGTGGTGCTGGGCGGGATGGGGCATATTCCCGGCGTCGTGCTCGGGGCCGTGACGCTGACCATCGTGCCGGAAGTTCTGCGCGATGTGATCGGGCCCTTGCAGATGAACACCTTCGGTCGCATGATCATCGACCCCGAGAACGCCCGCATGCTGCTCTTCGGGCTCGCGCTGGTGGTGATGATGCTGGTTCGACCGGCCGGGATGTGGCCTTCGCGCCGCCGCAAGGCCGAGTTCAGGGATGACAAGGTAGCCGCGGATAGCGCGCAGAAGGACTGAGCCATGGCCGAAATACTGTTGCAAATCGAAGGCATTCACAAACGTTTCGGCGGTCTGCACGCGCTGAACGATATCGGACTCTCGATCCATAAAGGCGAGATTTACGGTCTGATCGGACCGAACGGGGCCGGCAAGACCACCTTGTTCAATGTTTTGACCGGTCTGTACATGCCGGACGAAGGCAAGTTTACCTTCGACGGTCGCGATCTGTTCCGCGCCAAGCCGCATCTCGTGGTCGGCAGCGGCATTGCGCGCACGTTCCAGAACATCCGCCTGTTCGGCGAAATGACTGCGCTGGAAAATGTGATGGTGGGCCGACACATCCGCAGCCGCGCGAGCGCGCTTGGCGCCGTGCTGCGCAATCGCCGCACCCGCGAGGAAGAACGGCTTATCCGCGAACGCGCCTGGGAACTGCTCGACTACGTCGGCATCACCGATGTGGCCGAAGAGCGGGCGCGCAATCTGTCCTATGGCCACCAGCGCCGTCTGGAAATCGCCCGCGCGCTGGCGACGGACCCGCAACTGCTGGCGCTGGACGAACCGGCCGCCGGCATGAATCCGCGCGAGACCGACGATCTGAAAAAATTGATGAGCAAGATCCGCACGGATGGCGTGACGTTGCTGCTGATCGAGCATGATGTCAAGCTGATGATGGATCTGTGCGATCGTATCGCCGTGCTCGACTACGGCAAGAAAATCGCCGAAGGGGCACCGCACGAGGTGCGCAAGGATCCTAAAGTGATCGAAGCCTATCTGGGAGCGGCACACTCATGAGCCTGTTGGACGTTAAAGACCTAAAAGTGGCGTACGGCGGCATTCAGGCCGTCAAAGGCGTCGATTTCCACATCGAGGCCGGTGAGCTGGTCACTCTGATCGGCGCGAACGGCGCCGGCAAGACCACGACGCTGAAGACCCTGATCGGCATGGTCAAGAAAAGCGGCGGCAGCGTCACCTTCGACGGCAAGGACGCCTCGACGATACCTTCGCACGATTTCGTGCGTCACGGCTTGGCCATGGTGCCGGAAGGTCGCGGCATCTTCGGCAAGCTGACCGTCGAAGAGAACTTGCTGATGGGCGCCTACACCCGTTCCGACAAGGCGCAGATCCTGGTCGAGATGGAGCGCGTTTACGGGCTTTTCCCGCGGCTGAAAGAGCGCTATAAACAACTGGCGGGAACGCTGTCCGGCGGCGAGCAGCAAATGGTGGCCATGGGGCGCGCGATATTGTCCCGTCCCAAGCTGTTGTTGCTCGACGAGCCCTCGATGGGGCTGGCGCCTATCATTGTGCAAAAGATTTTCGAAATCGTGCGCATGGTGGCGGCCGAAGGCGTGACCATGCTGCTTGTCGAGCAGAATGCCAAGCTCGCGCTGGAAGTCAGCCAGCGCGGCTACGTGATGGAAAGCGGCAAGATCACGATGACCGGGAACGCCCAGGATCTGCTTGCGGACGAAAGGGTGCGCAACGCCTACCTCGGCGATTGATGCAATGATAGCGACGACTCGCCCCGAAGTGCTGCTGCATATGCTCTTCGGGGCATTTTTATTGCCGCCCGGCTGCCTGCTGCTGCTCGGGCTGTACGGCGTGCGGCAGCTGCGCCGCGGCCGCGGCGCCGCTGCCGCGCTGCTGTCCCTGTTCGGCTTCTATCTGATTTCGACGCCATGGCTGGCGCTGCGTCTGAATGCGCCGCTGGAGGCCGCCTCCCCCGTGCTGGATATGTCCGCGTTGCCCGCATTCGATGCGATAGTGGTGCTGGGCGGCGGCAAGCATGATGCCCCCGAATTCGGCGGCGAGCAGGCGTCCAGCGATACCCTGCTGCGCCTGCGCTATGCGGCTCGCCTCGCGCGCATCAGCGGCAAGCCGGTGCTGACCAGCGGCGGCGCACCGCTGGGCGGCATTCCCGAGGCGCAGATCATGGCGCGCACCCTGCACGATGACTATGGCGTACCCGTGCGCTGGACAGAATCGGAGTCGGTCAATACCGCCGCCAACGCCCGCCTCAGCGCGGCCATGCTGCATGCGGCCGGTGTGCGCCGCATCGCCCTGGTATCGCAAGGCTGGCATTTGCGGCGGGCCGCGGCCTTGTTCCGGGCGCAGGGGTTGACGGTGCTTCCGGCGCCGACCGGGCTGGTCCGCTACGAGGCGACTGGATCCATGCTGCTACTGCCTGGCGCGCAAGCGCAGAAGGATGTCGCCAGCGCCTTGCGCGAGTGGCTGGCGCTGGCTGGCGAGCGCCTGTGACCCGCGCGGGTTAAAGGAGTAAAATAGTCAAATTGACTATTTTCAGGAGCCACCATGGCCTTTGGCGCCATCATCATCGGCGACGAGCTATTGTCCGGAAAACGCCAGGATAAGCATCTTCAGTCTTTGATTCGTCTGCTGGCGGCCCGCGGACTGCGCCTGGCCTGGGCCGAGTATCTGGGCGATGAGCCCGGCCGCATTGCGGACGCCCTGCGCCGTGCGTTTGCCAGTGGCGACGTCGTTTTCAGCTTCGGGGGCATCGGGGCGACCCCGGACGATCACACCCGCCAGTCGGCGGCGGCGGCTCTTGGACGCGAGCTGGAAATCCATCCCGATGCGCGCACCATTCTGGAGCAGCGCTTTGGCGTCGAAGCCTATCCGCACCGAATTCATATGGGGGAGTTTCCGACCGGCAGCCGTTTGATTCCCAATCCGGTCAACCAGATTGCCGGCTTCAGCGTCGGCACCGTTCACTTTGTTCCCGGCTTCCCATCGATGGCCTGGCCCATGGTCGAGTGGGTGCTCGAACATGATTACCGCGACATGTTCGATTCGGCTCCCGCCGTCGAAAAAAGCGTGATCGCACTCAATGCCCGCGAGGGCGATCTGATCGGGCTGATGCAGGATTTTGTCGCGCGTTACCCGGAATTGCGCTTCTCCAGCCTGCCTTGTTTTGGTTCGGAGCGCATCCCCGACATGCATATCGAATTCGGCGTCAGCGGCCGTCTGGAGCTGGTCGATATTGCCCTGGCCGAGTTCGTGCATAGTCTTTCTGCGCGCGGCTATTCCCTGCATCCGTGAGCCAGGCTGTACCGCGCGGCTGAGCGCTCGACCGCGCCCGCTTCAACTCCGACCCTGCCGATGCTAGATTTTCCATGCCGTGGCTTGTGTTTATATCGCGCGCGCGCCGGCATGCGTGCGGGCTTTCCTGATGCGAGCTTGCCGGATCTGTGAGGATGAAGCGGAAACAGGAGCGCAGGCGTGGACGAAACATGCAGAATCATCGAATCGCAACTTCCCCTGCTGGGTAAATTGGGCGGGCACAATCTGCTGGTCTTGCTGGACGGGGCCGGCAAGGTGCTGTGCGAGCTGGACGGATTGGCCACCAGCCGTGACGGAAGGATCAAGCCGGTCGGCTACCTTCTCTCCGACCGGCTCAAGGTGTACGCGTTCGCGCGCGCGACGTTCCATGCGCCGACGCAAGCGCATGCCGTGCTGCTCGAAGGCAGCAGGACGGCGCTTGAAAACCGCTTCGATGCCGCGCGCGCGGCGGGCGAGGCGATCAACCGGCGCGATCTGCCCTATCCGCTGCTCGGCTTGGGAAAGAACAGCAACTCGGTGGCCAGTACGCTGATCCGGGCGATGGCGCTCGACGAGCCCGACTTGCCGGGGAACGCCCGCTTTACGCCGGGGCGTGGTCGCTTGCTGCTCGATCAGGAGACGCTGGCCGGCATTCAGGATACCTTTCTGCAGCGTGGCCGGCGGCAGGAGCCCATGGCCACCGCGCAAGCAGGATGACCGTGCGGCGTGCGTGCTCCGGGCTGTCAACGGCGTCTTGCGCATTCGGCGTCAGGGGTGGTTTCCACCATTCCGTAGCCGCGCTGGATGCCGAAGGCCAGCAGCGAGCAGGCGAGAATGATGCCCGACATGGGGTAGGCCGTGCCGTTGTGCAGTATTCCCACCAGCGCGCTGATGACGCCAGCGAGGCCGAATTGCAGCGCCCCGATGACCGAGGATGCGCTGCCGGCCAGTTCGCCGCAGTCGCGCATGGCGATGGCGACGGAGTTGGCGCCGACCAGTGGAACCATGGCAATACATAAGAACAGCGGAGCCAGCAGAATGGCGGGATGCAGAGAACCGCTTACGGCAAGCAACGCCGTCGCCGCTGCCAGGCTCGTGCCCAGCGCAGCGATGAGAATCGTGCGCGGAGCGTGGCGGCGCAGCAGCATGCGGTTGAGCTGGCTGGCGGCCGTCATGCCGAGCGCATTGAGACCGAACAACCAGGCATACCCTTGCTGACTGAGGCCGAAGCGGCTCATGAATATGAAGGGCGAGCCGCTGATGAAGGCGAACAGCCCGCCGAGGGTGAAGCTGCCGGCCAGAGTCGGAACGATGAACGCGCGCCGGGTGAATAATTCGGCAAAACCGGTCCCGACCTGGCGCAGATTCTGCCGATGCCGGCCGCCGGGTGGCAGCGACTCGGCCAGCCCGCGGGCGGTGAAAACCAGACAAGCGAGACCGAGCGCGGTCAGAAAAACGAAAATAGCCTGCCAGCCGGCGACCAGAAGCAGTGTACTGCCGAGTATCGGTGCCGCGATCGGGCCGACGCCCTGCACCATCATCATCAGGGACAGGGCATGGGCCGCTTCGCGTTCAGCAAAGACGTCGCGAATGATCGCACGACTGATGATCATGCCGGCGCAGCCGCCGAGCGCCTGCAGCAGTCTCAAGCCGATGAAAGTCGAAATGCCGGGGGCGAACACGAGCGCGCCCGAACTGAGCGTGAAGACGGCGATGCCGAGCAGCAGGGGGCGGCGCCGGCCGTAACGGTCGATGATGGGACCGTACAGGAGCTGTCCGAGGGCCAGCCCGGCGATGAAGGTCGACAGGCTGAACTGCACCCGGTCCAGACCACAGCCGAAGTGGCGGGCGATATCCGGAAAGCTCGATAGATACATGTCGGTCGAGAACGGGGCAAATGCGGTCAGACTGCCGAGTAGTAGCGCCAGGTGCGTGGCGGCGGTTCCGCGCTTGCCGGCGCTGGAGGCGGGAGAGGGCATGGTGGACTCGTGTGGCGGACGGCGCTGCGAGCGCAGGCAAAGCGTAACGATACGATCCCGTACCGATTAAATCCAATATATAGTAAGGCTTTATTGATATCCGGAATATATCAATGGAGCTTCGACATCTGCGTTACTTCGTTGCCGTTGCCGATGAGCTGCACTTTGGCCGGGCGGCCGAGAAGCTGCATATCGCCCAGCCGGCGCTCAGCATCCAGATCAAGGCGCTCGAGAGGCAGCTCGGCGGTGCATTGTTCCAGCGCTCCAGTCGCAGTGTTGCGTTGACCGAGGCCGGGCAGGTGTTCCTGCGCGAGGCGCGGGCGACCCTGGTGCAGGCGGAGCGGGCGCTAGAGACGGCGGGCCGCGCCATGCGCGGCGAGCTGGGCAAGCTCGATATCGCCTATTCCGGCAATGCCGCTTTCTCCGGCGTGCTTGGCCGCGCGGTGCATGCTTTCCGCCGCGGGTGGCCCGACGTCGATATCGGCCTGCGCGAGCTCGACCCGGTCAGTCAGGTGCGGCAACTGCTGGCACGCCGCATTCAGCTCGGGTTCACCACCTCCCTGTGCGTCGATGTGCCCCCTGAACTGGCGCTCATGCCCTTGGCTGCCTGGCCATTGCGGCTGGCCCTGCCGGGCGAGCATCCCCTCGCGCGTACCGATGTCGTGTCGCGGGCCGACGTGCTGGCCGAAACGTTCATCGTCTACGCCGATTCGGACGGCGACGACGGCGGGCGCATCATCCGTGCGCTTGTCGGCCCTCCGGCCCGGCCGCTGCGCCGTGCCGCCAGCATCATGCAGCTGCTGGCGCTGGTCGCGGCGGGGCAGGGCGTGGCGTTGCTGCCCGATTCGCTGCAGGCGCTGGCCAGCGGCACCGTGTTCAAACCGGTCGAAGGTCTGGAGCAAGAACTGGACAGTGTTTTGATGTATTGGCGCGATGGCAGGGAGCCGGTGGTCGACGCCTTCTTGCGGAGCATGGCGGCGATATAACGAAAAAAGGGGCAAGCCAGGCTTGCCCCTTTCTGTATCCGGCGTGCGCCGGAGCGGCTCAACCCGCCTGGATGGCGGTCAAGGCGATGGTGTAGACGATATCGTCGACGAGTGCGCCGCGCGACAGGTCGTTTACCGGCTTGCGCAGCCCCTGCAGCATCGGGCCGACGCTGACGACGTTGGCCGAGCGTTGTACGGCCTTATAGGTCGTATTGCCGGTGTTCAGGTCGGGGAACACGAACACATTGGCACGGCCGGCAACCGGGCTGTCCGGAGCCTTCTGGCGACCGACGCTCTCCACCGAAGCCGCGTCATACTGCATCGGTCCGTCGATGATCAGGTCGGGACGCTTCTGGCGAGCGATCTGGGTGGCGGCGCGGACTTTCTCCACGTCGTCGCCGGTGCCGGAGGAGCCGGTCGAGTACGAAATCATGGCCACGCGCGGTTCCAGACCGAAAGCCTTGGCCGAATCCGCGGACTGGATGGCGATGTCGGCCAGTTGTTCCGCATTCGGGTCGGGATTGATCGCGCAGTCGCCGTAGACCAGCACCTGATCCGGCATCAGCATGAAGAAGACGCTGGAGACGATGCTGGCGCCCTGGGCCGTCTTGATCAATTGCAGTGCCGGACGCACGGTGTTGGCCGTGGTGTGGACCGCGCCGGAAACCAGCCCGTCGACGTCGCCGGTGGCCAGCATCATGGTGCCGAGCACGACTTCATCTTCCAGTTGCTTTTCGGCCTGGGGCGCGGACAGACCCTTGCTCTTGCGCAGTTCCATCATCGGGGCGATGTAGTTGGCGCGAACTTGTTCCGGATCGATGATCTCGAGGTCGGCCGGCAGCTCGATGCCTTGTGCATCGGCAACCTGGCGGATCTTTTCGGCGTTGCCGAGCAGTACGCAGCGCGCGATGCCTTTCTTCTGGCAGATGGCGGCGGCTTGCAGCGTGCGGGGTTCGTCGCCTTCCGGCAGGACGATGCGACGGTTGGCCTTGCGCGCGTTTTCCATCAGGCGATGACGGAAAGCCGGCGGCGGCATGTGACGTTCGCGCGGCTCGCCGACTTGCTGCTTCAACTGCTGGCCGTCAACGCACTCGGCGACAAAGTTGATCACCAGTTCCATACGTTCGGTGTCGTCGGCGCCGACGGTGCCGGTCAAGCCGGCGAGGCGCGAACTGGTCTCGAAGGTGTCGTTGTCTGTGGTCAGGATGGGCAGACCGGCCAGGCGGGCAGACTGGATCAGCGGCGCCACCTTGGCGGCTATCGGTTCGCCGCAGGTCAGCAGCAGACCGGCCAGCGGTACGCCGCGCAGCGTCGCCAGTGCAGTGGCGAGGATCACATCGCTGCGATCGCCCGGCGTGACGACCAGGGCGCCCGGGCGCAGGCGGTCTATGATGTTCTCTACCGTGCGGGCGGCAACAACGACTTCTTGCACCCGCGAACGGGCGATGTGGCCTGCATGTTCAACCGTCAGGCTCAGCGCGCTGGCAACGTCGAGCAGGCGCGGAGCGGCCAGGCGCGCGTCGAAGGGTACGGTGGCCAGTACCGGAACGCGGCAACCGGCCTGATCCAGCTCGACGCGCAGGCGTTGCCCGTCGACATTGGCCGGCAGCTTGTTCAGCATGACGCCGGCCGGAGCGAAACCGTCCTTGTCCGAGTAGTGGCGCGATGCCAGTTCAATGCTTTCGGCGAGGTCGCGCGCTTCGCGACGCGCGGCGGACAAGACCAGAATCAGATCGGCGGACAGGCTGTGCGCCATATCGGCGTTCAGACGGGTCGCGATCTGGAGATCGGCGTCCGGAATCAGTCCTTCGACGATGACGACATCGTGGCTGGCGCGAACCGATTCCACCATGGTAACCACTTCTTCAAGCAGACCGGAGATCTGGCCGGTGCGGACGCTGGCTTCGGCGTCGGCAAACGGGATCGGAGTCGGCGTGGACAGGTGGCACAGGGTCTTGGCGAAATGGCTGGACAGGTCGGTGCGCAGGGCGCCGCCATCCGGCTGGGCGATGGGTTTGACGAAGCCTACCTTGATGCCGTCGCGTTCGAGTGCACGAACCAGGCCCAGTGTCATCGAGGTCAGGCCGGCGTCGTGGCCGACCGAGGCGAGAAAATAAGTACGTTGTTGGTCAATCGATTTCATTTTATGCCTTGGACCCCCGCCGACAGGACTGCCGGCGGGGTAGGGTTGGAGTATTACTTGGTGATGCCTGCGAGTTCGGCGGTATCGTTCGCGATCATCCACTCTTCATTGGTGTTGATCACGGCGACGATAGGGCCGCCAGCCTTGCTGATGATGCCGGACTTGCCGCGGGTGGCCAGTTCGTTGGCCGCGTAATCCGGGACCACGCCCAGCGTCTTCAGGCGGTCCATCGTCATTTTGCGGATCAGTACCGAGTTTTCGCCGATGCCGCCAGTGAAGATCAGTGCGTCCAGATGATCGAGCGAGGATGCCAGGCCGCCGATATGGCGGGCCAGACGGTGGACAAACATGTCCAGCGCGAGCTTCGCGCGTTCGTCGCCAGCGGCGGCGGCTTCTTCCAGGGTACGACAGTCGCTGGAAATACCGGAGATGCCGAGCAGACCGCTTTGCTTGTTCAGCATATTGTCGATCTCTTCGGGGCTCATGCCGGCATTCTTGTTCAGGAAGTACATGATGGCCGGGTCGATGTCGCCCGAGCGGGTACCCATGATCAAGCCTTCCAGCGGGGTCAGGCCCATGGTGGTGTCTACGCTCTTGCCGTTCTTGACGGCGGTGGCGGAGGCGCCGTTACCCAGGTGGGCGATGACGATGCCGTGGTTTTGCGGGTCCAGCTTCAGGGTCTTCACGGCTTCGCCGGCGATGAAGCGGTGGCTGGTGCCGTGGAAGCCGTAGCGACGGATCGCATAGTCTTCGTAGAACTTGGTCGGGATCGCATACATGTAAGCGGCCGGCGGCATCGTCTGGTGGAAGGCGGTGTCGAATACGGCGACTTGCGGCAGCGTCGGGAAGCACTTGATGGCGCCGCGCATGCCGATGAGGTGGCCCGGGTTGTGCAGGGGGGCCAGGCTGGAGACGTCTTCGATGCCCTTGAGCACGCTGTCGTCGATCAGTACGGACGCCTTGAACAGGTCGCCGCCCTGCACGACGCGGTGGCCGACGGCCACAACACTGTCGCGCCAGCCGTGGCGTTCCAGGAAGTGGATCAGTGCATCCAGCGCGGTGCCGTGATCGCCGCCGTTCAGGCTTTCCGTTTCCTTGCCTTCAGCGGTTTTGAAGATGATGCGTGCGTCGTCCAGGTACAGGCACTCGGCCAGGCCCGACAACGACGGTTCGGTTTCACCGACCGGAATCAGGGCGAATTTCAGCGACGAGCTGCCGCAATTGATGACGAGAATCTGAGGTGCGTTCTGCTTCATGATCTGTAAGGCTCTAGAAGGGGGGAAAACCCGGTTCGATAAAGGCGCTCAGGTGACGATGAGGCCCTGGGCGGCGAACAGCTGGCGTGCTTTCGCAACTTGTTCCCCCGTCGGTACCGGGGTGTTTGCCAGCGTGTACTCCATCCCCAGCTCGGCCCATTTGCTGGCGCCCAACTGGTGGAAGGGGAGAACTTCGACGCGCTCGACATTGCTGCCGAGCGAGGCGACATAATGCGCGAGGTGGTCGATATCGGCTTCGTCGTCGGTCAATCCGGGGACCAGCACGTAGCGGATCCACATTTTCTTGCCGAGGCGCACCAGGCGCTGTGCGAAGTCGAGGGTGGGCTGCAGCGGCTGGCCCGTGAGTGCCAGATAGCGTTCCGGATCGAAATGCTTGATGTCGAGCATGACGAGGTCGACATCGTCGAACCACTCGTCGCTGACGTTTTCGTGCAGGAAGCCCTGGGTGTCCAGCGTGGTGTGCAGCTTGAGTTCGGTCTTGATGCGATGAAACAGCTCGCCGACGAATTCGGCCTGCATCAGCGGCTCGCCACCGGAAACCGTGACGCCGCCGGCGAAGCGCAGGAAGCCGGAGTACGGTTTGACCTCGGCCAGCGCCTGATCGACGGTGACCTGGCGCCCGTGGTGCAGCTTCCAGGTATCTGGGTTGTGGCAGTACAGGCAGCGGAATTGACAGCCTGACGTAAAAAAGACGAAACGCACGCCCGGGCCGTCGACTGCAGCCCCGGTTTCGACCGAGTGCAGATAGCCTAGCGTCGCGCTGACCGGCTTGCCGTCATGAACTTCCGACATGGTTGTCTGCTCCCATTGGATGTAAAAAAAGCAATCCCGACGGGCAGGGTGTGCCTGTTCGGGGCGTCATAGTAACACAGGGTGCGCAATACAAGCTTTGCGCACCCTGTGTGTTTACACGCTGACGATTACATCGTGGCGTGGAAGGTACGGTTGATCACATCCAGCTGCTGCTCGCGCGTCAGCTTGATGAAGTTCACCGCGTAACCCGACACGCGGATCGTCAGTTGCGGGTACTTTTCCGG
>NZ_AUGZ01000010.1 GCF_000422925.1 Paludibacterium yongneupense DSM 18731
CGCCCGGTCAGACCGCAGTCGCCCATCGGGCCGCCGATGACGAAGCGCCCGGTCGGGTTGATCAGGAAGCGGGTCTCGGCCGTCAGCATATCCGGCGGCAGCACCGGCTTCACGATGTCCTCGATCACGGCCTCGGTCAGCGTCTTGTGATCGATGTCCGGGCTGTGCTGAGTCGAGAGCACCACGGTGTCGATACGCTTGGGCAGACCGGTGTTCGAATCGTAGACGCAGGTGATCTGGCTTTTCGCGTCCGGACGCAGCCACGACAGACGGCCATCCTTGCGCAATTCGGCCTGGCGCTGCATCAGCCGATGCGAGTAATAGATAGGGAACGGCATCAACGTCGGCGTTTCGTCGCAGGCGTAGCCGAACATCAGGCCCTGGTCGCCGGCTCCCTGGTCGAGATCCAGACCCTCGCCTTCGTTCACGCCCTGTGCGATATCGGGCGACTGCCGGTCGTAGCACATCATCACCGCGCAGCCGTGATAATCGAACCCCAGTTCCGAGTTGTCGTAGCCGATGCGCTTGATGGTGTCGCGAGCCACCTGGATATAATCGATATTCGCGCGCGTGGTGATTTCGCCAGCCAACACCACCAGCCCGGTGTTGACGAGCGTCTCGGCTGCAACGCGCGCGTGTCTGTCCTCGTGCAGGATCGCATCGAGGACGGCATCGGAGATTTGATCGGCGACTTTGTCCGGATGTCCTTCCGATACCGACTCAGACGTAAACAGGAATTCAGACATGGATGTTCTTCACTTTTCAAAGGGGTAGATTCAATGTAAGGGACACGGTGTCAAAGCGTGGCCGTAGCCTGAAAGAAGCAATAAAAGAAAACCAGTTCGGGGTCCTTGCTCAGTTTTTGCAGTTCCAGTTTCATGCCGGCGACCAGATCGGGCGTGACGCGCCGGGCTGCCAGCAATTGCTCTGTTGCAGACAAGAGCAGTTCCGACCAGTACTGCAATACTTCGTGCCGCAGGTGGGGATCGCGCCCATCCAGATGTAGCGTTTTGACTTCGGTCCGGACATTGCGGAAGCCTTGCCGCAGCAATATATGTCCGAGCTTTGCTCCGATGAAGGGGTCGCCGCCGAGCTCAAGCTGGTGCTCGTTGAAGGCGGCCCAATACTGCTGCAAGTGCGGCGAGTAGGGAGACAAGAAAAACGCGGCATTCATGACTTCGGTCGCGTACAGACGGCTGCCCGGCTTAAGCACCCGCCGCACTTCCGCCAGCACCTGCTCGGGATCGGGCACATGTTCGAGAATCCAGCACAGGAAGGCCGCATCGAAACTTGCCGGGGCAAAATCGAGATTGCCCGCATCCATCTGCTGCAGCGTCAGGCGCTTGAGCGCCAGAGGGTGATCCCGCAGGCGATCATGCGCTGCCGCGAGTTGTTTCTCGCTGAAGTCTATGCCGGCAATCCTGATATCGGGATAGCGGCGTAGCAGAATTTCTGTCTGGGCACCGACCCCGCAGCCAACCTCCAGCACCCTGTCGACATTGTTGAATTCGATACTCTGATAGACCTTGTGTTCAAGAAAACGCGCTTGCCGTGCGAGCCGCTCCTGCTCTACCGGCGAAAAACCATGAACATAGGGAAATTCGATGCTGCGTTGATGGCCTTGCAGATTTGGCATGAGATTATCCTTAGTACACACAATGTGGATGTTCCGGAACGACTGTGGACCATTGCTTTGATCTCGTGCCGGCATGGCAGGGGGCACAGCGTTAAAACGTCACGGTCGCTTGCTCGCGCATCAGGCTGGAATTTCCCGCGGCTTGGCCTGCCCGGGATTCGCCCTTCCCGCGCGGGGGCGCCCTCTGCCTGCAGGGCAGCCAGCCACCAGGAGCGGCTTCGCCCCTCTTCCGGCGAGTCAGGGAGTCGCCGCGCACCATCGCGCGCTTGCCGTTTTTTCTGTTCGTGAATGGCGCCGGTCGCCAGCCAGAAAAGCCGCTCTCCGGCCCCCCTTTCCGTGCGTGGCAAGGACGCGTCGCACCACCCGTCTTCGGAACGCGATTGCGAGCTGATACTATATTGCTGTACGATATATAGCAACACGACTATATTACATAGAGATCTATGCAAAGAGGCTGGCAATACCCTTGCAGCAGGATTCAGGCGATTTAATAGCCATTAAAAACAAAGGGATAATGGCTTCTATCGCGCTGTCGCTCTTTGGCAACAGCAAGCGCACCCGTCACTGTCAGGCTGCCTCCTTGCGGAACCGCCCGTTTTGCCGATCGGGGGGCTGGGAACTCCCGTCCGGGCAGGACCCCTCGACGTTGCGAGAGGGTCGGCTATACCATTCGTTATTCCATAAAATAATATAGTTACACTTTTTTATTGCTTATTCTTTTATCGAACCTTGACTAAACTGCGCCGACATTGCTGGTGATACTTTGGTTTTTCACCAGCCGCACCGCTGCGATAGCCAGGATGGGGGGACTGACTGTCCTTGCCGGAGGCATGCCTGGGTGGGGTATACAAGGTTTCAGCAATACCCCGATTTCTGAATCCATCTGCTTCAACTTTGCACGCCGGCGTCTCGGTGCGAGCAGCGGGCGCGGTAACGCAATCTCTGGAAGCAGACGAAGGAAAGACGATGACCGCGAGACAGATAAGTGAAGTTGAACCGCAGCCGTTTCCATCCGACCGCCATCCGGACAGGATAAGCAACTCGGTATTGGAGATGATAGGGAACACCCCGCTGCTTAGAGTCACGCATCTGGATACAGGCCCGTGCGAACTGTATCTGAAGCTGGAAAATCAGAACCCCGGGGGCTCCATCAAGGACAGAGTCGCATTATCGATGATTGAAGCTGCCGAGAAGGATGGCAGACTCAAGCCGGGGGGGACCATTATTGAGGCAACGGCCGGCAACACCGGTCTGGGGCTGGCACTGGTCGCCTCCCAGAAAGGCTACAAGCTGATTCTGGTTGTGCCGGACAAAATGAGCCGGGAGAAAATCCTGCATCTGCAAGCACTCGGTGCAGAGGTCGTACTCACGCGTTCCGATGTCGGCAAAGGCGACGTGGATTACTATCAGGACCGTGCGGCAAGGCTGGCAGCCAGGACACCCGGGGCCTTCTATATCGATCAATTCAGCAACGCGGCCAACCCGCAGGCCCACGAGCACAACACGGGGCCCGAGCTATGGGAACAGTTGCAGCACGAGGTGGACGCCATTGTCGTGGGTGTCGGCTCCAGCGGAACGCTCAGCGGTCTCTCGCGCTTCTTTGCAGAGGTCTCGCCGACGACCGAATTCGTACTGGCCGACCCTGCCGGCTCCATCCTGGCCGACCATGTCGAACATGGCCAGTTCGGCCAGGCAGGCAGTTGGCTGGTGGAAGGCATAGGCGAGGATTTCATTCCTCCGCTGGCCAACTTCGACCGGGTCAGGCACGCCTACCGTATCAGTGACAAGCAAAGCTTCGATGCTGCCCGCGAACTGCTGCGCCGCGAGGGCATCCTGGGTGGTTCCTCGACCGGGACCTTGCTGGCCGCTGCGCTTCAGTATTGTCAGAAACAGACAGCCCCCAAGCGGGTCGTGACCTTTGTCTGCGACAGCGGCAACAAGTATCTGTCAAAGATGTACAACGACTTCTGGCTGTTCGATCAGGGCCTGGACAAGCCGCCTCTGGTCGGCAATATCACTGACTTGATCGCCCGGCGGCACGATCGCGGACACAGTGTGTTTTGTCATCAGGAAGATCCGCTTACCTCGGTTTACCAGCGCATGCGGCTGCATGATATTTCACAGCTGCCGGTCATCGATGAAGGCAGGGTGATAGGCATCATTGATGAATGGGATTTGCTGATGTCGGTACATGGCGAACCGGAAAACTTCCACTTGCCCGTTTTTACCGCGATGAGCAGCAAGGTGGAAACCATATCGCCGCAGGCTTCGCTGGAAGACCTGCTCCTGCTCTTCAATAACGGCCATATCGCGGTCGTCATGGACAAACAGCACTACCTGGGCCTGATTACCCAGAGCGACCTGCTGACTTACTGGCGGCAGCGTGTTGGTTCGGCCGAGTAGCCGTCCCGGAAAACGGCGATACATTCGTGCAGCCCGATTTTAAAAGGAGTCCATCTTGAGTATTGATTTTCAAACCTTGTCGGTGACGGCCGGCCTCCATGAGGATCAATTTGGTGCGGTGATTCCTCCCATTTATGCGACCTCGACCTATCGCCAGCATGGACCGGGCGAGCATTCTGGCTACGAATATTCCCGCAGCCAGAATCCGACCCGCGAGGCACTTGAACGGGGGATCGCCGAGCTGGAAGGCGGCAGCCGCGGCTATGCCTTCGGCTCGGGCCTTGCCGCGATTGCCACCGTGCTGGACCTCCTGCCGGCAGGCAGCCACATTGTCGCGATCGATGATTTATACGGGGGTTCGGTCAGGCTGTTTGATCGGGTGCGCAGCCACTCTGCCAACCTTGCCATCACCTATGTTCCGTCTGATGACCCGGCCGCGCTGGAAGCAGCAATCGGTCCGGACACCCGGATGTTATGGGTGGAAACGCCATCCAACCCGCTGAACAAACTGGCGGATCTGGCATTGCTGGCGAAAATTTCCGCGCGCCACCAGTTGATTGCGGTTGCCGATAATACCTTTGCTTCTCCGGTCATTCAGCAACCTCTGAGCCATGGTTTCGACATCGTGGTGCACTCGGCCACCAAATACCTGAATGGGCATTCGGACGTCATTGCCGGTGTGGCCGTGGTGTCGAAACAGCGCCCAGACCTGGTCGAGAAACTGGCCTTCCTGCATAACGCTACCGGTGCCATTCTCGACCCCTTTTCCAGCTTCCTGGTATTGCGTGGGATACGCACGCTGGCCTTGCGGGTCGAACAGCACAGTCGCAATGCGCTGGAGATCGCCCGCTGGCTGGAACGGCACCCAAGGGTAAAAAGCGTGCGCTACCCCGGCCTTCCCAGCCATCCGCAGCATAGTCTGGCACAGCGCCAGATGAACGGGTTTGGCGGTATCGTATCCTTCTATCTGGATGGCGATGCGAGCCAGGTCAAGCAGGTGCTGTCACGTAGCCGCTTGTTCACCCTGGCGGAAAGTCTGGGCGGAGTGGAAAGTCTGGTATGCGTGCCGGAAGCGATGACCCATGCCTCGGTTCCGGCCGAGCGCCGGCAGGCATTGGGTATCAGCGATAACCTGATCCGCTTGTCGGTCGGCATCGAGTCCGCAGCGGCGCTCATTGCCGATCTCGACCATGCACTGGCGGCCGATCGCTAGCAGCGTTCGTTCGCTCGAGCGGATTTCGGGCCGATACCAACCGGCCTCGAAGCGCTGCATGCGGCAGCAGGGCAAGCATATGGAGCGCAGGCATGGCCGAGGGCCGCCGCTCCAGACCAAGTGCCGAGCGGGAAACGAACTCATCCAGACAAGGAGAGCAGTCCTGAAAAGCGACAACTATTGAGCATATGCCCCGGTCCAGCCCGACTTCGACATGGTTCGCGGGGCTCTGGGCGACCGTGTGGATGGGAAGTATTTTTTCGACTGCCCGGCTGACGGCACCCAGACCAGGCCGACCTGCCGCCCGGGTCGGGTTTTCGGTTTCATGCGGCAGGCAGAGTCGGGGCGCCCCGCGCCCGATCAAACGGCAGCGGGGCGGGATCTCAGTTGGTGATATCGGAACCAATCCACTTTTTGGAAATAGCGCTGAGGGTGCCGTCTTTTTTCAGCTCGCCGATCACTTGCTTGATCCGGGCATTCCACTTGGCATCCCCCTTGCCGACAGCGACCCAGTTGGGCTCCTGGTAGAGCGGCTGCCCCACGATGCGGAACTTGCCCCCTTTACTGATACGCTCATGGGCGGTTACCAGGTTCGAAATGACGGCATCGACGCGTTTGCCAGCCCCCAGGGCCAGATCCTGATAAGCCAGCTCCTCATTGCTGTAGGGCGCGATGATCAACTTGCCGAACGGGTAGGTGGGCTGGACGGCATTGGGAGCCTCCAGCACCAATTTTTTCTGTAGATAACTTTCGTAAGACGAACCTTGCTCGATACCGATCTTTTTCCCTTCCAGATCCTTCAGGCTGCCGACCTTCTTGTCGGAAGCGTTCACCACCAGCACGGCCGGCGAGTTGTAGTAGAAGACGGGAAAGTCCAGCACCGCGGCTCTTTCCTTGTTGGGGGTCATCGAGCAGATGCAAATATCCCAGCGGCTGCCCCATCGCCCTGCGGCAATAGCCTCCCAGGCCGGCGTCTCCAGCTTGAGTTTGACGCCCAGCTTCTTTGCCACCGCCTTGGCCACATCGACATCGAAGCCATCGAGCTGGTTCTTGCCATTGAGAAAGGAAAACGGCGGATAGCTTTCCAGCAACACGCCGCGCAGCACTCCGGTTTTTTGCACGTTATCCAGCGTTGCTCCGGCATGGCTCTGGCTCGCAGCCAGAAGCGCAATGGCGGTGAGGGCCTTGGCGATCATCGAGTGTCGTTTCAACATTTGTCTCTGTCTTCTTGTGGGTCAGGTAATGACTTATATATCAAACCATTATAAAAATTTCAAAATCAATTAAATATAAGAATATTGTTTTCCTTGATTTGAGCCGTGCGCAGCAAGCGGCTGTCATCGACACTCATGGACAAATCGAATGAGTCAAACCTTGACTCCCGGCGCTGGCTTGGGGTGCAGATTGAAACGCATCGCCCTTCTTGCCGGCCCGTCACAACATGTCGCACAGGCCCACGATGCATTTGTCGGCGCAAGAGCCCGGAGAATGACGACTGGCGGCGATGCCAGCGTGCCGTTCAAATAGAGGTGCGCGCGATTCGCCCGGCGCCAGGCGGGCAGGACACGCCCCTGCCCGAAGTCCAGCCGTTTCTTCCTTCACCCTTCGCCAGTAATTTTTACTAGTCGTTTGGTGAAACAGCCGGTCACATCAGACGCTTTGATCATTAATTTAACTGTTGCAACCATTTAGCATCGCTGCATGAGCTCGACAGGAGTGATTCATGCAGGCTAGCGCAGTCAACGTCAACGACACGATCCGCTCAGAACAAGAGCCGGCCATCTGGCATGGTGCCAGTGCGCCGTTGTTTGGCCGGCCCGAAGGCGGGTATTGCCGGCCACCCTATCCTCGCCCGGCGCGCGCCCGGGCAGTGACCCCGGGGCCGTTCGACAGCCGGTTGAACATGCCGCCGCGACACCAGCCCTCACATCGGCTTGCACAGCGGCGGCTGCAGAATGCCGACGAGCGGGGCTGGCCGTTCTATGCCGCCACGTCGATGGCGCTTACCCATTATTTTCGCGATATGCCGGCGAACCATCATCATTCTTTCCGCTGCCTGGCCGTCTCGTTCCACAGCAAAGAAGCCCTGACCATCGAAGAATGCAGGCCTTCGCAAGGAGAAGAGGGATGAATACGAAGCACATCATTTTCTACGCCGCCGTCGCGGCGCTCACCGCCATCGACATGGCGCTGATGATAGGGTTGTTCTGGTCCTCCCTGCAGATCACGGGTTCGCCATTGGCGCTGGGCTGCGTGCTGTGTCTGTCGGTTTTGCTGCCGTTTGGCTTGCAACGCCTGCTGCCGCCCCAGCGCAGGATGCTGCTCAGCGGGCTGCGCCGGACCTTGCTGCTGCGCATGGCAGGCTATGGTGCGCTGCTGGCCGTGATCGGCGCCGCCAGCCTGCACCATCTTTCCGGTTTTGTCGGCGTGTCGCTGGTCGTGGGCACGCTCGGATTTTTCTCCACCAGCGCACTCGAGTCGCTTAACACCCGCCTGAGCCAGGCGGGCGACCTGAGCAGCGAGCGCGCCGCACGCTGGATGCAAACGGCGATTCAGCTGGGCGCCTTCAGCGGTGCGGCCGCCGGCGGCTGGGCGCTGGAGCGGCTGGGCATCGAGCATCTGGCCCAGGTTCTTTTCATCGCCAACCTGCTGCTCAGCGCATTGCTACTGCTGCCCCGCCTTGATACTCGTCCGACCGCCCCCTCGACGCAGAGTGCGCGCACCGGCGCCGGCGGCGCATCCGAGCGCGTCGACCGCCGCATCCTGCTGTGGCTGTGCCTGGCATTGGGCATGATCGGCTTCCACATCGGCGCCTTCAATACGCTCACCCCGGTGATCTATCTGCAGCTGAACCACTGGACCTCGGCGCAATTCGGTCTGGCCAGCGCCGTCGCAGGCTGCGGGGCCTTTCTGGCCGCCGTATTGCCGCGACGGCGTGTCACGGGGGCGGCCGTGGCGGTCTGGATCATGCTGATGGATGCCGTGCTGGGCTTCAGTTCGCTCGCGCCCGTATCGATCGCGGCCGGTTTCGGCATCGGCTATGGCATCAACCTCCTGCGCATCGGATTGCGCAAGCAGTTGATCGACATCGCGCGCACACCGGCCGACGCCGATCATATCGGCTCGGTGAGCGCGTTCCACTACCTGCTGTTGCAAAGCGCCGCGCCCCTGCTGCTGTCGGTATTGAGCACCCGCCCGCTGCTCGGCCCAGCCGGCGCACCCTACCTGCTGCCCGCCGTACCGCTGGCGCTGCTGGCCTGCCTGCTGGCTTCATCCCGCTTGAGCGCTTCGGCCGCCGCCAAGATGGCCAAGGCCGGGGCAGTACGTTGACCGCCCCCCATGACCTGAAAGGAGACATCATGCATTCACAGACCACACCCTGGGTTATCATCGTCGACCCTTATTCCAGCGGAATCGTCTACGCGCCGGCTTTCGCGGCACGCGGTCTGCACTGCCTGGCCGTCCGCTCCTCGGCCAGCGTGCCGGAGCGCTTCCTCAAAGGCTTCCAGGCCGCAGATTTCGACGGCGGCATGCTGTACGATGCCGATGCCGCACTCAAGCACATCGGAGATGCGCCGGTCGCGGCCGTCGTGGCCGGCTGCGAAATCGGCGTGGCCGTTGCGGAAGATCTGGCGGCCAGGCTCGGCTTGCAAGGCAATTCCCCCTGCACCACCGAACGGCGCCGTCACAAGCACCAGATGCAGCAGGCGCTGGCGCTGGCCGGCTTGCGCCACATTCCGACGACACTGGTGCGCGCCCAAGGCGAAATCGAAGCGCTGCTGGGGCAACTGAATCAAGAAGACAATTATGTCGTCAAGCCGGTCAACTCGGCGGCCACGGACGGCGTGGTCTTTGCCAGGGGCCGCGATGGGGTGGCGCAAGCGCTCGGGCGCGCCGCCTGGGACCGGATCAACAACCTGGGCGAAGTCAATGTCGGCTTCGTCATCCAGCCTTTCATTCAGGGGCCGGAATACGTGGTGGACATGGTTGCCCATGCCGCCGGGTATACCGTGGCCTCGCTGTCCGTCTATCGCAAGATAGCCCGCAATGGCTCGGCCTTTGTCTATGCGGGACTGGAGGTTCTGGATGCGGAGCGCGCAGAGTATGCCGAGCTGATCGAATACGCGCGCCAAGCCGCCCATGCGCTAGGCATGCGGCAGGGGCCGGTGCACATGGAGCTGATCCTGAGCGCAAAGGGCCCGGTCATGATAGAAGCCGGCGCACGCTTGCATGGCGGTGTCGCTCCTTCTTTGTTCAAGGATTGCCATGCCCCCGATCTGGTCAGCCTGGCGATCGATGCCTATCTGG
Source organism: Paludibacterium yongneupense DSM 18731 (assembly GCF_000422925.1). Lineage (GTDB taxonomy): Bacteria > Pseudomonadota > Gammaproteobacteria > Burkholderiales > Chromobacteriaceae > Paludibacterium > Paludibacterium yongneupense. The sequence goes on from NZ_AUGZ01000010.1 coordinate 9,561, forward strand.
GCGTTCCCATTCAGACCCGTGTCTCCTGCCTCGCACAAGCCGGACACATCCTGTTTCTGATCAATGACCGCATGCAGATCTTTTCCGGCGAATCGCGCCGACTGACCGACGCACTGCACGCGCTGCCCAGCTATCGCGGCCACCGCTTGTTCGTCGCTCCCGGCGATACGCTGGCACCTACCGTCGATCTGGCAAGCTGCCCCGGCATTGTCTGGCTGGCCCACCCCTCGCAGGAAACCCTGCGGGACGATGTGCGCCGGTGCGAAACGTTGCAGCTGGTGGAAGAGTCGGAATGATAGGCGGCGGCCGGTGCCGGGCCCGCGATTGCGCCGCCGTCCGGTTCCCGGGTCGATCGTCGCGGCAATGCCAGCATCCTGCCGCGGTGCTCCCTGCGCCTGCGAGCGCCGCGGCAAGGGCTATCATGCGGGATGATCGGGCGGAAACCATGTCTTGAGGATGGGGCTGATCGACACCTCGACCACACGCGGGTTGTCGAGCAGCAAGGCCTTCAAGCTCATGAGTTCTTCGAACTGCTGGTAGCCCACCCGCACGATCACGTCCAGCGCACCGAACAGCGAATGGCACTCGAGCACCTCGCGCCGTCCGCGCAATTGTTGCCAGATGACCGAGCAGTCCGCGCCGCCGGCGTGGCGGATGATGACATAGGCCTGATTGGCCGGCAGCGGCAGGCTTTGCTCGTCAATTTCGGTCCGGTACCCCAGGATGACGCCATCCTCTTCCAGCCGGGCGATGCGGGCCTCGACTGCCGTGCGCGATTTATGGACTTGCCTGGCAATCTCGGCAAGACTCATTCTTGCATTCTGCCTGAGCAGCTCCAGGATTTTCCGGTCTACTTCATCGATTTTCTTCATCAGATCCTGGCACCGAGTTTGCCCCCGTATTGCGGCGGAGCACGAACGACCGTCGACCGCGTCGTGAATCTTATATCTGCATCGCGCAGAAAGGCCGGGGCACCTGGATCGGGCGATGATCGAGCCCGGCCCCCCGGGCGCTCTCCTCGCCGCCGGGGTCCTCGGCGAAGGCCACGGCCGACGGCGGCACGATGCGCGGGCGTTCCGCTCCCGCCGGCCTCACGCGCTGACGGGTGGCCGGCCGGTCCCGGCGCGTCTGGCCGCGATGAACTCCTCTACCGTCAGCACCGCGCCCTGGCATCCGATGCGATTGTACAACTGGGTGATGTGGGGCGGCTCCAGGTGCGACTGCTTGAGTATCCCAGGCAGGCCATAGACTTCACGCGTCGGCCCATCCAGCAAGACCTTGCCTTCGGCAAACACCAGCGTGCGTTCAAAGGTTTCGGCGACGAAGTCCATATCGTGGATGATGGTCAGTACCAGCTTCCCCTGCTTCGCCAACTCGCGGATGATTGCCTTGATGCGTTCCTTGCCGGCATGATCCTGCGCGATGGTCGGCTCGTCAAAGATGATGATGTCGGTATGCATCGCCACGATGGAGGCAATGCTGATCAATTTGCGTTCAGACAGGCTCAGATCATAGGGGTTCTCGGCCTGCTTGTCGGCCAGGCCCACCATCTGCAAGGCCGCCAGCGCGCTTGCCCGCGCTTCGTCCGGCGATTGGCCGATATTCGACGGGCCGAACATGACCTCGTCCAGCACCTTGTTCTTGAATATCTGATCGTTCGGATTCTGGAAAACGAGCCCCACATGACGGGCCAGCCCGGCCACTGTCATGTCGCGGGTGTTGATGCCATCGATCAGCACATCGCCCGACACCGGTTGCAGCAAACCCTTCAGCAATTTGACGAAAGTGGTTTTGCCGGCGCCGTTCTGCCCGATGATGGCGGTCGAGCGCGCATCGAAGTCCAGGGAAATATCGCTCAGGATTTCCTCGCCGGCGGAGTAATGAAAGCGCAGCTTGCGAATTTCGATCTTATTCATGCCAGTTCACCACTTGATCGCAGGCCTCGTCCAGGGTCATCGGATACAGGCCGGTGGCCGGATTGCGTATGCCCATGCCTTTGCATACCTGGGCGAACACCGGCGGCACCACGCCGTATCGTTCGAGATCGTCGCGCGAGAACACCTGTTGCGGGGTGTCGAAAGCGACCATTTCCCCCTGGTGCAGCAGCAGCACCCGGTCGGAATAACGGGCTATTTTTTCGATCTTGTGCTCCGCCATGATGACGGTCATGCCACGCCGGCTCAAAGCCTCGATCGCCTGGAAAACGTCTTCCGCCCCCTGCGGGTCCAACTGTGAGGTCGGCTCATCCAGCACGATGATCTCCGGCTCCATGGCTATCACGCTGGCAATGGCCATGCGCTGCATCTGTCCGCCGGACAAGTCGAAGGGGTTGCGGTCGCGGAAACGGCCGATGCCCAGCAGTTCCATGGCATGCTCGATCCGCGGCGCCATGTCTTCGCGCGCGACGCCGAGGTTTTCCAGGCCGAAGGCCAGTTCCTCGAAAACCGTCATTTTCGAGCCGCTGACCTGGGTGAACGGGTTCTGAAACACCAGCCCGACTTTCTGTGCGATCTCGTGGATCTCGGCTTTGCCGACCTCCAGCCCATCCACCCATACCGAACCGCCATAGCCCCCTTTGTAAAAGTGGGGGACCAGGCCCATCAGGGCCTGGCACAGCGTGGATTTTCCCGACAGGTTCTGGCCGATGATTCCGATGAACTCGCCCTTTTCGATCTCGAACGAGAGACCTTTGAGGGCCAGTTCTTCAGTCAGCGGATAGCGGTATTTAAGGCCGGAAACGGTGATTTTCTTCATTGCATCACCCTCCAGACTATCGCCGCGGCCATGGCCAGCAGCAAGACAAGCGGGATCACGGTATTGGCGGTGCCGCCCTGCGGCGGATTGAGGAAAGTCTTTTTCGAGCGCGCGCTGAAGGCCCGCACTTCGAGCGCCAGCGAACGCTCGCGCGTGCTCACCAGAGAGTTCATCACGACCGGTCCGATGAGCGGCAAAAACGCTTTCATGCGCACCAGCAGCGTGCCTTCGGTCTCCATGCCGCGCGAGCGCTGTGCGTCCGTAATGGTTTCCATCGTCGCCGTCATTTGCGGAATGATTTGCAGCACCGACGAGAGCACATAGCCCAGATGCGGCGACAGGCCGAGTCGCACCAACGATTCGATCAGATCCGACGGGCGCGTGGTCAGCACCAGGATGGACACCGCACACAGGATATTCATCACGCGCAAACAGATTCCCCCCGAAAACAGCAAGCCTTCGCGGTAGAAGCCGAATCGCCACAGGGAAAACAGCAGCTGCTTGTTTCCCGAATAGAACAGCCCCTGAATCAGCACGATGGAAGCCAGAATCAGCAGGCTGAAGCCGACCAGGGGCAGCACCTTTCCGAACACCTTCCCCGTCGCCAGGATCAAGATGCTCAGGGCCAGCATGGCGAGCCCCGGCATAAAGCCGGGCAATACGGCAGGGATCAGAATCGCGGACAGGATATAGAGTAGTTTCGAACGCGAATCGACCCGATGGACGACAGTCCCCCTATCCTGATAGAGGCTGAGTGCTTTCAAAATAGCGGCCCTCCAGCGGGCTTACAGTTGTTCGGTCACGCTGTCATGCCGGAACAGAATCGTCAGTTTCTGCGGCAGACCTTTATAGATCCCGTAAGCCACGATCACGGTTGCAATCTTGTCCGGCACATCCACGATGAACTCGTCGGTCAGGGAGGCGATCCACACCGGAAAGTGATGCGCGACCATGCCGGCATAGACCAGATCGCCCCAGACATTCCCGGTTTGCCCGCCCCAGAAACCGATATTGATCGGCGTCGAGATGAGGGTGGAAACGACAGCGGCAACCAGGCCGACCACGACGGCCCCCCCTATGCTATTGACGCGTCCCTTCTGCGCCAGCACCCCGACGGCCAGGCCGATGCCGATGCTGGTGAGCGCATAGATGAATGAGATCGGGTCCATCGTCAGGCCATAGATGATATTGTTGATCGCGCCGCAAATCGCCCCGACCACCGGGCCGGCCAGCATGGCCGACAGCACGGTGCCGATCGAGTCCAGCCATAGCGGAAGCTTCAGTAGTCCTGCAAACAGTTTGCCGATGTAGTTGATCCCGACCGCGGCCGGGATAAGAACCAGGGCGGAAGTAGAAAGCTTCAGATTCCACATGCTATTTTTCATGACCCTATCTCCTGTGTATGTGCGCTGTCTTGCCGGGATGGCGATCCCGTATCAGCACTGCTCGAGCCTGGCGATGGCTTCCAGTGCCGTGATGATTTCCTTGCGTTCTCCGATGGCGGTGCGGCTGTCGCCTTCCACATACTCGTTGATGCCGCTTTCCAGGTCTCCGCTGCGCTCGACGACGACATTGAGAATCGACGCGGTTTTCAAATGGCGCAGTCCCCCGATGACAAACAGGGCCGCACTTTCCATATCGGCGGCCAGTACGCCGTGTCGGCTCCAATACGCGCAGGACGCCTCTTCCTGGTCGGTATAAAAACTATCATGGCTATGAATGATGCCGCAGTGCAAAGGATATCCCTGCGCGCGCGCGCTGTGCACCAGCGCGGCCAGCACCTCGGGATCCGGCACCGCGGGATAACACTCGGCGACATAGGCCCGTGATGTGCCCTCATCCCGGACCGCCCCGCTGGCGATGACCAGGTCGCCAAGCTTGAGCGTGTCCTTCAGAGCGCCGCAGCTGCCGATGCGAATCAGGGTTTCCACACCGATTTTTTTCAGCTCTTCAACCGCAATGCCGGTGGACGGACCGCCGATGCCGGTGGAAATCACCATGACGCGGACGCCCTTATAGCTTCCGCTGCAGCTTTTATATTCCCGGTTGAAGGCGATATCGACGGGATTGTCGAGAAAGGCCTTCACACGCTCGACCCGCTCCGGGTCGCCGGGAAGAATCGCATACTTTGCCCCATCGGCACGGCCACACCGGATATGCGGCTGCATCGGCTCCGACATGGTGTCCTCACTTTCTGTCGTTGAAATCATGCGTCTTTAATTTCGGGTGCGTATTGCCGCGCATCCCGCCCGATCCGGGAACACGATGATGCCGCGCTCGGTCGCGGTCAGGCTCTCCTCGCGCAATCCGGCGATGATACGATTGACGCTATGTGATGACGTCATCAATGTTTCTGGTCATATACCGTCGCCAGTTATCCATTGCAATGATACAAGGTCCCGTTTTTACATAAAGGGCAACCGACTTGCGTCGCGCTCGTCTTGTCGCGTTCTGATCGCGGCCTGCGCGGATGCAGGCCGGGCTTTGGCGCCGCTCAGGCGCGAGCGTTCCCCCTGCTCCTGACGCGAGAACGCGCCATCGCTTTCACTCGAGCCCAGGACGGCCACTGCTGACCCAGTCCTCGGTTCTGGCGAACGATAGGCGGTAGCGCGAGCAGTTGTACACCTCCAGCCGGTTCAGTTCTCCGGCCAGCAGATTCCTGAAAATGCCAATCTCATCCGCGGCGAGGCCCAGTGTGGCCGCCGCCTGGAAAACCGTCAGCGCATTATTGACGACGAGGCGCACTCCGTCGCCGAGTTTCTGCCTGAACCGTCCCCGGGCCGGGCCGGCTGCGCGCACCGGTTCGGTTTCGGCGGTGTATTTGTCGATGGAAACGCGATAGGTCCATTCAAAGAGGTCCACAGCGAGAGAGACATCCTGGCGCTCGCAGACTGCCGTCAGCGCGAGAGCATAATCGGCGGCATCGACATCGCAAAACGAGAGCGGCGCGCAGTTCGATGCGAATAAAGGCAAATTGGCGCACAGTCGACTGGTCCGGTTATTGCCCTCTTCGAAAGCATACAGATAGGCGATGTTGATCCAGGCAAAAAAGGCGGCTTCCAGCGGGTTGCGGATACGGCGCAGCTTTTCGACGATCGCGTTGAGCATCGCTTCCAGCTGAGCCGCGCCCTGGACAGGTTGGTAGGCCGTCGCAGCGAGGGTCAGGCCTTGCCTGCGTATGGCCCCGACCGCTCCGGCATCCTTGAGCAGATTCTGCATCAGAATGCTCTGGATATTGCGGATGACCATCGTGTCGATGCCATATTCGGGCAGCGCTTCAAGGATGAATTCAAGCGCGTCCTTATGGTTGAACACCATGATCATGTCGGCATCGTCGTCCCCAGCACGGCCGCGCGCCAACAGTTCGTGTGCCTCGAGCAGGCTCTTGCGGTTACCGGCCAGACGCGAGGAATGCCAGCACAGATCGATCAGCCATGGCCCCAAAGCCCAGTTGCCGGCCGGCAGAGGCGTTTTTGCCTTCCCCGCAGCGTAAAGACGATCGGCCAGCGCGGCGGGTAACAAGGTCGAGGTATTGGGCTGATAGCGGTCGACGAAATCGCGCTGGTACGCAACGGGAGTTCTGCTCGCCACGGGCATACGCAATTCAGAGAGCCGGGCGAGGGCGCCGGCATCGAAGGCGAATCCTGTTCTTGTCGGCTCGGCCGCCGCTGGGGCGGAAGCGGAGGGGATGGGCATCACGGCGTCGGGCGTGCCATAGACTGTCGCCGGACCCCGCCCGCTTTTGATCAACTGACCCTCGGCGACCATCTTGGCCAGACGACGGTTCAGGGTCGGGCGGCTGACGCCTGTCGCATCGGCCAGCTCGCCGGCTGACATCCGTTGGCTAGCACCCCGGGATGGCTGCTTGTTCAATAGATCGATGATGTCTGCCGCGAGGTGTCGTTTCACGGGAATCCTGCCGGATTTTGAGTTGACCTGCTCTAATCTATCATAATCTTGTCGACGAGACCCCATGCCTTCGGAATAATCGTGAAACAGTTAACTATTTGAAGTAAAAAAACAAATTATTATTTGATAGAATTTTGATAGATATAAAATCCAGAACTGCCGGAAGCCAGCCGGCTTGAAAGAAGACAAGCCGGGCGTCGAAGGACGAGAGCGCGGCGGATGGGCAAGCATCGACGGACAGGCCAAAGCGGCATGCGCCCTCCTGCCGGGCACCGGGATTCGCGAGTGCTACGTCCGTGCTGTTGCATCGTGATCTGCCACGAGACTTCGGAGCGGGGAAAGGAGCGCAGTGTTCCGCCCGTTTGCAGGCATTGCCCCAGGTTGGACAAGCCGCAGAAGATTTTGTCGGTCCAATCCTGATTGTATGCGCGCCCAAGCTCGCACGCCTGGGGCAGGTGGCGGATTCTACACGCGCGACGCTCATCGACACCGTGTCGTCGGCATTGAAGGTTCAGAGCACAGGGAGCGCTGGCGGCCGGAAAACGGCGGTTGCCACGCGCAGCAAGTCATTGAATAACAATCGATATTTTTTATTTTGATATAGTTATGATAGCTTAGCGACCACCTCAGTGTAAGGCTCCCCCGTAGCTGAGCCTCAAAACCCGCCCCGCCTGCAATGCCCTTCCAGCCGGAGACGAGAAAGCGCTGCGCGCCCGGGCTGCACTCGAGCGGAGTGCCAGGAGACTCACAGCTTCGATGTCATCCACAGTGCGTGGACGATATGTCGCACGAAGCCGGTCCGACATTGAAGGTTCAGAAAACAGGGGCCGCTGCTCGCCCGGCAAGCGGCGGCTGCCACATACTGGCAAGCTGTTGAATAACAAGCAATAACGTATATTTTGATAGGTTTTCGATAAATTATTGACCCCCTCGGTGCCTGGCTCGACCGTCGCGGAGCTTCAAACCCCGCCCCGCCGGCACGGCCTTTCCTCCGGATACCTGAAACCGCCAGGCAAGCGCTCGAACCGAAGCCAAGAGGGCTCGTCAGCCACGATGTCATCCATCGCGCGGGGGCGATGAAATCGCCGGATCAGCGGCGGCGGATGGACACTCGTCGTCACCGCGACGCCGGCACAGGGAATGCCGAGTCAGCCCGGGCGACTGGATATCTCGACATCGACTTGTCCGGCGAGCGCATTGCAGCATTTATCATCAGAGTGAAACGCCGCTTCAAGCAGGCGGAGCAACCCATTGAAAAACAAGAAACAAGAAACAAGACAATATTTCAATAGGATTTTGATAGGTTAAAATCACCTTGCTACCCACCCCGGACCCGGCACCGACCCCGCCTTCAATGACCTTTCCCGCCGGGTTCCGCTAGCCTCTGCGCCGACTGGTAAACCGTCGACAAACGCTCCAGAGTCCCATCATGCTCCATGTCATCCAGCGCCTGATCGAAACGTCGCGCGAGCTGGGTGAAGTCCTTTTTGCGGGTGAAGGCCAGATAGCTGGAAGTGGTGTCGACCGTAGGGCCGCTTATATTCACCGCATCGGCGGCATTGAGGATTCTGAGGAAATAGAGTCCGACCAGGCGGCTGCAGATCACGGCATCGACCCGCCCGGCGAGCAGCTTGCGAAAGTTCATCTCATGGCTGACAGCGGTATCGAGCAGCCGGAAGCGCCCGGCCTTGACCGCGCTGTCGAAGCGTTCGCCATACGAGGTCTTGCCGACCACGCCAATGCGAGCAGCGGCGATCGAATCGAGATTGCCGTCAAAATGCCAGGACGAGTTCTTGCGCACGAAAAACACGAAATCCTGGCGGAACAGCGCTTCCTGCGGAAACAGCATGCCCTGTTCCCGCTCCGGTGTTTTCTTTATGCTGAAAAAACCATCGACATCGCCGCTCAGCACCAGGGACTGTCCGCGCGTGATCGGGTAGAACACGATCCGTACCGGCGTGCCGATACGGGTAAAAACGGCTTTGACGATGCTCACCGCCAGCCCCTGCGCGCCTTGTCCGGTATCGCTGATATAAGGTGGAAATTCCAGCGTGGCCAGCAGCAGCGGGGCGTCCGCCGCAAGGGCAGGAATACTCGCCAGGATCAGTGCGATGGCGGCAAGCCGGCCCGAAATTCTCATTGCACCCCTACTCCGATTTACTGTGATTTTTTTACATTATGATGCACGCTCTTTGCGATGGCACTAACTAATATCCGGCGACGGCCTGCCTCAGACCTGCCGCCGCGGCACTTGTGCGGCTTCGCCGGCGCAGGCTAGCATGGTTCGAATGACAACGGCGCCGCCGATTTACTCATGCAAGGAGTCCCAACGTGTCTGATCCGGTATTGCCAGCCATACGTGCCAGCGAGCAAGAGATGATCGCCCTGCGCCGGCACTTGCACGCGCATCCCGAACTGAGCTTCGAAGAGACCGCCACCAGCGACCTGGTCAGCGACCAATTGACGGCCCTCGGCTACCAGGTCCGCCGCGGCCTGGGCGGAACCGGAGTCGTCGGCACCCTGCGCCGCGGCAACGGCGGCAAATCCATCGGCCTGCGTGCCGATATGGATGCGCTGCCGATTCATGAGCGGACCGGCCTGCCTTATGCGAGCCGGCATGCCGGCAAGATGCATGCCTGCGGTCATGACGGCCATACCGCGATCCTGCTGGCCGCCGCCCGCTATCTGGCGCAGCACGCGAACTTCGACGGCACCTTGCATCTGATTTTTCAGCCGGCCGAAGAAGGCGGCGGCGGCGCAGAGCGCATGTTGCGCGAAGGCCTGCTGCGCGAGTTTCCGTGCGATGCGGTATTCGCCTTGCACAATATGCCGGGCTACCCGGCCGGCAAGTTCGGTTTTCTGGCGGGGCCGTGCATGGCATCTGCAGACGAGGTGCGCATTATCCTGACCGGCAAAGGCGGACACGGTGCGATGCCGCACAAGACGGCCGACCCTGTCGTCGCCAGCGCGGCGCTGGTGATGGCCTTGCAGACCATCGTATCGCGCAACGTCCATCCGTTCGAAACCGGAGTGGTGACCGTCGGCGCGTTGCTGGCCGGGGATGCCTCCAACGTCGTGCCGGACAGTGCCGAGCTGCGGCTGACCGTACGTGCGATGAAGCCCGACGTGCGTGCGCTGCTGTTGCAGCGGATCCGCGAGCTGACGCAGGGGCAGGCCGCCAGTTTTGGCGTGCGCGCCGAGGTCGAGGTGTTCGATTCGTATCCGCCCTTGATCAACCATGCCGAGCAGACCGCGTTTGCGCGCCAGGTGGCACTGGACTGGCTGGGCGAGGACGGGCTGATCGCCGGGCTGCAGCCACTGGCGGGCAGCGAAGACTTCGCCTACTTCCTCGAGCAATGCGCAGGCTGCTATTTACTGCTCGGCAATGGCGATGGCGAAGGGAACTGCATGGTGCATAACCCGGGCTACGATTTCAACGATGCCTGTCTGGCGCCGGGCGCCAGCTACTGGGTCAAACTGGTCGAAGCCTTCCTGCCCGCTTGAACCGCGCGCGGGGCGGCGCCGGACGTCGCCCCGCGCGCTCATTTCGAGTCCGCCGTGGTCGCCGGCGAGGCGGCCAGCGTCATGGACTGACGATGGCTACGGTGCTGTTTCCACGCTGCCGTACGCGCCTTGATGTACTCCGACACTTGCGCGCTGCTGTCGAACGGCGGCGGCTCATGATCGAACGTCCCCTGTTCGTTGCTGACCGGCAGGCGCGCCACGCGCCCGGCGTGAACGAGGTCCAGCGCAGACGGCTGCTGCAAATTGGGATGCGCGTCACCCGAGCGGGGGACCGCGATGCCCGCCAGCGGATCGTCCACGCGCGGTGTCGCCAGCGTCAGCACGTCCCCCAGGCCGGGAGCCGCCCTGTCCCTGGCGGTCAACGCTTCCAGTCCCCACCGCTGCTGCAGCGTTTTCAGCACCGAGGTATGGTCGATCTCGCCGCTTGGAGCGCGGTACACGGTGCCGGCCTCGATGCGCGGCGAAATCAGCAGGGCGGGGATGCGGACGCCGAAACGCCTGAAATCGAAGTTATCGAATTCTCCCGCCAGTTCGTCGGGCGGCGTCGCGCTTTGCGGCGGGACGACATGGTCGAAGTTGCCGCCGTGCTCGTCATAGGTGATCAGCAGCAAGGTGTCGTTCCAGCCGGGACCATTGCGCAGCGTGTAGTAGACATCGCGCAGCAGTTGCTCGCCCAGGGCCACGTCATAGTTGGGATGCTGGCTGTTGCCTGCGGCCGAAAAGGCAGGCTCGAGAAAGGTATACGCTGCCAGGGTACCGGCGGCGGCGCGGGCCTGAAAATCGCGAAAATGGCCGAAGTGGGATTCGTCCGCGTGCAGCGTATCGGGAAAATCGGAGCGCGTGAGCGGCTCGCGGTTGTAGCCGAAGATGGACCAATCCAGCCCTTTGCTTTCCAGGCGCCCAAAGATGCTCGGACAGGTGAAAACCTTGACATGGTTATCGAGGTGCCCCTGCGAAGTCCCGGCGCTGGCAAACGCGCGGTTGGGGATGGTCTGGGTCGGCACCGAGGCGAACCAGCGATCGCACACGGCATAGCCGCGCGCCAGCGCCGACATGACCGGCAACATCTGCGGCGTATACATGCCCATGATGTCGTCCGCGCGGGTACCGGGAATCGAATCCTTGTAACCCTTCGCTTGATCGTAGGCGATGGCGTTGCCGAAGTTGATTACAAAACCCTGATTGGTGGCCACGGCCCCGGGCGGGGGGTTTTCGCTCGAGAACAGCTGGATGTTGGTGTTGAGGAATCCCTCGCCCGGATCGGCGCCGGGCATGAAGTAGGCATGGGGGGTATCCGGCGTGATGGGGAAGACCTTGACCGGACGCCCGGCGTTGTCAGGATTGCTTTCGTTGCCGGTCAGTCCGTCGAAATCGTGCCCGCGAGGGGACAGGTTCTGACTGTCGGCATACAGAAAACCGAGCATCTGGTCGAAAGAGCGGTTCTCCAGCATCAGTTGAACAATGTGCTTGATCGATTGCAGCTGATTGGCCATCGTAACTCTCCTCGAAAGGAAGGGGGCTGCCCGGACGGGCAGCCGGTGCTTTAAGGACGAACTGCACGTTCTTACTACAGCACACGCTGGTGACAGATTGACGACGCCGCACCGGCGCACGCGGGCTGGACGATTACGGCCCGAAGCCATTGATTCGGACACGCGGGCGGGTGCAGGGTTCACACCCCGCGACCGACCCGGCGCGCGTCCCATCCGGCGGCCATGGCGCAGCACCTCTCGGCCAGCGCTGACGGGAAGCGCCAGTGGAACAGGGCTGCCGTCATGGCCGCCGACCGCCGCAAGGGGCTCGGCGCGGGTACGGCCCGGGCTTGTTTCTGCTGTCGCTGCGGGGGCGGCATCGCGCACTCCCCCCTTGGGATGCAGCTGCTGGCGCGGCATGCCATCGCACGGGGTAAGCGATCATCGCCCTCGCTCCCGCCGCCCTTGGCCGCGTCGGCTTCATCGCGCATGACGCGCCGGCTTTCCACTACCGGTCAGCGGCCCCCTTCCGCAGCCCCCCGCGCACTGGCAGGCGCGGTCTCGTGCGGCCACCCCGGCCCTGAGACAGGACTGAGCGACGGCATGCCGGCCGGCTCCGCTCGGGCCGTGTCGCCGGCGGCTGCCGCGACACGGCGGTCAAAAGCCCCCGCGCCCGGCAGGCTGCCGTTGACAGAATATCTTAATATTTTTTCAATATTTCACCGCTGTTGCACAACCCCGTATAGATAGGCAAGCGGTCGCCCGGTCAGAGCATGAGGCGACCGTCAGACAAGGATCGCCCTACGATCCGGAATGAGAACCCGCCCATTTTTGACACTGTGAAAACGATGAATAAAAAACTGATCTCGCTCGCGCTGGCATCCTTGCCGGCACTGGCCCTGGCCGATGACGGCGTCACGATTTACGGCAAAATCGCCGGCAACCTGTCCGCCGTCAGAAGCTATACGTCGACGACCGGCAGCGCCGCCCCGCAAAGCAACTGGCAGGTCAACGACAACACGTCCAATATCGGTTTCAAGGGAACGGAAACGCTAGGCAATGGCGTGAATGCGATCTGGCAGGTGGAAAGCCGCATCCATGTCGACGGCAGCGGCAGCGACACCTTCGCCAGCCGCGACAGCTTTGTCGGATTGCAAAGTGATTACGGCAAACTGCGGCTGGGCAAGCTGTCGGACTACGCCAACCTGGACATGGAATATATCGACCCGGCGTCCTACAGCCGCGTCGCCGGACAGATCTATTCGACCCGGCTGGATGGACGCATCAACAACGCCATCCGCTACGACAGCCCCAACTGGGGCGGCTTCAGCTTCACCACGGTCTGGGGCGCCGACGAAACCCGCGCCCTGGATAGCGCCGGACAACGCACCAATAACCAGACCGTGGATCTGGGGCTGAGCTACGCGCAGTCGGGCTTTTTCGGCAAGTTGAACTACGAAGCCAAGGGCGATGCCAGGCAGGTCAACAGTTCGGCCCAGAACGGCGCCGTCAAGAACTGGTGGCGGCTCGAGTCCGGCTATATCGTCAACCCGATCTATCTGGTGCTCGGCTGGCAGAGCGTAAGCGGTTACCTGGGCGTCAGCGGCGGCAGTTATGTCGACAGCCCGGGGGTGGCGTACAACATCAATGCGCTGAATGCCCGCATCAAAGCCAGCGGACAGACCTTGAGCAATGCCGACTCCACCCAGGAGGTCAAAGCGAAGGAAGCGGTGCTGACCTTCGGCTACAACATCGGCGCCTTTCTGCCGTATATCGAGTTGACCAAGGGCTATGATCTGAACATCGGCGGCTCGGACGTGGCCAAGACCGGTTACACCCAGTATGTGCTCGGCACGACCTATACCCTGTCCAGGCAAACCACGCTGTATGCGTCCTATGGCTTCGTGAACTGGGGCGGCAACGGCGTCGCCAACGAAACCACCTTCAGCATCGCACTCGCCAAGCGCTTCTGAGCGCACCGGTCGCACGCGGCCCCGCCGGCCGGCGGGGCCGCGTGCGCTTAGTCGATACTCTCGGGGTAACGCTGCGCAACCCAGCTTTCGAAACGGCGGCACATCGCCTCATCGCCGGCGCTATTGTCGGCGATCAGCTCATCGCCATGCACGAGCCGGATATGGGCGTTGAGGTCGGCGCGCGGCGCAGGCCGGTCGCCGCGCGCGGCGGCAGCGCGCATCCGCTCTTGCGCTGCCGCCCAGGCGTCCTCGACGCTGCGGTTGCACTCGTCGGCCAGATAGCGGGCATTGAACGGCTCTCCGGTCAGACTCAGCAACGTCGCGTTGTGGCTCGCGCCATTGCCCGGCCCCCAGTAATGGCGAGCGAGTTGCGGGCCGATGGAGGGGTTGTCGCATAGATAGCCGTCGTGGCGCATGAAATGGGCGCGGGTCTGATACACCGCCATATTGGCCAGCAAGTAGCCATGATAGGAGGCCGCCGATTCCTGATTCAGCAAATGCGGTATCGCCAGCAAGGGCCGCGGGCTGGCCACCCCCAACAGGCGAACTTCGGTCGCGCGCGCGAGCGCGAGCACGGTCTGCGGGGTCAAGTCGCCATCGTCCAGCCGGTAGAGCCCGGCCTCGAAATAACCGACGACCAGCAACATCCGCTCCATGAACGCGCGGAACGGTTGCTCGACCTCGATCTGCGCACGAATCAGGCTGTCCGGCACCGCTTCCCCGGCACGGTTGCGCGCATAACGCTTGAGCCAGTCGGCATCGCCGAGCAGGCTGTCGCAGAACATGGACTGGGTCTCGGCATACGCCATCGATGTCGGAGCGAATTCCTGCGAAAAGCACGGCGAATTCTGGGTGACATTGGCAAAGTGCGCGGCGTGGCCGCCTTCGTGAAACAGGGTGTTGATCGCACGGGCGCCGCTGCCGACCTGATCCGGTTTGGCACCCGAGGTGAAGTTGATCTGCGCCGCCACCCAGCGGCCGTCCGCATCGAAGAAACACGGCACCGGGCCGTGGCAGAACCCGTTCTGATATTTGCCCTTGCGTTCCAGCAGGTCCAGTTGCAGCACGGCTCCACGATATTCGATGCCGAGCCGGCGGAAGCTGTGCACCCAGCGTTCGACGGCTTGCGCGAACGGCAGATAGGGATCGAGTTGCCGGCTCACATCGCCGCTCATGTGAAAACGCAGATTATAGGGCAGCAGCGCATCCTCGCCCTTGCGTGCGGCCAGCGCCGCCAAGGCGTCGCGGTTGGCATCGCGGGTGCGTTGTTCGAAATCGTCCAGAATACGAAACAGGGCCTCCGGCGTCATGTGCTCGTTCTTCTGCACCTTGTAGTCGAAGTAGTCGCGGTAGCCCTGGGCGCGGGCGAAGGCATTGCGCTGGCGCACGATGTCGAGAAACCCGTTGTCCAGCACCCACTGCTCCTGTTCGAGAAACGCATCATAGGAGCTTTTGCGAGCCGCCGGATCGGTGCCGGTACTCAGATTGGTGGCCAGCATACCCAGGGTGGCGTCTTCCCAGACGCCCTTGTCGTTCAAATGGCGCAGCACATGCTGCCGGTTGCGCGAGAACAGTTCCGACTCCATGCCGATCAGCTTTTCCATCAGCCCGCGGGCGTCATCGTTGTCGATGATATTGCTCTCGAACAGCGCCAGCCAGCCGCGCAGGCCGTGTTCGAGAGCGCGGCGAGCCTCGTCGTCCGCTTCGCCGGCCAGGCGCGCGAGCGCATCGCGGGTGGCGTTGAGCCGTTGCGGACTCGAGATGAACGCCTTGTAGTCGGTTTCCGCCCGGCTGAAGCCGGCGTGATCGTCCGACGTCGCCATATAGGTGGTCCAGAACAGGTCTTCCTTGGTCTTGTGCACAAGCAGATAGTCGCGGTTCAGTTGCTCGAACAGCTCGCGTGGCGAAAGCATGGCGCACCTTTGCAAGGGATGAGAGAGAAGACGAGATGGTAAGGCCAGCCGCCGCGGTGCGCCAGTGCGCGGATAAGGGCGGACGGCAGGCAATGGCTTTCGCCAGCGCGGCAAGAACCCCGCAAGCCCGTGCGACGAAGCGACGGAAGGCCCCGATCGGTCTTCCCGGCCGGCTTCCCGGTCGCCCTCAATGCCATGCGGGAGATCCGCCGTGCAGACTTCGCGCCCCCTGATCCGCTCTGCCGCCGCCAGCCTGCTGGCCCTGGGTCTGCTTCGATTACGTTTACCGCGCGCCGCTATTGCCGCCCTCCTGCCACGGCCCGTGCGTCCTGTCGCGGGACGCCTGGCGGCCGCGCAGGCGGACACCGGACTGAAGCAATATTGACTACGATAAAAGTATTACTCTTGCACACAACGATTGTTCTGGCAGCCCAATCGGTTATTCTTGCACCTAGGAGAAATCTTGCTCTTATCGCTGACCACCAGCGCTGGCACTCAGACCAGAGCGATATCGAGCAATGGCAACACTATGTGGACCCGACAACGTCATGCGGCAAACAAAACGTAAGAACCTTCTGCGTTGCGGCTTGCTGGTCAGCTTCTTTTTCGCGATGCGGCCTGTGCTCGGTCTGGAAACCTTGCGGGTACTGGCGTGGCCGGGCTATGCCGACCCCGACGTGGTCGCAAGGTTTGAACAACGCTACCAAGCGAAGGTCGAAGTCACCTATGTCGACTCGGACGAGGTCCTGTGGAGCAGGCTCCACTCGCCGCAGGATCAGCGTTTCGATGTCGTTGCAGCCAATACCGTCGAAATCGCGCGCTACGTCGCGGCGGGTCTGCTGGCGCCTCTGGATCTGGCGGCGCTGCCCAATACCCGCAGGCAATCGCCGCGCTTTCAGGCACTGGCGACCATTCCGGGGCTCGTGCATGACGGCAGGATCTACGCGGTACCCTACACTTACTCGACGATGGGGCTGATCTACGACCGCAGGCAATTCCGTACGCCGCCGCAATCGATGAACGTGCTATGGAATCCGCGCTACCGGCACAAGGTGCTGGCATTCAACAGTGCCGCGCACAATTTTTCGTTCACCGCCCTCGGTCTCGGCATTGCGCACCCCTTTCGTCTCGACCGCGAGCAGATGAAACACGTCACCAGACGCCTGGTCGCACTGCGGCGCAATATTCTGACCTATTACACCTTGCCGGAAGAGGCGACCGAGCTTTTCATGGAACATAAGGTCGCCCTGCTATTCGCCAATTACGGCACGCAGCAACTGGCACAGTTGCGCCAGGCTGGCGCCGACGTCGGCTACGTGCTGCCGCGCGAAGGTGCGCTGGCCTGGCTCGATTGCTGGGCGATGACGCGCACGGCGCCCCGGCCCGCACTGGCGACCGCCTGGATCAACTATATGCTGGACCCCGGGGTCGGCGCGCTGCTGAGTCGGCGCCAGGGTCTGGCCAATACGCAAAGCCACCCCTCGGCCCAGGAAAGCTCGGCCACTATCGTCTGGCTGGCACCGGTCGAGGACATTGCGCAACGCGAATCGTTGTGGCGCCGCATCGTCTCTGGCGACCGGCCGGAAAGATTTTGAGCATGCGCCCCGGTCTCGCCGTCAAACTCGCGGTTCTGCTGGCCGCAATCGGCATCCTGGCCTCGGGCCTGACCGGCTTCTTCGCCTATACGGCCAATCGGTCCATGCTGGTCGAAGCGGCGCAACGCAATTTGCTGACATCGACACAGTTGCTGAACCGGCGCTTCGCCGCCGCTCTGACCGACATCGGCGACGACAGTCGCTTGCTGGCCTCGCTTCCGATCGCGCCACGCCTTGCCGCCGCAGGGAGCGGCAAGGAACGGCAGAGAGAGGAGAACATGCTCGCGCAAGCCTTTGCCGCCATGATGAAAATTCACCCCGCCTATCTGCAGATCCGGCTGATAGGCGCCGGCCAGAACGGCCTGGAACGGGTCCGGGTCGACAGCAGCGCTTCGCGCCCGATCCGGGTCGAGGGTGAACAGTTGCAGGAAAAGGGGCATTTCCCCTATGTATTCGAAACACTGCGCCTGGGTCCGGGGCGCACCTATCAGTCGCGGATCAGTATCAATCGCGAGAACGGCACCCACTCGGCGCAGGACAAGCCCATTTTGCGCGTCGCGACCCCCGTTTACGAGGCCCGCGGTCCGGCCCTCGGCGTCCTCGTCATCACCGTCGATCTGGCCAGTCTGCTCACAACGCTGAAAGCCGATCTACCCAAAAACTATGGACTCTATCTGGCCAATAAATGGGGCGACTTTCTGATCCACCCCAATCCGGCGCTGACATTCGGTTTCGACAAGGGCCGCCGCTTTTTCATGCAGGACAGTTTCCGCGCGACCCGCCCCTTATTCGATAAAGGCGCGCGCAGCACGGTGCTTAACGGTCTGGACGAGCCGCAGCAGGCGGCGGGGCTGGTGCTGGCGTTCGAACGCGAGCCCTTCAGCAGCTCCGATCCGCATCATTTTGTGGTGCTGGGTTTGTCGCAGCCGCTGACCGGGGTGCTGGACGGCGCCGAATCGCTGGGCAGAAGCATTGTGCGCATGGTGCTGGCTTTCAGCGCACTGGCTATCGTGCTGGCCGTCGTTTTCGCGCGTGCGATCACCCATCCGCTCAATATGCTGGCTCACGCGGCCACGCGCTTTTCCAGCGAGCGCGCAATGGAAGCGCTGCCCTTGAAACGCATGGACGAAATCGGCATTCTCGCGCGCTGTTTCGACCGGATGCGTAATCAGATCCAGTCGCATATGGCAGAACTACTCGAGCATCAGCAGGAAATGGCCTATCTCGCCCACCACGATCAGTTGAGCGGCCTGCCCAACCGCACGCTGTTTTTCCGGCAGTTGGAGGAGTCCCTCCACAGTGCGTCGCGTAGGCAAAGCCTGCTGGCCGTCCTGTTCGTCGATCTCGACTGCTTCAAGCAAGTCAACGACGAGTTCGGCCATGCGATGGGCGATCAGGTGCTGCATACCGTGGCGCGGCGTCTGCAGCACACGGTGCGGGCACAGGACCTGGTGGCCCGCCTTGGCGGCGACGAATTCATCATCCTGCTCGGCGACGTCAGCGACGACAAGGATCTGCCGGCGATCGCGAACAAGATTCTGGACAGCCTGCGCGAGCCGATGATGCTGGGCGGACGTTCGCTCTCCATAGGCGGCAGCATCGGCATCAGCGTGTTTCCGCGCGACGGCTGCACGGCGGAAGAATTGGTGCAACATGCCGACCAGGCCATGTACGAGGTCAAGACCAGCGGGCGCAACGCCACCCGTCTCTATTCCCCTCCCGAGCAGAGAACCGGCCTTCCGGGCTAGCCCTCGCGCATCGCGGCGGCCAGAATTTCGCACGAGCGCAGCCTGTCCTCGAACTCGAAGCAATCGCAGGTGATCATGATTTCGTCAGCCAGGGTGAAATCGAGCAAGCGCTGCAGGCCGGACCGGACTTCGGCCGGGCCGCCGACGACCGCGCAGGCCAGCATTGCCCGCACCGCGCTCTCTTCGTGCGGCAACCACGCGCCATCCATGCTCGCAAGCGGGGCGCACATGGGGCGCGGCCGACCGCGCACCAGGCCGAGGAATTTTTGATACATCGTCGTCGCCAGCATTCGGGCGCGCTCGTCGCTGTCGGCCGCGATGAAAGGGACGCCGACCATCGCGTACGGCGCGGCCAGGACGGCCGAAGGGCGGAAACCGCTGCGGTACACCGCCAGCGCATCGTGAAGTGCCGCCGGGGCAAAGTGGGCGGCAAAAGCATAGGGCAGGCCCAGCTCGGCAGCCAGATGGGCGCTGTACAGGCTGGAGCCCAGCAGCCACACCGGCACGCCGCTGCCGGTGCCGGGAATGGCCTGCACCTTGCGCCCGGGATCGGCCGGTGCCAGGTAAGCGCGCAATTCCGCCACCAGGTCGGGAAACGCGTCGCCGCCGAAGGCGTCGCGGCGCAGCGCGCGGGCGGTCTGGGGATCGGTGCCGGGGGCACGCCCCAGTCCGAGATCGATGCGGCCGGGAAACAGGGCTTCCAGCGTACCGAACTGCTCGGCGACCACTAACGGAGCATGGTTGGGCAGCATGATGCCGCCCGAGCCGACGCGGATGCTCGCCGTTTGCGCGGCGACCTGCCCGATCAGTACCGCCGTGGCCGCACTGGCGACGCCGGCGATATTGTGGTGCTCGGCCAGCCAGTAGCGGGTGAAGCCCAGGGCTTCGGCATGCTGCGCCAGGCGCGTGGTGTTGCGCAGCGCCTGCGCCACGGTGCCGCCCTCGACGATGGGCGCCAGGTCGAGCAAGGAGTAGGGAATGGCATTCAATCGGCTCATGCGCGCTCCGGATCGGTTTGCGGGGCGGAAAGCGCCCCTGGCAGCACCATCCTGCTCTCGCGCCTTCCTCCTGCGCAAGTCGATCGCGGCCTCAATCGGTTTCCGATGCCAGCAGCACGCTCGTGCGATTACGACCACCGCTCTTGGAGCGGTACAGCGCACGGTCGGCCAGCGCGAACAGCGTTGCCATCGGCTGTCCGCCATCAGGGTACCAGCAACTGACGCCGAGGCTGATGGTCACCTTGCGCGCCAGATGATCCCCGCCATAGGTGACGACCATGTCTTCCACACGCTTGCGTACCGCTTCTGCGACGACCAGGGCACCGTCATGCCCAGTCTCGGGCAGAATGATCGCGAACTCTTCGCCACCGTAGCGCGCGAGCAGGTCCGCCGGACGCTTGACCGCGCATTGCGCCGCCTCGGCCACCCGGATCAGGCAGCGGTCGCCTTCCTGGTGGCCATTGCTGTCGTTGAACTCCTTGAACTGGTCGATATCGAACAGAATCAGCGACAAGGGCTGACGCGAGCGCTTTGCGCGCTGCTGCTCCTGCGCCATGGCTTCGCCGAAACGGCGACGGTTGGCGATTCCGGTCAAGCCATCGAGATAGGCCAGCTGATGCAGTTGCCCCGCCTGGCGACGCAGCAAAGTCTCGCGCCGGACCGCTGCCGATACATCGTCGATCTGGATCACCACCAGCGTGGTGCCGTCGGCCGAGACCTTGGGGAGCACCTGGATGGCCTGCCGGATTCTCTCCCGCCCCTCGCCGGCATCGGACGCCGGCGGATACAAGGGGAATGGGGAGGGATTCAGCGCCTGCGACAACAGCGAGGCGCAGCGGGTCTTGACGGCGGCACCGATCGCCTGCTCCAGCCTGCCGCCGCGCAGTTCGGGAAAGACATCGGTCAGGAGCCGGTCGCAGGCCGCACCGACGTCGATGGCGACGCGTTGTCCAAACCATCGGTTCATCGCCAGCACGCGTCCTTCATCGTCGAGGATGATCAATCCCAGGTGCAGTACATCGAGAATCCAGCCGATGAAATCGGGTTGATTGAGCGGCAGCAGAGCCGAGCTTTTCATCGTGACCCGCCCTCCTCATCGCAACACACCATGAGTCCCGTGCATCCCGCCGCATTCGGCTAGGCCGAGCCGGGGACAAGGCGCGCGACGCTTTTCTTCAGGATGTCGAGCGCCGGCAGGTCGAGGATGAAAGCCAGGAAGCCGCGTACCTCCACCCGTTCGATGCCGAAAGAGATATGCAACATCAGCATGCATTGCCCGGCCCCATCCCCCCCCGTCCCGAAAATCGCGTCGCAGGATCCGATTTGCAATTCCGGCAGCGAGCCGAAGAAGGAGGCACCCAACATGTCGCAGAGAGTAGACATCACGGCGTTGAGCACGATATTGCCGATTTCGCTGACCGCTTCCTGTTCCATTTCGCCGAACGCCGACAGCGCAAGCCCATCGCCATCCATCTGGCGCACCATCGCGCGGACCAGCTCCAGACCGTTGCTTTCGGGAAAAATCAACAAGGCGTCGGCGGTGATCTCGCCGCTGAAGCGCTGTCGTACGGCACAGACGCGGGAACCGGCCATCGGCGCGAGCGCCGCCGAGGCGGCATGGCGCGCGATCAGCCGGACGGTCGGCACGGCGAGCTGGATGGGCTCGCCCAACATCAGACTCAGCGTCGCCGCCGCATGCCCGACCCCGATGTTGAACACTTCGCTCAGGGCATCGCGCTCGAAGTCATTGAACGCGATCATCGCTCCTCCCGGGGCCGGTGCAGAGCATACACTCATCCAGCATTGCCGCGACCGAGGCCTGAGTCACCGGCTTGGGCAAAAAGCGCGCTCCCATGTCCGCCGCACGCTGCCGGCTGCTTTCCTGAATATTGGCCGTGATCAGCACGACCCATATGTGCGGGTAGAGGCGGCGGATTTCCTCTGCGGCATCGAGTCCGGACATGCCCTTCATATTGATGTCCATCGCGACCACATCGGGTTCGACATCCTCCAGGTCGGCGATGGCCTGCTCGCCGCTCTCGGACTCGAACACCAGCCAATCCGGGCAACTGGCCTGGATATAATGGCGCAGCATCATTCTGGCCACGCGACTGTCGTCAACCACAAGCACGGTTTTTGGCGCCACCATCCCAGCCTCCACGCGACGGCATGAACGGAGCGGAACCCTGGCCGCACGGCCGGCGCGTCCCGCTACCGGATGCAGACAATATAGGCAATTGTGGCGCATTCACACAGCAGAGAACGCAAACCGGATGCAGCAAGGGGGAAAGGACGGGCGCGGCGCGGAAACAACAGCGCCGCCCGGATGGGGCGGCGCAGGAAATGCAGCGAACGACTCAGGCGACCATCGAAATGAGGGTCCCGACCGTAACGGCGGCGGCGAGCAGCCGGCCGGCGGTATAGTAGCTCTCGGTATGCTCATCGGCCGGAGGCTCGGCCTTGGCTTCGTCTTCCGATTTCGGCTGGCCCAGGCCGAGCGTACCGTAGGCGAAAGCCTTCACCCCCGACGGGCTTTTGTCGCCGTCGGTGCCGGTATCGGTCGAGTCTGCCTTGGCCGCCGCCTTGCCGGCATCGCTGAGCGACACGACAGAACTCGCGGCCGCTCCGGTTATCGGCGGGGCGGGTGGAACGGTTGCCGGGGTCGTGCGCGCCGCAGTGGCATTTTGCAGCGGGCTGCCCGCCGTAGGGCTTGTGCTGTTGATCTCCATTGCCGCCTCCTTCTCCTGTCCCAATCCATTCTGGGTCTCAATCAGTATATCGGCAAGAGGAGACAAGTCTTTAGCCTTTTTTCAACTTATTTGATTGAAAATGAGACGGTGATAACACTCTAAACGCATGGCAATCGTTGTGTCCGCGCGACGGCCGAACCCAGTCCGAGCCGGGTAGCCAGATAGTGTCCCAGACGCTCGGCCGCATCGCGCAAAACCTCGTCCGGCACCGAAGCATAGGCAATCACCAGGCCCGGGCCGACACCCTCCAGGCTAGCGTAGTCGGACAAGGGCGGTACCGCGATGCCCAGGCCCTCGAGTTCGCGCGATACGGCACGATCGTCCAGCCCAGGCGGCAACCACAGCAAAAAGCGGAATCCGCCGTGCTCGCCCGACAAGCGCGGCTTGTCCAGCCAGCGCGACAAGGCCGACAGCACGATGTTGCGCCGACGTTCGTAGACGCGCCGGCTCTGGCGGATATGACTGTAGATATCCCCACTCGCGATCATCGATGCCATCGCCTGCTGCTCGATCAGACCGGGTTCGGCGCCGGTCGCGTTCAGCTGGCGCACGATATCGTCGCGCCACGAGCGCGGCGGTATCATGAAGCCGATGCGCAAGGAGCTGTACAGCACCTTGTTGAAGCTGCCGCAGAACACGACCTGATCGTGGACATCGCTCGACTTGAGCGCCGGCGGCGGCGATTTCAGATAGCTGTAATCGCTATCGTAATCGTCCTCGACGATCAGGGCGCCGCAGGCCCGCGCCCACTCGAGTACGGCGGCGCGGCGCGCGGCGCTCATGGTCACCCCGGTCGGAGCCTGATGGGCGGGGGTCAGGTAGACGGCCGCCACGCCGCTGGGTGCCAGCAAGTCGACGCGCAGGCCCTCGCCATCCATCGGGGTGGGCCGCACATCGAGGTGGCGCGACTCGAACACGCGCCGGCCGAGCACATAGCTCGGATCTTCGACGTGAATCACGTTGGCCGGCGCACGCAGCATGGACGAAATGATGCTCAGCGACTGGCGGATGCCGGTCGTCACCACGATGTCCTCGGCCCGGCAGTCGATTCCGCGCATGCTCTTGACGTACGCGGCAATGGCCTCGCGCAGGGCCTCCAGCCCGCCGCCACTCATCTGGTGCATATCGCCGATGCGGATCGAGCGTGTCGCAGCGATCAGATGGCGTCGCCACACATCCCTGTCGAGCAGGGCCGGATCGGCCAGCGGCGAGGCAAAGGCCTGGCCCGCGCGCAGGGTGCTGCCGCAGTACGACTGTTCGGCCGGTTCGGGCAGCGGCTTGCCCGCGGGCAGCGCCGCCGTGCGCGGTATCCGGCACGGCGTGTCGGGCAGCAGAAAATGCTCGGGCAGGCTGACGGCGACGAAGGTTCCCGCCCCGCGCCTGCGCACCAGATACCCTTCGATCACCAAGCGCTCGTAGGCTTGCTCGACCGTTCCGCGCGACAAGCCCCAGCGCGCAGCCAGCTCCCGCGTCGACGGCACCTGCATGCCGCGCGCGAGCAAGCCCTGAGCCACCGCGTGGCGCAGGCTGCGGTAGACCTGATCCTGCCGCGTCAGAGGCGTCTGGCCGGGCGAGTCGAGCAAGGGGAAATCCGGTGTCTTCACTATCCGCATGGTTTAAGTGGTCCTATGAAAATCAACCATAGTGGAACTTCTCGCTGTACCACATCCAGCTTACGCTGAGGTCTCTATCCAGTCAAAACCCAGCGAGGAAGCCCCATGCAACGACTATCCCGTCTCCTGAGCCGACTCGCCGTCCGCCTGTCGCACGCCTGGTGGATGGGGATGACCCGCCACGCACGCGAGAGTCTGCGGGACGAAGTGGCGGCAATGGAAAGCTGGCGCGACCGGCGCCGCTGAGCCCTCACCGCCTTCATGACGAAGTGATACACTCGAAACGGGCAGACACCGGCCCGGGAGATGAAGCATGAACTACACGCTGAGCCTGACAGATGAGGCCGACGACGCGGTCCGCGAAGCCATTCTCTCCGCGCTGCGGTCATATAACGTCGCGCAAGCGGGAGCGAGCGCCCACCGTCCGCTCATCGTTGCACTCAAGGACGATACCGGCACCGTAACCGGCGGACTGTGGGGCGAAACCGGCTACGGCTGGCTATTCACGCGCCTGCTGGTGGTGCCGGAATCCCTGCGCGGCAGGGGCATAGGGACACGCTTGCTCGCGCAAGCGGAGGAAGAGGCCATTGCCCGCGGCTGTCGCGCCGCCTGGCTCGACACGTTCTCGTTCCAGGCGCGCGGGTTTTACGAGCGTCTGGGCTACTCCTGCTTTGCCGAGCTGGAAGATTATCCCCCCGGCTTCTCGCGACTGTTCCTGCAAAAACCCCTGCACGCCGGCTGATCCGGCCGCAATGAAAACAGCCCGCACGGGCGGGCTGTTCCGGCAGTGCGACGCAGGCTCAGATTTCGGTGAAAATCGCGTCCTGCGGCAGGCGCGACTTGGGCAGATGCTTGTTGAAATCGCTTTCGGCATGGTAGCCGAGGGCCACGATCACCGAGGCGGTATAGCCCTTTTCGCGCAGCCCGAGCACCTGATTGAGGATGGTCGGATCGAATCCTTCGATCGGGCAGGCGTCGATATTCAGCACGCTCGCCCCCAGCAGCAAGGTGCCCAGAGCCAGGTAGACCTGTTTTTCCATCCAGTGCTGCGCATCTTTCATTTCGAAGCGGTGCATATTGGCGTAGAAACTGCGGCCGGTATGCTGGCCCTGCTTGGCCTCGGCATTGGCAAAGCGTCCGTCGCGCTCTTCCTGGGCGAGCACCGCCTGCAGATGCGCCTCGTCCAACGTGGCGCGGGTGCACAGCACCACCACATGCGAAGCGTTGCGGATCTTGGCAGCGTTGTATTCCTGGGTCGACTGCGCGATCCGCGCGCGACCTTCTTCGCTGCCGGCGAGCACGAAATGCCACGGCTGCGAGTTGGTCGACGACGGGCTGAATTGCAGCAGGGTCTTCAGCTCGGAGACCTGTTCGGCGCTCAAGGTGCGATCGGGGTCGAAGGCCTTGGTGGTATAGCGTTGCTTGACCAGGCGGGACAATTCCATGACGGCATCTCCAGTAGATTTAGTGCCCTAGTGTAAGCCAGGCCGATAAGCATGATAAAGTCAAATAATCCGAACAGACTATCCGCCAGTGCAGACAATCATGAGCAAACTCGACGCCATGTCCATTTTCGCTGCCGTTGTCGACAACGGCAGCTTCACCGGCGCCGCACGTCAGCTCGGATTGCCGAAATCCACCGTCAGCCAGCGCGTGGCCGAGCTGGAACAGGGCTTGAAGCTGCGGCTGCTGCATCGCACCACCCGCAAGCTCAGCCTGACCGAGGCCGGGCAACTCTATCTGGGCTTCTGCCGCCGCATCGTCGAAACCGGGCAGGCCGCCGATGCCGCCTTGTCGAGACTGAGCGGCACGCCGGCCGGAAATTTGCGCCTGACGGCGCCTGAAGCGTCGGGACGGGTCCTGCTGCCGCAGCTGCTCGCGCAGTTTCGCCGACGCCACCCCCAGGTCACCGTGACGTGCATCCTGGCCGACGAGCAACTCGATCTGGTCGCCGAGCGCATCGACCTTGCGCTGCGCGCCGGCCGCATGGCCGATTCCAGCTTCGTTTCGCGCCGGCTCGGCCCCGTGCGCAGGCTTCTGGTCGCCGCCCCCGACTATCTGTCGCGCCAGGGCATGCCATCCACGCCGGAAGCGCTCGCGCAGCATGCGCTGCTGGTGCACGACGGCTCGCTGCAGTGGCCACTCAGGCACGACGGCGGCATCTACCCCCTCACCCCGGCGGCTCCCACGCATCTGGCCAACAATCTCGGCTACCTTCGCTCGCTGGCACTGGCCGGCGAGGGTATCGCCATGCTGCCCCTCTACTTGTGCCGCGACGACCTGATGACGGGCAGGCTGCACACCGTGCTCGAAAGCTGCCCGCCGCTCGACAATATCTACTATGCGATTTATCCCAGTCGCCGCCACCCGTCGGCGGCGCTGCTCGCACTGCTGGATTTTTTGGTCGAGTACCGTTTCGAGCGCTTGCTGACGGGGGTCGAGCCCTGAGCCGACTCAGCGTTGCCAATCCAGACGCGGCCAGCCCCGCTCGGCGGCGACGGCACTGAGCCGCGCATCCGGATTGACCACGAAACCGCTGGCGACGGCATCGAGCAGCGGAACATCGTTGACCGAATCGCTATACCCGTGGCTATCCTGCAAGCTCTCGCCGTTCTGCTCGAGCCAGGAGGCAAGGCGGATCGTCTTGCCATGCTGGTAGGTCAGCACGCCCACGGTCGTACCGTCGTAGCGGCCTGCGCTCTGTCCGAGTTCTATCGCCAGAAAGTCGGCGACGCCGAGGTGGCTGGCAATCGGGCCGACCAGGTGCTCGCCGGTGGCCGAAATCACCAGCCGGCGACGCCCCTGAACGCGATAGTCTTCCAGCGCCGCGCGCGCGGCGGGGAACACCAGCGGAGCGACCTCGCTGGCGACGTACTGCCGCACCCAGCCGGCGACCTCGTCGACAAGCCGTCCGCGCAAGGGATGGAGTGTGAAATCCATATAGGATTCCATGTCGAGCCGACCGGCGCGATAGGCATCCATCATCGCCGCTTCGCGCGGCAGCATGTCCGCCGGCGCATGCCCCTCGCGCACCAGAAAACGCAGCCACAAGCTCGCACTATCGCCATCGATCAGGGTATCGTCGAGATCGAAAATCGCCAGAGCCATCAGCCGACCTCCCGCATGTCTTCGCGCCGAATGCGCAGTCCGACCTCGCTCCCACGCGGCAGCAAGTCATCCCGCCCGCGATTCAGACGATCGACCAGCAAGACCGTGCCCCGGCTTTCCACCTGATAGCGGATGACATTGCCCAACAACTGATGCTGACGGATGGTCGCGGGCAGATCGTCGGCGCCGGCCTCGGCGGCGGCGAGCAACTCGATCGACTCCGGCCGGATCGCCAGATGGCCGTCTATGCCATGGCCGAACAGACGGGTGCAGGCCGCGGCGTCGAGCAGATTGCAGCTTCCCATGAAGCGGGCGACAAATTCGGTGGCCGGTTGGGTGTAGACCGTTTCCGCCGCATCGGCCTGCACGATCTTGCCCTTGTCCATCACGAAAATCCGATCCGACAGAATCATGGCTTCTTCCTGATCGTGGGTCACGAACAGGGTGGTCAGATCGAGCCTGCGTTGAATATCGCGGATCTGCTCGCGCAGGTTCGCGCGGATCCGCGCATCGAGCGCGGAGAGAGGCTCATCCAGAAGCAGGATGCGCGGCTCCACCACCAGCGCCCGCGCGAGTGCCACGCGCTGGCGCTGGCCGCCGGAGAGCTGATGCGGATAGTGCGACTCTTTGCCGCGCAATTCGACCAGATCGATGACCGTGGCCAGCTTGCGCTCGATGTCGTCGGCAGGCAGGCGCTGCATGCGCAGGCCGAAGCCGATGTTCGCCGCGACGGTCATTGTCGGAAACAGGGCATAGTTCTGGAAGACCATGCCGATGCCACGGCGCTGCGGCACGCTATCGGTAATGTCATCGCCGGCGACCACGATGCGCCCGGCATCGGGTCGGCTCAAGCCGGCAAGACAACGCAGCAGGGTCGATTTGCCGCAGCCGGAAGGCCCGAGCAGGGTGACGAATTCGCCCTTGTCCAAGGAAAATCCGACATTTTCGAAGACGGTGGTGCCGCCAAAACGTCTGGCCAGACCGGTCACATTGACATAACTCATGCTTGGGACTCCTGCTTGCCGAGACGGGTGGCAAACCATGTCAGGACAAGGGTGAAGACGAAGTAGCTCATGACGATGGCGCTGGTAAAATGGCCGCTGGTCATGCGCACGCTATACAGATAGACCTGCAGGGTTTCGTAGCGCGTACCGACCAGAATGTTGGCGAACACGAACTCGCCGAGCAAGAAGGAAAACGACAGGAATAAAGAGGCCATCAATCCGGTCCTCAGATTCGGCGCCACCACCAGCAAGAAGGCGCGCGGCGTGCTCGCGCCCAGCAGGTGGGCGGCATCCATCAGGTCGTGCAGATTCATGCCGCGCAAGCTGTCGGCCAGCGTGCGATACATGAAAGGCAGCGCAATGGTGAAATAGCAGCCGATCAGAATCCACGGCGTTCCGACCAAGGGCAGCGGGCCGTCCGCATACAGTTGCAGCAGGCCGACCGAGGATACGACCGGCGGCACGGCAAATGGCAGCAGAATCAGCAGATTCATCGTGCGATCGAGCGCGGGAAAACGATAGAACACGACAAAGACGGCCGGAACGATGACCAGCGTGCTCAGCAGCAGAGTCGCCACGCTGATGAGCAGCGAGTGGCCGAAAGCGCTCAGAAAGCGCGGATCGTGCCACAGCTGAAGATACCAGCGCACCGAGAAGCTATCGGGCAGAATCGTGGCGCCCCAGTTGCCGGCCAGCGAATAAGCCAGCGTAGCCAACACCGGCACCGCCAGCAAGGCGACCAGCGCGGCGACGACCAGCCGATGGTAAAGGTCAGCGCGCACGATAACTCCTTTTCAGCAGCATCTGATTGACCGTACACACCAGCACCAGCAGCAGCGTCAGCAGCACCGACAGCGCCGCTGCGAGATCGGGCTCGAGAAAGATGTCGCCCGATACCAGACTGGCGATGCGCACGGTGATCAGATTGAAGTTGCCTGTGGTCAACGCATAGGCACTCGCATAGGCGCCCATCGCATTGGCGAACAGCAGGATGAAAGTGCCGAATATCGCCGGCGCGATCACGGGCAAGGCCACATGCCACCAGTATTGCCACAGGCGCGCACCGAGCAGGGCCGAGGCTTGCTGCCAGTCGTCGTCGAGTGCGTCAAAAGCCGGATACAGCAGCAGCACGCCGAGCGGAATCTGAAAATAGGTATAGATCAGGCACAAACCGCCTTTGGAATAGAGATGGAAATCATCTATCCAGCCCCACTGCCGCAACAGCAAGGTCAGCGCGCCATTGGTTCCGATCACGATGACAAAGGCAAATGCCAGCGGGACGCCGGCCAGATTGCTGGTCATATTGGTAAAAGCGACCACGGCATTGCGCAGCCGCCCCGGCACCCGTCGCAGCGAAGCCGCGCCGATCAGCGCAATCAGCAGCCCGCAGCCGCTCGACCAGAGCGAGATATACAGGCTGTTGATAAAGGCGAGCCGATAGAAGGGCGAGGCCAGGATCTCGCGGAAGTGGCCGAAGCCAGGGCCGTCGTCGCCCTGCACGCTGTGCAGCACGACCCAGCCCAGCGGAGCCAGGCAGAACAAGGCGAGCAACACGCAGAATGGCACAAGCAGCAGCGCCGAGCGCCAGTGGCGAAAAGGGCGGCGCGGACGCCCGGCTGCCGCGGCAGCGGCCGGAGTCAGAGCATTCAGCATGCCAGTATCTCCCGATTATTGGCCTTTCCATGCCGCAGTCCCAGCAGATCGGCGACGATGCCGCAGATCTGTGTCTGCAAGGGCGCGGCGGCTCCGTCATGGCGGAAGCGGTCGCCTAGCGCGAACAAGGGCACCTGCCGCTCTTCCGGCAACACACCGCCATGAGTCTTATCGTTATTCATACCGTGGTCGCTGGTCACGATCACCTGATAGCCGAGTTCCATCCAGACATCCAGATACGTCGCCAACTGCGTATCGATGCGGCGCGCGGCATTGCGATACTGCGGGCTGTCGTAGCCGTGGCGGTGACCGGCGTCATCCACATTCATCGGATGGATGAACAGAAAATCCGGATCGTGGCGACGGCGCAGCATTTCCGCATCCAGCAACAGATGCTCGTCCGGATAGCTGTCGTCGTGATAGAAAACGCCGTGGCGGATCGGCAGGGATGCATCGTCGGTAAAACGGTCGCGGACGGCGAGATACGGAGTACGGTTGTAGAGTTCGCTGATCCAGTGATAAGCGGCGGCGGCGGTGACCAGGCCGGCATCGCGCGCGAGGTGGAACACGCTCTGCTGGGTGGACAGGCGTGCGACCCCGTTATTGACGATCCCGCTCTCGACCGGCGTCGCGCCGGTCAGGATGCATTCGTACAGTGGGCGCGACAAGGAAGGTAGCGCGCTGTCGAGACAGTGCAGGCTGGCCCGGCCAGCCTCGCACAGCCCCTGCAGGTAGCCCATGCCATCATGAGCCACCTGCCACGCCAGGCCATCGATCAAGACAAGAATGACCTTGCTGGGCATCATGGTTCCTTTACTGCACGTTGACCATGACCTGTTCCTGCCATGCACGCGGCAGTTGCTTGGTGCTGGCCTCCCAGGCGGCGAAGTCATGGATGGGCTTGGCCGATTTGTACTGTGCGAGCGGCAGCAGCTTGGCCTGAACGTCGGCCGGCAACTTGACGGCGGAGCGGATGGGACGGGCATAGCCGCGCGCCAGATTGATCTGGCCGGCATCGCTGAAAATATACTCGCGCGCCAGCTTGGCGGCATTCGGGTGCTTGGCGTATTTATTGATGACGGTGGAGTAGCCGGAGACGACGGTGCCATCGCTGGGGATCACGACCAGGAAGCGGCTGCGATCGATTTTGTCGCGATAGCTAAGCGCGTTGAAGTCCCACAACACGCCGACTTCGACTTCGCCTTTTTCCAGGTTGGCGATATTGGGATCGTTCAGCGACAGACGTTTCTGCTGTGCGAGCTTGGCGAAGAAATCGAGCGCCGGCTTCAGGTTTTTCTCGTTGCCGCCGAGGGCGAAGGCGGCTGCAAGTACGCCGCTATTGGCTTGCGAGGCCACGCCGACATCGCCGAGCGTCACCTTGTATTTGCCTTTGAGCAAGTCGGCCCACGAATGCGGTGCATTCTTGACCAGCTGCTTGTTGATGATGAAGGCGATGGTGCCGGTATAGGCCAGAGCCCAGTGACCGTCGCTATCCTTGGCCCAGGCCGGGATCTGGTTCCAGGTCGACGGCTTGTAGGCCTGGGTCACGCCTTTCTGAACGGCGATCGGGCCGAAGGCATGGCCGACATCGCCGATATCGGCGCTGGCATTGCTTTTTTCCGCGTCGAACTTGGCGATTTCCTGCGCCGAGCTCATATCGGTATCCTGGTGTTTTAGGCCGTATTTTTGCTGCAACTGCGCCCAGGTGTCTTTCCAGTCGGCCCAGTCGTCGGGCATGCCGACGCTATTGACCACGCCCTCGGCCCGGGCGGCCTGAATCAAGCTGTCTAGCGACTGCGCATGGCTCGGCACGGCGCACAGGAAAAGGGAGGCAGCCACGATCCGCGATATCAGTGTCTTCATACTCGTCATCCTCTGGACTAGGTCAGTTGTGATGCGCCGATCCTAGGGCTGCAAGATGACAATTACATGACAAACCGATGATATTTTGTTTATTTTCTGTCTGAAAGGCCAGGAGCACCCTATAATTTAGAATAAATGAATATTGTAGTAATCTCGTAATGAAATATTGGTATAAATTTCAACAACGATTCAATTTGGACTATTCCAAGTGAGCATAATGGAACGAACCACAACCCAGACGGCGCAGATCAGGCTCGCCCTGACGTCTCAGATCAATAGCGGTTTGCTGCAGTCCGGCATGAAGCTGCCATCGGAACGCGAATTGAGCGAGTTGTTCGGCACCACCCGCATCACAATCAAGGAAGCCTTGCAGTCGCTGGAGGCGGAAGGTCGCATCTATTGCGAAGACCGCCGCGGCTGGTTCGTCGCGCCGCCGCGGCTGGTATACAACCCGCTCTACCGTTCGCACTTTCATGAAATGGTCGAACGCCAGCAGCGGCAGGCAAGCACGCGCGTGCTGTCGGTGCGCAACATCGTCGCGGCACCGTCCCTGTGCCAGGAACTCGAGTTGCCTGCGCTGTCGCGTCTGTTCCAGATCCGCCGCGTGCGCAGCCTGGACGGGCGCGTGGTGATGTTCGTCGAACACCACCTCAAGCCCGAGCGCTTCCCCGGGATTCTCGAACTCGATCTCTCGCAGTCGCTGACCGGGATCTATCAGCAACACTACGACATCCACTACGGCCGCTCGCGCTTCGACATCGTATCCACCGCTGCCAGCGGCGAAGTCGCGCAAGCGCTCACACTGGGCGAGGGCAGCCCCATCCTGCTGGTTTCGCGTGTCAACTACGATCAGCACGGCGCCATCATCGATTCCGACCATGAATACTGGCGACACGACGCCGTGCGGATTTCGGTAGACAGCCGCCCCGGGTAAGCTTCCGGCGCGCCGCAGCGGCAGGGTTCAGTGGTAATCGCTCGATCCGTGCTTGCCGCTCACCAGCGTGCCGGCAGACAGCGACATCAGCAGCAGCGCGATGCACTCATGCATGATCAGCGTGTGCTCGTTCCCCGTTTCCACCATGTATTTGCGCAAGGCGTCCCGCACCTTGGGCGCGCCGGTGACATCGATGATCACATCCACCTCCCGGCCCATCCGCGCGATCTCCATGAAATCGTCGGTCACCTTGACGCCGTATTCGCGCGCGAGCGCGATGCCCGGCATGGCGAGATCGAGATCGGCAACGCCCAGCACGGTGACAAAATCGGCGGCCAGCAGTTGCTTCAGCAGCGGCGTACCGGTTTCGCCTGCCCCAATGACCGCAATGCGGAATCCATTCATGATCGTTATCCTTCCATAGTTTTATTTGTACGTCATAGCTTACAGAAATCATGCGGTCCGGTGTACTGCACACTCAAGCTCCGTTTGCGCCAGGACAAGACTCTGTCATATCTTCGACAAATCAGACAAATCCACGCCACAAAAATACCTTGCACCGCGATAAAGTATTGATTCATGTATGGTTTCAGGCTGGCACACGCCTTGCAAAGCAGGTAGCAAGTGGGTGGCGGATTCCACCCTTGCATAGGCTTTTCTTTGCGCCCAGGGGCCTGGGTGCGAGGGCAGCCCTCTACCGGGAGCAGCCACTGTGGCGAAACTGCAAAAAACCTTGGACGGCAACACCGCGGCCGCATACGCCGCGTACGCCTTCACCGAAATCGCGAGCATCTATCCGATAACACCCTCCTCGACCATGGCCGAAGTCACGGAAGAATGGGCGGCCCACGGCCAGAAAAACATGTTCGGGCACGCCGTGCGCGTCACCGAACTGCAATCGGAAGGCGGGGCCGCCGGCGCCATGCACGGCGTGCTCAGCGCCGGCACCCTGGCGACGACGTATACCGCGTCGCAAGGCTTGCTGCTGATGATCCCTTCGATGTACAAAATCGCAGGCGAAGCGCTGCCAGGCGTGTTCCACGTCTCGGCGCGCTCGCTGGCGACACATGCGCTGAACATCTTCGGCGATCACTCGGACGTGATGGCGGTAAGGCAAACGGGAGTCGCCATGCTGGCCACCGGCTCGGTGCAGGAAGTCGCCGACCTGGCCCCGGTCGCCCACCTCGCCGCGATCGCGGGCAGCCTGCCCTTCTGTCATTTCTTCGACGGTTTCCGCACCTCGCATGAAGTACAGAAAGTCGAACTGCTCGATTATCCGACCCTGGCCGGGCTGGTCGACCGCGATGCATTGCAGGCTTTCCGCGACCACGCACTCAACTCCGAACATCCGTATACCAAGGGCACGGCGCAGAACCCCGACGTCTTCTTTCAGGTGCGCGAAGCCGGCAATGGCCGCTATCAGCGCCTGCCGGCGATCGTGCAGGGCTATATGGACAGGCTGGCCGAACACACCGGCCGCTCCTACCACCTGTTCGATTATGACGGCTCCCCCGATGCCACCGATGTCGTCGTCGCCATGGGGTCGGTAACCGAGACGCTTTCCGAAGTGGTCGATTTCCTGCGCGCCGAGGGACGCAAGGTCGGCGTGCTCAAGGTTCGTCTGTTCCGTCCGTTCTCGACCGAGGCCTTCCTCTCCGCCTTTCCCGACACGGTCGAGCGCATCGCCGTTCTCGACCGCACCAAGGAGCCCGGCGCGCATGGCGAACCGCTCTACCTCGACGTGGTCGAGGCGTTCAGCCACGCCAGACGCCGGCCGCTTGTCATAGGCGGTCGTTACGGCCTCGGGTCCAAGGACACCACCCCCTCCCAGATCCTGGCGGTATTCGACAACCTGGCCGCCGCCGAGCCGCGCACGCCATTTACCCTCGGCATCAGCGACGATGTCACCGGTCTGTCGCTCACCCCCGCACGCACCATCGTCACCGAAAAAAGCGGAGCGACCCGCTGCAAGTTCTGGGGCCTCGGTTCGGATGGCACCGTCGGCGCCAACAAGAACGCGATCAAGATCATCGGCGATCACAGCGACCTGTTCGTACAGGCCTATTTCGCCTACGACTCGAAAAAATCGGGCGGCGTAACCGTGTCGCACCTGCGCTTCGGCAGCGAACCGATACGCTCGACCTATCTGATCAGCGAGGCCGACTTCATCGCCTGCCATAACCAGGCCTATGTGCAAAAGTACGACCTGCTCGCCGGGATCAAGCCCGGTGGCATCTTCCTGCTCAACTGCAACTGGGACGACGCCGCGCTCGAACGCGAGTTGCCGGCGGCGATGCGGCGCACGCTGGCCGAACGCGACATCCGCTTCTACACCATCGATGCCTCGGTCATCGCACGCGAGATCGGGCTTGCCGGCCGCATCAATATGGTGACGCAGGCCGCCTTCTTCCGGCTGGTCGAAATCCTGCCGCTGGAAAAGGTCATGGGCTATCTGGAAGAAGGCGTGCGCCGCAGCTACGGCAAGAAGGGCGAGCGCGTGGTGAAGATGAATATCGAGGCCGCGCATCGCGGCGTCGATGCCGTGCATCGCGTGCACGTGCCGCCGCACTGGGCCGATGCCCGCGACGACGCCCCCGCCAGCGTCGAGCTGCCTGACTTCGTGCGCACGATCATGCAGCCCATCAACCGCCTGGAAGGCGATGCGCTACCGGTCAGCGCCTTTCTCGCGCTCAGCGACGGCGTCCAGCCCGGCGGCAGCGCCGCCTACGAAAAACGCGGCATCGCGGCCGACGTGCCGGTATGGCTGGCCGACAACTGCACTCAGTGCAATGTCTGCTCCTTTGTCTGTCCGCACGCCGCAATCCGCCCCTTCCTGCTCGACGAGACCGAAATGGCGGGCAGCGACGGTTTCGACACGCTGAAGACCATAGGCCGGACGCTGCACGACTTCCGTTACCGTATCCAGGTATCGCCGCTCGATTGCACCGGATGCAACAACTGCGTCGACGCCTGCCCCGGCAAGCGCGGCGAGAGCGCGCTCGTCATGCGGCCGATCGCCGACAGCCTGCCGCTGGAAGCCGCACGCTGGGAATATGTCATGCACCAGGTCCGCGACAAGCCCCAGGCCTGCAATAACGACAGCGCCAAGGGCACCCAGTTCGCCCCGCCGCTGTTCGAGTTCTCCGGCGCGTGCGCCGGTTGCGGCGAGACGCCCATCGTACGCCAGATCACCCAGATGTTCGGTCCGCGCATGATCGTCGCCAACGCCACCGGCTGCTCGTCCATCTTCGGCGGTTCCTTCCCCTCCTCGCCCTATACCAGCAACCGCGACGGCCGCGGCCCGGCCTGGGCCAACTCGCTCTTCGAGGACAATGCGGAGTTCGGCTTCGGCATCGGCATGGCCTACCAGCAGGGCCGCAGCGAGTTGAAGGCCGCCGCCGCCGCCGCCCTGGACGGCGGCGTCGACGGCGCGTTGGGGCAGGCGCTGAAACAATGGCTGGAGCAGGCCGACGACGCCGAGGCTTCGCTTGCCTTGTCGCAGGAGATCAAGCGTCACCTGCCTGCCGTCAGCGACAACCCGTGGCTGGAACGGATCCATGCCAAGCGCGATTTTCTCGAAAAGAAATCGGTCTGGATGTTCGGCGGCGACGGCTGGGCCTACGACATCGGCTATGGCGGGCTCGACCATGTGCTGGCCAGCAACGAGGACGTGAATATTCTGGTGATGGATACCGAGATCTATTCCAACACCGGCGGCCAGGCCTCCAAGTCGACGCCGACGGCCGCCATCGCCAAATTCGCCAGCAGCGGCAAGCATGGCGGCAAGAAAAACCTGGGGCTGATCGCCATGACCTACGGCCATGTCTATGTCGCCCAGGTTGCCCTCGGCGACCGCAACCAGATGGTACAGGCGCTGCAGGAGGCGGAAAGCTACCCCGGTCCCTCGCTGGTCATCGCGTTCGCGCCCTGCATCTCGCACGGCATCCGCGGCGGCATGACGCGCTCGCCCAGCATCAGCGCCGACGCGATCAACTCGGGCTACTGGAATCTGTTCCGCTTTGACCCGCGCTTGCGCGAGCAGGGCCTGGCTCCGTTCCAGCTCGATTCCGAGGCTCCGAGCACAAGCTTCCGCAACTTCATCGAGAACCAGGTCCGCTTCAGCGCGCTGCGCCAGGTCGACGGCGAGCACGCCGATGCGCTCTTCGATCAGTTGGAGAAGCAGTCCCGGGATCGCTTCCAGCTGTATCAGAAACTGGCGGAAACGCAGCCGTTCTGAACAAACGGCCGCAACAATGCCGCCCGCTCGCAAGAGTGGGCGGCATTGCGTGTGGCGCCCCGCGGCGCCGGAAGGGGGAGGAGAAAGCTCAGAGGGGGGGCGGCGCCTCGAAGCAGACGCGGTATTCGCTGCAATCGGCACAGCTGGGAGAGCGGCACAGGGACAAGCCGGCGCGAGCGCACAGCTGTTTATAGAAAAAACGCTTCCAGCGCATATTGCCGACATTCAGCGCATGCAGCGCGGGAAAGCAGTCGGCGATCAGCGCGCCGAGCGCCGGGCGCTCGGGCAGGCCGAGGTCTTCCCACAGGTGATCCTCGCCCATGCAACTGAAGGCGATCCAGCGCGCGACGGCAGCGCTGCCCTCGACGCGGGCGTCGGCGTGATCCAGCAAGAGTTGCAGTACGTCCTGATACTCCTCGTGCCGCTCCGGGACCGACCAGCCGTCGGGCCCGATATGCATCGCAAAGCGCAATCGCCAGCGCGCCTCGATGGCGATGGCGCCGCGACCGAAGCGCTGCCGCAACACCCGGCTCAGGACCGGTGGAAAAATCGCGGATTCAGCGCCAGCCCGCGTGCGCGCCAAGGCGGCCGGCACCGCTCACACCTCCGCCGCAGACAGGCTGTAGCACTTCTTGGGACAGATCATGGCGCAGGCCTGACAGCCGCTGCAACGTTCGGCATGGCCGACCGTCATCACCTTCTTTTCATATTCGTCATCGTCGTCATCGTCGTCGTCGAGTTCGACCGTTTCGCCATCCTCGTCGATGCCGATCAGGCGCAGCACCGCTTGCGCACAGACCTTGAAGCAGCGGCCGCATGCGATGCATTTGTCGGCGTCTATCGAGTTGACGAACTGCGGCGTCCAGATCTCGCCGCCGGGCAGGGTTACGGTAAACAGTGCCATATTTTCGGTCCTGATCAGAGTTCGGCTACGAGCGGAAAGCGTTCTATCATCTGAATCGCTTCCGCGATGATTTTTTCACCGGCTTCGTCCAGCGCGTGGAGCGAGGAGAAACCGAAACGATGCACTTCGCGCAGCGTCTTGCTGACGGCAGCCAGACGGCCGGCGAGCAACACCAGGCGACCGAAGCCTTCGGCATGCAGTTTGACGACGGGTGTCACCATGATGCCGGTAGCGCTCTCTATGCACAGGCTGACCGCGTTGTAGAACATTTCCAGCCGCCATACGGTGAGCACATCCGGGTCGGCCATCAGCGGCAGCTCGCGCCGTCGCTCGACGCTCAGGACATAAGGCGCGAGCAGCTCTTCGTCGTTTTTCCCGCTCCAGCGGCCGAAGGTATCCTGCGCGCGCAGTTGTTTGATCAATTCGCGGCGAAAGACGCCGCTGGCCGGCACGCAGACCGGACCGGGCTGTTCAGTGGCCATGTTCATCCTCCGATTCGAAGTCGAAATCGCTGTCCACCCTGTCCTTGAGCAAAGCCTTGCGCAACCACGGCGGCGGCGTGCCACGCAGCACATTCTGCAGGGCGTCGAGCAGATCGAGGATGGGTTCGGGTTGCCGGACCTTGATCGGATGGACCTTGCGCGCCACCACGCGCGCCGCAGCCGAACCGCCGATGGCGGCGACGTAGACGATCGCGACATCGCGCAAGGCCTCGAGCCGGGGCAGCAACTTGTCCTCGTTACCGTCTTCGGACGCCTCGGGAAACTCGATCGTCTCCAGATAGCGGTAGCCGAGCGCGTCGATATCGTAGAGGGCGATATAGCGCCCCCAGCCGAAATGGGCATCGACGCATTGCTTGTCGGTGGTCAGAAATGCAATTTTCATTGGCAGTGGATCCCTTCCTCTCAGGCGGCGCAGTCGGCCGCTGCCGCGCGGCGCGAAGCCTCCGGCAACGGCCAGCTGTCCGGCCCGGGATGCGGCAGGTGGTCGATCAGCATATTGCCGATGTCGAAAATCAACGCGCGCGTGCCGGCATAACCGACCGACAAGCGGTGCGCGTTTCCCAAACGATCGAATTGCGGAAATCCGATACGGTACAAAGGTTTGCCCAAGCGTTGCGCGGCCTGGCGGCCATGCGACGGCGCAAGCAGCAGATCGCAATCGGCCGCCGCCAGCTCCAGGTCTTCGAGGTCGCCGATCAATACCGTCTCGAGCGGCAGCTGCTCGAGCTGGACGCTGCGCGTGGTGGTAATGCAGGCGCCGAGTTCGGCCCCCATTTCCACCATCAGCATGGCGATGGCCCACAGCAGATCGGGTTCGGCGGCGATGGCCATGCGTTTCTGGCCGAAAAAGAAATGGCCGTCGAGCATGGCGTCGAGCAACTGGCTGCGCTGGCGGCGGTAGCGCGCCGGCACCGGTCGTCCGGACAGCTGCGACAGCCGCTGCAGAAAGTGGTCGCAGGCGGCGAGCCCGGTCAGGCGGTCGAACAATTCATAGGGCACGCCGCTGGCCATTTCCAGCTCGATGGCCGGCGCGCGCATGTGCTCGCCGAGCGCCAATGTGCAGCAGGCGGCGCCCATCGATCGAACCTGATCCACGCGCGTTCCGCCCAGCGTCGTCGCCTGCCAGTCGTCAGGCATATGGCCATCGAGCGACGCCGAAACGTCGGGCAGAAAAACCGGCACCAGGCCGAAGGCTTCTATCATGTCGCGGACTTCGTCGATGTCGGCCGCCGTCAGATGGCTGCCGGCCAGCACATTGACCCGCGCCGGATCGCGTATGGCGGCCGGCACGGCCAACGCGCGCACCAGCGCGGTCACCGCACTGGCGAAGCCGTCCTGAAACGCGCCGCGGTAGTCCGGCGTCGACACATGGACCAGTTCGACCCCGGCCAGCTCGGCATGGCGTTGCCGCACCTGCTTGAGCACGGCGTCGATGTCGTCGCCCTTGGCCTCGGTCAACCCGGTCGAACAGACTCCGATCAGCGCCGGCGCCGCCCGCTTGGCGATATTGAGCAGCGCCTGCTCCAGATTGTCGTCGCCGCCGAGAATGGTCGTCACCTCGTTCATTGCCGTGGTCTGCAGCGGAATGGCTTCGCGAAAATGGCGCACCAGCAATACCAGCCCGAACGAGGTGCATCCCTGCGATCCATGCATCAGCGGCATGCAGCGGTCCATGCCGAGAAAGGCATAGCTCGCGCCGAGCGGCGAGCTGGTACGCAGGGGATTGACGGTGCACGCCTTGCGCGATTCAACGAGATTGGCCATCGCCGTCCTCCCGGCTGTCCCACGGCGCGGGGGCGCGTACCGCCGCCCATACCGGGTTGGACAAGGCTTTATCGATTTCGGCGACCAGCGCCACCATGCCCTCGTAGCCGGCATAGGCGTAGTGCCGTTCCTGATTGATGTCCAGCCAGGGCATGCGCGCCTTGAGCGCGACAAACTGGGTGCGCCCGCCCGACAGCATGATGTCGGCGCGCGACTCGCTGAGCATGGCGTACATCTGGCGCGGCGTGATGCTGTCTATCATGTGCGCGTCGCCGCCCATCAATTCGCGGATGCGCTGCTTGTCGCCGGCCGTGGATTTCTTGACGCTGGTGCCGACCACTTCCATTCCCGCCTCTTGCAAGGCGGAGACCACCGACCACGACTTGACCCCGCCGGTGATCAGCAATACGCGCTTGCCGGCCAGACGCGTGCGGTAGGCGGCGATACGGCGCCAGGCGCGTTCCTCTTCGACCCGGATCAGTCGCTCGGTGCGCAACAGCAGATCGCTGGGCGCTCCGCGCTGCACCAGCAGGCGTACCAACTTGCGCAAGGTCTCGCTCATGTCGGCGATGCCATAGAACGATCCTTCCAGATAGGGAATGCCGTAGCGGTCTTCCATCTTGCGCGCCAGGTTGATCATGGCGTTGGAACACAGCATCAGCATCACGCGCGCGCGGTGACTCTGCGCTATCTCGTGGTAGCGGCCGTCGCCGGCGATGCAGCTGACGATACGGATACCGAGCGCATCGAACAGGGGCTTGATCTGCCACAGCTCGCCGACCAGGTTGTATTCGCCGCACAGGGCGATATCGTAGGGGGTGGTGTAAGCGGGTTCCTCGGTGCCGATCACGTGGTCGAGCAGCGCCTCGGCGCCAAGCTTGTTGCCCAGCGTCTTCGGCCCGGCGAAACCCGGACTGTTGACCGGGATCACCGGCTTGCCGAAGCGTTCCGCCGCGTGACGGCACACCGCCTCGATGTCATCGCCTATCATCGCGGTCAGACAGGTCTGGTAGACGAAGACGGCGGGCGGATCGTACTTCTCGATGATCTCGCGGATCGCGCGATACAACCGTTTCTCGCCGCCGTAGACCACGTCGAGTTCGTTGATATCGCTGGTGAAGCCATAGCGATAGAGCTGCGCAGACGACGAGGCGCTGTGACGGTTGTCCCAGGAATTGCCCTCGCACGCGATCGGACCGTGCACCAGATGCGCCACGTCCGCAATCGGCTGCAACGCGATCTTGGCGCCATCGAAGGCGCAACCGCCGGCGGCGGCGCCCGGCGTCAACGGCTTGAGACAGCCTTTCTTGCGCTCGGCCGGCGGCTTCTGCCGGTTGTGATCACAGGCGGGTTCGTTGAACACGTCCTGGATGCGGGCCGCTATGCGGGTATCCATGAGGAGCTCCCTCGGCTGCGGCGGCTCGCCGCCGCAGCCGCATCAACGGATGATGTCCAGACCGTAGTCGCTGACGCCGATGTCGCTGGTATTCAGGTCCAGTTTCTCGAAGTATTCGTCGAGGATGGCGACCAGCACCCGCAATGCGCCTTCATAGCCCCAGATCGGGAAACGATGATGGTGGTGGCGATCGAATATCGGGAAAGCGAGACGGATCAGCGGCACGTTGCAATCGCGCTCGAGATACTTGCCGTGCGAGTTGCCGATCAGGAAATCGACCGGTTCGGTATGCAGCAGCGAGCGCATATGCCACAGGTCGCGTTTGGGATAGACGTGGCAGTCGCGTCCGAAGGGGCTGGCGTCGAGCACGGCCTGCACCTTGGCCGCCCAGCCTGCATCGCCGTTGCTCGACAGGATATGCGTCGGTTCGGCCCCCAGTTCGAGCAGGAAGGCGGTCAGACCCAGCATCAGATCCGGGTCGCCGTACAGCGCGAATTTCTTGCCATGCAGGTGGGCCTGGCTATCGGCGATGGCATCGACCAGGCGGCCGCGCTCGCGCTCGAGCGATTCCGGAACAGGCTTGCCGGTCAGCTCGGCGATCTTCATCAGGAAAGCGTCGGTGCCGGCGACCCCCATCGGGTGATTGAAGCTGACGACGTCCTGTCCCTGTTCCGCGATGTACTTCAGCGTCTTCTCGGTGCAGAACTCCTGGAACGATACCGTAGCACGGGCGTTGAGCGCACGCTTGACCTCGTCCTTGCTGGTCCCGCCGTCGTACATGCGGAACTCGCCGTCGCCAGGGGTGTTCCAGGCGTCGGAAGGATCGCACAACACGGTATAGTCGGCGCCGAAGGCGTCGAAGATGCGCCGGATGACGGGCATATTGCCGACGACGAAGCCGTCGAAGCCGCCGATGAAGTTGATCGACGCGTCGGGCACGCGCGTTTGCCCCTTCCAGAAATGCTGGAGTACGCCCCTGAGCGCGCTGTCGTAGCCGGTGACATGACTGCCGACGAAGGCCGGGGTATGCGCGAACGGGACATCG
Organism: Paludibacterium yongneupense DSM 18731; assembly: GCF_000422925.1. Taxonomy (GTDB): domain Bacteria; phylum Pseudomonadota; class Gammaproteobacteria; order Burkholderiales; family Chromobacteriaceae; genus Paludibacterium; species Paludibacterium yongneupense. The sequence goes on from NZ_AUGZ01000010.1 coordinate 52,222, forward strand.
AAGTCCATCGGTATCGAGCCCTTCTCCTTCGCATTGCGGATAAAGGCGTCCAGATCGTCGCCAATGACCTCGGCCATGCAGCTGGTCGAGACGCCGATCATGTCGGGGTGGTACAAGGTATGCGCATTGGATAGCGCATCGATCATATTATTCATGCCGCCGAACACGGCAGCGTCTTCGGTCATCGACGACGAAACGCAGGAGGTCGGTTCCTTGAAGTGACGCGAGAAGTGCGAGCGGTAGTAGGCGACACAGCCTTGCGAGCCATGCACCATGGGCAAGGTGCCCTTGAAGCCGACATGGGCGTAGACGGCACCGAGCGGCTGGCAGGCGCGCGCCGGGTTGATGGTCAGTGCTTCGCGGGCGAAGTTCTTTTCGCGGTATTCCCAGCTCTTGGACCATTCCAGCGTTTCCGCCACCACGGTATCGGGATGGCGGTTTTCGAACTGGCGCTTGTCGGCCAGCATGTCGCGGTATTCCGGCTCGCGGAACAGGGTTTCAAAGTCGAGGACTTGATCTGCGCATTGAGGCATGGTGAGGCTCCTTGGCCGGCGGATGCACCGCCGGCGCGGTAGTCGAAGGCGGCGTCAGGCCGCGGTTTTCCAAGGCGCGCGAGTCAGCGTCCAGGCCGGCGCATTGATCGCCATATCCATATCGCGCGCGAAAATGGCGAAGCCGTCGAAGCCGTGATACGGGCCGGAATAATCCCAGCTGTGCATCTGGCGGAACGGGATGCCCATCTTCTGGAAGATGTATTTTTCCTTGATTCCGGAGCCGACCAGGTCGGGCTGTATCCTGGCGACGAATTTTTCGAACTCGAAGGCCGACACATCGTCATACAGCAGGGTGCCGTCCTTCAGATGTTCGAGCGTGCGCTGGTAGTCGTCGCTGTGCCCGAACTCATAGCCGGTGCCGATCACTTCCATGCCGAGGTCTTCGTAGGCGCCGATCACATGGCGCGGGCGCAGGCCGCCGATGAACAGCATCACCTTCTTGCCACCCAGGCGCGGCTTGTACTTGTCGATCACGGCCTGCGACAGGGCCTTGTACTTGGCGATCACGCGCTCGGCATTCTCCTTGATCGTGTCGTCGAAGTGGGAGGCGATCTCGCGCAGCGAGCGCTCGATCATGGTCGGGCCGAAGAAGTTGTACTCGACCCAGGGCACGCCCGATTTTTCTTCCATATGCCGCGCGATGTAGTTCATCGAACGGTAGCAATGCAGCAGGTTGAGCTTGGCGTGCGGGGTGTTCTCCATCTCGGCCAGGGTGCCGTCGCCAGACCATTGCGCAATGACGCGCAGCCCCATTTCCTCGAGCAGAATGCGCGAAGACCAGGCGTCGCCGCCGATGTTGTAGTCGCCGAGGATGGCGACATCGTAGGGGGTGGACGCGAAGGGCTTGGCTTCCCGGGTCGCCGGATCGATGACCCAGTCGCGCACCGCATCGTTGGCGATATGGTGGCCCAGCGATTGCGACACGCCGCGAAAGCCTTCGCAACGCACCGGCACGATCTTGTGCCCTTCGTATTGCTTGGACTTGCGCTTGGACACGGCTTCGATATCGTCGCCGATCAGGCCGATCGGGCACTCGGACTGGATGGAAATCGCGCGGTTGAGCGGGAACAGGGTCTGGATTTCATCGATCACCTGTTCCAGCTTTTTGTCGCCGCCGAACACGATGTCTTTTTCCTGAAAATCCGAGGTGAACTGCATGGTGACGAAGCTATCGACGCCGGTGGTCCCGGTGTAGTAGTTGCGGCGCGAACCCCAGGAATACTGGCCGCAACCGACCGGACCGTGCGAGATATGCACCATGTCCTTGATCGGCCCCCATACCACGCCCTTGGAGCCGGCGTAGGCACAGCCGCGTATGGTCATCACGCCCGGAAGCGATTTGATATTGGATTTGACGGAACAATCGGGTTTTTCCGAATCGAATGTCGCCAGGTGCTTGGCGCGTTTTTTCGCGGATTTCTCCGGGAAGGCCTCGAGAACCTCGGCGATCAAAGCCGCGTTGGCCAGCTTTTGCTCTTCGACGGACGTGCTCATAGTAAAACTCCACTCAATGTTGTGGCGCCGGGTGCACCCGGGCCGGGCCGGGTGCACTCCGGGCTCAGACCGTCGCGTCGGCCGCGACTTCGGCGGCGGTTTTGCCGACCAGCGATTCGTCGATGTTCTGCATGATGCCGTGCTCCATCAGCAGCTCTTCGAGCTCTTCCATCGTGATCGGAGTCGGAATCACCCCCTTGCCGGCGTTGGCGTGGATTTTTTCGGCCAGCGAGCGGTATTCCTGGGCCTGCTTGGAGTCGGGCGCGTATTCGAGCACCGTCATGCGACGCAGTTCGGCGTGCTGGACGATGTTGTCGCGCGGCACGAAGTGGATCAGGGTGGTGCCGAGCTTGTGCGCGAGGGACTGCGCGAGTTCGAGCTCTTTGTCGGTCTGGCGCTCGTTGCAGATCAAACCGCCGAGTCGAACGCCGCCGGAGCTTGCGTACTTCAGAATGCCGCGTGCGATATTGTTGGCGGCGTACATCGCCATCATTTCGCCCGACATGACGATGTAGATTTCCTGCGCCTTGTTTTCTCGAATCGGCATGGCGAAACCGCCGCATACCACGTCGCCCAGCACGTCGTAGGAGACATAGTCGACGCCTTCGTAGGCACCGTTCTCTTCGAGGAAATTGATCGAGGTGATCACACCGCGGCCGGCACACCCGACGCCCGGCTCCGGACCGCCGGATTCGACGCAGCGGATATCGCGATAGCCGAGCTTCATGACGTCTTCGAGTTCGAGGTCCTCGACCGAGCCCGCTTCGGCCGCCAGCGACAGAATGGTGTTCTGCGCCTTGGCATGCAGGATGAGACGGGTCGAGTCGGCTTTCGGGTCGCACCCGACGATCAGTATTTTCTGCCCCATTTCCGCCAGTGCGGCCAGGGTGTTCTGCGAAGTGGTGGACTTGCCGATACCGCCTTTGCCGTAGAAGGCAATTTGCCTGAGTTTGGCCATGTTCAATTCTCCAGATGGCTGATGCGTTGATGTCGTAAGTCTCGGGTCTGCTGCTATCGCGTCATGCCGCCAGGGCTTGTTCTTCGTATCGGGCAAGGCATCCGCACACCGCTGCAAGACCTGTTCAGCAACTGTCGTGCCAGCGCTAAAAAAATACACAAACCATTGAATATATTGATATTTCATGGAAAACCATGCCGTGTCGCATCCCGGCGCAATTTGTTGCAAAGCCGACAATGACAGTGGGAATCGAGACACAGACGGGGGAAGGGTGCGTTGGCGGTCGAGGGTTGGCGCAGATGTTCGCGCCGGCGTGACGAGGGTCGCCGCGGTCAGGAAGTCGGGTGGAAGGTTTCATAGCAGATGGGCGCTCCATGCGCACGCCGGGCATGCGCCGCGTCCCCCATGGCCATCGCCGTTTTTCAGGGCATCGACATCGTTTCGCATTCAACGGCGCGGATATCGGACGGGCGCAAGGGAGGGAGGGACGGTGATGGGGAAGACATTCGGGATGAACGGCCCGTTGGCGCCCGGGCTGTCGTAGTCGACGGCGTGGGCGGCCTGCTCCTTGCCGATGCCGCTTGCTCCCGGCATCGGCACGCTCGTCCGGGCGGCAGCCACAACGGTGGCGATGCCCCCGCGACTTGCCAGTACCGGAGCGGCTCTAGCGGGCAAGCCCGACCGCACCCGAGGGACAGGGCGTCATTGCCAGGGTTCGCTCCAGGACCCGTGCCACGCGCTCGACTTGCTGCGCATTCATACGGCTGTGAAAAGGCAGGGCCAGTTCGCTGGCGGCCGCCTGCCGGCAGCGAGGCGGCTGCGCGCGTCCTCCCCAGGCGGGCGCCGTCGCGCACTCGATGGCCTCGTTCCCGAACGCCCGCACGACGGCAGGCCGCACGGCGGGCGGGACGTCGACGACGTATCGGGTCCAGTGCACTTCGTCCACGTCCATGCCGAGCCGGGGCAGGCGCAGGTTGGGAATGCCCTGCAGGCGACGGCAGTAATCGCTTTCCACCCGTTTGCGTTCGGCCAGCATTTCGAACAGGCGTTCCAGTTGCGCCAGGCCGAGCGCGGCGCCCGGCTCCGGCAAGCGCAGACGCTCCGGCGCACGCAACATCGGACAGGATGCACGCAGCACGCCATCGGCGCGCAAGCGGAACAGGGCGCTGGCCAGTTCGGGGTCGTCGGTCACCACCATGCCCCCCTGGCCGCAGCACAAGGCGCCGGGAACGGAAAAATCGAAGACGGCGATATCGCCGAAGGTGCCGACATCGCGTCCGAGATAGCGCGAGGCGATGGCCTCGCTCGAATCTTCCAGCAACACCAGATCGTGCCGCCGGGCAAGGCGGCCGAGCGCCCCCCAGTCGGCGGGATGGCCATTGCTGTTGCACGCCAGAATCGCACGCGTGCGCGGTCCGATCAGCGCTTCGATCCGTTCCGGGTCCAGGCAACCGCTCTCGGGGTCGATATCGGCGAATAGCGGGCGCAATTCCGCCCGCAGCAGACCGCGCCCGAAACCGAGCCACGAGCGCGGCGAGAGGATGACTTCATCATGCCTCCCCAGCGCGCACGCGCGCAGCGCCAGCCACATGCCGACGCGCCCGCTGCATACCGCCAGCGCGTAGACGCGGCCGACGGCCGCGGCGAACTCGTTCTCGAACGCCTCCAGACAGTCGCTTGCGGCGGCGTTATCGCGTGCGCAACGCAGCATGCGCGCTTCCAGCTCTCCGTAATCCGGCCGGCTCAGGGCAATGGCGTGTGCGCTCATGACTCGGGCACCTTGCGCGCCTCGACCGTGATCGGCAGGCGGGTATCGGCAGGCAGCGGAGGCAATTCCAGCACCCAGCCGTTGCCGAGGGTGATATAGCCTCCCCACAAGGTGTCGATCGTGGCGCCGACGACCGGCTGTTCCAGATCCTTTTTCGCCACATAAGCCGACAGTGTGCCGTTTGCGCTACGTCGTAACGAGACTTTCATGGGATGTCCTTCTCGGCCCGGGCAGGCAGGAGTGGCCTCCGCCGCGGCGGAGGCCGGGGTTCATTCGGACGGCATGGCCGGAGCCGAGGGCAGCAACTCGCGGCGCTTCATGCCGACCCGGTGGCCGGTGGCGATGAAATCCACGCCATAGATGTAGAATTGCTGCAGATAAGTACCGATCGACACCACATAGCCGACTTCACCCTTCTCGACCAGCAGCTCCCCGATAGCCTTGCCGGGATAGGTGCCGTCGTTGCGGATGCAATAGCGGCTCACGACGCGATCGCCATATTGGTAGCAGGGCGGCGCGTCGAGCTCGATGCTGTCGCTATCGCGTGCGATATCGCCCATCGCCTTATCCCGCCTTGCTGATGCAGCCGGTCATCGGACAGACCGCCTGGCATTGCGGCTGATCGAACTTGCCGCTGCATTCCGTGCATTTGTCCGGATCGATCAGATACATGCCGCGCTTCATATGCACGGCGGAGTTCGGGCATTCGTCTTCGCAGGCTGCGCAGCCGGTGCAAAGGTCGGATGAAATAGTCAGGGCCATGATGGATTCTCCAAGAGTTGGGACGGGGTTCAAACCGCGACAAATGCGCCCTGCCGCAGCAGGGCGTCGCCACGCGCGGCATGATGCAGCTGGCCGGCGGCGAGGCGGCCGAGATAGTCGAAGTGGTAGTCGCGCAGTGAAGGATCGATCGCTTGCTGCGCATAGCGATCGACGGTTTCGATGCCGGCCGCGCGCAGGGCTTCGCGAGGACAGTTACCGATCTTCGCCACGAACACGGCATGGCAGTCGTTGAGTGCGGCGAGTACCGTCGCCATCGCATCATCCTCGCCGTAGCCCCCCTGGCAGTAGTGGTCGACGCGGCGATGTCCGATGAAGCGCGCGCCGGCGCCATCGACTTCGAATATCTGGAATTCGCTGGCATGTCCGAAGTGCTGGTTGATGCGATCGTCGCCGCGGGTGGCCACTGCCACCGTCAGACAGACCGACTCCGACAGCGCGACCGGCGGTGCGGATGGCTGGGCGGCAGGCGCAGCGGCCTTCAGGCCGGCCCGGTAGGCGCGGCGCGCCTCGCGCGGGTACGGCGGATCGATCTCGCCCAGCGCCGCAAGCGCAAACTCGGCGGCGCGGTCCTCGCCCAGCAGGCCGACAGCGTCTGCTCGGCACTGCCGACAGTGCCGCATGACCTGCATCGCGCCATCGCCGCACTGGTCTTGCAAGGCTTTCAGCTCGCCGGCGGTCGGTGCGCGCCGACCGTCGAGTCCGAAACGCGTGCCGTGCTCGGGCGCCGAGATCAGCGGCATGATGTTATGCAGGAAAGCCCCGCGCTCGCGCACCGCACGGTTCACGTCGAGCAGATGCGTGTCGTTGATTCCGGGAATCATCACCGAATTCACTTTGACCAGAACCCCGCGCTCGGCCAGCATTTCCAGCCCCTGCATCTGCCGCTGGTGCAGGATAGCCGCGGCGGCGACGCCATGGTGACGGCGATGATCGTAGAATATCCACGGATAGATCTGTGCCCCGACCTCGGCGTCTATCATATTGATGGTGATCGTCACGTGGTCGATGCCGTGACGCACGATATCGTCGATATGGTCGGGTAGCGCCAGCCCGTTGGTCGACAGGCACAGCTTGAGATCCGGGGCCTGCCGCCGCACCAGCTCGCAGGTGCGAAAGGTCTTCTCCGCATTTGCCAGCGCATCGCCGGGGCCGGCAATGCCGAGCACGCTCAACTGCGGTATCGCACTGGCGACCGCCAGCATCTTGCGCACGGCCTGCTCCGGAGTCAGACGCTCGGAGACCACGCCGGGCCGCGATTCGTTGGAGCAGTCGAATTTACGGTTGCAGTAGTTGCACTGGATATTGCAGGCGGGCGCAACGGCAACATGCATGCGGGCAAAGTGGCGATGCGCGGATTCGGAATAGCAGGGGTGGTCGCTCACCCTGGCGTCGAGGTCCGGAGCCGCCTGCGGCGAGGCATCGGACAAAACCGGGCGACCGGGGCCGAACGAGTCGAGCGGAATGTAGGCGGTGGCCGCTGGCATGGAGGCACTCCTTGTCGTGACGGTTGGTCGGTGGATACCCAACCCATCAGCGAGTTTCGTGCCAGCAAGCAACCCATTGATTTATATGAATATCGGCATGTCGCGGCACACGGCACGTTTGTCGGATGCCTGACAAATCCGACACTCGCCGTACGCTGCGCTCAGAACTTCCTGACCTCGATGCCGTGTTTTTGCAAGGCGTACCCCATCTGCCGCGGCGTGATGTTCAGCAAGCGCGCCGCCTTGGCCTGCACCCAGCCGCTGCGTTCCATCGCCCACAGCAACCGTTCGCGCTCGCCCTGCGGCCGCGGGCTGGCGGCATCGGGGGCCGCGGCGGCGACAGGCTGCGCCTCGCTCGCCGCCGGCTCCTGCGCGCGGGCCGGTGCCACCGCATCGTCCTTTTCGCGGTAATGCAGCAATTGGGTCAGACAGCGGTCTTTATGACAGGGGAAGGCGAGAGCCTGGATCGCATCGCCGGTCGCCATGGTGGCCGTGCGCTCGATGCAGTTCTCCAGCTCGCGCACATTGCCCGGCCAATAACAGTTCATCAGCAGCCGCAGGGCATCGGGCTGCAGACGCAGGCTGCGCCCGTTTTCGCGGTTATAGCGATCGAGGAAATGGGAAACCAGCGGCGGGATGTCCTCGCGCCGCTCGCGCAAGGGCGGCAGAAATACGCTGACCACATTGATGCGATAGTAGAGATCGGCACGAAAGGTCCCGGCGACAACCATCTTTTCCAGATTGCGGTTGGTCGCGCAAATCAGGCGCACGTCGACCTTGACCGAGCGATTGCCGCCGACGCGTTCGAACTCCCTCTCCTGTAGTACACGCAGCATCTTGGCCTGGAATGCCGGCGAGATATCGCCTATTTCGTCGAGAAACAGCGTGCCGCCATTCGCTTGTTCAAAGCGCCCCTTGCGTTCGGCCACCGCGCCGGTGAAAGCGCCTTTTTCATGCCCGAACAGCTCGGACTCGAGCAGCGTCTCGCTCAACGCCGCACAGTTCACCTTGATGAACGGACTCTTGCTGCGCGGCGACAGATCGTGGATCGCGCGTGCGATGACTTCCTTGCCGCTGCCGCTTTCACCGCGCAACAGGACGGTGCTGCGCGAGGGACCGACCTTGTGCACCTGCTGGAAAACATCCTGCATCGCCTGCGAGACGCCGACGACCTTGTTGATATGCAGTGTCTTGTTATGCGGACGCCGCGTCGCCATCAGCATTTCCTGCTGTGCGGCGCTGACATTCTGCCGCAGACGCAGCGTCTGGCCGAGCAGTGTACTGATCATGGACAGCACGCGCAGCGTGTCGCGGAAAGCACTGCCCTCCTCGCGCCAGCGATCGATCGCGAGCACGCCCTGGCTCTCGTTGCCGATCTTGATCGGAACCGCCACAAACGCGACCGCCGGATCAGGCGCCTGCGAAGAGTAGGTCCGGTTGAGGAAGAGCGGCTCGGCGGAGATATCGGGCACCACCGCCGGCATGCCGGAGGCGTAGACGCGTCCTATCACCCCTTCGCCGCTCTGAAAGTGGCCGCGGGCCGCCTCTTCCTGCGTCAGCCCGACCGCCGCGAATACCGACAATTCCTGCTCGGACTCTTTCAGAACGATCATTCCGCGCCGGAAGTCCAGCTGCATGACCAGGACGTTCAAGCTCTCGCGGAATGTTTTATTGATATCGAGCGACGAATTGAGGATCTTGCCGATCTCGTAAACGGTGATCAGCTCCTCTTCGGCGTGTGAACGCGCGATATAGTCCATGCAAACCTCCTGCAGCCAACGTCGCGCAAGCGCGCGGACGCCGACAGTGAAACTGAGTTCCCCCGCGGGGGTCGGTACATTCCTCCCTCTGGCCTGCGGCACGCTCGTTGTTCTTCATATGGGGGGATAGCGAGCAAAAAGCGCGCCATCGGCAGCGACGGCCGGCAACGAAAAATGATGACGCGCAATCAGCCACTTAGCGCCATGCGGGACAAACCCGCCATCCGGTGCTGTCGCATCTGCGACAAATGCGACATCGATAAGGGGGCACTATGCACCAAAATATTGCAACACCTTGATTTTCATGCCCTTTGATGGTTGGTACGGCTTTTGCAGCTAGGGGAAGGCGGGCAGGGCGCCCGTTAACCAGGAGAGTGCGATGAGTTCCCTTGCCATGACCGCGGAATCCCCGCTTGCCGGCGCCGAACAGGCGCTGAACCTGACCCGTTCCGCCTGCGGCAAAGTCGCGGAGATGGTCGCCGCCGCCGGCAACCCCGCCTTGAAATTGCGCATCTACATCAGTGGCGGCGGTTGCGCCGGGTTCCAGTACGGCTTCGCCTTCGACGAAAACTGCGCCGACGACGATCTGCGCTTCGATACGGATGGCGTCACGGTGCTGGTGGACGGAACGAGCCTGCAATACTTGCGTGGCGCCAGCGTGGATTACGAAGAAGGGCTGCAAGGCTCGCGCTTCGTCATCAACAACCCCAATGCCGCGTCCAGCTGTGGCTGCGGCAACAGCTTCTCGGTGTAGCCCCATGGCCAACCTGCCCACTTGCATCGTCATCAACGACACCACCTTGCGCGACGGCGAGCAGACTGCCGGCGTCGCGTTCACGGTGGGGGAAAAGTGCGACATCGCCCTGGCGCTCGACCAGGCCGGCGTTCCCGAACTCGAAATCGGCATTCCGGCCATGGGCGAGGCCGAGATCGAGTCCATCCGCGCCGTAGCGGCATTGCCGCTGCGGGCCGCGCTGATGGTCTGGGCGCGCATGTGCGCGAGCGACATCGCCGCCGCGCAACAGTGCCCGGTCGACCTCATCCACGTTTCGATCCCGGTCTCCGACATCCAGATTCACAACAAACTCAAGCGTGATCGCGACTGGGTGCTGCAGCAGATCGAGCGGTATGTCCGGCAGCTGGCCGACGCAGGCCATCGCGTCAGCGTCGGAATGGAAGACGCATCGCGCGCCGACCCGGACTTCCTGCGCCGGGTGGCTCAAGCCGCAGAACGCGCCGGCGCCGAGCGCGTACGCTTCGCCGACACCCTCGGCCTGCTCGATCCCTTCGCCACTTTCGAGCATATCGCGCGGCTGCGCGCCGCGATCGGCATCGACATCGAGATGCACGCCCACAACGATCTGGGACTGGCGACGGCCAACACGCTGGCGGCCGTCCGCGCCGGCGCCGGCCACGTCAATACCACGGTCAACGGCCTTGGCGAGCGCGCGGGCAACGCGGCGCTGGAAGAAGTGGTCATGGCCTTGCGCCACGTCCATGCGCGCGAGACCGGGGTGCACACGCCGGCCCTGCCGGGACTGTCGGAGCGGGTCGCCCGCGCATCGGGCCGGGCGATCGCCGTCGACAAAAGCATCGTCGGCGCCGCGGTGTTCACCCACGAGGCCGGCATCCACGTCGATGGCCTGCTCAAGAATCCGGCCAACTACCAGGGCTTCGACCCGGCCGAGCTGGGGCGCCGCCATACGACGGTCCTCGGCAAACATTCCGGGACCCATGCCGTCGCAGGGGCTTACGCGGCGCTCGGTCATCCGGTCTCCCTCGCACTGGCGCAACAACTGCTGCCGCGCATCCGCGCGCACGTCGACCGCCTGAAACGCCCCCCCAACCCCGGCGAGCTGTGCAGTCTGCTCGACGGCGAAGAAACGGAGCCCGGCTTCCATGGATAAATTGATGCAACGCATGGCACGCCTGTCGTCGATAGAAGACTTTCTCGGCTTCTTCGACCTGCCTTACGATATGGCCGTGGTCAATGTCAGCCGCCTGCACATACTCAAGCGTTTCTATCTCTATCTGCGCGCAGAAGACACAGCCCGACAAAGCGAAGAAGAAGGCTATCAGTGCTGCCGCCGCCTGCTGGCGCGGGCCTACGACGATTTCTTGCACACCACGCCGGCCGAAGCGAGGCTGTTCAAAGTCTTCCACGGCGGTGCCGTGCAGCAGATTCCACTGGAACGGGTGCGCGCAAGCTTGCCGCAACGCAACAACGGAGCGCACGAATAAGCGACAAGGACTCCCGCAATCGCGCCAGTTCGCTTAGCATGGGAGATTGACCTCAACCAACGCTACCCATGAACGCCCCGCACGATCTACCCGCTTTCCTGCGTCGCGCAAAGCAAGCCAGCTACGCGGCCGGCGGCGACGCCGCCACGCCGGCGCCACTCCCCGATATGCAGCAACTGGAATTCCGCGACGGCGACTTCAGCTATCGCGATGTTTTCGCTGGTTCGACCCATTTCGCCGGCCAGGAAATCGTCTACCAGTCAGAACGCGCGGCCTGGGCCATGAGTTACTCCGGTGGCCTCGCACACGATGTCGACGCGGCGCTCGCGCTCGAGGTCTACGCCTTTCTGCGCGAAGCCCTGCGCCGCCAGCCGCTGGACATGCCCTTGCGCGGTCCCGCCCTGTTCGGGCAGGACGGCTTGCGCTACGATTGCCGCACGACCGGCACTCTGGAATGCTTCCACGGCACCGAAACCATCCGCCAGGGCATGCAGACGCTCTATACCCTGCACTTCAGCGGGGGGTGTCTTGCCTGAAGGCCGGGCCGGCCGTATGAAAGCCCCCGGTTTTCTTCTATAACGGACTGTTGCGCCCTGCAGAGGTAACACCATGGTTTCATCCCGTCTCGCCCGCCATGCGCTGGCATGGCTGCTCTCCGTCGCCCTGTTTGCCGCGCCGGCCTTCGCGCAGGAAGCCGTGCGCGTTTCATCCAAAATCGATACCGAGGGCTCGCTGCTCGGCAACATCATCGTGCAGGTGCTCGAGGCCAACGGCATCAAGACCCGCAACCAGTTGCAACTGGGCAACACCAAGGTGCTGCGCGCCGCCATCGTCGCCGGCACCATCGACATCTATCCCGAATACACCGGCAATGGCGCGTTCTTCTTCATGGACGAGAAGAATCCGGTCTGGAAGAATCCGGCCTCCGCCTACGCCCGGGTCAAGTCCCTCGACCTGAAAACCAATCGCATCGTCTGGCTCGACCCGGCGCCGGCAAATAACACCTGGGCCATCGCCGTGCGTCGCGACCTGGCCGCGGCCCACCATCTGAAGACCATGAGCGATCTCGGTCGCTGGATCGCCGCCGGCGGGCGCTTCAAGCTGGCCGCTTCGGCCGAGTTCATCGAACGGCCCGATGCCCTGCCTGCCTTCGAAACCGTCTATGGCTTCAAGCTGAAACAGGACCAGTTGCTGACCCTGGCCGGTGGCGACACGGCCGTCACGATCAAGACCGCGGCGGAGCAGACTTCGGGGGTCAACGCCGCCATGGCCTACGGCACCGATGGTCCACTGGCCGCGCTCGGGCTGGTGACGCTGGCCGACGATAAAAACGTTCAGCCCATCTACGCGCCGGCCCCGATTGTCCGCGCCGAGGTCCTGGCCCGCCTGCCCGGCATCCGTCGCGCCCTGCGCCCGGTGTTCGCCGCGCTCGACGGCCCGACGCTGCAGACGCTCAACGCCCACATCGCCATCGAAGGCCGCGACGCGAAGCAGGTGGCGGCTGACTGGCTCAAGAGCAAGGGCTTCGTGAAATAAACCGGTGCCTCCCTTTTCGCAACGCAAGCATGACCGGGTGCTACTGGCGCTGACGCTGCTGATGCTCGCCAGCCTCTACGCCTGGCCGCTGCTGACCTGGGCGCCCAACCGCCTGCTGACCGGGCACGCCCTGCCTTGGAGCCGGCTCGCGAACGGCTGGCACCCGTTGTTGTGGCTGCCGGGAATGCTCTTGTTGCCCGCCTGGGCGTTGCGGCCTCGCCGCCTCGTGTGGCTGGCGACGGCACTGGCCGCCGCCGCCCTGCTCGCCGGTCTGTGCGGGCTGGCGGGTGCGGTAGCGGCTGAAGAGGCCGCTCGCACCCCATTCGGCCGGACATCCTTCGGCGCGGCGTTCTGGAGCATGGCGCTATTGTGCTGGCTCACGGCCGCGCATTGCCTGACGCGGCTTTTTCCGCGCCACAGCTCGCGCAGCATCGCCCACCTGCTATTGTGGGCCCCGCTGGGACTGTTGCTGGCAAGCGGCCGGATGGACGAATTGTCAGTGCTGAAGGAATACGCGAACCGGCAGGATGTGTTCGACGATGCCTTGTGGCGGCATGTGCAGATCCTGCTCGCCACCCTGCTGCCCGCCATTGCGACAGGCTGGCCTCTCGGCTTGCTCGCCTTCCGTCGCCCCGCCTTGCGCCAGGCCCTGTTCGCGGTTCTCAACATCATTCAGACCATCCCGTCGATCGCCCTGTTCGGCCTGCTGATCGCACCGCTGGCCTGGCTCGCGCAGACCAGCCCCTGGCTGGCCCGCGCCGGCGTCGGCGGCATCGGCATGGCGCCGGCCGTGATCGCACTGGCATTGTATGCGCTGCTGCCCATCGTCCGCAGCATGGTCGCCGGACTGGAGCAGGTGCCTGCGGCCGTGGTCGAGGCCGCGGCCGGGATGGGGCTGTCACAGCGCCAGATCCTGTTGCGGGTCGAGCTTCCGCTCGCGCTGCCGGTCGTTCTGGCCGGAATCAGGATCACCGCCGTCCAGACCGTCGGCATGGCCTCGGTCGCCGCGCTGATCGGCGCCGGCGGATTCGGCGCCATCATGTTCCAGGGGCTGGCCGGCAGCGCGCTCGACCTGGTGCTGCTCGGTGTGATCCCCGTCGTCGCGCTCGCCGTCGTGCTGGATGCCCTGTTCTCCTTTTTCGAATCCTTGCTGGAAATCCGCCCATGATCGAATTCAGCCGCGTCAGCAAACGCTATCACGGCAGCCTTGCCGTCGACGCGCTCGATCTCGTCGTCGGAGAAGGGCAGTTCACCGTACTGCTGGGCACCTCGGGTTCGGGCAAATCGACCACACTCAAAATGATCAATCGCCTGGTCGAGCGCGACGAAGGCGAAATCCGCTTCGCAGGCAGGGACGTTCGCCACTTCGAACCGCAGGATCTGCGGCGGCGCATGGGCTATGCCATCCAGTCCGTCGGCCTGTTCCCGCACTGGACGGTCGAGAAGAACATCGCCACCGTCCCGCAGTTGCTCGGCTGGTCGTACGCCCGCACTGCCGCACGCGTGCACGAATTGATGACGATGCTGCAGTTGGACCCGGGGCGCTTCGCGCGCCGCTATCCGCACCAGTTGTCGGGCGGGCAACAGCAGCGGGTAGGCGTGGCGCGCGCGCTCGCCGCCGATCCCGAAATCCTGTTGATGGACGAACCTTTCGGCGCGCTCGATCCCGTCACGCGCGCCGCGCTGCAAACCGAGATCGGACGCATTCATCGCCAGACCGGCCGCACCGTAGTCATGGTCACGCACGATCTGGACGAGGCGCTCGGACTGGCTACGCACATCGTATTGATGAACCAGGGAAGAATTGAGCAGCAGGGAACGCCGCTGGAGATACTATCCGGCCCCGCCAGCGATTTCGTGCGCGACTTTGTCGGCCGCAGCGATATCGGCATCCGGCTGCTGGCGCTGGAGCGGGTGGCACAGCACACCCGGACTGGCGAGATCCTCCCCGGCGAACCGCTGCTCTCGCACAACACCTTGCGCGAAGCGTTGTCGGCCTTTGTCGCACGCCGGGTCGACCGCCTGCCGGTGGTCGACGAACAGGGATGCCCGGCCGGCACGCTGCATTTCTCCGATCTGATCGATGCCCGTCATGATGCGCGCTGAGCCCTGGTGGCGCGACCGACTGCTGTGGAGCGCGATGGCGCTGCTCGCGCTGGCACTTGGCATGCCGCGGCTGGGGCCCCTGTTTTCGGCGCTCTATCCGGAGCTGGACCGCCCGATCTATCAACAGGACAGTTTCGTCGACCTGCTGCTCGCCCATATCGCCATGGTTCTCGGCTCGAGCGTGCCGGCGGTGGCACTGGGCGTCGGCGCCGGCATCGCGCTGACCCGGCCGTGGGGACGCGAATTCCGGCCACTGGTGGAAACCGCGGTCGCGATCGGCCAGACCTTTCCTCCTGTCGCCGTGCTCGCAGTCGCCGCGCCGCTGATCGGTTTCGGTGTCCGTCCGGCCCTGATCGCACTGCTGCTGTACGGTCTGCTGCCGATACTGCAAGGCACGCTTGCCGGACTGGCGACCGTTCCTGCAGCCAGCCGCGAAGCGGCGCAAGGACTCGGCATGAGTACACGCGGCATACTGTGGCGGATAGAACTGCCACTGGCGGCGCCGGTCATTCTCGCCGGCATCCGTACATCGGTGATCATCAATATCGGCACGGCCGCAATCGCCTCGACCGTCGGTGCCAAGACGCTCGGCTCGCCCATCATCGTCGGGCTGAGCGGTTTCAACAGCGCCTATGTGATTCAGGGCGCACTGCTGGTAGGACTGCTGGCCATCGTGGCGGACCAGGCGTTCGAACGGGCGGCGCGGCGGCTCGGACACTGGCGTGGGGCGGGCACGGCCGTCTAGGAAGCGGGGCGCGCGAGACGGGCCGGTTCGAACATGACAAGCAGTATGCCCAGCATCAGCGCCAGCGCCCCGCTCCAGAAATACACCGGCGGGCTTTCTCCGAACAGCAGATAACCGAGCAGGGGCGAGAACAGCAGCAGGCTGAAGCTGCCGCTCTCCACCGCACTGGCGTCGCCGATGGCATAGGCGCGGATATAGCAGAAATAGACGCCGAGCGAGGAGGCGGCGGCCACCGCCAGCACCGGCCACTGCGCAAGCACGGCCAGCCACTGTGCAGCCGGCAGGCGAAAACCGCAGGCCGCGCCGAACACCAGAAAATTGGCTACGTAGCTCCAGAAAATGATCGCGCTGGTCGACTCCTTGCCACTGGCCTTTTTCAGCACCACGCCCAGCATGGCCTCGGACACGGCAGCGCACAGCACGACCCATACCGCCGGGTCCGGACCGCCGACCGATGGGCGCACGATCAGCAAGACACCGCCAAAGCCCAGCAGCACGCCCAGCCAGCGCAGCCAGTGCGCGCGCTCGCGCAGGAACAGCGCCCCCAGCGGCAGCATGAACAGTGCCGCGCTCATCAGGCAGGCGTTGGTCACGGCCAGGCTCAAGCGGCTGATCGCGTAGGCCGCGCACCATGCCGAAATGGCGGTAAACACGCCGCGGATCAAATGCAGCTGCGGCCGGCGGGTGGCGATCGGCCGGCCTCGCCGGACCACGGCAAACAGCAGTAACGCGCCAACGACCAGGCTGGCGCGCGAAAAGACGATCTGGGCGGCGGACAGTCCGGCCATGGCGAACACCCGGTTGCAGGCCCCCTGAACCGACCATGCCATCATCGCGCATACCACCCACACGATGCCGCGGGTATTATTGTTAGTGATGAACGTCGCTTGCATACGTTTTCCCGGCGCCATGGCGCTCACCCTTTCAGGCAGCGGCAAAGGAGCCCCATGATTCTGTTTCTGGATTTCGATGGCGTATTGCATGGCTGGAGCCAGCCCGCCTTTCAACAGGTTCCGCGCATCGACGCGCTCCTGCGCGATCACCCCGACCTCGAGGTGGTCGTCACCAGCTCCTGGCGGCACAGCGAAACCCTGGAGCAACTGGCCGCCCATTTCGCCCCTGAGCTCAGACCGCGCTTCGTCGGGGTGACGCCGAACAGCCGCGGCGCCCAATCGTACACCCGCTACCACGAAATCCTCGACTATCTGGAGGCGAACGGGCAGGACGAGTGGTACGCGCTGGACGACTGTGCGGCCTTCTTTCCGCCCGGTTGCCCGCGCCTGCTGCTGTGCGATGCCGCCCGCGGCTACGATGCGGCCACCGACAAGGTGCTGCGCCGCTGGCTCAAGCGTGCCGGCGTCTGATCCGCCACGATCCCTGCGGGCAGGCGAAACGCTTGCCCTGACCTCGACCACCTACTATAGCGGAACCCCGGTATGGCCACCACAAACCCCATGCATGCCGCCATCTGCCGCATCGTCGCCGCCATCCCCGACGGTCGGGTGATGAGCTATGGCGCCGTCGCGCGCGCCGCCGGTTTTCCGCGCCATGCACGGCATGTGGCACACGCGCTGCGTCTGTGCCCGGACCCGCTGCCGTGGTTCCGCGTGGTCAATCATCGCGGCGGCATCGCCGCGCGCGGGCTGAACGGCGAAGACGATCTGCAGCGCGCGCTGCTCGAGGCGGAGGGCGTGGTTTTCGATGCCTCCGGGCATATCGATCTTGCCCGCTATGGCTGGCCCGGCCTCTGAACCCGGGCGGGACCCTATCGCTAAACCGCTGATTCCTTTATAATTCCGACCCTTTCATCGCGCGCCGCCCGAGGAATGTATGAGCCTGTTGCCGCACCAGCTGGAACTGCTGTCCCCTGCCAAAACCGCCGAAATCGGGCGCGAGGCCATTTTGCACGGGGCCGATGCGGTCTATATCGGCGGTCCGAGTTTCGGCGCGCGCCATAATGCAGGCAACTCCACGGCCGATATCGCCGCGCTGGCCGAATTCGCGCATCGCTACCATGCCCGCCTTTTCGTCACGCTCAATACGATTCTGCACGAGGCCGAGCTCGAACCGGCCCGGATTCTGATCCATCAACTCTACGATGCCGGCGTCGATGCGCTGATCGTGCAGGACATGGGGATCACCCTGCTCGACCTGCCGCCTATCGCCCTGCATGCGTCGACACAATGCGACATCCGCGACGCGGAGCGTGCACGCTTTCTCGCCGACTGCGGGTTTTCGCAGCTGGTTCTGGCGCGCGAACTCGACCTCGGCCAGATCCGCCAGATCGCGGCCCGCGTCGCCGCCGACACCACACTCGAATACTTCGTCCACGGCGCGCTATGCGTGGCCTTCTCGGGACAGTGTTATATCAGTCACGCCGAAACCGGACGCAGCGCCAATCGCGGCGACTGCTCGCAAGCCTGCCGCCTGCCGTATACGCTGACCGACGGCAACGGCGGCGTGGTGGCTTTCGACAAACACCTGTTGTCGATGAAGGACAATAACCAGGGGGCCAACCTCGAGGCGCTCATCGACGCCGGCGTGCGCTCGTTCAAGATAGAAGGCCGTTACAAGGACGTCGCCTACGTCAAGAATATCACCGCCCACTATCGCCGCCTGCTCGACGAGGCGATCGAGCGCCACCCGGGCCTCGCGCGCGCCTCGAGCGGCACGAGCGAAATCCTGTTCACGCCCGATCCCGACAAAACGTTCCACCGCGGCAGCACCGACTACTTTACCCACGGTCGCCAGGACGATATCGGCGCCTTCGATTCGCCTAAATTCGTCGGCCTGCCGCTCGGACGCGCGCGCGCGGTGGCGCAGGACAGTTTCGACATGGTCGCCACTTCGCCGCTGGCCAATGGCGACGGCCTCAACTTCATGCACAAGCGGGAAGTGATCGGCATACAGGTCAATACGGCACAGAAAATCGGCGACGATACCGGCGGCGGTCTATGGCGTATCCAGCCTAACGAGACCGCGGCGCTTGCGCTGCTCAAGCCGGACATGGAGATCATGCGCAACCGCGACCATGTGTGGGAGCAGGCCTTGCAGAAAGCCTCCGCGCAGCGCCGTATCGGCCTGTGGGCATGCTTGCGCGATCACGCCGGCGGCTTGACGCTGGTTCTGACCGACGAGGACGGCGTCAGCGTCGAAGTCGATGCCGGGATGGCGCTCGAACCGGCGCGCGATGCCGAACGCGCGCGTTCGGCGCTGCACGACAGCCTGTCCCGCTTCGGCAACACCGCCTTTGTCGCGCACGAGGTGCGGCTGGAGCTGCGGCAGCCGTGGTTTGTCGCCGCCTCCGCCATCAATGCCTTGCGCCGTCGTGCGATAGAGCAACTCGAAGCCGCACGCCTCGCCGCGCACCCGCGCCCAACCCGCAAGCCGGCGGTCGAGCCGCCGGTTCCCTTCGGCGAGCGCACTCTCAGCTACCTCGGCAACGTCTACAACAGCCGCGCCTGGGACTTCTACCGCCTGCATGGCGTGGAAGTCATCGCTGCCGCCTACGAGGCCCATCAGGAAGCGGGCGAGGTCAGTCTGATGATCACCAAGCATTGCCTGCGCTTCGCCTTCAACCTGTGTCCGAAACAGGCCAAGGGCGTAACCGGCGTCATGGGGCAGGTGCGGGCCGATCCCATGACGCTCAAGAACGGCAACGAAAGCTATACCCTGCGCTTCGAATGCCGTCCCTGCGAAATGCATGTGATGGGCAGCATGAAAAAATCGATACGCCAATCGCCGCCCCCGTCGGAGGTGCCTGCGCAGCCCATGACCTTCTTCGCGCGGCGCAGCTAGGCCTCCATCCGGCGCGGCCGCCGCCTACGACATGCCCTGGTAGCGTCCGGGGCGGTGATTGACCGCCAGTACGAGATTAAGCGCCACCGCACCGGCCACCGAGCAGGCGATAAGCCGTGGTTCGACGACAAACAACGATGCCAGCACGATGGCCACATCGACGGCCATCTGCAGCTTGCCCGCGCGGATGCCATGTTTGTCTTGCAGATAGAGAGCGACGATGTTCACACCGCCCAGGCTGGCCTGGTGCCGGAACAGCATCAGAAAACCGGCCCCCATCAGCAGCCCGCCGAGCACGCTGGCATAGAGCGGTGCCAGCGTATCGATGCGGATGAAGTGCGGGTGCAACTCGGTGAATAGAGAAACCAGGGCGATGGCGATGAAGGTCTTGATCGTGAAGCGCCATCCCATCCGCTTGATCGACAGATAGTAGAAGGGCAGATTGATCACAAAAAACACGATGCCAAAACGCAGCGACGTGATGTAGTGCAACAGGAAGGCGAGCCCGGCGGTTCCGCCGGTCAGCAGACCCGCTCGCCCGTAGAGAGCGGCACCGAAGGAAACGAACAAGGTGCCGATGACGATGGCCTGTACGTCCTCAAGCAGTGTGTGCCGCGAAATGGCGTTCGACTCGGCTGCGGAGTCGGGACTGGGGGTGTCGGTCATGGTTGGCTCGATCAGTGAACGGTGGAGTCAATAGCGGGATCACGCTCCCGCGCTTATCCCGGGCTATTAGCAATAACCATTCCACCGCCAACGATAATGCCCTGATTTACCCCCGAAACAGGGGCGAAACGCTCCGGCCACACCCAGAATTTTGAAACTTATTGTCTTTAATCGGCATTTCAAAGCACGATCATGCCCCCGACATCGACCCAAGGCCGAGGGTGCCGCCATCGTCGCTCAAACAGCCTCGCCAGGGGCAAAAAACAGGCTGGGCGGCACGCCCAGTTCGCGCTTGAACATGGTGGCGAAGGCGTTGGGGCTGGCATAGCCGAGATCGAGCGCGACATCGAGAACGCGCTCGCCACCGGCCAGGCGCTCCAGCGCCACGAGCAGGCGCGCCTGGCGCCGCCACTGGCCAAAGGTCAGACCGGTTTCGCGCAGAAAGCGGCGTTGCAAGGTGCGCGGATCGATGGCTATCGACGCCGCCCACGCCTGCACCGATCGTCCGTCGTCCGGTTGCGCCAGCAGATCGTCGCACACGCGGCACAAGGGTGGCGTGGACGGCCGCGGCAAGGATAGCGCAAGCGCCGGCAGGGTACGGATCTCGGCCAGCAGCAAACGCATCAGCAAATCGTCGCGCGAAGCGACGGCGTAGTGCAGCGGGACATGCATGGCGGCGAGCATCAATTCGCGCAGCAGCGGCGGAATGCCGACCACGCGGCACTCGTCGGGCAAGCCTTCCAGCGCGTCCTCGCGCACATAGATGGTACGCATGCGCACGCGGCCGACCATCCGCACCCGATGCCAGGTTCCGATGGGCAACCACAGTCCGCGCGTTGGCGGCACGATCCAGCGCCCCTGCTCGGTGGTCACCACCATGACCCCGGAGACGGCATACAGCAGCTGTGCCGTCGGGTGCCGATGCCGTTCCGCTTCGCCCGGCAGATGATCGTATGAGCGGGCGACCACCGGCGCTTCGCCGCGGTCCTGTTCATGCCGGCTGGGAATCGTCATGCACCGCCTCTTTTGATGAGATTATCGCCCTGTTTTCGCAGGACTGGCATTTATGTCATTGCTACTATAAGCCATCCGCAACTGGAATACGTCTCAACACCATGAACACGACGACTACGACGCTGACTCGGAATCCTCCCGGCAAGACCTGCTTCGATGTGCTCGGCGGCATCAGTCTCGCGCACTTTCTCAACGATATGCTGCAATCGCTGATCGTGGCGCTCTACCCCTTGCTCAAAGGCAACTACCACCTGAGCTTCGCCCAGATCGGCCTGATGACGCTGACCTACCAGTGCACCGCCTCGCTGCTGCAGCCTCTGGTCGGCATCTACACCGACAAGCGGCCACTGCCGTACTCGCTGGTCTATGGCATGGGGGTGACCCTGTGCGGCCTGCTGCTGCTATCCTCGGCGCACAGCTTCGGCTTGCTGCTCGCGGCCGCCGCCCTGGTCGGAACCGGCTCGTCCATCTTCCACCCCGAATCCTCGCGCGTGGCGCGGATGGCATCGGGCGGGCGTTTCGGGCTCGCGCAGTCCCTGTTCCAGGTCGGCGGCAATGCCGGCACCGCCACCGGTCCGCTGCTGGCAGCGCTGATCGTGCTGCCGCTCGGCCAGCCGGGCCTGGTCTGGTTCGCCCCGGTCGCGCTGCTGGCCATGCTCGTACTGTGGCGTATAGGCGGCTGGGCGCGACTGCAACATCGCAACGGCGCCAAACGCGCAGCCGGCCCCAGCCATTCGCTATCGCCGCGGCGCGTGCTGTTCTCGCTCGGCGTACTGGTGATGCTGCTGGTTTCCAAATATTTCTATCTGGCCAGCCTGACCAGCTACTACACCTTCTATCTGATGCAACGCTTCGGACTCGGCATGCGCTCGGCGCAACTGCATCTGTTCGTCTTTCTGTTCGCCGTGGCGGCCGGAACCGTGCTCGGCGGCCCGATCGGCGACGCTGTCGGCCGCAAGCGCGTGATCTGGTTCTCCATCCTCGGCGTCGCGCCATTCACGATGCTGCTGCCTTACGCCAACCTGGAATGGACCGGCGTCCTCAGCGTCATCATCGGCTTCGTGCTGGCATCGGCATTCTCGGCGATTCTCGTTTTTGCCCAGGAACTGGTGCCAGGCAAGGTCGGCATGATTTCAGGGCTGTTCTTCGGACTCGCCTTCGGCCTGGGCGGACTCGGGGCCGCGCTGCTGGGCGTGACCGCCGACAGCCACGGCATCGTCTTCGTCTACCGGCTTTGCGCCTGGCTGCCGCTGATCGGCATCGTCACCGCGCTGCTGCCCGATCTGCACCGGCGTGCCTCGGCCGCGGCCGCCTGAGTCTTCCCGGCTAAGGCCAGATCGTCTGCAGCAACTGCGCCAGCCGGGCGCCTGCGCGGGCCAGTTGCCGACGATCGATGTCTTCGCGCATCCGCTCGTAGCCGTCGGGCAGTCGTGCCGACCAGGCCGCGTCGCCACCCCGCCCCTCCCGCACGCCAAAAGCGATGCCGGCAAAGGCTTGTGCCGATAGCGCCACCGTCTCGTCGGCCCAGACCCGCGGCCAGGCAGTGTTGTCGCCGGGCGTCGGCGCCACTCGGCGTGCCAGCGGCAACAGCGTGTCTAGGGCCCGCTCGGGACCGAAACGGCGCGGGACGCTGTCCCACAGCGCATGCAGCGAGCCGTGTCCAAGCCGGATGGCGTTGCCGCCCCGGGTGTGCGTGGCCGGATCGTCGCCATCGCGGTCGGGGTCGACCATGGCGCCGTCTGCATCCAGATAGACGGCGCCGACATGCAGGGGCTGGTGCATGTCGCCGACCAGATGCGCGAGCAGCAGCAGCGCCTCGCGCGGCCCGGCGATGGAAAACGGCGCCGGTGCGCTGCCCCCGCGCAGGACGAGGACGGCGGCCGATACCGCAGCGACCACATCATGGTCGCTGCTGCCGGCCGCTCCCGGCAGGTAAGCGCCGCGCTGCCAGGCGATATCGCTGTAGTGGTATTGCCGATGGCACGCTTCTTCGCCCGCTCCCGGCCGGCATTGGCTATCGTTGCGCCGCACGAAATCCACCATCTCGGCTTCGTATTGCGGCGTCTCGAACACGGCGCACTCCGGATAATGGCGCGCCGGCGCGTAAGCATAGCCATCGGCGGCGCGCACCACGCCTTTAGCGCAGTCGGCCCACAGCGCCGCCGTGCGCAAGGACCATGGCCCGAGCAGGCTGCGGGTCTGGCCGGCTGCGTGGCTCCCGGCGATCAGGACGTCGGCGATGGCGCCTGCACTCTGATGCCCTGCGGCTCCCCAGCCCAGCGCAGAAGCGGACACGACACTCGACAGGGCAAGACCGGCAACGCGACACAGAATAGACATGCTGTTTCCTCTGGATAGCGGCAAGCGCCGCGCGATCAGCGTAAGCAAACGCAAGCGCAGGCGCTGCTGTCCGAAGGACCAGAGGGAAAGGCGAGAATGGCGGGGCAGGCATCCGCACCGCACGCGGACGGTTTGCTCAGCCGCGCACGGTGATGGCGCCGGCAGCGGCCAACTCGTCCAGCAACGCCGCAGTGGCGCGGCCGGTGGCACAGAAAGGGTCGAAACTCGCCTTGTCCGAATACTTCAGCAGCAGGGAGAGGTTGATCTTGTCGAGCCGGACCCGGCCCATCGTCCAATCCGAAAACCGGCGGGCGCCGATTTCGGCATAATCCAGCAGCGTCAGCTCCTTGTGCCGGGGGTCGCTCTGGATTCTCGCGTACAGGCGATTGACCTCTTCGCGCCCACCTTCCAGTGCCTGCACGAAGATGGCGTCGCTGTAGCACAGCACGCCCGTGATGCCGTGGGCCGGGTTATAGCTGCGCGCGGCAGCCAGAACCTTTTCCGTCAAATCGTTGTCGATCGGCGCCAGCGATCGGCTCGCATAGATCAATCGCACCAGCATGCTTACTCCCGTCGTGAGATCAGCGCGAGAAATTCGCGCCGCAGATCGGCGTCGCGAAGGAAGGATCCGCGCATGACGCTATTGATCATCTTGGAATCCACATCCTTCACGCCGCGCCAATGCATGCAGAAATGGTCGGCTTCCATCACGATGGCAAGACCGTCCGGCTGCAATTTGTCCATCAGCAGACTCGCCACTTGCGAAACCGCCTCTTCCTGAATCTGCGGCCGGCTCATAATCCAGTCGATCAGGCGCACGAACTTGGACAGCCCGATCAAATTGGAGTGTTCGTTCGGCATGACGCCGACCCACACTTTGCCGACGATAGGGCACAGGTGATGCGAGCACGCGCTGCGCACCTGGATAGGCCCGATGATCATCAACTCGTTGAGACGTTCGACATTGGGAAACTCGGTCACCGCCGGCATGGGGTGATAGCGGCCGCGGAACACTTCCTGCACGAACATCTTGGCCACGCGCCGCGCCGTGTCCCGCGTGTTGTGGTCGTTCTCGGTATCGATGACCAGGCTTTCCAGCACGGACATCAGACCGGCCTGGACCTCGCCTTGCAAGGCGGCAAGTTCGCCCTCCTCGATGTAGTCGGCAATATTGTCGTTGGCATGAAAACGCGCACCAGCCGCTTGCAGCCGTTCGCGAATGCGTGCAGCGACCGGAGCGATGGCGGGGGAGTCAGATCGAAGTGATTTGTTAGACATATAGATCGAGAAAATCGATATCCGGTTTCATGTGGATAATCCAATTAATTTACTACATGGTAGATAAATTTACCAATTCACACTCAAGCGGCGCCGCGCACAATCGCGGCACAATCGGCAGGGGTCAAATTCTGCCGCTCGCCCAAGGCGAGGCGGCCATGGCGCTGCAATTGCGCCTGCACCGCCCGCGCAGCCGCGTCCGCATCGTCGACACCGTAATCCGCGAGCCGGGTCGCCACGCCGCAGGCCTCGAAAAAATCGCGGGTGCGGTTTATCGCCGCCCGGGCGACGGCTTCGTCCTCCCCGCTCAAGCCCCATACCCGGCGCCCGTACTGGGCGAGTCGCTCGCGCTTGGCCGCCAAGCCATACTCGAGCAGACTGGGCAAGATCAGCGCCAGAGTCTGCCCGTGGTCGATACCGAACAGCGCCGTCAACTCATGGCTGATCGCATGGGCGGTCCAGTCCTGCGGCCTCCCGGCCCCGACCAGGCCGAACATCGCCTGATTGGCGGCCCACATGAAGTTGGCCGCCGCAGCCATATCGCCTGGGTCGGCCAGCAAGGGCGGCGCGACTTCGATCAGGGTCTGGAGAATGCCTTCCGCCAGCCGGTCCTGCAAGCGCGAGTCATTCGCATAGGTCAGATATTGTTCGGTGGTATGCACAAAGGCGTCGACCAGGCCATTGCCCAACTGCCGTGGCGGCAGGCTGCGACAGACGGCGGGGTCCATCACGCAACAGCGCGGAAAAACCAGCGGGTTCTTGAACGAAATCTTGTCCTTCGTCCCGCGCCGGGTGATCACCGAGGTGAAATTACTCTCCGAGCCGGTCGCGGGAAGCGTCAGCACGCATGCGATAGGCAAGGCGGCAGCCAGCGAAGTGCGGTTGCCCACGATCAGCCAGGGATCGATATCGGTCGGCAGTAAAATAGCGGCGGCAATGAATTTGGCTGCGTCCAGAACCGAGCCGCCACCGACGCCGAGTATCCAGTCCACGCCGTTGCACCGCCCCTCGGCCACCGCCACCAGCAGGGTTTCGTACTCCGGGTTGGCTTCGACGCCGGCAAACTCGATCACCTCGCGCCCTGCCAGCGCCGCCATGACCTCGGCGTGAACGCCATTGCGCCGGATGCTGCCGCCACCGGACACCAGCATCACGCGTGCCCCGGCCGGAATTTCATCGGCGAGACGAGCGATCTGCCCATGGCCGAAATGGATACGGGTCGGGTTATATACGCTGAAATTATTCATTTTGAGTTGCCCTTGCAACAGAAGCGCCCGCCGCCGGCTTTGCGCTGCCTTGGGCTGGCTGCTGCAGTTTACACCCGCCGCCGCAGACGGTGCCGGGCTTTATTCATATGCCATTAAGGGCTAGAGTGGTTACACCTTTTCCCCCACGCTGTGAGCTCATGGAAACAGAACTCAAACTCAGCCTCGGCAAGAGACATAATGCGGCATTCATACGCGGCATGGAGACGCTGGCAGCGGTGATGGAAGGCCCCGCCGACTCGCGCTTGCGAGACGTCTATTTCGACACCCCCGACCGGGATCTGGCCCGGCGCGACTGCGGCCTGCGCATACGCCGCCGGGACGGTTGCTACTGGCAGACACTGAAGCTCGCGCAATGCGCGGGTGGCGGCCTGCATGCGCGCGAGGAATTCGAGGCGGAAATCGCCGGCCCGCGGCTTGATCCCGAACGGATCGAGCATGCGCCGACGCGCGACTGGGCACTGATGCAGGGAGCGGCGCTGGACGCGGTTTTCGAAGTCCGCCTTCGCCGCCGGCGCTGGCTGCTCGACTACGCATCGGCCCGCATCGAGGTGGCTCTGGATACAGGCAGCATACACGCGGGAGAGCGGCGCGCCGAAATCAACGAGATCGAGCTCGAGTTGCAGGCAGGCCCCGTGGATGCTCTGTTTGCCCTGGCGATCGAGCTTGCGCAGTCCTTGCCGCTGATACCCGAAACCGGCAACAAGGCCGCACTTGGCTACGCCTTGTTGCGTGGCGCCGGCACCCCCTCTCCGAGCGCTGCGCAGATTCCCCCGCTGTCCCCGCACATAAGCCCGTCCGAAGCCATCGCCGCGATGGTGCGCGAAGCCATGCGCCATCTTTTGGACAACCGGCGCGCCCTGGAACACGGGGCCGACCCGGTCGAGTGCGTGCATCAGGCCCGAATCGCACTGCGGCGCCTGCGCCTGGCCGTCGCAGAACTCAACCGCATCGCCCCGGCGGAGGATCAGGCCGAACACGCCCAGGCGCTGGCGGACTGTTCGCTCAAACTCGGTGCCGTTCGCGACCTCGACGTCTGCATGCATGAGACGTTGCCCTCGCTCAACGGGGTCGATCTCTGCGCGCTGCACCCGGAACTGGAACGCCAGCGCGTGCTGGCGATGCGGCAGGCGCGCGCCGCGCTGGCAACCCCCGCATTTGCCCGCCTCTTGCTCGTCTTGCTCAGGCAGTTGCACCGGGCCGCGCTTGAAGCCGCCGACCGCCGCCTGCCGCTTCGCGATTTCGTGCCACGCCTGCTCGAGCGCCATGACCGACGCGTACGGCGGCTCGCATGCGACTGGAAACAGCTCTCCGGGCAGAGACGGCACGAATTGCGCAAGCGGGTCAAAAAGCTGCGTTACTTGAGCGAATTTTTCAGCGGGCTGTACCGCGCGCGCGCGGTACAGCGTTACCTGCCCCTCTTGCAAAGGCTGCAGCAAGAATTGGGGGCAGACAACGACGCCATCATCGCGGGTAAACTGCTGACCAGCCTGGGGCGGCGGCGACCGGCGCTGGCCGCCGCGGTCGAGACGACCTTGCGCGCGCTACGGGAACGCGAAGCGGACACCCGCAGGCCCGGGCAAGATAAAAACGTACGCCTGCTCGCGCGCCGCGACGGTTTCTGGAAAATCCGCAGCGCACGGGGGCACGGAAAAAGGTAGCCCCCTGTTCTATAACGATTAGCAAAACGCGTCGACAAGGACGCGGGGTTTAATAACAAAAAACACACGAGGAGGACAGTCGCGTCTGGCGGCTGCTTGGGTATATGCGCAAATTTTCCGATTGGCCGATTTGGTTGCGCCTGGTGGTGGCGATCTGGCTGTGCCTGATGCTGGCTTGGGGGACGATGATCGCCTGGGAAACCCGGGTCAATCGCGATATCGCGGTCGATCAAGCGCACGACATGGCCAGGAGCATCAACGAGATGACGCTGGCCGGCCTCACCGGCATGATGATTACCGGCACCGTTGGCCAGCGTAACGTCTTCCTCGATCAGATACGCGAGCTCGAAGCCGTTCGCGATTTGCGCGTCGTCCGCGGCGAGGCCGTCGTCAAGCAATTCGGCCCCGGCCAGGGAGGCGAAGCCCAGCCCCGGGACGAAATGGAACGCGCCGCACTCGCCGACGGCCAGCCGCATATGGCAATCGAATCGTCCCCCCCCATCGGAGAGAATCTGCACGTCGTTTTTCCTGCCATCGCTTCGTCGCGCTATCTCGGCAAGAACTGCCTGGCCTGCCATCTGGTCTCTGACAAAACACCGCTAGGGGTGGTCAGCATGCGTATCTCGCTGGCCAAGACCAACGCTTCGGTTCAGCGCTTCCGCGACCAGAGCGTGCTGTTCGCCCTGCTGATTTCGCTGCCCTTGATGGCCGTGGTCTACCTCTTCATCCGCCGCTTCGTCACCCGCCCGCTGCACGCGATGGAGCGCGGGCTGGCCGACATCGCCAAGGGGGAGGGCGATTTATCGCGCCGGCTGGACGCGAGCAACCAAGATGAAATCGGCCTGGCGGCACAGCGTTTCAACCAGATGTTGTCGACCATCGCCGACCTGGTACGGCAGGTCGGCGCCTCGGCCACCGCCGTCTCGGCGGCCGCGCACGCGCTCACCGAGGGCTCGGGCCGGCTGGAAGCCGGTTCCAACCAGCAGACCGCGCAATCGCAAGCCGCTTCGGAGGCCGTCGACGAACTGGCCGGGCATATCAGCGAGATCGCGGGCAATAGCGGGCAGGTGCGCCACCACGCCGATGAAAGCCTCGCACGCTCGGCCGAAGGTCGGCGCAGTTTGACCTTGTTGCGTACCGATATCGCGCAGGTCGAAGAAGCGATGCGGCGCATGGCGCAGGCAGAAAACGACCTGATGGCCTCGACCAACGAAATCACCGCCATGACGCGTCAGGTGCGCGAAATCGCGGACCAGACCAATATGCTCGCACTCAATGCCTCCATCGAGGCCGCGCGCGCGGGCGAACAGGGCCGAGGCTTCGCCGTCGTCGCCGACGAGGTGCGCAAGCTGGCCGAAAGATCGGCCTCGTCGGCCAGCGAAATAGACCGCGTCACCCAGTCGCTGAATCAAAAGTCGGAAGCGGTCAGGCTGACCGTGGTCGCCAGCCTCGAGCAACTGACCTCCAGCCATGTTTCGGCCGAACGCGTGGCCGGCGTTCTCGACTCGGCACAGGAATCGGTGGGCGGAGTACGCGACGAACTGGAACAAATCGTCACCGTCACCACCCAGCAACGCCAAGTCAGCGAGTCGGTGGCCCTGAATATAGAGGCCATCGCCGAGCGCGCACGCGACAACGATCTGGCCATCCGCCAAACCGTTTCCGCCGCACTGGAGCTGGAGCAACTGGCCGAATCCCTGCGCGAGTCGGTATCGCGCTTCAGGATCTGAGGCCGGGCGGCGTCTCAGGCCTTGAACAAATCCTTCAGTCCGCGCGGCTGGCAACGCCAGTACTGCGGCGGGGCCTCCACGCTCGCCCCCAGGCGCGCGGCGGCATGCCACGGCCAGCGCGGGTCATACAGCATCGCGCGTCCGAGCGCCACCAGATCGGCGCGTCCTTGCGCGACGGCGGCCTCGGCCTCTTCGGGTTCGGTAATCAGGCCGACGCCTATCGTCGTCATGCCGGTTTCGCGCCGGATGCGCTCGGCGAAAGGCAGTTGATAGCCGCTCCCGAGCACGATCTGCTGCTCGGGCGAGAGCCCCCCGCTCGAGACATGGATGAAATCGCAGCCCAGCGTACGCAGGCGGCGCGCAAACTCCAGGCTTTGCTCGAGATCCCAGCCACCGGCGACCCAGTCGGTGGCCGAGATCCGGATCCCGACCGGGCGCTCGGCCGGAAACGCCGCACGCACCTCGGCCATGACTTCGAGCGGAAAGCGCATGCGATTTTCCAGCGAACCTCCGTAGGCGTCCTCGCGGTGGTTGGAAAGCGGCGACAGGAACTGGTGCAGCAGATAACCGTGTGCGCCATGCAATTCGACGGCGGCAAAACCGAGCCGCGCGGCGCGGCGCGCGGCAGCGGCGAAGTCGGCACGGATCTGCTCCAGTCCTGCCGCATCCAGCGCCAGCGGGGCGTCCTCGTCCGGCCCGTAGGCCACGGCCGAGGGCGCGAGCACCTGCCAGCCCCCCTCGCTGACCGGCAGGCGACGGCCGCCTTCCCACGGAAGCTGCGCCGACGCCTTGCGCCCGGCATGCCCGAGCTGGATCGCGAGCGGGATATCGGAGAATGTGCGCACGCTCGTCACCACCTGGCGCAATGCGTGTTCTGTCTCGTCGGACCACAACCCCAGATCGCGATTCGAAATCCGGCCCTCGGGCGCCACCGCCGTGGCCTCCAGAATCAGAAGCCCGGCCCCCGACACGGCCAGATGGCCGAGGTGCATGCGATGCCAGTCTCCGGCGGCCCCGTCGACAGCCGAGTACTGGCACATCGGGGCGATGACGATCCGGTTTTTCAGGGCCAGTCGGCCGATCCGGTACTGGGAAAACAGTTGGCTCATGGTCGCTCCTGCGTTGATTCGTTTGAATTCGGCCAGCACAGCATCGAACTGGACGGCCGCAGCGTCAAGCCTTGAGCTACACTGGCGAAAAATTCTGAAGGAACCTTCCCATGTCGTCCCGACTTGTCTATTCGACCGAAACGGGTCGCATCTGCCCCGATTGCAGCTACCCGGTCGCCGACTGCCATTGCAAGCAGGAGACCGTGCCAGCACCGGGTTCGACGGTCACCGTGCGCCGCGAGACCGGCGGCCGCAAGGGGCGCGAAGTCACCACCGTCCGCGGCACGCCGCTGGCCAGGGTCGAGCTGGCGGTACTGGCGCGCGAACTGCGACGCTTGTGCGGCTCGGGCGGCACAGTCGCCGACGGCGTGATCGAGATCCAGGGCAACCATGTGGACGGGGTGGCGGCGGAACTGGAAAAACGCGGCTTCAAGGTCAAGCGCGGCTGAAGGCGCGGCGGCGGAAAACCGCCGCGCCGGGCCGGAATCAGGCGGGAACGGTCGCGCGGCGGACACCGCGACGGCGCATGATCAGGGCAGTCAGACCGAGACCGAGCAGCGCATAGCTTTCCGGCTCCGGCACCGCCGGCGTCAGCGACGTCGTCAGCGTTCCCTCCAGGTTCGGGTCGGAGGTCTGTCCGTAGAGCAGCAATTGATAGCTGCCGCCGCCGAGCAGCGTCTGACTGCTGCCCGCAGGCACGACATAGGTCTGCTTGCCGTACACATAGCCGCCGCTTGTGGCAAATGCGCCCATATCATAGGCCGTCTCACCATCCAGCGAGGTGATGGAGAAGGACAGCGAAGTCAGCCCCGGGCTCTCGTGGGCGGCCTGGAATACGACGCTTAACGCGTCGGGGTTCCACATGCTGCGCGAAGGCAGGTCGATCGTGATCGCCGGTGCCGTGACAAAGTTGAACCCGCCGAAGGTGATGACCGGGTTCAAGGTGATGACATCGGCTCGCGCCTGCAAGCTCATCGCCAGTAGCATGCCGAGAATGCTCGAAATAAGTTTCATGGTAGTCTTTCTCCGTCGTACTGAAGCGAACAGGCGTTCAAACCGGCAGGGGCGTTTTGCGACGGCGCGCCAGCAGCATCCCGACCAGCCCCATTCCGATAAGGGAATAGGTTTCCGGTTCCGGCACCGGCGCAATGCTCGACGTCACGGTGCCGGCCACGTTACGGCCACCCGTCCCGTAAAAGGACAAGGTATACGTGCCTGGGCCGAGTACGTTCGCGGGCGTCACCTTGAACAGGCTGTCGTAGACGACCCCGCTGACCGTTCCGGTCCAGGGGATGGCCGGCGTAGTCGTACCGGGGCTGCCCGTCCACAGCACGCTCCCGCTCGCCGTCGAACCGGAGTACAACACGGCGGTCAACCCGAACAGCGGCTGGCTCGTCGTCTGCAACACGGTTTCGAGGTTGAACGCCTGCAGCGACTCACCGGCGGCGAGCGTAAAATGTTCGGTGGCGGTCTCGAGATACAAATTACCGCCAAGAGGGATGACCATCGCCAGCGTTCCTGGCGTTACCGCAATCCGGGCCTGCGCAAAAGCGCTGAGCCCGAGCATGATGGCGGCCAGAGCGAATCGGGGTTGCATCTTTGCGATACTCCTAAAAAACGGGCGGGACGATGACCGCGCCGGGAACGGACCGTCGAAGCCGGGCAGCTCCTGCCGCCGCGTCCACGCGATCCGTCCCGGCGCCGTTGCCGACAGCCCAGGCAGAATGCGCATCGGCCGCGACGTCATGCATGTGGCCGGTGTTTACACTTCAGTGTTTTATCCGCTGGAAACCGGCCATTCAATCATTTTTGTTTAAACAGTATTAAATTAATGATTTTGTATTGCGAAACAACGACCATCCCTACATTCCGCCACCGATCGACCCTCGTTCAACCCACAGGAGAACCTCATGTCGCAGCCCGAAATCGAAACCCTCTCCAGCCGCATCGTTTACGAGAACCGCTGGATGAAGGTGCGCGAAGACCGCATACGGCGTCGCAGCGGTGCGATCGGTCTCTATGGAGTGGTAGAAAAACCCGACTTCGTCGCCATCGCCGCCCTGCATGAAGGCGGACTGATGATGGTCGAGCAATATCGCTACCCGGTCGGCGCTCGCAGCCTGGAGCTGCCGCAGGGTTCATGGGAAGACCAGGCCGACGTCGATCACGCGGTGCTGGCCGCGGCAGAGCTGCGGGAAGAAACCGGCTTCGCCGCCGCCTCGCTCGTGTACGCGGGACATCTGCATCTGGGGTGCGCTTTTTCGAACCAGCGCTATCACATCTATCTGGCCAGCGGGTTGACTCACGTCGGCAGCGATCCCGACCCGGAAGAGGAAGGGCTGGAAGCGAAATGCATCGGCCTCGACCAGGTCGAGGCGATGATAACGGCAGGCGAGATCACGGATGCCACCACCGTCGCCGTGCTCGGCCTGTTGCGCCTGAAGGGGCTGCTGCCGCGCTGAACGACGCCCCGGCGCTCAATGGCCGCACGCGACCCGGCGACAGCCGCGGCGCCACAGGACGAGGCTGAGCGCCAGCCCGGCCAGATGGCAGTACGCCAGTTTTGCCGCACTGTCGAACACCAGTGGCGCGACGAAGCCGGACACCAGCGCAAAAATCATCATCTGCAGAAAACCCTGCAGCGATGCCGCCAGGCCGCGCATCTCAGGGAACAGCGACAGGGCCATCACCGTCATGCTGGGCCCGGCCAGCGCGAGGCCGAAGCCATAGCCGAACAGCGGCAGGACGGCCCACGGCACCCGTACCGGCAAGGCCGAGGCATAGACGGCGTTGAGCGCGACCGAAACAAACATGATCAGATAGCCGAGGCGGATCATCTGCCGCGCGCCGCTCGTGCCCGCCCGCCGGGCGGCGAGCATGGCGCCCAGCATCAAGCCGCCGACCAGCGGCACGAACATCCAGGCGAATGCGGTTTCCGGCAGATGCAGAATCGTCATCACAAAGCTGGCGGCCGAACCGATGTAAAGCGGGATGCCGCAGTACACAAAACCCAGTCCCAAGGACATGGTCATGAAGGACGGATCGAGCCCGACCTGGAGATAGCGCCGCACGATGGTCAGCAAGTGAAAGGGATGCCGCCGCTCGGGCGGCAGACTTTCCGGCAATCCGCGCCAGCACGCGAGCCACATGCCGGCGCCGAACACGGCCAGAAACACGAACACGGAACGCCAGCCCAGGGTCGCCTGCAGCCAGCCCCCGAGCACCGGAGCGATCGCCGGCGCCAGACCAAACACCATTGTGATGTGAGACATCACGCGCCGTGCCGCCGCGCCCTCGAACCGGTCCTGCACCACCGCGCGTCCGATGACCACGCCGGCCCCGGCCGACATGCCCTGCAACGCGCGCAGAAAAATCAGCCAACCGATGCTAGGAGCCGCCGCAGCGCCGACCGCCGCGACGGCATAGCACAGCAGGGATACCAGCAGGACCGGGCGGCGGCCGAAGGAGTCGGACACGGTGCCGGAAAACAGCATCATGGCGGCGAAGGCGCTCACATACGCAGTCAGCGTCTGTTGCACGACCAGCGGGTCGACAGCGAACTCGCGCGCAAGCGACGGGAACGACGGCAGGTAGGTGTCGATCCCGAGCGGGCCGATCATGGAGAGTCCGGACAGAATCAGGGTCAAAGCGAGTGTCGGCATGCGCTCATTTCGGCGAGATATTTTATAGAGTCCGTATAGTATAGGATCGCCGCACAGCTTGCTGCGCCTCTGCTTGCGAGGGTCGCCCTCCGGACTCCCCGCACGGATTGATTTTCTAGACGATCGGTTTATTATTGGTGCATGACAGCATCGACTTCCGCCCCGCGCCAGCGGGGTCGTCCTCCGCGAATCGCGCCCTCGCGTCAGGAAACGCGGGAGGCACTGATCCGCTGCGGCACCGAATTATTGACAGAAAAGGCCTTCCTCAGCACCGGACTCGACGAGATGCTCAAGCGCGCCGGTGTCGCCAAAGGCTCCTTCTATCATTATTTCGCCAGCAAGGACACGTTCGGTCTGCTGGTGGTCGACAATTACGATGCCTGTTTCTGCCGCAAACTCGACCGCCTGTTGCTCGCCCCCGGGACTCCGCCGCTGACCCGGCTGGCCGCCTTCATGCAGGAGGGCATGGACGGCATGCGCCGCCATGATTTCCGCCGTGGCTGCCTGATCGGCAACCTGGCACAGGAACTCGCCTCCTTGCACGAAGGCTTCCGCCTGCGCCTGCAGCAGGCGTTCGCCGGCTGGCGGCAACGTGTCTGCACCTGTCTCGAGGCCGCGCGCGCGGACGGCGAGATCGCGGCCGAAACCGATTGCCTGGCGCTGGCCGGCTTTTTCTGGATGGGCTGGGAAGGCGCGGTGTTGCAGGCAAAACTGGTGCAGGACGCCGAGCCGCTGACCGTGTTCGCCGCCCAGTTTTTTTCATTGCTTGGCCGCCCGGATCGTGCACCGGCCGCGACCGCAGATTCTGTTCCTACCGTTGAGGACCCTCATGTTCAAAGCCATCCTGATTGAAAAAGACGACGCCGGCTATCGCAGTCATCTGACCGAACTGGACGAAGCGCAGTTGCCGGAAGGCGATGTCACCGTCAAAGTCGAGTATTCCACGCTCAACTATAAAGACGGTCTCGCCATCACCGGCAAGGGACCGGTGGTGCGCCGCTTTCCGATGGTGCCGGGCGTCGACCTCGCGGGGGTGGTCGAAGACAGCAGCCATCCCGACTTCCGGATCGGCGAGCGCGTCGTACTGAATGGCTGGGGCGTGGGCGAAGTGCATTGGGGCGGGCTGGCCGAGCGCGCGCGGCTCAAGGGCGAGTGGCTGATCAAGCCGCCGGCCGCGTTCAGCGCGCGGCAGACGATGGAAATAGGCACCGCCGGCTATACCGCGATGCTCTGCGTGATGGCACTCGAAAAACACGGCGTGCGCCCCGAACACGGCGAGATCCTGGTCACCGGCGCAGCCGGGGGCGTCGGCAGCGTCGCCGTCGCCTTGCTGGCCCGGCTCGGCTACACCGTGGTCGCTGCCAGCGGGCGTCCCGCCAGCGCCGGCTATCTCAAAACGCTGGGCGCGAGCACGGTGATCGACCGCACCGAATTCAACGCCCCGGGCAAGCCCCTCGCTCGCGAGCGTTGGGCGGGGGCGGTCGACACCGTCGGCAGCCATACCCTGGCCAATGTCTGCGCGAGCACGCGCTACCGCGGCGTCGTCGCCGCCTGCGGTCTGGCCCAGGGCATGGACCTCCCGGCCACCGTCGCCCCCTTCATCCTGCGCGGCGTCACGCTGGCCGGCATCGATAGCGTGTTCTGCCCGCTGGCGGAGCGCGAACTGGCCTGGCAAAGGCTGGCGCGCGATCTCGATCCCGCGCTGCTGGCCGGCATCACGCGCGAAATCGGCCTGAGCGAGGCCATCGCCGTCGCAGGCGAACTGCTGGCGGGGACGATTCAGGGGCGGGTGGTCGTGGACGTGTCGCGCTAGACGGGCCGGTTCAGCCCGGCAGTTGCAAATGCCCGCCCTTGACCGGCACTCGTGCCGACGAAGGGCGGGTTTTGCTGCGTATCGTATGCTCGACGCCGTCGAGGCTGTATCTGATGTCGTAGCCGACAATGCGGCTGGAAGCCAGCAGCACCGAATCGCACCCTTTGCCGGCGGCGGCCTGGCGCTGCGGCAGGGTGCTGCCCGCGCGCGCGGGCCTGGCCTCGTCGGGCGGCTGGATCAGCGCCGCGGCATCGGTGCCATCGTCGGTTGTCGTCCCCAGCACCGCATCCAGCACACTGCCGGTCAGACTGTCAGCCAGGCTGGACGCCATGCTGTCGTCTTCGGCCGGCATGGCCGATGGCCGCAGGCAGGGAGCACGGGCGGTTGACGTGATGCGGCGGATCGGGACCACTTTCACTATTCTGGCGTACTCAGGAGCAGACGCCTCCGCGCGCGGCGCCGAGGCAGGAGCAGGGCCGGCGAGTGGCGCCCCTCTCGCCGGCTTCGGGTCGGCGGCCAGGACGTGCTGAGCCGTGCCCGCCGCGCCGCGCCCGATCATGGCGGCCGCGCCGATGGCGAGACCGCCACCCAGCAGGGCGGCGAACAGGTACGTTTTTTTCATCACAGCGATCCTCGACGGGCCGGTCTCTTAAAAATAGACCCGCCGGGCCGGATTAAGTTTGTGGCAAATGGTAACGCTCTGTAACCGGGAGTACGGCATGCATCGCGATGGCGACGCCTATGCGACAATAGCGCTCCCGTCACCGCCATGGAGCCCCGCTTGGAACGCCTTGCCGTCATCGACTTCGAAACCAGCGGTCTCTCGCCCGCCAGCGGCTGCCGCGCCACCGAAATCGCTATCGTGTTACTCGAGGACGGCGCCATCGTCGACCGCTATCAGAGCCTGATGAACGCGGGCGTCGTCGTACCGCCGTTTATCGAGCAGCTCACCGGCATCAGCAATGCGATGTTGCGCGCCGCCCCGCCCGCCCGGCACGTCATGGCCGAAGCGGCCGCTTTCGTCGGAGCAACGCCTCTGGTCGCCCATAACGCTTCGTTCGACCAGAAGTTCTGGGACGCGGAGCTCGCCCGCCTCGGCCTCGCGCGGCGGCAGGAATTTGCCTGCTCGATGCGCCTCGCGCGCCGCCTGCTGCCGGACGTCCCCAACCACAAGCTGGGCACGCTGGCCAGGCAACTCGCCCTGCCCGCCACCGGCCGCGCGCACCGGGCGCTGGCCGACGCCGAAATGGCGGCCTGGCTCGTCGCCCACCTGGAACGCATGCTGCGCGAACGCCACGGCATCGCCCGCGTCGACCATGCGTTGCTATGCCGACTTGGAAATGTGGCCAAAGCGCGTATGCCAGACTTCCTGAACCGGCTTGCCACATGATACCGTGTACGATCCCCCTATCAAGTTTGGAGTAACGCACGTGTTCGAACATGTCGAAGCTTATGCCGGCGACCCCATCCTATCGCTGATGGAGTCGTACCAGCAGGACCCGCGCCAGGAGAAGGTCAATCTCGGCATCGGACTGTACTACGATGAAGAAGGCCGACTGCCGCGTCTTCAAGCCATCGCCGAAGCCGAACGGCGTCTGGCTGCCGCGCCCTCCCCCTGCGGCTACCTGCCGATGGAAGGCCTCGCCGACTACCGTCGCGCAACCCAGGCCTTCGTGTTCGGCGCCGGGCACCCCGCCGTCCTCGACGGTCGCATCGCCACGATTCAGACGCTCGGCGGCTCCGGCGCGCTCAAGGTCGGCGCCGACCTGCTGAAACGCTATTTCCCGGACTCCGGGGTCTGGGTCAGCGATCCGACCTGGGACAACCATGTGTCGATCTTCGAAGGCTCCGGCCTCACCGTCAAGCGCTACCCCTACTTCGATGCCGCCACGCGCAAGGTCAACTTCGAGGCCATGCTCGACTGTATCGGTGGCCTGCCGGCGCGTTCCATCGTGCTGTTGCACCCGTGCTGCCATAATCCGACCGGTTCCGACCTGACGACGGAGCAATGGGACCGCCTGATCGCCGTGGCGGTGAAGCGCGAGCTGATACCGTTCATGGACATCGCCTACCAGGGCTTCGGCGCCGGCATCGAGCAGGACGCCTACGCCATCCGCGCGATGGCCGCGGCCGGGGTATCGTTTCTGGTTTCCAACTCCTTCTCCAAGATCTTCTCGCTGTACGGCGAACGCTGCGGCGGCTTGAGCATCGTGTGCGCGGATGCTGCCGAAGCCACCCGCGTTCTGGGCCAGCTCAAGTTCACCGTGCGCCGCAATTACTCGAGCCCCCCGCGGCACGGCGCTCATCTGGTCGCCACCGTCCTGCTGGACGACGCTCTGCGCTCGCAGTGGGAAGCCGAAGTCGACCAGATGCGCACCCGCATTCAGGCCATGCGCCGCACCTTGTTCGACGTTCTCAAGAACGCGTTGCCGCACGCCGACTTCAGCCATCTGCTGACCCAGCGCGGCATGTTCAGCTACACCGGTTTTTCACCTGAACAGGTGGACCGGCTGCGCCACGAACACGCCGTTTATCTGGTCGGAACCGGGCGCATGTGCCTGGCCGGGCTCAATACCAAAAACGCCATTCGCGTGGCCGAGGCCTTCTCCAAGGTCTGACCCGCGAAGCCGACGCCTCCCGTCCGCCCGATTGCGCGCGGCCGGGAGGCGGGGATGAATCAGCATGCACCTCATACGCGAACGACTCTGGCTGGATGAACGCGACGTCAGCTTCAGCATGATCCGTGCCCAGGGCGCGGGCGGGCAGAATGTCAATAAAGTCTCGTGCGCGATCCACCTGCGTTTCGACGTCCTGGCCTCCTCGCTACCCCCGGAAGCCAAGGCGATGGTGCTGCACCACGACGACCAGCGCATCAGCAAGGATGGCGTAATCGTGATCAAGGCGCAGCGCTTCCGCAGCCTTGAGCTCAATCGCGCCGACGCGCTTGAACGGCTGATCGCTTTGATCCGCGACGCGACGCAGCAGGAGGCGCCGCGCAAGGCGACGCGCCCGAGCCGGCGAGCGCGCCAGCAGCGGATGGCCGACAAAACCCGCCGCAGCCAGATCAAGCTCGGACGCGGCAAGAATTTCGAGTAAGCGCATTCGCGTTTTTCATCCTAGAATCAAACCACCATTGACATAAGTCAATTCACCTCGCGTTAGGCTGCACCGGATAGTGGCACCCCGTGCTGTCGGAGCCAGCCCGTCCTGCTGCTCCGCCTAGACAAGGGCAGGCTAGCGCTCGTCACGACAATCCAGGAGAGTGAGATGGGCTTCGCTGGTTTTTTCCGCCGGCTTGTCGGCGTCTTCGGCCTACACACCCGGTACGCGATGCGTGACGCGGCGCTGCTGGACCGGATCATCGAAGCCGTCTCGAACGCGGTCGTGCTCGTTCGCTCCAACGGCACGATCGCCTATACCAATTCACACTGCGAAGAATGGTTCGCCTACCCGCGCGACGAACTGATCGGACGGCCGATCGAAATGCTGGTTCCCGAACGCTACCGCACGCAGCACTTGTCCGATCGTACCGCCTTCCTGCACGCCGCCAGCCACCGGGCGATGGGAACAGGACGCGAGCTGTTCGCCCGACGCAAGGATGGAAGCGAATTTCCGGTGGAAATCGGGCTCAGTCCGCTCACGGTCTCCGGCGAGACGCTGGTGCTGGCCTCCATCGTCGATCTCTCCGAGCGCCGCAAGAGCGAGGAGCGCTTCCGGCTGATGGTCGAGGCGGCGCCCAATGCCATGGTCATGGTCGATGCCAGCGGTCGCATCGTCCTGGTCAACTCACAGGCCGAGACCTGCTTCGGCTATTCGCGGCAGGAGCTGCTGGGGATGAATGTCGACATGCTGCTGCCGCAGCGTTACCGCGAAAGGCACGGCTCCTACCGCGAAACCTTCATGCACGACGCCAGTACCCGCGCAATGGGCGCCGGTCGCGACCTGTACGGTCGGCGCAAGGACGGCTCCGAGTTTCCGATCGAGATCGGCCTCAACCCCTTGCAGACCGCCGAAGGCACGATGGTACTCAGCGCGATCATCGACATTTCCGAGCGCAAGGCGGTGGAGCAGCGTTTTCGCGAACACGCCGAGCAAGTCTCGCTGGCCAGCCGCTACAAATCCGAATTCATGGCCAATATGTCGCATGAACTGCGCACCCCGCTCAACAGCATCCTGCTGCTGAGCGAACAGCTGCGCGACGGACAGAAAGAGCGGCTGACGCCGCGACAGAGCGAGTTTGCCGACATCATCCACAAATCGGGCGAGGATCTGCTCGCGCTGATCAACGATATTCTCGATCTGTCGCGCATCGAAGCCGGCCGGATGCCCGTGCATCCGGAAAAAGTCATTCTGGCCGATTTCATCGCCCACCTTCGCGAAGTCTTGCGGCCGATGGCGGACAGTCGCCAGATACGACTGAGCTTCGAAATGGAGCCGGATACGCCGGCCGTCGTCGTCATCGATTTTCAGCGCGTCTATCAGATCGTCAAGAACCTGTTTTCCAACGCGGTCAAGTTCAGCGACAGCGGCGGCCAGGTCCATCTGCGCATGCTGCACGGCCCGGGCCACGGACAGTTCTCGATCGCGGTCACCGACACCGGCCCCGGCATCCCGGCCGACAAGCATGAAATGATCTTCCAGGCCTTCCAGCAACTGGATGGCTCGGTCAGCCGCAAGGTCGGCGGCAGTGGTCTCGGGCTGGCCATCTCGCGCCAGCTGGCGACCCTGCTCGGCGGCGAATTGACGCTGGATAGCCAGCCCGGCCTGGGCAGCACCTTCACCTTGAGCCTGCCGCTGAGCTCGGACATCGAAGCCCCCCCGCCGGCGATCTCCCCGCCGGCCCTCCCGGCCCTGCCCGAGGACGGAGAGACGCGCACGTTCAAGATCCTGATCGTCGAAGACGATACCAACTTTGCCGAAGTGATGGCGGAATCGGCACGGGAGCACGACTTCGATCCGCATGTCCGGCATACCGGCCGCGACTGCCAGGACGCCTTGGCGCAACTGCAGCCCGACGCCATGATCGTCGACATCCTGCTGCCCGATATGAGCGGCTGGAAACTGATCGAGGGCGTACGTCACGACCCGCAGCTCGGCGGCATGCCAATCCAGATCATCACCTGCCTGGACCGGCCGTCAACAGTGACGGAAGCCGCCGGCTACCTGGTCAAGCCGGTCGATACGCTACAGCTGGCACGCGTATTCAGCAATCTGCGGCGCCAGC
Source organism: Paludibacterium yongneupense DSM 18731 (assembly GCF_000422925.1). Lineage (GTDB taxonomy): Bacteria > Pseudomonadota > Gammaproteobacteria > Burkholderiales > Chromobacteriaceae > Paludibacterium > Paludibacterium yongneupense. Next base: position 93,211 of record NZ_AUGZ01000010.1, read on the forward strand.
TGCTGCAGGCCGCCCCGCCGCCGCCGCCCCTGCCGCAGCCGGACTCCGACACGACAGAACGGCCCGAGCGGACCATCCTGCTGGTGGACGACGACATCCGCAATGTCTACGCGATGAGCAGCCTGCTCGAAGATGCGGGCATGGCGGTTCACATTGCACGCAACGGCGAGGAAGCCCTGCGCGCCGTCGCCGAGCATACCGAAATCGACCTGGTGTTGATGGATATGATGATGCCGGTGCTGGATGGCTATCAGGCAACCGCCTTCCTGCGGCGCGACCTCAAGTTCGACAAGCCCATCCTCGCCGTCACCGCTTCGGCGATGAAGGGCGACCGCGAAAAATGCCTGGAGGCCGGCGCCAACGACTACCTGGCCAAGCCGGTTTCCAGCAGCGTGTTGCTCGAACGCATCAAGCAGCTATTGTGCTAGGCGGTAATAAAGCATGCCCATTGCCGCCTTGCCGCCTGCGGTCCGCCCGGGCCCCATTGTTCTGCTGGTCGACGACCGGGTGGAAAACCTGACGTCCATGTGCGCCATACTTGAAGACTGCGGCGCCGACCTGCACACCGCAGGCTCGGGCCAGGACGCGCTGGAACTGATGCTCAATCACGACATCGCGCTGGTGCTGCTCGATGTGCAGATGCCGGAGATGGATGGCTACGAGGTGTTGCAGCTGATGCGCAGCAACCGGCGCACGCGGCATATCCCGACCCTGTTCGTTACCGCCCATGCCCGCGACGAAGTCGCCCAGCTAAACGGCTATCAGTCGGGCGCCATCGACTACATCCTGAAGCCGATCCAAGCGCCGGTGTTGCGCAGCAAGGTGCGGCAATTCCTCGAACTCGATGGTTACAAGCGGCGTCTGCAAGAGGTGTGCAGCGAACTGGACCTGCAAAAGGCCTTCTATGCGGCGATGCTCAACGCTGCCGGAGAAGGCGTGCTCGGCATCGACGCCGCCGGCACGGTCAACTTCGCCAATCCGATGGCGATGCGCCTGCTCAGTGCAGGAGATGACAGCCTGATCGGCAGCAACTTCGCCGAACTGTGCCGCGATAATGACGATACCCCGTGGCAACAGACGATGTTCTATCGCTTCTGGACGGAAATGTGCGAATTCCGGCTCGACGACGCGCGGCTCTACCGGCACAACGGCGAATGGCTGCCGGTCACCCTCAGTTGCTCGCCGCTGACAGGGCGGCAGCGCGGATCGGTCGTTGTGTTTCAGGACATCAGCGTACGCAAGGCCCTGGAAGAACAACTGCGCCTGCAAGCGATCACCGACCACCTGACAGGGTTGGCCAACCGCAACGGCTTCAAGCAGGCGCTGTCGCGCTGCCTGCAGCGCGCGCAGCGCAACAACCGGCATGTGGCGCTGATCTACATCGATCTCGATCACTTCAAGACGATCAATGATACGCTGGGGCACGATTGCGGCGACAAGATCCTGATCGAGGTGGCACAACGGCTGCGGCACGTGGTCAGATCCAAGGATGTCGTGGCGCGCCTGGGCGGCGACGAATTTACGGTCGTCATCGATGATCTGGACGAAATCGAAAATTGCGGCCTGATCGCGGGCAAGATGCTGGAACAGCTCAAGCAGCCCTATCTGGCGCAAGGACGCGAGCTCATGCTCAGTGCGAGCATAGGCATCGCCTTATACCCCGATAATTGCCAGGACTCCGATCAACTGATGCTGGCAGCCGATCTGGCGATGTACCGCGCCAAGAACGGCGGTCGCAACGCCTACCAGTTTTTCACATCGGACATGACGATCAGGGCGCGTGCCAGGGTCATGCTGGAGCAGGGACTGCAGCGGGCTCTGGACAATCACGAATTTGGCCTGCACTACCAACCGCAGTTCAGCATCGACGGCATGCGCGTGCGCGGTATCGAGACGCTGATACGCTGGGACAATAATCTGATAACCGGCACCGTCTCGCCGAGACTGTTCGTTCCTCTGCTCGAGCAGACCGGACTGATTGGCGCTGTCGGCGACTGGATCATCTCCGGTGCCGCCCGCCAGCGCAGGCTCTGGCGCGAAGCGGGCCTTATGCCGGATGACTGCCCGCTTGCGATCAATCTGTCGCCACGCCAGTTCGACAACGGCGACTTGGTGGCCACACTCGCCCGCGCGCTGGGCGACAACGCGCTCGAACCCGGCATGCTCGAGGTGGAAGTTATCGAAAGCATCCTGATGAAAAACAGCGCCAGTCTGGCCGAGATCAAACGTCTCGGCATACGACTGGCCATAGACGAATTCGGCAGCGGCGACTCCTCGCCCGCTCGTCTGCTGGAGTCCGGCGTCGATACCGTCAAAATCGACATATCCTTCATCTCCAGGATCGTCGACGGAGGCAAGGATGCAGCCATCGCTGCGGCCATCATCTCGCTTGCGCATCATCTCGGCCTGTCCGTCATCGCCGAAGGCGTCGAAACCGACGCCCAACTCGCTATCCTGCGCACTCTGTCCTGCGACGCGGTACAGGGCTTTCTACTATCCCAGCCTATCCCCTCCGAGTCGGTCCCCGCCCTCTTCGAACGCTTTAACCACGCCAACTGAACACCCTTGTACGATATTGATCTCATATTTACCAATGATTGATTGTTTTTACATATAATATTCAGGTGATTAACATGGGATCCGTGATGAAAACCCTCCTTTTCCTCGCCAGCCTGACGTTGACGACGCCCGCGCTCGCGGCGCTGGGCGACCAATTGGCCACCCCCGCCAGCGGTCAGCGCGTGCTCAGCGCGGTGACGTCCGGCAACTATACCCAGCGCGAGACCGTGGATGGCACCGGCTTGCACCTGCGCGAGTACGTCACCAGCGCGGGTATCGTGTTTGCCGTCGCCTGGAACGGACCCGCCATGCCCAACCTGCAACAGATTTTCGGCTCGAGCTATTCCAGCTTCCAGAGCGCGGCCCAGGCCCGCAGCAGCTTGAACGCGCTCGGCCATCGCGCGAGCGGCGACCTCGAAGTGGAAACCGGCGGCCATATGGGCGCTTATGTCGGCCGCGCCTGGCTCAAATCCCGGCTTCCCGACGGCTTCGACACGACGTCGATCCAGTAACGATTACAAGGTAAAGAGCGATGATACGTTGGGGATGGCTGATCCTGGTTCTGTTTATCACGGCCTGTGGCGGTGGCGGCGGCGGCGGAGACAGTTCGAGCAGCGGCAGCTCGGGCAGTTCCAGCTCGTCGTCCACGACGAGCAGCAACGTCGCGTTGAGCACGACCTGCACCAGCACGGCAGCGTCGTCGGGCAACTCGATCCCGGTCAGCGTCTGCGGTGCGACCGGCGGCACCTCCACTTTCCTCAATATCCCCTATGTTTCGGTGAAGGTGTGCGCAAGCAGCGATACCAGCCAGTGTACGACCGTCAACAACGTACTGCTCGATACCGGCTCGACCGGACTGCGCTTGTTTGCGTCCACGCTCGGCGCAATCAGTCTCAGCGCGCAGACCAGCGGCGGCAACCCGGTCGGCGAGTGCGCGGCCTTCGGCTCGGGCGTCACCTGGGGTGCGGTCAAGACCGCCTATGTGAGGCTCGCCGGCGAAGTCACCTCCACCGCGATTCCGATTCAGGTCATCAACGACAATTCCAGCTTCGCGACCATCGGTTCGTCCTGCACCGCTTATGGCAGCAATATGGGCAGCCCGGGACTGCTCGGCGCGAACGGCATTCTCGGCATCAACAACCTGCCTATCGACCAGCAGCATTATTTCAGTTGCACCTCGAGCAGCAGCTCCGCAACCTGCACCGCGATCACGCAAGCGACCGGTTCGCAGATCCCCAACCCTATCGCCTGGTTCAGCAGCACCAACACCAACGGCAGCGTGCTGACCTTGCCCACGATCAGCGGCACCGGCGCCACCTCGGCCAGCGGCACGCTGTATTTCGGCATCGATACCCAGTCCAATAATTCATCGAGCGGTGCCAGCAGCCATGCTACCGACCAGTACGGCGACATGTCGGCGACGACGACCATCAGCTCGGGCGGCAGCACGATCAGTTCGTCCTCGACCAGCTTTATCGATAGCGGCTCGAACGGCGCCTTCTTCCCCTCCTCCCTGACCCGCTGCAGCAGCTCGTCATGGTACTGCCCCTCCGGCTCGCAGGCCCTGACCATCGCCGTCGGCGGCGGCACGGGGGTCAGCTTCACCGTAGCCAATGCCAGTACCCTGTTCGCCAGCAACAGCGGCAACAACACCGCGTTCGACGATCTGGCCGCCTACACCAGCTCGCAGATAGACCTCGGACTGCCTTTCTTTTTCGGGCGCAGCATATTCGTTTATATCGCCAGCATCGGCGCTACCAGCAGTACGGTCAAAGTGCTGTGACCGCCGCCGTCCGGCCCCGCGCGGGCCGGACGGCGGGCTTGACCCGACGGCGGCACCGCCGTTACCATAGATTCATGCTTTCCTGCACCGCATTCTCCCTCCGCCTTGCCTGCTGTTGTCCGCGCTGACAACTGACGTCGTCCTTTTCGCTCCCGTTTTCGCCAAGCGCGGCCTCCGCCGCCGGCTACGCCCTCAGGATTCAAGACTATGGCCCTCGTACTGTACGATACCTGGCAACGCGCGCTCGTCCCTTTCACGCCCTCGTCCCGGACGGCGGTCGGCCTCTACTGCTGTGGACCGACGGTGTACGACTATGCGCATATCGGCAATCTGCGCACCTATCTGTTCGAAGACTGGCTGCGCCGGGCACTGGAGTTCAACGGCCACGCCGTGCGCCATGTCATCAATGTCACCGACGTCGGCCATCTCACCAGCGATGCCGACAGCGGCGAAGACAAGATGGAGAAAGGCAGCCGCCGCCACGGACGCCCGGCACTGGAGATCGCCGACTATTTCCTCGCCGCGTTTCGTCGCGACTGGGAACGGCTCAACCTGCTCCCCCCCGCGGTCTGGTGCCGCGCGAGCGAGCACATCGCAGAACAAATCGCCTTCATCGGCGACCTAGCTGCACGCGGCTATACCTACCGCACCGATGACGGCATCTATTTCGACAGCAGCCGCATCGCCGACTACGGCTTTCTCGCCAGGCTGGACCGCGACGGGCTGGCGGCCGGCATCCGGGTCGACAGCGGCCAGAAACGCACGGCCACCGATTTCGCCTTGTGGAAATTCAGTCCGGTCGGCGTACGGCGGCAGATGGAATGGGATAGCCCGTGGGGCCGCGGCTTTCCTGGCTGGCATATCGAGTGCTCGGCCATGGCGCGTCGCTATCTCGGCGACGACTTCGACATTCATTGCGGCGGCGAAGACCACATCCCCGTGCACCACAGCAACGAGATCGCACAGAATCAGGCCTGTCACGGAGGCCGCGGCGCACGGCGGTGGATGCACGGCTATTTTCTGAAAGTCCGCCCCGAACAGGGCGGAGAGGCCGGCAAGATGTCAAAGTCGAGCGGCGACTTTCTGCGCCTGGACAGCCTGCTCGCGCGCGGCTTCGATGCGCTTGCCTACCGCTATCTCTGTCTGACCGCGCACTACCGCCATCAACTCGAGTTCAGCTGGGAAGGGTTGGCCGCCGCGCAGACCGCGCTCGACCGCCTGCGCGAGGCGGCAGCCGACGCGCCGGACGGCGGCCAGCCCGACGCCGCCCTCATGGCCCGGTTCGCGCTCGAGATCGATAACGACCTCAACCTGCCGCGAGCACTGGCGCTGGCCTGGGAAGTCGCGCGCGGCCCCCTGCCGCCGGCCGAGCGGCGGGCGACGCTGCTGGCTCTGGATGCGGTGCTGGGACTCGGACTCGAACACTGGCGCCGCGAAGACGCGCCCGCGCGGGCACGGGAACTCGCGCAGTCAAGGGAAGCGGCGCGCGGGGCGCGCCAGTGGCAGGAGGCGGATCGCTTGCGCGCAGCCATCGAGGAAATGGGCTGGCGCGTCGACGACACGCCAGCCGGGCCCAGGCTTATGCCTCGACGTCTTCCAGGCTGAACATTTCGGACTGGTCGTTATAGGAGAAGATCTCGGCGTAGCGGCCCCAGTCGATCACGGCGGACAGCGTTTCTTCGGCGGCCTGGTCGCTGAGGAAGTCTTCGAGCTCCTGCTTGAAGCGGTCTAGCGGCGCCCGCTGCCCCGGCCGCTCGTTGAGAACGGTGCGGATATGGTTGGCGAGCGGAATCGCACGCAGCAACATCTCGGCGAATCTCAGCTTGCGCGCCTGGGTGCCCTCTTCGGCGAACAGGCGTCCAGGCATGGTCAGGGCGATATCGCCTTCCGACACCTCGGCAAAACCGAGGTGTTGCAGGAACTCGGCCACCGGGAACAGATCGTCCACTTCCAGCCGCAGGCTGCTTGCGAGTTCCGGCAAGTCGGCGCGTCCGTGATAGGGGGCCACCGCCAGGGTCTCGATCAGACCGGCCAGCAAGTTGGTCGATACGGCCGGCATCCAGCTGCCGATATGCAGTTCGCTGCGCGGCGCGCCGGCCGTCTGCTTGCGCGCGGTCATCTTGGCGTAGATATCATCCACCAGTTGGCGGAAGGCCGGCGCCAGCCGGTTGCGCGGGTGCGGGAAAGGGACGACGATTTCGGCGCCGACACGGCCCGGATTGGACGACAGCAGCAGGATGCGGTCGCACATGAATACCGCTTCCTCGATGTTATGGGTCACGATCAGCACCGACTTGATCGGCATGCTGCCGGCGTTCCACAAATCGAGCATATCGGTACGCAAGGTCTCCGCCGTCAGAACGTCGAGCGCGGAGAACGGTTCGTCCATCAGCAACAGGGTCGGATTGACCACCAGCGCCCGCGCAAAACCGACGCGCTGGCGCATGCCGCCCGACAACTCGCGCGGATAGGCGTTTTCGAAACCGTCCAGACCGATCAGGTCGATGGCCGACAACGCGCGTTCGCGTCTCTCCTTCGCCGCGACTCCCAGCGCCTCCAGCCCCGCCTCGACGTTCTCGAGCACCGTCAGCCACGGGAATAGCGCAAACGTCTGGAACACCATGGCCACGCCTTCGGCCGGGCCCGACAGCGGCTTGCCGCAATACTCGACATGCCCCTCGGTCGGTTTGATCAGACCGGCGATGATACGCAGCAGGGTCGATTTCCCGGAGCCGGAGCGCCCGAGCAGCCCGACAATCTCGCCCTCTTTCAGCGTCAGATTGACACCGTCGAGAACCTTGAGCTCTCCTTGTTGCGCCTTGTCGAAACCGCAGCCGACATCGTTGACGGCCAGAATCTGTTGTTGCGAGGTGCTTTGCATGACTGGAATTCTTTCCTGATTAGTTCAGCTTGCTTTCGGCGTAGGCGTACATCGGGCGCCACAACAGGCGGTTGAACAGCACCACGAACAAGGACATCACCGCAATGCCGAGAATGATCTTGGGAAAATCGCCGGCGGCGGTGGTGCGGGCGATGTAGGCACCGAGCCCGTACGCTTCGATTCGGGTATTCCCCCAGGATACGAGCTCAGACACGATGCTTGCGTTCCATGCTCCGCCCGAAGCGGTGATCGCACCCGTAATATAGTAGGGCATGATCCCCGGCAGAATGACCTTGCGCCACCATTGCCAGCCGCGGATGCGGAAATTGGTCGCCGCCTCGCGGAAGTCATTGGGGAAGGCCGAGGCCCCGGCGATCACATTGAACAGGATGTACCACTGGGTACCCAGCACGATCAACGGACTCAGCCAGATATCGGGATTCGCGTGAAAGTACACGATGCCGACGACGAAAATCGGGAACAGCAGATTGGTCGGAAAGGCCGCCAAAAACTGGGCCAAGGGCTGAATTCGCTGCGCCAGGTGCGGGCGCAAGCCGATCATGACCCCCAGCGGCACCCATACAAGCGAGGCGAGCGCGATGAGCACGAGCACGCGCACCAGGGTGGCCAGCCCCATCCCGAAGACATGCATGACCTCGCTCAGGCCGACTTCCTGGCCGACGAAGGACACGACCCGCCACAGAAAAAACACGGTCGCCAGCAGCACCAGCACGTTCCACAGCAGATCGCCGCCGCGGGACGGCTTGCGCACCGATCCCGCCGCCGCATGCCCAAATGGCAGCCGCAGCGGAAGCTTGGCCAGCCACAGCACCAGCTGCCCCGGCGGCCGCAGCAGCCACTGGATCAGGCGCGCGCGCCGGATCAAGTCGAGCAGCCAGGACTGCGGCGCCGCTTGCGATGCGGTGTCCTCCATGCGGAATTTGTCGGCCCAGGCGACCAGAGGCCGGAACAGGAACTGGTCGTACAGCAGGATCACCAGCGTCATGGTCAGGATCACCCAGCCGACCGCCCCCAGATCGCGGGCGGCAATGGCCTGCGCCAGATAGCCGCCGATGCCCGGCAGGACGATATTCTTGTTGCCGACCGTGATCGCTTCGGATGCCACGACGAAAAACCAGCCGCCGGACATGCTCATCATCATGTTCCAGATCAGTCCGGGCAGAGAGAAGGGCACTTCCAGCTTCCAGAAGCGCTGCCAGGCGCTGAGATGGAAACTGCTCGACACTTCGTTCAGATCGCGCGGAATCGTCCGCATCGACTGGTAGAAGCTGAACGTCATATTCCATGCTTGACTGGTGAAAATGGCAAAAATAGCCGCGCATTCGGCGCCGAGCACACGCCCGGGGAACAGGGCGATGAAAAAGGTCACCGTGAACGAGATATAGCCGAGCACCGGCACCGACTGCAAAATATCCAGAATCGGCACCAGGACTTTTTCGGCACGCCGGCTCTTGGCCGCCAGCGTACCGTAGGCAAGGCTGAACACCAGCGAGGCAAGCATCGCGGCGAGCATGCGCAAGGTCGTGCGCAGCGCATAGCCGGGGAGCGCGGCCGGATCAAGCGAAATCGTTTGCGTCTGCAAGGTCGTCAAGGGCGCCAGAGTCTCGCGGAACCCGGTGCTGCCTAAAACAATAATGCATAAAATCAATGGAAACGCGACAAAATCCCACCTGTTAGGCATCAAACGACGCGCGGAACCGTGTATCACCGGTATCATCATCCGCATGACAATTCCCCGTTTAGTTTCATATTAACTTCCCCGTCATCGTCGCAGGTTTTTTAATGTTGATGGCATTTCTGCACGCCGCAGGGTTGGCTGTGCGTGCGTTATTGTAGCCGCACAATATTAAGTTTTGGCGTAAACCCGCCGCGAATTGCATTTTACGATGCAAAAACCCGTCGGCGCCCGGCCGACGGGTTTTTTTCGGAATGCACAGTCAATCGCAAGCGACGGAGCGCCGTCAGCCGCGCGGCTCCGACTGCGCGGCTGACGGGACGGGGTGGACGGGGTCTCCGGCTTGCCAGCCGCCGCCCAGGGCCTTGATCAGGCCGACGCTGGCGGCCAGACGATTGTTGACGATGGAATACAACGAGCGCTCCGCGCTCTGGCGGGTGGCTTGCACCGTCACCACGCTCAGATAGCTGACCGTTCCGGCGCGGTACTGGTTCAGGGTGATGGTTTCCGACTCGCGTGCCGCATCGAGTGCGCCCTGCGCCAGAATCTGCTCCTGCTCCAGTTGCCTGAGCCCGGCCAGATTGTCTTCAACGTCCTGGAACCCGGCGAGCACCGTTGCGCGATAATTGGCAACGCTTGCATCGTAGCTGGCTACCGCCGCCGCATCCTCTGCGCTGCGCAAGCCGCCGTCAAACAGCGTTGCCGCCAACTGCGGGCCGATGGACCACACGCGATAGGGCAAGGTCAGCCAGTTGGCGTAGGACGGACTCTTGTAGCCGCCGCTGCCGGTCAGGGTCAGGGAGGGAAACCAGGCGGAACGCGCCACACCGATCTTGGCATTGGCCTGGGCCACGTCGCGCTCGGCGACGGCGATGTCGGGGCGGCGCTGCAGCAGCTCGGAGGGCACGCCGGTCGGAGTGGCGGGCACGCGCGGAGCCTGCTTCAACTCGGACAAGTCGAACGACGACGGGTTTTCGCCCAGCAGTACGGCGATGGCATGGACAAGCTTGGCGCGCGTCAACGCCTCGTCTACGGCGCTGACCTGCATGCTCTTGAGCTGACTCTGCGCCTGCACCACCGCCGCGCGCGAAGCGACGCCGGAGTCGAACTGGTGCTGGGTCAGATCGAGTTGCTGCTGGTACGCCGCGACGCTGTCGTCGAAGGAACGTTTCTGGCTATCGGCGATATAAAGCTGGAAATAGCTGAGCGCCAGTTGCGCTTGCTGCGCTAGCCGCGTCGATTCGAGCGTGGCGGCGCTGGCCTCCTGGCTCGCGCGGCCGGCCTCGACCGAGCGGCGCACCCCTCCCCACAGATCCGGCTCCCAGCTGGCGGTCAGCGCCGTGCTATAGCTGGTGCTGAGCGCGGACGAGGATGTTCCCTGATTGCCGCTGCCGACCGAGGAGCGGGTCGCTGCGGCGCTCGCGCTCACGGTCGGGCTATAACTGGCCCGCGCTTCCTCCAGCAATGCCGTCGCCTGCCGGTAGTTGGCCTCGGCCTGCGCGATGGTCTGATTCGACGCGGCCAGGCGCGCTTCCAGCGCATTGAGTCCGGCATCGCCATAGGCCTCCCACCACTGTCCGCGTGCGATGGCATCGGCCGGCGCGGCCGGTTTCCAGCCCGCACTTTCCTTGAAGCGGGCCGGTACGTCGATCGTCGGCCGGACATAGTCGGGACCGACCGCGCATCCGGCCAGGCTTGCGGCTACCAGTGGCAACCAGAATCGGGTTCTCGTCAACATCGTCTTTCAGTCCTCGACATGCCCGGAGGCCTCGGCGGCATCCATCGGCGTAGCCCGGCGCAGGCGCTCGCACCATAGCCGGAAACGATCAAGATAAAGATAAACCACCGGAGTGGTATACAGGGTTAGCAACTGGCTCACGATCAGGCCGCCGACGATCGAGATGCCAAGCGGCTGCCGCAGCTCGGCGCCATCGCCGTGCCCCAGGGCCAGCGGGATGGCGCCGAACAGGGCGGCCAGCGTCGTCATCATGATCGGACGAAAACGCAGCAGACAAGCCTGGTAAATGGCTTCGCGCGGCTCCAGTCCCCGCGAGCGGGTCGCCTCCAGCGCAAAGTCGACCATCATGATCGCGTTTTTCTTGACGATCCCGATCAGCAGCAGCACCCCGATCAGCGCAATGATGCTGAACTCGGTCCGGCAGATCAACAAGGCCAGCAGGGCGCCGACACCGGCGGACGGCAGGGTGGACAGGATGGTCAGGGGATGGATCGCGCTTTCGTACAACATCCCGAGCACGATATACACGGCCAGCAGCGCCGTCATGATGAGTATCGGCTGCGTCGCCAGCGAATCCTGGAAAGTCTTGGCCGCGCCCTGGAAACTGGCGCGCACGGTGCCCGGCAGGCCCATCCCGGCCAGCGTGCGGTCGATCGCGGCGGTCGCATCCGACAAGGAGGCGCCGGGGCGCAGATTGAACGAAATCGTCATCGCCGCGAACTGCCCCTGATGGTTGACCACCAGCGCGGTGTTGCCGCGCTGGTAGCTGGCAATGGCAGCCAGCGGCACTGGCTGCGCGCCCGGGCTCATCATATAGATATCCTGCAGGGACTCGGGACTCTGCCAGTATTCGGGCGCCAGCTCCATCACCACATGATACTGGTTGAGCGGCTGATAGATCGTCGACACCTGGCGTTGGCCGAAGGCATCGTACAAGGTGGCATCGACTTGCGACTGAGTGAGGCCGAGACGGCGCATGGCATCGCGATTGAAGACCAGCGTCGATTGCTGTCCATTGTCCTGCTGGTCGGTGTTGACATCGGCCAGCATCGGCAATTGACGCAAGGCCGCCTCGACCCGCGGCGCCCACTGCCGCAGGGTGGTCAGATCCTCGCCTTGCAGGGTGTACTGATACTGCGCATTACTCGAGCGCCCGCCGATACGGATATCCTGCACCGACTGCAGGAACAACTTGGCCCCCGGCTCCCGGGCGAGTTTCTTGCGCAGGCGATCGATCACCTGATCAGCGCTTTCATGACGCTCGGACAAGGGCTTGAGGCTGATATACATCGAACCGGTATTGCGCTGGGAACCGCCGGTAAACGCCACCACTCCGTCCACCGCCTTGTCGCGTTTGACGGCATTCAGGAAGAAACTCATCTTGTCGCGCATGGCCTGAAACGAGATCGACTGGTCGGCGCGGACCACACCGGTCAGGCGCCCGGTGTCCTGCTGCGGAAAAAATCCCTTGGGCACGACCGTGTACAGATAGACATTGAGCGAGACCGTCGCCAGCAACAGACACAGCATCAGACGGCGGTGGTCCAGCGCCCAGCCCAAGCTGCGGCGGTAGCCCTCGTGCAAGGACTCGAACACCCGCTCGCTCGCGCGAAAACGGCGTCCGTGCTCCGCGGCGACAGGCCGCAACCAGCGTGAGCACAGCATCGGCGTCGCCGTGAGCGAGACGACCAACGACAGCATGATCGCCGCGGACAGGCTGACCGCGAACTCGCGGAACAAGCGGCCGACGATGCCGCCCATCATCAGGATGGGGATGAAAACCGCGACCAGCGAGATGCTCATCGACAGCACGGTGAAGCCCACTTCGCGCGCGCCCTTGAGCGCCGCCTGATAGGGCGTCATCCCGGCTTCGATATGCCGCGAGATGTTCTCCAGCACCACGATGGTATCGTCGACGACGAAGCCGGTCGCTATCGTCAGCGCCATCAGCGACAGATTGTTCAGACTGAAGCCGCACAGATACATGATGCCGAAGGTGCCGAGCAGGGACACCGGCACCGAAATCGCAGGAATCAGCGTGGCCCGCCCGTTGCGCAGGAACAGGAACACGACCAGGACCACCAGCGCCACCGAGATCAGCAGCGTTCTTTCGACGTCGAACAACGAGGCGCGAATGGTCGGCGAGCGGTCGATCGCGACATTCATCTTGATCGCACGCGGAATGGACGCCTGCAGAACCGGCAGTTCGGCGCGGATGCGATCGACTGTGGCGATGATATTGGCGCCCGGCTCGCGGGTAATGACAAGCAGCACGGACGGCTGGCCGTTGAACGAGCCGGCATTGCGCAGATCCTGCACCGAGTCCTCGACCCTGGCCACATCCGCCAGCCGCACTGCAGCATTATTGGTATAGGCCACGATCAGCGGCAGATACTCGCGCGCGGTTTTTGCCTGGTCGTTGGCATAGATCTGCCACTGCCGCTCTCCCGCCTCCACCGTCCCCTTGGGCCGGTTGGCATTGGCTCCCGCCAGTGCGCTGCGCACGGTTTCCAGCGCCACGCCGTAGCGGCTGAGCGCGCCCGGCTGCAGCTCCACCCGCACTGCCGGCAAGGAGCTGCCGCCAACGTTGACGTCGCCGACGCCGGGCAATTGCAGCAATTTTTGCGCAAGCACCGTCGAGGCGTAATCATACATCTGCCCTTGGGTATACGCGGACGAGGTCAGCGCCAGGATCATGATCGGCGCATCGGCCGGATTCACCTTGCGATAGGTCGGATTGCTCGGCATGCCGGTCGGCAACAAGGCCCGCGCGGCGTTGATCGCCGCTTGCACATCGCGTGCGGCTCCATTGATGTCGCGATTGAGATCGAACTGCAAGGTGATGCGCGAACTGCCAAGCGCGCTGGTCGACGTCAGTTCACTGACCCCTGCGATGCGTCCCAGCGAACGCTCCAGCGGCGTCGCGACGGTGGCGGCCATGGTTTCCGGGCTGGCGCCCGGCAGGCTGGCCGAAACCGAGATGGTCGGAAAATCGACCTGCGGCAAAGGCGAAACCGGCAGCAGCTGGAACGAGAGCGCGCCGACCAGAGCGATCGCCAGGGTGAGCAGAATGGTAGCGACGGGGCGCCGGACGAAAAGGGCAGACATCATGCCGCCGCGCCTCGGCTCTTCAAGCCCAGCCGACGGCCCAGCCTGTCGAAAGCCAGGTAGATGACAGGCGTAGTGAACAGGGTCAGCACCTGGCTGACCATCAGCCCGCCGACCATGGTCACCCCGAGCGGCTGACGCAGCTCGGCGCCCATCCCTTGTCCGAGCATCAGCGGCAGGGCGCCGAGCAGGGCAGACAGCGTGGTCATCAGAATGGGCCTGAAGCGCAGCAGGCAGGCCTGGTAGATCGCATCGCGCGGGCTCATTCCATGTTCGCGTTCGGCTTCGAGCGCGAAGTCGATCATCATGATGGCGTTTTTCTTGACGATCCCGATCAGCAGGATGATGCCGATGATCGCGATGACGCCGAGATCGCTGCGCGACAACAGCAGAGCCAGCAAGGCGCCTATCCCTGCCGACGGCAGAGTCGACAGGATGGTGACCGGGTGGATAAAGCTTTCATACAGCACGCCGAGCACGATATACATCGTCACGATGGCAGCCAGAATCAGCCACAGCGTGTTGCCGAGCGAGGAGCGGAAAGCCTGTGCCGCCCCCTGGAAATGCGTCTGCAGGCTGGCCGGCATGCCGATGTCGGCTTCTGCGCGCGTAACGGCCTCGACCGCGTCGCCCAGAGAGGCGCCGCGGGCGAGATTGAATGAAATCGTGGCGGTGGGGAACTGGCTGAGGTGGTTGACCACCAGCGGCGAAGCCCGGTCCTCGACCCTGGCCACGGTGGACAGCGGAACCAGAGTGCCGCTCGAGGTCGGAACATAGATCTGCCCGATGGAAGTCGGTCCGGTCTGGTCCGGCTTTTCTTCCAGGACCACCCGGTACTGATTGGTCTGGGTGAAAATGGTCGAGACCAGACGCTGGCCGAACGCGTTGTACAGCGCATTATCTATCGTCGCCACCGTTATGCCGAGCCGGCCTGCGGTATCGCGATCGATATCGACATAGGCTTGCCGGCCATCGTTCTGCAAGTCGCTGCTCACTTCCGACAGCCCTTTTTCCTCGCGCAGGCGCGCGAGCAGGGGCGGCAGCCAGGTTCCGAGCTCTTCCTGCCGGGTCGCCTGCAGCGCGAACTGATACTGGCCGCGACTGACCCGGGTCTCTATCGTCAGATCCTGCACCGGCTGCAACCAGGCGGTGATGCCGACGCTCTGCCCGGCCACGGCCTGCAGGCGCGCGAGCACGGCCGGCATCGCATCGCGCTCGGACAGCGGCTTCAGATTGATCAGCATGCGGCCGCTGTTGAGCGTGCTATTCACGCCGTCCACGCCGATGAAGGAGGACAGCGTGTCCACTGCCGGGTCCTTGAGCAACGCCGCCGCCAGCTCCTGTTGCCGCACGGCCATCGCGCCGAAGGAGATCGACTGCGGCGCTTCGGTCGTCACCTGCACCGCACCGGTATCCTGCTGCGGGAAGAACCCCTTGGGCACCACGACATACAGCAGGGCAGTCAGCACCAGGGTCGCGCCGGCGACGGCAAGCGTAAGGCGCTTGTGGTCCAGCACCCAGGTCAACATGCGGCCATAGCCGGCGATCACACGGTCGAAGAAGGCGCCGCTGGCATGGTAGAAACGCCCCTGTTTCTCTTCGGGCACATGCTTGAGCAGGCGCGCACACATCATGGGCGTCAGGGTCAGCGATACCACGGCCGAGATCAGGATGGACACCGCCAGGGTGATGGCGAACTCGCGGAACAGGCGCCCGACGACATCGCCCATGAATAGCAGGGGAATCAGCACCGCGATCAGCGAGAAGGTCAGCGAGATGATGGTAAAACCGATCTGCTGCGACCCTTTGAGGGCGGCGGCGAACGGCGCCTCGCCCTCTTCGATGTAGCGCGAGATGTTTTCTATCATCACGATGGCGTCGTCGACCACGAAGCCGGTTGCGATCGTGAGCGCCATCAGCGTCAGATTGTTGATGCTGAAGCCGCACAGATACATGACGCCAAAAGTGCCGACCAGCGACAACGGCACCGCGACGCCGGGAATGAGGGTGGCCGGCACATTGCGCAGAAAGACGAAAATCACCATGACGACCAGCGCAATCGACAGCAGCAGCTCGAATTGCACATCGGAGACCGAAGCGCGAATGGTCGTGGTGCGGTCGGTCAGCAGTTGCACGTCAAGATTGCCGGGCAGCCCGGCCTTGAGCTGGGGCAGCTGCGCCTTGATGCGGTCGACGACTTCGATCACGTTGGCGCCAGGCTGACGCTGGATATTCAGCAGGATAGCCGGCGTCCGGTTGGCCCAGGCGGCCAGCCGGCTGTTTTCCGCCGACTCGATGACATCGGCGACATCGGCCAGCCGCACCGGAGCGCCGTTCTTGTAAGCGACGACCAGATTGCGGTACTCATCGGCCGACTTGAGCTGATCGTTGCCATCGATGGTCGAGGCCACGCGCGGTCCGTCGAAGCTGCCCTTGGCCTGGTTGACATTGGCGTTGCCGATGGCGGTGCGGACATCGTCCAGCGCCAGGCCGCGTGCGGCCAGCGCCCGCGAATTCGCCTGCACGCGCACCGCCGGCCGCTGGCCGCCGCTGATGCTGACCAGGCCGACGCCCGGCAGCTGCGAAATTTTCTGCGCCAGGCGGGTATCGACCAGATCTTCCAGCCTGGGCAGGGGCAGCGTGCGCGAGGTGATCGCCAGCGTCACCACCGGGGTATCGGCCGGGTTGACCTTGTTATAGATAGGCGGCGCCGGCAAATCGCTCGGCAACAGGTTGGAGGCCGCATTGATCGCCGCCTGCACTTCCTGCTCGGCGACGTCCAGGCCCAATTCGAGCCCGAACTGCAAGGTCACCACCGAGGCTCCTCCGGAACTGGCGGAGGTCATCTGCTGCAAACCCGGCATCTGGCCGAACTGCCGTTCGAGCGGGGCTGTCACCGACGACGTCATGACGTCCGGGCTCGCTCCCGGATACAGCGTCACCACCTGAATGGTCGGATAATCGACCTCGGGCAGGGCGGACACCGGCAAAAAACGGTAGGAAACCAGCCCGACCAGCAAGATGGCGAGCATCAGCAAGGTCGTTGCAACCGGCCGCAAGATGAACTGGCGGGAAGGGTTCATGCCTGCCCCTTGGCTCCGGATGCCTCGCGGTGGCGGCCCGGGCCGCCCTTGCCGTGGCCCTTGCCGCCATCGTGTGCCGCGGCGGGGCCACCGCTGGCCTCGCCTTCGCGCTGACGATCGACCACACGTACCCGGGCGCCGTCCTTCAATTGGTCGATGCCGTCGAGCACCACGCGCTCGCCCGCCGCCAACCCGGATTCGACCACCACTTTATCACCGCTGGCCGCGCCCAGTTTCAGCACGCGCAGGGACACGGTCTGGTCGGCGCCGACCACGTAGACATAATTGCCGGGCCGCCCGTGCTGCACGGCAACTTGCGGAATCAACGTGACGCCGTGCAGCACATCCAGCCGCAGGCGGGCATTGACGAATTGATTGGGGAACAAGGCATTATCGCTGTTGGCGAAACGCGCCTTGAGATTGACCGTGCCGGTGCTGCTGCTGACCTGATTGTCGAGCGTCGACAGCGTGCCGCTGGCGACGATGCGGCTATTGTCGCGATCCCAGGCCTCGACCGACAAGGGCTTGCCGCCGTGCATCGCCTTGAGTACGGCATCGATTTGATTTTCCGGGAGCGCAAACACGACATTGGACGGCTGCACCTGTGTAATCACCACGATGCCGCTGGTATCGGAAGCATGCACGATGTTGCCGAGGTCGACCTGCTTGAGACCGACCCGCCCTCCGACCGGCGCGACGATGCGGGTGTAATCCAGTTGCACGCGCGCATTGGCGACCACACCTTGATCGTATTTGACCGTACCCTCATCCTGCCGCACCTGGGCGAGCTGGGTATCGTACTGCTGGCGCGACCCCGAATTCTGATCCAGCAGGGTCTTGTAACGTACGAGGTCGGTGCGGGCATTCTCCAGCGCAGCCTGATCGCGGGCCAGTTGACCTTGCGCCTGCGTCAGCTGGGCCTGGTAGGCGCGACCGTCGAGCTGCGCCAACAACTGGCCCGCACGCACCATCTGGCCTTCGCTGAAATTGAGTCGCTGCAATTCGCCATCGACCCGGCTATGTACGGTGACCGTGTTTTCCGGCACCACGCTGCCCAGCGCAGTCAAATACACCGCCATGTCGCCGCGTTCGGCTTGCGCCGCCGAGACGACGACAATGCCGCCTCCCCGTTTCCCGTGCGCGGCACCCGATGAAGCGCCCGCCCCCTGCCAGTTATGCCAGCCCAGCCAGGCCACGGCCAGCAGTGCGGCGCCAAGGCCTATCTTGAAGACAGATCGTTTCGGTTTTTCGGTGGCGGTTTTCATCGTTCTCGATTTGTCGAAGCCGCCCGCTGCAACACAACGGGCGTCGATTGATAACAGGAACCGGCTCAGACTAACAAGCCGGTTTTTCGCAAAGTCCCTGTCATTGTTAAGAAACGTTGCCACCGGCAGATGAGGGCGGCAATTCGACGAACAGGCGCAAGGCGCTCACAGGCAGGGGCTGCCGGCGGATGACGGCGGCCAGATCGGCCTCGTTCGGGGACAGGAAAATGTCGAGTTCCACTTCGCCCTCGAGATAATGTGCGCGCAGCTGCGACAACTGCAGCCGACGCTCCCCCAGGGCGGCGTTGGTCAGAGCCAGCAGATTTTCGCGCGACGGCAGCCCCAGATTGGCCGGTCCGTCGGCATGGTCGGCGTCGATATGGATGGTGACATCGGCGACGGGGAACCGGGCAAGCACGTTCTGCCGCGCTTGCAGCGCCACCTGATGGCCTTCGGAAACGCTGATATGGCTGTCGACCAGCAAATGCGCTTCGACCAGAGCCAGGTCGCCGGTCTTGCGTGTCCGCATGTCGTGGGCGTTGACCACACCCTCGGTCGCCGACAGCACGGCGCGCATGGCCGCGACTTCCGCTTCTTCCAGGCCGCGGTCCATCAGATCCTGCAGCGCCTCGTAGCCGAATTCCCAACCCATTTTGAGCACCATGAAACCGACCAGTGCGGCGGCCAGCGGATCGAGCAGGGGCAGGCCGGACACGTTGCCGACAATACCGAGAGCGACCACCAGCGACGAAGCCGCATCCGAACGCGCGTGCCAGGCATTGGCCACCAGCATGCTCGACTTCACTCGCCGCGCGATCCTCAACATGTAGCGAAACAGGCATTCTTTGGCGACCAGCGCGATCAGCGCCACCCACAGGGCCACCAGATGCACGCGTGGAATCAGGGTCGGGTCGCGAAATTTCAGTGCCGAACTCCACAACATGCCAATGCCCACCGCCAGCAACAACACGCCGAGCACCAGCGACGCCGCCGTCTCGAAGCGGAAGTGGCCATAGGGATGGTCCTCGTCCGCCTCCTTGTGACTGTAGCGGTTGGCCAGCAGCACGACGAAGTCGGCGACGAGATCGGACAGCGAATGCACGCCATCGGCCACCAGTGCGCTGGAGCGGGCGAAGAGGCCGACGCCTATCTGTATCGTGGACAGCAAGACGTTGACCGCAACACTGACCAGCGTACTGACTCTCGCGGCTGCCTGCCTGCCACCGCCCGTTTCTCGCGACAACTGCGCAAGATCGTTTTCCATAATGACGACTCCTCAAGCCCACCTTTTAGATTACGCGCGCAAGCTTACCTTAAAGTTAAGTTCGCCCGCACCGCATAGAGACAAGCCTTATGCAGTCTTTTGCCATATAATTCGCCGATTATCCGCTAGAAACCGCCCACTCCGTCGTCGCCGGCTCCCGCGTCCGGCGCGAGGCGGCCGGCACTCTTATCCACAGGAGCACCATGTCGACATTGCAAGCCGTTCTTTTCGCCATCATGCAGGGTATCACCGAGCTGTTCCCGATCAGCAGTCTCGGCCACGGTGTCGTTCTTCCCGACCTGCTGCACTGGACCTTCGACCGCCAGAGCCCGACCTTTCTGCCTTTCATGGTCGTGCTGCACCTGGGTACCGCCGCCGCGCTGCTCCTGTACTTCCGCAAGGACTGGATCGAACTGATCGGCGGATTCCTGCGCGCCGGCGGCCGTCCGAGCAACGAGCATTCGCGCCTGGTATGGCGGCTGGTGGTCGGCACCGTTCCGGCCGGCCTGCTCGGGCTGTTGCTGGAGAAAAAACTGCGCCTGCTGTTCGGCAACACCACCATCGTCCTGGCCGTGCTCATCGTCAACGGCATCATCCTGATCGCCGGCGATCATCTGCGGCACCGCGGACGCGGGCGCGATCTGGACACGCTCAGCTACGGCGATGCCTTCCGCATCGGCATCGCCCAGGCGCTGGCGCTGATTCCCGGCGTATCCCGTTCCGGCGTGACCCTGATCGCAGGCCTGAACACCGGCCTCGACTACGCGTCCGCCGCGCGCTACTCCTTCTTGCTCGCCACCCCGATCATCGGCGCCGCCGGCCTGCTCGAAGTTCCGAAGCTGTTGCATCTCGGAGACCAGATTCACCTGGGCATGGTCGCAGCCTGCGGCGTTGTCGCCGGTATTTTCGCCTATCTGAGCACCTGGATTCTGATGCGTTACTTCAACAAGCATGAAATCTCGGCACTGCGCCCCTTCGGCTGGTACTGCATCGCGCTGGGCGCATTCGGCCTGGCGATGAAATTCATTTGATCCCGACCCGGAGACCTTTATGGCAGAAGAGAAGAAAGAACCCTGGCTCAGTTATCTGGCACTGACCACCGTCATTCTTGCTGTGTGCGCCACCCTGTCGACATTCAAGGGCGGCGGCTATTCGACCAAAAGCGTGATCAGCCAGGCGCAGGCATCCGATCAGTGGGCCTTTTATCAGGCCAAGGCGATCAAGGGCTATTTGTATCAGGTGCAACGCGACCAGATGCAGGTCGAACTCGACGGCATGCCCCCCGATGCGACGGCGGCCCGCCGCGATGCGCTTCTCGCGCGGATTGCCGACTACGACAAGAAGATCAAGAAATACGAGCAGGAAAAAACCGTGATCCAGCAGGATGCACGCAAGCTGGAGTCGACCCGCGACGAGGCGTCGCGGCATGGCCAGCCTTTTGGCGTGGCGGTGATCTTCCTGCAAGTCGCGATTCTGATCAGTTCCATCGCCGGCCTGTTCAAGCGCAAGGGCCTGTGGCTGCTGGCGCTGCCGGTCGGCGTCGCCGGGCTGATCTACTTCGCAGACGGTTTCTTTCTGTTCTTCTGACTCCTGACCGCGGGCGGGCGCCCGCCCGCGGTCTTCACGTCGCCAGCACGTCGAACAACCAGCTGCGGAATGCCTGGATCTTGGGCAGAGCCGCACTCTCTTCGGCGTAGACCAAGTAATAGGCCCAATCCGTTTCCAACACCAGACCGAACGGTTGCACCAGCCGTCCGCGCGCGACGTCCTCACCGATCATGGAGACCTGCGCCAGCGACACCCCCATGCCGCGCACGGCAGCGTGCAATGCATACTCGAGCGCATCGAACTGGATACCGCCGTCAGGATCGACCTGATCGGCACCGGCCAGCTGCAGCCATTGCCGCCAGCCGTCCTGCCCGCGCCACGGATGCAACAGAGTGAAATGGCGCAAATCGTTGGGACAGGCCAGCGTCGGCCCGCCTTCGAGCAGGGCAGGCGAGCAGACAGGCACCAGCTGCTCGCGATTGATGCAGTCGTAGACCAGGCCGGTCTCCATTCCCGGCTGCACCAGTCCCTCGATCGCGACATCGCATTCGGCACGGTCGAAATAGCCGCTGGTCTGAGTGTGGGTCATCAAATGCAGGGTGTACGCGGGAAAGCGCGATCGAAAGTCCGGAAGATTTGGCAGAATCCAGCGCATCGCCGGGGTTGGCGGCACGCGCAGCCGAATGTCGCCCTGGCTCGCACGCAGCGCTTCGCCGGCCTCGGCCAGCAGATCAAAAGCCTTGCGCACCGCAGGCAGCAGCGCAAGCCCCTCTGCGGTCAAGGCCAGCCCGCGCGCGTGGCGCAGAAACAGGGGCGTCGCATAATGGCCTTCCAGCGTCTGGATCTGCCGGCTGACCGCCCCCTGAGTCAGATGCAGCTGACGTGCGGCAGCGGTAAACGACAGGTGCTCGGCCACGACCAGAAATACGCGCAAGGCATTCAATGGCAGTAAACGCATACTGCATTCAGCTCCTGCATGCCAATAAGCCATGAGTTTTACTCATGCTCGGCATGATTATATCTACTTTGTCATTATCGCACGCCCCCATTATGCTAGGAGAAAATTCCTAGAAAAAACAAACGGATCTGATCTTTATGCTGGCTACAACCAAAAAAATCCTGTTTTCCCTGCTGCCGGCCCCCGAGCTGGAGAAATTCCGGCCCCTCATGGCCGCCGCCCGTTCCGCGCTCGCCATGTCGCTTCCGCTGGTGTTATCGCAGGCCGCCCAGACCAGCGTCATGTTCATCGACTCGATGCTGATGGGTCGGCTCGGCCCGCAAGCATTGGCTGGCGGGGCGCTCGCATTGACAAGTTACTACTTCTGCATCGTCCTGGCGTTCGGCATGACTGCGGCCTGCGGCAATCTGGTCGCGCTCGCCCATGGTGCCGACGACCGGCGCGGGGTGGTCGCGGCCACGCGCGCCTGCCTCTTGCTCTGTCTGGTCGCCTCCCTCGTCATCGGCATCGCCTTATGGAATGCCGAACCGGTCATGATATGGCTGGGACAACCGCGCGATACGGCGCACAGCGCCGCCGGCTTCCTGCATTTTCTGGTGTGGTCGATGCCGTTCAACCTGATGTTCCTGACGCTGCGCAACTTTGCCTCCGGTATCGGGCGCCCGGGTCCGGTTCCGTTCATCACCCTGCTCGCGCTCTTGTTCGCCCCCGGCTGCGGCTGGCTGCTGTCGCAGGGCATCGGCAGCTGGCACGGCATGGGGCTGGACGGCATAGCCTTGTCTTCGGCGCTGACCTTCAGCCTGATCGGGCTGGTGTTCGCCCTGGTGGTCAGCCGCGCCGACGGTTTCGCCGATTACCGCCTGTTTGCCGGTTTCGGGCGTCGCGACGCCTCCGCGCTCGGCACGCTGCTCAAGCAGGGCCTCCCGTCCGCCGGCACCATGGGGCTGGAAGGCGCGATGTTCACCTGCAGCGCCTACCTGATGGGCGCGCAAGGCGCCGCCGCCCTCGCCGCGCACCAGGGCATGCTGCAATTGCTCAATGCGAGCTTTATCGTGCCGCTCGGACTCAGCTATGGGGTATCGATGTGCGTGGGGCAGGCGGCGGGCGCCGGCGAATTCGAGAAGGTGAAACTGCTCGCCCGCGTCGGATTGCTGGCGGTGGCGGCATGGACGCTGATGACGACGCTCGCGCTGCTGCTGGCCCCGGAGGCCCTGATCGGCTTGTTCCTGCCGGACGATGTCGCCGGTGCCGACGCCGCGCGCCAGGCCGCGCTGCTACTGGCCCCCATCGCCGCCGCGCTATGCCTGGTCGACGGTCTGCAAGTGGTGCTCAGCGGCGTGCTGCGCGCCCTCAAGGACGCCACCTCGACCATGGTCATCTACTCGCTGGGCTGTACCCTGGTCGGCATCCCGCTGGCGTGGTTCCTGTCCCGGCACGGCCTGGGTCCGCGCGGGGTCTGGGTCGGCATGCTCGCGGGCCTGGTGAGCGTCAGCCTGCTGATGCTGTTGCGGGTGCGCTATATGAACGCCCGGCTGACAGCCGGGCGCTGGAGGGGGTGAAGGGGCTCAATCGGCGAGCAGCGCCAGTTGCTCGGCCTGATGTTCGGCGCTCAAGGCTTCGGTCAGTTCGAACAGATCGCCGTCCATGACCGCATCGAGCTTGTACAACGTGAGATTGATGCGGTGGTCGGTGATCCGCCCCTGCGGGAAATTGTAGGTGCGGATGCGCTCGCTGCGATCGCCCGACCCGACCAGACTTTTGCGTTCGGCCGCTTCCTTGGCCTGCGCCTCGCGCTGGCGCGCATCCATGATGCGCGCCGCCAGCACCGCCAGCGCGCGCGCCTTGTTCTTGTGCTGCGAACGGTCGTCCTGGCACTCGACCACGATGCCGGTGGGCAAGTGGATGACGCGCACGGCGGAGTCGGTCTTGTTGATATGCTGGCCGCCGGCCCCCGAGGCGCGAAACGTATCGATGCGCAACTCGGCCGGGTTGATCTGGACATCCTCGACTTCGTCCGCTTCCGCCATCACCGCCACGGTGCAGGCTGAGGTGTGGATGCGGCCCTGGGTTTCGGTCACCGGCACGCGCTGCACGCGATGGCCGCCCGACTCGAACTTGAGCTTGGAATAGGCGCCGAAGCCGACGATGCGCGCGATCACTTCCTTGTAGCCGCCGAGATCCGACTCGGAAGACGATACGATTTCCACCTGCCACCGGCTGCGCTCGGCAAAGCGGGTATACATGCGCAGCAGGTCGCCGGCGAACAAGGCGGCCTCGTCGCCGCCGGTACCCGCACGGATTTCCAGGAAAATATTGCGCTCGTCGTTGGGGTCGCGCGGCAGCAGGCGCTTCTGCAAGTCGATTTCCAGCGCTTCCAGGCGCTTGCGCCCGGCATCGATCTCGGCCTGGGCAAAATCCTTCATCTCGGCATCGGACAGCATCTCGTGCGCGGTGACGATGTCGGCGTCGCACTGGCGCCAGGCCTGATACGCCTCCACGACCGGAGTCAGCTCGGCGTGTTCGCGCGTCAGTTTGCGGTATTGCTCCATGTCCTGCGTCACCCCTTCCTGCACCAGCAGGTGGGTTACTTCCTCCAGCCTCTCGACCAGTTGGGATAATTTGGTCGCGATCGACGCTTTCATTCAGACTCCGACTGTATTCGATAAAGACGCGCGACCGCTTGCACCAATTGGTCACGGTCGGCACCGCCGCCGCTGGACAGGGCCTGGGTCGGCGGATGCATCAGTTTGTTGGTCAGCTGGACCGACAGGATTTCCAGCACTTTCTGCGGATCTTCGCCGCGCGCCAGCTGCTTCTGCGCCGCTTCCAGCGCCAAGCGCCGGATACGGTCGCTCTCGTCGCGCAAGGCCCGGATCAACGGCACCGTCTGCCGCCGCTTGATCCAGTCGGCGAACTCGGCGGCACGCGATGTAATGATGGTTTCCGCCTCTTCCGCCGCGAACTGGCGCGCTTCGCGGCCGACTTCGACGACGCTGGCAATATCGTCGACGGTATAGAGGAACA
Source organism: Paludibacterium yongneupense DSM 18731 (assembly GCF_000422925.1). Classification (GTDB taxonomy): domain Bacteria; phylum Pseudomonadota; class Gammaproteobacteria; order Burkholderiales; family Chromobacteriaceae; genus Paludibacterium; species Paludibacterium yongneupense. The sequence goes on from NZ_AUGZ01000010.1 coordinate 118,118, forward strand.
CGTCGTTGAGCGCACCGGCTTCGGCTTCGATATCGCGCGGCACGGCCAGGTCGAGCATGAACATCGGACGATGGCGCCGCACCTTGATCGCGCGCTCGACCATGCCCTTGCCGAGAATCGGCAGCTGGCTCGCGGTGGACGTCACCACCACATCGTAGCGCGATAACAGATCGGGCAGCGCCGCCAGCGTCACGGCGTTGCCACCGAAACGCTCGGCGAGCGCCTGCGCACGCTCCAGCGTGCGATTGGCTACGGTAATACAGGACGGTCCGCGCGCGGCGAAATGCGTCGCCACCAGCTCGATCATTTCGCCGGCGCCGATAAACAAAACGTTCAGCTCGCCTATGGTCGGAAAAATCTGTTCGGCCAGCTTGACCGCGGCGGCGGCCATCGAGACCGAATTGGCGCCGACACCGGTTTTGCTGCGAACTTCCTTGGCCACGGCGAAGGTTTTCTGAAACAGGCCGTTGAGCAGGACGCCGAGCGTGCCGACCTGCTCGGCCGTACGCACGGCATCCTTGATCTGGCCCAGAATCTGCGTCTCGCCCAGCACCATCGAATCCAGGCCGCTCGCGACGCGGAAGGCATGGCGCGCGGCTTCATCGCCATTGAGACGGTAGAGATAGGGCTGCAACTCGGCGGCGGGCAGACCGTGGTAACGCGACAGCCACTCCAGAGCCGCCCCGTCGTCGCTGCTCGCGCAGTAGATCTCGGTTCGGTTGCAGGTCGACAGAATCGCCGCTTCCCTGGCTGCCTGCGTCGCGACCAGACTGGCCAGCGCCTCGGGCAGCGTCTGCGCCGGAAAAGCAAGCTTTTCCCTGACGGAAAGCGGCGCAGTTTGATGATTGAGACCGAAAGCGAGCAGGGACATGGGCGGATTGGTCCGCAGATTAAAGGAAATCATTTTAGCCTAAGTTGCCTTCCGCGTCCCGGAACCGGCCCCAGGTCGTCCCGAATGCGTTCCCTAGCACGGGGCGAAGCGTTACCATGGAATAACCTTGCAAGCCAGGAACCACGATGTCTCTCAATCTAGCCGATATACGCCAGGAATACAGCCAGCGCGAGTTGTCTCCCCAGGAGTGCCTTCCGGATGCCATCGCGCAATTCGAGTGCTGGCTGAACGAAGCCATGACCTCGCAAGTGCACGAACCGACCGCCATGCATGTCGCCACTGTCGGCTCAGACGGCAGGCCCAGCGGGCGCATCCTGTTGCTCAAGGGCGTGCAGAACGGACGTTTCGTGTTCTTCACCAATTATCAGAGCCGAAAAGGCCAGGCGATCGACTACAACCCGGCGGTGGCGCTGACCTTTTTCTGGCCGGAGCTCGAACGCCAGGTCCGCATCGAAGGCATGGTCACGCGCCTGAACGACGAAGCCTCGGATGCCTACTTCGCGAGCCGCCCCTATACCAGCCGCCTGGGCGCCTGGGCTTCCGACCAGAGCCGCGAAATTCCATCCAAGGCCGAACTGATCAAGCGCGCCGCCCTGTTCGGCGTACGCTACCCGCTCAAAGTGCCGCGCCCCCCGCATTGGGGCGGCTTCGCCGTCTGCGCCGACCGCATCGAATTCTGGCAGGGACGCCCGAGCCGCCTGCACGACCGCGTGCTCTTCCTGCTGCAGGAGGACGGCAGCTGGAGCACCTCGCGTCTCGCGCCGTAAGCCGCGACGACTGGCACTAGGGCCTGTTGCCTCCCTCTCTTGACTAGCCGAAAGACCAGCAGCCAAATCTTCCCGATTGCCCGCTAGATAGGACATGCGCATCGATTGCCATATCGATGTCTGATGCCACATCACCATATCGGATCGAGGAGATTCATCATGCCCTCTTGCCTGTCGCATGGCCGGGCCCTGGCTGTCGCCGGCATCGCCCTTTCCCAGGCCGCTTTTGCCGCCGACCGCATCGAAGCCGAGCGGGCCGGCCCGCTCGGCCCGCTGGCGCAGGGCGCCGGCTTCGTCCAGTCCGGCGACTGGGTCGCCGCCCGGCAGCAGCAGCTGCCCAACGGCACCGTCGTCACCCGCTACCAGCAGTACTATCGCGGCCTGCCGCTATGGGACAACGCCGTCGTCGCCGAGCGCCGCGTCGGCATCGTCGACGACACCCGGCAGAGCGGCGACGTCATTACCAATATCCAGCAGGACCTCGCCAGCGTCACGCCGGCACTGAGCCCGCTGCAGGCGCAGGCCATCGCCAGCGCCGGGATCGGTGCCGGCTTCGCACGCCGCGACGGGAACGCCCGCCTGGTGATCCGGCTGGACCAGAACGACCGCGCGCAACTCATATATCTGGTGTCCTTCCTGCTGGCGACGCCGCAGCCGTCGCGCCCGCACTTCCTCATCGACGCCAACAGCGGCCGGATCGTGAAACAATGGGAAGGCCTCGCCGATGATTTCGCCTATGGGCCGGGCGGCAATACGAAAACAGGGCGCTACGAGTACGGCACGCTCTACGGCCCCTTGCTCGTGGGCAAGCGCTGCACGATGGACAACGGCGACGTCGCCGCCTTCGACATGGAACACGAAACCGACGCCGCGCCGCGCAGCCCCTTCCGCTTCGACTGCCCGCGCAACACCTACCAGACGATCAACGGGGCCTGGTCGCCGCTCAACGACGCCTTTTTTTTCGGCAACGTCACGCTGAAGATGTATAAGGACTGGTTCGGTCAACCGCCCATCAAGGGCAAGCTGCGACTTAATGTCCACTTCGGCAAACGCTATGCCAACGCTTTCTGGGACGGCAGCAGCATGAATTTCGGCGACGGCAACGACGAACTGTTCCCGCTGGTCTCGCTGGATGTGACGGCGCACGAGATCAGCCACGGTTTTACCGAGAATCATTCCAGCCTGATTTACGAAGGCCAGTCGGGAGGCATGAACGAGGCGTTCTCGGATATGGCCGGCGCGGCAGCCGAGTTCTATCTGCGCGGCAAAAGCAGCTGGCTGGTCGGACATGACGTGGTGAAGGGCAAAGGGGCCTTGCGCTATATGACGGAGCCCACCCGCGACGGCAAGTCGATCGCCGATGCGCGTCATTTCAAAAAAGGCATGAATCCGCACCTTAGCAGCGGCGTCTACAACAAGGCTTTCCATCTGCTGGCGAGCAGCCGCGGCTGGGACAGCCGCAAGGCGTTCGAAGTCTTCGCCGACGCCAACCGTTTGTACTGGAACGAAGAAACCGGCTTCAACCAGGGCGCGTGCGGGGTGAGACGGGCCGCTCTCAACCGCGCCTATCCGCGAGCCGATGTGGACAACGCATTCGACAAGGTCGGCGTTCAGTGCCCGCGCTCGCGCCGCGGCAGCTGAAAGCGGGGCGGGGACCGGACGGCCCCCGCCGACCGCTCACTCGGGATCGACGATGACCGCGACGCGCCACTTGCGCGGCATCAGCTTGCCGCGCTTGCCACGCTTGCCGAGGAATTCGGCCAGGGCCAGCTTCTCCTCGCTCGCGCGACCGCGCGAGGACTGCACCGACAGGCGGGCCTTGTCCTGGCTGACCAAGCCGATCGCGTCGAGCGCTTCGCCGTCATCGAGCTGCATCAGCATCAAACCGCGGCCCTTGGCCATCTCGCGCAACTCGGCGGCCGGGAAGGCCAATAGCCGGCCATTGTCTGCCGCCGCAACCAGGGTCAGGGCGGCCAGTTCCGCCGCGGTCCGGATCGCGACCGGCGCAAGCAGGTTTTCGCCTGTTTCCAGCGTCATGAATGCCTTGCCGGCCTTGACCCGGCTCGTCATGTCGCTGATGCGCGCGATGAAACCGTATCCCCCGGAACCGGCCACCACATAGCGGGCGTTCTCCGGCGCCCCCAGCAATTCGACGACACGGGCGCCGTCCTGCACATCGACCAGCGAGGTGACCGGTACGCCGTCGCCGCGGCCGGTAGGAACATCGGCGACATCGATCGTATAGCTGCGGCCACGGTTGTCCAGCGCCACCAGCGGCCACACCGTGCGCGTCTCGACGACACGGTACAAGGCATCGCCATCCTTGAAGGTCAGCGCGCCCAGCTCGAGATTGTGGCCGACGCGGGCGCGCAGCCAACCCTTCTGCGACATGATCAGCGTCACCGGCTCATCGGCGGTGCTCTGCGTCAGCACCGCCCGTTCGGCCTGGCGAATCTCGCTGCGGCGGGCGTCGCCGTACTTGGCGGCATCGGCGCGGATTTCGTCCATGATCAGCGTGCGGCGCGCCTCGTCATCGCCCAGCAGGTGGCGCAAGCCTTCGCGTTCTTCGCGCAGGCCGGTCAACTCTTTCTCCAGCTTGAAGCCTTCCAGCCGCGCCAGCTGACGCAGGCGGATTTCAAGAATGTCCTCGGCCTGCGCCTCGGACAGTCCAAAACTCTTGATCAGGTCGATCTTTGGGTCGTCCGCCTCGCGGATCACCCGGATCACCTCCTCGATATGGATGAAGGCAATCATGCGGCCTTCAAGCACATGGATGCGCTTTTCCACTTGCGACAGACGGTGCTCGAGCCGGCGCGTCACAGTCGCATGACGGAAGGCGATCCACTCGCTGAGAATCGCGCGCAAGCCTTTCTGCGCCGGACGACCATCCAGGCCGATCATGACCAGATTGAACGGTGCATTGCCCTCCAGACTGGTCTGGGCCAGCAACAGGCGGATGAACTCGTCCGGATCCTGCCGGCTGGATTTGGGCTCGAACACCAGCCTGACCGGATGTTGCCCGTCCGACTCGTCGCGCACGCGATCGAGTACCGACAGCATCAGGCTTTTCAGGTTTTGCTGCTCCTGCGACAGGGCTTTCTTGCCCGGCCTCAGCTTCGGATTGGTTGCCTCCTCGATTTCGGCCAGGACCTTCTGCGCCGAACTGCCGGGGGGCATTTCGGTCACGATCACGCGCCACTGGCCGCGCGCCAGACGCTCGACTTCGTAGCGCGCCCGCACGCGCACCGAGCCGCGACCGCTCTTGTAAGCCGCCAGGATGTCCTGCTGCGGCGTAATGATCTGCCCGCCGCCGGGGAAATCGGGGCCCGGAACGTATTCCATCAGCGCGGCGTCATCCAGGTCGGGATCTTCCAGCAACGCCACACAGGCCGCGGCGACCTCGCGCAGATTGTGCGGCGGGATTTCGGTGGCCATGCCGACCGCGATCCCCGACGCTCCGTTGAGCAAAACCATCGGCAAGCGCGCCGGCAACAAGCGCGGCTCGTCGAAGGCGCCGTCGTAGTTGGGGACAAAATCCACGGTCCCCATATCCAGTTCGGACAGCAGCAGATCCGCGATCGGTGTCAGCCGGGCCTCGGTATACCGCATCGCCGCGGCACCGTCGCCATCGCGACTGCCGAAGTTGCCCTGGCCATCGATCAGCGGATAGCGCAGGGTGAAATCCTGAGCCATGCGCACCAGCGCTTCATAGGCCGAGCTATCGCCGTGCGGATGGTACTTGCCGAGTATCTCGCCCACCACGCGCGCCGACTTGACCGGTTTGGCCCCCGCGGCAAGCCCCATATCGCGCATTGCGTAGAGAATCCGCCGCTGCACGGGTTTCTGGCCGTCCGCCACTTCGGGCAGCGCGCGCCCCTTGACCACGCTCATGGCGTATTCGAGATAGGCGCGTTCGGCATACTCGTCCAGCGCAATCCACTCGCCATCGGCAGCAGCGGGCGGCGGCGGGCTCAGCGGAGGCGGAGGCGGAGGTACAGCATCGGCATCGGCATCGACATCGTCGGCAAACAGATCGTCTTTCATCTTTAAAAGTGTTCGTTTCGCAGCGCGCTTGCGCATGCTATTTTGGTTGACCGCGGCAGCAAGGGGCGGGCCCGCCGCAGCATCGCTTCGACACAAGCGGCCCGGCCCCGCTTCACGGGCCCTGCCGCATGCGCTCCCGCAGCGGCAGGATGCCCGATCATCGGAGGATTGTACATGGACAGCCGACTCAGATGGCAATGCCACGCTTTCGCCGAGTTTACCCCGCTCGGCTTGTACCGGATGCTGCAACTTCGCGATCAGGTTTTCGTACTGGAGCAACAATCCCTCTACGGCGACGTCGACGGACTCGACCCCGAAGCCCTGCATGTGTGCGGGAACGACGAGCACGGATGCCTGCAAGCCTATGCCCGCCTGCTTGCGCCAGGTGTCAAATACCCGGATGCGGTGGCCGTGGGCCGGGTCGTGATCGCGGCCGCTCATCGCGGGCGAGGGCGCGGACGGGAACTGATGCTGAGGGTGCTGGACGAGGCAGCCCGCCACTATCCGGGGGTCGCGCAAAAACTGTCGGCCCAGTGCACGGCCATGGCCTTCTACCAGTCGCTGGGCTTTGTCACTTGCTCGGATGTCTACGACGATGGAGGCATAGATCATGTTGATATGTGGCGCGATGGGGATATATCGACACCGAATGCGCGATGTGGTGGCGGCGCGGTTGCTGCGACGCCTTCAAATCGGGGATAATTTGCGAATCTCGCAACGGTCAGCGCAGCCCTCCTGCCATGCACTGTTGCCCCCGGATTTCCCCACCGAATCGAGGTTTCACGTAAATGGTTACCCGAACCGAGCTTGCCAATGCCATCCGTTTCCTGGCGATGGATGCCGTCGAACAGTCCAAATCCGGCCATCCCGGCATGCCCATGGGCATGGCCGACATCGCCGAAGTCCTGTGGCGCGACCACCTGAAGCATAACCCGGCCCATCCCGAGTGGTTCGATCGCGACCGTTTCGTGCTGTCGAACGGCCACGGCTCCATGCTGTTGTACAGTCTGCTGCACCTGACCGGCTACGACCTTTCCCTCGACGATCTGAAAAACTTCCGTCAGCTGCACTCCAAGACGCCGGGGCACCCTGAATACGGCTATACCCCTGGCGTGGAAACGACGACCGGCCCGCTGGGGCAGGGCATTTCCAACGCCGTCGGCATGGCGCTGGCCGAGAAGGCGCTGGCGACCGAGTTCAACCGCGACGGCTTCCCCGTCGTCGACCACCATACCTGGGTCTTCCTCGGCGACGGCTGCCTGATGGAAGGCATCTCGCACGAAGCCTGCTCGCTGGCCGGCACCTGGGGCCTGGGCAAGCTGATCGCCTTCTACGACGATAACGGGATCTCCATCGATGGCGACGTCGAAGGCTGGTTCACCGACGACACGCCGGCCCGCTTCAATGCCTATGGCTGGCAAGTCATCCCCAACGTCAACGGCCACGATCCCGAAGAGATCTCCATCGCGATCGAAACCGCCAAGCGCGACACCAGCCGCCCGACGCTGATCTGCTGCAAGACCACCATCGGTTTCGGCGCGCCGAACAAGCAGGGCGGCCACGATGTGCACGGCGCACCGCTGGGCGCGGCCGAAGTCGCTGCCGCACGGGTCCATCTGAAGTGGCCGCACGCGCCGTTCACGATTCCGGCCGACATCGCCAGCGCCTGGAATCGCGTCGAAGCCGGCACCCGCAAGGAAAACGACTGGAATGCCCTGTTCGCGCGTTACCGCGCCGCGCATCCGCAACTGGCCACCGAATTCGAACGTCGCATGTCGCGCCATCTGCCGGAACACTGGGAGGCGCATGTCGCGGCCAAGATGGCCGAAGTCAATGCCAAGGCCGAAACCATCGCCACCCGCAAGGCCTCGCAGAACGCCATCATCGCTTTCGCGGAGGCGCTGCCGGAACTCGTCGGCGGTTCGGCCGACCTGACCCCCTCCAACCTGACCAACTGGCCGGGTTCGCGCGACTACGAGCCCGCGCGCGGCGGCAATTACATCCACTACGGCGTGCGGGAATTCGGCATGGCCGCGATCATCAACGGGATGACGCTGCACGGCGGACTCAAGCCGTTCGGCGCGACTTTCCTGATGTTCAGCGAATATGCGCGCAACGCCCTGCGCATGGCTGCGCTGATGAAGATCAATCCGATCTTCGTCTTCACCCACGATTCGATCGGCCTCGGCGAAGACGGTCCGACTCACCAGCCGGTGGAACAGGTCTCCACCTTGCGCCTGATTCCGAACATGGCGCTGTGGCGGCCATGCGATACCGTCGAGTCGATGGCGGCCTGGGCCGATGCGCTGTCGGCCAAGGACCACCCGAGCTGCATGGTGTTCAGCCGTCAGAACCTGCCCTTCGTGGCACGCGACGCCGCACAGCTGGATGCCATCCGCCGCGGCGGCTATGTCTTGAAAGACGGCGCGCAAGCACCGCGCGCCGTCCTGATCGCCACCGGCTCCGAAGTCGAACTGGCGTTGAAGGCACAGGCGGTGCTGGCCGAGCAGGGCATCGCGGTACGAGTGGTTTCGATGCCGTGCACGCTGCTGTTCGATCGTCAGGACAAAGCCTGGCAGGCAAGCGTGTTGCCTGCCGGCGTGCCGCGCCTGGCCATCGAAGCCGGCGTAAGCGACTTCTGGCGCAAATATGTCGGCCTCGAAGGCGATGTGATCGGCCTCGACCGCTTCGGCGAATCGGCTCCTGCGGCGGTACTGTTCAAGGAATTCGGCTTCACCGTCGACAACGTCGTGGCACGCACCCAGGCCCTGCTGGCATAAAAAACCGCAGGCACGGGGGCGGACGGGCGCGAGCCCGTCCGCCCCCGTCGTCCGAGCGGCATCCACGCAAGGCTTGTATCTCGTCAATGTCGCCAGTAGCGGGCAAGGTAGAATGCCCATACCTGACTCGATAACACACAACGGAAACAGAACATGGACTTCAAGAAACTGACTGAGCAACAGCTCGCCGGCAAGCGCGTGCTGATTCGCGTCGACATGAATGTACCGGTCAAGAATGGCGTAATCGGCGACGACACCCGTATCCGCGCGTCGCTGCCGTCCATCCAGTTTGCGCTGGAACATGGCGCTGCCGTCATCCTGATGACCCACCTCGGCCGTCCGACCGAAGGCGATCCGAAGCCGGAAGACAGCCTCGCGCCCGTTGCCGTTCGCCTGTCCGAACTGCTGGGCAAGACCGTCGCCGTCAAGGCCGACTGGCAATCGGGCCTTGCCATCCAGGCCGGCGATGTCGTCATGCTGGAGAACGTCCGCATCAATAAGGGCGAAAAGAAAAACAACGAAGAACTCGGCCGCGCCTACGCCAGCCTGTGCGATATCTTCGTCAACGATGCCTTCGGCACCGCCCACCGCGCCGAAGCATCGACCCACGCCGTCGCCCAGTTCGCTCCCGTCGCCTGCGCCGGCATCCTGCTGGCCGCCGAGCTCGACGCGCTGGGCAAGGCCCTGCGCGAACCGGCCCGTCCGCTGGTCGCCATCGTCGCCGGCTCCAAGGTATCCACCAAGCTGACCATTCTCGAATCCCTGGCCGACAAGGTCGACCAATTGATCGTTGGCGGCGGCATCGCCAACACCTTCCTGCTGGCTGAAGGCCGCCCGATCGGCAAATCGCTGGCCGAAGCCGACCTGGTCGACGAAGCGCGCAAGGTCATCGCCAAGATCCGCGCCCGTGGCGGCAATGTTCCGCTGCCTGTCGACGTGGTAACCGCCACCGAATTCGCCGAAACCGCTGCCGCCACGGCCAAGAACGCCGCCGATGTCGGCCCCGACGACATGATCCTCGATATCGGCCCGCTCGCAAGCGCCGAATTGGCCGCCATCGTGGCCAAGGCCGGCACCGTGGTCTGGAACGGGCCGGTGGGCGTATTCGAATTCGACCAGTTCAGCAAGGGCACCGAAACCCTGGGCCGCGCCATCGCCGACTCCGCCGCCTTCTCGATCGCCGGCGGCGGCGATACGCTGGCGGCCATCGCCAAGTATGGCCTGACCGACCGCATCAGCTATATCTCGACCGGCGGCGGCGCTTTCCTGGAATTCCTGGAAGGCAAAGAACTGCCCGCCGTAGCCATCCTCGAAGCGCGCGCCCGCGCCTGACGGGGGCCGTCGCCGCGCAGGCAGCATTGCCAGCGCGGCGACGCGAGCCTAAAATCATCTCTCCCCCCTTTGTGTCGGAGAGATGCATGCTCTATAAAACCTGGCTGCTTTTTCTCACGACCGTGTTTTTCGTGTCGGCGACACCGGGTCCCAATATGCTATTGGCCATGACTCATGGCATCAATTATGGCGTCAGGCGGACCTGCGCCACCTGTCTGGGCTTGATGTGCGGGCTTTCCCTGATCATGATTGCGTCTGCCGCCGGGCTCGGCGCCTTGCTCGCGACATCTGAAACCCTGTTTTCTGCGGTAAAATACCTGGGCGCCGCCTATCTGGTTTATCTCGGCGTCAAAACCTGGCGCGCGGCGCCGCAATTGCTGCAGCGCAAGGCGGATGCGCGCGGCGCAGCGGACACGCCGGCCAGACGCATGCGCACCGGCTTTCTGGTTGCCATGAGCAACCCCAAGGCTTTCATTTTTTTTACCGCGCTGTTTCCGCAGTTCATGGATGCACACCAGGCGCAGGGACCGCAACTGGCGATCCTGGCACTGACGTTTTTCATAATCGAGACGTCGTGGCAATTCGCCTACGCCAGCGGCGGCGCCCGCCTGGCGGGCTGGCTGAACTCGGCGCGACGACTGAAACTGGTCAACCGGGTTTCCGGCGGCGCATTTATCAGCGCGGGGGTCGTACTTTGGGGCGTATCCCGCCACTGACCCCGCCGTCAGCTTGCAGGCTGCACGCCGCCTTACCGGTTCCACACCACGCCGGGGAGACTGTCCCCGGCTTCACCGGCATAAGCCGTTTAACTCAGGGAGCCCTCGAATCGGCCGGGCTCCCGGTACCCTGACTCGGAGACATTCATGGCACTCGTTTCGATGCGACAGCTACTCGACCACGCAGCTGAATTCGGATATGGCCTGCCGGCCTTCAACGTCAACAATCTGGAGCAGATGCGCGCGATCATGGAAGCGGCCGACAAGGTCGACGCACCCGTCATCGTGCAAGCTTCCGCCGGCGCCCGCAAGTACGCAGGCAATGCCTTCCTGCGCCACTTGATCCTGGCCGCGGTTGAAGAGTTCCCGCATATTCCGCTGGTGATGCACCAGGACCACGGTGCCAGCCCCGATGTATGCCAGCGTGCGATCCAGTCCAATTTCACCTCGGTGATGATGGACGGCTCGCTCATGAGCGATGCCAAAACCCCCGCCGATTATGCTTACAACGTGGGCGTAACGCGTACCGTAGTCAACTTCGCCCATGCCTGCGGCGTTTCGGTCGAAGGCGAGATCGGCTGCCTGGGCTCGCTCGAAACCGGCAAGGCCGGCGAGGAAGACGGCGTAGGCGCCGAAGGGACGCTCGACCACAGCCAGCTGCTGACCGATCCGGAAGAAGCAGCCCGCTTTGTTGCCGAGACGGGCGTCGACGCACTGGCCATCGCCATTGGCACCAGTCATGGCGCCTACAAGTTCAGCCGCAAGCCGACCGGCGATGTATTGCGCATCGATCGCGTCAAGGAAATCCACGCCCGCATCCCCAACACGCATCTGGTGATGCACGGCTCCTCTTCGGTGCCGCAGGAATGGCTGCAAGTCATCAACGCGTTCGGTGGAGAGATTCCGGAGACCTATGGCGTGCCGGTGGAAGAAATCATGGAAGGAATCAAGCACGGCGTGCGCAAGGTCAATATCGATACCGACTTGCGTCTGTGCAGCACCGGGGCCGTACGCCGCTTCCTGGCCAACAACCCATCCGAATTCGATCCGCGCAAATTCCTGATTGCGTCGACCAATGCCATGCGCGAGCTATGCGTCGCCCGTTTCGAAGCTTTCGGTGCCGCAGGGCAGGCCAGCCGCATCAAGCCGATCACGCTCGACGCGATGGCCACGCGCTACGCCAAGGGAGAGCTGGCGCAGATCGTCAAATAATCCTAAGATGGAATCAGGAGGCCCGGGAGCCAAATCCCGGGTCGGCCAGACGGCTCATATTTCAGGGGAGGCCCATCATGATCATAAAATTTGCCATGGTTGCATTCATTCTCGCCACCGGCCTCCTGAAAGCGGCAGCGGTGTTCCGCGTCCGCCATCAAAGACGCTGAAGCCCGAGCCTGAGCAGAACAGATGCCGTCCGGCAACGCGCCGGCGGCATTTTTTTCGCCCGGAATCCTCCCTGGGCCAGCAGCACATGCTTGCGCAGCGCTTGCCGGCACGGCACCGACACGGCATCGGCATGCAAGCGCAAGCAAGCCCGGATGTGATCGCTTCCCTCGGGTATCCCCTGGCACAAGCTGCGGACATCAGGCTTGCACGCCAGCGTCTCCCTGTCCTCGGGTATCGGCACAAGCTCATCTGCCAACGCGGGAAGACCGTATGGCGAGAACACGAGGATGCACAGCGCGGCGGCTATCAGCTGGCGGTTCATGGCAAGCGTCCTTGGCGGGATGGTCGGTACCTTCATCCGCTAAAAATAGGCGATGCCCATGCGCGACAACGTGTCCAAGAGGACAGTTGCCGCGTCGTCAGAACCGGATTATGCGCCTGAGGCGGGGAATGGCAGGGACGGGCAGGGTCCAGGGCAGGGTATGGCTGCCACTGGACCGCAACCCGCTTATGTCCGCTCGCGGCGCGCGCGCACGGCAGCCGCCAGATCGTGCAGCAAGGCTGCGGTATCGTCCCAGCCTATGCACCCGTCTGTGATGCTCTGGCCGTAAACCAGTTCGCATCCGGGCTTGAGGTCCTGCCGGCCGCCCTGCAAGTGACTTTCGACCATCACCCCGAAGACGGGACTGTCGCCGCTCGCCAGTTGCGCCGCCACGTCGGCCCCGACTTCCATCTGACGACGGTAATCCTTGCGACTGTTGGCATGGCTGAAATCGACCATCACCTTGGGCGGCAGTCCGACCGCGGCCAGCTCGGCCGCCGCGGCCTTGACGTGCGCAGCCGAGTAGTTCGGTTCCTTGCCACCGCGCAGGATGGCATGGCAATCCGGATTGCCGCCCGTGGAAACGATAGCGGAGTGCCCGGTCTTGGTCACCGACAGAAAATGGTGTGGCTGCCCGGCCGCGCGGATCGCGTCGATAGCGATGCGCAGATTGCCGTCGGTGCCGTTCTTGAAACCGACCGGGCAGGACAGGCCCGAAGAAAGCTCGCGGTGCACCTGCGATTCTGTGGTGCGCGCGCCGATCGCCCCCCAGGAAATCAGGTCGGCGATGTATTGCGGGGTGATCATGTCGAGAAATTCGGTGGCCGCCGGCACCCCGCGGTTATTCAACGTCAGCAACAGCCGGCGCGCCATGCGAAGCCCGGTATTGATGTCGAAGGACTCGTCCAGATGCGGGTCGTTGATCAGACCCTTCCAGCCCACCGTGGTACGCGGTTTCTCGAAATAAACCCGCATCACCACGACCAGATCCTGCGCGAGCTCATCGCGCAGGGCTTTCAGTCGTTCGCCATATTCCAGCGCCGCATCGAGATCGTGAATGGAACAGGGCCCAACCACCACCAGCAGTCTGTCGTCTTCGCCGTGCAACAAGGCGGCGATCTCGCGCCGGGTCGAAAAAATCAGCTCGGAAGCCTGGTCGCTGATCGGTAATTCGTACAGGTGCGCGATCGGAGGCAGTAATTCCTTGATTTCACGAATTCTGACGTCGTCGGTCTGCCGCTGCATGGTAATCCTTTGTCGATATTGATTTGATTACCCAAGATACCCTCAATGCACGCGTATCGACAAGCCCGAACCGGGAGCAAAAAAACAGGCTCACGGCAATAATGCCGCAAGCCTGTTTCCGACTTCGCCCCCCGCAGGGAGCGAACCCCGCCGACGCCGGCCTGCTTGCGGCCGCTGTCGACTGGACGTAGCCCCGATATCAATCGGCGTACTGTCGCTTCATTCGTTCTCGCCGTTCCTGAGCTTCGACAGACAGCGTCGCTGTCGGGCGGGCAATCAGACGTTTCAGACCAATGGGTTCGCCGGTGTCTTCACAGAAACCGTAGGAACCGTCTTCGATCTGACGCAAGGAGGCCTGGATCTTCTGCAATAGCTTGCGCTCGCGGTCGCGCGTGCGCAGTTCCAGGGCGTATTCCTCTTCGAGCGTTGCACGATCCGCTGGATCAGGCGTTGCCTCCTGCTCTTGCAGGTGGTTGGCAGTCGCGCTGGCATTGATCAGCAACTCTTGCTGCATTTGCAGCAACCGCTCTTTGTAGAACTCAAGGTGGTCGGCGTTCATGTAATCATCGCCTTCCCAGCCCAGTACATCTTGTTCGGTCAGCTTGGCCATAATTGTTGCTTCCAGCATAGAGTTGGCAAACAGGCTCAGAAGATTACCTTTGGCATGGCCTTTGTGCAACTGTATCGCGCAGAGTCTTCTCGCGCTTTACGCTTACTGACACCTTATATAGTGTCAATACCGTTGCGCTACAAGAGCTTTGACGAAATTCTCCCGCTCCGTCCGCTGCGATGAACACAAAAACGCCGCCCGGACCGAAGGCCGGACGGCGTTGCAGTGCCGGTCAAACGCCTATTTCTGCGCGAGAACCCATTTGACCAGCGTCTTGATGTCGGCGTCGCTGACTGCGCTGTTCGCCGGCATCGGAATCGGGCCCCATACCCCGCTGCCGCCGTTCTTCACCTTGGTGAACAATTTGGCTGCCGCGCCCTTGTCACCCGCATACTTCTTGGCGACGTCCTTGTAAGCCGGACCGACCACTTTGTTGGCAACAGAATGACAGGACAGGCAATTATTCTTTTGAGCAAGCTGCAAACCTGCGTCGGCCATGGCCGGGGCGGCCAGAATACCAAGACACAAGGCCAATTCCACCGTGCGTTTCACCATTATCATCTCCTTGTTTATTACTCAAGCATATTGCCATAACCGCAGGACGTGTGCGCACGCTCCACGCGTTCTATAGCGCCAATTTGAGTTGCATCAAAAAGCTGGCCTCAAGCATGCGGACAGGAAGCATCAAAATCACATTGATGATCAGAAACAGGATCAACGGCGACAGATCGACCCCCCCGATACGCGCCCGGCTGAAAGGTCGCAGATAGGGACGGGTGAGACTGTCCAGAATCGGAGCCAGAGGATTGTACGGGTTTATCCAGCTCATGACCGCTTGCACGATGACAGCCCCCATGACTAGATATAGCGATTGCTTGAACAAATACAACACAGCGAGCAGCACCAGGGCCACCCAGGTTTCCGGTGCGGTAAAGCTATACAGCGGATTGAGCGACAAAATCAAGGCGCCGGACACAAAACCGACCGCCCAGGCCAAGGCCAGGGTAGCGGTGTCGTATCCGCGGAAGCTATGGATAAACCGGCGCAAGGGCAGAACGGCAAAATTGGTTACCGCCATCACGAATTGACACAGCGGATGTTTGAACGGAGCGTGTGCCACTTGCAGATAAAACCGCAACAGCAACACCAGCACAAACAGATCGGATAAGGTCCGGATCAGAAATTGCAGCGTTTCGACAAACATATCAATCCTGACTCAGTTGTTGGCCGAGCTCGACCGAGCGGGCCCGGCAATCCATGGCGCCGGCCACGATGGCCTGTTTGACGCCTTCTTCTTCGAAACGCAGGATCGCACGCTCGGTGGTCCCACCCTTGGACATCACATTCTGGCGCAGCTGCGCAACCTCCAGCTCCGAGTCGCGTGCCAGTGCCACTGCGCCCTCGAAGGTCGAGAGCACCAGTTCGCGCGCCACACCGGCGTCGAACCCGACATCGCGCGCCGCCGCTATCATGGATTCGATGAAGTAGAAGACATAGGCGGGCCCGCTGCCTGAAATGGCAGTGATATCATCGATCCCGCTCTCATCCTCCAGCCGGTGAACCGTCCCCACCGAGCGCATCACGGTCGCGGCGATTTCGACGTCGCTGGCAGCCAGCGCCGCCGGCGCGAACACGCCACTGACGCCACGCGCCAGCAGAGCCGGGGTATTCGGCATCACGCGCACGATACGTTCCGTGCCGAGCCACCGTGCGAGCGCCTCGAAGCGGATGCCGGCGGCGATGGAAATCACCAGCGCGCCATCGAGCCGATCAGCCAGCGCCAGGCAGATTTCTTTCAGCTGCTGCGGTTTGACAGCCAGCACCACCACCTTGTCTGCGCCGAAACGGTCGGGCAGGGCCGGGCCGGCTTCCAACCCGAAGCGCCTGGCCAGTTCGGCACACTTGCCGGTATCGGGCTCGACCACTGTCAGGCGGTGCCCCCCGACTCGCACCAGGCCACTGATGATGGCGCCAGCCATATTGCCACCGCCGATAAATGTAATCAGCATTATTTCTCCTTCGCTTAGGGGTAGTGTCGCAGACCGAAAATGGCACTGCCCACCCGAACCATGGTCGACCCCGCCTGTACGGCGCACTCGAGATCGCCCGACATGCCCATGGACAGGGTATCCAGCTCGAGCCCTTGCGCTCTCAACGTCGCGAACAACTCTACCAGGCGGGCGAACTGGCCCGCGAGGCGGTCCCGGTCATCCGTCGCCTCGGGTATGCACATCAACCCGCGCAAACGCAGATTGGGCAGGACGTCCAGCTCATGCGCCAGCTTGACGGCCTCTTCGAAGCGACAGCCGCTCTTGCTGCCCTCTCCCGACACATTGACCTGCAGGCAGATATTGAGCGGTGGCAGCCCGGTCGGGCGTTGCACCGAGAGCCGCTCTCCTATCTTGAAGCGGTCGACCGAATGAACCCAGTGCGCCGTCTCGGCGACGATACGCGTCTTGTTCGACTGCAGCGGACCGATAAAATGCCATTCGATATCGAGATCGGCCAGAGCGGAAGCCTTGGCCCCGAATTCTTGCACATAGTTCTCGCCAAACGCGCGCTGACCCGCTGTGCGGGCCGCGCGCAAGGCGTCGGCTGGAAACGTTTTACTGACGGCAAGCAAGCTGACCGACTCCGGCGACCGGCCGGCGGCACGGGCCGCGGTATCTATACGCGACCGCACCGCATCCAGCGCGGCGGAGATTGCATCTGGCATGTTGACCCCCTGAATGTTGCCTCGCCCAATTCTACCCCTCCATCTTTACAGAGAGCGGGATGACTTTTTAATGTAGGGACAGAGAGCTAACGATGGAACGATTATAAATGCAAATCGATGAACTCTTGGCACTTGCCATCGACAGACGGGCGTCGGATCTGCATTTATCGAGCGGGCACCCTCCGCTGCTGCGCATCGACGGCGAGCTGCGTGCCGTAAACCGGCCCCCCCTCGCGGCCTCCGACCTCGATACCCTGCTCGCCGGCATGCTCGATGCTCAACGCCATCGACGGCTGCTTCGGGGGCTGGGCTGCGATTTCTGCATAGCGCGCGCGAGCGGCGAACGCTTCCGCGCGAGCGCTTTTCTGCAGCATCGCGGAGTGGCGCTCGCGCTGCGGCCGATACCCGTGCACATCCCCGAGCTCGAAACGCTGCATAGCCAGCGTGCACTCTATGCCATCACGGCCTTGCGCTGGGGCCTGGTCGTATTGTGCGGCGCGACCGGATGCGGCAAATCAACCACGATGGCCGCCTTGATCAACCACATCAATCACCGGCACCGGCTGCATGTGCTGATGTTCGAAGATCCGATCGAATTTCTGCATCAGAGCGATTGCAGTCTGATTCAGCAGTGCATTCTGCCGCCTGGGCACGAAGCCAGGGTTTTGCGGGGCGCGTTGCGCGCCGATCCCGACATACTGGTGATAGGCGAGATGCGCGATGCGGCGACCATACGCCTTGCCTTGAGCGCCGCCCGCACCGGCCACCTCGTTCTCGCCACCTTGCATGCCACCAGTGCCGCTCAAGCCGTCGAAAGGCTGGAGGACGCGTTTCCGGCACAGGAAAAGGACAGCGCCAGAAGCGCCTTGTCCGAATCCCTGCGGGCTATCGTCGCTCAGCGCCTGATCCGGCGGGCTGATGGCCGCGGGCGCATCGCACTGCGAGAAATACTGATCGCGACCCCGGCCGTCTCCCGTTTGATACGGGAGCGCAAATCCGCCCAGCTGGAACACGTCATGCAGACTGGCGATCACTACGGCATGACGACCTATGCACAGTCGTTGCGCGCCCTGATTGCCAGCGGCGCCGTTGCCGCCTCGACCCCTGCCTAGAAACGGCCGCGCCTGTTTCACGTGAAACAGGCGCGGCGGGAAACGGCTTTCAGCCCGGGATTCAGCTCATGGGCGTCAGCAACTGGCGCAGAAATTGACGGGCGCGATCATGTTGCGGGTCGAGGAAGAACGCTTCGGGCTCCGCCTGTTCGAGAATACGGCCATGGTCGATGAACACGACTCTATCGGCCACCTCGCGCGCAAAGCCCATCTCGTGCGTAACTACCATCATGGTCATGCCGGATTCGGCCAGATCCTTCATCACCTTCAGGACTTCGCCAATCATTTCCGGGTCGAGGGCCGATGTCGGTTCATCGAACAGCATGACTTTCGGTTCCATCGCCAGGCCGCGCGCAATCGCCACCCGCTGCTGCTGCCCGCCGGACAACTGGGCGGGAAAGGCATCGCGTTTGTCGGCCAGGCCGACACGCTCAAGCAAGGCTTCCGCCCGCGCCTCTGCCTGGAGCCGGTCAAGTTTGCGCACATGGATAGGCGACAAGGTGATGTTGTCCAGCACCGACAAATGCGGATAAAGATTGAAATGCTGAAATACGAAGCCGACATCGGCCCGCAACGCATTGAGATCGGTGCCAGGATCGGCAACATTCTTGCCGTCAACCCAGATCTCGCCCCGATCGATGCTTTCCAGCTGGTTTACGGTGCGGATCAAAGTCGATTTACCCGAACCGGATGGACCGCATACAACGACCACCTCCCCTGCAGCGACGTGCAGGTCGATATCGTTCAAGACGTGCAAGTCCTTGAACCATTTATTGACGTTGATAAATCGTATCATGGCTATCGCTTATTCTTTGGCGTCGATGTAATTGGCCATGGCAACATACTGCGCCACCGCCAGGTTTTCCGGGCGCAGGCCCGGGTCAATGCCAAGGTCCGCAAAGGCGCGGTCATCGACAATGCCTTTCAGATTATTGCGCAGGGTCTTGCGTCGTTGCGAGAACGCTTGCAATACCAGTTTCTCCAGCCCGGCCTCGTCACGCGCCACACCGCAGCGGCCCGGGCAGGGGATCATGCGCACGACCGCCGATTCGACCTTGGGCGGCGGCCAGAACGCTTCCGGCGGAACGGCCAGTATGGTCTCCATTTCGAAGCGATATTGCAACATCACGCTCAGCCGACCGTAATCCGAGGTAGACGGTTCTGCCACCATACGTTCGACCACTTCTTTTTGCAGCATGAAATGCATGTCGACGACCCGGGAGCCAAACGTCGCCAGGTGGAAAAGCAAAGGCGTAGAAATATTGTAGGGCAGGTTGCCCACGATCTTCAGCGGCGTGCCCAGGGTGGTGAAATCGAAGGCCAGCGCATCGCCCTCGTGGATGACGAGCCGATCCGCGGGAAACTCCTTGCTCAACCGCGCGATGATGTCGCGGTCGATTTCCACCACATGCAGGCGATCGAGGCGCGCCAGCAAGGGGCGCGTCAAAGCGCCCAGTCCAGGGCCGATTTCGACAACGATCGCCTCGCGCGCAGGATCGACAGCCTGCACGATGGACTCGATCACATGGTTATCCTGCAAAAAGTTTTGCCCGAAGCGTTTGCGCGGGATATGTTGATTCATAACTCTCTATTCAGTTGCGGCCGGGACACCCGGTCCGGAAGACGGCATCAATCGAAGCTGAACGGCTCGGCCGCGGCCACGCTGACCAGTCGCGCGAGCGAGACGAACAACTCGCTACCATCGCGGGTATTGATCCAATTGTGGGCAGCATCTTGGGCATAATGGAAACCGCCACTCTTGGCGGCGACCCAAATTTCCCTGTTCGGCAAATGGCGATTGACGATGATCTTGCCGCCATCGGCGAATTCGAGTTCCAGAACACCGCCATTCTGCTGGTAGTCGACATCGATCTGCGCCTCGTCGAGAGCGGTCTGGATTTTTTCCAGTACCGCGTCGCTTGCATCGAGAAACTCAGTTTCGTTCATTTTTCTCTCCATCTGGGCTGTGCGGGTGTCCGCGCGGGCTCAGCTTTGCTAGTATCGGAATTTTGCCACATCGGACGCCTCCGTATGCGAAAGCTGATTGCAATACTGGCCAGCGTAATGCTGGTTACCGCCTGCGGCTTCAAAGGGCCGCTATATCTGCCGAACAGCAAGCCGGCTCACAAGCACGCCTCTTCCGACACCAGTGCGCCCGCCTCCAAGAAGAACGCCAGCGCGCCCGCAACACAAGGCGGTTCAACCCTGCCGTGACTTCCATGCACTATCGCGGCGATGTCGCGGGCCCGACATCGTCCACATCGCCGGACATCGCGCAAGAAGGCGGCCACGAAGGCGCTCGATCGCGAACGGGCGCCCTCGTCGTGCGCGAACTCGATCTGTCCGACCCGGCCGAGCAGCGCCTGCTCGTCGAGTTGACCGACCTTTACGCGCGCGACGCGATGGGTGCAGGCCGAGGCCTGGAGCAAGAGGTTAAACTCAAGCTTGGCGCCGCGGTCGCCCGCCACCCGACCACCTTCGCCTACGTGGCCGAAGAAGATGGCATCCCCCTTGGCCATGCCTTGTGCTTTCTCGGTTTTTCCAGCTTCTACGCACAAACGACGGTCAATATCCACGACCTCTCGGTCGTTGCCGGCGCGCGCGGCAAAGGAATCGGCCACCTGCTACTGCAGGCGGTCGAGTCTGCCGCACGCAAGCACGATTGCGCAAAATTATTACTCGAAGTGCGCGACGACAATG
Source organism: Paludibacterium yongneupense DSM 18731 (assembly GCF_000422925.1). Lineage (GTDB taxonomy): Bacteria > Pseudomonadota > Gammaproteobacteria > Burkholderiales > Chromobacteriaceae > Paludibacterium > Paludibacterium yongneupense. The sequence continues at coordinate 138,737 of NZ_AUGZ01000010.1, forward strand.
CCATCGCACGCCATTTGTACTCCAGTGCCGGTTTTCATCCCTACCGTTGCGGGCACGCCAGCTATCTGGCGATGGAAAAACGGATCATCTGACCCGTTTTTCCCTTCATCAGCCTGCCGCCACCAGCGCGAATGCCTTCTTCGCCGCCGCGACGGTCGCATCGATCAGCGCATCGTCATGCGCAATCGATACGAAACCCGCTTCGAATGCCGACGGCGCCAGGTAGATTCCCTGGTCGAGCATGGCGTGGAAAAAACGCCTGAATGACTGCGCATCGCACTGCTGCATCTCGCTGAAACGCTGCGGCACTCCCGCCCGGAAGTACAAGCCGAACATCCCGCCGACACTGTCGGCACACGCCGCCACGCCGGCGTCGGCGGCAGCCTGCGTCAATCCGGAACACAGCCGCGCCGTTTGCCGACTCAAGCGGGCATGGAAGCCGGGTTCGGCAATCAGCGCCAACGTCGCCAGGCCAGCTGCCACCGCGACCGGGTTCCCCGACAGGGTTCCGGCCTGATAGACCGGCCCCAGCGGGGCGATGCATGCCATGATGTCGGCCCGCCCGCCGAAGGCGGCCATCGGCATGCCTCCCCCGATGACCTTGCCCAGCGTTGTGAGATCGGGTCTGACTCCGTGCAAGCCTTGGGCGCATGCCAGATCGACGCGGAATCCGGTCATCACCTCGTCGTAGATCAGCACGCTGCCGTGCTTCTCTGTGACGGCACGCAGTGCCTGCACGAACTCGGGGGTCGGTTTGACCAGATTCATATTGCCGGCGAAAGGCTCGACGATGACGCAGGCAATCGTATCGCCCAAGCGGGCGAACGTCTGTTCCAGCTGTTCGACATTGTTGTATTCCAACACCAGCGTATGGCGCGTGAAATCGGCGGGCACCCCGCCCGACGATGGCGTTCCGAAGGTCAGCAGGCCAGAGCCCGCCTTCACCAGCAGGCTGTCGGAATGCCCGTGGTAGCACCCCTCGAATTTGACGATGGCGTCGCGGGCGGTAAATCCACGCGCCAGGCGAATGGCGCTCATGGTCGCCTCGGTTCCCGACGACACCAAGCGCACTTGCTCGAGCGAGGGCAGCAGCGAGCACAGCCGCTCGGCCAGCTCGACCTCGCCCTCGGTCGGTGCGCCGAAGGACAGCCCGCCGACTGCAGCATCGTGTACCGCTTCGATCACGGCCGGGTGGGCATGCCCTAGGATTGCCGGTCCCCACGATCCGACATAATCGATGAATTCACGCCCATCGGCATCCCATACGCGCGCGCCGAGAGCGCGGGCAATGAACCGCGGCGTGCCGCCGACCGATCCGAACGCCCGTACTGGCGAGTTCACGCCGCCGGGGATGAATTTCTTCGCTCGTTCAAACAATTCCTGATTGCGCGACATGATTGTTCCTGTTCAAGCCGGGTCCTGGCCCCAGCGCGAGTATGGTATTTGAGACAACATGGCGTTGCTGTAGCGATGATCGCCGGTGATTTCGCGGCCGATCCAGTCAGGCCGTTCAAAAACGGTATCGATTGCGGGCAGCTCGATTTCGGCCACGATCAACCCCGAATTTTCACCGCTGAACTCATCGACTTCCCAGATGAAGCCTGCGTATTCGATACGATAGCGGGTTTTTTCGACCCGCTGCGGGCACATTTCGCTCAACATGGTCCGAGCATCCGCCGGGTCAATTGCGTATTCGAACTCCGCACGCGCCGCCCCGTGCGCTATCCCCTTCACCGTCAGCCAGGCCTTATTGCCGGCCACACGAACCCGCACCGTGCGCTCGGGTTCGGTCGAAAGATAACCCTGACAATAGTTTTCGCCGGCAGCAAGCCCGCGCCAGGCATCGCTGGCCAGTAAAAAACGACGTTCAATTTCGACAGCCATGCCTTATTCTCCGCTTCAGAACGGTTTAACCACCACCAGGATAACGACGGCAGTCAGGACCAGGATGGGGATTTCGTTGAAATAGCGAAACCAGATATGGCTCTTGCGGTTGCTGCCGCTGGCAAAATCAGCGAGCAGCCGACCGCACCACAGATGGTAGCCGATCAGCACCGCCACCAGGGCGAGCTTGGCATGCAGCCATCCGCCTGCGACGCCATAACCCAGCCATAGTACCAGCCCGAGAATCAGGGCCAGCCCTGCCAACGGGCCCATGAAGCGGTACAACTTGCCGCTCATGACCAGCAGACGCCGGTATTCGTCTTCTTGCCCCGCCTGCGCCAGATTGACGAACAGTCGCGGCAAGTAAAACAAGCCGGCAAACCAGGACGTGACGAATACGATATGGAATGCTTTGAAATAGAGGTAGAGCATGTCCGCGGATCAGATTTCCATCATTTCGAAATCGTCCTTGCGTGCGCCGCAGTCGGGGCAGGACCAGTTCGGCGGGATATCTTCCCAGCGCGTGCCCGGCGCAATGCCATCTTCCGGGCGGCCCGTCTCTTCGTCGTAGATAAAACCACAGATCAGACACATCCAGGTACGCATACCTTTTTCCTTCTCTCGGTTAAAATAAACAACCTACACCGTCATAGCGCGAGGCATCGACTTGTCCACACAGCCCATTGTTAATCCTCCCCCGGCAGTCATGACTCTGGCCGGATCGGATCCTTCCGGCGGTGCCGGCATCCAGGCCGACATTCTCACCCTGGCAAGCCTGGGTTGCCACCCCTTGTCAGTCATCACCGCCATCACCGTGCAGGATACCGCAGGCGTGAACGATTTTTTGGTGCTGGAAGCCGACTGGGTCAACGATCAGGCGCGTTTTCTACTGGAAGACATTCCGGTGACGGCGTTCAAGGTCGGCATGATAGGCAGCATCGAAAATATCGCCATCATCGCCCAGCTGGCGGCCGACTATCCCGACGTGCCGCTGATTCTCGATCCGGTACTGGCCAGCGGCAGCGGCGACGAATTTGCCGATGACGAATTGATCTCCGCCTTGCGCGACATGCTGTTACCCCTGGTGACCGTTCTGACGCCCAACAGCGTCGAAGCACGGCGACTGGCCTGCAGCGATCCCGACGAGGAAGACTCGCTGACGCTTGACCAGTGCGCGGAACGACTGCTGGCGCTGGGTTGCGATCATGTACTGATCAAGGGGACGCATGAAAACACCCGTGAAGTGATCAACACACTATACAGTCAGGACGGTCAGGCCCAATCGTTGAACTGGGAACGTCTGGCCGGCAGCTACCACGGTTCCGGCTGCACGCTCGCCGCCGCCGTCGCCGGTTTGATCGCATGCGGCATGGCGGTCCCCGAAGCCGTCAACGAAGCACAGGAATATACCTATCAAACCTTGCTCAACGCATTTCGCCCGGGCATGGGCCAGTTCATCCCCGACCGGATGTTCTGGGCCCGCGACGAGGAATCCGGCACCGGCCCGCGTTCGCAAAGCGAGGAAGAAGCCGGAAGCAGTCCGGCCTGAGAGTGCTCAAGCCTTATCCAGCCTCGAGGCAATGAACGCCACGATACGGGCGCTGGCGCCGCGGTGGGCGGCGCAAAACGCCGCCGCCGCGGCACCCATCGCCCGACGGCGGGGTTCATCCCTCAGCAGGGCCTCCGCCGCCTCCACCATCGCATCGGCATCCTCTACCTGCAACGCCGCGCCGGCGGCGAAAGCCCGGGCGCTTGCCTCCGCGAAATTGAACGTCGAAGGTCCCATCAGCACCGGCACGCCCACGCTCGCCGCTTCGATCAGGTTCTGCCCCCCGAGCGGTAGCAGGCTGCCTCCGACAAACACCAGATCCGCAGCCGCGTAATAAGCAAACATCTCGCCCATGCTGTCCCCGAGCCAGACATCGCAGCTCGCAGCCGGGCTGCAATTGCGGCTGCGCCGTTCCAGTTCGAAACCGAGCGCCGTCGCCTGCTCCGCCACGGCATCGAAGCGTTCGGGATGTCTGGGCACGAGCACCAGCAAACAACCGTCCGGCCGCCTCCGCCTCCAGGCCTGCAGAATCAGCGCTTCCTCGCCTTCGCGAGTGCTCGCGCACACCAGCACAGGCCGCGTTCCCAAGGCACGGCGGAACTCGGCCCCCTGCGCCAGTTTATCCGCCGGAGGAAGAAAATCGTACTTGGTATTGCCGCATACGGCAGGATCGTGCGCCCCGAGACGGCCAAGCCGCTCGGCATCGTCGACGCCCTGCGCCGCCACACCGCTGAGTTCGGACAAGGTAGCCCTGATCAAGCTGCCGACGCGGCGGTAGCCTCGGTACGATTTATCCGAGAGCCGTGCATTGGCCAGAAACAGCGGAATATCCAGCTCATGGGCAGCATGGACCAGATTCGGCCACAACTCGGTTTCCATCAATACGCCGAAGCGTGGTCGCCATTTCTGCAGAAAATCCTGCACATGGCGCGGATGATCGTAGGGCAGGTAACGGATTGCAGCCTGCGCGCCGTATAACTCTACGGCGATCGCACGGCCTGTCGGTGTCATTTGCGTCACCAGTAGCGGCGCATCCGGCCAGCGTTCGCGCAATGCGTCTACCAGTGGCCTGGCAGCCCGCGTCTCGCCTACCGAGACCGCATGAATCCAGATGGCTCCCTGGCTCGCGGCAGGACCGTCGCCACGAAAGCGCTCTTCCCAGTGCTCAAGATAGGCCGGCGCACGGCGGGCACGTTTTTTCAGGTAGCGCTTGATCAGCGGCGTCGCCGCATACCAGAGCAAACCGTACAAGCCGCGCGCAATCATTCCATACCTCCGTGCGCCTTCAAGGAAACCAGCACCTCGTCGACCCCCGGACATGCGCCGGCACGCCCGAGATTGGCAGCACGGCGGGTTTCCACCACACCGGTCAATTCAGGGTCGGTGTCGGTATAAATCGCCGCGAGCGGAACATCCAGAGCATTGGCCAGATGAGTCAGCCCGGTATCGACGCCGACGACGGCACGGGCATGGCCGAGCAGACCGGCAGCCTGGCACAAGGACATGCGCGGGGTCACGATCGCTCGCGGCAAAGCCGCTGCCAACCGTTGCGCCCGCTCACGCTCATCCTCGTTCCCCCACGGCAGACACAGTTCTCCATCCTGCGACAAACGGTGCCCGAGTTCGATCCAGTGCGTTTCCGGCCATAACTTCGAGGCGCGGCTGGTCGCATGCAAAAAAACGGTATATGGCCCCGATGGCGCCCATTCGGGCCGGGCTCCCGCCGCGATGCCGAAACACGGCAAGCCGGAAACCTCATAGCCGAACACCTTGCCGAATAATCGGCGATTGCGTTCGACTGCCGGCAAGGCGCGATCGATCCGACAGCGCCGGTTATAGAACAAGCTGGCGATCGGTTCACGCGCACTGTGCCAGTCGTAACCTGCGAGCGGAGCGTGGCTCAATCGCGCCGGAATCGCGCTTTTAAGCAGGCCCTGGGCATCGATGACCAGATCCCAGTCGGTCCCGGTCAGCGACGCACGCAAGGCGCGCATCTCGCTCCAGTTCCGGGTGGACAGCAAGCTCTTGCGCCAGCGACGCCAGGGAAACACCAGCACGGAAGCGATCGCAGGATGCAGACGCGGAATATCGGCGAAGTTTTCTTCCGCCAGCCAACTCAGCTGGATATTGGGGTAATGCGTCTTCAACTCGGTGACGGCGGGCAAGGTATGGATCAAGTCCCCCATCGAGGAAGTCCGCACGATCAAGACGTTCATCATGGCGCGCATTGTATACGAGGCAGCCTGTGGTTAACCACGCTCGATCCCATGATATTGTTTGTGGATAAGCCCGCTCTGGCCGGGTTGGTACAATTTATCCACAATCGGCGCGCCTGTTAACACTAGCTTCAACCATGTAGTCGTCAACATGACAATCTATTGAAGATGAAGGGTTTTTCATGGTTACCCACAGATAATTGTCCCCTTCTACAGTAGTATCAGTATTAAAGTAAGCCTGTATGAAAGCAGTGATGACCGGCAAAATGCACGACTCACAGCAATGGTGTGACAACCCGCCGGCACTATGTGGATAAGCTGGGAAATGGGGATAAATCCGAAACTATCCACAACTGATCCCGTGCAACAAGTTCGATGGACAACAGGCTTGTCATTGCGGCAACACATTGAAATTATTTAAGAAAAACGACTTTTCCACAGGAATGGAGTCCCTTCTTCTAGTTTCATCAAGTAAAAAAGGGACTTCATTAAGAAAACATGCAGAACACTTTGAGCGTCGTACTCATTACGCAAAACGCTGCCGCGCATCTGGCAAAATGTCTTGCAAGCTGTCGCTTTGCCGATGAGTGGATCGTGGTAGATTCGGGTAGCTCTGACGAAACCGAGGCGATTGCTAAAAGCTATGGAGCGAAAGTTATCCACCAGAGCTGGCTTGGATTCGGTCTGCAAAAACGCTTTGCTGTCGCTCAAGCCAGCCACGACTGGGTACTTTGTCTGGATGCCGACGAATGGCTTTCGGATGATTTGGCTAAAGAAATCATGGCCTTGCAGAACAATCCACAGGTTGCGGCTTATCGGTTTCCCCGCAGCAACAAGTTTATGGGACATTTCTTGCGGCACGGCGAAGGCTATCCTGACCCCTGCCTGAGATTGTTCGATCGGCGCCAGGCGAACTGGTCTGACGATGTCGTACACGAATATGTGAAAGTGAAATCAGGGGCTGTGGGTAAGTTGAACGGCGATCTGATGCATGAGTCTGGCGAGGACATCAGCGTCTATCTGGGCAAGCAGAACCGCTATACCGACATGCAAGCGAGAGCCTTGCATGCGCGAGGAAAACGCATCGGCATCGCCCGCTTGCTGCTGAGCCCGTTGTGGCGTTTCCTGCGTTTCTATATCCTGCGGCAAGGTTTTCGCGATGGCCTGCCGGGTCTGGTTCATATTTCCATCGGCTGCATCAATAGTTTTGTGAAGTACGCGAAGTTGATCGAGCTTCAGCGTTTGGAGAGGAAGTGATGAAAATCCTGGTTACCGGAGCTGCCGGTTTCATTGGGCGTGCGGTGTGCGAAAGGTTGCTCGGAGAAGCGGGTATCACTGTCGTGGCTGTGGATAATTTGAATGATTATTACGCCGTGGATCTCAAACACGGTCGCTTGGCGACTTTGCAAGGACGCAAGGGGTTTTCCTTCCACAAGCTCGAATTGTCCGATTGGGAGCAAGTCGATGCCTTGTTTGCGGCCGAGGGCTTCGACTATGTGATCCACCTCGCGGCCCAGGCCGGGGTGCGTTATTCGATCCGCAATCCGCACATTTATGCGCAAAGCAATATGATCGGCATGACCAACGTGCTCGAAGCGTGCCGCAGGCACAAGATCAAGCATCTCGTTTTTGCCAGTTCTTCCAGCGTGTATGGCAAAAACGCGAAAGTGCCGTTCAGCGAAGATGACCGCAGCGACGAACCGGTCAGCTTTTACGCGGCAACCAAGAAGGCCAACGAAGCGATGGCGCACAGCTACGCCCATCTCTACCATCTTCCGGTGACCGGGCTGCGCTTTTTCACGGTCTACGGTCCGTGGGGCCGACCCGACATGGCGCCGTGGATTTTCACCGAAGCGATTCTCAAAGGCGAGACCATCAAGATTTTCAACCATGGTCAGCTCCAGCGCGATTTCACTTATATCGACGACATCACCGAAGGCGTGTTGAGGGTGATGCGACACATTCCGCAACGCGACACGCCCTTCGAGTTGTACAACATCGGCAACCATCAGCCGATTGCGTTGATGAGCTTCATTGCCTGTCTGGAAAAAACCTGCGGACGCGAAGCGAAAAAAGAATACTTGCCGATGCAGGATGGCGATGTTCCGATTACCTATGCCGATACGGCCAAATTGCGCGCGGCAGTCGGTTTTTCACCGGATACGCAGCTGGATGACGGAATCCGGCGTTTTGTCGACTGGTACCGCGACTACAGCGCGAGCCACTGAACACGTAAACGGGCCGCCCCGCACGGTTCTGCGCGAAGGCAGGCGGGATGACGGCTCGAGCGCCCGCTCACCCCATGCCCTTTACCTGCGAGACGTAAAGGGCACGGCAAGCGGTTGTGAGGCGAAATGGCACTCCGAATGGCAGGCGGTACTGGTCGGCGCGTGGCGTCCAGCTGGCGTGTCGGCAATGGCTATTCGCGGTGTTGAACCGGGCTTGCATCGAGCAGATTGCAAGCGGTTCTGCGCGAAGGCAGGCGGGATGACGCTTCGAACGCCCGCTCACCCCGCCCTTTACCTGTGAGACGTAAAGGGCGCGGCAGGCGGTTGTGAGGCTAAATGGCACTCCGAATGGCAGGCGGTACTGGTCGGTGCGTGGCGGCCAGCTGGCGTGTCGGCAATGGCTATTCGCGGTGTTGAACCGGACTTGCATCGAGCAGATTGCAAGCGGTTCTGCGGCAAGGCAGGCGGGATGACGCTTCGAACGCCCGCTCACCCCGCCCTTTAGCCTGCGAGGCGTAAAGGGCGCGGCAAGCGGTTGTGAGGCTAAATGGCACTCCGAATGGCAGGCGGTGCTGGTCGGCGCGTGGCGGCCAGCTGGCGTGTCGGCAATGGCCATTCGTGGGGTTGAACCGGACTTGCATCGAGCAGATTGCAAGCGGTTCTGCGGCAAGGCAGGCGGGGTGACGCCTCGAACGCCCGCTCACCCCGTGCCCTTTACCTGTGAAGCGTAAAGGGCGCGGCAAGCGGTTGTGAGGCTGAATGGTATCCCGTTTGGCAGGGCAGGCAGGCGCGCAGCGGGCCGCTGGCGTGTCGGCAACGGCTATTCGCGGGGTTGAACCGGCACGGCGGCGGAATTTTACCGGCGCGCGGTCTTCAGTCGCTTTCGAGTTCGGGGCGCACGACCATGATCTTGTCGACGCGGGTCTTGTCCATGTCCATCACTTCAAACACGAAACCATCCCATTCGAGCCGGTCGGCGACAACGGGGACACGTCCGAGCTTGTACATCATCACGCCGCCAAGGGTGTGAATGTTGCCGGTGTCTTCGCCGGGCAGCAGCTCGTCATGATCCAGGTCGTAAAATTCCCTGAACTCGTCCAGGGTGACCATGCCATCGATCAGCCAGCTTCCGTCTTCTCGCTGGACGATGGAATACTCGTCGTCCTGGCCGATGGCCGGGATATCGCCGACGATGGCTTCGAGAACGTCGTTCATCGTCACCAGCCCTTCCAGCTCGCCATACTCGTCGACCACCAGCGCAATATGCGTACGCGCCATCTTGAATTGTTCGAGCAACTGCATGAGCGACACGGTAGCCGGCACGTAGAGCGGCGGTTTGATGTTGGCGCTAAAATCGATTTTCTGCCCCGACAGCGCGCTGTCCAGCATCAACTTCGCTTCCATGATGCCGACGATATGCTCCATCCCGCCTTTGCATACCGGGTAGCGCGAGTACGGACTCTGCTGCAGCAAGCGGCTGTTTTCTTCCGATGCGTCCTCGACGTCCAGCGACACGATGTCCTTGCGCGGTGTCATGATGGATGCCACTTTGCGATCATCCAGGCGGAAGATATTTTCCACCATTTCCTGTTCCGCCTGATCGAAGACGCCTTCGTCCGCGCCTTGCTCCATCAGAACGCGGATTTCTTCTTCCGTGATCGATGGCTCCTGGCTCTGGCGGGCACCGATCAGGCGCAGCAGCGAGTCCGTGGTCAGGCTCAGCACCCTGACCAGCGGCGAAGCGAGCTGGGAGAGCAGCAGCATCGGTCTTGCAAGCGTCGCGGCCACGACTTCGGGGTTGTGCATGGCCAGGCGCTTGGGCACCAGTTCGCCAAGCAGCAACGACAATCCGGTGATGGAGACGATCATCAGTGCGACTGACAGCGGCTTGCTATAGGGGGCCATGCTTGCGATGCCGGCCAGCCATTGTTCGAGGTGATGCGCGATGGCGGCTTCGCCGAAAACGCCGGACATGATGCTGATCGAGGTGATGCCGATCTGGATGGTGGACAGGAAGCGGGTGGGTTGTTCCGTCAGGCGCAATGCGGCTATTGCCCCCTTGTTCCCTTCCTCCGCCCACTGTTGCAGGCGAACCTTGCGCGAAGAAATGATGGCCAGCTCGGACATGGCGAAGACGCCGTTGAGCAGGATGATAAAGAGCAGGATTAATATATCCACGGGGCAGAGGGCAAAGTTACAAATGTCCTAGCATAGGACAAGGCTGCGATGTAGGGAAGCGAAAACAGCAGTTGGAACGGTAAAGGCGGCGCTTGGACCGCCATTACCGTCAGAGATGACGAATTGTTTAATTTTGACGTTCGTAGCCGCGTTCGATCAGAAATTATACTGCAGCGTCAATTGATTGAAATTAGTACCGGGATTCGGTTGTTTCCAATCGCAATTCGATTCATGGACGAGCCGGTACGATGCCTGAAATTTTCCGTTCGGTCCGAGGTGAATGCCGAGCCCGATGAAATCATAAAACTGGAAAGCGGTGGCGAAGTGATGGTCGTCCGAACTATAGCTGTGCGACAACAGGCCCGGTCCTATCGATGCTTCTGCGTACGGGCGCCAGCTTCCGGGAAATTCAAGGCGCAGAATCGGCGAAACCACGGCTTCGGTCAGCGTGCGGGTACCGCTGCCGTCGTGTGGCGTCCAGCGCGCAAGATGCGCCTCCCACACGAGTGCCAGAGGATAGCGTCCCGAATTTGCACGCCACAGGACCGGTCCGTTCCATACGAATCCAAGGTCGGTCTTATCGATATTGCGCTTGTCGGACTGTGCTTGCGAGATAGAGAAACCATCGATGGCGCGAGCCGCCGCCGGGCATAGCAAGACACAGGAAAGCGCTGCGGCTGCCCATGTAGTAGACATTTTTTATTCTCCCTAATTAGATAATTGAACTTTTTATTGGAAGAACTGCATCTACTAGCTAGTTTAGCAAATATCGTTACAAAAATTTAATAGAAAATTATTATTTCCAATTGATGACGGATTGTCCATGTTCGGCTAGCCACAGGTTAGCCTGGGAAAAATGCCGACAACCGATAAACCCGCGATGCGCCGAAAGTGGAGAAGGGTGGGCGCTGCGCAGAATCAGATGGCGCTCGGCATCGATCAATTCAGCCTTGCTCTGCGCCCAGGCTCCCCACAGCATGAATACGCAGCCCGGGTTTTCCTGTGCCACACTGGTAATCAGCGCATCCGTCACGACTTGCCATCCCAATTTGCCGTGGCTGCCGGCCTGGTCGGCGCCCACGGTCAATACGCTGTTGAGCAAGAGCACCCCTTGCTGCGCCCAGCGGCTCAAGTCGCCATTGCCTGGAGCGACTCCCAGATCGCTTGCGAGTTCTTTGTAGATATTGCGCAAGGAGGGGGGCAGCCGGCAGTCCGGCATGACCGAAAATGACAGACCCATGGCTTGACCCGCGCCATGATAGGGATCCTGCCCCAGAATCACGACGCGAATGGCGGATGGCGCGGCGAAGGACAGTGCCCGCAGCACGGACTCCGGGGCAGGGTAGATCGTTTCCCCTTGCGCGCTGCGCTGCAGCAGCTTCTGTTCGAGTGCGAACAGCTCGGGAGCGAGCGGTTCGAGGACGGGTTTCCAGCCTGTGTGGACCTGGGCCAGGGTGGGGGCGAGGTAGTCGAATTCGGGCATGGCTGGCAATGATGGGGTTCAATGAATTAAAAAACCGCCCGGCCAAATCGCGTGGCGGGCGGCGGCATTGTTTCTGGAGGCGTCAGTACCTGGCCAGTGAAGGATCGACCTGCACGGCCCAATCTTCCATTCCACCGCGCAGGCTGAGTACCCGTTCGAATCCGTTGTTCCGCAGAAACAGGCCGACTTGATAGCTGCGCACGCCGTGGTGGCAGATCAGAACGAGTGTCTTGTCGTCCGGTAACTCACTCAGATGCAGGGGAATCCTGTTCATCGGGATGAGGCGTGCGCCCTCGATGTGAACCCGATCCCATTCCCACTGTTCTCGTACATCGACCAGCAGGCACGCGTCGGCATCGGGACCGGCCAGACGGTCGGCGAGTTCGATGGCACTGATTTCTTCCAGCATCAGAAACGGAAACGCTCGGGTTCGTTGTAACCGGAGAGTCGTGCAACACAGGTTTCGAACAGGGTAGTCTGATGATAAGCGGTTTCACTATCGCGTTCGATCAACAAAGCCGACATGACCGGCAAATCGCCTATGACGGCGACCATGCGTCCGCCGATGGCCAGTTGCTGCTTGAGCGCCTCTGGGATCCGAGGCAAAGAACCCCCGACGAAAATCGCATCGAAGGGCGAAGCCTCGGGGGCCCCTTCCACGCCGTTGCCGCCCAGTAGCGTCACGTTGCGGATATCGGCCTGCTTGAGATGGCGCGCGGCTTTTTCCAGCATCGCGGGATCCATTTCGATACTGTGCACATGCCCGGCCAGTTTCGCCAGCAGCGCCGTCACATAGCCGCTGCCGGTTCCGATTTCGAGAACCTTGTCGTCGGGCTTCAGCATCAGGTCTTGCACCAGACGGGCTTCCTGCTTGGGCTGCAGCATGACGCCTCCGTTGGAGAGCGGCAGCTCCGTATCCACGAACGCGAGAGCGCGTTTGTCCGGCTCAACGAAATCTTCGCGTTTCACGTGAAACAGCAGATCCAGGACTTTGGCGTCCAGGACATCCCACGGGCGGATCTGCTGTTCAATCATATTGAATCGGGCGTTCTCAAAGTCCATCACTACACTCCGCAAGGCTGAATGAGGATAACGAGCGATACCGGTCAGCCGGGCTCCAGACACATGCTTGCGGCCGTCGTTTCGCTGTCCACGTTACCTGCGCACGATCGGTCGGGGTGGGATCACAGAATTACCCTGACACCATGCGACATGGAATATCACTATGGATGATACAGGGATCGCTTGCACTTCCCAAGGGCATGCCGCTTCGATAACGGCAGCGGACTCCGGATTCGCTTGCGATTCCTTCCGCTTTGACTTACCTTCTGTGCATCGCTAGGGGTCCTGCGTTGTCCGTTTCGAAGTCGAGATGGTGCCGCGGGTGAGAAATACCCTCCGAACCTGACCCGGTTAATCCCGGCGTAGGGAAGCGCACTGTCATGCAACGTCTGTGGACGTTCGTCTCGTGTTTCCAGCTACGCCGATTCATCGCTAGGAGACACAACGATGAACGCGTTCCAGAACATGTCGGTCGATCAGGCCGTCATCCAACCGCTGCCCAATTCGCGCAAAATCTACGTACAAGGAAGCCGCGACGATTTGCGCGTCCCGATGCGAGAGATCGCGCAGTCCGACACGCCGACCCAAATGGGCGGCGAAAGCAATCCTCCCATCTATGTATATGACACCAGCGGTCCTTATGGCGATCCGCAGGCCGACATCGATATCTGTGCCGGACTGTTGCCGTTGCGCGCCGGCTGGATTGAAGAGCGTGGAGACAGCGAACGGCTCGACCGTCTATCCAGCGAATACGGGCGCATGCGTGCGCAAGATACATCGCTCGACGCCCTGCGTTTCAATCTGACCCGCGCGCCGCGCCGCGCGTGCGCAGGTGGCAATGTGACGCAGATGCACTATGCACGATGCGGCATCATCACGCCTGAGATGGAATATGTAGCCATCCGCGAAAATCAGAACCGGGAACAGTATCTGGAAGCGGTGAAGTCCAGCGGCGTGCAGGGCAGAAAGCTGGCTGCCCTGCTCGGCAGTCAGCATGCAGGCGAAAGTTTTGGTGCCGCGATTCCAGCTGTCATCACCCCCGAGTTCGTGCGCCAGGAAATCGCGCTGGGTCGCGCCATTCTGCCTGCCAATATCAATCACCCCGAATCCGAACCGATGATCATAGGCCGAAATTTCCTGGTCAAGGTTAACGGCAATATCGGGAATAGTGCGGTCACATCGTCCATTTCGGAAGAAGTCGACAAAATGACCTGGGGCATCCGATGGGGCGCCGACACGATCATGGATCTTTCCACCGGCAAGAATATTCATGAAACGCGTGAATGGATCCTGCGCAACAGCCCGGTCCCTATCGGTACGGTCCCCATCTATCAGGCACTGGAGAAGGTCAACGGCAAGGCGGAAGACCTGAGCTGGGAGATTTTCCGCGATACCCTGATCGAGCAGGCCGAGCAGGGAGTCGATTACTTCACCATCCATGCTGGTGTGCGTCTCGCTTATGTCCCGATGACAGCGAGTCGCTTGACCGGCATCGTGTCCCGCGGCGGTTCCATCATGGCCAAATGGTGCCTTGCCCATCATCGCGAAAATTTCCTCTATACGCATTTCGAGGAAATCTGCGAAATCATGAAGGCCTACGATGTCGCGTTCTCGCTCGGCGACGGACTGCGCCCGGGGTCGATCTACGATGCGAATGATGAAGCGCAGCTGGGCGAACTCGAGACGTTGGGCGAGTTGACCAGAATCGCATGGCGGCACGATGTGCAGGTCATGATAGAAGGGCCGGGGCATGTCCCGATGCAGCGCATCAAGGAGAATATGGACAAGGAACTGGACTGGTGCGAGCAAGCGCCGTTCTACACCCTGGGGCCGCTGACCACGGATATTGCGCCCGGCTACGATCACATCACATCGGCTATTGGCGCTGCGCAGATAGGCTGGTACGGCACGGCGATGTTGTGCTACGTCACGCCCAAGGAGCATCTGGGGCTACCGGACAAGAATGACGTCAAAGAGGGCATCATCACGTACAAGCTCGCCGCCCATGCCGCCGATCTGGCCAAGGGCTTTCCGGGGGCTCAGATCCGCGATAATGCCTTGTCCAAGGCGCGCTTCGAATTCAGGTGGGATGATCAGTTCAACCTCGGGCTCGACCCCGATCGCGCACGGGCCTTCCACGATGAAACCCTACCCAAGGATAGCGCCAAGGTTGCCCATTTCTGTTCCATGTGCGGGCCGCATTTCTGTTCCATGAAAATCACCCAGGATGTACGTGATTACGCGCAGAAACAGGGTATTGGCGAGGATCGCGCATTGGAAGCGGGGATGCAGGCAAAGGCGGTCGAGTTCGTCAGCAATGGCGCGCGTCTGTACGACAAGATCTGATCGGTGCGCCGACGGGTGCGGCGAATGATGTACCATTGAAACGCTGGTGTGCACGGGTGTGCGCGGCAGCGTTTCTTTTTGGAGAAAGTAACAATGAAATTGTTCTATTCCGCGGGTTCGTGCTCATTGTCTCCACATATAGCCCTGGCCGAATCAGGACTCGCTTTCGAACTCGAGGCCGTGAACCTGCGCGTGAGTCCGCATACCACGGCCAGTGGCGTCGAGTATGCGTCGGTCAATCCCAAAGGCTATGTTCCCGCCCTGCTGCTCGATAGCGGGGACGTGCTGAGCGAAGGCGTGGCCATCGTGCAATACATTGCCGATCAGGTTCCGGACAAACATCTGGCACCGGCCAACGGCACGTTCGAACGCTATCGTTTGCAGGAATGGCTGAATTTCATTGCAACCGAGATCCATAAGGGATTTGGTCCGCTGTGGAATCCGGCGACGCCGGAAGCGCTGCGCGCCGCGGCGCTAAAGCGGCTTGAGTCGCGTTTCGACGTACTGCAGTCGACGCTGTCCGCCAGCAATTACCTGCTAGGCGGGTTCAGCGTGGCCGACGGCTATCTGTTCACCTGTCTGAACTGGACGTCGTTTCACAACGTTTCGCTGGACAGATGGCCTGCGCTGCAGGCTTTCATGACCCGCGTCGGGGCGCGTCCTGCGGTACAGGCTGCGATGAAGGCTGAAGGTCTGTTCGGCGATTGATGGCGTGCGCCGGCCGCCGGCGCGGGGAGGGAGACGCATGGCGCAATATATCGATGTCGACAAGCTGGTGACGGCCTTGCAAGACTTCGCCGACGAGCGCGGCTGGCAGCCGTTCCATACGCCTCGCAATCTGATGCTCGCCTTGACTGGCGAAGTGGGCGAACTGGCCGAGATTTTTCAATGGCTGACCGATGACAAGGCGGCGCGCTTGATGGACGATCCTGCCGTCTACGAGCATCTGCACGAAGAACTGGCCGATGTGCTGCTGTATCTGGTGCGGCTGGCCAGCGTGCTGGGTGTGGATCTCGATGATGCCGTGGCCGACAAATTGCAGAAAAATGCCGTGAAATACCCGGCAACGGTTACTGGATTGGTGAAGCGATGACTGGTAATTCGGAATTGGACGCGCTGGCGACACGGCTGCGCGGGGCGAAGCATATCGCCGTGTTGAGCGGGGCCGGTATGAGTACGGAGTCGGGTATTCCCGATTTTCGTTCGGCCAACGGCTTGTGGGCGCGCGATATGAGCTTGCCCGAGGTCGTATCCATTGCTTATTTCAGGCGCAATCCGGTCGCGTTCTGGCAGGCATTCAAGGATATTTTCAGGATCAAGCTGGCCGGCGGCTATCAGCCCAACGCCGGCCACCGCTTTCTGGCCTGGCTCGAACAGGCCGGACATCGGGTATCGGTGCTGACCCAGAATATCGATGGCTTGCACGCGCGTGCCGGAAGTCGCGAAGTCATCGAGTTGCACGGCAGTCTGCTGTCCGCGCACTGCCTGGCTTGTGGCGGCAGCCTTGGTTTTGAGGCAATCGTTGAGCAGGATGTGCC
Source organism: Paludibacterium yongneupense DSM 18731 (assembly GCF_000422925.1). Classification (GTDB taxonomy): domain Bacteria; phylum Pseudomonadota; class Gammaproteobacteria; order Burkholderiales; family Chromobacteriaceae; genus Paludibacterium; species Paludibacterium yongneupense. The sequence continues at coordinate 155,221 of NZ_AUGZ01000010.1, forward strand.
GGTGTGTCCGGACTGTGCGGCCGTGGTGAAACCGGATGTGGTGCTCTATGGCGAAGCGGTGCCGGCGATCGAGGAGGCATTCGGTCTCGCATTGTCGGCGGACATACTGCTGGTGCTTGGATCGTCGCTGGAAGTCGGGCCGGTCAACCTGATCCCGCTGGAGTGCGCGCGGGCCGGCATCCCGGTTGCGATCATCAACCTGAGTGCAACCGGCTTTGATGCGCTGTTCGACATCGTGATCCGGGATGGCATAGGCTCCAGCTGCCAGCGCTTGCAGGCCTTGCTCGAGGACCCTGCCTCCGCTTGCTAAAGATAGCGCAGCGGGTCGAGTTTCCACTTTTCCGGTGATTCATGCCGCAGTATGCGGTCGCCCCCGCCGAAGCCGAGGCCGCGCGACAGGTCGACCAGCTCCGGCATGATAGGGCTGTTGCTATTGCAGCTGAAGAAGACTTTTACCAGCGGCGCGATCAGGTTTTTCTCGTTCTGCTCGACCACGACTCCCAGTCGGCCGCTTTCCAGACGCACCAATGTTCCGACCGGATAGATGCCGGTCGTACGCATGAAGGCTTGTACCAGCTCCGGGTTGAAATGGAATTTCGACCACTCGTATATTTTGCGCAAGGCATCCGTCGGGGGCATGCCCTTGTGGTAGCAGCGCTCGGACGTGAGCGCGTCGTAGACGTCGACGATGGCCGCCATCTGACCGAGCTGGGAAATGGCCTCGCCTCTGAGGCCTTCCGGGTAGCCGCTGCCGTCGTGGCGTTCGTGATGTTGCGCTGCAACCTGAATCGAGGTTTCGGTGATGCCTGCAGTCGCGTGCAAGATGCGTTTGCTTTCGACGACATGACACTTGATCTGCTCGAATTCGTTCTCGGTCAGCCGCCCCGGCTTGTTGAGAATGGCATCCGGAACTTTCATCTTGCCGATATCGTGGAGCATGCCGCCGATGCCGGCTTGCTGAATCTGCTCGCGGCTCATGCCCAGCGAATGACAGAAACTGACCATCAGCGCGCCGACGCTGACCGAGTGGAGAAAGGTGTAATCATCCTTGTTCTTGATGCGGCACAGCGACAGCAGGGCGCCGTTATTGCGCAGAATGGAGTTGGTGATGCGCTCGACCGATGGATTGATTTTTTCCAGTTCCACCTGCTTGCCGAGCCTTACATCCTGCAGCATTTCGTGAATGATCTTATGCGCTTCGCGGTGAATACTGCGCGCCTGCCCGAGTTCTACATGCGCTTCGACGCGGGCGGGGGGCGCACTATGATGTTGCGCCATGTCCAGGATTTCGCTTTCGAGCTGGGACTTGACCTCGTTCAGGGTCGGAGCGTTGACCATGTCCAGACCCTTGCTGGTATCGATATAGACCTCATGGATGCCTGCATCGGCGATTTTCCGGATCTCTTCATCGTGCTTAAGAAGAAAACGGTTACGCAGGAATGGATGTGACATCCAGTCGCAGTTGAGGTCGTGGACGAACATGCCGACCTTGAGTTCATCGATATCGATCCGCTTGATCATTGTTGTGAGATTTCTATATTCCCCAATGATTTAATCATAGCTGCCCGGCCGACTAACTTGAAATAGGGTGTCGGGTTCTTAACAACAGGGCATTTGTACGCTATAATCTGAAAGTTTAGTTTGGAAAGCCGCCATGTCGCATCCCGCCCTCGTCTTTGCCTGCAGCTGCGTCGTTCGCGACGGTGGCGCCCGGCGTGGGCTGCTTCCCGAACCCTGTTCCGTTTGCAAAAAAAAGCTCCTGATAAAGTCAGGAGCTTTTTTTTTAGCCGCATGAAGAAAGGAGCAACGTTCATGCCCAATCCCCTGTACCGCAAGCACATCATTTCCATTCCGGACTTCAGTCGTGCCGAGCTGGAGCTGGTGGTTGCCACCGCGGCCAGACTGAAAGCCGCACCGCGCGACGACTTGCTGCAAGGTCGCCTGGTGGCCAGCTGTTTCTTCGAGCCTTCGACTCGAACCCGTCTGTCTTTCGAGACGGCGGTGCAAAGGCTGGGCGGCCGCGTCATCGGGTTTGCCGATGGTGGCAATACGTCGGCCAAGAAGGGGGAAACCCTCGCCGACACCGTACGCATCATTTCTTCCTATACCGACGCCATGGTGATGCGTCACCCGAAAGAAGGGGCCGCGCGCCTGGCCAGTGAATTCTCGGCCGTCCCCATCATCAATGGGGGGGACGGTTCCAACCAGCACCCGACCCAGACCCTGCTCGATCTGTTCAGCATCGTGGAAACTCAGGGCACGATGGAGAATCTGAGCATCGCTTTTGTCGGTGATCTGAAATATGGCCGCACCGTGCATTCGCTGACGCAAGCGCTTTCTTTGTTCAACTGCCGTTTTTTCTTTGTTTCGCCCGAGGCGCTGGCGATGCCGGAGTATCTGTGCCAGGAACTGGACGAGAAGGGTATCAACTACACTTTTTCGAACAGTCTCGAGGACGTGATTCCGGAAGTCGATATCCTTTATATGACACGCGTGCAACGTGAACGTTTTGACGAAGCCGAATTCAAGAAAATCCAGGGCAAGTTTGTATTGCGTGCGGAGATGCTGGCTCAAGCGCGGCCGAATATGAAAATTCTGCATCCTCTGCCGCGCGTGGACGAGATCGAGACCGCTGTGGACGCGACGCCCTACGCCTACTATTTCGAACAGGCCAGGAACGGTGTTTTCGCACGCCAGGCCCTGTTGGCACTGGTGTTGAACGAAACCGTCTGAGCGCACAGGAAAGGAATCCGTCATGCAATATACGCGTACTGTCGAGGCTCTCAAGCAAGGCACCGTGATCGATCATATTCCTGCTGGTCAGGGGTTGACCATTCTGCGTCTGTTCCGTCTGGCGGACAGCGGCGAGCGCGTCACGGTGGGGCTCAACCTGTCGTCGCGGCATATGGGTAGCAAAGACATTATCAAGGTCGAGAATATCGCGCTGAGCGAAGAGCAGGCCAACGAACTCGCATTGTTCGCGCCGCGAGCAACGGTCAATGTCATCGAAAATTTCGAGGTGGTCAAGAAACACCCGCTGACTCTGCCGGAAGCGATTGAAGGTATCTTTGCCTGCCCTAACTCAAACTGCATATCACATACTGAGTCAGTAAACAGCTATTTCTATGTAAAACCGTCGCACAATGATACGAAAATGAAATGCAAGTATTGCGAAAAAGTGTTCAGCAAGGATATCGTTGCAGAAGTGCGTTAAGTCGTACAAGGGTGAAATAGAAAGCCAAGAAACGCTGCCTGACAGCGTTCGAAAAAGGGAAACGTCGCGGCATGCCGCGGCGTTTTTCCATTCAATCGTTCGATAACGCAAGCGGTGCGCTCAGACCGATGTTTTGGTCGATGCCTTGACGCTATTCTGGCGAGGCTTGCGGCTGCGCGTTGCTTTGGGTTTGGCTGCGGTGGGGGCGGTAGGCGGTTGCGTTTCTTCAAGTGGCGCTGCTTCGGTCTGCAAGCGGATTTCGCTATGCAGCTTCGCGCCGATACGCGACTGTTGTACGGCGAGAAAATCGAGATGTTTCACCATCTGACTGAGGCGAGAATGTCCGTAATTGCGCGGGTCGAATGAAGGGTCATTCTTGGCAATATACGATCCGACCGCCGACAGTTCGGCCCAGCCGCTTTCACGAGCGACGGCCTCGATGGCCGAGGTGAACATGTCCTGCAAGGGATGACGCGGCACGGCGGCAGGCGTTTTTTTGCCGCGCCGTTGCTTGCCGACGGGGACTTCTTCGTGCACGGGTTTTTCCGGACGTAAAATTTCCGTGAACAGAAATTTGTCACAGGCGGCGATAAATGGACGTGGTGTTTTGGATTGTTCCCCGAAGCCGATCACCGTCAAGCCCCCTTCGCGCAGCCGGGTGGCCAGTCTGGTGAAATCGCTGTCCGACGACACCAGGCAGAAGCCATCGAATTTCCCGGTATACAGCAGATCCATGGCATCGATGATCAGAGCCGAGTCGGTCGAATTCTTACCGGTGGTATAGGCAAATTGCTGGATCGGGTGGATGGCATGCAGATGCAGAACCTCTTTCCAGCCTTTTAATTGCGTTGTGGTCCAGTCGCCGTAGGCGCGTTTGACCACTGCCGTGCCATATTTTGCGACTTCGGCCAGCAGTTGCGCCACGAGAGACGACTGTGCGTTATCGGCGTCGATCAGGACTGCCAGCTTGCTGTTTTCCATATTCCCGACCCTTTACGCATGAGCGTGTAATGTTTCGTCAAGGTGTCATCATAATCTCTTGTGCCTGCCGTCGTTACATTTTAGAGGCCGCCGCATTTCAGGCCGCGCTGCGCCCCGGATTGCGGGTGCGATAGCGTTCGAGCAACTCGCGCTGCTGTTGTTCAATGCGGCGGGAATGAGCTGCCTTGATATGGCCGAAGCCGCGTATCGAGGCGCCAAGCTGCACGATTTCACAGGCCAATGGCAGCGTGTCGCGGTTGAGCCCGCTTAACAGGCATTCCAGTTGCGACTCGAAATCGAGGATCAGTTTTCGCTCCAGGCGACGGTCCGCTTGCCATGCGAAAGGATCGAAGCGGGTAGAGCGCAGAAAGCGCAGACTTGCCAATACCTTCAGGAAGGGGCGTATCCAGGGGCCGCACCGAATTTTTCCGCGGTGGAAGCGGCTCAGCCAACCGGGACTCAGCCAGATATACATGCGGACAGGCCCTTCGAAATTCTCCGCCATTTCACGTTCGAATTCGCCGTCGCTATACAGCCGCGCGACCTCGTACTCGTCCTTGTAGGCCAGGCGTTGATAGTAGACTTTTGCCACTGTCCGCGTGAGAAGGGTGGAGCCGGTCTGAAGCGCTTTCTCGGCCGTGCGGACGCGTTCCACCACGGCGCGGTAGCGTTGAGCGAGGGCCGTGTCCTGGTAACGGGTCAACCACTGCATGCGCTGTTGCATCAGCGCCTCGGGTGTTTCACGTGGAACAAAGTGCAATACCGAGCCGGACAGGCGTTCGGCCATCAGGACATCGTGGCCGGCCACTCGACCCCACAGGAAGGCGCGCCGGTTGAATTCGACCGCTGCGCCGTTGAGCCGGATGGCCTCAAGTAGCGCATTTTCCGAAAGGGGCAGCAGGCCGCGTTGCCATGCGAAACCGAGCATGAACATATTGCTGGCGATCGCATCGCCGAGCAGGGTCACGGCCAGCCGGTTTGCATCGACTTCGGCACACCGGCCGGTGCCGACCGCCTCCGCGATCGAAGCCTTCATCCCTGCGCCGGGAAAGACCAGATCGGGGTTGCGCAGCAAGCTGCTGGTTGGGGCTTCGTTGCTGTTGATCACGGCGTGACTGAAACCGACCCGCAATTTGGCCAGCGTCTCTTCGGCCGCACCGACGGCCAGATCGCAGGCGATCAGCAGATTCGCGTCGCCGGCGGCGATACGAACTGCATGCAGCGGTGCGCCCGAGGGCGCTAGCCTGATATGAGACCATACCGAGCCCCCTTTCTGCGCGAGCCCGGCCATATCGAGCACGGTGACGTTGAGTCCGTCGAGGTGAGTAGCCATGCCCAGTACTTGCCCTATGGTCACCACGCCAGTTCCCCCTACGCCCGCGACCAGAATGCCGTACGGTTCCGCCAGCGTGGGGGGCAGCGGTGGCGGCGGCACGGCTGGAACGGGTCGCTCCGCCTTGTCGGGTCGGCGCAGCGAAGCGTTCGTGACCGTGACGAAGCTTGGGCAGAAACCTTCGGTGCAGGAAAAATCCTTGTTGCAACTGGATTGATCGATCTGGCGCTTGCGTCCGAGCGGCGTTTCTACCGGCAGCAAGGCCAGGCAGCCCGAAACGTCCCCGCAGTCGCCGCAGCCCTCGCATACCCTCTGGTTGATGTATGCGCGCCGGTTCGGGTCGGGGGCCTCTCCGCGCTTGCGCTTGCGCCTCAAGTCCGCTGCGCAGCCTTGATCATGAATCAGGATGGTGGTGCCTTTTTCTTCGCGCAGTTCGCGTTGCAGACGGTCAAGCTCGCGCCGATGGTGGACTTCGACGCCGGGGGCGAGCAGGCGGGTGTCGCGGTATTTTTCCGGCTGGTCGCTGGTGATGACGATACGGCCGACGTTTTCGGCGTGCAGCTGTCGTGTCATCAGCGCTACGTCCAGGTCGCCATCCACGGCCTGCCCGCCCGTCATTGCCACGGCATTGTTGTACAGAATCTTGTAAGTGATATTGACGCGGGCGGCGACGGCGGCGCGGATCGCCAGCAAACCCGAATGAAAATACGTACCGTCGCCGAGATTGGCGAAGACATGCGGTGTGCTGGTGAACGGGGCCTGGCCAATCCATGGCACGCCCTCTCCACCCATCTGGGCAAAGGTCCTGGTTTGGCTATCAACCCACGTAGCCATATAGTGACAGCCAATGCCAGCCAGGGCGCGACTCCCCTCCGGCAGCCGCGTCGATCGATTGTGGGGGCAACCCGGGCAGTAGTGCGGAAGCCGTGCCAGCGCCTGGCGAGGGCGGGTGAGTTGGGATTCCTTGTCGCGGTAGAACTCGAGGCGATCATGCATCAAGCGACTGTCGAACACGGTCGCCAGCCGACTGGCGATTGCGCGCGCAATCATGGCGGGGGTCAATTCGCCGGCGGACGGCAGCAGCCAGTCCCCGTGCGGCAAGGCCCATTCCCCTTTTTCGGCGAACTTGCCGACGACGCGCGGCCGGACATCTTCACGCCAGTTGTAAAGCTGCTCCTTCAGCTGATATTCGATGATCTGCCGTTTTTCTTCGACCACCAGGATTTCTTCCAGGCCCGTGGCAAAGTCGCGCACCCCTTCGGGCTCCAGTGGCCAGACCATCCCGACTTTGAAGATCCGCAAACCGATGTCGGAGGCGAGAGCCTCGTCGATGCCGAGGTCGTCGAGCGCCTGCATCACGTCGAGGAATGATTTGCCGGTCGTAATGATGCCGAGTCGGGCTGCAGGCGAGTCGAGCACGATGCGGTTGAGCCGGTTGGCGCGCGCGTAGGCCAGCGCGGCGTACAGGCGATGGTGCAACAGGCGTTTTTCCTGCTCCAGCGGCGGGTCGGGCCAGCGGATGTTCAGCCCGTCGGCAGGCAGCTCGCCGTTGTCGGGCAGGACGACCTGCACGCGGTCGCAGGCAATGTCGACCACGGCCGAGCTCTCTATGGTATCGGAGATCGCCTTCAGGGCGACCCAGCATCCCGAGAAGCGGCTCATGGCCCAGCCGTGCAAGCCGTAGTCGAGAACCTCCTGCACGCCGGAGGGGCTCAGCACCGGAATCATGGATGCGATAAGCAGGTGATCGGATTGATGGGGGAAGGTCGATGATTTGGCGGCATGATCGTCGCCGGCGATCAGCAAGACGCCGCCGTAGCGGCTGCTGCCGGCGGCATTTCCGTGCTTGAGCACGTCGCCGGAGCGGTCCAGTCCCGGCCCCTTGCCATACCAGAGCGCGAAGACGCCATCGTAGCGCGCGCCCTCGAACAGATTGACTTGTTGACTCCCCCATGCCGCAGTGGCCGCCAGATCCTCGTTCAGGCCCTGTTGCACCACGATACGATGCTGCTGGAGGTGGGCGCTGGCGCTGCGCATGGCCATGTCCACGCCACCGAGGGGGGAGCCGCGATAGCCGGTGACCAGCCCTGCGGTGTTCAGTCCGGCGGCACTGTCGCGCTGTTGCTGCAGCATCGGCAGGCGCACCAGCGCCTGGATGCCATTGAGGAATACCGGACCGCTAGCGGCGGTATATTTTTGGTCCAGATCGAGGGTGCGAATGGCCATGATGCATGCTCCAGATCCTTGTGTGTTCTGATTAGAGTTTTAGCTCGCTTTTGCCTTCGTCTGGCCGACTATAGGTTACGTTTACGTAAACGTCAAAACGGGAAGGGACAGGTAGACCGGGGTGCAGCATCTGTGCCAGTGCAGCATGCGCGCGGTCCCGGGCGGAACCGCGCATGGGATCAGCCTTTAGTATCCAGGCCGTGCTTGCGCAGTTTGTCGTGCAGTGTGGTTCGGGCGAGCGCGAGCGCCTCCGCCGTGCGCGACAGATTGCCGTTCTGCCGCTGCAGCTCTTCCACGATCAGGGAGCGCTCGAAAGCCTCGACCGCTTCGACCAGCGCCAGCGGTTTCAGCGGGGCCGGGTTGCCGGGCAGGTCATGCAGACCGAGCACGTAGCGCTCGGCGAGATTGCGCAACTCGCGCACGTTTCCCGGCCAGCTGTGCAGCATCAGATCGCGGCCGAGACTGCCGTCGAGCTCGGGCGCCGGCCGGTTATGGCGCAGTGCGAACTGCTGCAGGAAAAAATCGAAAATGAGGGGAATATCTTCGCGCCGGTCGCGCAGCGTCGGCAAGCTGAGCACGACCACGTTCAGGCGGTAGTAAAGATCGCGGCGGAAACTGCCGCTATCGGCCAGCTTGAGCAGATCGTCCTTGGTGGCGGCAATGACGCGGAAATTGACGCTGATGGTCTGGTTGGAGCCGAGACGTTCAAGAGTCCGCTCCTGCAGCACGCGCAGGAGCTTGATCTGCAGCGGCAATGGCATGCTCTCGATTTCGTCGAGAAACAGCGTGCCGTTGAGAGCGTACTCGATCTTGCCGATGCGACGCTTGCTGGCGCCGGAAAAAGCCCCGACTTCATGGCCGAAGATCTCGCTGTCGAACAGCGTTTCCGGCAGTCCGCCGCAGTTCAGCGCGACAAAGGGGCCGCTGCGTCCGCTCAGATCATGCAGGCAGCGCGCCACCAGCTCCTTGCCTGTGCCGGTCTCGCCCTGTATCAGAATATCGGCCGACGTGGCGCTGACTTGCTCTATCAACTTGCGCAACGTCACGATAGGCGGCGAGTTGCCGATGAGCCGCGATTCGAGCGAGCCCTGGGCCGCCAGCTGGCGCTTGAGCCTGTGCACCTCGACCGTCAGATTGCGCTTCTCCAGCGCACGCTTGACGACTTCTACGAGGTGTTGCGATGAAAACGGTTTCTCGATGAAATCATAAGCGCCATCCTTGATCGCCTGTACCGCCATGCTGATGTCGCCATGGCCGGTGATCAGAATCACCGGCATGGACGGCGCGCTGATGGCTTGCGAGCGCATGAAGCTCAGACCATCCATGCCCGGCAGGCGGATGTCGCTGACCACGACGCCCTGAAAGCCATCCGCCAGAAAGGGCTGGGCCTCTTCGACCGATTCGACCCCATGCGCGGGAACGCCGCCAAGCATCAGCGCCTGGATGCAACCCAGGCGGACATCCGGGTCGTCTTCAATGATAAGAACGTCAAACTTTTCCATCTTCAGCCTCGTCGTGCTGGGAAAGCGGCAGATCTATCGAAAATTCCGCTCCGCCCGTGGCGCGGTTCTTTGCCGCGAGTTCTCCGCCAAAGTCGCGGATGATTCCAGATGATATCGCGAGCCCCAATCCCAGGCCGGTCGCCTTGGTGGTATAGAAGGGCTCGAACAATTTTGACAACACGGTTTCCGTCATCCCGGTCCCATTGTCGCAGACATGGATCAATGCACGCTCGCCGGCCTTCTCCCAGGAAACGCGCACCCAGGGCGGGTCCTTGTCCTGGCTGGCCTCGATGGCATTGGAGAGCAGATTGACCAATACCTGTTCCAGCCGGACGGCGTTGCAGTGCGCGATCACGGCGTGCCCGGGCGCGACCACCTGGGCCGTGACGCCCGCCTTGCGCAGGCGCGGATCGAGAATGCCCAGTGCGTTATCCACGGCATGTGCAATGTCCACGGCGCCGAGTTCGTCTCCCGAACGCCGGGCAAAGGAACGCAACTGCCCGGTGAGCGTGCCCATGCGCTGCACCAGCAACGCGATGCGGCCGAGATTGAACTGGGCGGTGGCGATATCGCCGCGTTCGAGAAACTCGCTGGCGTTGGAGGACAGGGTGCCTAGAGCGGCCAGCGGCTGGTTGAGTTCGTGCGCGATGCCGGCCGCCAGCTGCCCTATCACCGCCAGCTTTCCGGCCTGCACCAACTCGTCCTGCGCCGCCTTCAGCGTGCGCACGGCTTCGCTGCGCTCGCGGATCTCATGCTGGAGGTGGGTATTGGCATGGCTCAGCTCCGAGGTGCGCTCATCGACTTTGAGTTCGAGTTCGGCATAGGCGCGCTGCAAGGCGAAACGGGCTTCGTGGCGTTCCCGTCGCGCGCGGCGGCGCGCCCGGACGAGGACCAGCATCGCGATTCCGAGCGCCGTGCCAAGGGCGGCCAGTGCGGCACGCGACATGGCAAGATCGTTGGTTTTGCGTAAGTCGTAAAAAACGGTCAGGTGCCATGGAGTGCCGTTCATGCTGCGCGACTGGGCCAGAAACAGCCCGTCGGTGGCATAGACGGCATTGCGAGGCCCGCGGTTATGCAACTCTACGATGCGGCTGTTGGCATCTATCACCTTGCGTTCGACCAGACCCAGTGGCGTCAGGCGACGCCGATTGTATTGCTGTGTTTCGTCCAGGTGCCTGAGAACCGCGGCATCCATTTTCCGTAAGGTCGTATATTTCCATGCGGCGACCGATGACAGAACAATCACGCCGTTATCATCGGAGAGCAGTGCCGGCGATTCGGCAGACAACCAGGATTTTTCAAGCTGGTCGAGACTGACTTTGACCGCCGCCACGCCCGTCACGCGCTCCTTGTCGACCAACGCCGACGACAGATAGTAGCCGGGGTCGTTGTGGGTGGTTCCGATGCCGTAGAAGCCTTCTACATGGCCGGGCCTGGCGGCTTTTACATAGGGCCGGTAGGACAAGTCGCGTCCGAGGAAGCTGTCGGCCTGATTCCAGTTGCTGGTCGCAATGACCTTGCCCCCTGGCGTCATCAGATAGATGTCCATCGTGCCGGCATGTTCGTTCAAATGTTCGAGATAGATATCGACTTGCTTGGCAAGGGCGCTATTGGCCGGGTCGGCCAGCAGGGCGGAGACTTTCTGATCCAGACCGACGACTTTGGGAAAATAGGCGTATTGGCCTATTTCGCGCTCGAGGCTGCTTGCATACAGGTCGAGACGGTGTTGACCGCTATCGCGCAATTCACCGATCAACTGGTCGAAGGTGACGTGGTAGGCCAGAGATGCACTTGCGATTTCGAGCAGGATGCCAAGCGCAATCAGAGTGATCCAGGACAACAGGCGGGAGGGGGCGGACATCATGAGCGGCCTGAATGCGGAGTAGAGCGATGAGCCCATCTTACCTTCAAGATGGGCTCCGGGCAGCAGATTCAGTACATCAGTGCAGCATGGCGACCATGGCGCCGACGGTGCCGATGCCGAGGACGGTGCCGATCAGAACCGATGCCGATGCATCGATAGCATAGGTGCGATTGCGGATGGCGAACATCGATGCAGCAACGGCGGTCGGTACGGAACCGGTGATCAGCGCCTGAACGGCCAGGTCGTGCTGAACCTTGAACACATACACGCCGAGCAGCATCAGAGCCGGCATCAGGAAATTCTTCATGCCGATGTTGGTGATCACGTCGGCATTGACCTTGGCGCGCTCGCCGCAGAACAGCAGGCCCAGTGCGAACAGGGATACGCCGCCGGCGCTCTTGGCCATCAATTCTACCGAATGGTCGAGTACGCCCGGCAGCTTGAATCCGGCGAAGCTCAGGATGGCACCGGTGACCGGCAGCCACACCATCGGGTTGGTGACGGCTTTCCATACGCTTTGACCGAGCACGGAGGCGACGCTTTGTTGTTTCTCGCCTTCCGGAGTGCCTTCGGCATAGCGGGTCAGGATGATCGTGAGCGGCAGCATGAAGATACTGGTGATCAGATTGCCGACCAGCACCGCCAGGAAGCCGGACGGGCCGCAGACCACGGCCAGTACCGGAGCGCCAAAGTAGGCCATATCAGGAAAGGCACAGACCAGAGCCTGGATCGTACTGGTCTTCAGATCGTGGCGGAATACGAATCTGGCGACGACCAGCGAGATCAGGAACGTTCCCATCAGGCCGAGAATCATGGTCAGCACAAAGGGGACATTCTGCAATTTATCGGGCGTAGTGTGGATGGCGCCGAGAAAGAGCGAGAACGGCAGCGCGAAGCGCATGACCAGAGTAGCAAGGGTGGTGGCGTCGCTGTGTTGGAAATAGCCCCGGTTCCCGCCGATCCAGCCGAGAGTGATGATGAAAGCAACCGGAAACAGCGCGGTGAGCATAGCGTTTAACATTATGTAATCTCCATTTTCGAGCGGCGTCTTTATTGGGTTCGCCAAACCCGCCTTGTGGGAGGCGGTGTGCCTCTAATACAGCACAAGCCGTGCCAACGCTGAAATGGAGCGGATTCTTTGTGTAACGCACTGATATATATGGATAAAAATAGTTTTCTAAATTCTGAGGCCCAACGGCCCGTATCGTAATGGCGACAGTCGCCCGGCTTTGTTATCGGGTTTCCGTCACACGGATGGATCGAAATACCTGTTTAGCTTCGCAAAACTGATTCTGGTATGCTGAAAGGCTTGAAAATAAAGGAGTATTCATGGCACCGACTTCGCGCTCCGAATCCTTGCGGGGCGTCTTGTTCGCCATCGGCGCTTATATCTGCTGGGGCTTGTTCCCTCTGTACTGGAAACCGTTGCATCACCTGCCGGCGCTGGAGATCATGTGCCACCGCGTGGTCTGGTCGGCCCTATTCCTCTTCGCCGTACTGTCGGCCAAACGGCATTGGCGCTGGCTGCTCCCTGTCGCGCGCGATGCCGGCAAGCTGAAACTGTTCGCGTTCTCTTCATCGGCATTGACCTTGAACTGGCTGATCTATATCTGGGCGGTCAACAGCGGTCATGTCGTGGAATCCAGCCTCGGTTATTTTATCAATCCCCTGGTCAATGTCCTGCTCGGGCGGATCTTTCTCGGCGAACGCTTGTTGCCTGTGCAAGGGATGGCTGTAGGGCTGGCCTGTGCCGGGGTGGCATGGTTGACCTTGCTGCAGGGCGGGGTGCCCTGGATCGCGTTGTCGCTGGCTTTTACCTTTGGGGTGTACGGGCTGCTGCGAAAACGGGCACCTCTGCCATCGCTGGAAGGGCTGGCGCTGGAAACGCTGCTCATGCTGCCCTTGGCGCTCGGCTGCCTGGCCTGGATCGGCTTTCGCGGAGCGAGCGCCTTCGGCGCCGGCGATCCCGGGATCGACATCTTGCTGATCGGTGCGGGCGTGGTGACTGCGGTGCCGTTGTTATTGTTCGCCGCCGGCGCTCGCCGCCTGAAGCTGGCGACACTGGGCCTCGTGCAGTACATCAGTCCCAGCTTGCAGCTGCTGCTGGGGGTGTGCCTGTATCGCGAGCCATTCGGCGCGGGCCGGGCGCTGGGCTTCATCTTCATCTGGTGCGGTCTGGCGCTGTATACCGGTAGCAGCGTGCGCCGCTTTCTGCGCGAACGCGATGCGGCCGCCTGATGCCTACTGGTTGCAGCGAACCCAGCGCCGCCACTGTTCAAACAGCACGGGATCGCCGGCGGCAACGGCCGAGCGTTTCCACAGTCCATCCGACCAGTAGTCATCGCTTTGCAGGGTCGCGATGCGGCCACCGGCTTCTTCCAGTATCACGGCACCGGCAGCGTAATCCCACAGGCGCTGGCCACCGTGCACATACAGGTCGAAACGGCCGCAGGCAAGAAAGCACCAGTCCAGCGTGCATGAGCCAAGATTGCGCTGGGTTCCGAATGGGGCGACGCTGCTGATGCGTGAGGCAAGACGGCCCGAGCGCAGATATTTGATATCGACGCCGGCAATGGTATCGCCGATGTTTTTCGGGGATTTCTTCAGCGGCAGTGCCGTCTCGTTCAGGTAGGCGCCGCGACCGCGCTCGGCGTGGAACATCTCGCCGCTTACCGGGTTGAATATCACGCCGATCTCGCTGCGGCCTCGCTGAACCAGCGCCACCGAGATCGCGAAGTGAGGCAGACCGTTGACGAAATTGGTCGTACCATCAAGGGGATCGACCACCCACAACGAGTCGGGATTGTCCTCCCATAGCCGCAATTGCTCCTCACGCGTCATTTCCTCCCCCAGCACGGGGCAGGGAAGGATGGAGGGCAGGGCGTGTATCAGGGCCTGCTGACTGGCGAGATCGGCTTCGGTGCACAAGGTTCCGTCGTCCTTGCGGCTGGCGCCCACGCGTAGGAAGCGCGGCATGATTTCTGTCGCCGCCACCCCGCGCACGACGTCCATGAGCTGTTCGAGCACCTGCATCGGGCGGCTTCCTCCTTCGTGAATCCCGGCCTGCGCGATGCGCGGCGGGAAGACGCTGACTTCGGCGCGGACAGGGATAGTCGCGAAACCGTCGGCCCAGCTGCATTATACTATTGCGTCGTAATTCCCATTCGGACTGTTTTGTATATGCCAAGGTTTTATGTTGATGCCAGTTTGGCAACCGATACCATTGTCGAGTTGAGCGACGATGTGCTGCGTCATGTGCAGGTCCGCCGCTTGCGCGAAGGGGATGAACTGACTTTGTTCAATGGCGCGGGAGGCGAATATACGGCCCGGCTGTTGAGCATGGGCAAGCGCGCCGCACGGTGTCGCATCGAGACCTTCGATCCGGTCGAGCGCGAATCGCCCGTCTGGCTGGGGCTGGCTCAAGGGATCTCGTCGGGCGACAAGATGGATTTCACCTTGCAGAAGGGGGTGGAAATGGGAGTCAGCGTATTCCAGCCGGTGGCCAGCGAACGGTCTATTGTCAAACTCGCGGGGGAGCGTGCTGAAAAGCGCGTGGCGCGCTGGCAGGAAATCGTGTTGTCCGCATGCGAGCAATGCGGTCGCAACCGGGTGCCGGAAGTGCGGCCGATTCTGGGTCTGGCCGAGTGGCTGGAGATATCCGGCATCGAGACGACGCGGCTTATCCTGTCGCCCCTTGGCAGGGCCCGGCTGGCCGATATCGCGGTCGCACCCCAGCGCGCATGGCTGATGGCGGGCCCGGAAGGCGGGTTTTCCGATGGGGAAGAAGCCGCCGCGCTCGCGGCTGGCTGGACACCTCTGCGCCTGGGGCCGCGCGTCCTGCGCAGCGAAACCGCCGCCCTGGCTGCGGTGGCATCCATCCAGACGGTATGGGGCGACTATAGCGGGCAGACGACGCAGCGAGGTTGACGCTCAGGCGATACGGTAGATCAGCTTGCCTTCGAACAGCAGCTCGTGTTCGCCGATCTGGATGAGCCCGCCCGACGGGGCGGCGCGTTCGAACAGGTAGCGACGGCCTTCATATTCGATCCAGGCCGATATCAGCGCCCCTTCGAAACGGCCGAGAACTTCGCTTGAACGCGTCACATCGGCGCTGTCGGGAAGCAAGACACCGCTTGGAGCCGACGGTTCGTCGGCGGCCAGTTCCCACTCCTTGTTGTCGACCGGTTGCGGCAGATTGCGCACAGCGAGGCGCAGCCAGAACCGGAATACAAAGTCGGGAATCATGACACGGTGGACGCGTTTGTCGTCCGTGATCACGCAAGCGATGGTAAAGTGCGCGCCGCATCGACAACTGGCGCGGGCCGCGAGAAAAATCTTGTTGTCCAGCAGGCTGGCAATGCCCTGCATGGCATCCGCCCCCACCATGCTATGACAGCGCGGGCAGTGCTTTGCGAATCGCCGCACCATGGTGCCGTTGCTGAAGCGAATCGGAAGGAAGCGGGAAATTTTATCGGGTCGGGCCATTGACAGCATAATCCACAACATGAGGCCGTTCCATACGGCCACTCGGTTTGGATTATAACGTGTTATGTGGTGCGGGGTAGCGCCGCTTTACGAAAGCGGCGCCCGTTTTTTAGCGCGCGGCGATCTCGATCTGCGTTTTGAGGGTGTGCGTTTCTCCCGGAGCCAGCGTCTGGCTGTCGTCCAGGGCGTTGGCCGCCTCGACGCAGACAAAGTGATTCCATGCATCGTCGGGAAGGTCCGCGATCGACCGGCTGCGCGCAAGCCAGGGGTTCCAGACCACGCAGCTTCCCGATCCCGAATTGCTGACCGTGATTTGACGTTGCCATCCGGCATCGGCCACGGTGACGGGGGTGGCCGTATAGTAGACGCGATCGATTTCCCGATCGATGCGCAGTGGTGCCGGCTCGGCGATGGCTCTTGCATGCAAAACCTTGTCATCGTAGCGACAATTACCCATCCCGCTGATTTCCACCGCAGCGGCGGACGAAATGGCCAGATAGCTATGCAGTGCCGCCGACAGCGTTTGCGGGCGCGGACTTTCGTTATGCGTACTCAAACTGCAGGTCACGCCGCGTTCGCTCAGAAGGTAGCTGATTTCGACCGATAAGCCGTCGTGGCGCGGGCCTGCCAGTTTCACGTGAAACTGTTCGTCGTGGCGATCGATCGAAGTCAGCGCCCAATCCCGGTTACGGGCCACTCCATGCGCGGGTGCGGTCGTATCGTCGGGGTGCGGTCCAAACCAGGGCCAGCAGACTGGAATGCCGCCACGCACCGGTACGCCTGGTTCGAAAATGGCCGTCGGCGACAGATAGAGCAGTGCTTCGCCGTCGGTCGGGGTAAACGTGATCAACTGCCCGCCTTGCAGTGCGATCGTGGCCTGAAAGCGGTCGGTCGTGACTTCGACGGCAAAACATGCCGGGGCCAATTCGACGTGCCGGACGCCGGGCAATTGCAGCATGTCGGGGAATTTATTCGATTTCATAACTTAGACCTGCCTGGATGACTGTTTACAGGACAGTGTAATGGTTCCTGCCGCGAAGGCGAAGCCCGCAACGACTTCCCGCAGCCGGTGGCGCATGAGCTTCCGAAAAAGGGTTTGACTTGGCGCAAACCCCGGTTTTTCAAGGGTACTTTCCTGAAGATGCTCCAGCTAGAATGGTCGTATGGAAGATATGACCGTATTAGATGTGTCCGAAGCTCGCCAGCCCCGCTACCAGAGAATCAAGCAATTTATCCTGGATGGAATACGAAACAGGGAATACCTGCCAGGTTGCAAGATTCCTCCCGAGCTGGAACTGGCACGGCTGTTCGGCGTCTCCAGAATGACCGTCAACAAGGCTATCCGTGATCTGGCGGAGGCGGGGATTCTGCTGCGCTTTGCCGGTGACGGTACCTATGTCGCAGAACGCAAGACCGATTCGCCGTTACTGGATGTGAACAACATCGCACAGGAAATTCACTTCCGCGGTCATAATCACAGCACCACCCAGCATCTGTTGTGCACCGAAGCGGCAAGCGAAGAGATTGCCCTGCGCCTCGGAATGCATGTGGGCGATCCGGTGTTTCATTCACTGCTAGTGCATTTCGAAGACGGCGTACCGGTGCAGTTGGAAGACCGCTTCGTGAATCCCGCCTGGGCACCGTTCTATATGGAGCAGGATTTCGAGCAGATCACGCCCAACCACTATCTGATGCTGCACTGCCCCCTGACCGATCTCGAGCATAGCGTCGAAGCAGTGCATGCCAATGCCGAAGAGCAGCGCCTGCTCGGCATCGATGCCACTGAACCCTGCCTGCTCGTGTTGCGGCGCAGCTGGTCGCACAAAAACCTGGTCAGTTACGCACGACTCACGCACCCCGGACATCGTTACAAATTGCGCAGTCAGACGCGGGTCAGCCAGTAACCCGCGCCTGTTTTCCGGTGACGGGCCGGCTTATTTGCTGGTCTTGATCTGATTCACCAGCGGTTGCAGCTTGGCATCGAGCTGCTTGCCCGCGTCCTGCATCAAGCCGGTAACACTCTCATTCATGACAAGCGGCGATTCCGACAGCATTTTTGTGCCGGCGGGCGTCGCCAGGAAGGCGGCGATCGCGTGCAGCTCGTCATTGCTGAAATGCTTGCGATAGGCGTCCGACTGTTTCTTCTTGAATTCGGCCAGCGTCTGCGGCTTGGCAAAATAATCGTTGGTCACGGCGTCGATTTTTTTCAGCAGTCCCTCAACCTTGGTACGGCAGGGGGCTTGCTGTCCGCAGGCGGGATTGGTCTGCTGGAGTTGGGCGACCGCGGTTTGCTTCGCGGATTGTCCGAGTTGCTTTCCCAACTGGGTCACGAAGGCCGGTACATGCGCGGCCTGCTGGATCGCCGCGATATCGCGGGCCGGGTCGGCGGCGTCCTGCGCGTGCGCGGCGAGGGGCAGAAGTGCAACCAGTAACAAACGCTTGGCTCTCATATTCATCGGGTAAAGCTCCTTGATTGGACAAACCCCGATTCTATGCCTGCTGACGCCGCACGACTACCCGCTTGCCCCCCGCCATCGCGTCCTGCTGTTCGATCAGGCAGGACAAACCCCGCTCCCGCGCCGATGCCCGGATTCGAAATGGATATGCCCGGGCGCATTCAGCCACGGCAGGCGTGTCTGCCATTCTTCCGCCATCGTGCGCGCGTGTCGCCAGGGCCAACACTGGCGGGAGAGCCATGAACCGTGCCGTGGCGATGAGCGGCGGTCGCCACAGTGCGCAGCGGGCAAGCGCGAGGTATCCCGGGCTGCGCGCGACAACATCGGGCCCCGGGCATCGCTTGCCAGCGGCTCGGCCAGTGCCCGGACGGCGAGTCCCTTGAGCTGATCTAAAGCGGGCATGGCCTTGCCCGGCGGTGGAAGGGGAGTCGGCCTGCCCGGCCGGTGCGGAAGCAAAAAGGGCTATGGCTGCCGTTTTTTGGAATCATCGGGTATTTGAACGGCAGGCAGGAATGACCGGATTCCGGGCGGTTCACCTGCCGTGTCCGGCGCGCAATTGCGCAAGGGCCAACTGGCCGAGCCTGGCAATGGCCGCCGCGAGCGGTTCCGACCACGGCTGGCCGAAGTTGAGACGCAAACACGAGGCGAAACGGGGTTCGGCCGAGAACAAAGGCCCCGGGGCAAAGCTGATCGATTCGGCCAGCGCCTGTTGCAACAGCGCGACGCTATCCACGCCGCGCGGGCATTCTATCCACAGCAGCAATCCGCCGCGGGGGGACGAAACCCGTGTGCCGAGGGGAAATGCGGCCAGAACGGCCGCCGTCAATTGCTGGCATTGCCGCGACAACTGCCGACGGAACAGACCGAGGTGTCGGTCATACAGCCCGCTGGAGAGAAAGTCGGCGAGTGCCGCCTGTAGTAGTGCCGAGCCGACATAGCTGCTCGACAATTTGAGCTGCGCGAGGCGGGCCTGGTGTTTTCCTCCCGCCACCCAACCCTGGCGGAAGGAGGGGGCCAGGCTTTTGGTAAAGGAAGCGCAGTAGATGACATCGCCGTCGTTATCCCAGGCTTTGATCGGAGTCGGTCGGTCGGCGCCGAAATGCAAATCGCCGAAGACATCGTCTTCGATCAGGGGCACATGATGCTGGCGCAGCAAGTCGAGAAGCCGTTTCTTGTCGCCGTCCGGCATCAGGCCGCCGCCGGGATTCTGGAAATGCGGAACCACGACCAGGCAGCGCACCGCGCTGCCATGGCGCAAGGCGAACTCGAGGGCTTCCAGCGAGATGCCGCGTTCGGGCGTGCAAGGGATCTCCAGCGCCTTCAGGCCAAGGCTCTCCAACGTTTGCAGCAAGCCGAAATACACCGGAGTCTCGACCGCGACCGTATCGCCGGGGCGAGTGAGAGCCCGTAGAGCGAGCTGGATGCTTTCGGTGTTGCCGTGCGTGAGCAGGATGGCGGCAGGATCGAGTTCGAGTTGAAAGCCGGCGGCAAGCCTTTGCAACTGGTGCTGCAACTGCCGTTGCACCGCTTGCGAAAGGTGGGTGCCGATCAGTTCGGGCTGGTGGCGCAGGCGCTGTTGCAGCAGGCGCGCGATGGCCTGCCCCGGATAGAGCGCGGCAGCGGCTTCCGCCATGTGCAATTGCACCGAGATCGAAGGGTCCGACATTCGGACCAGATGCGAGGCGCGGCGGCCGAGATCGACCAGGGTCGCCGGCGCCGGCCAGGGCGGGAGCGTGTCGTCACCCTTCTGCGTGGGCGACAGAGCCGCATAGAAGCCGGTGCGCGGCCGGGCCACCACACGCTGCAAGCGCTCCAGATGCCGATAGGCCTGGAGCGCCGTCAACGCATTGACCCCATGATGTGCCGCGAGCGCACGCACGGAAGGCAGGCGGCTGCCGGGGGGCAGGCGACCGTCATCGAGTTGCGCGCACAGATCGTGCGCGATGCGCAGATAGAGCGGTGCGGTGTCTGTCATCGGCTTGTTATATAGAACAGATGCTCCAAGGGTAACGTTTTTGTACTGTGTTGTCAGGGTCTGTACGAGGCGGATGGGAAGGGGAGGGGGTAAGGTTGCGCATGGCTTTTCGCTGGAGATCCTACTATGCCGCTGTGGCGTGATTTTTCATTTTCGGCCTCGCTTTCGGCCTTGCTGGCCGTGCTGGTGTCGTATTCCGGCCCCTTTCTGATCGTCATCCATGCCGGCGAGGTTGCCCGGCTGAGTCCCGCTCAGTTGGCTTCATGGGTGGGGGCGATCTCCCTGGCCGCCGGCGTGGCCGGCATACTCCTGTCCTGGCGTTTGCGCATGCCGGTGATCACGGCGTGGTCGACGCCAGGGGCGGCGCTATTGCTCGCATCCTTGCCGTCCGTGCCGTACCGGGAAGCGATCGGCGCTTTTTGCCTGGCCGGCCTGTTGATTACCGGCATTGGTGCGAGCGGCGCATTCGACCGCCTGATGCGGGTGTTTCCGTCATCGCTGGCCGCCGCCATGCTGGCCGGGATTCTGTTCCGGTTCGTCGCGCAGGCCGTCGGCGCCGCAGGGCAGGAGCACGCGCTGGTGCTGCCGATGCTGCTGGTGTTTCTGCTCGCGCGCCGCCTGCTGCCGCGCTACGCCCTGCTGTTGACCCTGTTCGCCGGCGGCGGGGCGGCATGGGGGCTGGGTTTGTTTCAACCGGTGGCCGCGGCGATGCCGTCAAGCGGTCTGGTGCTGACCTGGCCTGAATTTTCCTGGCACGCGACGCTGAATCTGGCCTTGCCGCTGACCCTGCTTGCCCTGACAGGACAATTTTTGCCCGGCATGGCGGTGCTCAATGCGTTTGGCTACCGCCCTTCGGCGCGAGCGCCGGTAACGACGCTGGGCGTGGCATCCTTGCTTAGCGCTCCGTTCGGAGGGCATGGCGTGACCCTGGCCGCCATCATTGCCGCGATTTGTACCGGCCCGGAAGCCCATGCCGACATGCGTCGCCGCTATGTCGCCGGCGTGGTGTGCGGTGCGCTGACCTGCTGTGTGGGACTGGCAGGCGGGGCCCTGACCGGCTTCATCCTGAGTTTGCCCAGGATATTGGTGGTCGCTGCGGCCGGGCTCGCCGTGTTCGGGACGCTGGCTTCTTCGCTGAGCGCGGCGCTGGCGGACGAAAAGGGGCGCGAGGCGGCGCTGCTGACCTTCATGGTCGCGGCGTCCAATCTGGATATCGCCGGTTTGGGAGCCCCGCTATGGGCGCTTGCCGCCGGGGGGCTCGCCAGCGCACTGCTTCAAGGCCGCCTGCGCTTGGCGAAGCCGCCCGAGACAGACTGGCGCGGGTGAGGCCGGCGGTGTACAGTAAACCGCTTCCCCGCTCACCGTGCGGCCGTTTGTCCCTCGCGACCGGCCGCCCCCGACAGGAAGGTTCGTTCGATGTTTTCTGCTGAAATTTATCAACAGCGCCGCGCCCGGCTCGCCAAGGGCGACGCGCACGGTCTGCTGCTGTTTGTCGGTCATGTCGATGCACCGATGAACTACCTTCACAATTGCTATCCCTTTATTCAGGATTCGAGCTTCACCTATTTCTTCGGCCTGTCGGAACCCGGACTGTGCGCGCTGATCGATAGCACCAGCGGCGAGACGACTCTGTTCGGCGACGAAGCCGATATGGACGATATCGTCTGGACCGGGGAGCTGCCCGGTTTGTCCGCACGCGCGCTCGGCGTCGGCGTGAGCCGCAGCCGGCCCGCGTCCGAGCTTGCCGACGTGCTGCGCGTGGCGCGGAAAAACGGGACCTCCGTACATTATCTGAACCCTTATCGCGCCGAGACGGTGTTGCGGCTGGCCGAATTGCTCGACGCGGCTCCCGACGCCGTGCGCGCCGGCGCGTCGCCGGCGCTCGCGCGGGCGGTCATTGCCTTGCGGGAAATCAAGGGCGCAGAAGAAATCGCCGAAATCGAGCGCGCGCTGGAAGTGACGCGCGAGATGCATCTCGAAGCGATGCGCATGTCGCAGCCGGGGGTGGTGGAGCGCGAGGTCGTCGGGGCAATGGAAGGCATCATGCGTCGCCGCGACTGGCAACTCGCCTACCCCAGCATCTTTTCGCGGCGTGGCGAAATTTTGCATAACCACGGCCATGCACAAATCCTGCAGGCCGGCGATCTGGTCGTCAACGATACCGGCGCCAGCGCGGACTCGGGCTATGCCAGCGATATCACACGCACCCTGCCGGTCGGCGGGCGTTTCAGCCCGCGCCAGCGGGCGCTGTACGATATCGTGCTGGAAATGCAGGAAACGTCGATTGCCGCGATGAAACCCGGTGTGCGCTACCGCGATATCCATCGCCAGGCTGCGCGCCTGATGGTGGAGCGGATGAGTAGCCTCGGGTTTTTCCACGGCGATGCCGAGGCCATCGTCGATTCCGGCGCCTATGCGATCGCATTTCCGCACGGGCTCGGCCATCAGATCGGCCTGGATGTCCACGATATGGAAAGCCTGGGCGAAACACTGGTCGGCTATGAAGACGGAGACCAGCGCAGCCCCCTGTTCGGCCTCGCCTATCTGCGCATGGCCAAGCCGCTGCGGCCGGGCATGGTGATCACGGTGGAACCGGGTATTTACTTCATTCCCGCGTTGATCGACGCCTGGCAGGCCGAGGCGCGTCACTCCGCCTTCATCGATTATGCCGTGTTCCAGCAATACCGCGATTTCGGTGGCATTCGCATCGAAGACAACGTGCTGGTGACCGAGCAGGGCAGCAGCGTGCTGGGTACGCCGATTCCGAAGCGTGCGCAGGATGTCGAAGCGGCGATGCAGGGAAACTGAGCCACGGGGCCGGCAGGTTTCACGTGAAACCTGCCGGCCGTCAGCTCGTCAGCTCCGCGCGTGGCAGCCGTATCACCACTTTCAGGCCGCCGCCATCGACATCCTTGAGCTGGAGCGTCCCATTGTGTTGCTTGACGATGCGTTCGACGATGGCAAGCCCGAGTCCACTGCCGCCATCGGTGCCGCGATGCTCGGCCAGCCGCTCGAACGGGGCTAACGCTGCCGTGCGGCGCTCCATGGGGATGCCGTCGCCGTGGTCGGTCACCGATAGCACGGCATCCTGGCTGGTTTCCGACACCGTGACTTCAAATGGCGCCCGCCCGTAGCGGCGGGCGTTTTCCAGGAGATTGCTCAGCAAGCGCTCGAGCGCCAGCGCATCGGCCGGAATCTCGGGCTCCGCCAGCGGGGTCAGCTTGATTTCCATCGCCTCGCGGTTGAAGCGGGAGACCACGCTGCTCGCCAGTTCCGCCAGCGCCACCGGCGCCCGGTGCGGGACTTCTTCGCTGCGGGCAAAATCGATGAACTGGCGCACGATGCGCGACAACTCATCGATATCGTCCAGCATGTCCGGCGTGTCGCCATTCGCTTCCTGCATCTCGACCAGCAGTTTGAGCCGGGTGAGCGGAGTGCGCAGATCGTGCGACAGCCCGGCCAGCATCAACCGCCGCTCCGATGCCGCCGTCTGCAGCGAGCGCGTCATTCGGTTGAAGCTTTCGGTCAGGGCGCGGACTTCACGCGGGCCGCTGTTTTCGGGCACCGGCCCGGGCGTACGGCCATGTTCGAGGGTGCGCGCCGCATCCACGACCTGGCTGATGGGCTTGCTTACACGCCAGGCGATGGTGAACGCCACCATGATGGAGGTGAGCGAGGCCAGCAAGGTGGCGAGTGTCGCGCGGCTGAGCTGGTTTTCGTGGAAATGCGACTGCGGTATCACTAACCAATATGGCGCGCCGAGCAGACGGACAGAAATCCAGAGCTGCCGCGACGTCTCCAGCTGTCGTGTCTTGACCACCGAGCGCACGCCGAGACCGCGTCCCAGCTGTTCGGAGAATGCCTGTGCCAGCGGCGAGAGCGACGTCGTGAAAACCAGGGAACGGTCTGCATCGCCGGGCAGTATCTGCATCATGCCGGGACGGTTATAGGTCGAAAGATAGGTCTGGCGAGCCGCCGGAGTCATCGGGTCCAGATGGCCCTCGATATCCGCCAGCGTATCGATGACATGAGTGTACAACGCCTTGGCTACCATTTCGCGACGTTCGCCGGTTACTATCCACCAGGTGAACAGCTGCGCTGCCACCACCGAGATGAGCACCAGCATGGCCAGCCGCAGGAACAGGGAGCCTGTGAGTTTGCGCACCGCTTACTCCCGGTCGCGGCCATCCGGCACGAATACGTAACCGTAGCCCCAGACCGTCTGTATATATCGCGGACCGCCGGATCCTTTCTCGAGCGCCTTGCGCAGGCGGGAGATATGGACATCGATGCTTCTATCCAGCGATTCCCCGTTTCCTTTGCCCAGTGCCATTTCCATCAATTGTTCGCGCGTCAGCGGGCGGCGCGGGTGGGTGACCAGCACGGACAGAACCGCGTACTCGGCACTGGTCAGCGCGATGGTCTGACCGTTGCATGACAACTCGCGTTGTCCGAGGTGCAGACCGAATTCTCCGAAGTGGATGCTCGCGTTCTCGTCATGGCTGGCGGTCAGCGCCGGCGTCGCATAGTGACGGCGCAGCACCGATTGAATCCGCGCAGTCAGCTCGCGCGGGTTGAACGGTTTGGCCAGATAGTCGTCGGCGCCCATCTCCAGGCCCAGTATCCGATCGATGTCTTCGCCACGGGCGGTCAGCATGATCACCGGAATCATTTCGCCCTGGGCCCGAAGGCGGCGGACAACCGCGAGCCCGTCCTCCCCCGGCATCATGATGTCCAGCACCAGTATGTCGGGACGATTGCGCGCGAGTTTGCGATCGAGGTCGCGTGCGTCGGGTAACGCTTCGACGGTATAGCCCTGTTGGTCGAGGTAGCGCATCAACAGATCGCGAAGTTTTGTGTCATCGTCAATGACAAGAACTTTGTTTTTTTCCATAGCCTTAGAGTATCCCGAGTCCGGGCATGCGTCAGCCAGCGCAAGGCGGCTGGTTTGTGGAAATGTTAAAACAAAACGTCCTAACATATCTGTTAATAACTTGGGAGCGCGGCGAAACGGATACGCAACGTTGCTTTTTTACATTGAATCCAATTGTTATCGACATCGTTCGGCGCGACGCCGGCTTCGCTCGTTTCAGGGCAAGTCTAGCATCAACGTCGGGATTCAACTTAGAGGCAAACGATGAAGTCGCGCCTGTTGGTCTTGGCTGCATTATTGCTGGCGCCGGTCGTGCCCATGAAGGCGGGCCCGCTCTCCATCGCAAGCTGCGATGCGGGGAGCGAGGCCTGCCGCGGACAGGTTCAGGACTGCGCGAAGGGGGGAGGGGCGCAAGGGACACGGCAGACCTCCCGCCCGGACAACTGCACCGGCGGACACGCCGCGCAACCCGACCCCGATCGTCGTTTCTGGCGCGAGAAACGGCGTAAAGTTTTCGAACCCGACACTTTTGATGGTTCATGAACGACGCAAGGGCCGGGCAGACCCTGTTTTCAGGGGATGAGAATGATGGATCCACTGGTGGAGCGCGATTCCAGATCCCGGTGCGCTGTGGCCGCCTGCTCGAGTGGGTAGCGCCGCGATGGGGCAACATTGATGCTGCCATCGGCGATGCGGGCAAACACCTCGCCGGCCGAAGCCTCGAGCTCTGCCCGTGTCGCGACGAAATCGCCGAGCCGCGGACGGGTGAACAGCAGCGATCCCTTTTGCGACAACAGCAAGGGGGAGAAGTCGGGTACGGCGCCCGAGGCGTTGCCGAAGCTGACGAACAGACCGCGCCGGGCCAGGCAGTCGAGCGAGATGGCGAAGGTGTCTTTCCCCACTGAATCGTAAACGACCGGCACGCCTTGCCCTCGCGTGATCTCGCGCACGCTGGCGACCACATCCTGTTCGCGGTAATTGATGACATGGCGGCAGCCGAGTTCGAGCGCGAGCCTGGCTTTGGCGGCGGAGCCCACCGTGCCGATGACCTCGACGCCCAGTGCAGATAGCCACTGTACCGCAATCTGGCCGACACCTCCCGCCGCCGCATGCCATAGCACGGTCTGACCTGGTCGCACGCAGTAGAGGCGGCGGATAAGGTATTCGACGGTCATGCCCTGCAACATGACGCAGGCGGCTTGTTCGAATCCGACTTCCGGGGGCAGCAGGATGAGTTTCTCTGCATCGATCAGGCGTTCCCGGGAATAGGAGCCGGGAGGGCCGCCGGCATAAGCAACGCGATCGCCGACGCCGAAGCGTTCCACGCCGCTGCCGACGGACTCGACCACGCCCGCCCCTTCCTGGCCCAGCCACGACGGCAACGGCAGCGGGTATAGCCCCGAACGCTGGTAGGTGTCGATATAGTTCACGCCGATGGCATGGTGTCGAATCCTGACTTGGCCCGCTCCCGGTGCGCCAAGGTCGACCGATTCCAGCCGCAAGACTTCGGGTGGGCCGATTTCACGAAAAACGATAGCCTGGGTCATCGCGAGGGTTCTCTCGAGCTTGTCAGCGCCGTATGTGTCGTGTCCTGCACGAATTGCCGCAATCCGGGCAGACACTCCGGCCAGCGCTGCAACCTGTGGTTGTCGCCATTGAGCAAGGTTTGGCGGCACCCCGAATAGTGTCGCGCAGCCAGTCGCCAGTCCAGCGTTTCATCCGCTGTGCCGAGCACCAGCCAGTAACGCCGCAAGGATGGCCTGGCGACGACATGCTCGGCCAGTACCGCGCCATCATCCCGTCCCAGTGTGTAACGCTCGCCGGTGAAGGGCTGGATCTGCTCGCCCATGAAACGGGCCAACTCGATATGCGGAAAGAGCGTCGGGTTGATCAGGACCGCCCTGCGATCCAGCGCAGCGGCTAGCCAGGATGCGTAGAAGCCGCCGAGGGAGCTGCCGATGATGACGGTGTCGGCGGGCAGATTTTCCACCACCTCCCGCGCCACGCGCAGGGCATCGGCCGGGTGCGGCGGCAAAGCGGGGCAGTGCAGGGTGCCCGGGGCGAGAAAAGCGGCGGTCTCGAGCGCCTTCGCAGAGCCAGGGCTGGAGTTGAAACCGTGCAGATAGACAAAATTCAAGTCAGGACTCATTGATAGCTCTTCAACAACGTTTTCAACTGGCCATTGCGAGTCAGACGATCGATGGCCTGATTGACTTGGCCGAGCGTGAAGGTGGAGTGGGGGGCCACGGCGCAAGCCGTAGGAAGCGACGAGACTATCATCGGATGCACTTTAAATGTCTGGGCGATTTTCGCATTATTGCGTAGCCATGCGGCGTAAGACAGCTCGGGGATGGCCACGACATCGCTCAGGCCCTTGCCCAGCGCTTTCATCATCAAGTCGATATAGGGCTCTTCGATTCGCGTTGCCCGTCCCTGCTCCCACAAGGCGTCGAACAAGGGGTAGTTGTAACCGTGTATGGTGCCTATGCGGCGGCCGACGATGTCGTCAAGCTGATGGATATCGGGAAGTCTGCGCAGGCTGACCAGCCGTTCTACCAGCGGGTAGACTTCACGTGACCATCCCAGGTGCTCGGCATTGCCGAACCAGGCCGGATTGGCGTTGCAGATGATATCGACGCGGCCGCTTTCTATCCAGGGTTCGACGCGTTTGCGCGAGAGGACCACAAACTGGGGCCTGGCGCCGAGTTCGTGTGCAAGCAAGGTGCCAAGGTCGAAAGACAAGCCGCCTACAAGCTGGCCGCTGTTTTCCGCGATGACGACGATGGGGGGGGAATCCGTGTCGGCTACCCCGATACGGATGACACTGGCGGCGTAAACACGCGAAAACGTCAGCAGCAGCAGTAGCAAGACAATATGAAGTCGCGACATACTATTGTTCTTTCTTCTTCTATCAGCACCTTCCGGAAGTGGCGGTACCCCATGCTATGATCGAAAGGTTGACCCTTGTGTTTTAGACAATATCACGGCGATTTTCATGACAAAACCCGGCTTTCATCCTATTCACGAACACTTGCAGCGGCGAATCCTGATTCTGGATGGCGGCATGGGCACCATGATTCAGCGCCACCATCTGAGCGAAAGCGACTACCGTGGCGAGCGCTTCGCCGCCTGGCCTTCCGACGTCAAAGGGAATAATGACCTCCTGGTACTGACGCGGCCCGACGTGATCGCCGGCATCCATCAAAGCTATCTTGAGGCCGGCGCCGACATCATCGAGACCAATACCTTCAATGCGACCCGCATCGCCATGGCCGATTACGGGATGGAGGCGCTGGTATGGGAGATCAATCATTCGGCGGCGCGACTGTGTCGCGAAGCCTGCGATCGGCAAACCGCCCGCGATCCCTCGCGTCCGCGTTACGTTGCCGGTGTGCTCGGCCCGACCAACCGTACGTGTTCCATCAGTCCGGATGTCAATGATCCCGGGTTTCGCAATGTGCATTTCGACGAACTCGTCGAAGCCTACCTTGAAGCGATAGACGGGCTGGTCAAGGGCGGAGTGGACCTGTTGTTGGTCGAAACGATTTTCGACACGCTCAACGCCAAGGCCGCGGTTTACGCCATCGAGTGCTATTTCGACGACAATGGCCTGCGCCTGCCGGTCATGATCTCCGGCACCATCACCGACCAGTCGGGCCGGACTCTGACCGGACAAACCACGGAGGCGTTCTATAACAGCCTCGCCCACTCGCGTGCCTTGTCGTTCGGGCTCAACTGCGCGCTGGGTCCCGACCTGCTGCGCCAGTATGTCGAGGAGATCGGCCGTGTCTGCCCCGGCTATGTCTCGGCCCATCCCAACGCCGGCCTGCCCAACGCATTCGGCGGCTACGATCTCGAGCCGGCGGCAATGGCCCGCGAAATTCGCGCTTGGGCCGAGGACGGCCTGCTCAATATCGTCGGCGGCTGCTGCGGGACCACTCCCGAGCATATTGCCGCCATCGCCGCGGCGTTGGAAGGGGTTGCGCCGCGGCGTTTGCCCGATGTCGCGCGACAGTGCCGTCTATCGGGACTCGAACCGTTCAACATTGGCGATGACAGCCTGTTTGTGAATGTGGGGGAGCGCACCAATGTCACCGGCTCGCGCGCCTTTGCCAAGCTGATTCTGAACGGTGACTACGCCACCGCGCTTGACGTGGCGCGGCAACAGGTGGAAAACGGTGCCCAGATCATCGACATCAATATGGACGAGGGCATGCTCGACGCTCAGGCGGCGATGCAGCGTTTCCTGAACCTGATCGCTGCCGAGCCGGATATCGCGCGCGTCCCTATCATGATCGACTCGTCCAAATGGAGCGTGATCGAGGCCGGACTCAAATGCATCCAGGGCAAGGGCATCGTCAACTCGATCTCGCTGAAGGAAGGGCACGAAGCCTTCGTCCGGCACGCGCGGCTGGTGCGCCGCTACGGCGCGGCAGTCATCGTGATGGCTTTCGATCAGGACGGGCAGGCCGACAGCTACCAGCGCAAGATCGAAATCTGCGAACGCAGTTATCGCATTCTGGTGGATGAGCTCGATTTCCCGCCGGAAGATATTATCTTCGACCCGAATATTTTTGCGGTGGCGACCGGCATCGAAGAGCACGCCCGGTATGGCCTGGATTTCATCGAAGCGACGGCCTGGATCCGGCAGCACCTGCCCTATGCCAAAATTTCGGGCGGGGTGTCCAACGTATCGTTCTCCTTCCGCGGCAATAACAAAGTGCGCGAGGCTATTCACGCCGTCTTTCTCTATCATGCGATTCAGCGCGGCATGACGATGGGCATCGTCAATGCCGGAGCGCTGGAGGTCTATGGCGAGATCGATGCCGATTTGCGCGAGCGGATCGAAGACGTGATCCTGATGCGGAAGCCGAATGACGGCGGCGATGTGACCGAGCACCTGATCCTGCTCGCGGAGAGCGTGAAGGGCGAAGTGCGCGAAGGCAGGGCCGAGGATCTGAGCTGGCGTGCACAGCCCGCGGCCAAGCGCATCGAGCATGCGCTGGTGAAGGGTATTACCACTTATATCGAGCAGGATACCGAGGAAATCCGCGCCAGCCTGCCGCGGCCGATCAATGTGATCGAAGGCCCGCTGATGGACGGCATGAACGTCGTCGGCGATCTGTTCGGTTCGGGAAAGATGTTCCTGCCCCAAGTCGTCAAATCGGCACGCGTGATGAAGCAGGCTGTCGCCTATCTCGAACCCTTTATCGATGAAGAAAAACGGCTGTTGGGCATCGTTGATTCGGCGCCGAAGGGCGTCATCATCATGGCGACGGTCAAGGGCGACGTGCACGATATCGGCAAGAACATTGTCGGCGTGGTGCTGCGCTGCAATAACTACCAAGTGATCGATCTGGGTGTGATGGTGCCGTCCCAGACCATCCTGGACGCGGCGCGCGAGCACAAGGCCAATATCATCGGCCTGTCGGGGCTGATTACCCCGTCGCTGGAAGAAATGAGCCACGTGGCCAAGGAAATGGAGAGGCAGGGTTTCGAGCTGCCCCTGCTGATAGGCGGTGCCACGACTTCCAAGGTCCATACCGCCGTCAAGATCGCTCCCAACTACTCGGGAACGGTCGTATACGTGGCGGATGCCAGCCGCGCGGTCGGCGTGTGCTCCAATCTGCTGTCGGATGATTTGGCCCGCGATTTCCGGCAGAGCGTGCTCGACGATTATGTCCGTGTGCGTGAGCAGCATGCGCGGCGCCGCGAAGTCCGGCTCTTGCCGTTGGCCGAGGCGCGCGCCAACAAATTTCGATGCGACTGGGCGAACTATGTCCCGCCGTGTCCCGCACGACTCGGTACCCTTCGCTTCGACGATTATCCGCTGGAGGATTTGCTGTCGACGATAGACTGGACCCCGTTCTTCCAGAGCTGGGAGCTGGCCGGGCGTTACCCCGCCATTCTTGACGATGCCGTGGTAGGCGAGGCGGCGCGTTCGCTGTGGCTGGATGCGCAGGCGATGCTTGAGCGCCTGGTCGACGAACGCTGGTTGACCGCGCGTGCGGTGATCGGCCTGTTCCCGGCCAATAGCGTGGACGACGACGATATCGAGGTTTATGCCCCCGAAGGAGACCGGCTGCTGCTGCGCTGGACCGGATTGCGCCAGCAGAAGCCGTTAGCGAGCGGAAACGACAGCCAGGAACGTCCGAATTGGGCGCTGGCCGATTTCATTGCTCCGCGGACGAGCGCGGTACGCGACTATATCGGGGCTTTCGCCGTGACCGCCGGCATTGGCATCGACGCCCATGTTGCGCGTTTCGAAGCCGCTGGCGACGACTATTCGGCCATCCTGCTCAAGGCCCTGGCCGATCGCCTGGCTGAGGCGCTGGCCGAGCGCATGCACCAGCGAGTGCGGCAGGAGTTCTGGGGCTATGGCGCTCAAGAGGCATTGAGCAATGAGCAATTGATTGCCGAACGCTATCAGGGCATACGCCCGGCGCCTGGCTATCCCGCCTGCCCCGACCACACGGTGAAACGCGAGCTGTTCGAATTACTGGATGCCCCGGCGATCGGCATGACCCTGACCGAGAGCTATGCGATGTTGCCCACGGCAGCCGTTTCCGGGTTCTACTTCAGCCACCCGGAAAGCCGGTATTTCGGGATAGGTAAAATCGACCGCGATCAAGTGCGCAGCTATGCCGAACGGCGTGGCGTAGGGCTGGAGCAAGCAGAACGCGATCTGGCCCCCAATCTCGGCTACTGATGAGCGCAACGCGCGGCAGCGATCGTTCTTAAACCGGCTGGAGTTTTTCCGACGCGAACAGGACGGTCGTGTTCGCGTCGGCCAGCCACATCTGCCCGTCCTGTATCGTCACCGTCAACTGCATCGAACGATCGCACAAGGTGGCAAGCTGGGCCAGGATATCCGGGGCCACGCTCTCGACGGTCAGCTTGGAGAAACGCCGGGCCTTGTCCTCCATCTGCTTCCACCACATTTCTCCGGCGCGTCCTCCGTAGCTGTAGACCCAGACCGCTTCGGCGCGCGAACAGGCGCGTCGCAGGCGTTTTTCATCGGGTTCGCCCAGTTCGATCCAGTGCTCGATCTCGCCGCCGTAGTTCAGTTGCCAGATATCCGGTTCGTCGTCGACGCTGATACCTTTGGTAAAGGCCATCGTCTCGCTCGCGTGGCGCGCGAAAACGGCCAGGCGCAGCATCATGCGTTCCACGGTTTCGGACGGATGCAGAGCCACGGTCAGATTATGGCTGGCGTAATAGCCGCGATCCATATCGGAAATGGTGAGATCAGCTTTGTATATGGTGGCTTTAAGTGCCATTGCGCTTTCCGGGTCAGGATGAGGTGGGCTAGTGTAAGCCGCGCGCGACGATGGGTACAGCGCAGAGCGGCGCGACGTGCGCATTTCCCTTGCGCGGAAAATAACGGTACACTGCACGGCCTCGCGTTGTAACCAGTCGGCGCGCCGGATTTTCCCGATTTTCCTAACACGTCTGCCTGGATTGGTGTCGCACAACCTGCGATGGGCCGTCGCTGGAGTGTTTCATGTCTGACATTAAATTTACCGACCTTGGTCTGGTCGAGCCTTTGCTGCGTGCCGTTACCGAAACCGGCTATACCGTCCCGACCCCGATCCAGGCTCAGGCCATTCCCCTGGTGCTCCAGGGCGGAGATCTGCTGGCGGCGGCACAGACCGGCACCGGCAAGACGGCCGGCTTCACCTTGCCGCTGCTGCAACGCCTGTCCGGCCAACCCGCCGCCAAGCCCGGCCGCCCGCGCGCTCTGGTGCTGACTCCCACCCGCGAATTGGCGGCGCAGGTTGAAGAATCGGTAAAGACGTATGGCAAGTACTTGCCCCTGAAGAGCATGGTCATGTTCGGCGGCGTGAGTTTCAACCCGCAAGCCGCGCAACTGCGCCGTGCGGTCGATATCCTGGTCGCGACGCCGGGGCGTCTGCTCGATCACGTTTCGCAGAAGACGCTCGATTTGTCCGGCATTGAAATCCTCGTTCTGGATGAAGCCGACCGCATGCTGGACATGGGTTTCATCCACGATATCCGCAAGGTATTGGCTCTGCTGCCGTCGCAGCGTCAGACGCTGCTGTTCTCCGCCACCTTCTCCGATGAGATCAAGGCGCTGGCCGACCGTCTGCTGAATCAGCCGGGTCTGGTCGAAGTCGCACGGCGCAATACGACCAGCGAACAGATCGAACAAAGCGTGCATCTGGTCGACCGCGATCGCAAGATCGACCTGCTCACGCATCTGATCAAGGACGGCAACTGGCATCAGGTGCTGGTGTTCACCCGGACCAAGCATGGTGCCAACCGCCTGGCCGAAAAGCTGGACAAGAGCGGAATCAGCGCCACCGCGATTCATGGCAACAAGAGCCAGAACGCCCGGACCCGTGCGCTGGCCGATTTCAAATCGAATACCCTGCAGGTTCTGGTGGCGACCGATATCGCCGCTCGCGGTCTGGACATCGATCAATTGCCGCATGTCGTCAACTTCGAATTGCCGAATGTGCCGGAAGACTATGTGCATCGCATCGGTCGTACCGGACGCGCCGGTTCCACCGGCGAAGCGGTGTCGCTGGTGTGCGTGGACGAGTTCAA
Organism: Paludibacterium yongneupense DSM 18731; assembly: GCF_000422925.1. Classification (GTDB taxonomy): domain Bacteria; phylum Pseudomonadota; class Gammaproteobacteria; order Burkholderiales; family Chromobacteriaceae; genus Paludibacterium; species Paludibacterium yongneupense. The sequence goes on from NZ_AUGZ01000010.1 coordinate 188,701, forward strand.
GTTTCTCAAGGACATCGAACAGTTGATCCGCAAGCAGATTCGCCAGTTCACGGTTCCCGGGTATGAAGCCGATCTGACGGTCAAGCCCGAGCCCATCCTGATGGGGGGGGCGCGCCGCGGCGGTGGTCAGCCCCGCCAGGGGCAGGGGGCAGGTCGTGGCAACGCTGGTCGGAACGGGGCTGCCCCGCGCAACGGGACGACGGCTCCGCGCAGCGGCAACCCCGCCCCGCGCAGCAATGCCAGCGGCGCCCCGCGCAATAAGGGCTCGTCGGCCCCGCGCAACGGAAACTCGGCTCCGCGTAACGGCAACGGCGACGTCAATGGCAATGTCGCCCCGCGCAATGGCAATAGCAACGGAAATGCCGCGCCACGCAGCGGCGGAGCCGCCAGCCGCAAGCGCACACCGTATTGATGATGCTCACGGAGAGGCGGGTGCCGCCTCTCCGCTGTCGTCTTGCGGCCCTCGTTCCATGCTCTTCGGACCGACGAGGGCCGTAACTTCATCTGTGATACGCTGCGCAAGTGCCGGATCGCTGACGACGCGGGTCAGTAACTGGCATCCCAGCATCAGGGCCAGCAGGGCCCCCGGTTTTACGTACGCCTCCTCCTTCTCCCCGATCTCCTGCAGTTGCTCCAGCCAGCCTTGTACACCCGCCGTGAATGCGCGTCGCGAGATATGGTCTCGCCGCGATATCTCTGCTGCCAGGGTGCTGGCGAAGGAGGTGAAATCCGGCCGATGCGCAAGGAAATCTTCAACCAGTACCCGCTGCGGTTTGTCTTGCGCGTTGGCAAGTATATGTCGCCAGTGTTGTCCGACCGCCCGGAAGGACAAGCGGCAGGTTTCAGCCACCAGTGCTTCCTTGTCGCTGAAATGGCGGTAGAAGCCGCCATGAGTCATCCCGAGATCCGCCATCAGGTTAGCGATGCCGACGGCGCCGATGCCTTCTGCCTGGTAACGGTGAGCAGCCATTTCCACGATTCGCTGGCGGGTGAGAGCCCGCTGCTCGTCCTTGTAGCGCACGATGTTTCTCCTGGAGCAAACGACTCTTTATTGAGATGATGAGCATCATCTCAATAAAACGTTTTGATTTCAATCAGATAGATATTGATAAATGGGTAACATATCCTGGCGCATCATTTTTTTGGGCCGGATGCTACCATCTCGGTTATGGAACTCTATCGATTTTTACAACAGCAAGGTTTCGGTAGCCGCAAGGAATGCCGCCAACTGGTCGAGTATGGTCTGGTCGAAATCGACGGCCATCTCGCGCAGGATTATCGCTTGCCGGTCGATGTTGCGATGATCTCGGCACTGCTCGTGGATGGCGAGCCGTGGCAGCCCGTTGCGCTGCCGCTTTATCTGATGTTGAACAAGCCAGCCGGCTACGAAACGTCGCATAAACCGCAGCATCATCGCAGCGTTTATTCGCTCTTGCCGCGGCAATTCTCGCGCCTCGAAATCGCGGCTGTCGGCCGGCTCGATGTGGATACCACGGGTTTGCTGCTACTGACGACGGATGGCGCCTGTGTCCATGCGCTAAGTTCGCCGCGGCGGCATGTAGCCAAACGCTATGAGGTTACGCTCAAGCATCCTGCCGACGCGGAGTTGATCCGTCAGTTGAAGGACGGTGTCCTGCTCAAGGATGAAAAGGAGAGGGTGATGGCTGACGAGGCCGAGATTCTTTCCGACGAGCGCATCGCCCTGACGATCAGTCAGGGCAAGTATCACCAGGTCAAGCGCATGGTGGCGGCGGCAGGAAACCGGGTTGTGGGACTGCACCGCACGGCACTCGGACGACTTGAGCTCGGAGAGCTGGAAGAAGGATGCTGGCGTTTGTTGACTGCCGATGAGCTGGAACGGCTTGGCTTGCGAGGGGAGTGAAAAAGACAGGGTTGCACAGCGAGCAGGCAGCCCATTGGGAGTGCCAATGTCATGCATTCATTTGATCATTATTTATGTAATGAATTACATAATAAAATAATACATGCGGGCTAACGGCCTGCATGGAGAGCGTCTTGCAATTTCTTACGCCGCCTTCATCTTTTAACGATGATCGAGGCATTCTGCCGCTCATCCTTGTGATAGGAAAAAATATGCAGCAATTCGACGGAACCACCATCGTTTCCGTGCGCCGCGGCCAGCGGGTCGCTTTGGGTGGAGATGGACAGGTCACGCTCGGCAATATCGTGATCAAGTCCACAGCACGGAAAATTCGTCGGCTATATCATGAGAAGGTACTGGCCGGATTTGCCGGGGGGACGGCCGACGCGTTTACCCTGTTCGAACGTTTCGAAGCCAAGCTGGAGAAGCACCAGGGGCATCTGGTGCGCTCAGCCGTCGAGCTGGCCAAAGACTGGCGCACTGACCGCATGTTGCGTCGCCTGGAAGCCATGCTGATCGTCGCCGATCGGGATAGCACCCTGGTCATCACTGGCAACGGCGACGTCCTGGAGCCGGAGTACGGCATCGCTACGATAGGCTCGGGCGGCGCTTTTGCGCAGGCTTCCGCGCGCGCCCTGCTGGACAACACTGAACTCGCGCCCGAGATCATCGTCAAGAAGTCGCTGGAAATCGCCGGCGATATCTGTATCTATACTAATCAGAATCATCTGATCGAGACCTTGGGCGAATAGCACATGACTACGCCGCCAGCGCGGTGGCGTCTCACAGGATGTGGCCATGACACAAATGACTCCGCAGGAAATCGTTCACGAGCTGGACAAACATATCATCGGGCAAGATGCCGCCAAACGCTCCGTTGCCATCGCCTTGCGCAACCGCTGGCGACGCCAGCAGGTCGAGGAGCCGTTGCGCAACGAAATCACGCCGAAGAACATTTTGATGATCGGGCCGACCGGGGTCGGCAAGACCGAAATCGCCCGCCGGCTCGCCCGCCTGGCCAATGCGCCATTCATCAAGGTGGAAGCGACCAAGTTCACAGAAGTCGGTTATGTGGGGCGCGACGTGGACACGATTATTCGCGACTTGGCGGAAATCGCTATAAAGGACGCGCGCGAGTTGGCAATCAAGCGCAACCGCAGCCGTGCCGAAGAGTCGGCGCAATCGCGCTTGCTGGATGTGCTGCTGCCACGGGCGCGGCCAGGCGCGGGCTTCTTTGCCGGCGAGAGTGCGGAAGACGCGAAGGTTGAGGACGGCTCCACGCGGCAGAAATTCCGGACGATGCTGCGCGAGGGCAAGCTCGACGACAAGGAAGTCGAGATCGAATTGCAGGAAGCGCCGAGCAAGATGGAGATCTTCGCGCCGCCGGGGATGGAAGATTTTTCAAGCCAGCTGCAGACTATGTTCCAGGGCATGGCTGCCGGCAAGACGCGCGCACGCAAGATGAAGGTCTCCGATGCCTTCAAGCAGCTGATCGATGAAGAAGCGGCCAAGCTGGTTTCCGAAGAGGAGATCAAGCTGGAGGCCATCCGTAGCGTAGAGCAGAACGGTATTGTCTTTATCGATGAAATCGACAAAGTGGCCAGCCGTTCGGAAGGGCAGGGAGCCGACGTGTCACGCTCGGGCGTGCAGCGCGATTTGCTGCCGCTGGTGGAAGGTACGACGGTGACGACCAAGTACGGCATGGTCAAGACTGACCATATTCTGTTCATCGCCTCCGGTGCCTTCCATCTCGCCAAACCGTCCGACCTGATCCCCGAGTTGCAAGGGCGTTTCCCGATACGGGTGGAACTGACCTCATTGTCGGTCGATGATTTCCGTCAGATTTTGACCAATACGGATGCCTGCCTGACGCGCCAGTACCAGGCGTTACTGCAAACGGAGGGCATGGAGCTCGAGTTCAGCGATAGCGGAATCCGGCGCATTGCTGAAATCGCGTGGCAGGTCAACGAAAAGACGGAAAACATAGGGGCGCGGCGTCTGTATACCGTGATGGAAAAACTCCTCGAGGAAATCTCCTACGATTCGCGCAGCGGTCGCTTCGATGTCGATGCCGCCTATGTCGACAGCAAGCTCGATGCGCTTGCGCAGCGCGAGGATCTGGCAAGATATGTTCTTTGAGATCGATTTGATTGGAAAAACCGCCCGCAGGGCGGTTTTTTCATGTTATCGCGATGCCTGCGGCGGCGGAATCGAGCAGAGAATGGGGTTCTGGCGCCGGTGTGGCATGGGATTGAAAAAAGTTCATATGGGATATGTGCCGTTAAAACAGTAACTTGGCACATGATATGTGCTGAATTGAAGCTTTTGGCAAAATAAGGGATTGACGGAGGAGGGGGGCGGCGGTATAGTTCGTCTCCTCAGCTGACGACGCAAACGAAACACGGCGCCGACAGCACTGCTCTTTAACAAAACGAACAACCGATAGGTGTGAGTGTCTGGCCGAAGCCGACACTTGCACTGCAAGAGAAGGACCACTGGTTC